>NZ_OLMK01000001.1 GCF_900290235.1 Streptomyces sp. MA5143a
TGCCGAACAATCATTGATAGAGCTGGTCCCCGAATTTCGGTTCGGGGACCAGCTCTTTTTTGTTGTGCGTCACTTCGCGTTCACATTGCGCGACGAGGATCCGCGCTATGGGTACCGTTGGAATGCTCAAGGCCGCAGGTGTCGGCGTCGGTGACGAGGTGGTCGTGCCGGCGTTCGGGAACCCCGAGGTCGCCCAGGCCGTGAGCCTGACAGGGGCAGTGCCGGTCTTCGCGGACATAGACCCGCTGTCGTACTGCCTGGACGCGGCGGCCGTGGAGGCCGCGGTGACCACGCGGACCGTGGCGGTCGTCGCCGTGCACCGCTTCGGCCGGTCGGCGGACATCGCGGCACTGCACCAAATAGGGCAACGGCACGGCCTGTTGGTGCTGGAACAAGGGGAGTCCGAGGCGCCGTACAGCGAGGTCGGAGTGCGCAGGGAACGCGCCGCGTACCTCAGCACCAAACTGAAAGGCGTACGGGCCCCGGTCGGATGCGACGGGCACACCTTCCAGCAGTACGTCGTACGGGTGCCGGGCAACGGGCGGCCGGATCGGGACGCGTTCGCACGGGCCGTCAAGGCCAAGGGAGTTGCATGCAGCGTGCCGGTGAAGACGCCGGTGCACCGCATGCCGGAGTTCCGGCGGGACATATGTCTCCCCGAGACCGAACGAGCCGCCGACGAGACGCTCGCGCTGCCCATCGGCGGAGACATGTCGCGGCGCGAACTGCACCGGCTGGTGTCCGCCTGCAACGCGCTCGGCGGGCTGCTGCAGCCGGCGTTCTGAGAACGGTCGTCACGTGCACAAGCTTGGTTTGGGAGCACGGCTCTGTTCGGGGTATGATCTATTCCGTTGCCGCGAGGGAAACCTCGAAAGCGACAAGCCCCTATAGCTCAGTCGGCAGAGCGTCTCCATGGTAAGGAGAAGGTCAACGGTTCGATTCCGTTTGGGGGCTCAGCCAAAAGGCCCCGCCCATCCGGGCGGGGCCTTTCTCATGCCCTTTTCCGATCGTCGCCCGCTCAGTCCTTGTGCAGGCCCGGAACACGCATCGCGAGGATGGCCATGTCGTCCGACGGGGCGTCCGACGCGAAGCGCTCGACCGCGCGCATCACACGGGCCGCCACAGCGCCGGCCGTGAGACCCGTACAGGTCGTGAGGACCTCCGTCAGGCCGTCGTCGCCCAACATGCGGGTGCCCTCACGGCGTTCGGTGACGCCGTCCGTGACACAGAGGAGCACGTCACCGGGATCGAGGGTGACCGTCTGCTCGTACAGCTCCAGATCCTCCATGACACCGAGGAGGGGCTGCGGTTCGGCGGCCGGCTCCACCGTGCCGTCCTGGCGCAGGCGGAGCGGCAGCGGGTGCCCGGCACAGACGACCTTCAGGACGGCGCTGCCGTCCTCCTGAGGCCACAACTCGCCGTACAGGAGGGTCAGGAAACGACTGCGGGCGCCCTCGTCGATGATGGCGGAGTTCAAGCGCTCCAGTACGGCCGGGCCGCCGTAACCCTCGCGGGCCAGCAGGCGCAGGGCGTGACGGGCCAGGCCGGTCACCGCGGCGGCCTCCGGGCCCGTACCGCAGACATCGCCGATGGCGAAGCCGTACGCGCCGTCGCGGATCGGGAAGAGGTCGTAGAAGTCGCCGCCCACCTCGTTGCCCTCGCCGGCCGCGCGGTAGATGACCTCGACCTCGACGCCCTCGATGTCCGGAAGCTCCGGCGGGAGGAGGCTGCGCTGGAGGGACTGGCTGATGGCCATGCGCTCCGAGTACAGGCGGGCGTTGTCCAGGGCCAGGGCGGCCCTGCGGGACAGGTCCTCCGCGAGCTCCAGGATCTCCTGGCGGAAGTGCTCGTCCGTCGGCTTGCCGAGCGTGAGCATGCCGATGACGCGGTTACGGGCCACCAGGGGCAGGACGACCGTCTCCCCGCCCACCGCCGAGGCCGTCGCCAGAGTCGTGCCGATGCCCGAGCTGACCGTGGCGGGCTCGCCGAGGCCCAGGCTGCGCATCGAGGTGCGCAGCGCCGCGCGGTGGGCCGCTTCCGCGGGGGCCGTCCAGACGCGGGCGCCCGGAGTCGGGATCGGCTCGGGCGGCGCGATCTTGGACAGGAGGGCCTTGAGGCCGTCGATGAGGTCCTCGTCCTCGTGGAGCACGTACGAGAGGTACGGGTCGGAGGCCTGGTCGGCGATCGTGTACACCGCGCACCAGGTGGCGAGGGTCGGGATCGTCATCTGGGCCATCAGAGCCAGGGTCTGGTCGCGGTCCAGGGTGCCCGCGAGGAGGTCGGAGGCCTCGACGAGGAACGACAGGGAGCCGCGGCGCAGCCGCTCCAGCTCACCCAGGCGTGCCGACTCGACGGCGAGAGCGATGCGGTCGGCGGCGAACTGGAGGCGCAGGGCCTCCTCGTTGGAATAGCGGCTCGCGGCCTCCGCGGCGACGCCGAGGGAACCCGTGAGGCGGCCCTCGACCTTCAGCGGGACCGTGACGACCGAGCGCATGCCCGTGCCGCTGAGCAGGGGGACCGCGCCGGGGACGGCCGCGAGATCGTCATGGACGGCCGGCATGCGGGCCGAGCCGTAGCGGCCGGGGCCGGCCTCCACGGGGACGCGTGCGAAGCGCTGGCGGGCCGAGGGAAGGCCGGTGGAGGCCCGTACCTCCAGCTCGGTCTCGTCGTCGGTGGCGAGGAGCAGGAACGCGGAGTCCCCGTCGAGCATGTCGCGGGCGCGCTCCACCGTGCGCTGCAGGAGGCCGTCGAGGTCGTCCGGGGCGGGGGAGCCGATGAAGACCTCGAAGGGGTCCGTGGCCTGGCCCCCCTCGCCGGAGCCGCTCGAATCGCCGGTGGGGACGCGGATCGGGGTCTGCAGGACGGCGCGCTCGTGGTCCCGGACGAGAAGGCAGACCGTGGACGGTTCGCCGGCCGTGTCGCGGACCCGGAGGTGGGAGGCGTACACGGGGATCACCCGGCCGCCCGCGTCGCGGATGCCGTAACTGCCCTCCCAGCGGGAGAGTTGCAGGGCCTCCGCGACCCCGGTGCTGGTGCCGGGGGTGTGCGGCCAGGCGGCGAGGTCGGTGAGCGGCTTGCCGATGACCTGGTCCGGGGCGTAGCCGAACAGTTCCTCGGCGTCCTCGTTCCACGCGTTGATCGCGCCCGTGCGGTCGATCTGGACGACGGCGACGCGGACCCGGCCGTCGGCCAGGGGCAGCAGGTCGGCGGGGAGGGAAGGGCCCGCTGTGCGGGTGCCCACGGGGCGGTCGGGGAGGACGAGTTGGAACCAGACCTGCTTGTGGGTGGGGGTGTACTCGACGCCCCAGCGGCCGGCCATCGCCGCGCACAGCTGGAGGCCGCGGCCTCCCTCGCGGTCGGGGCTGCCCATGTTGACGGGGCTGGACTGGAGGGGGATCTCACGCTCGGGGTATCTGTCGGCGACCTCGATGCGGACCCCGTCCTCCGAGCGCAGGCACAGCACGTCGGCGGAGGTGCCCGCGTGGACGACCGCGTTGGTGACCAGTTCGCTGGTGAGGACCACGGCGTCGTCGACGATGTCGGCGAAACCCCAGCCCTGGAGGGTGTCGCGGACGAACGAGCGGGCCGTCGCGACGGATCGCGAGACGGGGTCGAAACTGGCGGCCGCGCGCGCGGTGATCACAGAACTCCTTGTCCGGTTCTCGTCGTGCGAGGACCCACGACCGACCTCCTGCCGAGGCAGAGGCTGATCATCCGTCGGCCTGGGTTCCTGGGGGGCCTCCCCAGGATGCAGTCCGGTGGTCATGGTGCGGCCGCCCCTCCGATGCCTGCCCGCTCGTGCTCGTGCGCCACCGCCCAGGCCGGACGGGACCGGCATGGCTGGACAGCCGCATGCAAGGTTACTTACCTTCGCCGTCCATGCGGATGCCGGTCGTCTGTGTTTCCGCCCGGAGGTGTGCGGACCGTGTGCGAAGCTGCCGAACTGTTATGGCCTGGTTCAGCCATGGTGAAACACTGGGCAGGATTCCAGGAGAAGGCCGGGTCGGACCGCGTTCTGCCAGGTGTACCGGGGAGTGGTGTCCGACTCACCGATCAGACGTACCCGCGTACGAAGTAGTACGAGTGGTACGAGCAGTGCGAAGCGGCCCAGTGGGGCGCAGTACGTCCAGCAGGAACGGTCGACCCTTGCGGGAGGGACACAGTGGAGTCTGGCGCAGCGACGCGAGGCACTAAGGCGCGCGCGAAAGGCGGACAGTCCCTGAACAAGCAGCGCAAACCGCGAGGCGGGACCACCACCGTGGACACGGCTGCCCTGGATCGGCTGTTGACGGCGCTGGAGGCCATGCGGGACGGCAACTTCCGCAAGCGGCTCACCGTCTCGGGTGACGGTGTCATGGCCGAGATCGCTGCCGTGTTCAACGAGGTGGCGGACCGCAATCTGCATCTGACCGGTGAGTTGTCGCGGGTGCGGCGGATGGTCGGCCGTGAGGGGAAGCTCACCGAGCGGCTGGAGACGGGCGCGACCGAGGGGTCCTGGGCGGCCGCGATCGATGCGTCGAACGCCCTGGTCGACGATCTCGTGCGGCCGGTCTCCGAGGTCAGCCGGGTGTTGTCGGCCGTCGCCGAGGGTGACCTGTCGCCGCGGATGGAGCTGCGGACGCACGCCCCGGACGGGAGCGGGCATCCGCTGCGAGGGGAGTTCCTGAAGGTCGGGCGGACCGTCAACAACCTGGTCGACCAGCTGTCGACGTTCACCGACGAGGTCACGCGTGTGGCCAGCGAGGTGGGCACCGAGGGCAAGCTGGGCGGACAGGCCCGGGTGCGTGGGATGTCCGGTTCGTGGAAGGACCTGACCGAGTCCGTCAACACGATGGCGTACCGGCTCACCGCGCAGGTGAGGGACATCGCGCTGGTGACGACCGCGGTCGCCAAGGGTGATCTGTCCCGGAAGGTCACGGTTCATGTCGCCGGCGAGATGCTGGAGCTGAAGGAGACCGTCAACACGATGGTCGACCAGCTGTCCGCGTTCTCCTCAGAGGTGACGCGAGTCGCCCGTGAGGTGGGCACGGAGGGCCAGCTCGGCGGTCAGGCCGAGGTGCCCGGTGTGGCCGGGGTGTGGAAAGAACTCACCGATTCGGTGAACACCATGGCCGGCAATCTGACGGCGCAGGTGCGGGGGATCGCCCAGGTCACCACCGCCGTCGCCAATGGTGATCTGTCGCAGAAGGTGACGGTCCCGGCACGTGGTGAGGTCGCCAAGCTCGCCGAGACGATCAACCAGATGACCGAGACGCTGCGGATCTTCGCCGACGAGGTCACCCGTGTGGCGAACGAGGTGGGTGCCGAGGGGCGTCTCGGCGGTCAGGCGCAGGTGCCGGGTGCGGCGGGTACGTGGAAGGACCTCACCGATTCGGTGAACACGGTCTTCCGGAACCTCACGATCCAGGTGCGGGACATCGCGGCCGTGACCACCGCCGTGGCCAACGGCGACCTCTCGCAGAAGGTCACCGTCGACGTGGCCGGCGAGATGCTGGAGCTGAAGAACACCGTCAACGGGATGGTCGACCAGCTGTCCTACTTCGGTGCCGAGGTCACCCGCGTGGCCAACGAGGTGGGTGCCGAGGGGCGTCTCGGCGGTCAGGCGAAGGTGCCGGGCGCGGCCGGTACGTGGAAGGACCTCACGGACTCCGTCAACACGGCGTTCCGGAATCTCACCGGACAGGTGAGGAACATCGCGGCGGTCACCACGGCCGTGGCCAACGGCGACCTTTCGCAGAAGGTCACCGTCGATGTCGCGGGCGAGATGCTCGAACTGAAGAACACCGTGAACACGATGGTGGACCAGCTGTCGTCGTTCGCCGACCAGGTGACCCGCATGGCCCGCGACGTGGGCACGGAGGGCCGCCTCGGCGGCCAGGCGCGCGTGGACGGTGTGTCGGGCACCTGGAAGGAGCTCACCGACTCCGTCAACTCGATGGCCGGCAACCTCACCTCCCAGGTGCGCAACATCGCCCAGGTGACGACGGCGGTCGCCCGAGGTGACCTCTCGCAGAAGATCGACGTCGACGCGCGCGGCGAGATCCTGGAGCTGAAGAACACCATCAACACGATGGTGGACCAGCTGTCGTCCTTCGCCGACCAGGTGACCAGGGTGGCCCGTGACGTGGGCACGGAGGGCCGCCTCGGCGGTCAGGCGCACGTGCCGGGTGTCGCCGGTGTGTGGCGCGACCTCACCGAGTCCGTGAACGGCATGGCCGGCAACCTGACCGGACAGGTCCGCAACATCGCGCAGGTCGCCACGGCGGTCGCCCGCGGTGACCTCTCCCAGAAGATCACCGTGGACGCGCGCGGCGAGATCCTGGAGCTGAAGAACACGCTGAACACGATGGTGGACCAGCTGTCGTCGTTCGCGGAGGAGGTCACCAGGGTCGCCCGTGAGGTGGGCACGGAGGGCCAGCTCGGCGGTCAGGCCGAGGTGCAGGGCGTCTCCGGCACCTGGAAGGACCTCACCCAGTCGGTGAACTTCATGGCGAACAACCTGACCATCCAGGTGCGCCAGATCGCCGAGGTCACGACCGCGGTCGCCAAGGGCGACCTGTCGAAGAAGATCACCGTGGACGCCAAGGGCGAGATCCTCGAGCTCGTCACCACGGTGAACACGATGGTCGACCAGCTGTCGTCCTTCGCCGAGCAGGTGACCCGGGTGGCCCGTGAGGTGGGCACCGAGGGCATCCTCGGGGGCCAGGCGCACGTGCCGGGCGTCACCGGCATCTGGAAGGACCTCAGCGGCAATGTGAACCTGATGGCCAAGAACCTGACCATGCAGGTGCGGAACATCTCCCAGGTGGCCGCGGCCGTCGCCAACGGCGACCTCACCCGCACGGTGACGATCGAGGCGCGCGGAGAGGTCGCGCAGCTCGCCGACACCTTCAACAGCATGGTCAAGACGCTGAGCTCCTTCGCGGACCAGGTCACCAAGGTGGCCCGCGAGGTGGGCACGGACGGCATCCTGGGCGGCCAGGCGCACGTACCGGGTGTGGCGGGTACATGGAAGGACCTCACCGAGTCCGTGAACTCGATGGCGTCGAACCTGACCGGGCAGGTCCGCAACATCGCGATGGTCACGACCGCCATCGCCAAGGGTGATCTCACCAAGAAGATCGACATCGACGCGCGCGGCGAGATCCTGGAGCTGAAGACCACCATCAACACGATGGTCGACCAGCTGTCGTCCTTCGCCGAGGAGGTCACCCGGGTGGCCCGCGAGGTGGGCACCGAGGGGCAGCTGGGCGGTCTGGCACGGGTGCGGGACGTCGACGGCACCTGGCGGGATCTCACCGAGTCGGTGAACGAGATGGCCGGGAACCTCACCCGGCAGGTGCGCGCCATCGCGCGCGTGGCCACCGCGGTGACCCGGGGCGACCTGAATCTCAAGATCGACGTGGACGCGTCGGGCGAGATCAAGGAGTTGCAGGACTACATCAACAAGATGATCGCCAACCTGCGCGACACCACGATCGCCAACCAGGAGCAGGACTGGCTCAAGGGCAATCTGGCCCGCATCTCCGCCCTGATGCAGGGCCGCCGGGACCTGGACGACGTGGCGTCGCTGATCATGAGCGAGCTGACTCCGGTGGTCTCCGCGCAGCACGGGGCGTTCTTCCTGGCGATGCCGTTGGTCGACGGCAAGGACCTGGGCCCGGACAACGACGACGAGTACGAGCTGCGGATGCTCGGTTCGTACGGCTACTCGATGGGCTCGATGCCGACGTCGTTCGGGCCGGGGGAGGCGCTGGTCGGCACGGCCGCGCAGGAGAAGCGCACCATCCTGGTGGAGAACGCGCCGAGCGGTTATCTGAAGATCTCCTCCGGGCTCGGTGAGGCGCCCCCGGCGCAGGTCATCGTGCTTCCGGTGCTCTTCGAGGGGACCGTGCTCGGTGTGATCGAGCTGGCGTCGTTCACGCCGTTCACGCAGATCCAGAAGGACTTCCTCAACCAGATCGCCGAGATGATCGCGACGAGCGTCAACACCATCTCCGTCAACACCAAGACGGAGGTGCTGCTGAAGCAGTCGCAGGAGCTGACCGAGCAACTGCGGGAGCGGTCGGACGAGTTGGAGAACCGGCAGAAGGCCCTCCAGGCGTCCAACGCCGAACTGGAGGAGAAGGCCGAGCTGCTGGCCCGGCAGAACCGCGACATCGAGGTCAAGAACACCGAGATCGAGGAGGCGCGGCAGGTCCTGGAGGAGCGGGCCGAGCAGCTCGCCGTCTCGATGCGCTACAAGAGCGAGTTCCTGGCGAACATGTCGCACGAGCTGCGTACGCCGCTCAACTCGCTGCTGATCCTCGCCAAGCTGCTCGCGGACAACGCCGAGTCGAACCTGACGCCCAAGCAGGTCGAGTTCGCCGAGACGATCCACGGGGCGGGCTCCGACCTGCTCCAGCTGATCAACGACATCCTGGACCTGTCGAAGGTCGAGGCGGGCAAGATGGACGTCTCGCCGACCCGGATCGCGCTCGTCCAGCTCGTCGACTACGTGGAGGCCACCTTCCGGCCGCTGACCGCCGAGAAGGGCCTGGACTTCTCCGTGCGCGTCTCGCCGGAGCTGCCGGCCACGCTGCACACGGACGAACAGCGGCTGCTGCAGGTGCTGCGCAACCTTCTGTCGAACGCGGTGAAGTTCACCGACTCGGGGGCCGTGGAGCTGGTCATCCGGCCGGCCGGCGCGGATGTGCCGGTGGCCATCAGGGAGCAGCTGCTGGAGGCGGGCTCGCTGAGCGACCCGGACGCGGACATGATCGCGTTCTCGGTGACCGACACCGGCATCGGTATCGCGGCCAGCAAGATGCGGGTGATCTTCGAGGCGTTCAAGCAGGCCGACGGCACCACGAGCCGCAAGTACGGCGGTACGGGCCTGGGGCTGTCGATCTCGCGGGAGATCGCCCGGCTGTTGGGCGGCGAGATCCACGCCCAGAGCGAGCCCGGACGCGGCTCCACCTTCACCCTCTACCTGCCGCTGCACCCGAGTGAACTGCCTCCGCAGGGCTACGCGAGCAACACCCCGTCCTCGCTGGAAGCGGGGGAGCTGCTGGCCTCCGAGGCCGAGCTGAGCGAACCCGCGGAGACGCCGGCCGAGGTGAAGTCGTACCAGGAGACGCAGAACGGGGCCGCCGCGCTGTTCAGGCGCCGCCGCAGGGCCGTGCCGGCCGGTCCGTCGTCCGGGATGCCCGGGCAGGGCAACGGGCAGGCGCCGGAGCACTGGGCGCAGGAGGCGCCACAGGCGCGCCGTGCCGCCCGGTTCGACGGCGAGAAGGTGCTGATCGTCGACGACGACATCCGCAACGTCTTCGCGCTCACCAGCGTCCTGGAGCAGCACGGCCTGTCCGTGCTGTACGCGGAGAACGGCCGCGAGGGCATCGAGGTCCTGGAGCAGCACGACGATGTGACAGTCGTCCTGATGGACATCATGATGCCCGAGATGGACGGGTACGCGACGACCACGGCGATCCGCCGGATGCCGCAGTTCGCCGGACTGCCGATCATCGCGCTGACGGCCAAGGCGATGAAGGGCGACCGGGAGAAGGCGATCGACTCGGGCGCATCCGACTATGTGACCAAGCCGGTCGATCCGGATCATCTGCTGGCGGTGATGGAGCAATGGATGCGGAGCGAGTGACGGGCGGGAGGCGTGCGGTCACAACCGGATGAGTGGAAAGCCCACTTGCTGACTGAGTGTGGCCGAGGCCGTGTAGAAACGCGGGATTCGGGGAACCTTCTGGTCCCCCGCCGCGTTTCTGCTACGAGCACAGTGACATCACGGTGACAGGGTGTGGCGACGGGCTGGGTGCGGCTACGATGACCGGCACAAGGACGGGCGGCGCAAGGGAGTCGTCCCCTGAGGTGACACCCGGCGGTGTCACCTCGGATCCTGAGGACAGGGGAGGCCCCAAGCCGGGGCGAGGAGGGCGGGCCATGGTGCAGAAGGCCAAGATCCTCCTGGTCGATGACCGGCCGGAGAATCTGCTGGCGCTGGAGGCCATCCTCTCCGCGCTCGATCAGACGCTGGTGCGGGCATCGTCCGGGGAGGAAGCGCTCAAGGCGCTGCTGACGGACGACTTCGCGGTCATTCTGTTGGACGTCCAGATGCCGGGCATGGACGGATTCGAGACGGCCGCGCACATCAAGCGGCGTGAGCGGACACGGGACATCCCGATCATCTTCCTCACCGCCATCAACCACGGCCCGCACCACACCTTCCGGGGGTACGCGGCGGGCGCGGTCGACTACATCTCCAAGCCGTTCGACCCGTGGGTGCTGCGGGCGAAGGTCTCCGTCTTCGTCGAGCTGTACATGAAGAACTGCCAGCTCAGGGAGCAGGCGGCGCTGCTGCGACTCCAGTTGGAGGGCGGCGGCAAGGGCGCGGCGGGCGGCTCCAAGGAGCCCTCCGGCGGCATCCTCGCCGAACTCTCCGCGCGCCTCGCGGCCGTGGAGGAGCAGGCGGAGGCCCTCTCCAAGCAGCTCGACGACGACTCGGCGGACGCGGCGGCGGTGGCCACCGCGGCCCATCTCGAACGGAAACTCACCGGGCTGCGCAGGGCGCTGGACGCGCTGGAGCCGGGCACGGGCGGACCCGCCTCGGTGCCCTCGCAGAACTGAGCGGAGTCCCGCCGGGGAAGTGCACGGGTCCATGCCGCGGTAAGTGGCCGGGACCCGGCCGCAGTTGTGCCCTGACGGCGTGAGGGCCGTGCCGGACGGCAGCGGCAGCCGTGCTCTGACGGCCTCGGCAGCTCGTGTCCGAGTCTTGGTGGCTGTGCCTGACGGCGTCGGTGCTGAGGGGTCGTCAGGGGCCGTCAGCTTCGGGGTGCCGGACACGCGACACGAACGGGTGAAGCAGTAGGCACACGTGTCGGCTGTGGCCTCCACCGGTAACCTCACACTCATGGCCTCACGTCAGTCCGCTGCGAAGAAGTCGCCCGCGAAGAAGGCGGCCGCTCCGACGAAGGCTCCGGCGAAGAAGGCCCCCGCGAAGAAAGCCGCCGCCAAGAAGGCGGCGGCGAAGAAGACGGCCCCTCCGAAGCCGGCGCCCAATCCGACCGGGGGCGTGTACAGGCTCGTACGCGCCGTCTGGCTCGGTGCCGCGCACGCCGTCGGCGCCGTCTTCCGCGGCATAGGGCAGGGCGCGAAGAACCTCGACCCGGCGCACCGCAAGGACGGCGTCGCGCTGCTGCTGCTCGCCCTCGCGCTGATCGTCGCCGCCGGCACCTGGTCCCATCTGCGCGGCCCTGTCGGCGACCTCGTCGAGATGCTCGTGACCGGCGCCTTCGGCCGACTCGACCTGCTCGTGCCGATACTGCTCGCGATCATCGCCGTACGGTTCATCCGGCATCCCGAGAAGCCCGACGCCAACGGCCGCATCGTCATCGGTCTGTCGGCGCTCGTCATCGGTGTGCTCGGACAGGTCCACATCGCCTGCGGCTCGCCCGCCCGCAGCGCCGGAATGCAGCCCATAAGGGACGCCGGCGGGCTCATCGGCTGGGGCACGGCCACCCCGCTGACGTACACCATGGGCGAGGCGCTCGCCGTCGCCATGCTCGTGCTGCTCACCGTCTTCGGGCTCCTCGTCGTCACCGCGACACCGGTCAACGCGATCCCGCAGCGGCTGCGGCTCCTCGGGCAGAAGCTGGGCATCGTCGCGGCCGACGTGGACGAGGCGTACGGCGACGACGACGCGCGCTACGACGAACAGTGGCGTGAAGCACTGCCCGCGCGCCCCCGCCGCGGCGGATCCGCCTCCCAGGAGTACGACGCCGACGGCGCCGAGCAGGAGGCCCTCTCCAGGCGCCGCCCCCGGCGTTCCGCCGTGCGCCAGCCCGACCCCGACCGGCCGATGGACGCCGTGGACGTCGCCGCCGCGGCCGCCGCAGCCCTCGACGGGGCCGTGCTCCACGGGATGCCGCCCTCGCCGGTGGTCGCCGACCTCACCCATGGCGTGAGCGCCGGGGACCGCGAGGACACCACCCCCGTCCCCGCCGCGCGCACCAGAACGCCCAAGCAGGAAGCCCCGGCCGCCAGGACGGCCAAGGCCCCGCAGCAGGAAGCCCTGGTGCCGGACCTCACCAAGAAGGCCCCCGACGAGCCGCGTGACCTGCCGGCGCGCGCCGAGCAGCTCCAGCTCTCCGGCGACATCACGTACGCGCTGCCCTCGCTCGACCTGCTGGAGCGGGGCGGCCCCGGCAAGACCCGCAGCGCCGCCAACGATGCCGTCGTCGCCTCGCTCACCAACGTCTTCACCGAGTTCAAGGTCGACGCCTCCGTCACCGGCTTCACGCGCGGGCCGACGGTCACGCGCTACGAGGTCGAGCTGGGCCCCGCCGTGAAGGTCGAGCGGATCACCGCACTGACCAAGAACATCGCCTACGCCGTCGCGAGTCCGGACGTCCGGATCATCAGCCCGATCCCCGGCAAGTCGGCGGTGGGCATCGAGATCCCCAACACCGACCGCGAGATGGTCAACCTCGGCGACGTCCTGCGCCTCGCGGACGCGGCCGAGGACGACCACCCGATGCTGGTGGCGCTCGGCAAGGACGTCGAGGGCGGCTATGTGATGGCCAACCTGGCGAAGATGCCGCATGTGCTCGTCGCGGGTGCGACCGGCTCCGGTAAATCGTCGTGCATCAACTGCCTCATCACGTCGGTCATGGTCCGCGCGACCCCCGAGGACGTGCGCATGGTCCTCGTCGACCCCAAGCGCGTCGAACTCACCGCGTACGAGGGCATCCCGCACCTCATCACGCCGATCATCACCAACCCCAAGCGGGCCGCCGAGGCGCTCCAGTGGGTCGTGCGCGAGATGGACCTGCGCTACGACGACCTCGCGGCGTTCGGCTACCGGCACATCGACGACTTCAACGAGGCCATCAGGAACGGCAAGGTCAAGCTGCCCGAGGGCAGCGAGCGCGAGCTCCAGCCATACCCGTATCTGCTGGTCATCGTGGACGAGCTGGCCGACCTGATGATGGTCGCGCCGAGGGACGTCGAGGACGCGATCGTCCGCATCACACAGCTCGCCCGAGCGGCCGGCATCCACCTGGTGCTCGCCACGCAGCGGCCGTCGGTCGACGTCGTCACCGGTCTCATCAAGGCCAACGTGCCCTCACGGCTCGCCTTCGCCACCTCGTCGCTCGCCGACTCGCGCGTCATCCTCGACCAGCCCGGCGCAGAGAAGCTCATCGGCAAGGGTGACGGGCTGTTCCTCCCGATGGGTGCGAACAAACCCACCCGAATGCAGGGCGCGTTCGTGACCGAGGACGAGGTCGCGGCGGTCGTCCAGCACTGCAAGGACCAGATGGCGCCCGTCTTCCGCGACGACGTCACCGTGGGCACCAAGCAGAAGAAGGAGATCGACGAGGAGATCGGCGACGACCTCGACCTGCTGTGCCAGGCGGCCGAACTCGTCGTCTCCACGCAGTTCGGCTCGACCTCCATGCTCCAGCGCAAGCTGCGCGTCGGCTTCGCCAAGGCCGGACGGCTGATGGACCTCATGGAGTCGCGGGGCGTCGTGGGACCGAGCGAGGGCTCCAAGGCGCGTGACGTTCTCGTGAAACCCGACGAGCTGGACGGAGTGCTGGCGGTGATCAGGGGGGAAACTGGGGAGTAGGGGGCCGCGCGGGAGGGCCTCCGGGCGGGTGGAACACGTCGGGAGCACGGGTGGACCTACGGCATCCGGGTATTCGAACGTGACCCAGCCGTAAGGAAATGGTGAGCAACCGTTTCCCTGCGGCGTACGTCAAGTTGGAGGAAGGGAAAGCCACGTGCCTGACCCTCACCACCAGCAGGATGACCGGCCATTCTGATGGCGTACAAAGACCCACCGCCCGGTTGCCCCACCCTTTCGTACCCCCCCTAGACTGAACCTCCAGCACAGGTGGCTACACGCTCGAAAGGCGCCCCCGTGTCCATCGGCAACTCCCCTGACGGCAACTTCCCCGAAGACGAGCGTCCGTTCGAATACGACCGAGACGAACGCGCGGCGGAACGCCCCTCGATCGGCCATGCCCTCAGGCAGGCGCGCATCGACGCCGGGCTGACCGTCGACGACGTCAGTAACGCCACCCGGGTCCGCATCGCCATCGTGCACGCGATCGAGCGGGACGACTTCGCGCCTTGCGGCGGCGACGTCTACGCGCGCGGTCACATCCGCTCCGTCGCGCGCGCGGTACGCATCGACCCCGCCCCGCTGCTCGCCCAGTACGACGAGGCGCACGGCGGGCGTCCCGCACCGACCCCGGCGGCGCCCCTGTTCGAGGCGGAACGCATCCGCCCCGAGCGCCGCGGACCCAACTGGACCGCCGCCATGGTCGCCGCGATCGTCGCGGTGATCGGCTTCGTCGGCTTCACCGCGTTCGACGGCGGACAGGACGGCGACACCTCAAGCCAGGCCGTCGAGGGGTCCACGCCGACCGCCGGCAAGTCCCCCTCACCCACGCCCAAGGCCGACAAGCCCGAGGCCGACCCCAAGCCGGAGCCGTCCGACAGCGCCATCGCGGCCGCTCCCCGTGACAAGGTCACCGTCCGGGTCACCGCGTCCAACGGCCGCAGCTGGATCTCCGCCAAGGACCACAGCGGCCAGCTGCTGTGGGACGGTCTCCTCCAGCAGGGCCAGTCCAAGACCTTCCAGGACAGCTCCAAGATCGACCTCGTACTCGGCGACGCCGGGGCCGTCCAGCTCTACGTCAACGGCAAGAAGATCAAGGACGAGTTCCGTCCCGGCCAGGTCGAACGCCTGACGTACACGAAGGGCGACCCGGAGGTCGGCTGACCGGAAGGTCCGCCGTGCGGGGGCCGTGAGGCCCCCGGCCAGGGGCGGGCGGCCCGCACAGAAGACGCACAGGGAAACGTACGCACGGGGTTGGCCAAGATCGGCCAACCCCGTCGACGTAGGCCGTCAGTGGGACGAAGTAGTCTTGAGCCCATGCCTGAACGCCGTACCGTCGCACTCGTCACTCTTGGCTGCGCCCGCAACGAGGTGGACTCGGAGGAGCTCGCAGGCCGTTTGGAGGCGGACGGCTGGGAGCTCGTCGAGGACGCCGAGGACGCGGACGTCGCGGTCGTCAACACCTGTGGCTTCGTCGAGGCCGCCAAGAAGGACTCCGTCGACGCCCTCCTGGAGGCCAACGACCTCAAGGGCCACGGCAGAACCCAGGCCGTCGTGGCCGTGGGCTGCATGGCCGAGCGGTACGGCAAGGAGCTCGCTGAGGCCCTGCCCGAGGCCGACGGCGTGCTCGGCTTCGACGACTACGCGGACATCTCCGACCGCCTCCAGACCATCCTGAGCGGCGGCGTCCACGCCTCGCACACCCCGCGCGACCGCCGCAAGCTGCTGCCGATCAGCCCGGCCGAGCGCCAGGACTCCGCGGCCGAGGTCGCGCTCCCCGGGCACGCCCCCGCCGATCTCCCGGACGGACTCGCCCCGGCCTCCGGCCCGCGCGCACCACTGCGCCGCCGGCTCGACGGCTCGCCCGTCGCCTCCGTGAAGCTCGCCTCCGGCTGCGACCGCCGCTGCTCCTTCTGCGCCATCCCGTCCTTCCGCGGCTCCTTCATCTCCCGCCGCCCCTCGGACGTGCTCAACGAGACCCGCTGGCTCGCCGAGCAGGGCGTCAAGGAGATCATGCTGGTCTCCGAGAACAACACCTCGTACGGCAAGGACCTCGGCGACATCCGGCTGCTGGAGTCGCTGCTGCCCGAGCTCGCCGAGGTCGACGGCATCGAGCGGGTGCGCGTCAGCTACCTCCAGCCCGCCGAGATGCGGCCCGGCCTGATCGACGTGCTCACCTCGACCCCCAAGGTCGTGCCCTACTTCGACCTCTCCTTCCAGCACTCCGCGCCCGCCGTGCTGCGCTCGATGCGCCGCTTCGGTGACACCGACCGCTTCCTGGAGCTGCTCGACACCATCCGCGGCAAGGCCCCCGAGGCCGGTGTCCGGTCCAACTTCATCGTCGGCTTCCCCGGCGAGACCGAGGCCGACCTCGCGGAGCTGGAGCGTTTCCTGAACGGCGCGCGGCTGGACGCCATCGGTGTCTTCGGATACTCCGACGAGGAGGGCACCGAAGCGGCCACCTATGACAACAAGCTCGACGAGGACGTGGTCGCCGAGCGTCTCGCGCGCGTCTCCCGGCTGGCCGAGGAACTGGTCTCCCAGCGCGCCGAGGAGCGCGTCGGGCAGACGGTCCGCGTCCTGGTCGAGTCGGTCGACGGCGACGAGGGCGCCTACGGCCGCGCCGCCCACCAGGCGCCCGAGACGGATGGCCAGGTGCTGTTCACGAACGGCGAGAACCTGACGGTCGGCCTTATGGTCGACGCGAAGGTGGTCGGCACCGAAGGCGTCGACCTGGTGGCCGAGGCGCTTCCGGGCTCCCTCGCGTGTACTGAGGAGGCGGCCAGATGACGGGTGTCCCGGCATCCGCGGCGGGCGGCTCCCCCGGTGCCAAGAGCGCCGCGAGTGCCCCCGGCGCTCCCGGCGCCCCGAGCGCTCCCGGAGACGCCAGGCCCGTGCGGGGCGGGAAGCTCGGCGCTGCCGCGGTCAACCAGGCCAGCCTCTGGAACATCGCGAACATCCTGACCATGGTCCGCCTGGTCCTTGTCCCGGGCTTCGTCATGCTGATGCTCATGGACGGCGGGTACGACCCCGTGTGGCGGGCCTGGGCCTGGGCCGCCTTCGCGGTCGCCATGATCACCGACATCTTCGACGGTCATCTGGCCCGGACCTACAACCTCGTCACCGACTTCGGGAAGATCGCCGACCCCATCGCCGACAAGGCGATCATGGGCTCGGCGCTGATCTGCCTGTCCTACCTCGGTGATCTGCCCTGGTGGGTGACGGCGGTCATCCTCGGCCGAGAACTCGGCATCACCCTGCTGCGTTTCGTCGTCATCCGGTACGGGGTGATCCCGGCGAGCCGCGGCGGCAAGCTGAAGACCCTCGCCCAGGGCACCGCCGTCGGGATGTACGTCCTGGTACTGGAGGGACCGCTGGCCACCCTGAGGTTCTGGGTGATGGCCGTGGCGGTCATTCTCACCGTGGTCACCGGACTCGACTATGTGAGACAGGCCATTGTGTTGCGCCGGCATGGAATCGCCGAGCGCCAGGCCGCGGCGGAGGGAGCGGAACGGTGACGTCCACAGCCGCTGACGTGCTGCGACTACTGAAGGTGAGGGGCGAGACGCTCGCCGTCGCCGAGTCGCTCACCGGCGGTCTGGTCGCGGCCGCGATCACGGACGTCCCCGGCGCCTCCCAGGCCTTCCGGGGCTCGGTCACCGCGTACGCGACCGAGGTGAAGCACCAGTTGCTGGGTGTCGACGCCACCCTCCTGGACCAGCGCGGAGCGGTGGATCCGCAGGTCGCGGCCCAGATGGCGGACGGTGTCCGCAAGGCGCTCGGCGCCGACTGGGGAATTTCGACCACCGGGGTCGCGGGCCCCGACCCGCAGGACGGGCAGCCCGTCGGCACGGTCCATGTCGCTGTCGCCGGACCTCTCGGCGCGGATTCCGGCACATTCGATGGCGGGAAAGTGGCGTCGTTGAGGTTGAACGGCGGCCGGGCGGAAATTCGTATGGAGAGTGTACGGAGCGTGCTCGGACTCCTCCTCCAGGAGCTCGTGGGCGAACAGACCGGGAATGAGCGGGCACAGGATACGGAACAGAACGGGGGGACTTGATGTTTGCAGCCCTGAGTGAACACAACAGCGCTCCCCGCACGGCCGCAGCGCGAGGCGGTACGGTGGGGCGTGAAGGATGCGGCTACACGGTCCGAGGAGGGAGCCACCGATGATTCTGCTCCGTCGCCTGCTGGGTGACGTGCTGCGTCGGCAGCGCCAGCGCCAGGGCCGTACTCTGCGCGAAGTCTCCTCGTCCGCCCGAGTCTCACTCGGCTATCTCTCCGAGGTGGAGCGGGGGCAGAAGGAGGCTTCCTCCGAGCTGCTCTCCGCCATTTGCGACGCGCTGGACGTACGGATGTCCGAGCTCATGCGGGAAGTGAGTGACGAGCTCGCCCTTGCCGAGCTGGCCCAGTCCGCAGCGGCCACCGAGCCGGTGCCAGCACCAGTGCGTCGACCCATGCTCAACTCCGTGTCGGTGGCCGGTGTGCCACCGGAGCGGGTCACGATCAAGGCGCCCACCGAAGCGGTGGACGTCGTGGCGGCGTGACAGCCGCACGTGTATGCGTGAGGTTCGGCGCACGCCGCTGAAGTAGAAGGAGAAGCGCGATGGGAGCCCCGGTCGGGGCCTCCAGGGAAACCTGGGGGTGTCGGCCGGGGCTTTTGCGTGGGGGCTTGTGCGTGGGGGTGAGCGGGGCGGGCGGTGGGGGTTCCCGTTTGCCCGGGTGGGGGTGTGAGGTCATGGTGGAGGGGCGGGCTCGGGGGCGTGCGCGCGAGGAGTTCGTGCGTTCGCACACCGTCGTCAAGGGCGTAGGGCCGGCCCGGTCGTACGTCCGTACGTCCCCTCGAGAACCGGAGCGCGCCGATGTACGTCGTCAAGAGCCCGCTGTCCGACGCCGACCTCAAGACCGTCTCCGAGGCGCTGCAAGGCGCCCTGGTCGATCTCGTGGACCTGTCCCTCGTGGCCAAGCAGATCCACTGGAATGTCGTCGGACCCCGCTTCCGCACGGTCCATCTGCAACTCGACGAGGTCGTGGACACCGCGCGACTGCACTCCGACACGGTCGCCGAGCGAGCGGCCACGCTCGGCGTCTCGCCGGACGGGCGGGCCCCGACGGTGGCCGGGAGCAGCGGCATCGGCAAGGTGCCCGACGGCTGGGTCAAGGACACGGACGCCGTGGGGACGCTGGTGGACGCGCTCGGTGCGGTGATCACTCGAATGCGGACGCGGGTGGAGAGCACCGCGGAGGCGGATCCGGTGAGCCAGGACATCTTCATCGAGATCACGGCGGATCTCGAGAAACACCACTGGATGTTCCAGGCGGAGAACGGATAGCACCTGGCTGTGGCTGTGGCTGTGGCTGTGGCTGTGGCTGTGGCTGTGGCTGTGGCTGTGGCTGTGGCTGCGGTGGGGGCGTCGGGCCGGGTGGGTGCGGTGTGGTTCCGCAGGGTCGGGCGCTGCGGCTCGGGGCGCTGTGACGAGAGACGCCGCGGTCGAGGCTACGACTGGGGCGGGCGCCGGTGGGTGGACGGTGCGCTCCGATGCGGCCGGTGGGTGCGCCGGGTGCGTGTCCAGAGCGGTGTGAGGCTGTGGGGCGCGTCGGGCGCCGTGTGGGTGCCGTCCCCGTGAGTGAGCCGTGCGTCCCTGTGCCGGTGGTGCGCCCTCCCGGCCGTGTCGAGGGCCGTCTAGCGTCGTTTTGGTGAGGCCCGAAGGCCTGGAGGTGGCGGCTATGCGGATAGTGCGCTGGGGGGCGACTCTGGGGCTCGGTGCGCTGTGGTGGTGGGGAGTGCTGCGACTCGCTGTCGCGCCGGATGCCGGCGCGGTGGAGGGGGCGGTCGTGGCCGGGGGGTGGGGGCTGAGCCTCCTGCCCGTGCATTGCGTGCCGAAGGGATGCGGGGGAGAGGTGCGGGGCGGACGGCGTGGGGAGCGGGGCGAGGCGTTGGCTGGGGGCGCTCAGGTTCAGAGGGAGCGCGCGCGCAGGGGGGTGTGACACCGTCTTTGGGGGCGGCTTCTCGGGGTCACCACGGCATGGCTACGCCGCCGTTCGGGCGGATGATCTGGCCCGTGGTGAATGACGAGGCGTCGGAGGCGAGATGCAGTACGGCGTGCGCGATGTCGTCGGGGTCGCCGACCCGGCCCAGCGGTGACAGACGGGCCATGAACGACTCGGTCCGTGCCTGTGCCTCACTGTCGTGGCGGTCGGTCATGGGGGTACGGGTCCACCCCGGTGCCACGGCGTTGACCCGGATGCCGTGCGGGCCGACCTCGGTGGCCAGGGTCTTCGTCAGCTGGACCACGGCGGCCTTGGTCACGCCGTAGCAGAGAAGCCCGGGCCCACCGGTGTCCACCGCGCCGGAGGCCATGGTGACGATGCTGCCCCGCGTCCCGCTGGCGATCATGTGGCGGGCCGCCTCCTGGCACGCGTACAGCACGCCCTTGAAGTTGACCCTCCACACCCGGTCGAGGTCCTCGTCCCGAGTCTCCAGCACCGGGCTGCTGTGCATGATCCCGGCGATCGCCGCCATCACATGGAGGCCGCCCTCGCAGGCGGCCACCGCCTGCGTGAGCCGGGCGCGGTCGGTGACGTCGACCTGGTGGATGTGGGCGATGCCGCCCGTCTCCTTGATCAATGTGGCCGTCTCGTGCAGGCCCCGCACGTCGAGGTCCGCGCAGTGCACGGTCGCCCCTGCCTCGGCGAGCAGGACGGCCGAGGCGCGGCCGATGCCACCAGCGGCTCCCGTGACGAACGCGGTGCGGCCGGACAGGTCGTACGCCTTGATGGGCATGCAGTGACCGTACGAGTGTTTCTGACGGGTCGTCAATTAGTGGGGCCGTGACGCCTCAAGCCGTGAGTCGCAAGTCGCAAGCCCTGAGCCGCAAGTCGCAAGCCGCGAGCCGCGAGCCGTGAACCGTAAGCCGCAGGGTGCCGGAGAGCGGGACGGGAGGCGTGGTCAGTTCGGGGTACGGCGCTGGGGGCGGGGGCGGGTCGCTCTGGGGGTGCCCGGGGCCGGGGCCGGGCCCTGTTGGCAGGTGGGGCACCAGTAGGTGGGGCGTTCGCGGGAGCCGTCGCCCTGGTCACCGGCCCGGATGGGGGTGTTGCAGCGCAGACAGGGGCGTGGGGCGCGGCCGTACACGAACAGGTCGTGGAGGCGGAGACCGGTGGTGCTGCGGATCGGGCGGTCACGGTTGGCTTCGAGGAGCTTCTTGGCGAGGGCCGGAAGCAGGGCGGCGCGGTCCTGCGGGAGTGCGCCGACGGGGAGCCACGGGGTGACGCGGAGCAGGAAGCAGAGCTCGCTCTTGTAGACGTTGCCGATGCCGGCGAGATTGCGCTGGTCGAGGAGGGCCTCGCCGAGGGGGCGCGCGGGGTCGTTCTGGAGATTGGCGAGGGCCAGGTCGGGGTCCCAGTCGGGGCCGAGCAGATCGGGGCCGAGGTGGCCGACGGCTCGGTGTTCGTCGGTGGTGCGCAGTAGTTCCAGGACGGGGAGGCGGTAGCCGACGGCCGTGCGGTCGAGGGTGCCCAGGATCGCGCGGATCTGATGCGCCGGGCCGCCGGTCCAGCGTTCGGCGTTTCCGTACACCTTCCAGGAGCCGTCCATCCGCAGGTGCGAGTGCAGTGTGAGACCGCCCTCGATGCGGGTCAGCAGGTGCTTGCCCCGGGGGGTGACGTCGAGGACGGTGCGGCCCGTGAGGTCGGCCGTCGCGTACTTCGGCACGCGGAGGTCGGAGCGGTACAGCACCTTGCCGGCGAGGGCGGCGTGCAGCCGTTTCGCCGTCTGCCAGACGGTGTCACCTTCGGGCATGGGTCAAGGGTGGCATGAGTGAGGGGGTGGGGGCGTTGCGTGGTGGCTCAGGCACGGATGCGTAGGCCGCGGGGGGTCGCGATGAAGCCTGCTCCTTCCAGGAGGGGGCCGTGGGGGGAGGTGAGGGCGGAGGCGCCGTTGACGCGTTCCACGGTGACCGTGCCGAGGGAGCCGGCGCGGGCGGCGGCGGCCAGGGCCTCGGCTGCCGGGCGGAGGCGTGGGTCGTCCTGGGGTCTGGCGTCCGGGTCGGCGGGCCAGGCCAGGAGGGTCTTGCCACCGCGTTCCATGTAGAGGGTGAGCTCGCCGTCGACCAGGACGACCAGCGACCCCGCCTTGCGGCCCGGTTTGTGCCCGGCTTCGGTGGGCGGGTCGGGCCAGGAGAGGGCGGCCCCGTAGGCGTTGGCGGGGTCGGCGGCGGCCAGGACCACGGCTCGGTTGGTGGGGGTGGTGCGGGAGCGGTTCGGTGGGCCGTTCCGGCCTCGGGCACCCGGAGGTCCTTGGAGGCCGTAGCCGCCGTAGCCGCTGTGACCGCTCTTGCCGCCGTAGCCGTCATGGTCGTCATGGCCGTCATGGCCGTCGGACGACGGGAAACCGGAGGGCCAGTTCGGGGGTGGCGTGGACTCGGAGGGGGCCGTCCCGGTGGGGGGCGTCGCGGTCCCGAAGGTTTCGTCCATGGCGGGGGAGGCGTCGTCGGTGAGCCAGTCGGGGAGGTCCAGGTCGCCGGAGCTGGTGGGGGAGCCGGGTGTCGGGGCAGGGGCCTGGGCGTGGCCGTTCGGGTCCATGCCCGGGGCGGTCTCGCCCCTCTCGCGGGCGTTGGCCACCGCGCGCAGACGGTCCACCGCGCCGTCCATGGCGAACTGGGCCGCGCCGAGTCCCTCGACCACGTAGCCGCGGCGGGCCTGGCCGCTCTCCTCGAACACGGACAGGACGCGGTACGCAGCCGAGAACCCGCCCTCGACGCCTTCGGCGGAGACGGCACCCCGGGTGACCACGCCGTGCCGGTCGAGAAGCGTGCGGGCGACGGCGTGGGCGCGGACGGTGGCGTCGGGTTCATGGGCGGGGAGCAGGGACCAGCGGCCCGCGACCGTGGGCGGCCCCGTACGGGACTGGGTGCGTGCCGCGGCGGTCAGGGAGCCGTAGCGGCCTCGCGGGACGGTGCGCTTGGCGCGGTGGGCCGTGGAACCCGCTGTGCGGCCCGAACCGAGCAGGGAGCGCATGGGGGTGAGTGTGTCGTTGGTGAGGCGGCCCGACCAGGCCAGGTCCCAGATGGCGTCGGCCAGTTGGGGATCGGTGGCGTCGGGATGGGTCGTGGCGCGGACCTGGTCGGCGATCTGACGGAAGAACAGGCCGTAGCCGCCGGACAGGGCGTCCAGGACGGACTGGTGGAGTGCGGTCAGCTCCAGCGGGTGCGGGGGCGGGAGGAGCAGCGGGGCCGTGTCCGCCAGGTACAGCGAGACCCAGCCGTCCTTGCCGGGGAGGGCACCCGCGCCCGCCCACACGACCTCTCCCGCGGCCGTCAGCTCGTCGAGCATCGCGGGGGTGTACTGGGCGACCCGGGACGGCAGGACCAGCTTCTCCAGGGCGGACGCGGGCACGGAGGCGCCCTGCAACTGTTCGACCGCCCGCACCAGGCCGTCGATGCCGCGCAGCCCGTGTCCGCCGCCCACGTGCTGCCACTGGGGCAGGAACTGGGCGAGCGCGGCGGGCGGAACCGGCTCCAGTTCGTGCCGCAACGCGGCGAGGGAACGGCGGCGCAGTCGGCGCAGCACGGCCGCGTCGCACCATTCCTGGCCGATGCCCGCCGGGTGGAACTCGCCCTGCACGACCCGGCCGTTCGCGGCGAGCCGGTGCAGGGCGCCTTCCGTGACGGCCACACCGAGGCCGAACCGGGCGGCCGCCGTGGCCGAGGTGAACGGGCCATGAGTGCGCGCGTACCGGGCGAGGAGGTCGCCGAGCGGGTCCTTGACCGGTTCGGTGAACGCCTCCGGCACACCGACGGGCAGAGCCGTGCCGAGCGCGTCCCGCAGGCGGCCGGCGTCCTCGATCGCGGCCCAGTGGTCGGTGCCCGCGATCCGGACCCGGATGGCACGCCGGGCCCCGGCCAGCTCCCGCGCCCACTGCGGCTCCGCACCTCGCTCCGCCAACTCGGCGTCCTGCAGCGGCCCGAGCAGACGGAGCAGATCCGCGACGCCCTCCACGTCCTTGACCCGCCGGTCCTCCGTGAGCCACTGGAGCTCCTGCTCCAGCTCGGTCAGCACCTCGGCGTCGAGCAGCTCGCGCAACTCCGCCTGGCCCAGCAGCTCCGCCAGCAGTCGCGAGTCCAGCGACAGGGCGGCGGCGCGGCGCTCGGCGAGCGGCGAGTCGCCCTCGTACAGGAACTGGGCCACATAGCCGAAGAGGAGCGAGCGGGCGAACGGCGACGGCTCCGGGGTGGTGACCTCGACGAGGCGGACCTTGCGGGACTCGATGTCACCCATCAGTTCGGCGAGACCGGGCACGTCGAAGACGTCCTGGAGGCATTCACGGACCGCTTCCAGGACGATCGGGAACGAGCCGAACTCGCTCGCCACCTGGAGCAGCTGGGCCGCCCGCTGCCGCTGCTGCCACAGCGGGGTGCGCCTGCCGGGGTTGCGGCGGGGCAGCAGGAGCGCGCGGGCGGCGCACTCGCGGAAGCGCGACGCGAACAGTGCCGAGCCGCCCACCTGGTCGGTGACGATCTGGTCGACCTCGCCCTTGTCGAAGGCGACATCCCCCGCGCCGACCGGCGCCTGCTCGGCGTCGTACTCCGTGCCGGCCTTCGTGGGCTCCATGTCGAGGAGGTCCAGGCCCATGAGGTCGGCGTCCGGCAGCCGCAGCACGATGCCGTCGTCGGCGTGCATGACCTGGGCGTCCATGCCGTACCGCTCGGACAGGCGGGCCCCGAGGGCGAGTGCCCACGGCGCGTGGACCTGGGCTCCGAAGGGCGAGTGGACGACGACCCGCCAGTCGCCCAGTTCGTCCCGGAAGCGCTCGACGACGATCGTGCGGTCGTCCGGGACATGGCCGCACGCCTCGCGTTGCTCGGCGAGGTAGGAGAGGACGTTGTCCGCGGCCCAGGCGTCGAGGCCGGCGGCCAGCATGCGCAGGCGGGCGTCCTCCTGGGACAGGGAGCCCACCTCGCGCAGGAACGCGCCCACCGCGCGGCCCAGTTCGAGCGGGCGGCCGAGCTGGTCGCCCTTCCAGAACGGCAGACGGCCCGGAACACCCGGTGCGGGGGAGACCAGAACCCGGTCGCGTGTGATGTCCTCGATACGCCACGAGCTGGTGCCCAGCGTGAAGACGTCGCCGACGCGCGACTCGTACACCATCTCCTCGTCCAGCTCCCCGACCCGGCCGCCGCCCTTCTTGGGGTCGGAGCCGGCGAGGAAGACCCCGAAGAGGCCGCGGTCCGGGATGGTGCCCCCGGAGGTGACCGCGAGGCGCTGGGCGCCGGGGCGGCCGGTGACGGTGCCGGTGACCCGGTCCCACACCACGCGCGGGCGCAGTTCCGCGAAGGCGTCGGACGGATAGCGGCCGGCGAGCATGTCGAGGACCGCCGTGAACGCCGACTCGGGGAGCGAGGCGAAGGGCGCGGCCCGCCGGACCATGGCGAGCAGGTCGTCGACCTGCCAGGTGTCCATCGACGTCATGGCGACGAGCTGCTGCGCCAGCACGTCCAGGGGATTGCCCGGAACCCTCAGGGATTCGATGGAACCGGTGCGCATCCGCTCCGTGACCACGGCCGCCTGCACCAGGTCACCGCGGTACTTGGGGAAGACCACGCCCGTGGAAACCGCTCCCACCTGGTGTCCCGCGCGTCCCACACGCTGCAGCCCGGACGCGACCGACGGCGGCGACTCCACCTGGACCACGAGGTCCACGGCACCCATGTCGATGCCCAGTTCGAGACTGGACGTGGCGACCACGGCCGGCAGCCGACCCGCCTTGAGGTCCTCCTCGACCAGGGCACGCTGTTCCTTGGAGACCGAGCCGTGGTGGGCGCGGGCGAGGACCGGGGGAGCTCCCTGAGCGGCACCTGATCCGCCCATCAGCTCGGCCGGGGCGTGGTGTTCGTCCAAGGGCTCACCGGTGGCCCGCTCGTACGCGATCTCGTTCAGCCGGTTGCACAGGCGCTCCGCGAGACGGCGGGAGTTGGCGAACACGATCGTGGAGCGGTGCGCCTGGACCAGGTCGGCGATCCGCTCCTCGACATGGGGCCAGATCGACGGGCGTTCCGCCCCCTCGTTGCCGTCCGCCACCGGGGAGCCGCCCAGCTCGCCCAGATCCTCGACCGGGACGACCACGGAGAGGTCGAACTCCTTGCCGGACGGGGGTTGGACGATCTCCACCCTGCGGCGCGGGGAGAGATAGCGCGCCACCTCGTCGACGGGACGCACGGTGGCGGACAGGCCGATGCGGCGCGCGGGCTTCGGCAACAGCTCGTCGAGCCGCTCCAGGGAGAGCGCGAGATGCGCGCCGCGCTTGGTGCCCGCGACCGCGTGCACCTCGTCGAGGATCACCGTCTCCACGCCCGTCAGCGCGTCGCGCGTGGCCGACGTCAGCATGAGGAACAGCGACTCGGGGGTGGTGATGAGGATGTCGGGCGGACGGGTGGCCAGGGCACGGCGCTCGGCGGCCGGGGTGTCGCCCGAGCGGATGCCCACCTTCACCTCGGGCTCGGGCAGGCCCAGGCGGACGGACTCCTGGCGGATACCGGTCAGCGGACTGCGCAGGTTCCGCTCCACGTCCACCGCGAGGGCCTTCAGCGGTGACACGTACAGCACCCGGCAGCGCTGCCTCGGGTCCGCCGGGGGCGGGGTCGACGTCAGCTGGTCCAACGCGGCGAGGAACGCGGCCAGCGTCTTGCCGGAGCCGGTCGGGGCGACCACCAGCACGTCCGAGCCCTCGCCGATCGCCCGCCACGCCCCGGCCTGGGCCGCGGTGGGCGCGGAGAAGGCCCCCGTGAACCAGCCGCGGGTCGCGGGGGAGAAGCCGTCGAGGGCTCGATCTGCGGAGCTGACCATGCCCCCATCCTGCACCCGCCCACTGACAACGGCCGTGACCTGCGGAGACGGCGGCCCGGCAGGGCGGGTGAACGGTGTCGGCCGGGCGCGGGGCGAAGGGACGAGGGGGCGAAGGGGCGAAGGGGTCAGGGGACGAAGAGGCGAGGGGGTGACGAGGTGAGTGATTCCCTGTTCACCTCGTGAGCGGGCCGGGCCGCCCCCCCCCCGCCTGACCTGCACATGTCGACAGGGGCCGGTCGTCGAAGGACGCAGAATGGAGGCATGGCGGGTTCGACGGAGCGGGCACGGCACTGGCACTACGAGGAGCTGCCCGGTGTCGACCTGCTGCGGGCCAGATACGTGCAAAAGAGGTTCGTCCGGCACACCCACGAGAACTTCGTGATCGCCGCCATCGCCGACGGGGTCGATGTCTTCCATCACGGCGGTGCCGACCGGTACGCGGGCCCGGGCATGCTGGCCCTGGTCAACCCCGACACCCCCCACACGGGCCGGGCGGGCGGACCCGAGGGCTGGCGGTACGGCGCGGTCTACCCGTCGCCGGACGTCGTGGCCGAGATAGCCGCCGAGACCACCGTGATCCGCGGCACCCCTGGCTTCACCAGCCCCGTACTCTTCGATCCCTACGCCGTCGGTCTGGTCCACCAGGTGCTGCGGGCCGCCGACGAGGGCAACGCGCTCGTCGCCGACACCCTGCTCCGCGTCGCCGTGACCCGGCTGCTGCGCCTCAACGGCGGCCCACTGCCCCGCCGTACCGCCCGCGCTGCCGGTTCCTCGGCGGCGGCACGCGCGCGTGCGGTGCTCCAGGAGCGGATGGCCGACCCGCCCACCTTGGAGCGACTCGCCGCGGATCTCGGCACCAGCCCGTTCGCCCTCCTGCGGGCCTTCCGCGCCGCGTACGGCATGCCCCCGCACACCTGGCTGACCGACGCCCGCGTCCGTCGGGCCAGGGCCTTGTTGGACGCGGGCACGGCCCCCGCCGAGGCGGCCGTCGCCGTCGGCTTCACGGACCAGCCGCACCTCAACCGTCACTTCAGCCGGATCGTGGGCGTCCCCCCGGGCGCGTACCAGCGGGAACGCAGAGGCGGCCCCGACGACCTGCGGGGACGCAACGAGGGCAGGGCACACGGGCGCGGTGGGGAACCCAAGGACGTTAGGGAACACAAGGGCGACAGGAGCACCGGACACGACCGGGAGACCCAGCGCGGCGGACGCGGGCGCAAGAACGTACAAGATTCCTGAGTGCTGATGGTCCTACCGTCCGAGGTGTGGCAGAACAGACAGCTTTCGCGGGCACGCACGACACAGGGGGCGTCAAGCCCGATCGGGCCGTGGTCCGGGACGCCCTGGCGGTCGGGGTCGCCGTCGGACTGTCCGGGTTCGCCTTCGGGGTGACCTCGGCCGGCAGCGGGCTCAGCCTGCCGCAGACCTGTGCGTTGAGCCTTCTGGTGTTCACCGGTGCCTCCCAGTTCGCCCTGGTGGGCGCGCTCGCGGCCGGTGGCAATCCGTTCACGGCGGCGGCCGGGGCCTTCTTCCTGGGGGTGCGCAACGCGTTCTACGGGCTGCGTCTGTCTCAGTTGCTGGCCCTCCCGCGCGCGGTGCGGCCGTTCGCCGCGCAGTGGGTGATCGACGAGACCACGGTCGTCGCGCTCGCCCAGCCCACGCGCCGGGCCGCCCGGATCGGCTTCACCGTCACCGGTCTGAGCCTGTATCTGCTGTGGAACCTCACCACGCTCCTCGGCGCGCTCGGCGCGGAGGCCATCGGCGACACCGAGGCATGGGGGCTGGACGCGGCCGGGCCCGCCGTCTTCCTGGCGCTCCTCGCGCCCATGCTCAAGACCACCAGGGAAAGGGCCGTGGCCGGCGTCGCGGTCCTCCTCGGCCTGGGGCTGCTGCCCGTCCTGCCCGCAGGGGTGCCGGTGCTCGTGGCCGCGGCGGCCGCTCCCCTCGTCCTCTGGGCGGAGGGGCGCCGCAAGACCGGCGACCGGGCGACCGGCAACCGTGCGACCGGCGACCGTGCGGTGAACGACTCACACGACCCCCACGATCCGCAGCGCGACCAGTACGGCCCACAGGAGGAGGACCGATGAACGTCTGGATCGCGATCGCCGTGACCGCCGTCGGCTGCTACGCCGTCAAGCTCATCGGTCTGCTGGTCCCCGAGGGCGTCCTGGAACGCCCGCTCGTCCAACGCCTGGCCGCCCTCCTCCCCGTCGCGCTGCTCGCCGCCCTCACGGCGCAGCAGACCTTCGCCGACGGGCGTGCGCTCGTGCTGGACGCGAGGGCAGCGGGAGTCGCCGCGGCCGCCGTCGCGCTCCTCCTGCGCGCGCCCTTCCTGCTCGTGGTGGCAGCGGCGGTGATCGTGACGGCGGGGGTGCGGGCGATCACAGGCTGAGAGACAGAGGTACGCGTGCGCGTACGCGCGTGTACACGGGCATGGCCGTACGCGCGCGTACGTTCATGCCCGCACCCCTCAGCCGATCGACCGCTCGTACGCGCGCAGGGTGCGCAGTGCCTCGATCGTCACGATCGGGCGGCTCTCCAGGGCGGTTCCCGGGGCCCACTGGCGCCAGCGGATCGGCCACCCGCCGTCTTCGCGCTGCTCGCTCCCCAGGAAGTCGAGCGAACGGGACATCTCCTCGTCGGTGAACCACGCGCGCGCGAGCGACTCCGGCGTACGCGCGAAGTCGAACGGGAAATGGTGCTCGCCCGGCGCATAACCGGATGCCACGGGATACGCCTCCAGCTTCCCGGGATCAAGCACGGCCAGCCGCTGTTCGCGCACCAGCCGGCCGAGCCGGTCGGCGGCCGCCTGCGCGCGCGGACGGTCCGGCACGGAATCCAGGAACGCCACGGCGGCCTGGACCTCGTACGGGTGCGACTTCTCCAGCGTCTCGACCGCGTGCCAGCAGAAGTCGGTCGCCCGGAACAGCCACGCGTGCCACACCTGGTTGCGGTGCAGCAAGCCCACAACGGGCCCGGTGGCCAGCAGCTCACTGGGCGGGGTGTCGACGATCGGCACGAACGGGGCCGCCGGATATCCGCGCTGACCGGGATGCACGGCGGGCAGGGCGCCGTCCGGGTTCGACACCGACGTCAGATAGCGGCACACGCGCTCCACCAGCTGTCCTGCGCACCGCCCGATCGAGTCCAGGACCCGCAGCGCGTGCCCGGTGTGCAGGGGCTGGCTCACCGGCCCACGCAGATCGGGTTCGAGCGCGTGCCCGTACCCTTCGTCGGCGGTGCGGTAGGCGGCCAGCGCGGTCTCCACCGCGTCGGCGCTCCCGTCCAGGAAGTGGTACGCGAAGCGGCGCTGCTCCAGTACCCGCGCGGTCAGCCAGACGAACTGCTCGGCGCGGGCGAGCGGGGTGTGCGCCGGGGGCGATGAGGGGCGGGGGGATGCTCCGGGTTCGGCCATGCGTCAGACCGTAGGGCGGAAAGCGGTATCGGCAGGCCGTCCTGGCCCGGCCCACCCCCTGGGGCGGGATACTGGAGTCATGCGGTTGACGGTCTTCTGGCAGCGGATGGCGGAACACTTCGGTGAGGGGTACGCCGAAACCTTCGCGCGCGATCATGTGATGTCCGAACTCGGTGGGCGGACGGTGCACGAGGCGCTGGACTCCGGCTGGGAGGCCAAGGACGTGTGGCGCGTGGTGTGCACGACGATGGGCGTTCCGGCCGAGAACCGCTGAAAAGCTGCCGTATCGGTCGCGTGCTCGTCGCCTCGGGGCCGGAAGGTGCAGGGGGGCGGGGGCCGATTGTCGGTGGTGTGGGCGAGACTTGTTCCGTGGCCCCATCAGACGAGACCGCGCAGGTCGAGCCCCAGGCATCCCCCTCCGGTACGGCGCCGCCCACCGGGCCCCCGGTCGGCACCAGGCCGAGTTCGGGCATGCCGCGCTGGCTGCCGCGCGCCATGGTGCTCGCGCTGTCGCTGGTCGCCGTCTTCCAACTGGGCAGTTGGGCGTTCCACCAGCTCATCGGGTTGTTGGTCAACATCCTCATCGCGTTCTTCCTGGCCCTCGCGATCGAGCCCGCGGTCAGCTGGATGGCCTCGAAGGGGCTGCGCAGGGGCTTTGCCACCTTCCTCGTCTTCCTGTTCACACTGATCGCGGTCGCGGGCTTCGTCACCCTCCTCGGCTCGATGCTCGCCGGCCAGATCGTCAAGATGGTCGAGGACTTCCCGGCCTACCTCGACTCGGTCATCAGCTGGATCAACACCACCTTCCACACCGAGCTGAGGCGCGTCGACATCCAGGAGGGGCTGCTCCGCTCCGACTGGCTGAAGAGGTACGTCCAGAACAGCGCCACCGGCGTCCTGGACATCTCCGCGCAGGTCCTCGGCGGCCTCTTCCAGCTGCTGACGATCGGCCTGTTCTCGTTCTACTTCGCGGCCGACGGCCCCCGCCTGCGGCGCGCCCTGTGCTCCGTGCTGCCGCCCGCCAAGCAGGCCGAGGTGCTGCGCGCGTGGGAGATCGCCGTCGACAAGACCGGCGGCTACCTGTACTCCCGCGGTCTGATGGCCATGATTTCCGGCATAGCCCATTACGTCCTGCTGGAGTACCTGAACGTGCCCTACGCCCCCGCCCTCGCGGTCTGGGTGGGCCTGGTCTCCCAGTTCATCCCCACGATCGGCACCTACCTCGCGGGCGCCCTGCCGATGCTGATCGCCTTCACGGTCAACCCCTGGTACGCGCTGTGGGTCCTGGTCTTCGTGGTCATCTACCAGCAGTTCGAGAACTACGTGCTGCAGCCCAAGCTGACCGCCAAGACCGTGGACATCCACCCGGCCGTCGCCTTCGGATCGGTCGTCGCGGGCACCGCGCTCCTCGGCGCCGTCGGCGCGCTCATCGCCATCCCCGCCGTCGCCACCCTCCAGGCGTTCCTCGGGGCGTACGTGAAGCGGTACGCCGTCACGGACGACCCGCGCGTCCACGGCCACCGCAGAGGCGGCTCCGGAAGCCTCCTCGCCCGTCTCCGGAACCGGCCACGCACGGAGCGGGGCGAGGACGGCTCCGGAAGCGACGTCCTCACGCGCGTGCGTGAGCGGCTGGAGCACAAGTGGGGCACGAAGCGGCCGTCGGACGACGCCACGCAGGAGGAGGCCTGGCCGCAAGGGAAGGCCGAGCCGCAGGAGGGAGACGGTCCCCAGGACGAGGGCGGTCCCGAGGGGGAGGACGGTTCGCGGGGGCCGCGCCGTGACACGGGCCCCTAGGGAAGCACCGGGTCCGAAGGCAGCACTCCGAGGGACTGACGCCCGGGCGGCCTGGCTCCGCCCCCTTCGCGGGCGCGGCGGCCGGCTCGGGTGCCCGGCCATGGTCGTGGCCATCGCCATCGCCGACGAACTGAATCCCCCCTTCCGGAAGACCCTGGGGGACCGCGTGGTGCGCTTGACACCAAAATCGAACATCCATTCTTATGGAGGCTCCGGCGAGCCTCTCGACGGGGAGTTCGACAGGGTTTGGGTGGAGAAGTACCCGAGTTATCCACAGGCCGGACGGGCGTCGGGGCCCATTGTCAGTGGCAGGCGTTAGCGTCTTTCACGTGAAGCGATCGACTCAAGCAAATCGGGTGGAACCCATGGCAGGAACCGACCGCGAGAAGGCGCTCGACGCCGCGCTCGCACAGATTGAACGACAATTCGGCAAGGGCGCGGTCATGCGCATGGGCGAGCGGTCGCAGGAGCCCATCGAGGTCATCCCGACCGGGTCGACCGCGCTGGACGTGGCCCTCGGTGTCGGCGGCCTGCCGCGTGGCCGAGTGGTGGAGATCTACGGCCCCGAGTCCTCCGGTAAGACGACCCTGACCCTCCACGCGGTGGCGAACGCACAGAAGGCCGGCGGCCAGGTCGCGTTCGTGGACGCCGAGCATGCCCTCGACCCCGAGTACGCGAAGAAGCTCGGCGTCGACATCGACAACCTGATCCTGTCGCAGCCGGACAACGGCGAGCAGGCCCTGGAGATCGTGGACATGCTGGTCCGCTCCGGTGCCCTCGACCTCATCGTCATCGACTCCGTCGCCGCGCTCGTCCCGCGCGCGGAGATCGAGGGCGAGATGGGCGACAGCCACGTGGGTCTGCAGGCCCGACTGATGAGCCAGGCCCTGCGGAAGATCACCAGCGCGCTCAACCAGTCCAAGACCACCGCCATCTTCATCAACCAGCTCCGCGAGAAGATCGGCGTGATGTTCGGCTCGCCGGAGACCACGACCGGTGGCCGCGCGCTGAAGTTCTACGCCTCGGTGCGTATCGACATCCGCCGCATCGAGACCCTGAAGGACGGCACGGAGGCGGTCGGCAACCGCACCCGCTGCAAGGTCGTCAAGAACAAGGTCGCGCCGCCCTTCAAGCAGGCCGAGTTCGACATCCTCTACGGCCAGGGCATCAGCCGCGAGGGCGGTCTGATCGACATGGGCGTGGAGCACGGCTTCGTCCGCAAGGCCGGCGCCTGGTACACGTACGAGGGCGACCAGCTCGGCCAGGGCAAGGAGAACGCCCGCAACTTCCTCAAGGACAACCCCGACCTCGCCAACGAGATCGAGAAGAAGATCAAGGTGAAGCTGGGCGTCGGTGTACGGCCCGAGGAACCCGCCGCGGAACCGAGTGCGGACGCCGCGGCCGCCGCAGCACCCGCCGACGACGCGAAGGCGGTGCCGGCCCCCGCTGCCAAGACCGCCAAGACCAAGGCCGCGGCGGCCAAGAGCTAGTCCGTGACACGCAGAATGGACTGGGGCGACTACGCATACCCCAGTGCCCCTGAGAGCCGGGGGCGTGGGGGTACCGGGGGATCCGCCGCAGAGGAGTTCGGACCGTACGCCGGCGACGCCGACGAGGAACATGTCGCCGGCCCCCCGGAGGAGGGCGGAACCTCCGGGGGCGGCGCGCCGCGCGGTGGCCGTGGCCGTGGTGGCGGTAACCGTGGCGGCGGTGTCTCACCGGACAGCGCGGTCGGCGAGACACGTGGCCGACGAGGCCGCGGGGGGCGACGGCGCGGCTTCGGGGAGTCGGCCGGCGATCCCTATGACGACGGGGGGCCACAGGACGGGGGTTCGTCTTTCTCGTCGAGGGCCGAGAAAGGGGAGTCCTCAGGGGACCCGGCTGAGCGGGCACGGGCGATCTGCCTGCGCCTGCTCACCGGGACCCCGCGGACCCGCAAGCAACTCGCCGACGCCCTGCGCAAGCGCGAGATACCCGACGACGTGGCGGACGAGGTGCTGTCCCGGTTCGAGGAGGTCGGGCTGATCAACGACAGCGCGTTCGCGGACGCCTGGGTGGAGTCCCGCCACCATGGCCGGGGCCTGGCCCGGCGGGCCCTCGCCCGGGAGCTGCGCACCAAGGGCGTCGACTCCGCCCTCATCGACGAGGCCGTCGCCCAGCTCGACTCCGACCAGGAGGAGGCCACCGCGCGCGAGCTCGTGGCCCGCAAGCTGCGCTCCACCCGGGGCCTCGACCGTGACAAACGCCTCCGCCGCCTGGCGGGCATGCTCGCCCGTAAGGGCTACCCCGAGGGGATGGCCCTCCGGGTGGTCCGACAGGCGCTTGAGGAGGAGGGCGAGGACACGGAGGGGCTGGAGGAGGAGTACTGAGCGAGGGCGGCCGGTGATCGCTCAGCACCTGGGGCCGCGGGCGCTCACTGCCAGTCCTCCGGGCGTTCGACGTGCTCGAGACGCAGCACCTGGCCCGTGCGGCTGTAGCGGCGGATGCGGGGCAGAGGCGGGTAGTAGGCGTGCACCGAGATGGCGTGCTCCTCGGCGGACTCGTTGAGCACCTCGTGCACATGATGGCGGCCGAAGGAACGGCCCTTGCCGCTGGGCAACCGGCGTTCGCGGTCGACACCATCGGTGAGTTCGAGGGTCTTCCAGCCGTCGGTGGGCAGCCGGGCGGCGAGGGAGTACTCCTTCAGCTCACCCGCGGCGGTGACGAACGCGCCCACTGATTCGGCGTGATCGTGCCAGCCGGTTCCGGAGCCGGGCGGCCACCCGATGAGCCACGCCTCGCTACCTCCGGGCCCTTCGAGCCGCACCCAGGTGCGCCCTTCGGGATCGAGCGGAAGCGAGGCGACCAGCTCGGCGTCGGCAGCGGCCCGGCGCGCGAAGTCGAGCAGCTCGGCCTGCGTGGGAGCGGAGGAACCTGGAACAGGGGAGGTGCTGGAGGCGGACGTCGCGGAGGCAGAGGGCACAGAGGAAGAGACAGCGGGAGACACAGACACGGGGACCGTCCTGGCGAATGGTTCGCGGGAACGCACGCCGGCACAACGGCGGCGCGCGCGGGGAAGAGAGATGCGAATCAGCAGGACGGACGACACACGCAGCCCGCGTAGCGGACGAGGTCCATGTGGACCCTCCGCCACAGGCGCGTAGAGGTGTCGGTCACGGTCCGGAGTACACCACGACCGTGCGGACCGGTCAACCGACCGTCACTATGTGGACACACAGTGACGGTCGTCACGCGAGAAGCGGCCTGACACGAGCCTGCACCGGCCCCCCGGCGTAATTGGCGCACCGGCTCAACGCGATGCCGCGGTCGCCTCCGTGGACTCGGGCTGCTGCTTCGCCCCGCCCAGGGCCGCCTCCGCCGCGGTATACAGATCGGCTGGGCGTACGCCGTTCAGGGCTGTGACGAGGTGGCCGTCGGGGCGTACGAGGAGCACGGTGTGGGCGGCCGCGCCCGGGTAGCTCTCGGCCACCAGTAGCTCGGCGGAGTGCGGCAGGGCGGACACCGCCGCCGCGAGCCGGGGCATGATCCCGGCGCTCACCCAGTGCTTGCGCTCCCACACCCCGGTACCCGGCGCGATCAGCACCACCAGTAGAGCCCCCCGTCCCAGCCGGTCCCGCAGCGGTACGAACGTGCCGTCCTCGGCGGTCACCTGGACATCGACGACCTGCGCACCCGGAAGCGTGTCGATGGGGGCCTCGGAGGCGGTGGGCGGAGCCATGAGCGGCGAGTCGGTGTACGCCCCCGGCGCGCCCAGCGGGCCGCGCCCCAGGTGTCCGTCGGCGAGCAGCGCGTCGTGGCCCCGGCCCGAACCGGGGACGTAGGAGCGCAGCCCCTTGCCGCCGCGCAGCAGGGGCAACGCCTGGTCGGCGGCGCGCAGCCGGGCGGCGACGACCGCGCGGCGCTCCGCCTGGTAACTGTTGAGGAGTGCCTCGTGCGGGCCGTGGTGCCATGCCAGTGCCAGTTTCCAGGCGAGGTTGTCGGCGTCGCGCAGCCCTTCGTCGAGGCCCTGGGTACCGAGCGCGCCGAGCAGATGGGCGGCGTCCCCGGCGAGGAAGACCCGACCGACGCGCCACCGCCGGGCGAGCCGGTGGTGAACGGTGTGCACACCGGTGTCCAACAGGTCGTACGGCGGTGTGGCGCCCCCCGACCAGCCCGCGAGGGTCTCCCGGACGCGGGTCACGAGGAGTTCGGGGGTGACGAGATCCTTGCCCGGCGGCAACAGCCAGTCCAGGCGCCAGACCCCGTCGTCGAGCGGCCGGGCGGTGACCTCACCGCCGGAGGGACCCGACGTCCGCCAGGGCGGCATACGGTGCAGCAACGCTTCGCCCGGCCAGGGGAGTTCCACGCGCAGTGCCGCCACGGCATGCCGCTCCACGGCCGTACGGCCCGGGAAGCGGATGTCCTGGAGCTTGCGCACGGTGGAACGCGGTCCGTCGCACCCCACCAGGTAACTGCCCCGCCACCAGGTGCTCTTGGGCCCGCGCGTATGAGCCGTGACCCCGGACGCCTCCTGCTCGATGGCGTCCACACGGCTTTCCACAGCGATCTTGACGAGCCGTTCCTCGGCGATCGCGTCGCGCAGCGCGGTGGTCAGGACGTGCTGCGGGATGTGGAGCGGGGGGAGGCCGGCGGAGCCCTCGACGGTGTCCTCGGCGGCGCCGCGGGGGCCCCTCGCCGCGTCCCGGGCGGAGCCGTCCGGCTCGTCGGGGCCGATCTCCCCGAACCGGACCTGACGCACCGTCTGCTTGCGCCGCATGGACCGCCATCCGGTCCAGCGATATCCCCCTTCCGTGAGGGGGACGCCGGACAATCGTTCCAGCAGAGCGGCCGTGTCCTCCTGCAGCACGACCGTTCGCGCGAGCCGCTGCTCGTCCTTGCCCGGCCCCTCGTCGAGGACCACGGAGGGCACTTCCTGACGAGCCAACGCCAGAGCGAGCGCAAGCCCCACGGGCCCCGCCCCGACAATGATCACCGGGTCCACGGCGCGGCGCCCCCTGCCCGCAGCGGCGTCCCGGAGGACGTAGGTGAACAAGAAGTTGGAGCAGGGTGCACGATCACAGAACGTATGCAACCCATTGCCGGTGCTTGCGTCAAGTGACGGCGAAGTGGGGAGGGGCGAGGTGTACTCGGATCGCTCAGGGCCGTCGGCCTGTGGTGATGCGTCGACGCCCGCCCGGGAGCGGGAGGCCGGACGTCGTCGCCTCCCGTCTCGGACGTGAGGGGAGGCAGTGGCTGTTCATGCCACTGCCTCCCCTCGTCCCGACTCGGGTGGCATCCGGAGCGGATGTCACCTGATCAAGCGTCAGGTGTCCTTCTTGTCGACGTAGGTGCCGAGGCCGGGAAGGCCGCCGCCTTCCCCGCCGGTGGCCGTCGTGCCACCGACAGCGGCGGCCGGGATGACCGCACCGGTCGACTTCTTGCCTCGCCGCAGCCGCTGCTCCAGCCAGCCGGCGAAGCTGGTGATGATGAAGTTCAGGATGATGTAGATGATCGCGACGACGACGAAGCTGGGAACGGGATTGGCGTAGACAGCCGCCAGCGTCGCGCGTCCGCTGAGCAGTTCGGTGAACCCGATCATCACGCCGCCGAGCGCGGTGTCCTTCACGATGACCACGAGCTGGCTGACGATGGCCGGCAGCATCACCGTGACGGCCTGCGGCAGCAGGATGGAGGACATCGTCTGGCCCTTGCGCAGACCGATCGCCTGGGCGGCCTCCGTCTGGCCCTTGGGGAGGGCGAGGATACCGGCGCGCACGACTTCGGCGAGGACCGAGGCGTTGTACAGCACCAGACCGGTGACGACCGCGTAGAACCGCCTTTGATCGGTGGTGACTTCAAACGAACGAGCGATGACCTCGTTGGCGAACAGCATCAGCAGCAGGACCGGGATGGCCCGGAAGAACTCGACCACCGCACCGGCCGGGATGCGGACCCACACGTGGTCGGAGAGGCGCGCGATGCCGAAGAGCGCACCGAGGGGCAGGGCGATCACGATGGAGAGCCCCATGGCCTTGAGCGTGTTGGCGAGACCGGGCAGCAGGTACGTCGTCCAGGCCTGGGAGGTGAAGAACGGCTCCCACAGCTTCCACTCCAGCTGGTTCTTGCTGTCCAGCGCCCGCCAGAGCCACCACGCGAGGAGGGCCAGCAGTACGACGAAGACCACGGTGAGGATGACGTTGCGCCGTTTGGCCCGGGGGCCGGGGGCGTCGTAGAGAACGGAACTCATCGCTTCACCGCCAGTCGCTTGCTCAGCCAGCCGAGGAACAGGCCGGTGGGCAGGGTCAGTACCACGAACCCGAAGGCGAAGATCGCGCCGATGAGCAGCGTCTGTGCCTCCTTCTCGATCATGCCCTTCATGAGGTAGGCGGCCTCCGCGACGCCGATCGCGGCCGCCACGGTCGTGTTCTTGGTCAGCGCGATCAGTACGTTGGCCAGCGGTCCGATGACGGCCCGGAACGCCTGCGGCAGCACGATGAGGCCGAGGACCTGGGTGAAACTCAGTCCGATGGCGCGAGCCGCCTCCGCCTGGCCGACGGGCACGGTGTTGATGCCCGAGCGCAGCGCCTCGCAGACGAATGCCGCTGTGTAGGCCACGAAACCGAGAATGGCGAGCCGAAAGGCCGTGGCCTTGACGTCGTTGCCCGCGCCCATCGTGACCCGGAAGATGTCGGCGAGGCCGAGCGAGGTGAAGACGATGATGACGGTCAGCGGGATGTTCCGCACGACGTTCACGTAGACGGTGCCGAAGCCGCGCATCAGGGGGACGGGGCTGACGCGCATCGCGGCCAGCAGGGTTCCCCAGACCAGGGAGCCGATGGCTGAGAAGACGGTGAGTTTGACCGTCATCCAGAACGCACCCAAGAAGGTTGGGTCGTTGTAGTTTGAAAGGAAGTCGAACACTGTCTCCCGCGCTTCCGGGTGTGTGGCGTACGTGGCAGGCGCGGCGCGCCGCCGCCCTCACCGAGCCTTGCGGCGGGCGGCGGCGCGCTTGCGGATCTCGGCGCTGCTCGCGGATATCCGCTTACTGGACGATGTTGCCGATCTTCGGGGCGGGCTCGTTCTTGTAGTTGGCCGGGCCGAAGTTCTCCTTGACCGCGGTCTCCCAGGCGCCGTCGCTGACCATCTTCTCCAGGGCGGCGTTGATCTTGTCCACGGTCGCGGTGTCGCCCTTCTTGACACCGATGCCGTAGTTCTCGTTGCTGAGCTTCAGGCCCGCGAGCTTGAACTGACCCTTGTAGTTCTCCTGGGCGGCGAAGCCCGCGAGGATCGAGTCGTCGGTGGTGACCGCGTCCACGGCACCGCTCTGCAGACCGGCGATGCACTCCGAGTAGCCGCCGTACTCCTTCAGCTGGGCCTTCGGAGCGATGTCCTTCTTGACGTTCTCCGCCGAGGTGGAACCGGTCACCGAGCAGAGCGTCTTGCCGTTGAGGTCCGTACCCTTGGCGATCTTCGAGTCAGCCTTGACCAGCAGGTCCTGGTGGGCCAGCAGGTAGGGACCGGCGAAGTCGACGAGCTTCTTGCGCTCGTCGTTGATCGAGTACGTCGCCGCGATGAACTTGACGTCGCCGCGGGCCAGCGCGTTCTCGCGGTCGGCGCTCTTGGTCTCGACGAACTCGATCTGGTTCGGCTTGTAGCCGAGCTCCTTGGCTACGTAGGTGGCCACGTCCACGTCGAAGCCGGAGAACGTGCCGTCGGGCTCCTTCAGGCCGAGACCGGGCTGGTCGTACTTGATGCCGATCTTGATCGTCTTGCCGCCGCCCGAACCGCCGTCCGAACCGTTGTCGTCCTTGTCGCCGCCGCCGCAGGCGGTGGCCGTCAGGGCGAGGACGAGGGCGGTGGCCGCTGCGGCGGAGACCTTGCGAAGCTTCATGGTGAACATCCTTTGACTGGTGAAGATGCGGACCGTCGTGGTGCGGGTGCCTGTGGCCGGGACCGGCCTCGTCGGGCGGTCAGTGGTGCAGGATCTTGGAAAGGAAGTCCTTGGCCCGGTCGCTGCGGGGGTTGCTGAAGAACTGGTCCGGCACAGCCTCTTCGACGATTCGGCCGTCCGCCATGAACACCACCCGGTTGGCGGCCGAACGGGCGAAGCCCATCTCGTGGGTGACCACGACCATGGTCATGCCGTCGCGGGCGAGCTGCTGCATGACCTCCAGGACCTCGTTGATCATCTCGGGGTCGAGGGCCGAGGTCGGCTCGTCGAACAGCATGACCTTCGGGTCCATCGCCAGTGCCCGGGCGATCGCCACGCGCTGCTGCTGACCACCGGAGAGCTGCGCGGGGTACTTGTCCGCCTGCGTGCCCACACCGACCCGGTCGAGCAGGGTCCGCGCCTTCTCCTCGGCCTGCTTCTTGTCGGTCTTGCGGACCTTGAGCTGTCCCAGCATCACGTTCTCGAGCACGGTCTTGTGCGCGAAGAGATTGAAAGACTGGAACACCATGCCGACGTCGGCCCGCAGTCGCGCGAGCGCCTTGCCCTCGGCGGGCAGCGGCTTGCCGTCGATCAGAATGTCGCCGGAGTCGATCGACTCCAGCCGGTTGATGGTGCGGCACAGGGTGGACTTACCGGACCCGGAGGGTCCGATCACCACGACGACCTCGCCCCTGGTGATCGTCAGATCGATGTCCTGGAGTACGTGCAACGCGCCGAAGTGCTTGTTGACGCTCTTCAGGACGACCAGGTCGTCGGCCGCGGGCACCGCGTCCTTGACCACCGAAACTTCGGTCATCGCTTTCTGGCTCCGTCCTCCTCGGTTTCGGAGGACAGTAGTGACCGGCGACGACCAGCGTCATTACATCTGAGGGGAAATTGAGCATAACGATCTGGTAGCAGTCGGACACTGCGCGTAGCGGACCCGCGCGGGGGTCTTTCGGCTGGGTAACGGAACCCTCGCGGAACCTGTACGGCCTTGACGGCGTCCTCAGTCATTGGTGTCACTGCCCAGGTGGGCGGGCCACGGCAGCCGGGTCCCCGCTTGCGTTCCCGTCATACCCCTGAGCGTGCGGAAACCCGACGCGGGACCTGGGTGCGCGTAAGGTGTGCCAGCCGAGACCGTATGTACGACCGAACGTACGCCCGACAAACGTATGCCCGATCGAACCGGAGGGGGCCGGAATGAGGCTGCTCCTCGTCGAGGACGACAACCACGTCGCGGCCGCGCTGTCTGCGGTCCTGGCCAGGCACGGCTTCGACGTCACCCATGCCCGCAGCGGCGAGGAGGCCCTCCAGGCACTCGTCCCGGAAGGCGCTGGCTTCGGCGTCGTCCTGCTCGACCTCGGCCTGCCCGACCAGGACGGCTACGAGGTCTGCGGCAAGATCCGCAAGCGCACCAGCATCCCCGTGATCATGGTGACCGCCCGCTCCGACGTGCGCTCCCGCATCCACGGCCTCAACCTCGGGGCCGACGACTACGTGGTCAAGCCGTACGACACCGGCGAACTGCTCGCGCGTATCCACGCCGTCGCCCGGCGCCGCGTCCCCGACGAGTCCGCCACCCCCGGCGACACCGGGCTGCGCCTCGGACCCGTGATCATCGAACTGCCCACCCGGCAGGTAAGTGTGGACGGCGCGGTCGTCCAGCTGACCCGCAAGGAGTTCGATCTCCTCGCGTTGCTGGCCCAGCGCCCGGGCGTCGTGTTCCGCCGGGAACAGATCATCAGCGAGGTGTGGCGGACCAGCTGGGAGGGGACCGGACGCACCCTCGAAGTACACGTCGCCTCGCTGCGGTCGAAGCTGCGCATGCCCGCCCTGATCGAGACCGTGCGCGGGGTCGGCTACCGGCTGGTGACCCCGACGCCGTAGCGTTCCCGCGTGCGCACTCGTCTTCTTCCGCTGCTCATCGTCCTGATGGCCGCCGTGCTGCTGGCCCTCGGCATCCCGTTGGCGGTGAGCCTGGCGGCGGCGCGCCAACAGGAGGTCGTCGTCGACCGCATCGACGACACCGCGCGCTTCGCGGCCCTCGCCCAGTTCGTCACCGAGTCCCCGACCCGGTCCCGGACGGACGACCTCTCGGGCGACGGCCGCCGGGACACCCTCCAGCGGGAGCTGGCGCAGTACCACAGCGTGTACGGGATCAAGGCCGGCGTCTTCTACCGCGACGACAAGCGGGGCCCCATGGCCAACGCCCCCGTCGGCTGGGACGTGCCCGAGTCCGGTGAGGGCAAGGACGCGTTCGACGAGGCGCTGCTGGGGCGGCGCCCGCACGACCCGGAGCAGGTGTGGCCGTGGCAGCGCGGTCGTCTCGTGGTCGCCTCCCCGGTCATCCACGACGGTGATGTCGTCGCCGTCGTCGTCACCGACTCGCCCACCGGCCAGATGCGCTCCAAGATCCTGCGCGGCTGGCTGATCATCGGCGCCGGCGAGATCGCCGCGATGCTCCTCGCCCTCGGCGCCGCCCTGCGGCTGACGGGCTGGGTCCTCAAGCCCGTGCGCGTCCTCGACACCACCACCCACGCCATCGCCTCCGGACGGCTGAAGTCACGGGTCGCCGTCGCCAGCGGACCGCCCGAACTCAGGCGCCTCGCACGGTCGTTCAACGAGATGGCCGACAACGTCGAGGACGTCCTGGAACAGCAGCGCGCCTTCGTCGCCGACGCCTCCCATCAACTGCGCAACCCGCTCGCCGCGCTGCTGCTGCGCATCGACCTGCTGGCCCTGGAACTGCCCGAGGGCAATGAGGAGATCGCGTCCGTCCGCACCGAGGGCAAGCGCCTCGCGCAGGTCCTCGACGATCTGCTCGACCTCGCGCTCGCCGAGCACGCCGAGTCCGATCTCCGGCTCACCGACGTGGGGGAGCTGACCGCGGAGCGGGTCGCCTCCTGGTCACCGCTCGCCGAGGACAAGGGCGTGACGCTGGTCGGCACCTGCCCGGCCACCACGGCCTGGGTCGACCCGGTCGCCCTGTCCAGCGCGCTGGACGCGGTGATCGACAACGCGCTCAAGTTCACGCCCGCCGGGGAGCGCGTCGAGGTCGAGGTCGCCCCGAACGGACCGGACTGCACGGTCGTCGTCACCGACGGAGGCCCCGGCCTCAGCGACGAGGAGCTGGAGCGCGTCGGCGACCGCTTCTGGCGCAGCACCGCGCACCAGAACATCAAGGGCTCGGGCCTCGGGCTCTCCATCTCCCGGGCCCTGATAGCCGCGGGCGGCGGCTCCATCGCGTACGCCCACCACAAGCCGCACGGCCTCAGGGTGACGGTGACGGTGCCGAGGACCCGCCCGCAGAACTGACCGGCCCGGCAGGGGCCCCTCGACCGGCGGCTACGGCTTGACGGACTGGTAGTACTGTGCCGCGCCCTCGTGCAGCGGCAGCGGGTCCGTGTAGATCGCCGTGCGCAGGTCCACCAGCTGGGCCGCGTGGACCTTCTTGCCGATCCTGTCCCGGCTCTTGATGACCATGCGGGTCAGCCACTGGGTCAGCCGGGGGTCCATGTCCTCACGGGTGATCAGCAGGTTCGCCACGGTGATCGTGGGCACGGTGGAGCCCCTGAGGATGGTCGGGTAGGCGTCGGCCGGCATCACGGACGCGCGGTAGTGGCTGTAGACGGAGCCCTGTTCGTGCAGCTTCGCCACGAGGTCGCTCTCGATCGGCACGAAGCGGAAGTCGTAGTGGTACTTCTTCGCCAGGTCGGTGATGCCCTTCGTGGGCAGCCCGCCCGACCAGAAGAAGGCGTCGAGCCTGCCCTCGCGCAGGGCGTCGGGGCCCGTGCGGATGGTGTCGCTGCGCGCGTCGATGTCCTTGTCGATGTCCAGTCCGTCGGCGGAGAGCACGCGCCCGGCTATCAGCCGTACCCCCGAGCCCTGGGGTCCGACGGCGACCCGCTTGCCCTTCAGGTCGGCGACCCGCTGGACGGTCGAGGTGGCGGGGACGATCAGCTGCACATAGTCGTCGTACAGCCGGGCGAGGCCGCGCAGCTTGTCGGCACCGGGCTTCCCCTGGTCCACATAGGTCTGCACGGCGTCGGCGGCGGCGATGGCGAAGTCGCTCTCCCCGGTGGCGACGCGGGTGACGTTCGTCTGGGACCCGTTGCTGTCCTCCAGATCGATCCTCAGGTCGGGCATGTCCCCGCCGACCGAGTCCCGCAGCAGCTTGCCGTACTCCTGGTAGACGCCCTGCGGGGCTCCCGTACTGAGGGTGATCGTCCCGCTCGGGGGCGTCTCGCGCGGCCAGAGCCACCACGCCAGCAGCCCGAGGACCACCAACGAGGCCGCCGAGCCCAGTAGCGCGCGACGCCCGCCGATGCGGGGGAATACCTGGACCATGCGCGAGATCCTGCCAGGTCACCGGACGGGCGGCCAGGATCGGGACCATCCGGTGCGAGCTCGTGACACGGGGGGTGATGCGAGCGCGCCCCCGAGGACCACCTCGCGCGGGCCGCCCAGCCCTGTGACACCGGGGCCGGGCGTCGTTACGGCGGCGCCGACGTGCGGAGCCGGACGGGTATGACCAGTCGCCGATGGTGGCCCGGGTGCCGGACGTGCGGAGGCGTCGGCCGGTGGTCGGTAGGGTCGGCGGATGAGTTCCTCTCCCGCCCGTCTCGTCCGTGAGTTCCATCGCGCCTTCGGGCTCGATGTCCGTACCGAGCCGACCGAGGTCTCACCCGAGCTGGCCGCGCACCGCGGCGAACTGCTGGCGGAGGAGGCGGCCGAGGTCGCCGAGGTGGCGGTCGGCGGCCCGCTCGACCGGCTGGCGCACGAACTCGCCGACGTCGTGTACGTGGCGTACGGCACCGCCCTCGTCCACGGCATCGACCTCGACGCGGTGATCGCCGAGATCCACCGCTCCAACATGACCAAGCTGGGCCCCGACGGCCGCGTCGCCCGCCGCGCCGACGGCAAGGTCCTCAAGGGCGACCACTACCGGGCGCCCGACGTCGCCGCCGTCCTGCGTGAGCAGGGCTGGACCGGCTGAGACGGGCGTGCACGGGGTGAGGGGCGGGACGTACTGCGCGGAGCGCCTACCCTGGTGACATGACCAGCAGCGACCGGAGCCAGGCAGTGGGCGTCAAGACATACGAAGTACGCACCTACGGGTGTCAGATGAACGTCCACGACTCCGAGCGCCTGTCCGGTCTCCTGGAGGAGGCCGGCTACGTGCGCGCGCCCGAGGACGCCGGCGAGGGCGACGCCGACGTCGTCGTCTTCAACACCTGCGCCGTACGTGAGAACGCCGACAACCGCCTCTACGGCAACCTCGGCCGCCTCGCCCCCATGAAGGCGTCCCGGCCCGGCATGCAGATCGCAGTCGGTGGCTGTCTCGCGCAGAAGGACCGCGACACCATCGTCAAGAAGGCGCCCTGGGTGGACGTCGTCTTCGGCACGCACAACATCGGCAAGCTGCCGGTCCTGCTGGAGCGCGCCCGGATCCAGGACGAGGCGCAGGTCGAGATCGCCGAGTCCCTGGAGGCGTTCCCCTCCACCCTGCCCACCCGCCGCGAGAGCGCCTACGCCGCGTGGGTCTCGATCTCCGTCGGCTGCAACAACACCTGCACCTTCTGCATCGTCCCGGCGCTGCGCGGCAAGGAGAAGGACCGCCGTACCGGCGACATCCTCGCCGAGATCGAGGCGCTGGTCGGCGAGGGCGTCTCCGAGATCACGCTCCTCGGCCAGAACGTCAACGCGTACGGCTCCGACATCGGCGACCGTGAGGCGTTCAGCAAGCTGCTGCGGGCCTGCGGGACGATCGAGGGCCTGGAGCGCGTCCGGTTCACCTCGCCGCACCCCCGTGACTTCACCGACGACGTGATCGCCGCCATGGCCGAGACGCCGAACGTGATGCCGCAGCTGCACATGCCGCTCCAGTCCGGCTCGGACACCGTCCTCAAGGCGATGCGCCGCTCGTACCGGCAGGAGCGCTACCTGGGCATCATCGAGAAGGTCCGCGCCGCCATCCCGCACGCGGCGATCACCACCGACATCATCGTGGGCTTCCCCGGCGAGACCGAGGAGGACTTCGAGCAGACGCTGCACGTGGTGCGTGAGGCCCGCTTCGCACAGGCGTTCACCTTCCAGTACTCCAAGCGCCCCGGCACCCCCGCGGCCACCATGGAGGACCAGATCCCCAAGGCGGTCGTGCAGAAGCGCTACGAGCGTCTCGTCGCCCTCCAGGAGGAGATCTCCTGGGAGGAGAACAAGAAGCAGGTCGGGCGCACCCTGGAGCTGATGGTCGCCGAGGGCGAGGGCCGCAAGGACGGCGCCACCCGCCGGCTGTCCGGCCGTGCCCCCGACAACCGCCTCGTCCACTTCACCAAGCCGGACCAGGGGGTGCGCCCCGGTGACGTCGTGACCGTCGAGATCACGTACGCCGCCCCGCACCACCTCCTCGCCGAGGGCGCCGTCCTCGAGGTGCGCCGGACGCGCGCCGGTGACGCCTGGGAGAAGCGGAACGCCGCCCCCGAGGCCAAGCCGGCCGGGGTGCTGCTCGGGCTGCCGAGGATCGGCGTCCCGGAGCCTCTGCCGGTGGCGACGACGGGCGGCTGCGGAGGGCACTGACCCCAGCCCGCTGTCCGACGGTGGGGGAGCCCGCACGGGTCTCTCCCGGCCCGGCTGTGCGGTTCTTCGGCCCACCGCGTGCCTCTCGGGCCCCCGGCAGGCATCTCTGATCCGCCGCATGCCTCCCCGGTCCACTTCGTGCTTCGCGCAGACGTGGCGGTTACCCTGCGGATCATGCTTGTCGCCGCCGCTGTCTGTCCCTGTCCTCCGCTGATCGTGCCCGAGGTTGCCGCGGGGGCCGCGCCCGAGTTGGACCGTGCGCGGGAGGCCTGCGCGGACGCGCTCGGGGTGCTCGCGGCGGCCCGGCCCGGACGCCTGGTGGTCGTCGGGCCCGCCGACCGGGGCGGCCGGTACCCGCAGGGCGCCCGCGGATCGTTCCGCGGCTTCGGCGTGGATCTCGACGTCCGGCTCGGGCAGGGCGGGGCCGAGCGGGAGGCGCCGGAGGGTGCGCTGCCGGCGTCCCTCGCGGTGGCCGCCTGGCTGCTCGACCGCGCCGAGCGGTCCGTCCCCGTGGAAGCCGCGGCCGTGGCGGAACCGCTCGCCGCCGAGCCGTGCATCTCCCTCGGACGGGACATCGCCGGGGCGGCCGAGCGCGTGGCCCTGCTGGTGATGGGCGACGCCAGCGCCTGCCGGACCCTCAAGGCGCCCGGGTATCTGGACGAGCGCGCCGCCGGTTTCGACGCGGCGGTCGCCCGCGCCCTCGCCACGGTGGACATCGCCGCCCTGAAGGCACTGGACGCCGGGCTCGCCGGGGAACTGCTGGTCTCCGGCCGCGCCCCCTGGCAGGTGCTGGCCGGCGCCGCCGAGGAGGCGGACCTGAGCGGCAGCCTGCTGTACGACGACGCGCCCTACGGCGTGGGCTACCTCGTGGCGACCTGGTCGTGACACGGCGGACGGCCGGGAGCGAGGTGCTCCGCGGCCGTCCGTCGAGGTGAAGGTGGTCAGGAAGTCGGAGGCGGTGGTGGCGTGGCCCCGCCGGCCGGGGGCGGGGTGCCGCCGCCGTCTTCCTTGTGCGCGAGTCGGTCCATGGCGTGCTTCGCCTTGCCCGTGCCCGACTGGATCTTGTGGCTGTACTTGCCCTTGGTCTTCCTGTCGACCGCGTGTGCGGCCTTGTCGAGACCGTGGTGGATCCTGCCCTCGTGCTTCTGTGCGAGGTGCGAGACCTTCTCCTTGGCCGGGGAGAGTCTGGTTTTCATGCTGTGCAGAAGACCCATGGTTCACCTTCCCGCGCGGATCATCACTTGCGGGCGCCCTCGCTGGCCTCGTTGTCGGCGGCCTTCTCGGCGGTCTGCTGCTGGGGGATCTCGACGTCGTCCGCCGCGTCGACCACCTCCGCCACGGCGTCCTTCGCCTCGTCCTCGGTGTCGGCTTGCGGCTGGGCGGCCTCAGCAGATCCCTTCGCCTCGTCCGACTCTTCCGTCCCGGCCCCGGTGGTCGCCGCGGGGGTCGCCTCGACGGCCTCCTCCGAGCCCTTCGCCTTGCGACGGAACAGCGAAAAAACGCCCATATCAACCTCAATGCTACTCATGCGGACTAATTGCCGCGCCTTCCCGGAGCGTCCGATTGCGTCAACCGGGTCGCCGGCACTTGAAACCGGCGCTCAGAACACGCAACACGCAACGACCCCGCCCGCCTCGCGTCACGTAGCTCATTCGAGATGAGGCCCCGAGGTTTGCGAGACTGGGGAAGTGAGTAGCGCAGTTCCCGCACCTCGGGTCATCGCCGTCGTCGGCCCGACCGCGGCGGGCAAATCCGATCTGGGTGTCTTTCTGGCCCAGCGCCTCGGCGGCGAGGTCGTCAACGCCGATTCCATGCAGCTCTACCGGGGGATGGACATCGGCACCGCCAAGCTGACCCCCGAGGAGCGCGACGGAGTCCCGCACCATCTCCTGGACATCTGGGACGTCACGGTCGCCGCCAGCGTCGCCGAGTACCAGCGGCTCGCCAGGGCCCGCATGGACGCGCTCCTCGCCGAGGGGCGCTGGCCCATCCTGGTGGGCGGTTCCGGCCTGTACGTACGGGGCGCCGTCGACAACCTGGAGTTCCCCGGCACGGATCCCGAGGTCAGGGCCCGTCTGGAGGAGGAGCTGACCCTGCGCGGCTCCGGCGCCCTGCACGCCCGGCTCGCCGCCGCCGACCCCGGGGCCGCCCACGCCATCCTGCCCAGCAACGGCCGCCGTATCGTCCGGGCCCTCGAGGTGATCGAGCTCACCGGGAAGCCCTTCACCGCCAACCTGCCGGGCCACGACTCGGTCTACGACACCGTGCAGATCGGTGTCGACGTGGCCCGCCCCGAACTCGACGAGCGCATCGCGGCCCGCGTCGACCGCATGTGGGACGCCGGACTGGTCGACGAAGTGCGCGCACTGGAGGCGCAGGGGTTGCGCGAGGGGCGTACGGCGTCGCGGGCGCTCGGCTACCAGCAGGTCCTCGCGGCCCTCGCCGGACAGTGCACCATGGACGAGGCGCGTGCCGAGACGGTCCGTGCCACCAAGCGCTTCGCGCGCCGTCAGGATTCATGGTTCAGGCGCGACCCGCGGGTGCATTGGCTCAAGGGGGGTGTCGCGGACCGGGCGGAACTCCCGCAGCTCGCAGTGGCGTTGATCGAACGACCGGTCACAGCCTGATCACGTCATGGCATCGGGTCGCCCCGGCGGTCATCCCGGCCTCCGGGAGCGTGCCATCATCGAGCTTCGATCGACCAAGTGGAGTCCGAGTTGGGAGGGCGCGTGGCGATGGAGGCCGGCCCTCGCGACACCGCACAAGGCGCGGAGCACGGCACCGCGGACGACGCGGACCAGCTGGTTACCGAGGGGTACGCACTGGACCTCGACAGCGGTCCGCTGAGCCCCGACGGGCCGGACGACCAGGCTCCGGACGGCGTGACCGACGACGGACCGGAACCGGACGAGATGTCCGCACCGGAGGTCGAGGTCGAGCTGCGCCCCCAGCGCAGGCTCCGTCTGTGGCAGCTGGCGCCCATCGTGGGCCTCGGCGCGGTCGGCTCCCTGATGTTCGCCTTCCCCCTCGCCTTCGAGTTCGGCGACGGCGGCGCCGTGGTCGCCATGCTCGGTCTGCTGATCTGCTCCACCGCCGGCGGCTGGGGCATGATGGCCGCACGCCGCGTGGGTTACACGTGGCCAGGCCTGCCCGCGCGGGGCTCCGGACGCCGCCCGGACTGGCGGGTCGTCCTCGGGTACGCCCTGGTGCTCGCCGCCGTGGTCGTCCTGGCCGTCTGGCGCGTGGCCCGGCTGCGCTAGTAGGGCCCGCAGGCCGACGGACGGGCGCCCCCGGAGCCGGTGACCGGCGGGGAGGCCCCCTCCACCCCGTACGATCGAGGAATGAGCACGCGGATCGCCTTCCTCAAGGGGCACGGGACCGAGAACGACTTCGTGATCGTCCCCGACCCCGAGAACCTCATCGACCTCACTCCCGCCGCCGTCGCCGCGCTGTGCGACCGCCGCGCGGGCATCGGGGGCGACGGCGTGCTGCACGTCGTACGGTCGGCCGCGCACCCGGAGGCCGCGGGGCTGGCCGCCGAGGCCGAGTGGTTCATGGACTACCGCAACGGCGACGGATCGATCGCCGAGATGTGCGGGAACGGCGTGCGGGTCTTCGCCCGCTACCTCCAGCACGCCGGTCACGTCACCGAGGGCGACCTCGCCGTCGCCACACGCGGGGGCGTCAAGAGCGTCCACATCGCCAAGGACGGCGACGTCACCGTCGGCATGGGCACGGCACGCCTCCCCGAGGGGGACGTCACCGTGAGCGTCGGCGACCGCAGCTGGCCCGCGCGCAACGTGAACATGGGCAACCCGCACGCCGTGGCCTTCGTCGACGACCTCTCCGACGCCGGCGACCTGTACGCCCCGCCCCCGTTCAGCCCGGCCGCCGCCTACCCGGACGGGGTCAACGTCGAGTTCGTCGTCGACCGGGGCCCGCGCCATGTGGCGATGCGCGTCCATGAGCGCGGCTCCGGCGAGACCCGGTCGTGCGGCACGGGCGCGTGCGCCGTCGCCGTCGCCACGGCCCGCCGCGACGGCGCCGACCCGGCCGTCACCGGCGCCCCCGCCACGTACACGGTCGACGTGCCCGGCGGGACCCTGGTCATCACCGAACGGCCCGACGGGGAGATCGAGATGACCGGCCCCGCCGTGATCGTCGCCGAAGGCGAGCTCGACGCCAACTGGCTCGAAAACGCCGCGCGTTGAGTCATGTGAGGCTCGACACAGTGGTATGAGGGTCCCGGATGCCGCTGGTGTGCGAGCCGAACCCCTGCTGAGAGGTGCGAATCCCAGGCAGGGCCGGGGTCGCGTGGCTCGAAACCGCAAACGCCGGACCCTTCGCTCTAATGGGTGATCCGTTTCACGCTCGCCGAGAGGCGGTCAGGTGGGCGTGATGGGCTCGGTAGCATCAAGCACCGGCACGGACGGGGGAACGACACGATCCCTGAGCCGCCGCACGCCATGGGGCACCCGTCCGCCGGTCCACGCAGCCGGAGGTGCCCATGAGCGCGGAGGCCACGAACCCCGCCGTATCGCCCGCCCCTGCGCCGCCCGCAGCGCACCGCAGGAAGGGCCGGCCTCGTATCGACCTGCGCCGTCTGGGCCGTGCCGCACTGCTGGGGCCGGCCACCCGTGACCGGTTGCCCGACGCCATCAGCCATGTCGCCGAGGCCCACCGCGCCCACCACCCCGACGCCGACCTGGAACCGCTGCGCCGGGCGTACGTCCTCGCCGAGTCCTCGCACCGCGGCCAGATGCGCAAGAGCGGCGAGCCGTACATCACCCACCCGCTCGCCGTGACCCTGATCCTCGCCGAACTCGGCGCGGAGACGACGACCCTGACGGCCTCTCTGCTGCACGACACCGTCGAGGACACGGACGTGACGCTCGATCAGGTGCGCGAGCAGTTCGGCGAGGAGGTGCGCTACCTCGTCGACGGCGTGACCAAGTTGGAGAAGGTCGACTACGGCGCCGCCGCCGAGTCCGAGACCTTCCGCAAGATGCTCGTCGCCACCGGCAACGACGTCCGTGTGATGTCGATCAAACTCGCCGACCGGCTGCACAACATGCGCACCCTCGGCGTGATGCGCCCCGAGAAGCAGGAACGCATCGCCAAGGTCACCCGGGACGTGCTGATCCCGCTCGCCGAACGCCTCGGCGTCCAGGCACTCAAGACCGAACTGGAGGACCTCGTCTTCGCGATCCTCCACCCCGAGGAGTACGCCCACACCCGTGAACTGATCGCGGACAACGACGCCCGGGAGAGCGACCCGCTCGCCGAGATCGCCGAAGAGGTGCGCGGGGTGCTGCGTGAGGCCGGCATCCAGGCCGAAGTCCTCATCCGGCCCCGCCACTTCGTCTCCCTGCACCGGGTCTCGCGAAAACGCGGCCAGCTGCGCGGCACCGACTTCGGACGGCTCCTCGTCCTCGTCAACGAGGACGCCGACTGCTACGCCGTCCTCGGCGAACTGCACACCTGTCTCACCCCGGTGGTCTCGGAGTTCAAGGACTTCATCGCCGTACCGAAGTTCAACCTGTACCAGTCGCTGCACACGGCCGTCGCCCGCGGCGACGGGCAGGTCGCCGAAGTGCTCATCCGCACCCACCAGATGCACAAGGTCGCCGAGGCCGGAGTCGTCGCGCTCGGCAACCCCTACGCCGCCCCCGCCGAGGACCAGACCGACGGCGAGCGGGCCGACGGCGACGGCGAGCGCGTCGACCCCACCCGTCCCGGCTGGCTCTCCCGCCTCCTCGACTGGCAGCAGGCCGCGCCCGACGCCGACATGTTCTGGTCCACCCTGCGCGAGGACCTCGCCCAGGACCGCGAGATCACCGTCTTCCGGCCCGACGGCGGCACCCTGGGCCTCCCCGAGGGCGCCAGTTGCGTGGACGCCGCCTACGCCCAGTACGGCGAGGACGCGCACGCCTGCATCGGCGCCCGCGTCAACGGCCGTCTGGCGACACTCAGCACGGTCCTGAGGGACGGCGACACCGTCCAGCTCCTCATGGGCCAGGACCCCGCCTCCGAGCCCTCCAGGGAGTGGCTGGAGCACGCCCACACCCCCGCCGCGCGCATCGCCATCCAGCGCTGGCTCGCCACCCACCCCTCGTCCGCCGCAGACGAGCCGGACGCCCTCGACGCCGAACGCAAGGAAGGGGCGCCGGCCCCCCGCCCCGCCCACGACGAACCCGCCGCGCCCTCGGACACCGCGAACGCCGTGGTCGTCGCCGACCAGCCCGACGCCAACGTCCGCCTCGCCGGCTGCTGCACCCCCGTACCGCCCGACGAGGTCACCGGCTTCGCCGTCCGCGGGGGAGTGGTGACCGTGCACCGGGTCGAGTGCGCCGCCGTGACACGCATGAAGGGCCTCGGGCGCGCGGAGATCGCCGTGCACTGGGGGGACACCACCGAGTTCCGGGTCACCCTCGTCGCCGAGTCGTTCCAGCGCCCCCACCTCCTCGCCGACCTCACCGAGGCCATCGCGCTGGAGGGCGTCGCCATCGTCTCCGCCACCGTCGAACCCCCGACCCAGCAGCGCGTCCGGCACACGTACACGGTGCAGCTCCCGGACGCCGCCCTCCTCCCGAACCTGATGCGCGCCATGCGCGACGTGGCGGGCGTCTACGACGTGGCGCGGCCCCAGCACCAGGCGGCCGCCCAGTAGCCACCGGCGTGCCGGGCGGCTCGGCGGACCGCCGGGCCGCTCGTTCGGGTGGGACGGCTGCGCGTCGGCGGCGCGGACAGGCGGCGCGCTGGTAGCGGTGGTCCATGCCGCTCACCCCACGCCTCAGGGCCCGCCGTACCAAGGCGCTGCTCACCTCCGCCGTCTCCGTCTGCCTGATCGCCGCGAGCGCCCCCTCGCCCGCCGTCCCGCTCGGCGTCGGTGACCGTCTCTTCCCGCACCTCGGCAACCCCGGCTACGACGTGCAGTCGTACGACCTCGCCTTCACCTACCCCGGCGACAACCTCAAGCCCCTGACGGCCGTCACCACGATCGACGCCCTCACGACCTCCTCCCTGGACCTGGTCAACCTCGACTTCACCCACGGCAAGGTCAGCTCCGTCGAGGTCGACGGGACGCCCGCCACCTTCACCACCGCGGGCGAGGACCTGGTGATCACGCCCCGGCAGCCGCTCCCCGCGGGCAGCCGGACACGCATCACCGTGCGGCACACCAGTGACCCCGTGTACGCCGAGGGCGAGGAGGGCGGCTGGGTGCGGACCGCCGACGGACTCGCCATGGCCAACCAGGCCGACGCCGCCCACGTCGTGTTCCCCTGCAACGACCACCCCTCCGACAAGGCCCTGTTCACCGTCCGCGTCACCGTGCCCGACGGCTACACGGCCGTCTCCAACGGGCTGGACACCGGGACGCGCCGCGACCCCGGCACCACCACCTGGACGTACCGCACCGAACACCCCATGGCCACCGAACTGGCCCAGGTGTCCATCGGCCGCTCCGCCGTCGTACGCCGCTCGGGACCGGACGGTCTGCCCGTCCGCGACGTGGTCCCCGCCAAGGACCGCGAGCGTCTCGAACCGTGGCTCGCGAAGACCCCGGCCCAGATCGAGTGGATGGAGGGCAAGATCGGCCGCTACCCGTTCGAGACGTACGGGGTCCTCATCGCCGAGGCCCAGACCGGTTTCGAGCTGGAGACGCAGACCCTCTCCCTCTTCGAGAGGGCGCTGTTCGTCGGCACCGAGTACCCGAAGTGGTACACCGAGTCGGTCATGGTGCACGAACTGGCCCACCAGTGGTTCGGCAACAGCGTCAGCCCCCGCGCCTGGTCCGACCTGTGGCTCAACGAGGGGCACGCCACCTGGTACGAGGCCCTCTACGCCGAGGAGACGGCCGGCCGACCCATGGAGGCCCGTATGAAAGCCGCCTACAGCGCCTCCGACCGCTGGCGGGCCGCAGGGGGGCCGCCGGCGGCGCCCAAGGTGCCCGAGGACGACCACAAGATCGGCATCTTCCGGCCGAACGTCTACGACGGGGCCGCACTCGTCCTGTACGCCCTGCGCGAGGAGATCGGCCGCCCCGCCTTCGAACGGCTCCAGCGCGCCTGGGTCGCCGTCCACCGCGACGGCGTCGCCTCCACCGCCGACTTCCAGGAGCTCGCGACCCAGATCGCCGGACGCGACCTGGACGCCTTCTTCCAGGGCTGGCTCTACAGCGAGCGGACCCCTCCCATGCCGGGGCACCGCGACTGGAAGGCGGCCCCCGCCGAGGCTTCGGCGAAGGGGTAGAAGGGAAAATAACCCGCGTGACGAGACGAGGCGTGCCGTGCGACCATCTTCGAGTCGGCGGCGCGGCCCACTCCCGGTCAGCCGTGGACCGGCCCCCAGGGGCTGGTCCGGGGTCGGCCGAGGCCGCATCCGGGAATCTCCGGGCAGGCCCGGGCGTTGTCGCCATGGACGGATCGAGATCCGTCACCCCTTCGGTACCCCCATCGACGTAAGGATCCAATGACCTCCTCTTCATCCCCTTCCCAGGCCGCACAGCGCGCCTTCGCGCAGAACAACCCCGAGGGTCTTCGGGCCGATGCCCTGATGGAAGAGGACGTCGCCTGGAGCTTCGAGATCGACGGCGAGCGGGACGGCGACCAGTTCGACCGCTCCGAGCGTGCGGCACTGCGCCGCGTCGCGGGCCTGTCCACCGAGCTCGAGGACGTCACCGAGGTCGAGTACCGCCAGCTCCGCCTGGAGCGGGTCGTGCTCGTCGGTGTCTGGACCACGGGAACCTCGCAGGACGCGGAGAACTCCCTGGCCGAGCTGGCCGCCCTCGCGGAGACGGCGGGCGCGCTCGTGCTCGACGGTGTGATCCAGCGCCGCGACAAGCCGGACGCGGCCACCTACATCGGTTCCGGCAAGGCCGGCGAGCTGCGGGACATCGTCCTCGAATCGGGTGCCGACACTGTCATCTGCGACGGTGAGCTGAGCCCGGGGCAGCTCATCCACCTCGAAGACGTCGTCAAGGTCAAGGTCATCGACCGTACGGCCCTGATCCTCGACATCTTCGCCCAGCACGCCAAGTCCCGAGAGGGCAAGGCCCAGGTCGCGCTCGCGCAGATGCAGTACATGCTGCCGCGACTGCGCGGCTGGGGTCAGTCGCTGTCCCGGCAGATGGGCGGCGGCAAGGGCGGCGGCCTCGCCACCCGTGGTCCCGGTGAGACCAAGATCGAGACGGACCGGCGACGGATCCGCGAGAAGATGGCGAAGATGCGCCGGGAGATCGCGGACATGAAGACCGGCCGCGAGATCAAGCGCCAGGAGCGCAGGCGGAACAAGGTCCCGTCGGTCGCCATCGCCGGTTACACCAACGCGGGCAAGTCCTCCCTGCTCAACCGGCTCACCGGCGCGGGCGTCCTGGTGGAGAACGCCCTGTTCGCGACCCTCGACCCGACCGTGCGCCGGGCCGAGACCCCGAGCGGGCGGCTGTACACGCTGGCGGACACCGTCGGCTTCGTACGGCATCTGCCGCACCACCTCGTCGAGGCGTTCCGCTCCACGATGGAGGAGGTCGGCGACTCCGACCTGATCCTCCACGTGGTCGACGGTTCGCACCCGGCGCCGGAGGAGCAGCTGGCCGCCGTGCGCGAGGTCATCCGCGACGTGGGCGCGACGAACGTCCCCGAGATCGTGGTGATCAACAAGGCGGACGCGGCCGACCCGCTGACGTTGCAGCGCCTGCTGCGGATCGAGAAGCGCTCCATCGCGGTCTCGGCCCGCTCCGGCCAGGGCATCGAGGAACTGCTCGCCCTGATCGACAACGAACTGCCTCGCCCGTCGGTCGAGATCGAGGCGCTCGTGCCGTACACGCACGGCAAGCTCGTCGCCCGCGCCCACACCGAGGGCGAGGTGATCTCCGAGGAGCACACCCCGGAGGGCACCCTGCTCAAGGCCCGGGTGCACGAGGAACTGGCGGCGGACCTGGCACCGTACGTACCGGCGCCGACGGCCTGACCCGTCACGCCAGGAAGGCCCGCCCCTCGGCCGAGGGGCGGGCCTTCGACGATCGTTCACCGGGGGCCTGCGGACATCGCTCACTGATCGCCGTACGACATGCTCAGGTCGTCGTACAGTGCCTTGGCGCCCTTGCCCAGTCGGGGTCCGGCCAGCCAGGTGTTGTCGGCCGGGCCGATCGACGTGTTCGAGACGAGCCGGGGCGCGCCGTCGACCATCCGGAACCAGCCGCCGCCCGACGAACCGCCCGTCATCGTGCAGCCGATGCGGTACATCGTCGGCAGCGACGCGTCGAGGGAGAGCCGCCCGGGCCTGTCGATGCAACGGAACATGGTCAGGCCGTTGTACGGCGGTGCCGCCGGGTAGCCCCAGGCGCCGAGCGAGTCGATCCCGGCCGCGGCGGGCGCCGAGAAGTCCACGTCCAGGGCCGAACCGACGGTCTCCTCCAGCGACTTGGAGCCCGCCTCCGGCTTCACATGCAGGACCGCGTAGTCGTACGCCGCGCCGGCGCCGCCCTCCTGGGAGCCGCCCGCGATCCACTCGTCCGAGGTCGCGGCCCAGTCCGCCCACCACTGGCCGAACGGGGCGACCTCCTCCGCGGGGGCACCCGCGGCCAGCTCCTCCTCGGACCTGCCGAAGTCGTTGTAGGCCGGGACGAAGACGATGTTGCGGTACCAGCCGCCGCCGCTGCCCGCGTGCACACAGTGGCCGGCCGTCCACACCAGGTTCGACCTCCCCGGACGGTTGTCGTCCGAGACGACCGTGCCCGAACAGACCATCACGCCTTCGGGCGAGTCGAAGAAGATCTTGCCGACTGGACCGGCGTTCACGTGGTACGGCGTCTTCTCGGGCGTGGCCTCGACCGGTGCCGGAGGCGGGTCACTGACGCCCTGGTCGACGGAGGCGTCCTGCGAGGTGACCGTCTTCGCCGGGTCCTCGGCCTCGCGCATCCGCTCCGCGTCCCACAGGTCCTCGATCACCGGGTTGAAGAACTCCTCGGCCTCACCGAGCCACTGTTCCTCGTCCCAGTCCTTCCAGCCGCCGTCCTGCCAGTCGTCGACATCGACGCCGTGCTCCTCGAGCCTGTCGGCGATGACATCGGGGACCCCGTCGCCGTCCCTGTCGGCGGTGCGGGACGCGGCGACGTCGGGTTTGTCGCTCGTCCCCTGGTCGGCCGAGCCGCAGGCGGTCGCCGTCAGCGCGAGCACCGCGATCACTGCGGTGGCGGCGAGGAGGGGCTGCCGCCGATATGAGAAGCGCATGGTTCTCGACCCCCGTCGGAACTGCTCCTTGTGTCACGCCCACTATGCGGGGGCGCTGGGGGACGCACGCAGGGCGCGCGGCCGATATTTCCGCGCGCCTCCTCCACAACACGTCGGCGGCTGCCTTCCGACAGCCGCCGAACCGTCGTCGCACACGGCCGTCACCGCGTGCCCGACATCACCGCTGGGCGAACTTCATCACCGCTGGGCGAACTTCTCGCTCACCGCGTCGTAGATGCCCTGGGCCTCCTTGCCCAGCCGCGGGCCGGCCAGCCATCCCGCGCTCACGGGGCCGATGGAGGTGTTGGACACCAGCGCCGGCTTGCCGTCGGAGCCGGTCGCCACCCAGCCGCCGCCCGACGAACCGCCGGTCATGGTGCAGCCGATGCGGTACATCGTCGGGTCGGACTCGACGAGCGAGAGCCGCCCCGGCTTGTCCGTGCACTGGTACATCGCCTCGCCGTCGTACGGGGCGCCCGCCGGGTAGCCCGTCGCGGTGATGCTGTCCACCTGCGGCACGGCCGGCGCGTCGAAGTCCACCGGCAGCGCCGAACCGACCGTCTCCTCCAGGGACTTGCCGCCGTTGCCCTCCTCCGGCGTCACATGGATGACCGCGAAGTCGTACGGCGCTCCGTCGCCGCCCTTCTGGCCGCCCTGCTCGATCCACTGGTCCGAGGTCTGCGCCCAGTCACCCCACCACATGCCGTACGGGGCGACCTGGTCCTTGGTGGCCGTCCGCATCTGTGCCGCCGACAGACCGCTGTCGTTGTAGGAGGGGACGAAGGCGATGTTGCGGTACCAGCCGCCCGACTTGCCGGCGTGCACACAGTGCCCGGCCGTCCACACGAGGTTGGACCTGCCCGGGTTGGCCGGGTCCTTCACCACCGTCGCCGAGCAGACCATCGTGCCCTCGGGCGCGTCGAAGAAGACCTTGCCCGCCGCCGGCGCGTTCGTGTGGTACTTCGTCGACACCGCCTCCGCCTGCACGGCCTGCGGGGTCGGGTCGGTGACGCCCTGGTCGCCGGTGAGGTCGCTCTCGTCGACCTCCTTCTCCGGCTCCTCGGCGTCCCGCATCCGGTCCGGGTCCCACAGGTCCTTGATGATCGGGTTGACGTAGTCCTCGGCCTCGCGCAGCCAGTCGTCCTTGTCCCAGTTCTTCCAGGCCCCGCCCCGCCACTTGTCGAGGTCGATCCCGTGCTCCTTGAGCTTCTCCTTGATGTTGTCCGGGATCCGGATCTTGCCGTCGCCGCCGTTGTCCTGGGCGGACGACGACGCCTCGGCGTTCGCCGTGGTGTCCCCCGAGCCGCAGGCGGTGGCGGTGAGCGACAGGACCGTGGCGAGACCGACCGCTGCCAGGACGGGGGAGGTTCTGCGGCGCGCGCTCCTTCCACGACGAGCGGCGAAGAGCGGGCGTATGGGTCGCATGGTCTGAACTCCCCTGGGGCGTTGAAGAACTCTGTGCTGCCGAGGCGGTGCGCGTACGGCCCTGCCGCACGCCCGCCGCCTCTTCGTACGGCTCCGACACGACTCGCGCTCGGTCCCACGTCTGCTTCTTCGTACGTGGTCGCCGTACGCGCGGCTTGGTACGGATCCGCCGAGCCGGGCGTCCCTCCGGAACGGCACCACACACTATGCGGTCCCTGTGGGGGACATCCGATGGAACGGCAACGGTTCCGTCACGGCAAGGATCTTCGCCTCACCCGCTTCCGAGTGCGTGCCGCGTCGTTGGTACGGGCGGGGACCCGCCGGTGCTCGGTGACCCCTGCCAACTCGCCTCTGAGCAGCGGGAGGAAGTGTAGTCGTGGCGGTGACCGAGTCTGCGGTGGCACCTGTGGGGAGCGGGTCCGAGGGGGCGCGCGCGGGACACGAGGACGAACGGGCGCCCGCGCGGCGGGAGTACGAGGGGGCGCCCTCGGCGCACGAGGGGATTCTGCGGCGGCAGGCGGCGCGCGAGTCGGCGGCGCGCACCTATGCGCGTGCGCTGCCGATCGTGCCGGTGCGGGCACGAGGGCTGACCATCGAGGGCGCGGACGGCCGCCGCTATCTCGACTGCCTGTCCGGCGCCGGCACCCTCGCTCTCGGGCACAACCACCCGGTCGTCCTCGAAGCGATCCGCAAGGTCCTCGACTCCGGCGCCCCGCTGCACGTCCTCGATCTGGCCACCCCCGTCAAGGACGCCTTCACCACCGAACTGTTCCGCACCCTCCCTCCCGGCCTCGCGGACCGTGCCCGCGTGCAGTTCTGCGGGCCCGCCGGCACGGACGCGGTGGAGGCCGCCTTCAAGCTGGTGCGGGCCGCGACCGGCCGCACCGGGATGCTCGCCTTCACCGGGGCCTACCACGGCATGACCGCCGGGGCGCTCGAAGCGTCCGGGGGCGCCGGTGACGTACGGGTCGCCCGACTGCCGTTTCCCCAGGACTACCGCTGCCCGTTCGGCGTCGGCGGCGAACGCGGCGCCGAACTCGCCGCACGCTGGACGGAGTCCGTCCTCGACGACGCCAAGTCCGGTGTCCCGTCGCCCGCCGGGATGATCCTCGAACCCGTCCAGGGCGAGGGCGGTGTCATCCCGGCGCCGGACGGCTGGCTCCGTCGGATGCGCGAGATCACGGCCGCGCGGTCCATCCCGCTGATCGCCGACGAGGTCCAGACGGGTGTGGGGCGCACGGGGCGCTTCTGGGCGGTCGAACACAGCGGGGTCGTCCCCGACGTCATGGTCCTTTCCAAGGCCATCGGCGGCAGCCTCCCCCTGGCCGTCGTGGTCTACCGCGACGACCTCGACGTGTGGCAGCCCGGCGCCCACGCGGGCACCTTCCGCGGCAACCAGCTCGCCATGGCCGCAGGAACCGCCACCCTCGCCCACGTCCGGCAGAACGGCCTCGCCGAGCGCGCCGAGACCCTGGGCGCCCGGATGCTCGCCCACCTCGGCCGCCTCACCGAGGAGTTCGCCTGCGTCGGCGACGTACGGGGGCGTGGGCTCATGATCGGCATCGAGTTGGTCAACCCCGAGGCGGCCCTGCCCCCCGGCGCCACCGGCCCACACCCTCCCGCCCCGTCCATCGCCACCGCGGTCCAGCGCGAGTGCCTCCGCCGCGGTCTGATCGTCGAACTGGGCGGCCGCCACGCGGGCGTCGTACGTCTCCTCCCTCCGCTGACACTCACCGACGAACAGGCCGACGCCGTACTCGACCGCCTCACCGACGCGATCGCCTCCGTGGCCACCGCCGCGGCGCGAGGGCCGGGAGCGGTACGGCACGAGGCCGCGGTGAACCCGGGGCTCGCGCCCGGCGGCTGAGCGCGGGGTGACCGCACCGGCCGGTGCGGGCGGCTCGGACAGCCGGTCCGTGCGGTCACCCCCACGGCACCCCACCAGTCCGCTCAGCAGCCGGCCCGCCCAGACCCCGAGGACGTCCCGCCCCGGCCTCGTCCCCGCCACGCGCTCACCCCTCACCGATCCGCACCAGCCTCCCCCCGCACGACCGCGGGACCACCCCGCCCGGACCACCGCAACCGCCTCGCGCGGACCACCGCACGACCACCCCGCACGACCGCCTCGCGCGGGACCACCGCACGACCGCTCCCGCCCGGACCACCACATCCAGGAACTCCCTTGACCGCGACCCCCGCCTCCGAAGGCCGCACCGACGCGTCCGAGGACGATGCCCCCGCCCCACGGGCGCCCCTTGCCCCAGCCGAGCCTGAGGCCGCCGTGCCGGCAGACACATCCTCCCGACACCGGGCCACCGGCCACGAGCCCCACCCCACCGCCGAACTCCTCGACCACCCCGACCCGAACATCGCGGCCCAGGCCGCGGCCGTCGAGAACCTGCTGCGCTGCTGGGTACGCGAGCACGACCTCACCCGCGACGACGAAGCCACCCTCCGCATCCCCCTCCCCGCCACCGGTACGGCCCTCCTCGTCCCCATCCACTACTGGTCCCCGACCGGCTGGCACCGCTTCGGCTTCCCCCGCCTCGCCGACGCCCCCGAGACGGCACCGCCCGCCGACGCGGTGACGGTGGCGGCGTTGCTGTCCAGAGAGGCGGCGGCAGGGGCGGACACGGCCGCGACGGGTGCGCTCGACGCGATGGTCGTCGACGGCTTGCCCGCGGCCGTGGTGCGGACCGCCGCGACACGCCCCCCGGTGCCGTCGGCTGCCGATCAGTTGGCCTGGGGTGGTCACGCGCCACCCCAGGGCCGGCCCGCACCGCACGGTCAAGCGGGACTGCACGACCAAGCGTCCCCGCACAGCCAGTCCGCCCCGCACGCCCAACCGGCCCCACTCGGCCAACCGGCCCCACTCGGCCAACCGGCCCCACATGACCAGTCGGTTTCCTTCGGCCAGTCGACCCCGCTCGACTCACTCGACCTCGTCGGTCGGGTCGCCGACTCCGTCCGGCGCGTCGCCGGCTTCATCGCCGAACGTCGGGTCCAGCCGGGTGACGCGCCGGATCTGTTCCTCGCCGCTGAGCAGGCCCTCGTCCTGGGACACCCGCTGCACCCCACCCCGAAGAGTCGGGTAGGGCTGTCCGAGGCGGAGGCGCAGCTCTACTCACCCGAGTCGCGTGGCTCCTTCCGCTTGCACTGGCTGGCTGTCGCACCCTCCGTTCTGTCGACCGACTCGGCGTGGACGGAGCGCGGCCGAGTCGTTCCGGCCGAGCAGTTGACCGCACGACTGGCCGGCCCCGGCCTACCACTGCCCGACGGCTACGCCGCCCTGCCCGTCCACCCCTGGCAACTGCGCGAGGTCCGACACCGCCCGACCGTCGCCGCCCTCCTGGACGCCGGACTGCTGCTCGACCTCGGCCCCCACGGCTCCCCGTGGCACCCCACCTCCTCCGTCCGTACCGTGCACCGCACCGCCGCCCCCGCGATGCTGAAGCTGTCGCTGGGGCTGCGGATCACCAACTCCCGTCGGGAGAACCTCCGCAAGGAACTCCACCGGGGCGTAGAGGTCCACCGCCTGCTGCGCACCGGTCTGGCCATGGAGTGGCAGGCCGTCCATCCGGGGTTCGACATCGTCCGCGACCCGGCCTGGCTGGCGGTCACCGGGCCGGGCGGCGACCCTGTGCCCGGCCTGGACGTGGTGATCCGGCACAACCCGTTCGGCCCGGCGGACGACGCGTGCTGTGTGGCCGGGCTCGTATCACCGAGGCCGTACAGGGACCGAGCGCCGGCGGGCGGGCCACTGGCTGAGGGGCCGTTCGCGGACGAACCGCACCCGCATGGCGAGCACCAGGCACCCCGCATCCCCGGGCAGCGAGCCTCCCTCCCCGGGTGGGCGCCCCATCACCACGCGGACCCGCAGGCGCCCGGCCATGCCGACCGTCTTCCGGAAGGGCCCGTCATGCGGTCCCGGCTCGCCGAGGCCGTCACCCGGCTCGCCGGGAGCACCAGGCGCCCCCGAGGCGCCGTCGCCGCCGAGTGGTTCCTGCGCTACCTGGAGCAAGTCGTGCGGCCCGTGCTGTGGCTGGACAGCGAGGCCGGGATCGCCCTCGAAGCCCACCAGCAGAACACCGTCCTCCTGCTGGACCCCGACGGCTGGCCCAGGGGCGGGCGATACCGCGACAACCAGGGCTACTACTTCCGCGAGTCCCGCCGCGCGGACCTCGACGCCCGACTGCCCGGCATCGGCGAGAACAGCGACACCTTCGTCTCCGACGAGGTCACCGACGAACGGTTCGCCTACTACCTCGGCATCAACAACGTGCTCGGTCTCATCGGTGCGTTCGGCTCGCAGGGCCTCGCCGACGAGCGACTGCTGCTCGCCGCCTTCCGCCGCTTCCTCACCGATGTCGCCACCGGCCCCGCCCGGCTGGCCACCCCCCTGCCGGCCCTGCTGCTCGACTCACCCGTCCTGCGCTGCAAGGCCAACCTGCTGACCCGGCTGAACGGCCTCGACGAACTCGTCGGCCCGGTCGACACCCAGTCCGTCTACGTCACCATCGCCAACCCCCTCCACCGCTGACCCGATCACCGTCGACTCCCTTCACGCCCCGAGGAACATGACCCACCCCATCCCCTGAGAGGAGCGTCGCGTGCCTCCCACCGATGCGAGCACCACATCCGGCACCGACACGGGCACCACCCGGGCCCCGAGCAACGAGGACACACTCGAACTGCGCCTGCCCGACGACCTGGCCGCGTTCCTCGCGGAGGACACCGACCCGGACGGTGGGGGAACCGACCCGGGCGGGGCGGCACTGTCGGGCACAGGGGAACTGCTGGATCACCTCGCCGCCTGGAGACCCGCGGTCACCCCGGTAGGAACGCTGCGCCTCCTCCCCGTCCGCCTCGAACGGGACCTCCCGCTGATCACCCGATGGATGAACGACTCCGCCGTGGCCTCGTCCTGGAAACTCGCCGGACCCGAGGAGGTGACCGCGAACCACCTCCGGGCCCAGCTCGACGGGGACGGCCGCAGTGTGCCCTGCCTCGGTGTGCTGGACGGCACCCCGATGAGCTACTGGGAGATCTACCGGGCGGACCTCGACCCCATCGCCCGCCACTACCCGGCCCGCCCCCACGACACAGGCGTCCACCTCCTCATCGGTCCGGTGGCCGACCGGGGGAGAGGTCTCGGCTCCGCCCTGCTCCGCGCCGTCGCCGATCTCGTCCTGGACAACCGTCCTTCCTGCGCCCGCGTCGTCGCGGAACCCGACCTTCGCAACTTCCCCTCCGTCTCCGCTTTCCTCACCGCCGGTTTCCGGTTCTCCGCGGAGGTCGACCTGCCCGACAAACGGGCCGCCCTCATGATCCGGGACCGGCTGCTGCGCGATCTGATGTAGATCCGATGTGCACCTGCTGTGACGCCGTCATTCCTGGTACACCGCCCGGCCCGATCCGGTTCCCGATCGGGTCGGACGACATGCCGCGCACGCCGACCGGCGCCCGCTTCCCTCCCTCTCCCCACCGAAGAGAACCCTCGTGATCCCGCGCCCCGCCCTCCGTCCCGATCTCCGTCCCGCCCCACCCGTCCCCACCCTCGCCCCTCTCTCCACCCCCGCCTCCTCCGCCGTGATCACCCGTTTGTCAGTGCCGCGCCGTAGGGTGGTCGCGCTATGACGAAGCCCTCACTCCACGAACTCCTGCACGCCGCCGTCACCGCCGTCGGCGGCATGGAGCGCCCCGGCCAGGTGACCATGGCCGAAGCCGTCGCGGAGGCGATCGACGACGGCTCCCATCTGCTGGTCCAGGCGGGCACCGGCACCGGTAAGTCGCTGGGCTACCTGGTGCCAGCCCTGGCGCAGGGGGAGCGCGTCGTCGTGGCCACGGCGACCCTGGCCCTACAGCGGCAGCTCGTGGAGCGGGACCTGCCGAGAACGGTCGACGCGTTGCATCCGCTGCTGCGCCGCCGCCCCGAGTTCGCGATGCTCAAGGGCCGGTCGAACTACCTGTGTCTGCACCGCCTCAACGAGGGCGTGCCCCAGGACGAGGAGGACGGCCTCTTCGACCAGTTCGAGGCGGCCGCCCCCTCCAGCAAACTGGGCCAGGACCTGCTACGGCTGCGGGACTGGTCGCAGGAGACCGAGACCGGCGACCGGGACGACCTCACCCCCGGTGTCTCCGACCGCGCCTGGTCCCAGGTGTCCGTGTCGTCGCGGGAGTGCCTGGGTGCCTCGAAGTGTGCGTACGGCGCCGAGTGCTTCGCCGAGATGGCCCGGGAGCGCGCCAAGCTCGCCGAGGTCGTCGTCACCAACCACGCCCTGCTCGCGATCGACGCCATCGAGGGCGCCCCGGTGCTCCCGCAGCACGAGGTGCTGATCGTCGACGAGGCCCACGAACTGGTCTCGCGGGTGACCGGCGTGGCCACCGGCGAGCTGACCCCGGGGCAGGTCAACCGCGCGGTGAAGCGAGCGGCGAAACTCGTCAACGAGAAGGCCGCCGACCAGCTCCAGACCGCCGCCGAGGGCTTCGAACGGCTGATGGAGCTGGCGCTGCCCGGGCGCCTGGAGGAGATCCCCGAGGACCTGGCGTACGCCCTGATGGCGCTGCGCGACGCCGCCCGCACGGTGATCACCGCGATCGGCACCACCCGCGACAAGTCCGTCCAGGACGAGGACGCCGTCCGCAAGCAGGCCCTGGCCGCCGTGGAGAACGTGCACGAGGTCGCGGAGCGCATCAGCAACGGCTCCGAGTGGGACGTCGTCTGGTACGAGCGGCACGACCGCTTCGGCGCCTCCCTGCGCGTGGCCCCCATGTCCGTGTCGGGCCTCCTCAGGGAGAAGCTCTTCGCGGACCGTTCCGTCACCCTGACCTCGGCCACCCTGAAGCTGGGTGGCGACTTCAACGGCGTGGGGGCGTCCCTGGGGCTGGCGCCCGAGGGCACCGAGGGGGACGACGTCCCACAGTGGAAGGGCGTCGACGTCGGCTCGCCGTTCGACTACCCGAAGCAGGGCATCCTCTACGTCGCCAAGCATCTGTCGCGGCCCGCGCGGGACGGTGACCGGGCGGACATGCTGGACGAGCTCACGGAGCTGATCCAGGCGGCCGGCGGCCGGACACTCGGCCTGTTCTCGTCGATGCGGGCGGCCCAACTGGCGGCGGAGGACCTCCGGGTCCGCATCCCGGAGTTCCCGATCCTCCTCCAGGGCGAGGAGACACTGGGCGAGCTGATCAAGGGCTTCGCGGCCGACCCGAAGACCTGTCTGTTCGGCACGCTCTCGCTCTGGCAGGGCGTCGACGTGCCGGGCCCCAGCTGCCAGCTGGTCGTCATGGACAAGATCCCGTTCCCGCGTCCCGACGATCCGTTGATGAGCGCCCGCCAGAAGGCCGTAGAGGAAGCGGGCGGCAACGGCTTCATGGCGGTGGCGGCCACCCACGCCGCCCTGCTGATGGCCCAGGGCGCCGGCCGCCTCGTGCGGGCCCAGGGCGACCGGGGTGTCGTCGCCGTCCTCGACCAGAGGCTGGCCACAGCGCGGTACGGCAGCTACCTGAAGGCATCGCTGCCCGACTTCTGGTACACGACGGACCGTAACCAGGTGCGGAAGTCGCTCGCCGCGATCGACCAGGCGGCGAAGGCCCTGGAAGAGGCGAAGGCCCTGGAAGAGGCCTAGGAAAAGCCGGTGGCCCGCCCCCCGACAGGGGACGGGCCACCGGGCACAGAAAGCCCAGGACCCCGGAACCGGCGCAGTGGGTTCCGGGGCCCGGATCAGGGGCGCGGACCGGCACGGGAGGCCGTCCGTCGTGAGGGGTCAGACGCGGCGCAGGACCGCCACCACCTTGCCGAGGATGGTCGCGTCGTCACCCGGGATGGGCTCATAGGCGGCGTTGTGCGGCAGCAGCCACACATGGCCGTCCTCGCGCTTGAAGCGCTTGACCGTGGCTTCGCCGTCCAGCATGGCGGCCACGATGTCGCCGTTCTCGGCGACCGGCTGGCGCCGGACCGTCACCCAGTCGCCGTCACAGATCGCGGCCTCGATCATGGAGTCACCCACGACCTTCAGGACGAACAGCTCGCCGTCACCGACCAGCTGGCGCGGAAGCGGGAACACGTCCTCCACCGACTCCTCCGCCAGGATCGGGCCACCGGCCGCGATCCGGCCGACGAGCGGCACATATGACGCGGCGGGCTTGCCGGCGGTGTCGGTCGGCTGCGCCGCCGCCTGGTCGGACCCGCGGACCTCGTAGGCACGAGGGCGGTGCGGGTCGCGGCGCAGGAAGCCCTTGCGCTCCAGGGCCATCAGCTGGTGCGCCACGGAAGACGTGCTCGACAGGCCGACCGCCTGACCGATCTCCCGCATCGACGGCGGGTATCCGCGCCGCTGCACGGAGTCCCTGATGACCTCGATCACCCTGCGCTGCCGGTCGGTCAGTCCGGAGCTGTCCGCCCTGATGCCTGGAGGTCGGCCGGGCAGGGCCCGCTTGGGCCCCTCATGGTTCGGAACTTCGTTCATCGCGTGCACCGGCTCGAGTCGGCCCTGGGAGCGGTCCTGGGCAGTGATGGTGGCGCTGTCTGCGGTCGTGGTCACGTCGGCCCCTCTCGATGGTCTCCCGTGCAGCACAACGGTAGTTGCTTTCGAAAGGTTGCGCCAAACACACGTTCGAGTGAAAAACCGTGGATTACCTGACGTGACCATGTGTGCAGGTGTATGGCTCGGCTGCTCCGGGCGGACAAAACCGCTGATTGCTGTACTCTTCACCGCCGGGGCGGGGGCTTCGTGGGCCGCTGTCGCCGCGCGGCACAGTCTGCCACTCCCCCCTTCTTTCGTCGGGTACCGGTACCCGGCTTTCTCCGGTTCTCCTCGCGGTCCGGTCCGTTCCGGTGTGTTCGGGTCCGTTCCGCGACGGCGCGGATGCGCTCCGCGACGACTCCTCCGTCCGGCGCTCGCCGGTACGGGTGCGACACGCGCGTCGTGTGGGGATTTACCTGCCAGGCCCTACATCTAGTGCTTGGATTGCGGTAACAGCCCAGAAGTTGTGGTCCCCCCGGTCTGAGGGCTCATGGTCATCCCCTATGCTTGGGGCTGCTTCCGCGGGGTCCAAGAGGCTCGTGGGGCTATTGAGTCGTGCTGTGAGGAGGGTTGGAGTTATGCACTGTCCCTTCTGCAGGCACCCCGACAGCCGTGTCGTCGACAGTCGTACGACGGACGACGGCACGTCGATCCGCAGGCGCCGCCAGTGTCCGGACTGCTCCCGTCGTTTCACGACGGTGGAGACGTGCTCGCTGATGGTGGTCAAGAGGTCCGGTGTGACCGAACCCTTCAGTCGTACCAAGGTCATCAACGGCGTCCGCAAGGCATGCCAGGGACGGCCTGTCACCGAGGACGCGCTCGCCCAGCTCGGCCAACGGGTCGAGGAGGCGGTGCGCGCCACCGGCAGCGCCGAACTGACCACCCACGACGTGGGTCTGGCCATACTCGGTCCGCTGCAGGAACTCGACCTCGTCGCCTACTTGCGGTTCGCCTCGGTCTACCGGGCGTTCGACTCGCTGGAGGACTTCGAGGCCGCCATCGCGGAACTCAGGGAAGAGCAGGGGAAGCGCCCCGACGCGGACGACGACGGCGTCGGCAACGCGGTCGAGGGGTGCCAGGGGAACGACCGCGGGTCCGGAGGGGCTGCTCAAGTCCCCGTGCCCGCCAACGCCGCCGACTGAGGGCGGGCCGCACCTCCGGACCGCCAGGACCGGGTGATCGGCGGCGATCGAGACCTGTCGCGGACGGCTGTGCGGGCCGGGTCGCGACACAAGACAGAACACCGTGTCACAGGAACAAAGTGGCACTTCAGGGCGTTTTAGCCCGATACAGGGAGGCGGCATGACAGAGACGGCGAGCGGTCCGGCACGGAGTTCCCGCGCCAAGGGCACCAAGGCGAGCAAGGGCCTGCGTATCGAGCGCATCCACACCACCCCCGGCGTGCACCCGTACGACGAGGTGGCCTGGGAGCGCCGTGACGTCGTCATGACCAACTGGCGCGACGGCTCGGTCAACTTCGAGCAGCGTGGCGTCGAGTTCCCCGAGTTCTGGTCGGTGAACGCGGTCAACATCGTCACCAGCAAGTACTTCCGGGGCGCCGTGGGCACCCCGCAGCGCGAGGTGAGCCTGAAGCAGCTCATCGACCGCATCGTGAAGACGTACCGGAAGGCCGGTGAGGACTACAAGTACTTCGCCTCGCCCGCCGACGCCGAGATCTTCGAGCACGAACTGGCGTACGCCCTCCTGCACCAGATCTTCAGCTTCAACAGCCCCGTCTGGTTCAACGTGGGCACCCCGCAGCCCCAGCAGGTCTCCGCCTGCTTCATCCTGGCCGTCGACGACTCCATGGAGTCGATCCTCGACTGGTACAAGGAAGAGGGCATGATCTTCAAGGGCGGCTCCGGTGCCGGCCTGAACCTCTCCCGTATCCGTTCCTCCAAGGAACTGCTCTCCTCCGGTGGCAACGCCTCCGGTCCCGTCTCCTTCATGCGCGGCGCCGACGCGTCCGCAGGAACGATCAAGTCGGGCGGTGCCACCCGCCGCGCCGCCAAGATGGTCGTTCTCGACGTGGACCACCCGGACATCGAGGACTTCATCGAGACCAAGGTGAAGGAGGAGGAGAAGATCCGCGTCCTGCGCGACGCTGGCTTCGACATGGACCTCGGTGGCGACGACATCACCTCCGTCCAGTACCAGAACGCCAACAACTCGGTCCGGGTGAACGACGAGTTCATGACGGCCGTCGAGGCGGGCGGCGACTTCGGTCTGCGTGCCCGGATGACCGGCGAGGTCATCGAGCAGGTCGACGCCAAGGCGCTGTTCCGCAAGATCGCCGAGGCCGCCTGGGCCTGTGCCGACCCCGGCATCCAGTACGACGACACCATCAACAACTGGCACACCTGCCCCGAGTCCGGCCGGATCACCGCGTCGAACCCGTGCAGCGAGTACATGCACCTGGACAACACGTCCTGCAACCTCGCCTCGCTGAACCTGATGAAGTTCCTGAACGACGACGGCAAGGGCAGCCAGTCCTTCGACGTCGAGCGGTTCCAGAAGGTCGTCGAGCTGGTCATCACCGCGATGGACATCTCGATCTGCTTCGCGGACTTCCCGACCCAGAAGATCGGCGAGAACACCCGCGCCTTCCGCCAGCTCGGCATCGGCTACGCCAACCTCGGCGCCCTGCTCATGGCGACCGGCCACGCGTACGACTCCGACGGCGGGCGCGCCCTCGCCGGCGCCATCACCTCGCTGATGACGGGTACGGCCTACCGCCGCTCCGCCGAACTGGCCGCGGTCGTCGGCCCGTACGACGGCTACGCCCGCAACGCCGACGCCCACAACCGCGTCATGAAGCAGCACTCCGACGCCAACGGCACCGCCGTGCGCATGGACGACCTGGACACCCCGGTCTGGGCCGCCGCCACGGAGGCCTGGCAGGACGTGGTCCGCCTCGGCGAGAAGAACGGCTTCCGCAACTCCCAGGCCTCGGTGCTCGCCCCCACCGGCACCATCGGCCTCGCGATGTCCTGCGACACCACCGGTGTCGAGCCGGACCTGGCGCTGGTCAAGTTCAAGAAGCTGGTCGGCGGCGGCTCGATGCAGATCGTCAACGGCACGGTCCCGCAGGCCCTGCGCCGCCTGGGCTACCAGGAGGAGCAGATCGAGGCGATCGTCGCCCACATCGCCGAGAACGGCAATGTGATCGACGCCCCGAGCCTCAAGCCGGAGCACTACGAGGTCTTCGACTGCGCCATGGGCGAGCGGGCCATCTCCCCGATGGGCCACGTCCGCATGATGGCCGCGATCCAGCCGTGGATCTCGGGCGCCATCTCCAAGACGGTCAACATGCCGGAGACGGCGACCGTCGAGGAGGTCGAGGAGATCTACTTCGAGGCCTGGAAGCTCGGCGTCAAGGCGCTGGCGATCTACCGCGACAACTGCAAGGTCGGCCAGCCGCTCTCCGCCAAGACCAAGGACTCGGAGAAGGCGGAGATCACCGAGAAGGCCGAGGAAACCATCCGGACCGCGGTCGAGAAGGTCGTCGAGTACCGCCCGGTCCGCAAGCGCCTCCCGAAGGGACGCCCCGGCATCACCACGTCCTTCACCGTCGGCGGTGCCGAGGGCTACATGACCGCCAACTCCTACCCGGACGACGGTCTCGGCGAGGTCTTCCTGAAGATGTCCAAGCAGGGCTCCACCCTCGCGGGCATGATGGACGCCTTCTCCATCGCGGTCTCCGTCGGCCTCCAGTACGGCGTGCCGCTGGAGACGTACGTCTCGAAGTTCACCAACATGCGCTTCGAGCCGGCCGGTATGACGGACGACCCGGACGTGCGGATGGCCCAGTCGATCGTCGACTACATCTTCCGCCGCCTGGCGCTGGACTTCCTGCCCTTCGAGACGCGTTCCGCGCTCGGCATCCACTCCGCCGAGGAGCGCCAGCGCCACCTGGAGACGGGTTCGTACGAGCCCGCCGAGGATGACGTGGACGTCGAGGGCCTGGCCCAGTCGGCCCCGCGGCAGACGGACCTGAAGGCCGTGGCCACGCCGCGGGCCGAGGTCGAGGCGGCCAAGCCCGCCCCGAAGCAGGCGCACACCAGCGCCGAGCTGGTGGAGATGCAGCTGGGCATCCACGCCGACGCCCCGCTCTGCTTCTCCTGCGGTACGAAGATGCAGCGGGCCGGTTCCTGCTACATCTGTGAGGGCTGCGGCTCGACCAGCGGTTGCAGCTGACCTCTTGAGGCACTGAAGGGCGGCACGGCTCCGGCCGTGCCGCCCTTCGGCGTCCGTGGCGCGATGCGTCAGGCTTCGCGCGGGGCGCCCATCACGCGGGCGAAGGTCGCCGGGTCCTCGTCGTAGCCGTGGAGGCCGGGGAGGAAGCTCCAGGAGCCGGAGCCGTCCCGGACGAACTCGGCGATGACCGCGGCCGTGGAGCCCTGGACGGAGGCGAACTCGTCCTCGGCGAGGACGGTGTAGTCCTCGCGGATGCGCAGGGCCGGATTGCTGACGTCACCGAAGGTCTTCGGGCTCGCCCCCTGCTGTATGGCGACGCCGATCACCACCCGCCCGTACCGGCTGTCGAGGCGGTTCAGCTCGACCGTCATCACCTCGTCCCAGCCGAAGCCCTGGCCGGTCTTGCTGTCACGGTTGAGGGTGATGGTGCCGTCGGGCGAGCGGCTGTCGAAGTGCACGACGTAGGCAGGATCGCCGTTCGGGTCGGCCGCCGGGTAGGTCGCCGCGACGATGTCGAGGTCCGAGGGCGGCTGACCGGCGGGGCTCGGATCCCACTTCAGCGACACCTCGACCTTGCGGATGCCCTTGTTGAGGCCGTTCAACAGAACTCTCCTCCCCGTTCTCCGGTGCGTGAGGGCCGAACTGCTCCCCAGTCCAGGCCAGTTGCCCATCCTCGCATGCGTACGCCGGCGCTCGCCGGGCCACAACCCGCCGGAGAGTGACCGGCGCCACGCTCCGTGGCCTTACCATGGCGCGGTGCTGGTCAAGTGGATTCGCTGCACCGTGGTCGACCGCCGCGGCTTCGAGCGGGGGCAGCGAAAGTGGGCGGGGCTTCTGGGGGAGCCGGGATTCCGTGGACAGGGTGGGGGCTGGAGCCGGGCACGACCCGGGGTGGCGCACATCTTCTCGTTCTGGGAGAGCCGTGCCTTCTACGACTCCTTCATGGCACGGTCCCACGACCGTCTGGCCGCCTCGCAGTCCGGCACCCACAAGGACACGCAGGTCAAGCTGTTCGACTACCGCTTCGACGTGAAGACCGGCTTCGAGCCGCGCTTCGGGGACGCCGACCTCGTACGGGTGGCGCACTGCCGTGTCCACGAGGAGCGCGCCGAGCACTTCGCGCTGATGCAGGAGAAGGTCTGGAACCCCGCGATGGCCGGTTCCCCCGGAATGCTGCGGGGCCTGTTCGGCGAGGCGCCGGGCCATGAGTTCTTGATCCTCTCCATGTGGCAGTCGGCCGCCGAGCACGGCAAATACCGTGTCGAACGCATCGAGCGCCTCGCCCTGCGGGCCCAGATCGAGGCGGATGTCGCCGCCCTCGCGGGCGACATCGTGGAGCTGGAGCCGAGCTGGACGGTCTGACACCGAGAGGGGCCCGCCCCGGCACGCCGGGACGCCGGACTCGGGCGGGGTCCGGCAACCGGACTGTCAGGATCCGTGTGATCTACGCCGTAGGTGACCCGGACAGGTGCTCGTTCCGGCCTCGCCCCCTTTAGGGTTTTGGCATGGCACGACCACGGCGCATCGTCCTTGTCCGGCACGGCGAGTCAACGGGCAATGTTGATGACACCGTGTACGAACGCGAGCCCGACCACGCTCTGGCGCTCACCGACCTGGGCTGGCAGCAGGCCGAGGAGACCGGCAAACGGCTCCGGGAGCTGTTCGGCCGGGAGCGCGTCAGCGTCTACGTCTCCCCGTACCGCCGGACGCACGAGACCTTCCAGGCCTTCCATCTGGACCCCGAGCAGGTGCGCGTACGAGAGGAGCCCCGTCTGCGGGAGCAGGACTGGGGCAACTGGCAGGACCCCGAGGAGGTACGCCTCCAGAAGGCCTACCGGGACGCGTACGGCCACTTCTTCTACCGCTTCGCGCAGGGGGAGTCCGGGGCCGATGTGTACGACCGGGTCGGCAATTTCCTGGAGAGCCTGTTCCGTAGCTTCGAGGACCCCAACCATCCGCCGAACGTCCTGATCGTGACCCATGGGCTCGCCATGCGGCTGTTCTGCATGCGCTGGTTCCACTGGACGGTCGCCGAGTTCGAGTCCCTGTCGAACCCGGGGAACGCGGAGATGCGGATGCTCGTGCTCGCGGAGAACGGCAAGTACACCATCGACCGGCCCTTCGCCCGCTGGCGTGACCCGGAGTCGTACGGGGCCACCAGCTAGAGTGGCAGGGCGATGACCGCTGACTCCTCTCCCGACGGCCGCCTGGAGCGCGCCCTGGCCAGCCTGCGCGGACTCGCGGTGGGGGACGCGCTGGGCTCGCAGTACTTCGTGCCGGTGAACTATCCGCTGCTCAAGCGCCGCGAGACACCGCCCGGCCCCTGGCAGTGGACCGACGACACCGAGATGGCCTGCTCCGTCGTGGCCGTCCTCGCCGCCCACCAGCGGATCGACCAGGACGAGCTCGCCCGCTCCTTCGCCGTCCACCACGACTTCGACCGGGGCTACGGGCCCGCGGTCAACCGTCTGCTGCGGCTGGTCCGCGAGGGCGGGGACTGGCGTGAACTGGCCTCCGCCCTCTTCAACGGCCAGGGATCCTGGGGCAACGGCGCGGCCATGCGGATCGCCCCGCTGGGCGCCTGGTACGCCGACGACCCCGAGCAGGCGACGCACCAGGCGGAGATCTCCGCGTACCCCACCCACCAGCACCGCGAGGCCGTGGTCGGCGCCATGGCCGTCGCCGCGGCCGCCGCCCTGGTGGCCGACCCCGCGGGGCCGCCGACCGCCGAGGCGCTGCTCGACGGGGTCATCGCGCTCGTCCCGAAGAGTGCCGTCGGCGCGGGGCTGCGGCGTGCCCGGGACATGCTCGACTACGCCGACGCGGACACGGTCGCGGCCGTACTGGGGTGTGGCCGGCGTACGACGGCGCACGACACGGTGCCGTTCGCGCTGTGGTCGGCCGCGCGCGCCCTCGGTGACTACGAGACGGCGTTCTGGACCACCGCCCAGGCCGGCGGTGACGTCGACACGACCTGCGCGATCGTCGGGGGAGTGGTCGCCTCCGGCGGCAAGGACGGGGCACCTCCCGAGGGATGGGTGGGGCAGACCGAGGCCCTGCCGGACTGGGCGCCTGTGCGGTAGTTCCGGCTGGAGGGAGCCGGTTCGGCGAGGCCGTTGGGCGAGGCGGTCGCGTGGCGACGGCCCGCTTCCCTGGGCTCGGCGCCACAACCGCCTCAAGTGTCACAGGCGTGCCACAGAGTGCTTCTCGGTCTCTGTCATGGCCCGGCGTGCCGCATAGCCTGACCCGCACGCCGCTGTTGATCTTGACAAGGTGCGGCGCCGAGACACCGGCCCACGAGCCTTCCGCCGCAGCGGCATTCCGCCGGTGGTGGGCGATGAGGGCCGGTCGGGGGAGGGGGTCCCGTGTCCGACCAACCATCCATGCCGGCAGCGCCCGGGTCCGACGGGCGAACGCCCCGGACGCGAGCCTCGGCCGAGCAGCGCGACTCGGAAGCGCGAGAGCCCGCGCGGGCGGGCAAGGAAGCCGCTGCGGACGCCGTCGCGGCAGATGCCGCGGACGCGGAGGCTGCGGAGGGTGCGGATCGTGCGGGGGAGGCGGGGGACGCCACGGCGGAGCGTTCGGCCGCTGAGTCGGCGGGGTCGGACACCCGGTCGGGGTCGACGCAGTCGGACACCCGGTCGAAATCGACGCAGTCGGTCAGCCGGTCGGGGTCGACACGGTCGGTCGCCGGGGCGGAGTCGGCACGGTCGCTCGCCGGGGTCGGGACGGCTGCCGGTGGGGCGGCGTCTCCGCCGTCACGTGCGGCCGGGCCCGGTGTGGAGGAGCCCGCGCCGATCCGTACCGCGACGCTCTGGGCCGCGCTGGCCACCGGGCTGCTGAGCATGCTGCTGCTCGGGGACGGGATGGCGGTCAACCTGCTGGTCGTCGCCGTGCCCGCGACACTGGCCGTGTACGTCGCCGGGCGACAGGCCGGCCGGCGGCCACGCGCCTGGTCGCTCGTCTGGGGTGCGGGAGGGCTCGCCCTGCTGGTCGTGCCCTCCGTGCGGGCCGCGGAGTGGCCCTCGTTCCTCGCCGTCGTCACCGCGCTCGCGGCGGGCTCGCTCGCCCTGCACGGCGGCCGCACCTGGCCGGCCGTCCTGCTCGGCCCCCTCGGCGTGTGCACGGCGCTGGTCACCGGCCCCGCCTGGGCCTGGCAGGGGCTGCGGGAACGCGCGGGCGGCGACCGGAGCAAGGTGGGGCCCGCGCTGCGCTCGCTCGCCGTGGCCGCGGGGCTGCTGCTGGTCTTCGGCGTGCTGTTCGCCCAGGCGGACGCCGCCTTCGCCGACCTCCTCGGCGCCCTGGTACCGGACGTCTCCACGGAGGACGGGCCCTGGCGGGTCCTGCTCCTCACGCTGGGCCTGTTCGGGACGCTCGCCGCGGCCCGCACGGCCGCGGCGCCGGCCCGCTGGGACCGGGTCCGGGTGCCTGCCGCACGGGCCCGTGGCCGCGTCGAGTGGGCGCTCCCGCTGATCGGACTGATCGTCCTTTTCGCCGCCTTCAACGCCGTCCAGCTCGCCGTGCTCTTCGGAGGCTATGACGCCGTACTGGCGGAGACCGGGCTGAGCTACGCCCAGTACGCGCGGCAGGGTTTCTGGCAGCTGCTCACCGCCACCCTGCTCACCCTGGCCGTCATCGTCGTGGCGCTGCGCTGGGCGCCGCGCACCCGATCGAGTGACCGCACGCTCGTGCGGGCCGTGCTGGGAACCCTGTGCGCGCTGGCGCTCGTTGTCGTGGCATCCGCTGTGCGCCGTATGGACATGTATGTGGAGGCCTATGGGCTGACGCGACTGAGGATCTCGGTGGTGGCCATGGAGCTGTGGCTCGGCCTGGTCATCGTGCTCATCATGGCGGCCGGGGTGTGGGGTGCCCGTCTGCTGCCGCGGGCGGTCGCGGTCAGCGCGCTCGCCGGGGTGCTCGCGTTCGGGTTCGTGTCGCCGGACGAGCTGATCGCCGAGCGCAACGTCGAGCGGTACGAGACCACGGGCCGGTTCGACCTGGAGTACGCGAGGGGCCTGTCCGCCGACGCCGTACCCGTCCTCGACCGGCTGGAGGAGCCGATGCGCTCGTGCGCGCTGCGGGACATCGCCGCCGAACTGGACGAGGAGCGGGACACACCCTGGTACGCCACGAGTTGGGGCGAGGCCGAGGCCCGGCGCGTCCTGGCGGAACGGCCGGTGGCGTCCGAGGTGAGCGAGCCGGCGAGTGGGCCGACCTGCGGTGAGCCGGAGTGGGAGCCGGAGCCGTTGCTCCACTGAGGCAGGTGCCTGAGCCCTGGCCTCGTCCCGGGGGCCGTCCCCGCGGTGCGCTCCCGTGACGCCGGGGCGCTGGGACGGGGCTCGCGGGCCGGACCACGTCCCTTGCCCACGGCTCGGCCAGGGACGTGGTCCGGCGTCGGCGGGGGGCGGTCAGCCTCCGGCGGGCCCCGCCGTTCCCGCGAGGGCGTCCAGGTCGCTCTTGCGGACCCTGATGACCACCGCGGCGGTGGCCAGGGCGAGGACGGCCATCGCGATGGCGGGGATGAACGCCGTCGCGATGCCATGGGCGAGCACCTCATGGCTCCAGGGCGCCGGAAGCTGCTGCGTCCTCGCGAACTCGGCCTTCTGCTCGGGGGACGCCTCCGCCATGAACAGCCGCACCTGCTTCTCGCCCTCCTCACGGCTGGCCGTACCGAAGACCGTGGTGAGGATGGACAGACCCAGCGAACCGCCCACCTGCTGCGTGGCGTTGAGCAGCCCGGACGCCGCGCCCGCCTCGTGCGGGGCGACGCCGGAGACGGCCGTCAGGGTCAGCGTCACGAAGTTCAGCCCCATGCCGAAGCCGAACAGCAGCATCGGGCCGAGCACACCGCTGGCGTAGGAGCTGTCCGGGCTGATCAGGGTCTGCCAGGCGAGACCGAGCGCGACCAACGTCGAGCCGCCCAGCATGAACGGCTTCGGCCCCAGCACCGGCAGGAACCGCTGTGACAGACCGGCGCCCGTGACGATCGCGACGGTCACCGGCAGGAAGGCGAGACCGGCCTCGATCGGCGTGTACCGCAGCACGTTCTGCACGAACAGCACGATGAAGAAGAACATGCCGAACATCGCCGCGGCCAGGCTCAGCATGATCACGTACGTGCCCGACCGGTTGCGGTCGGCGAACATCCTCAGCGGGGTGATCGGCTCCTTGGCCCGGCTCTCGATGTAGCCGAATGCCAGCAGCAGGACCACCGCCGCCGCGAACGAACCGATGGTCAGGCCGTCCCGCCAGCCCTCCTCGGCCGCGCGGATGAAGCCGTACACCAGGGACGCCATACCGGCCGTCGAGGTGAGCGCGCCCGCTATGTCGAACCGTCCGGGGTGCCGCTCCGACTCGTTGATGTACATCGGCGCGAGCACGGCGATCAGCACACCGATGGGCACGTTGACGAAGAGCACCCACCGCCAGTCGAGCCATTCGGTGAGCATGCCGCCCGCGAGCAGACCGATGGCGCCGCCACCCGCCGAGACCGCGGCGAACACCCCGAACGCCCGGTTGCGCTCGGGCCCTTCCGGGAACGTCGTGGTGATCAGTGCCAGCGAGGTCGGCGACGCGATCGCGCCACCCACACCCTGGAGGGCGCGCGCGGCCAGCAGCTGCCAGGGCTCCTGGGCGAGACCGCCGAGGAGCGAGGCGAGCGTGAAGACGAGGATGCCGGTCATGAAGACCCGGCGACGACCGAGGATGTCCCCGGCCCGGCCCCCCAGGAGCAGCAGCCCGCCGAACGTCAGCGTGTACGCGCTGACCACCCATGTCAGGTCGGTGGTGCTGAACTTGAGCGACTCTTGAATGTGCGGGAGGGCGATGTTCACAATCGTCGCGTCCAGTACCACCATGAGTTGGCAGGCCGCGATGACCGTGAGCGCGATGCCGGGACGCCCCTCCCGGCGGGCTGCTCCCGGCTTCTGATCCTGAATCAACGGAGAGGTTGTCACTATGGGTCCCCCACAAATGCCTTAGTGAACGCTCGCGTTCACTGTCGCGTCAACGGTAGTGAGTCCCCCTTAGTGAACGCAAGCGTTCACCGAAGTCGCCGCCGTGCGCGCCCCGACCGCCCGCTCGCACCCGCCGAGATCCCCACCCCCAGGCTCAACGGAGAAACACAGATGGTCACTTCGCGCTGGACGGCCGCTCCCGCTCAGACGGCCTCCCCGCGTCGGCGCGGCGCCGTACTCGAACGCGCGATCCTCGACGCCGCGCTGGATCAGCTCAGCACGGTCGGCTGGAACGGCCTCACCATGGAGGGCGTCGCCGCGGGCGCCCAGACGGGCAAGGCCGCGGTCTACCGGCGCTGGCCGTCCAAGGAGGACCTCGTCGCCGACGCGCTCCAGGCCGGGCTGCCCCGCTTCGACGAGGCGCCCGATCGCGGAAACGTGCGCGACGATCTCCTGGAGCTGTGCCGCCAGGCCCGCGAGGCGATGTTCTCCCGCCCCGGCTTCGCCCTGCGCTCGGTGATTCACGAATGCGACACCCTCCAGGCGGAGCGCTTCCACACCGTGATCATCGGGGGGGTCGTCGAGCCCACGGTGAAGTTGCTGAAGGAGGTCCTGGAGCGAGGAATCCGGCGCGGCGAGGTCCGTCCCGACGCGGCCAACGGCTATGTCCTCGACGCCATTCCCGCCATGATGATGTACCGCTCGAAGGTGTGCGGCAGCGAATGGAGTGAGCGGGAGATCGCGGAGATGATCGACCAGTTGATGGTGCCGCTGCTGCGCTCGCCGGGCGCCTGACCCGGTCCCGCCGCGGGACCGCGCCCGCCCCGGGAACCTGGGTGTCGCACCGCCTCACGGGCGGCGTAGGCTAAGGGCGCCATGCCGTACGAACCACCTACTCACACCGTCGAGCGCTCCCTGCGCGCCACGACCGGAGCGAAGGTCATTGCCGGTGTCGACGAGGTGGGGCGAGGTGCGTGGGCCGGCCCCGTCACCGTCTGCGCGGCGATCACCGGACTGCGCCGACCGCCCGAGGGCCTCACCGACTCCAAGCTCCTGACGATCAAGCGCCGCGAGGCGCTCGCCGAGGAACTGCTGAAGTGGGTGACCTCGTACGCCCTCGGTCATGCCTCCCCGGAGGAGATCGACGACCTGGGGATGACGGCCGCACTGCGGCTCGCCGCCGTACGGGCCCTGGACGCGCTCCCGGTGCGTCCCGACGCGGTCATACTCGACGGCAAGCACGACTACCTCGGTTCGCCCTGGCGCGTCCGTACGGTGATCAAGGGCGACCAGTCCTGTGTCGCCGTCGCGGCGGCCTCGGTGATCGCCAAGGTTCGGCGCGACAAAATGATGGCCGAACTGGGTGTCGAGCATGCAGACTTCGGTTTTGCGGCCAACGCCGGCTATCCGTCGCCCGTGCACAAGGCCGCTCTGGCGGAGCGGGGGCCCACCCCGCACCACCGGTTGTCGTGGGCGTATCTTGATGCGCTGCCCCAGTGGCGGCACCTCAAGAAGGCCCGCAACTGGGCGGACGGAAGCGTTCCGGAGATCGAGGGTCAGCTCGGCTTCGATTTCTGACGGATTCGTTCGCACTCATGTGCCACCCGCTGACGCGAGTCGTCGCGGCGTTTGATAAACATCAGCTCATGCCTCTCATTCCCGAGGAGCCTCAGATTCACGAGAGTGCCCAGGGTCCGCGCGCCACTCCGGCCAGCGGCCGCGTCGCGCCGACCCCTCGTCCCGTACCCGGACCCCGTCCCGCGGCCCCGCCGCGTCCCGGCCGCCCGGGTCCTGCCCGGCCGGTGCCGGCCCAGCGCGCGTCGCACACCGCGGCAAAGCCCGGGCCGTCCGCTCCGGCCGCCAATCCGCAGATCCAGCTTCTCCCGGCCTCGGCCGAGGGCGCGCTGGACGCCGCGGAGGAAGCCGTCGACCTGCTGCTGGAGTCGGGGCGCGCCCCCGGCGACGTACTGGTGATCACCACCGGTGAGCAGCACCCGTGGGCAGCCCACGAGCTCTCCTTCGGGGAGAGCGCGTACTGGGCCCAGCACGACGCGGGAGACGACGTGTTCTACGCCGACGCCTCCGCCGTCGGGCGCGCCGCGCCGCGTCCCGTGGTCGTGGTCGCCGTCAACGGCGGCACCGAGGCCCTCGCCGCGCAGACACTGCCCCAGGCTCTCGGCCGGGCGCGTGCGCTGCTGATCGTCTGTGGCGACCCGCAGAAGATCAACGCGCTGCTGGGCGCCGGAGTCTGAACGACCGCGGACCCTCCCGGTAGGCCCGTCCGGGCACACCGGGGAGCGACGCGTGCCCGTCACGGCCCCCGGGGCGCCGTGACGGCCACACCCCGCGACGGGGCGCTTCGGCGTGCCGGCGGGGTGTTTCGCGTGCCCGCGCGCGGGGCGGGACGGCGAGCGAGGGGCGGGCAAGGCTCGGCTGGTGCTGGTGCTGGTGCGAGGCCGGGGAGGCGCGGGGCCGGGAGGGTGGAGTACGCCCTACGCATGTGTGTGCGCGGGCGCACGTACCCGTAGGTGCACGCACGCGCGAGTGCCCTGTGGCGTGTGGGGGCGCGTGCGTGGCCTGAAGTGTGCCGGCGCCGCCGGGGTCGGCGTGACGGGAGGGCCCGAAGGCCCCGGGTCAGCGGGCCGCCGCTCGGCGCAGTACCTCGGAGGCCACCCCGCCGGTGCGCGGTATCGGCGGCGGTGCCATGGCCGTGGCGAACGGCTCGGCCGGTGAGTCCGCGTGGGGGCGGCGGCCGCCGCGGCCCTCGCCGAGGACCTGCCAGCCGTCACGTGTCAGCGTGATGTACGCCCCGCAGCGCAGTCCGTGCAGGGTGCAGGCGTCCCGCAGTCCCCACATCCACGCCCCGTCCTCCTCCGTCCAACGCGCGTCCCCGTCGCGGCAGTACAGCAGGACGGCCGTCCGGACCGGCGCGCGCCGGCGCAGGTCGTGCGGGATGACCCGGCGCAGCTGCGCGAGGAGCGCGTTACGGAACATCCAGCCGTCCGCCGGGGCCGGTCGCCTGATGAACGAGGCGCTCGCCCGCAGCCGTTCGTCGGGGTCCAGGACGGCGATGACCGCCGTCGCGGGCCGCGGCTGGTGGCGCGCGTGCAGTCCGCTGACGACCTCCCGGGGATTACGCAGCAGCGGAATCCCCGCGGCGGCCCATTCCGCGGGCTCGAGCAACCGGTTGGCGGAAGCGGCGGACAGGTCGGCAGACGTCGACATGGAGGCCGCCGAGGACGGAGCGAATCCGAAGGTCACGATCCTCCCTTCGGCTACGCGCCCACACTGCGGGCGGGGTCGGACTGGGGGAGCGCACGCCGCAGCAGAAGCCCTACCGGTTCACCGGTGGGCCGTGCGGGGAGCGGACCTCAATTCTTCCTGCCGAACTTGGTTGCGGCAACGAGCAATTGGGGCCACTGGCGGTTTTGTGGTGATCCACCGTTTATATCCCCGCCCTGTGGGAGTCGTCGGCAACGCCCCGGGGGGCGGGTGGCAGCGCGCTGTTGACGTGTCGATCCGGGGCGGGACACCGGTCGTGGCTGCTTGTGAGGGAGGGGTCGCGGGGGGTGAGGTGGCTGACTGTCCGAGGTATCGGGTTGCATGGGGACATGGACACCGAGAAGCTCCGTGCCGAAGCCGACGCCATCCTCGCCGAGCTCGTCGGCGACCCCACGGGGTCGGCGAGGCTCCGGGAGGACCAGTGGCAGGCGGTGGCGGCCCTCGTGGAGGAGCGCCGACGCGCCCTGGTGGTGCAGCGCACCGGCTGGGGCAAGTCGGCGGTGTACTTCGTCGCCACCGCCCTGCTGCGCCGCCGCGGATCCGGTCCGACGGTGATCGTCTCGCCCCTGCTGGCGCTGATGCGCAACCAGGTCGAGTCGGCGGCGCGCGCCGGCATCCAGGCGCGCACCATCAACTCGGCCAACCCGGAGGAGTGGGAGACCGTCTACGGGGAGGTCGAGCGCGGTGAGGCCGACGTCCTCCTCGTCAGCCCCGAGCGCCTCAACTCCGTGGACTTCCGCGAGCATGTGCTGCCCCGGCTCGCGGCCACCACCGGTCTGCTGGTGGTCGACGAGGCGCACTGCATCTCCGACTGGGGACACGACTTCCGGCCGGACTACCGCCGGTTGAGGGCGATGCTGGCCGAACTCCGCCCAGGCGTACCGGTGCTCGCCACCACGGCCACCGCGAACGCGCGGGTGACGGCCGACGTGGCCGAGCAGCTGGGCACCGGCAGCGGCGAGGCCCTGGTGCTGCGCGGCCCGCTGGAGCGGGAGAGCCTCCGCCTCGGGGTCGTCCGCCTGCCCGACGCGGCACACCGGCTGGCCTGGCTGGCGGAGCACCTCCAGGAGCTCCCGGGTTCCGGGATCATCTACACCCTCACGGTGGCCGCCGCCGAGGAGGCCACCGCCTTCCTGCGGCAGCGCGGCTTCGAGGTGACGTCCTACACGGGGCGCACGGAGAACGCCGACCGGCTCCAGGCCGAGACCGACCTCCAGGAGAACCGGGTGAAGGCGCTGGTCGCGACCTCGGCCCTCGGTATGGGCTTCGACAAGCCGGACCTGGGGTTCGTGGTCCATCTGGGTTCGCCGTCCTCGCCGATCGCCTACTACCAGCAGGTGGGGCGCGCGGGGCGCGGTGTGGCGCACGCCGATGTCCTGCTGCTGCCGGGCAAGGAGGACGAGGCCATCTGGCGCTACTTCGCCGACACCGCCTTCCCTCCCGAGGCGCAGGTCCGGCAGACCCTCACGGCCCTCGCCGAAGCGGGACGGCCGCTGTCGGTGCCGGCCCTGGAGACGTCCGTGGACCTCCGGCGCACCCGGCTGGAGACCATGCTGAAGGTGCTCGACGTGGACGGGGCGGTCAAGCGGGTCAAGGGCGGCTGGATCTCCACCGGCGAGCCCTGGTACTACGACGCCGAGCGGTACGCGTGGGTCGCCAAGCAGCGGGCGGCCGAGCAGCAGGCCATGCGCGACTACGTGAGCACGTCCGGGTGCCGGATGGAGTTCCTGCGCCACCAGCTCGACGACGAGGGTGCCACCCCCTGCGGCCGGTGCGACAACTGCGCGGGGGCCTGGGCCGACTCCTCCGTCTCGACGGACACGCTGACCAGCGCGACGCAGGAACTGGCCCGCCCCGGCGTCGAGGTCGAGCCGCGCAAGATGTGGCCGACGGGGATGCCCGCCCTCGGCGTCGACCTCAAGGGCCGTATCCCGGCCGCCGAGCAGTGCTCCACCGGGCGAGCCCTGGGGCGGCTCTCGGACATCGGGTGGGGCAACCGGCTGCGCCCGCTGCTGGCCGAGAACGCCTCGGACGGACCCGTCCCCGACGATGTCCTCAAGGCCGTGGTGACGGTCCTCGCCGACTGGGCCCGCTCCTCGGAAGGCTGGGCGTCCGACGGTCCCGGCTCCGCCGCCCGACCCGTCGGCGTCGTCGCCATGCCCTCCCTGCGGCGCCCCCGGCTCGTCGCCTCGCTCGCCGAACGCGTCGCCGCCATCGGGCGTCTGCCCTTCCTCGGCAGCCTGGCGTACACCGCGCAGGGCGGCGAGCACACGGCCCGCCGCAGCAACTCCGCACGGCACCTCCAGGCACTGTCCGCCGCCCTCATCGTGCCCGACGAACTGGCCGCGGCTCTCGGCGCGGCCTCGGGCCCCGTGCTGCTGGTGGACGACTTCGTCGACTCCGGCTGGACCCTCGCCGTCTCCGCCCGTCTGCTGCGCCGGGCGGGAGCCGGCCCGGTGCTGCCCCTGGTGCTCGCCACGGCGGGCTGAGCATTCCCCTCACCTGCGGACACAGGCGGGATGTCGGGCAGTTCGGTGGGCCGGCCGGGACTTTCTGTCTGATCCCGAGTGAGCAGTGCGGCGAGTCGATCTCCCTGAGTCCGGGCGACGGATGCTCCCGCGTCCTGCGACTGACGCTTCCGTCCGGCACCCGCCTCGCGAGCTGATCGCGACGAGCGTCCCGAGGACGCGGATGTGCTGGCGGTCTGCCCCGGGCGGTTCCTCGACTCGCCGACCTCCGATGAGCTCGGCGGACGCAGGCCGGCCGTGCCTCCGTCACCCGTCCGGCCGCATGCCGCGGTCGTCGTCGGCCACCGCGGCCCCGCTCAGGCCTAGGCCGAGGTGGGCAGCGGATCAAGGCTCGTTTTCCGCACAGTGACGTCCTGGTCGGCTCGGGGCCGGCCTCCGCCCCGAAACCAAGCGGGTGGACGGAGTCGACTGCGGCCGGATGCCGGGGATCCGGGGTGGGCGGGTTCGCGTCGTTCATGGCCCCATGCAAGCCGACGCCTCCGACATCGCGGGGACGAGCGGTGCAAATCTGTGGACAACCTCTGACGTGGTCATGGTCGGACTTATCCACAGGTCAAAGCGGAATTTCAAGATCCGCGAGATGGTCGCCGCATGACGAATCACAGCGAAGCGGCCGGGACCTCCGGCAACGGTGACATCAGCGGGCAGAACGGATGGAGTGGGCGAGGGGAGACCACCGCGTACGAGGACCGCGAGCGGCGTCCTCTCCCGGACCGTGACGAGTGGCGGTCGCGGTCTCGGTCGGAGCGCGACGAGTGGGTCCCGCAGCATCAGCCCGGGCACGACGAGTCCGCAGGGCACGGGGCGGTGCACGACAGGCACGGGGCGGTGTCTGACAGGCACGGGGCCGTACCTGACAGGGCGGTGCCGATCGTGGGGCACGCGGCGGTACCCGAGGGGACAGGCCCGCTCATGGGGCACGGTGAACGCAGGGCGTACGCGGGCCACGGCACGGCCGCCGGACCCGGCGGCGAGCAGCAGGTCACACTGCGGACCCCGGCCGAGCTGGCCGACGCCCTGCCGTATCTGCTCGGCTACCGCCCCGAGGACAGCATCGTCCTCGTCGCACTGCACGACGGCGAGGCGAAGGGGCGGTTCGGCGGGCGTGCCCGGCTCGGGATCCCGCCGCACACGGACGACTGGCCGTCCGTGGCGCAGCAACTGGCCCAAGGGCTGGTGACCGGCAGCGAGCGCCGGGGCGCCAAACCGGAGAGCATGGTCGCCTTCCTGTGCCAGGACCCGGCGGACGGCGAGTCGGCGCGCGACGTCATGGAGCGCCTGCGGCCACTGGCCCAGCTCCTGCGCAGGGCATGCGGCGCTCTCGACGTCCCGGTGGTCGAGGCACTGTGCATCTCCGACGGCCGCTTCTGGTCGTACTGCTGCCCGGGCAACGGGTGCTGTTCCCCCGACGGCGAGGCGATGGGGCTGCCCGGCACCTCCGTACTGGCCGCCGCCGCGACCTACGCGGGTCTTCAGGTGCGCGGCACGCTGAGGGAATTGCGTGCACGGCTCATGCCCTGGGAGACCGCGGCGGCATTGCAGCAGGAGGCCGCCCTCGACACTGCCCAGGCTGCCCTCGTCCCGCGCATCCTGGAAGCGGAGAGCCGCGCTGACGTGGCGGAGGAGACGATCGCGGTGGTCCGGCGCGCCATGGAGCGCCTCGCGGCCGTACCGACCGTGTCCGGCACCCTCGACGCGGATCTGCGCGACGACGAGCTGATCGGTCATGACGACGCCGCGACCATGATTCTGGGCCTCCAGGACAGGGCGACCCGGGATCGGGCCGCGGAGTGGATGGAGGGTGACGAGGCGAGTCCCGCGCTCCGACTCTGGCGCGCTCTCGCCCGCCGCTGCGTGGGCCCCTACGGAGAACACGCCGCCGCCCCTCTCACGCTGGCCGGCTGGGTGGCGTGGTCCACGGGCGACGAGCTGGAGGCCCGCGAAGCCCTCGCCATGGCCCTCGCCGCCGACCGCGACTACCTCTTCGCCCGACTCCTCCACCAGGCCTGCAACGAAGGCCTCGACCCCGAGTCGATCCGCCGTTGCCTCCGCGCGGAACGCAGGGGACGGGAGCATCCGAACCTTCCGACGACCACGACGGAGGCCGACGCCGAGGAAGCACCGGACGTTGCCGAACTGCCGAGCGAGGTGACAACCGCCGTCGAGGCGTCGCCCGGTGACGTGGCATCCGCTGACAAGGCATGCGGCACCGGTTCTCGGCGCCGGCGCCGGTCACGACCGGAGCGGAGCCCGGACACCCGCGCCGGCCGTCGTTCGCCCGGCGGTGCGGCCCAGCCACGTCGCCCGCGTTCCACCGACGGCGCCGTGCCGGGAGGCCGCCGCTCGGCACGGGCCGCCGACGGCCCCAGCGGCCGAGCACGGGCCCGTCGGGCCGTCGACGGCCCGGGTGCGAAGCCGGAGGGGACGCACAGCGATGAACAGCCGTGACATGGAAGGGACGCATTTCGATGCACGGCCATGGCCCGGAGGGACGGTACGCCGCCGGGGTAGCCGTGAACCGGAAGAGACGACGCCGATGAGTGGCCGTGCCCCGGATGGGACGTAGCCGATGAACGGCCGTGCCCCGGATGGGACGTAGCCGATGAACGGCCGTGACCCGGAGTGGAGCCGTTCCGTTCACCTGAGTGGCGGTATCCGTGGCTTGCCCTCGCCGCCACCCCGCCCCGTCACACCGCCACCGCTGTTCTCCACCAGGTGCCGAGCGCACCCACCGCGCGCCGAACGCAGAAGAAGCAACCCCATACGCAGAAGAAGCCACCCCATGTCCCTGCCCTCCTTGCCCGACGCCTACGACGACATCCCGTCGCTCGGCAGGCTCCGCCAGCCCACGCCCCGCACCCGCGGCGGGGACGGCATCCCGGCCCCGCGCCCGGAGATGCGCAACCCGTCATCGCCCGCCATCGGCGTGCGCCCGAGACACCCGAGCGGCACCAAGTCCCCCACGACCGGCCGGGGTGCCCCCACCCCACCGACCGGCACGCCTGCCGGAAACCAGGCCCCTACCCAACCGTCGCTTCCGGGCCCCCGCCGCCCCACCGAGCTGCCCCCCGCCCACACCACGTTGATCTGCGTCGCTCTGCCGGGCCTCGCGATCTCCGGCGAACACGGTCAGCTGACCGGCGAGGGGCTGGAAGGCTTCTACCGAGGGGGGCGGCGCATGCTCTCCCGCTGTCAGATCCGTGTGGCCGGACGAGAGCCCCTTCCGGTACAGGCACGGATGGTCACGGCCGACCGGGCCCGCTTCGTGGGCACGCTGCGCGTCTCCGCCGACGCCGGCCCCGACCCGGACGTCATGGTCGAACGGACCCGCCACGCCGACGGCACCGAGCGGATCACCCTGCACAGTACGGCCCGCCGCCCACTGCGCCTGCCCGTCGAGGTGTCCCTGGGCACGGACCTCGCGGAACTGGGCGCCGTCGCCTCCGGCAGCGCCGGGAAGGAGCTGCCCGCCAGCGTCCATGACGCGGGCCTGCGCTGGTCCTGCGCCACAGGTCATTCGACCGTCACCGCCTCCCCGCCACCCGCCGACGCCCTGGCCTCGGCCGGACTGCTGCGCTGGGAGCTGGAACTGCCTCCCGGTGGCTCGCGCAGCGTGGAGCTACGGGTACGACCGGACGGGGCGGGCCCCCTCAGACCGGTGGGACGCGGAGCCACGAGCCCCCTCGCCCAGGCGGAGGCCGCGGGTGACGACTCCCGGGCCGGGGCGCTGCTGCACACATGCCTGGAAGACCTGGAAGCTCTGCTGCTGCGCGACCCCGCCAACCCGTCCGACATCCATCTCGCGGCGGGCGCTCCCTGGCGCTGCGGCATGGCCCCGGCCGACGCCCTGATCGCGGCCCGCATGACGCTGCCCCTCGGCACGCGTCTCGCCGCGGGCACCCTGCGCACCCTGGCCCGCACCCAACTCGCGGGCCCGGCGGCCAGGTCAGGCATGATCCCCGGCCCACGGAGGGACGCGGGCCCTCATCTGCCGCCGGGCTGCACCGGCACCGAAGCCACCCTCCTCTTCCCCGTACTCCTGGCCGAGGCCAGACGCTGGGGGATGCCCGAGCAGGAGACGGAGGACCTGCTACCCGCCGCCGAGCGCTGTCTGCGGTGGCTGCGGGCCACCGTCGGCGCCGGAACCTATCTGCCCGACCCGGGCCCCGGCGGCCCGCTGCGCTGCGAGACCCAGGCACACGCCCACCGGGCCGCCCTGCTGGGCGCCGACCTGCTCGACGCGTACGACCGCCCCGGCGCGGACGAGCTGAGGGAGTGGGCGATACGACTGCGCACCCGATTCCAGGTGGACTTCTGGGTCGAGGACCGCGGCGGCGGCAGACCCGCCGCCGCCCGCACCCCCGACGGGCGCCTCGTCCCGCATCTGGGCGCGGCCGGCGCCCACCTCCTCGACACGGGACTGCTGGGCGGGGGCCGCCAGGCTCCGGGCCTGCTCGGCAAGGTGCAGACCGAGCAGCTCGCGCGGCTGCTCGGAGGACCTGCCATGGACTCCGGGTGGGGGCTGCGCAGCCTCGGCGCGAAGGAGGTGGCGCACAACCCGTTCGGGCATCGCAGCGGTGCCGTGCGCGTGCAGGAGACGGCGATCGCGGTCGCCGGGCTCGCGGCGGCGGGCTACGAGAAGCAGGCGAGCGCTCTGATGCGGGGAGTGCTGGCAGCGGCCGAGAGTTTCGGCCACCGGCTGCCGGAGATGTACGCGGGGGAGCAGCGCACGGCGGGCGGCGCGCCGCTGCCGCATCCGGCCGCCTGCAGACCGGCCGCGACGGCGGCGGCCTCGGGTGTGCTGCTGCTCACCACCCTCGTGGGCATCCGGCCGGACACTCCGGCCGGCACCGTGACGCTGCGTCCGGTGAGCAGCGCACCGCTGGGCGAGATCGGCCTGACCGGCCTGCGCGTGGCCGGCGCCCCCTTCGCCGTGCGCGTCAGCAGACTGGGGCTCGCCATGGTCGAGGAAGCGGCCGGCGGTCTGCAGTTGGGAGGGTGACCTCGGTGGACGCGTGATCGACCACGTCCTGTGCGGACGCTGCGAAGGCTCGCCGGGTGGATCATGAGTCAGGTGTCGGACAGAAGCGGATCAAGAACGGAAGCGACCACTGAAGGGAGTGTTTATCGTCAGGAAGACGACTATGATCGCGGCATGCCCTACGACCCGTCGGACTACCCGCCCTTCGCCGTCACCGTCGACCTGGTCGTGCTGACCGTCCGCCGCCACGCGCTGTGCGCACTGACCGTGCGACGGGGCGAACAGCCCTTCCAGGGGCGGTGGGCGCTGCCCGGCGGCTTCGTGCGGCCCAACGAGGATCTGGCGCAGGCCGCCGCGCGGGAACTGTCCGAGGAGACCGGGCTGACCGCCCACGATCCGTCCGCCCCGGCGCAGGACAACGGTGCGCACCTGGAGCAGTTGGCGACCTACGGCGACCCGAAGCGGGACCCGCGGATGAGGGTCGTCAGCGTCGCCCACCTCGCTCTCGCCCCCGACCTGCCGGCACCCCGGCCGGGCGGCGACGCGAACAGCGCGCGCTGGGCGCCCGTCGAGGAGTTGCTGGCTCAGGACGGCTACGGGCGCGACGGCGAACCGGTGGCGCCGCTGGCCTTCGACCACGCGCAGATCCTGGCGGACGGCGTGGAGCGTGCTCGCTCGAAGATCGAGTACTCCTCACTGGCGACCGCCTTCTGCCCGCCGGAGTTCACCGTCGGTGAGCTGCGCCGCGTCTACGAGGCGGTGTGGGCCGTGGCGCTCGACCCGCGCAATTTCCACCGCAAGGTGACGGGCACGCCCGGCTTCCTGGTGCCGACCGGTGGCACCACCACCCGGCAGGGCGGCCGCCCCGCCCAGCTCTTCCGTGCCGGTGGCGCCACCCTCCTCAACCCGCCGATGCTCCGCCCCGAGGTCTGACGGGGGCGCACCGCACGGAGCCGAGGTCTGTCCGACCACTCGGCCCGGCGCAGCCCGCTGCCTCGAAGTGAGTCGCGAGGTGCCCGGAAAACCGGACATATCGCGCTATCTTGCTTCGGGTGATCCAGGCCATCGGACTGACCAGCACCCCTCGCAAGGAGCTTCCGCCCGCCGTCGACGACGTGTCGTTCGAGGCGCACTCCGGCCGTGTCACCGCACTCCTCGGAACGCCGGGTGCGGGCAGGACGACCGTGCTGAGGCTGATGCTCGAACTCCAAAAGGGCCGCGGAATCACCTACTTCAGAGGCCGCCCCCTGCACCGCGTCGCGCACCCCAACCGTGAGGTGGGTGTTCTGCTCGGTGAAGTGCCGGGGCATCCGGCCCGCACGGTCCGCGGTCATCTGCGGATGCTGTGCGCGGCCGCGGGACTGCCGGTGCGGCGGGCCGACGAAGTGCTGGAGGCGGTGGGCCTGGTCAGTCTGCGCGAGGCCCGGTTGAGCACCCTCTCGCGGGGCATGGACCGCCGACTCGGCCTGGCCTGTGCGCTGCTGTCCGACCCGCATGCCCTCGTCCTCGACGAGCCCACCCACGGGTTGTCCGTGCGCGAAGGGCGTTGGTTGCACGGGATCATGCGGGCGCACGCGACCCGGGGCGGCACCGTCCTGTTCACCACCGGCGACCCCAGGGAGGCCGCACAGATCGCCGACCGGGTCCTCACCCTCCAGCAGGGCCGGCTCGTAGCCGACCAGGACGTCGCCGAATTCTCCCGCACCCGCCTCCGCCCCCGGGTGGCCGTCCGCACCCCGCATGCCGCCCGCCTCGGCGCCCTGCTGGCCAAGGAGGCCCGGACCGCACGACGTTCCGTGGAGATCGTCCGAGAGGGCGGCAACCGGCTCTCGGTGTACGGGAGTACCTGCGCGGAGGTCGGTGAGACCGCGTTCCGGCACGGCATCCTCGTACACCAACTCGCGGATGAGATCGGTGACATGGGGCCGACTGCCTCGGCGGCCTCGACTGCCTCGGCGGCCTCGACTGCCTCGGCGGCGACGGAAGCGGCGGTCGCGACACCGACACCGTCGCGGCCTGGTGACGGAACACCGGGGGAGGCGGATTCCGGTGACTCGGTCGAGGATCCACAGGGGGTGGGCGATGACCCCGGGGTGGCTGCGCAAGAGCGCCGGACGCCACCGGCGGGCTCCTCAACGCCCTCCACTCCTCCCGCCGCTGACCGCGGTCCCGTGAGTCACGGAAACCTCGCGGACTCCGCCGGTCCCGCTGATCCCATTGCTCACTCCAGCCCTATCAGCCACACACATCACACCAACACCGCCGACGCTTCGAGGCAACTCAGCCACCAATCGCCCCACCTGCCCCGCCTGCCCCGGTCGGTCGAGGCCGGCGCTCTGCCCCCGCTCCCGCCCCCCATCGCCGTTCGCCCGGCGCCGAACCCCCTGCGTCCGGTGCTCTACGAGTTGCGCCGGGCCATGGGGGTCGGGACCGGATATGTGACCGCGGTCGTCGTGATCGTCGTCTCCGCGGTCATGGCCGTGGTGCTGGCCGGGATGGGGCACACGCCGCAGCCGCGGCTGCTGGCCGCGTGGCCGCGGGAGCTTCCGCTGCCGCCCGCGGCCGTCGGGGCGGGGCTGCTCGGTGCGATGGCATTCGGGGACGAGTTCCGGTACCCGGCGCTGGCCGTGGACCGCGGCCCCGTACCCCGCCGCCTGGGGCTGCTGGCGGCGAAACTCCTCGTCTCGGCCGCCACCGGGCTGCTGCTGGCCCTGTTCACCGTCGGCTGCGACCTGGAAGTCCTCTACCTGCTCCACGGACCGGAACTCACCTCCGTCCCCGGTGCCTGGTTGCCGCTCGGTGCCAGTTGGCTCGGCCTCGTCGTGGGGTGCGCCTGGGCGGGGGTGCTCGCCGCGGGGGTCTTCCGTTCCACCAGCGCGGGGCTGGCGGCCGTGGTCGCCGTCCCCCTCCTCGTCGTCCCCCTGGTGCAGAAGGCGCTACAGGGGCCGACTGTGCGACATGCGATCGGATTTCCGATGCGGCTGCGCGAGCTCGTGCTGACGCAGTGGCCGTTCGGAGGTGATCGCTACGTGGAGGCGGCGGCGCAGGTGATCGTCCAACCCGAGGGAGGCGCGCTGCTGTTGTCGCTGACCGCGCTGCTGGGGGCCTACCTGTTCACGACGGTACGCAGCGGGGTCCGATGAGGATCGCCCTCACCCTTTCGTGCTCACCCTCCGTGCTCTTCCGTCGCCGCAATGTGCACAACTCCTCGTAGAACGCCCATTTCTTTCCGATAAGGCGTCAATTACGAAGGGGTGAGCGATCACCCTTTCGTGTGCTTTTCACCAAAGACCTCAAGGGAGTTGAGAACGCAGCCGACAAAGGATGCGTGAGTACCCTTGCGCACACCATGATGACCGCCGCCCGCTCCGCCGATTCCGGCCTCGCAGGACCGGGCGAACTCGACCGCTACCCCTACGCCGAGCACCCCGGCGTCGACCGTGTCGGCATTCCCTCCTGGGACGGCGCGGACCCCGAGCTGGGGCGCGTGGGCCGTCGCGCCGCCGGGAGCCGTGGACGCGGGCTCCACGGCCAACTCGTCCAGCAGCTCGGCCAGATGATCGTCTCCGGCGACCTCGGGGCCGACCGCCCGCTCGTCCCCGAGGAGATCGGTCAGCGGTTCGAGGTCTCCCGCACCGTCGTCCGTGAGACCCTCCGCGTACTGGAGGCGAAGGGGCTGGTCAGCGCCCGCCCGAACGTCGGCACGCGCGTCCGCCCGGTCAGCGACTGGAACCTGCTCGACCCGGACATCATCGAGTGGCGGGCCTTCGGCCCTCAGCGCGACGACCAGCGGCGCGAGCTCAGCGAGCTGCGCTGGACGATCGAGCCGCTCGCCGCCCGCCTCGCCGCCGGGCACGGCCGCGACGACGTCCAGCAGAGGCTCGGCGACATGGTCGAGCTCATGGGGCACGCCATGGCCCAGGGCGACGCGCTGACCTTCTCCCGCGCGGACGCCGAGTTCCACTCGCTGCTCATCCAGGTCGCCGGCAACCGCATGCTGGAGCACCTCTCCGGCATCGTCTCGGCTGCGCTCCAGGTCTCCGGCGGCCCCGCCACCGGCTGTGACCGGCCGGGCGAGTCGACCCTCGTGCACCACGCCCGGATCGTCGACGCCCTCGCCGCGGGCGACGGCGGAGCGGCCGAGACGGCCATGCGACAGCTGCTGACGGTCCACCCCGAGGTGGAACGTGTGGTGCCCGCGCCGCGCGAGCACTGAGGGCACACGGGGCGCGACAGGAGCGGCCCGGTCGCGGTGTGAGCCCTCGACGACCCTGATCGGCCGGCGAACCGCGTGCCGCCGGACCCCATCGGATCCTTCCGGGATTCGGCGGGGCCCGGCGGCGCGACGGGCCGAGGTTCGACGGTCGGGGCGCGGCTGTCCGTGGGCGTAGATGCCCTGGGTCGCCGTCCTTCCCGGGCGTGCGAAACGCGCCGGCCCCGCTCCCGTCATCCCGACCGGCTGGCGTCGACCCGATCGCCGCTGGATCGACGGCCGCCGATTGTCCCGTCCCCGTCGGCCCCCGGCTCTCAGAACGGGACCGTAACCCTCCGCAAATGTGGCGGACCCCTGCTGGGGAGTTCGTTCGGGAATCGTGTGGGTACACGAGGCAAGAGCACCGGTCGTGGCCCTGCTCGACTACCTCTGGCCATGTCTGACCGCTTTTGAGCGCTTACGGGGTGTGACTCGGGCCACGCAGATTGGGCGTAACGCTCGCGGGAACCACGCGATGACCTAAGAGGTGACAGCCGCGGAGGGAATACGGACGCCGTTCACGGCGCTGTGCATCTTCCCGGCCCCCGCCCGCACCGTCGGCCCATCCCCAAGCCGGTGGTCGGCTCCTGTCCACAGTGGACGGGGCCGGAAGCCGTTTTCCAACGTTCCGAGAGGTTGTTCGTGTCGGCCAGCACATCCCGTACGCTCCCGCCGGAGATCGCCGAGTCCGTCTCTGTCATGGCGCTCATTGAGCGGGGAAAGGCTGAGGGGCAGATCGCCGGCGACGATGTGCGTCGGGCCTTCGAAGCTGACCAGATCCCGGCCACTCAGTGGAAAAACGTACTGCGCAGCCTCAACCAGATCCTCGAGGAAGAGGGTGTGACGCTGATGGTCAGTGCCGCGGAGCCCAAGCGCACCCGAAAGAGCGTCGCAGCGAAGAGTCCGGCCAAGCGCACCGCCACCAAGACGGTCGCGGCGAAGACGGTGACCACCAAGAAGGCCACCCCCGCCGCACCGACGGCACCCGCGGCCGAAGCCTCCGCCGAGGACGCCCCCGCCAAGAAGGCCGTAGCCAAGAAGGCGACTGCCAAGAAGGCGGCCCCCGCCAAGAAGACCGTCGCCGCCAAGAAGACGGTGGCGAAGAAGACAGCCGGCAAGAAGGACGACGCCGAGCTCCTCGAGGAAGAAGTCCTCGAGGAGACCCCCGGCGGCAAGCCCGGTGACGAGCCCGAGGGCGCCGAGAGCGCCGGTTTCGTGCTCTCCGACGAGGACGAGGACGACGCGCCGGCCCAGCAGGTCGCCGCCGCCGGTGCCACCGCCGACCCCGTCAAGGACTACCTCAAGCAGATCGGCAAGGTCCCCCTGCTCAACGCCGAGCAGGAGGTCGAGCTCGCCAAGCGCATCGAGGCCGGTCTGTTCGCCGAGGACAAGCTGTCCAACGCCGACAAGCTCGCCCCCAAGCTCAAGCGCGAGCTGGAGATCATCGCCGAGGACGGCCGCCGCGCCAAGAACCACCTCCTGGAGGCCAACCTCCGTCTGGTGGTCTCCTTGGCCAAGCGCTACACCGGCCGCGGCATGCTCTTCCTGGACCTCATCCAGGAGGGCAACCTCGGTCTGATCCGCGCCGTCGAGAAGTTCGACTACACCAAGGGCTACAAGTTCTCCACGTATGCCACCTGGTGGATCCGTCAGGCGATCACCCGGGCCATGGCCGACCAGGCCCGCACCATCCGTATCCCGGTGCACATGGTCGAGGTCATCAACAAGCTCGCGCGCGTCCAGCGCCAGATGCTCCAGGACCTGGGTCGCGAGCCCACTCCGGAGGAGCTGGCCAAGGAACTCGACATGACCCCGGAGAAGGTCATCGAGGTCCAGAAGTACGGCCGCGAGCCGATCTCCCTGCACACTCCACTGGGCGAGGACGGCGACAGCGAGTTCGGTGACCTCATCGAGGACTCCGAGGCCGTCGTCCCGGCCGACGCGGTCAGCTTCACGCTCCTCCAGGAGCAGCTGCACTCCGTCCTCGACACGCTCTCCGAGCGCGAGGCGGGCGTCGTCTCCATGCGCTTCGGTCTCACCGACGGTCAGCCGAAGACCCTCGACGAGATCGGCAAGGTGTACGGCGTCACGCGTGAGCGCATTCGCCAGATCGAGTCGAAGACGATGTCGAAGCTGCGCCACCCGTCGCGCTCGCAGGTCCTGCGCGACTACCTGGACTGAGCCCGCAGCGGACCCGTCCGCGCGACAGGCCGAGACAGGCATCGAAGACCCGGTTCCCTCGAAGGGGCCGGGTCTTCGGCGTGGGCGCGGCATGCGGGCGCCCGCCACGTGGATAACTCTGGGTGTGCCATCCATCTCCCAGAGTCAGGAGCGCGCATGCGTCCCACCATCGCCCGACTGCTGGCCCTCGCGGCCACCACGGCCGTCATATCGCTGGCCGCACGTCCGACCGCGACCGCCGATGTCGTCATCGGCGGTCATCCCGTCGAGATCTCCCAGGCGCCCTGGACGGTGGCACTGTCCAGTCGTGACCGGTTCGGGGGTACGAGAGCCGGGCAGTTCTGCGGCGGGGTCGTGGTGGGCCGCTCCACGGTCATGACGGCCGCCCACTGCCTCAGCGAGGAGGTGCTGGGAGGGCCCCCGGCACGGCTCCCCGACCTGAAGGTCATCACGGGGCGCGCCGATCTGCGGTCGAACGAGGGCCGGGAGATCCCGGTGAGCGACACCTGGGTCAATCCGCGGTACGACGCCTCTACGAACGCGGGGGACTTCGCCGTGGTCACGCTGGCGACGCCGCTCCCCGAGAGTTCCGTACTCCCGTTGGCGGAAGCCGGCGATCCGGCGTACGGGGCGGACACGGCCGCGGCCGTCTACGGCTGGGGTGACACGACGGGCGCCGGGGACTACGCGCTGAGCCTGCGGGCCGCGTCGGTGCGGGTGCTGGCCGACTCCGCGTGCGAGAGGGCCTACCCGGGCGGCGCGGAGGGTCGGTACCGGGCCGACTCCATGGTGTGCGCGGGAGAGGTGAACGGCGGCCGGGACGCCTGCCAGGGGGACAGCGGAGGACCGCTCGTCGCCCAGGGGAAGCTGATCGGACTCGTGTCGTGGGGCAGCGGCTGCGGACTGGCCGGGAGCCCGGGGGTGTACACCAGGGGCTCCTACGCGGCCCAGGTGCTGGCGGAGAGCCGCTGAGAGGTCGTTGAACGCCGTACGGCGTCGCTTGAGCGCCGTACCGGCGCTTGAGCCGCACCCCCGACGCGGCACCGCCACGGTGCCGTAGAGGACCGCGGAGCGAAAGTCGCCGCGGAGCGAGAGCGGCTGCGGATGGGCAGCGAACGCGGAACGAGCGCCGCCGCGGAACGAGAGCGGGCGGCCACCCCGTGTGTGCGGGAGTGGCCGCCCGGTCACCGGCCTCGAGCCGGTGTCGGCTCGTCGTTGGTGCGAAGCGTCAGCGTTCGTCGGTTTCCGCGGTGGCGGGAACGGACGTCAGCCGCTCCGTCTCGTCCTGTATCTCCGCGGCGATCTTCTTGAGCTCAGGCTCGAACTTACGCCCGTGGTGGGCGCAGAACAGCAGCTCTCCACCGCTCAGCAGGACGACGCGCAGATAGGCCTGGGCGCCGCAGCGGTCGCATCGGTCAGCGGCCGTCAGCGGGGTCGCGGGGGTCAGAACAGTAGTCACGTCGCCTCTTCTCTAGCTCGACGAGCTGTCGTACCAGGGTCAACATCCAACCAGGCCGAAAACGTTCCCGCTCGCGGCTTTTCCTCGAAAAAATCTTTCCAGGCCGGCTGTCTGTTGCCGGTTGGCGGCGAATGAGCCGTAGTGCGTGTCTTCGTGTCGTACGGGTTCGCGCTGTCTGTCGGTGGTTCTGGCGGTTGCTCTCTTGGTTGTACGGTCCTCCCGGCTGGGTTGCCGGTTGTTCATGAGGACGTGCCCGGAGCCTAAATGGTTCATGCCTCGAAGGGAACGTGATATGTACTTCACCCCATCGAGGGATCGAACACGCATGCGAGCCTGGACTACCCTGAGTTTCCAGCGAGGGTGGCGTTACAACGGCTCTACCAGGGCTCGGTACCCTCGGACCGGCAACCGAGCCGGGCCCCTTACCCAAAAGGGCCTCACCTGAAATTCAGCGAGGAGCGAACCGCGTGACCGCCGAGACGTCCGTGCCGTCCACAGCGCTGCTGACCGGAGCAGACCGGGACGGTTCCAACTACACCGCGCGGCACCTGCTCGTCCTCGAGGGGCTCGAGGCCGTGCGGAAGCGCCCCGGAATGTACATCGGCTCGACCGACAGTCGAGGCCTGATGCACTGCCTCTGGGAGATCATCGACAACTCCGTGGACGAGGCCCTCGGGGGCTACTGCGACCACATCGAGGTGATCCTCCACGACGACGCCTCCGTGGAGGTCCGGGACAACGGCCGCGGTATCCCCGTGGACGTCGAGCCCAAGACCGGCCTGTCCGGCGTCGAGGTCGTCATGACCAAGCTGCACGCGGGCGGCAAGTTCGGCGGCGGCTCCTACGCGGCCTCCGGCGGTCTGCACGGCGTGGGCGCCTCCGTGGTGAACGCGCTCTCCGCCCGTCTGGACGTCGAGGTGGACCGTAACGGCGGCACCCACGCCATCAGCTTCCGGCGCGGTGTGCCCGGCGCCTTCGCGGGCAACGGCCCGGACGCGAAGTTCGAGGCCGCGAGCGGGCTGCGCAAGGCCAAGCGGATCCCGAAGACGCGCACCGGCACGCGGGTGCGCTACTGGGCCGACCGCCAGATCTTCCTCAAGGACGCCAAGCTCTCGCTGGAGAACCTCCACCAGCGCGCCCGCCAGACCGCGTTCCTGGTGCCCGGCCTGACCATCGTCGTCCGTGACGAGTACGGGCTCGGCGAGGGCGGGAGCAAGGGCGAGGAGTCCTTCCGCTTCGATGGCGGCATCAGCGAGTTCTGCGAGTACCTGGCCACCGACAAGGCTGTCTGCGACATCCTCCGCTTCACCGGCGAGGGCACCTTCAGGGAGACGGTCCCCGTGCTGGACGAGCACGGCCAGATGACCCCCACCCAGGTCACCCGGGAACTCGGCGTCGACGTCGCGCTGCGCTGGGGCACCGGCTACGACTCGACCCTCAAGTCGTTCGTGAACATCATCGCCACACCCAAGGGCGGCACCCATGTCGCCGGCTTCGAGCAGGCCGTGGCGAGCACGATGAACGAGGTGCTGCGCGCCAAGAAGATGCTCCGGGTCGCCGAGGACGACGTCGTCAAGGACGACGCCCTGGAGGGTCTGACCGCCGTCGTCACCGTGCGACTGGCCGAGCCGCAGTTCGAGGGCCAGACCAAGGAGGTCCTCGGCACCTCCGCGGCCCGCCGGATCGTGGCGCAGGTGATCTCCAAGGAGCTCAAGGCGTTCCTGACCTCCACCAAGCGGGACGCCGCCGCGCAGGCGCGGGTCGTCATGGAGAAGGTCGTCGCGGCCGCGCGTACACGTATCGCCGCACGTCAGCACAAGGACGCGCAGCGGCGGAAGACCGCCCTGGAGTCGTCGACGCTGCCCGCCAAGCTCGCCGACTGCCGCAGTGACGACGTCGACCGCAGCGAGCTGTTCATCGTCGAGGGCGACTCGGCGCTCGGTACGGCGAAGCTCGCCCGGAACTCCGAGTTCCAGGCGTTGCTGCCGATCCGCGGCAAGATCCTCAACGTCCAGAAGTCGTCCGTGACGGACATGCTCAAGAACGCCGAGTGCGGCGCGATCATCCAGGTCATAGGGGCCGGATCCGGACGTACGTTCGATATCGACGCGGCTCGGTACGGCAAGATCATCATGATGACCGACGCCGACGTGGACGGGTCCCACATCCGGTGCCTGCTGCTGACGCTGTTCCAGCGGTACATGCGGCCGATGGTCGAGGCGGGCCGTGTCTTCGCCGCGGTGCCGCCGCTGCACCGGATCGAGCTGGTCCAGCCGAAGAAGGGCCAGGACAAGTACGTCTACACGTACTCCGACCGGGAGCTGCGGGACAAGCTGCTGGAGTTCCAGAGCAAGGGCGTCCGCTACAAGGACTCCATCCAGCGGTACAAGGGCCTCGGCGAGATGGACGCGGACCAGCTGGCGGAGACGACGATGGACCCGCGGCACCGGACGCTGCGGCGGATCAACCTGTCGGACCTGGAGGCGGCTGAACAGGTCTTCGACCTGCTGATGGGGAACGACGTCGCGCCGCGCAAGGAGTTCATCTCCAGCTCCGCGGCCACCCTGGACCGGTCCCGTATCGACGCGTGAGCGCCGCGCCCGCCCGCCGGCCGCCGGTCGGTCGGGTGGGCGCGCCGTCCCGGGTGCGAGTCGGCCCGCGCTTCACCTGATGGGGTGAACAATGCCGAAGGGCATCGGCGGGGATCACTGCGGTCTGTCCATGCTTGGGCATGCAGTCAAGTACCGGCCGGTCCCGCCGTCGCGCGGGTGGTTCCGAGAGCGCGGTCGAGGGGCGAGGAGCGGCCCCGACGAACGCGCGGTTCGACGATCCCTGGTATGACGCGCTGGCCTCCGGCTGGGGAGAGGTGGACGGCACGGGAGGGGTGCCGCCCGTCGTGCCGGCCGCTCGGGAGGAGGGGCGGGCCGCAGGCGACGTGTATGTGGAGGTGCAGCGCAGCGCCGCCTTCCAGGAGGTCCGCCGCCGGTACCGGAGATTCGTGATCCCGGGAGTCGCCGTCTTCTTCAGCTGGTACGTCGGATACGTGGTCGCGGCCATCACCGCGCCGGGGCTGATGGCGCGACCCGTGGCGGGCGCGGTCAACGTGGCGATGCTGGCGGGGCTCGGCCAGTTCCTCACGACGTTCCTGTTCACCTGGGCCTACGCGCGCCACGCACGGCTGCGGCGGGACCGGGCTGCCCTCGATCTGCGGTGGGACACACAGGAGTTGACGCGCGGCATCGCGGGGGGCGAGCGGTGACCGGGAACCATCAGACACTGGCCCTGCTGCTGTTCAGCGTGTTCATCGCGATCACCCTGGGCATCACGACCTGGGTCAGTCGCAACCGGCACGGTTCGGCGGAGGAGTTCTACGCCGGCGGCCGCTTGTTCTCGCCGATGGAGAATGGTTTTGCCATCGCGGGCGACTACATGTCCGCCGCGTCCTTCCTCGGTATCTCCGGCCTCATCGCGCTCTTCGGGTACGACGGACTGCTGTACTCGGTGGGCTTCCTGGTGGCCTGGCTCGTGGTGCTGTTCCTGGTGGCCGAACTGGTGCGCAACTGCGGGCGGTTCACGCTCGCCGACGTGGTCGCGGCACGGATGAGCGAGCGGCCGGTCAGGATCGCGGCGGGAACCTCCTCGGTCACCGTGTCCGTTCTGTATCTGGTGGCGCAGATGGTGGGCGCCGGCACCCTTGTCGCACTGCTGCTGGGCGGCGAGGGCGCGGCGGCACGGGCCTGGACGGTCATCGGCGTCGGCGCGCTCATGGTCGTCTATGTGTCGCTGGGAGGGATGCGGGCCACCACCTGGATTCAGATCGTGAAGGCGGTCCTGCTGATGGGCGGGGCGATCGCGCTGACCGTGCTCGTCCTGATGCGGTTCCACGGAGACTTCGACGACCTGCTGCGGACGGCCGCGGAGCGCAGCGGGCACGGGGCGGCCTTCCTCGCGCCGGGGCTGAAGTACGGCGGCGACTGGACCGCCCGCCTCGACTTCATCAGCCTCGGGCTCGCCCTGGTCCTGGGCACGGCCGGGCTGCCGCACATCCTGTCCCGCTTCTACACGGTGCCGACCGCACGCGCCGCGCGCCGCTCGGTCGTATGGTCGATCGGCCTCATCGGCGGCTTCTACCTGATGACGATCGTGCTGGGCTTCGGCGCGGCCGCGATCGTCGGACCCGCGGCCGTTCGAGCCTCGAACGCGGCCGGCAACACCGCCGTTCCCCTCCTCGCGCTCGATCTGGGCGGCGGAGCGGGCTCCACGGGTGGGACGGTTCTGTTCGCGATCGTCGCCGCCATCGCCTTCGCGACGATCCTCGCGGTTGTCGCCGGCATCACCCTCGCCTCGTCCGCGTCGGTGGCCCACGACCTGTACGCGTCACTGCGGCGCCGCCGCTCGAAGCCGTACAGCGAGGTGGCCGTGGCGCGTACCTCCGCCGTAGGGATCGGGGCCGTCGCCATCGCGCTCGGGCTGCTCGCCCGCGACCTCAATGTGGCGTTCCTCGTCGGCCTGGCCTTCGCCGTCGCCGCCTCGGCCAATCTGCCCGTGCTGCTGTACTCGCTGTTCTGGCGAGGCTTCACCACGCGCGGCGCCGTGTGGTCCGTGTACGGCGGACTCGTCCCGGCGGTGGTGCTGGTGCTGCTGTCGCCGGTGGTGTCCGGCAGCCCCGAATCCCTGTTCCCCGGCGTCGACTTCCAGTACTTCCCGCTGCAGAACCCGGGCCTCGTCTCGGTGCCCCTGGGCTTCCTCGCCGGCTGGCTGGGCACGGTCACCTCCGCCGAACCGGCCGACGAGGCGAAGCACGCGGAGGCCGAGGTGCGGTCGCTGACGGGCGCCGGGGCGGTCTGACGGCCTTCCGGGGAACCCGTCGGCGGCGCTCAAGGCACGCGTCCCCGGGTGAGGCCGGGGGCGGGTGACGTCAGGGGCGGGTCGCCCACTCGTAGCGGTGCTCCGGGCGGCCCGCGTCGCCGTACTTGAGGGTCAGGCGGGCGCGTCCGGTGCGCTCCAGGAGCTTCAGATAGCGCTGGGCGGTCTGGCGGCTCAGGCCGGTCCGATCGGCGATCTCCTGGGCGGACAGCGGGCCCTCTGCGGTCATCAGAGCCCGGCGCACGACCTCGGAGGTGGTGGCGGAGTGCCCCTTGGGCAGGTCCGGCTCGCCGCCCGCGGAGAGCGCGCCGAAGATCCGGTCGACCTCCGCCTGCTCGGCCTCGCCGCCGCCGTCCAGGGTGCGCCGCAGCTCCGCGTACGCCTCCAGCTTGGCCCGCAGCCCCGCGAACGCGAACGGCTTCACCAGGTATTGCAGGGCGCCCTGCCGCATCGCCGCCTGGACCGTCGAGACGTCACGCGCCGCCGTCACCATGATCACATCGGTCTGGTGGCCGCGCCGGCGCATCTCCTGGACGACCGTGAGGCCCGTGTCGTCCGGGAGGTAGTGGTCCAGGAGGACGAGGTCCACCTGGGGCAGCTCCTCCAACTGCTCCAGTGCGTCGGCCGCGTTGTGCGCCACGCCCGCCACCCGGAAGCCGGCGACCTTCTCGACGTAGGCGGCGTTCACCCGGGCGACCCGCAGGTCGTCGTCCACGACCAGGACCTCGATCATCGCGACTCCTTGTCGGCGGCTGGGACGGCGTCCTCCGGCTCGTGCGCCGTGCCCGGTCGCGTGTCACGGCCCGCCGTCGGCTCGTCGCGCGGGCCGGCTCCCTCGTCGGGTGCCGTAGACGTAAGCGCCGACGCGGACGATTGCGTCACCAGTCCCGGCTCCGCCAGCGCCTCCGGCAGGACGACCGTGAACTCCGCGCCTCCGCCGTCCGCCTCGGTGACCCGGGCGCTGCCTCCCTGCCGTTCGGCGAGCCGGCGCACCAGGGAGAGCCCGATACCGCGCTCGCGGTGGGCCGGGGGCGTCTTGGTGGACCAGCCCTCCGTGAAGATCAACTCACGGTGTTCGGGCGGGACTCCGGGTCCGGTGTCGCGGACCCGGAGGATCGCCGTACGTCCCTCGGCCCGCAACTCGACCTCCACGCGCGCGTGCGGAGTGCCCGCGACGGCGTCGAGGGCGTTGTCGACGAGGTTGCCGACGACGGTGACCAGTCCCCGTGGATCGATCAGCCTGTCCGGCAGCGGGGTCCCGCCGGTGACCGTCAGGGCCACACCGCGCTCGGCCGCGACGGTCGCCTTGCCGACCAGTACCGCGGCGAGCAGCGGATCGTGGATCCTCTCGGTGACCTGCTCGGCGGTCGCGCGATGGTCGCCGACCACTTCACCGACGAAGTCCACGGCCTCGTCGTACATCTCCAGTTCGAGCAGGCCGAGGAGGGTGTGCATCCGGTTGGCGTGCTCGTGGTCCTGGGCGCGCAGGGCGTCGATCAGGCCCCGCGTGGAGTCGAGTTCGCGGCCCAGCTGCTCCAGCTCGGTGCGGTCCCGCAGGGTGGCCACGGCACCGCCGTCGTCGGTGGGCATACGGTTGGCGACCAGGACGCGCCGGCCGCGGACGGTGAGCAGATCCGTGCCGGTGACCCGGCCGGCCAGCACATCGGTCGTACGGCCCGCGCCGAGCGCCTCGTCGAGCGACCGGCCGACCACCTCGTCGCCGAGGCCCAGGAGGCGCTGCGCCTCGTCGTTCAGGAGGCGCACGCGGCCCGCGCGGTCCAGGGCGACCACACCCTCCCGGATGCCGTGCAGCATCGCCTCGCGCTCCGCGAGGAGCCCCGCGATGTCGGAGAAGGCCAGGTCACGGGTCTGGCGGTGGACCCGTCGGGAGATCAGATACGCCGCCAGCGCGCCGACCGCCATCGCCCCGCCCGCGTACGCGAGGAGACCGGGGATGGCGTGGATCAACCGGGCGCGCACATTGTCGTACTCGATGCCGACCGAGACGGCCCCGACGATCCTCCCGTCGGCGTCGCGCAGCGGCACCTTGCCCCGGGCGGACCGTCCCAGGGTGCCCGAGTCGATCTCCATGACCTCGTTCCCCGCGAGGGCGCGGCGCGGGTCGGTCGAGACGAGGCCGCCGATCTCGGTGGGGTCCGGGTGGGACCAGCGCACCCCGCGGTCGTCCATGACCACGACGTACTCGGCGCCGCTGGCCCTGCGGATCCGCTCGGCCTCCACCTGCACCGGTCCCTTCACGGACGGCTCGGTCGTGACCAGGTCCTCGGCGATCTGCGGCTGGGCCGCCGTGGTCTGGGCGATCGCGAGGGCGCGGCGCATCGCCTGGTCGTCCAGCTGGTCGCTGAGCGGTGCGAGGAACAGCCCGGTCGCGAGGACGGCGACACCGGCGGCGATCGCCACCTGCATCAGCAGGACCTGCGAGAACACCCGCCGCGGCATCCCGAGACGCAGGCGACGTGCGGGGGGAGTGGGGCTCATACCCCTGACGGTACGTGGACGGCGTGTACCGGACGTAGAGGGGTGTGGCGGGTATCTCAATGAGGTGCGGGGGTATGGCAGGGCGCGAAGGGCGGACCCGGCGCGGGCCGGGCCCTAACCGGCGAGCGCCGTCGGTACCAGTTCGCGTACGGCCGTCACGTCCATCCGGGCCGGCGAGCCCAGGGGGGAACCGCAGCTCTCGGGGCGGGGCGGCTGGGCCGCGCCCTGGGCGACGGTGACGTTCCAGCGGCGGCCGTCGACGTGGGCGACGGTGACCTCCCAGCGCGGGGCGGCGCCGTCCGTGCGCAGGACGGTGAGGGCGTCGGCCGCGTCCTCGCCCGTCGCCGCGCGCACCGCCAGCTCCGCCGCCTGCCCGGGGCGCTCCCAGGCGGAGTTCCCGCGGCAGCCCTCGGTGACGATCCGCCCCTCCCGCACGGCGTGGAGGACCTCCTTGACGTGGTGGGCCTCGGCGCGGCCGTACACGTAGCCGGAGGGGAGGACGAGGAGCGTGGGCGAGAAGCGGTGCCCGCCCAGATGGGTGACCTCCCAGGTGCCCTCGACGCCGGAGGCGGCCAGCTCGGCGGCGAGCGGTCGGCCGAGGAGGGCGCAGCAGCGGTCGCGTTTGCCGTTGGTGCACACGAGCGCGAGGGGCCGGCCGGTGTGGGGCCGGCCCTGAAGGGCCGCCTCGAAGGAGCGGGGGTCGCCGTCCCCGAGCGCGGCGAAGTCCAGGCCGAGCAGGCGCTCCGGGGCGGTCGTGGTGGCGCGGTGCAGCCAGACGTTCCCGGGGACCGTGTGCGCCACGTACACCTGACGCTCGTGGACCTCGCGGCAGTCGGCGTGGCGGCCCGGCCGCCGGATGAGCGCGACGCGGACGCCGGTGCCCTCGGTGGCGGCTTCGAGGGCGCGGCCGAGCGCGGGGTCCAGGTGGCTCGATGTGAGCGCCTGGGCGCCCCAGGGGCCCGGCTGTTCCAGCAGCAGCCATGTCCTCGCCGTGGCGGCGGTCCCCGCGAGAGGCTCGGCGAGGTGTCGGGACGCGGATGTGCACGTACTCACAGAGGTGAGCCTAACCTGACTTCGGCTCGTACGGCCTCCGGGCGGGCCGAAGGGGTGGAACCGACGTGGCGAGCGGTGCGTTCGGCGCGCCTCGGCGGTGGCCATTCCGGCCGGTCACCCCGACAGGTCACTTCGGCAGTGGTTGCGGCGGTCGCACCCCCACGTACTGGCCGCTGGGGCGCATCCGCAGGGGGCGCTCGCCGTACTCCTCCAGTGCGTGGGCGATCCAGCCCGCGGTGCGGGCGACGGCGAAGATCGTCTCGCCGGCGGTCGGGGGCATGCCGCAGGAGGCCGTGAGCACCGCCAGGGCCAGGTCGACGTTGGCGTGCAGGGGGGTGTGCCGGGCGGCGGTCGACACGATGTCGCGGGCGGCCGCGAGGGCGGGGGCCGCGCGGGGCATGTCGGCCAGGAGCGCGAACAGGGCACGCGCGCGTGGGTCCTCGCCCGTGTAGAGACGGTGGCCGAGGCCGGGGATGCCGCGCCCCGAGCGCAGCTCCTCCGCGATCACCGGGACGGCGCTGCCCTGGTCCAGGACATCGGTGAGCAGCCGGTGGGCGAGGGCGCTGGCCGAACCGTGCAGCGGGCCCTCCAGGGCGCCCAGCCCCGCGGAGACGGCCGCGTACGCGTGCGCGCGGGCCGAGGCGGCGACGCGGACCGCCAGGGTGGAGGCGGCGAGGTCGTGGTCGGCGAGCAGCCCGAGCGCGGTGTCCAGCGCCCGCAGGGCGGCTTCGTCGGGCGCGCGTCCGCTGAGCCGCGCCCAGAGTCGGTGGGCGAGCGGACCGGTGTCGCGCTGGCCGCGCGAGAACGGGGGGAGGGCGGCGACGAGCGTGGGGATCAGGGTGCGCGCGGTGCCGAGCACCGCCTCCTCGGAGAGGTCGAAGCGCAGGGGGTCGGCGGCCGCCGCCGCGACCGCCGCGACCCGCAACCGGTCGACGGGGCCGCTGTGCTCCGGCAGCGCGTCCACCGCGCGCCGGGCGGCGGTCACGGACGTCCTCGGCGCGGTGAAGGTCGCGCCGGGGCGCGGCTCGCCGGTCCACAGCCACTCGGCGACCTCTTCGTAGGAGTGGCGCGCGGCCAGTTCCGCCGCGTCGACGCCGCGGAAGTAGTAGTGGTCCTGCTCGATGAGGGTCAGCCGGGTGCGGACGGACAGCTCGCCCCCGCCGGGCGAGGCCGTACCGGTCTCCCGCCGGTTGCGGCGCGCGAGTGCCGCGACCTCCTCGGCGTCGAAGGTGCTGCCCCGGCCCGCCGCGTCCCGGCGGCTGCTGAGCTGGCCGCGGCTCACATAGGCGTACACGGTCTCCGGCTTCACGCCGAGCAGTTCGGCGGTCTCCCTCGTGCTGAGCCGCCGCCCCGGGCGGGCGGAGGTGTTCGCCGGGTTCGTCGATGCGCGCGCGCCTTGCTCCGTCATGGGCGTCACCGTATCCGTTGAGCACAACATTGATTCAATCAATATTGACAGAGATCGAGTCAAGCATGGACAGTCAAATCAAGTTCAAGGAGGAGACATGCAGATCAACCGGGCCGCGACCGCCTCCGTCGACGTGCCGCGAGGACTCGCGGGCGTCGTCGTCACCGACACCGAATTGGGTGACGTCAGAGGGCAGGAGGGCTTCTACCACTACCGCCAGTACTCCGCCGTCGAGCTCGCGCGGACCCGCGGCTTCGAGGACGTCTGGCACCTGATGATCCACGGCGAGCTGCCGGACGCCGCGCGGGGGGCCGTGTTCGCGGCGGAGGTCGGTCCCCTGCGTCGGCTGCCCGACGACGTGCGGGTCGCCCTGCCCGCGATCGCGGCGGCGAGCGCGCACTCGGGGCCGCTCTCCGGCCTGCGCACCGCGCTGTCGCTGCTCGGCGCCTCCAAGGGCTTCCGCCCGGTGTACGACCTCGACGAGGACCGGCGCCGCGCGGACGCCCTCGCCGCCTCGGCGGCCGTACCCACACTGCTCACCGCGCTGTACCGGCTGGGGCGGGGGCTCGACCCGGTCGAGCCCCGCGACGATCTGCCGTACGCGGCGAACTACCTGTACATGTTGACGGGCACGGAACCCGAACCCTGTGCTGCGCGGGCGATCGAGCAATACTTGATCTCAACCATTGATCACGGATTCAATGCATCAACATTCACCGCCCGCGTGATCACCTCGACGGGTGCCGACGTCGCGGCCTGTCTGGTGGGCGCGGTGGGCGCGCTCTCGGGGCCCCTCCACGGGGGCGCCCCCAGCCGCGCGCTGGACACGCTCGACGCGATCGGCACCCCGGACCGCATCGACGCCTGGATCCGGGAACGCGTCCTCGCCGGCGACCGCATCATGGGCTTCGGCCACCCCGTGTACCGCACCGAGGACCCCCGCTCCCGCATGCTGCGCGGCATCGCGGAACAGTTCGGCGGCCCGCGCGTCGCCTTCGCGGTGGAGGTCGAGCGGCAGGTGGAGGCCATCCTCGCCGAGCTGAAGCCGGGCCGTGCGCTGCACACCAATGTCGAGTTCTACGCGGGCGTCGTCATGGAGCTGTGCGGATTGCCCCGCGAGATGTTCACGCCGACCTTCGCCGCCGCCCGCGTCGTCGGCTGGAGCGCCAACATCCTCGAACAGGCCCGGGACTCGAAGATCATCCGTCCGGCGGCACGCTATGTGGGACCGGTGCCCCCGGCAGCCGTACCGCTGGTCGCCTGACGTTCCCCGGTCCCGGTTCACGCACGGAGCCCGACACCACGGGGGAGGTGCCGGGCTCGAGCGGCGCGCACCTCATAGGAGCGCGGCCGTCTCACGCATCCGGGATGTCGGCTTTGGCGCGGACCAGGGTCTCGCGAGAGATGATCACGATGCGTTCGTAGGGAGCGCGCGCCGCGTCGGGCGGCAGCTCACCGTCGAGGGCGGCGGTGGCTTCGGTGCCGATGACAGCGAAGTTGCCGTCGCTGAGTTCGAAGATGTCGGGGCAGGTCTGGCCCGTGGAGCTGCCGCGCTCCCTGGGCGAGGCGCCAACTCGACGCACGATCTTCAAGTCCGGTCCTAGAGGCATTGGGCGAGAGGGGCCTCAGCCGGGGCGCTGCGTGAGTTGATGACCCATGGTGCGTCCGGTCGGTTCATGAGCGGGCCCACGGATGCTCATGAACGGGCTGCTGCCTCGGGTGGGGATCTGCAGCCCTACGCCGCACATGCAAGGACCTGAGCAGGAGGTTCTTCCCGAGCAGGATGCGGAGAGATTACCGGTCCGGGTGTCGCAACGTCTCGCTGCTTCCCGGGACTTGAGAGTGAATCACTCGTCCGGCGGTTGCCCTATGACCCACCACTCGTCTCCGTCGTCGGGGTCCTCGACCAGATGGTCCATCTCCTCGACGAGACCGTTCATCATGTCGCCCAGCGCCGCCTCCTCCGACGTGTCGGGCAGGCTGTCCCGGTGATGGCGGGTGGCCGCCCAGTACTCCCGGAAGATCGGGTTGCGCGCCATCACCCGCAGGTGCCCGTACAGCTCGCCCAGGCTGAGCGCACCGATGCGGTGGTAGTAGAGCGCGTTGACGTACAGGGCGTTCGCGAAGAGGTACTGGCGCTGCCGCTCCGCCGGGACCTCGGTCTCGTAGGTGTCGAGCACGGCCGCCAGGGCCGGGTCCTCCATGGCCTTGCACAGCAGGTCGAAGTGGAGCCGGTGCTGTTCGGCGAGCGCGGCGTGCCTGCGCCGTCGGGCGCCTCTCTCCGTCAGGGCCTGCGCGGCCGAGGTGAGCCGGTCCAGAGCGGCTGAACCCAGCCTCCGCATCCCAAAGTTCTGTGTGGCCATGTCAACCCCCGGTTCAGGCGTCCATCCGCCGGTCGTCGGACACGGGTCGACAGGATGGGGACCGGCGAGCGGTGGGCGGCGCGCTTGCCGTCTCCCAGTGTCGCCGAGCGGCCCTGGTGGGCTGGGAGGCGGAGAGGAGGCGCACGGAAGGATGTGCGGGTGTCAGAAACCGGCGCCATGCACATCGTGTGCCCCGCGGGCGCCGCTGACAATCGTTCTCTTCGTGTGGGCCGTGTGCCCACTCGTATCCTGGGGCAGCAGTACAGGGCCGTACGGGAGCCGCGGTGTTCCGGCGAACGCCGGTCCGTGAGCCGTCCCGGTACGGCGGCCGGCCGCGAGCCGGCGCACGCAACCGTGTGAGAGAGGGCGCGCGTTGAGCCAGTCGTCGAGTCCGGGCCCCGGGGGGCCGCAGCAGATCCCGGTCGTGGTCCTCGCCGGATTCCTGGGCTCCGGCAAGACCACCCTGCTCAACCATCTCCTGCACCGCAGCGGCGGCACCCGCATCGGTGCCGTCGTCAACGACTTCGGGGCCATCGAGATCGACGCGATGGCGGTGGCCGGAGCGCTCGGCGACTCCACGGTGTCGCTGGGCAACGGGTGTCTGTGCTGTGCCGTCGACGCCAGTGAGCTGGACGTGTACCTGGAGCGGCTCGCGGACCCCGCCACCGGCATCGACGTCATCGTCATCGAGGCCAGCGGGCTCGCCGAGCCTCAGGAACTCGTGCGGATGGTGCTCGCCAGTGAGAACCCCCGGGTCGTGTACGGCGGACTGGTCGAGGTCGTCGACGCGGCCGAGTTCCTCGACACCAGGCAGCGGCACCCCGAGATCGACCGGCATCTCGCCATCGCCGACCTCGTCGTCGTCAACAAGGTCGACCGGGCCGAGGACGGTGAGCGTGTCCTCGGACTCGTCCGGTCGCTCGGTGAGGGCGCGGCCGTCGTGGCCGCGACGTACGGGCGTATCGACCCCGCGTTCCTCTTCGACTGCCGTCCCAGCGAGGAACGCATCGGGCAGCTCTCCTTCGACGACCTCCACCTGTACGACGGCCTCCAGGGGAACGCCGGCGCCGGACCGCATGGCGGGGAGGACGCCATCGATGGCCACGGCGGCGACGCCCACGGTGAGTGCGGCGCCCACGAGGATCACCTCGGGCATCTGCACACCGCGTACGACAGCGTCGCCTTCGTCTCCGACCTGCCGATGAACCCCCGTCGGCTGCTGGACTTCCTCGACGGCAGGTCGGACGGGCTCTACCGCATCAAGGGGTACGTCGACTTCGGGCCGCACGACACCCGCAACCGGTACTCCGTGCACGCGGTCGGGCGGTTCCTGCGGTTCTACCCCGAGCCGTGGGCGCCGGGCGACGAGCCGAGACTCACCCAGCTCGTCCTCATCGGCACCGGTATCGACGCCGCCGCCCTCACCAAGGAGCTGGAGGCGTGCAAGGACGACGCCCCCCGCGCCGACGAGCACAGCATGTGGGGCGTCCTGCGCTACGTACCGGACAAGGAGCGGGAGGCCGGCGAACCGGACCCCTCCTACGACACCCCGTGAAGCGACCGCCTGGCCGCGGCACCCTCTGACGTCTTCCGTCCGAGGGCGCCCCGGCCACTGTCCGTCCCGATCAGACGGGGCCCGCCACCGAGGCCACCGGCTTGCCCAGGGAGACACCCGAGCCGTCGCGGCGCGGGTCCATCTCCGGGAGGTCGGCCGGAGTGCCGTTCTTCTGGGCGGCGCGGGCCGGAGTCGGGCCCGCCCAGGCGAAGGACAGGCAGTCCTCGCCCTTCAGATACCGCTGGCAGCGGACACCGCCCGTGGCGCGGCCCTTGCGCGGGTACTGGTCGAACGGGGTGAGCTTGGCCGTGGTCTGGACGGAGTCGTCCAGCGTGCCGCGCGAGCCCGCCACCGTGAAGACCACCGCGTCCGCCGCCGGGTCGACCGCCGTGAAGGAGATGACCTTCGCGCCCTCGGTGAGCTTGATGCCCGCCACACCGCCGGCGGGGCGGCCCTGGGGGCGGACCTGTGAGGCCTGGAAGCGCAACAGCTGGGCGTCGTCCGTGATGAAGACCAGGTCCTCCTCGCCGGTGCGCAGCTCCATCGCGCCCACGATCCGGTCGCCCTCCTTGAGGGTGATGACCTCCAACTCCTCCTTGTTGGACGGGTAGTCGGGCACCACTCGCTTGACGACACCCTGTTCGGTGCCGATGGCGAGGCCCGGCGACGACTCGTCGAGCGTCGTCAGACAGACCACCGTCTCGCCGTCCTGGAGGGAGAGGAACTCCGCGAGCGGGGCACCGCCCGCGAGGTTCGGGGCGGCCGCCGTGTCGGGCAGCTGGGGCAGGTCGATCACGTTCAGCCGCAGCAGGCGGCCCGTGGACGTCACCGCGCCGATCTCGCCGCGGGCCGTCGCCGGGACCGCCGACGCGATCACGTCGTGCTTGGTGCGCTTGGCGTCCGCGTCCGCCGCGAAGGGCTCGGCGTCGGCCGTACGGGCGAGCAGCCCCGTCGACGACAGCAGCACCCGGCACGGGTCGTCCGCGACCTGGAGCGGAACCGCGGCCACCGGGGCGCCCGAGGACTCCAGCAGCACCGTACGGCGCTCGGTGCCGAACTTCTTCGCCACCGCGGCCAGTTCCCCGGAGACCAGCTTGCGCAGCTCGGCGTCCGAGTCCAGGATGCGCGTCAGCTCCGCGATCTCCGCGTTGAGCCGGTCCTTCTCCGCCTCCAGCTCGATGCGGTCGTACTTGGTGAGACGGCGCAGCGGGGTGTCGAGGATGTACTGCGTCTGGACGTCCGACAGGGAGAAGCGCTCCATCAGGCGCTCCTTGGCCTGCGCGGAGTTCTCGCTGGAGCGGATCAGCCGGATGACCTCGTCGATGTCCAGCAGCGCCGTGAGCAGACCCTCGACCAGGTGCAGCCGGTCGCGCTTCTTGCCGCGGCGGAATTCCGAGCGGCGGCGCACCACGTCGAAGCGGTGGTCGAGGTAGACCTCCAGGAGCTCCTTGAGGCCCAGGGTGAGGGGCTGACCGTCGACCAGCGCCACGTTGTTGATGCCGAAGGACTCCTCCATCGGCGTCAGCTTGTAGAGCTGCTCCAGGACCGCCTCCGGCACGAAGCCGTTCTTGATCTCGATGACGAGCCGCAGGCCGTGCTGGCGGTCGGTGAGGTCCTTGACGTCGGCGATGCCCTGGAGCTTCTTCGAGCCGACCAGGTCCTTGATCTTGGCGATCACCTTCTCGGGGCCCACGGTGAACGGCAGCTCCGTGACGATGAGGCCCTTGCGGCGCGCCGTCACGTTGTCCACGGCCACCGTGGCGCGGATCTTGAAGGTGCCGCGGCCCGTCTCGTACGCGTCCCTGACGCCGGTGAGTCCGACGATCCGCCCGCCCGTGGGCAGGTCGGGGCCCGGGACGTGCTTCATCAGGGCGTCCAGGTCCGCGTTCGGGTATCTGATCAGGTGCCGGGCGGCCGCGATGACCTCGCCCAAGTTGTGCGGCGGCATGTTGGTGGCCATACCGACGGCGATGCCCGAGGCGCCGTTGACCAGCAGGTTCGGGAAGGCGGCGGGCAGCGCGACCGGCTCCTGTTCCTGGCCGTCGTAGTTCGGGGCGAAGTCGACCGTGTTCTCCTCGATCGACTCCGTCATCAGGCTCGTCGCGGCGGCCTGACGGCACTCCGTGTACCGCATGGCCGCGGGCGGGTCGTCGTTGCCGAGGGAGCCGAAGTTGCCGTGGCCGTCCACCAGGGGGACCCGCATCGAGAAGGGCTGTGCCATGCGCACCAGGGCGTCGTAGATCGACGAGTCGCCGTGCGGGTGCAGCTTGCCCATGACCTCGCCGACGACGCGGGCGCACTTCACATAGCCGCGGTCGGGACGCAGACCCATCTCGTTCATCTGGTAGACGATGCGGCGGTGCACCGGCTTCAGACCGTCACGGGCGTCGGGCAGGGCTCGGGAGTAGATGACCGAGTACGCGTACTCCAGGAAGGAGCCCTGCATCTCGTCGACGACGTCGATGTCGAGGATCCGCTCCTCGAACGCGTCGTCGGGCGGCGGGGTCTTCGTGCTGCGGCGGGCCATCGCTGCCGGCTCCTTGCTGCAAGTGAACGGACTCTGACGCGGACCATTGTGGACTGCCGCACTGACAACCCGGACACGACCCGGCATTCCCCGCCGGGGCGGGTGCCCGGCGCCGCCGCGTCAACCGCGTGCGCCGACCTTAACCACTGCCCGTCGGTGACCACCGGCGGTCCCGCTCCCGGCATCCGGGGTTCTCGCTCTCGGCGTAAGGCGTTCTCGCCGTCGGCGTACGCGCTCCGGGAACTTCGCCGAGCGTCCGCACGCTTGCATACAGTGGCAGGACCGGCAGGACAACCGCGGTTCCAGCGACCGCGCTCGCCATCGAAGGGACGTACATGCCCATGGGTCACACGGCCACAGCCGAGGCAGGCTCCGAAGGCCTGACAGTGAAGGAGCACCGCCTGGACAACGGCCTGCGCGTGGTGCTCTCCGAGGACCACCTGACCCCGGTCGCCGCGGTGTGCCTCTGGTACGACGTCGGCTCCCGCCACGAGGTCGAGGGCCGCACCGGCCTCGCCCACCTCTTCGAGCACCTGATGTTCCAGGGCTCCAAGCAGGTCTCGGGCAACGGCCACTTCGAGCTGGTCCAGGGCGCCGGCGGCTCGCTCAACGGCACCACCAGCTGGGAGCGCACCAACTACTTCGAGACGATGCCCGCCCACCAGCTGGAGCTCGCGCTGTGGCTGGAGGCCGACCGCATGGGCAGCCTGCTGTTCGCGCTCGACCAGAAGAACCTGGACAACCAGCGGGACGTCGTCAAGAACGAGCGCCGGCAGCGCTACGACAACGTGCCGTACGGCACCGCGTTCGAGCGGATCTTCCGGCTCGCCTACCCGGAGGGCCACCCCTACCGGCACACCCCGATCGGTTCCATGGAGGACCTGGAGGCGGCCAGCCTGGAGGACGCCCGCCAGTTCTTCCGGACGTACTACGCCCCCAACAACGCCGTCCTCTCGGTCGTCGGCGACATCGACCCGGAGCAGACCCTCGCCTGGATCGAGAAGTACTTCGGCTCCATCCCGTCCTACGACGGCAAGCCGCAGCCGCGTGACGGCGGCCTGCCCGACGTCATCGGCGAGCAGCACCGCGAGGTCGTCGAGGAGAAGGTGCCCGCGCGGGCGCTGATGGCCGCCTACCGCCTCCCGGAGGACGGCACACGCGCGTGCGACGCGGCCGACCTGGCCCTCGCCATCCTCGGCGGCGGCGAGTCCTCCCGCCTCTACAACCGGCTCGTGCGCCGCGACCGTACGGCGGTGACGGCCGGGTTCGGTCTGCTGCGCCTGGCCGGCTCCCCCTCCCTGGCCTGGATGGACGTCAAGACCTCCGGCGACGTCGAGGTGCCCGTCATCGAGGCCGCCGTCGACGAGGAGCTCGCCCGGTTCGCCGCTGAGGGCCCCACGGCCGAGGAGATGGAGCGCGCCCACGCCCAGTTGGAGCGCGAGTGGCTGGACCGCCTCGGCACGGTCGCGGGCCGCGCCGACGAACTGTGCCGCTTCGCGGTCCTGTTCGGCGACCCCAAGCTCGCCCTGACCGCCGTCGACCGGGTGCTCGACGTGACCGCCGAGGAGGTCCAGGAGGTCGCCAAGGCGCGCCTGCGGCCCGACAACCGCGCGGTGCTCGTCTACGAGCCTGTCGACGACGCCGACGACGCCGACGACGCCGACGACGCCGACGACGCCGACGACGCCGACGACGCGGCCGACGACGAGGCCGAGAGCGCGGCGACGGACGCCGACGCGACCACCGACGAGAACGAGGAGTCGGCGAAGTGACCGAGCTCGCGACCATGGACTTCCACCCGCAGCCCCAGGCCGGCGAGGCCAGGCCCTGGGCGTTCCCGGCGCCCGAGCGCGGCACCCTGGACAACGGCCTGACGGTGCTCCGTTGCCACCGCCCCGGCCAGCAGGTCGTCGCCGTCGAGGTCCTCCTCGACGCTCCCCTGGACGCCGAGCCCGCCGGACTCGACGGCGTCGCCACGATCATGACGAGGGCCTTCTCCGAGGGCACCGACAAGCACTCCGCCGAGGAGTTCGCCGCCGAGCTGGAGCGCTGCGGCGCCACCCTCGACGCGCACGCCGACCACCCCGGCGTCCGTCTCTCCCTCGAAGTGCCGGTGTCGCGGCTGGGCAAGGCGCTCGGTCTCCTCGCCGACGCCCTGCGGGCCCCCGCCTTCGCCGACAGCGAGGTCGAGCGGCTCGTGGCCAACCGGCTGGACGAGATCCCGCACGAGACCGCGAACCCGGGCCGCCGGGCCGCGAAGGAGCTCTCCAAGCAGCTGTTCCCCACGGACTCCCGTATGTCCCGGCCCCGCCAGGGCACCGAGGAGACGGTGGCGAGCATCGACTCCGCGGCCGTACGCGCCTTCTACGAGCGGCATGTCCGCCCGGCGACGGCCACCGCCGTGATCGTCGGCGACCTCACCGGCGTCGACCTCGACGCACTGCTCGGTGACACCCTGGGCGCCTGGACCGGCTCCCCGGCCAAGCCCCGCACCATGCCGGCGGTGAGCGCCGACGACACCGGGCGCGTCGTCATCGTCGACCGCCCCGGCGCCGTCCAGACACAGCTGCTCATCGGCCGCGTCGGCGTCGACCGGCACGACCGGGTGTGGCCGGCCCAGGTGCTCGGCACCTACTGCCTGGGCGGCACCCTCACCTCCCGACTGGACCGCGTCCTGCGTGAGGAGAAGGGCTACACCTACGGCGTGCGCGCGTTCGGCCAGGTGCTGCGCTCCGCGCCCGACGGCTCCGGTGTCTCGATGCTCGCCATCAGCGGCTCCGTGGACACCCCGAACACCGGTCCGGCGCTCGACGACCTGTGGACGGTGCTGCGCACCCTCGCCGCCGAGGGCCTGACGGACGCCGAGAGGGACATCGCCGTGCAGAACCTCGTCGGGGTCGCCCCCCTCAAGTTCGAGACGGCGGCGGCCGTGGCGAGCACGCTGGCGGACCAGGTCGAGCAGCACCTGCCGGACGACTACCAGTCGACGCTGTACCGACAGCTCGCCGCCACCGGCACCGTGGAGGCCACCGCGGCCGTCGTGAGCGCCTTCCCGGTGGACCGTCTGGTGACCGTCCTGGTCGGTGACGCCGCGCAGATCGAGGAGCCGGTCAGGGCCCTCGGGATCGGCGAAGTCACCGTCGTCCCCGCCGAGTAGAAGCCGGGCGGAACCGGCTCGCGGGCGGTGGGGTCGACGAGGGGCCCCGGTGACGGAAGTGTCACCGGGGCCCTTGTTTGCCCGTATTGCTCGTATTGATGGGGGAGGTTGCCTGTCTGACCTGTGGCGTACGCCTCAAAACCCGTGATGCGTTTGTTATTTCGGAGGCGGCCCGCTTAGCGTCGGTCCGGCTGTTCGCCAGCAGTTCGCCGCACCCGCGGCACCGGACAGTCATCGCCGAGTCCCCCCACGGCGCGAGCCAGGGGAGCCGGGGACCCACCGCAGTCCCTGGGGTGAATCGGGTGCCCTTCGCGAGCTTCGCGAAACGAGGGGTGTCCGTAGGAGACCTTCCTGCTCCGAACCCGTCAGCTAACCCGGTAGGCGAGAGGGAAGGAAAGGATCAGCCACTCCATGGCGTTCACCCGCGCTCCCGGGAAGCACCGCCGTCCCGGCCGCGTGAAGCGCACGACCACGAGGACCGTGGGCGTCGCCGCTCTCACCACCACCGGTGTCGTCGGCACCGTCGCCGTCCCGGCGCTCGCCGCGGAGCCCGCCCCCGAGCAGACGGGGCTGAACCAGATCATCGTCCTCGGTGACACGGTCGCCGAGCAGGTCGACGCCCAGGCCGCCGCGCAGCAGCAGGCCGCCGAGGTGGCTGCCGTCAAGCAGAAGGCGCAGGAGGAGGCCCGCAAGGCCGCCGCCGAGAAGGCCAAGCAGGAGCGCGCCGCCGCCAAGGAGCGCGAGGAGATCAAGGCGCGTGCCGCCCGCGCCGCCGAGCGCGAGCGCCTCAACGCGTACGTCTCTCCCATCACCGGCTCCTACATCTCCACCGGCTACAAGTCGGGCGGCGCCATCTGGTCCTCCGGCAGCCACACCGGTGTCGACTTCCACGCGGCCTCCGGCACGCCCGTCCATGCCGTGGGCGCCGGCACCGTCGTCGAGGCCGGCTGGGGCGGCGCGTACGGCAACAACGTCGTGATCAAGATGAACGACGGCACGTTCACCCAGTACGGCCACCTGTCGTCCATCGGCGTCTCCGTCGGCCAGACGGTGACCCCCGGCCAGCAGATCGGCCTCTCCGGGGCGACCGGCAACGTCACCGGCCCGCACCTGCACTTCGAGGCCCGCACCACGGCCGAGTACGGCTCGGACATCGACCCCGTCGCGTACCTGCGCTCGCACGGCGTGAACGTCTGACGAAAGCTTCACCCTTCAGGAGGCCCCGGCTCATCGAGCCGGGGCTTTCCTTGTTGCGGCGTACCCGCTGTCCAAAAAATATCCATGGATTCCGGTCCGCCATCGGAAATTCCGGCCCGCTGCAATAGAGTCACCTGAACACACGTCAATCAATGACGTTTCACGGGGATTAAGGCGGAGGTCGGTCATGCGTATTCCGGCGCACTCGGTATGCACGGCGATCCGTGATGACATCGTCGCGGGTGTCTACGAGCGCGGCAGCCGGCTCACCGAGGAACTGCTCGCCCGACGGTACGGCGTGAGCCGCGTCCCCGTGCGCGAGGCGCTGCGCACGCTGGAGGCGGAGGGCTTCGTGGTGACACGTCGGCACGCGGGCGCGTGCGTCGCCGAGCCGACCGAGCAGGAGGCCTCCGACCTGCTGGAGATGCGCATGCTGCTGGAGCCCTTGGGTGCCGCCCGCGCCGCCCAGCGCCGCACGGAGGCACACCTCAAGGTCCTGCGCGGCCTGGTCAGACTGGGCCAGGAGCGGGCCAGGCGGGGCAACAGCGAGGATCTGCGCTCGCTGGGCGGCTGGTTCCACGAGACGCTCGCCCAGGCCTCCGGGAGCCCCGCCCTGACCTCGACGCTCGCCCAGCTGCGGCACAAGATCGCCTGGATGTACGCGGTCGAGGCGCCGGCCAACCCCGTGGAGTCCTGGGCCGAGCACGGCGGCATCGTGGACGCCGTGGCCCGCGGTGACAGCGAGCGCGCGCGGACGATCACCGCTCTGCACGCCGAACGGGCGACCTCGGCGCACCGGCTGCGCTTTCCGGGCCGGCCCGCGGCGGCGGACCGACCGGACCGTGTGAGGACTTCGCAACACCCCGTAAACATGCCGAGTCTGCGGCATTAACACGAGGGCCGTATACAAAGAAGGGCATGAATTCGAGGGGTGTTATTCATGCTGCCCGCGGACGGATTTCCCGACGCCGCAGACCAATTTAACCGACCCCTCTGCCCAGGCAAATGCGAAGGGCCCGCCCGATAAATCGGACGAGCCCTTCAGTGCTGCCGCGAGTGGCCTTCAGGCCGGCGTCGCGGGGGTCAGACCGTCTCGGGGAGCTCCTCGAGCCCCTCGGCGACGAGCTTCGCCAGACGGTCGAGCGCGGCGTCCGCGCCCTCGGCGTCGGAGGCGAGGACGATCTCCTCGCCGCCCTGGGCGCCCAGGCCCAGGACCGCCAGCATGGAACCGGCGTTGACGGGGTTGCCGTCGGCCTTGGCGATCGTCACGGGGATACCGGAGGCCGTGGCGGCCCGGACGAAGATGGAAGCGGGGCGGGCGTGGAGGCCCTCGGCCCAGCCGACGTTGACGCGGCGCTCAGCCATGTGATGCTGCCCTTCAGGTGTGTCTCGGGTACCTCGAAGAGGTCTAGACCGTATTGTCTAGACCAGTTTCCCATATCGTGAAGCGACACCGGAACGGGCCCACGGCCTGACCGCGCACCGGTTGTTGTGGTTCCCCAGACTGCCTCGCGCCGTCGCCGGACGCGAGCCGTACTCTGGGGCCCATGCAGACCTCGTCGGACCGGCATGAGTACCCCGCCCACTGGGAGGCCGACGTGGTGCTGCGCGACGGCGGCACCGCACGCATCCGGCCCATCACCGTTGATGACGCCGAGCGTCTGGTCAGCTTCTACGAGCAGGTCTCCGACGAGTCGAAGTACTACCGCTTCTTCGCGCCGTACCCTCGCCTGTCCGCCAAGGACGTCCACCGCTTCACGCACCACGACTTCGTGGATCGGGTGGGTCTCGCCGCCACCGTCGGCGGCGAGTTCATCGCCACCGTACGCTATGACCGGATCGGTGCCGACGGAATGCCCGCCTCGGCCCCCGCCGACGAGGCCGAGGTCGCCTTCCTCGTCCAGGACGCCCACCAGGGCCGCGGCGTCGCCTCCGCCCTTCTCGAACACATCGCCGCCGTCGCCCGCGAGCGCGGCATCCGGCGCTTCGCCGCCGAGGTGCTGCCCGCCAACACCAAGATGATCAAGGTGTTCACCGACGCCGGGTACCAGCAGAAGCGCAGCTTCGAGGACGGCGTCGTGCGCCTGGAGTTCGGTCTGGAGCCCACCGACCGCTCCGTCGCCGTGCAGCGCGCGCGGGAGCAGCGCGCCGAGGCCAGGTCGGTGCAGCGGCTCCTCGCCCCCGGCTCGGTCGCCGTCATCGGCGCCGGGCGCACACCGGGCGGAGTGGGCCGCAGTGTGCTCGCCAACCTCCGGGACGCGGGCTTCGCGGGCCGGCTCTACGCGGTGAACAAGGCCGTGCGGGAGAAGGAGCTGGACGGCGTCCCGGCCTACCCCTCCGTCCGTGACATCGAGGGCCCCGTCGACCTCGCCGTCGTGGCCGTCCCCGCCGCGCAGGTCCCCGAGGTCGTCACCGAGTGCGGTGAACACGGTGTGCAGGGACTCGTGGTCGTCTCCGCCGGGTACGCCGAGAGCGGCCCGGAGGGTCACGACCGCCAGCGTGAACTCGTCCGCATGGCGCGCGCGTACGGCATGCGCATCATCGGGCCGAACGCGTTCGGCGTCATCAACACCGCCCCCGACGTACGGCTCAACGCCTCGCTCGCCCCGGAGATGCCGCGCTCCGGGCGCATCGGCCTCTTCGCCCAGTCCGGCGCCATCGGCATCGCGCTGCTGTCCCGGCTGCACCGGCGCGGAGGAGGGGTGACCGGCGTGACGGGCGTGTCCACGTTCGTGTCGTCCGGCAACCGGGCGGACGTCTCCGGCAACGACGTCATCCAGTACTGGTACGAGGACCCCGACACCGATGTCGTGCTGATGTACCTGGAGTCCATCGGCAACCCGCGCAAGTTCACCCGCCTCGCCCGGCGGACCGCCGCGGTCAAACCGCTCGTCGTCGTCCAGGGCGCACGCCACGGGGCGGCCCCGCAGGGGCACGCGGTGCGCGCCACGCGGCTGCCGCACGCCACCGTGTCGGCGGTGCTGCGGCAGGCGGGGGTGATCCGGGTCGACACGATCACGGAGCTGGTGGACGCGGGGCTGCTGCTGGCCCGGCAGCCGCTCCCTTCGGGCCCGCGGGTGGCGATCCTCGGCAACTCCGAGTCGTTGGGGCTGCTCACCTATGACGCGTGCCTCGCCGAGGGGCTCCGTCCGCTGCCGCCGGTCGATCTGACGACCGCCGCCTCGGCGGACGACTTCCACCGGGTGCTGTCGGACGCCCTGGCCGACGACGCGTGCGACGCGGTCGTCGTGACGGCCATACCGGCACTCGGGGAGACGTCCCCCGACGACGCGGCCCTCGCCGAGGCGTTGCGCTCCGCGGCGGCGGCGACCCCCTCGAAGCCGGTGCTCGTCGTGCACGTCGAGCTGGGCGGCCTCGCCGAGGCGCTGTCGGCCGCGGCGAGCACCGCACCCCAGGCCGGCGACCGGACCCCTGCCGCCACGAGCGGTGCCCCACAGCCGCTGGCCGCCCCGGCCCGGGGGGACACGCGGCACCCCGTGGAACGGCCTTCCGCGGAACGGCCGCTCACCGAGGCGCCGCCCACCCCGGCGGCACCCCCCTCCGCCCCCACCCGTCCCCTCGCGGCGGAAGCCATCGCGCCTGCGCCGCCCGCGGACTTGCGGCTCACCCCTGTCCGGCCCGCCGACTCCCGGCTCATCCCCGCCTATCCCGCCGCCGAGCGGGCCGTCCGCGCACTCGCCGAAGCCGTGAAGTACGCGCAGTGGCGGCGCGAGGCGGCGGAGCCGGGCAGGGTGCCCGAGTACGAGGACATCGACGAGAAGGGCGCCGCGCGGCAGATCGACGAGCTGCTCGCGCGGGACGAGGGCCTCGCCCTCGGCGCGGAGGACACCTGCGCCCTGCTCGGACGGTACGGCATCCAGGTCCGGGAGGCGCGGCCCGCGCCCACACCGGACGAGGCGGTGGCGGCGGCCGAGGCGCTCGGCTATCCCGTGGCGCTGAAGACGACCGCCCCGCAGCTGAGGCACCGGGCGGACCTGGGCGGCGTACGGCTCGACCTGGCGGACGAGGAGCAACTGCGGCGGGCGTACACGGAGTTGACGGAGCTGTTCGGCGGGCCGGAGGAGCTGCGTCCGGTCGTCCAGGCCATGGCCCCGCGCGGTGTCGACACGATCGTGCGGACGGTGGTCGACCCGGCGGCCGGAGCGGTGCTCTCCTTCGGGCTGGCCGGACCGGCGTCGCAGCTGCTCGGGGACATGGCGCACCGGCTGATTCCGGCCACCGAACGCGACGCCGCCTCCCTGGTCCGGTCGATCAGGACCGCTCCCCTCCTCTTCGGCTGGAGAGGTTCGGCGCCGGTCGACACCGGCGCCCTCGAGGAGCTGCTGCTGAGGGTCTCCCGGCTGGTGGACGACCACCCCGAGGTCGTGGCCGTCTCCCTGGAGCCGGTCGTCGTCGCCCCGCACGGGCTCAGCGTGCTCGGCGCCACCGTACGGCTCGCCCGCCCGCCCGCTCGGGACGATCTCGGCCCGAGGACCCTTCCGGTCTACTGAACGCGATTCTGACTTTACCCGGAGGTAATCCGGACGCCTTTCCGAGGCGGCGCTCATGGTCCCTTCATAAAAGCGTCCTTTTCCTCAGCCGAAGCTCAAATCCATTGTCCTCGCCATGTCCGCGTCTTTACGGTCGACGCGTATCCACCCCCCACGGACTCAAAGGAGAGTCATGCGGACATCGCGAATGCGTCGTGGCCTTCGACGGGCGGGACTCCTCGCCGTCGCCGTCACGGCGCTCATGGTCACCTCGGGCCCGGTCACCGGCACGGCGTACGCCGAGTCCGGCCGCCGGCTGTGCGTCTACACCGAGAACGAGGACGGCTGGACCGAGCTCCGGAGCAACCGCGCCTTCAACGCGTACGTCGCGGTCGACTACAAGAAGGACGGCGCCTGTCCGGTGGTCGACCAGGCGAAGTTCCGGTGGAAGGTCGGCGCCCAGCCGGTGAAGAAGATCCGCTGCGAGGACTGGCCGGCCCGCGCCAACCCGTGGCCGGGCAGCGACGTGTGCACCCACCTGCCCGCCGACGCGGTCTTCGAGGCCCGCGTGTACGACGACGGCAAGGGCGTCGGCTGGTCGCTCGGCGCGGACATCCGGCAGTTCCGGTGAAACGCGGCCGCGGTCCCACCCGGTACACGGGACCGCGGCCCTCTTCCAGGAATTCCCGACCGGATCCCGCGGAGAGAATCCACGGTTCTTCCGGTGACGGGAATTCGCTTTCTTCCGGTGCCTCGGGAAATGCGGGCGCACCTTTTCCCGAGACCCGAAAGGGGCCGCCCTCGCAGAGGGGGCGGCCCGCTGCCAGGGCCACTGCGGTGCCGTGACCGCATCCCCTTCCGTGGGCAGGCCCCGGGCGCCGGACGCGCGAAGGTGCGTCGGCCCGCTGTTCGAATACCCCCGGGATGCCCTTGACTGAGCCGGACCGCCCTTGCCCACGGACTAGGATGGACGTCATGGCCAAGACCAGTACGACGACCCAGGGGCTGCGTGCGGCGATCGAGCGCAGCGGCTACTACCCGGCTCTCGTGGCCGAGGCGGTGGAGGCCGCTGTCGGCGGCGAGGCCATCAAGTCGTACCTGGTCCACCAGGAGACGACGTTCGACGCGAACGAGGTGCGGCGCCATGTGACCGTGCTCGTCCTCACGGCCAACCGGTTCATCGTCAGCCACACCGACGAGCAGGCCGCGGACAGCACGTCGCCGACGCCCTACGCCACCACGTCCACCGAGTCGGTGAAGCTCGGCCGGATCTCCTCGGTCGTGGTCAGCCGGGTCGTCGCCAACCCCGAGTCGTACACCCCCGGCACCCTGCCGCGCGAGGTCGTCCTGACCATCGGCTGGGGCGCCGTCTCCCGTATCGACCTGGAGCCCGCCGCCTGCGGCGACCCCAACTGCGAGGCCGACCACGGCTACACGGGCAGCTCCACGGCGGACGACCTCAGCCTGCGCGTCAGCGAGGCCGGGGACGGCCCGGAGACCGTTCGCCAGGCCCTCGCCTTCGCGCAGTCCCTCTCCGAGGCGACCGCGGACCTCGCCCGCTGATGGCACTGCCCACCTGGGACCACCCGGAACCCCTCGCCGTCGGCTCGGCACCCGTCCCCGAGTACGGCGTCGGCTCGCTCGCCGACCTTCTGCCCACCCTCGCGGCGGGCATGGAGGTCCCCGGCACGACCGCCGCGATACAGGAACTGGCGCCGGTCGACCGCGCCTGCGTCTTCCTGATCGACGGGCTCGGCTGGGAGCAGCTGCGGGCGCACCCCGACGAGGCGCCGTTCATGACCTCCCTGCTGGCGTCCTCGCGCGGCGGCACCGGCCGTCCCATCACCGCCGGCTACCCCGCCACCACGGCGACCTCCCTGGCCTCCGTGGGCACCGGACTGCCACCGGGCGCGCACGGGCTCCCCGGCTACACGGTCCGCGACCCCGAGACCCGGGAGCTGATGAACCAGCTCCGCTGGCAGCCCTGGACCGCACCGCACGTCTGGCAGCCGTACCCGACGGTCTTCCAGCTCGCCCACGAGTCCGGTGTGCACACCGCGCAGGTCTCGTCCCCCGCCTTCGAACACACCCCCCTGACCAAGGTCGCGCTGAGCGGCGGCACCTTCCACGGCCGCCTCTCCGGCGAAGACCGCATGGACCTCGCCGCCGCGCAACTGGGCGCCGGCGACCGGGCCCTGGTTTACACGTACTACTCCGAGGTCGACGGCGCCGGACACCGCTACGGCCTCGACTCGGACACCTGGCGCGGCCAGCTCATGCACGTCGACCGCCTCGTCCAGCGACTCGCGGAGCAACTCCCGCCGCGCAGCGCCCTCTACGTCACCGCCGACCACGGCATGATCGACGTCCCCTTCGACGAGCAGCACCGCATCGACTTCGACGAGGACTGGGAACTGCGCGCCGGGGTCGCCCTGCTGGGCGGCGAGGGCCGCGCCCGCCATGTGTACGCGGTACCGGGCGCCGAGTCGGACGTCCTGACCTGCTGGCGCGAGGTGCTCGGCGAACAGTTCTGGATCGCCTCGCGGGACGAGGCCATCGCCGCGGGCTGGTTCGGGCCGACGGTGGACGAACGGGTGTACGGCCGCATCGGTGACGTGGTCGCGGCCGCTCGCGACGACGTCCTGATCATCGCCTCCGAGCGGGAGCCCAAGGAGTCGGCGATGGTCGGCAACCACGGCTCGATGACCCCGGCGGAACAACTGATCCCGCTCCTCGAAGTACGCTCCTGACGTCCCGCCGCACACCCTGCCGCACCACCCTGCCGCCCCCGACCGTTCCGCTGCCCTCCTTTGCCGAAAGGTGTTCACCTCACCATGTCCGAGCTGGTGTTCTTCTCCGGAACCATGGACTGCGGGAAGTCGACGCTGGCCCTCCAGATAGAGCACAACCGCTCGGCGCGGGGCCTCCAGGGCATGATCTTCACGCGTGACGACCGCGCGGGCCAGGGCAAGCTCTCCTCCCGACTCGGCCTGGTCACCGACGCCGTCGAGGTCGAGGACGGCCAGGACCTCTACGCGTACCTCGTCGACCACCTCTCCCAAGGGCGCCGCGCGGACTACGTCATCGCCGACGAGGCCCAGTTCCTCGCCCCCGAGCAGATCGACCAACTCGCCCGCGTCGTGGACGACCTGGGCCTCGACGTGTACGCCTTCGGCATCACCACCGACTTCCGCTCCAAGCTCTTCCCCGGCTCCCAGCGGCTGGTCGAGCTCGCCGACCGCGTCGAGGTCCTCCAGGTCGAGGCCCTCTGCTGGTGCGGCGCCCGCGCCACCCACAACGCCCGCACCATAGGCGGCCACATGGTCGTCGAGGGCGCCCAGGTCGTCGTGGGCGACGTCAACCAGCCCGACGACATCGGCTACGAGGTGCTCTGCCGCCGCCACCACCGCCGCCGCATGACCGCCGCGACGGCCCACGCGGGAGCCCTCTCCCCGGACGTCCTCCCGGTCGAGACGGCCTGAGCCGCCGCCTCAGCGCTCCATGTGCACCAGCGCGAAGACGGCACCCTCCGGATCCGCCACGGTGGCCACACGGCCCTGCGGGGAGTCCTGGGGCGAGGTCAGGACATGGCCGCCGAGGGCGAGGACCCGCTGGGCCGCCTCGTCGGTGTCGACGGCCTCGAAGTACGTCAGCCAGTGCGGGCCGCGATCACGGGGTAGCGCGGCGCCCACGCCATGGATGCCGGCGACGGGGCGGCCCTTGATGTGGAGGGTGACATGGTCGGTGTCGGGGTCGGGGGACGCCACCGCTCTCTCCTCGTAGCCGAAGGCCACCTCGTAGAACTTGGCGACGCTCTCCGTGTCATAGGTGAGCAGCTCGTCCCAGGCGGGGGTGCCCGGCACACCGGTGATGTCCCTGCCGAGATGCGCCGCCGCCTGCCAGATGCCGAAGACGGCCCCCGTGGGATCCGAGCCGATCGCCAGGCGCCCCGCCTCCCCGGCGTCCAGCGGACCGACCCCGACGGTCCCGCCGCAGTGCCGCACGGTCGCCGCCGTCAGATCCACGTCGTCGGAGGCGAAGTACGGCGTCCAGGCGATCGGAAGGTGCCGGTCCGGCGGCAGCTGGCCGATGCCCGCCACCTCACGCCCGTCGAGCAACGCCCGCACATACGGGCCGAGCTGCTGCGGACCGGGCTCGAACTCCCAGCCGAACAGCGCTCCGTAGAACTCCTGGGTCGCGGCCATCCCGTGCACCATCAGGCTCACCCAGCAGGGCGTGCCTTGCGGGTACGCCCCACCGTTCGGGCCGGTCGATCCCCGTGCGTCGGTCATCGTCACTCTCTCCTCGGCCCCTCGCGGCCGCGTCCGTCCGCCCCGCCGTACCCGTGTACCGCGTCCACCCGCGATCACGCCCCGTGCCGATGCTCGCACCGCCCGTGGTGCCGGGCGCCCGCGCCGCACCGCCGCGCCCTGGCGCACGTACGTACGCGAACGGGACGCGGTCGACCGTGACGCGCCGCCTTCCGCGGGGCAAACGTGTGGTGGCCGTCGTCTGTACGGCATGTGTCCGATCCCGTACGCGCGGTGATCGGCACCGTCCGGCGGGCAGAGTAGCCGGACCCGGGCGAAGGGGCCACCCCGTGCGCGAGGATGGGGCCATGAACGCCATCATCACCGCATCTGAGCTCGCCGAGGAGCTGGCCGGACCCCGCCCGCCGGTCCTGCTGGACGTGCGCTGGCAGTTGGGCGGCCCGAACCTGCGGCCCGAGTACGACAAGGCGCACCTCCTGGGGGCCGTCTTCGTCGACCTGGACGCCGAACTCGCCGGCCCGGCGGGCGCGGCCGGCCGCCACCCGCTGCCGGACCCCGAGACCTTCGGCGCGGCGATGCGGGCGGCCGGGGTGTCCGCCGACCGTCCGGTCGTCGTCTACGACGGCGGCCTCAACTGGGCCGCCGCGCGCGCCTGGTGGCTGCTGAGCTGGTCCGGCCACCCCTCGGTGCGTGTCCTCGACGGCGGTCTCGCGGCCTGGGACGGCCCGGTCACGGCCGAACTCCCCGACCCCGAGCCGGGAACCTTCACCCCCGCCCCGGGGGCCCTCCCGCTGCTCGACGCGGACGGTGCCGCGGCGCTCGCCCGCGCCGGTCTGCTCCTCGACGCGCGGGCCGCCGAGCGCTACCGCGGTGACGTGGAGCCCATCGACCCGGTCGGCGGCCACATCCCGGGCGCCGTGTCCGCGCCCACCACCGAGAACGTGACCGCATCCGGTCACTTCCGTTCCGCCGCCGAACTCGCCGACCGTTTCAAGGCACTCGGCGCGACCGGGGACACGGAGGTCGGCGTGTACTGCGGCTCGGGCGTCTCCGGCGCCCACCAGGTGCTCGCCCTCGCCGTCGCGGGCATCCCGGCCGCCCTGTACGTCGGCTCCTGGTCGGAGTGGTCCCGCGACGGCGGCCGTCCGGTCGCCACCGGCCCTGACCCCCAGTGACCCACGGCTGACAGGCATGCCGAGGGGCCCGCGTCTGAACGACACGGGCCCCACACACGTATGAGAGGGCGCCCCTCACCCACGGTAGAAGAACCGGAAGCAGAAGAAAGCAGAAACGGATCGGCGTGCGCGACCGTTCCTGCTCGCAGCCGCCGACCCCCACTCCTAACGCTGTCTCCCGCTACTCCTGTTTCTTGCGGCGGGTGCCGAACACGATCTCGTCCCAGCTGGGCACCGCCGCGCGCCGACCCGGCCGTACACCGTCGGCCTCGGCCTGGCGGTCCGTGGAGCCGATGAGCCGGTCGCGGTGGCCGTTGACCGACCGCGGCGGCATGAGGACGTCCGCGTAGGCTGAACCGGCCGAGGCCGCGGGTGCCGCGGACTCCTCGTCCATCTCCTCCACGGACTCGTCCTGCGGTTCGGCGGCGGGCAGTTCGGGCACCACCAGGTCGCCCCGATAGCTGGGAACGGCCTCCAGGATGCTCGTGAGCGAGTCGCGCTCGCTCACGCTCTCCTCGTCGGACTCCGGTGTCATGGCCGGCAGGGCGGGACGTTCCGCCTGGCGGTCGCGGGGCAGCCGGGCGATCCGCGGCACGAACGGGAAGCTCGGTTCCGGGGCGCCCAGATCGTCGGACTCGCCGATCAGGGAGCGCGCCTCGTCGTCGACGGCCTGGACCAGGCGCCGGGGCGGGTCGTACGTCCAGCTCGCCGAGTGCGGTTCGCCCGCGACCCGGTACACCAGCAGGACCTCCCAGGTGCCGTCGTCGCGGCGCCACGAGTCCCACTGGACGGTGTCCTTCTCGGCGCCGCGGATCAACAGCCGTTCCTGGACGGCCTCGCCGAGCTGCGGGCCTGCGGCGTTCTCGCCGGGGCGGCGGACCGGCGTCTTGCGTGCCCGCTCGGCCATGAAGGCGCGCTCGGCCAGTACCGGACCCTCGAACCGGCGCACCCGGTCGACGGGGATACCGGCGAGCTGCGCGACCTCCTCGGCCGTGGCACCCGCACGTATACGCGCCTGGATGTCACGGGGGCGGAGATGGCTCTCGACCTCGATCTCGATCTGACCGAGACGGGGACGGTCGCCGCGCACGGCGGCACGCAGACGCTCGTCGATCGGAAGCGTGTACTCCGTGGAATCGGCAGCCTTCAGCACCAGCCGTGTGCCGTCATTGGAGACGGCCACGACACGCAGTTCGGGCATGGGGACCTCCCGGGTGGTGCCTGCCGACGTCACGTGCGTCGCTGCTTCCGCTAGTCGAGTGTGGCCTGCCCGGGTGCAGCCTGCCACAACCTTGCCGAGTTGCCCGGCGTGTCGGGCGTGGGCCCGAGGTCGCCGTTATGGCACGGTTACCTATTCGCAACGCTAAGTGACGAACCTCATCACCCTGTGCAACGATCCCCCTCCCGGCGGTCCTCGTGGGCCCCGGACACCCTGGCGGGAGTCCGGACCCAGGGCTCGCAACAGTACTCCATTCGGGCCACTTGCGTGGATCGGCACGCCGCTCGACTTCTGGTGAGAGACGGCAATCGGCCGCAGGGGAGGGCCCTTTCGTCACGCCGGGTAGGGGGAGCGCGTCACGCGATCACCGGCACCGCCGCCCGGCTACGCCCCGAGGGCGCGACGCAAGTAGTCGTTCTGGAAGCGCCGTTCGGGGTCGAGCCGGTCGCGCAGCGCGGTGAACTCGCCGAAGCGGGGGTAGACCTTGGCGAAGTAGTCCGTGTCCCGTGTGTGCACCTTGCCCCAGTGCGGACGCCCCTCGTGCGCCGTGAATATCCGCTCGGCGGCCGTGAAGTACGCCTGATAGGGCGTACCCCTGAACATGTGGACGGCGATGTAGGCGCTGTCCCGGCCGGAGGCGGTGGAGAGGGTGATGTCGTCGGCCGGCGCGGTGCGGACCTCCACCGGGAAGCTGACGCGGAGGGCGGAGCGGTCGACCATCGCCTTGAGTTCACGCAGTGTGTCCACCAGGGCCTCACGCGGAACGGCGTATTCCATCTCCACGAAACGCACCCGGCGCGGAGAGGTGAAGACCTTGTAGGGGATGTCGGTGTAGCTGCGCGCGGACAGGGCGCGGCTGGAGATCCTGGCGATCGTCGGGATGGTGGCGGGCGCGGCCTGCCCGACCAGGTTGGCCACCTGGAAGACGCCGTTGGAGAGGAACTCGTCCTCGAACCAGCTGTTCAGCTGGGGGACTGGCTTCTCCGGGCCGGCGCTGCGGTTGTTGCGCTTGGTGTTGGTGTTGCCGGTGTGCGGGAACCAGTAGAACTCGAAGTGCTCGTTCTCGGCGTGCAGTTCGTCGAACTCGGCCAGCACCTTGTCGAACGGCATCGGCTCCTCGCGGGCCGTGAGCAGGAAGATCGGCTCCACGGCGAAGGTGATCGCGGTGACGATGCCGAGCGCGCCGATGCCGACGCGGGCGGCCGCGAAGACGTCCGCGTTCTCCGTGGCGGAACAGGTGAGGATCGAACCGTCCGCGGTGACCAGCTCAAGTGCGGTGATCTGGGCGGCGATCGAGGCCGACTCGCGGCCCGTGCCGTGGGTGCCGGTGCTGGTGGCCCCGGAGACCGTCTGCTCCATGATGTCGCCCATGTTCGTGAGCGACAGGCCCTCGCGCGCGAGCGCCACATTGAGTCTCTTGAGCGGAGTGCCCGCGCCCACCGTGACGGTCATGGCGTCACGATCGATGTTGCGTATGCCCGTCAACAGTTGAGGGCGGATCAATACGCCGTCGGTCGCGGCGGCGGCCGTGAAGGAGTGCCCCGTGCCGACGGCCTTCACCCTGAGGTCGTCCTCGGCGGACCGGCGCACGGCCGCGGCGAGTTCCTCGACGGTGGCAGGGGTGACCTCCCGTACGGGCCGGGCGGTCACGTTCCCCGCCCAGTTACGCCACGTGCCGCTCTTGCCGATCACTGTGGTGCTCATGGGGCCCTCCCCGCTCCGGTGCCGGCCTGCGCAGCCGGCGGTACCCAAGGAAACCGACCGCGACCGCGACGGCACCGGACACCGCCGGAACCCCGTACCCGGCGTCCGCCCCGGCTGCGTCGATCACCCAGCCGGACACGGAGGAGCCGAGCGCGACGCCGACCGCGAGTCCGGTGCTCACCCAGGTCATGCCCTCGGTCAGTTGCGCGCGTGGTACGTGCTCTTCGATCAGGGACATCGTCGTGATCATCGTGGGTGCGATGGACAGCCCCGCGACGAAGAGCGCCACGGCCAGAAACGGCAAGTTTCCGACCAGTAGGAGGGGGATCATACTCACGGCCATGCCGCAGACGCCCAGCAGCCAGCGAAGCTCGGCCGCCCCGGAGAACCGCATCAGTCCGAACACGACGCCGGCGACGCAGGACCCGGCCGCGTAGACGGCCAGGACGACGCTCGCGGCGGCCTTGTGGCCCTGCTCCTCCGCGAAGGCCACGGTGACCACGTCGACGGCCCCGAAGATCGCCCCTGTCGCCACGAACGTGGCCACCAGCACCCGCAGCCCGGGCGAGCGCAGCGCCGAACGGCCGCGCCCCTGCTGCCCGCGCGGATGCGGGTCGGGCTCGGTGGCCCGCTGGGAGGTCAGCCAGAACACACCGACCGCGAGGAAGCAGGCGGCGAGCAGCGGCCCGGCCTCCGGGAACCACGCCGTCGACAGGCCGATGGAGATGATCGGTCCGAAGATGAAGCAGACCTCGTCCACCACGGACTCGAAGGAATAGGCGGTGTGCAGCCGCGGAGTGCCCCGGTACAGGGCCGCCCAGCGCGCCCGGGTCATCGCGCCGAGGCTCGGCACACAGCCGATGCCGGCCGAGCACACGTACAGCACCCAGTCCGGCCAGCCGAAGTGCGCGGCGCACAGCAGCCCCGCGGCCGCGGTCAGCGCGACGAGCGTCGCCGGGCGCAGCACCCGCCGCTGCCCGTACTGGTCCACCAGGCGGGAGATCTGCGGACCGAGCACGGCGGCGGACAGCGCGATGGTCGCCGACAGGGCGCCGGCGAGGCCGTATCGCCCCGTGATCTGCGAGATCATCGTGACCACGCCGATGCCCATCATCGACAGCGGCATACGGCCGATGAAGCCCGCGGCGGTGAAGCCCTTGGTGCCGGGCGCGGCGAACAGAGCGGTGTACGGGCTGGGCACGGCGGATCTCCGAAAGGTGCGGGAAGCGGAGAGAACCGTTCCCTGGCCGGTGCTGTAAGGCGTGAAGGCAGCCGATACAGCTTACGGGTCAGGTAAACCCAAGTCATCTCCGAGAACGGGCCGGGATCCCGCCCGTCCGCGCCGGGTGGCAGGATCGACCCATGCCACACGCGCACGACGCCACCCCCTACGACGCCCTGCTCCTGCTTTCGTTCGGCGGCCCGGAGGGCCCGGACGACGTGATCCCCTTCCTGGAGAACGTGACGCGGGGGCGCGGCATCCCCAAGGAACGTCTCAAGGAAGTCGGCGAGCACTACTTCCGCTTCGGTGGGGTCAGCCCCATCAACGACCAGAACCGCGCCCTCCTCGACGCCCTCCGCAAGGACTTCGCCGGGCACGGCCTGGACCTGCCGATCTACTGGGGCAACCGCAACTGGGCGCCCTACCTCACCGACACCCTGCGCGAGATGGTCGCCGACGGCCGCCGTCGCGTCCTGGTCCTCGCCACCAGCGCGTACGCCTCGTACTCGGGCTGCCGCCAGTACCGCGAGAACCTCGCCGACTCGCTCGCCGCCCTGGAGGCCGAGGGCCTGGAGCTGCCGAGGATCGACAAGATCCGGCACTACTTCAACCACCCGGGCTTCCTGGAGCCCATGATCGACGGGGTGATCGAGTCCCTCGCCGACCTCCCCGAGGACGTCCGCGAAGGCGCGCACATCGCCTTCTGCACACACTCCATCCCGAACGCGTCGGCGGACACCTCCGGCCCGGTCGAGGGGCACGGCGAGGGCGGCGCCTACGTCGAGGAGCACCTGGACGTCTCCCGGCTCGTCGTGGAGGCCGTGCGCGAGCGGACCGGCGTGGAACACCCCTGGCAGCTCGTCTACCAGTCGCGTTCGGGGGCGCCCCACATCCCGTGGCTGGAGCCCGACATCTGCGACCACCTGGAGGAGCTGAGCGGTTCCGGCGCCCCGGCCGTCGTGATGGCGCCCATCGGGTTCGTCTCGGACCACATGGAGGTCCTGTACGACCTCGACACCGAGGCGATGGCCAAGGGCGAGGAGCTGGGACTGCCGGTGCGCCGCTCGGCCACCGTGGGCGCCGACCCGCGCTTCGCCGCCGCGATCCGCGACCTGGTCCTGGAGCGCGCCGCCGTCGAGCGGGGCCAGGACGTGACGCCCTGCGCCCTCGGCGCCCTCGGCGCGAGCCACCAGCTCTGCCCGGTCGGCTGCTGCCCGGCCCGCGCCCCGAAGCCCGCCGCCGCGGGCGCCGACAGCCCGTACGCGTGAGGAGCACCGTGAACGACCAGCCGAACCACCCGGACGGGCTCAAGGCCGAACTGCTGGAGATCGCCCTGGAGGCGGCCCACCGCGCGGGCGCCTTCCTCCACGACGGCCGGCCCGAGGACCTCGGGGTGGCCGCCACCAAGTCCAGCGCGGTCGACGTCGTCACCGAGATGGACATCGCCTCCGAGAAGCTGATCACCGGCCTGCTGGCCGAGCGCAGGCCGCACGACGGCGTGCTGGGCGAGGAGGGTGCCAGCGTCGAGGGCACCAGCGGTGTCCAGTGGGTGATCGACCCGATCGACGGCACCGTCAACTACCTGTACGGCCTGCCGAGCTGGGCCGTGTCCATAGCGGCCCGCGTGGACGGCGAGACCGTCGTCGGCGTGGTCCACGCCCCCGTGCGCGGCGAGACCTACCGCGCGGTCCTCGGCGAGGGCGCGTACGTGAACGACCGCCCCGCGCGCGTGCGGCCCGCACCCGCCCCGGCACTGGCCCTGGTCGGCACGGGCTTCGGCTACCGCGCCGAGCGCCGGGCCAGGCAGGCCGACGTGCTGCGCGAGCTGATCCCCGAGGTCCGCGACATCCGCCGCGGCGGCTCGGCCGCGATCGACCTGTGCGACGTGGCCCTGGGCCGTCTGGACGCGTACTACGAGCGCGGCCTGAACGCCTGGGACTACGCGGCGGGCGACCTCATCGCCCGGGAGGCGGGCGCCCTGACAGGTGGTCGCCCCGGACAGCCCCTCTCGCCCGACCTGACCATCGCCGCCCCACCCGGCCTCTTCGAGGCCCTCCAGGCCCGACTGGAGGAGCTCGGCGCCTGGCACGACTGAGCGGGCCGACGGCGGCACGCGAACGAGCACACACAAGAGCGGGACCCCAGGCCGGCTGCCTGGGGTCCCGCTGTCGTTCGCGTGGGCCGGATCAGACGCTGAACGCGCCGACCTCCACACCGTGGTCGGCGGCGAGGCGGTGCAGGTCGTCGAGCTCGGCCTGCTCCACTTCGACGAGGAAGTCGTCGCCCTCGTCACGAGCCCTGGTCAGGTCGGACTCGGTCGCCCTTATGCGCTGCAGAAGTCCTGCGGTGAATGCGTCCATGCTGCGCCCCCTCGTCCTGGTCGTGGGTCGATGGCACGGGGGTGTGCCGGTTCGGAAGGGACGATCACGCTTCTTTGTGGATGCCCAGCGCCACCCGTGCCGGGCGGCGTCGGTGCCGGACACCCACGCCCGCTCTGCGGAAAGCGGATCGCCCTGTACCGCATGGTGGTGCGGCACAAGCAGAGCGTGATCGCGGGGTGTAAAGCCTGTCCTCCCCACGCCTTCTTCCGCGGAAACCTCAAGCGCCACGGAATCTTTCTCCGGCCGAGGGCAAGGGCGGAAACAGTCCCGCGCATGACAAGGGGCCGACAACTGTCGGCCCCTTGTCATGCGCCCGGATCAGCGTGGAGCGCTAGTCGCTGCAGACATGACCTGAGGGGCAGCTACCCTTGATGGGGTAGGTCTTCCAGTCCGACTTCCGGATGAGCTTGTTGCCCTCGCGGACCTCGGCTCGGATCGTGATGTACCCCTTTTCGCGCAGGTTGTAGTTGCACCTGGCCCACTTGCCCTTGCCCTTGGTGTTCACACATTCGTCGGACCGGCCGTAGTCCGTGTACCAGACGGCGACGGCGCGGTGGCCGTCCTCCGAAGAGTCCAGGATCTCGACGTAGTCCCCGTCCGAGACGAAACACGCCGCGGCGCCAGTGGTCTCCGGTCCCACACAGATGGTGCCGGTGGCGTTCGCGACGGGCGCCGCGGTGGTTCCCAGCCCCGCGATGGCCACGGCTGCGGTGACTATGGCCTTGAGTGCGTGCCTGCGCACGGTTCCCCCTCGATGATCATTTCATGTGGTCGTTTTGGAAGCTACCAGTCTTTGATCATCGGCAGCCCAACTTACAACCGGTTTACGGGCGAGAACGGCAGGATGGGGGACCACAGCAATAAAAACAGGCCAGCGTGTGCCTTCCCGTTCGCTGGCACCCCCTAGGAAGGACAGTCGACGTGCGCGTACTCGTCGTCGAGGACGAGCAGTTGCTCGCAGATGCAGTGGCCACGGGACTTCGCCGGGAGGCCATGGCCGTCGACGTCGTCTACGACGGTGCGGCCGCCCTGGAGCGCATCGGCGTCAACGACTACGACGTGGTCGTCCTCGACCGCGACCTCCCGCTTGTCCACGGCGACGACGTCTGCCGCAAGCTCGTCGAGCTGGGCCTGCCCACACGCGTGCTGATGCTCACCGCGTCCGGCGACGTCAGCGACCGCGTCGAGGGCCTGGAGATCGGCGCCGACGACTATCTGCCCAAGCCGTTCGCCTTCAGCGAGCTCATCGCGCGCGTGCGGGCCCTCGGGCGGCGTACGAGCGTTCCCCTGCCGCCGGTCCTGGAGCGCGCCGGGATCAAGCTCGACCCCAACCGCCGCGAGGTCTTCCGCGACGGCAAGGAGGTCCAGCTCGCGCCCAAGGAGTTCGCCGTCCTGGAGGTGCTGATGCGCAGTGAGGGCGCCGTCGTCTCCGCGGAGCAGCTCCTGGAGAAGGCCTGGGACGAGAACACCGACCCGTTCACCAACGTCGTCCGCGTCACCGTCATGACGCTGCGGCGCAAGCTCGGAGAGCCACCGGTGATCGTCACCGTGCCCGGCTCCGGCTACCGGATCTGATCGCCATGGCCACCACCCCGGCACCCCCCGCAGCTCCCCCCAAGCCCACCTGGGACCCCCAGCGGCCGCAGGCCCCGTTCCCGTGGCTGCGCCCGACCATCCGCATACGGCTCACGCTGCTGTACGGCGGCATGTTCCTGATCGCCGGCATCCTGTTGCTGTCGATCATCTATCTGCTGGCCGCGCAGGCGATCAACACCGGCAACCAGCCGCTGTTCAAGATCGTGGGCGGCAAGTACATCAGCGTGTCCAGCGAGCAGTGCCCCGCCGTCGACGCCGACTCGACGGTCAACGTCCCGCTCAGCGACTTCAACGCCGCGATCGCCAACTGCATCGACGACCAGCGCGCGGCCGCCCTGGACGCCTTCCTCAGCCGCTCACTGCTGGCGCTGCTGGGGCTCGCCGTGATCGCGTTCGCCTTCGGCTACGCGATGGCGGGCCGGGTCCTCGCGCCGCTCGGCCGCATCACCCGCACCGCGCGCGCGGTGGCCGGGTCGGACCTCTCCCGCCGTATCGAGCTGGACGGGCCGGACGACGAGCTGAAGGAGCTCGCGGACACCTTCGACGACATGCTGGAGCGGCTCCAACGGGCCTTCACGGCCCAGCAGCGCTTCGTCGGCAACGCCTCGCACGAGCTGCGCACCCCCCTCGCGATCAACCGCACGCTGCTGGAGGTGCACCTCTCCGATCCGAACGCGCCCGCGGAGCTGCAACAGCTGGGCAAGACCCTGCTGGCCACCAACGAGCGCAGCGAGCAGCTCGTCGAGGGGCTGCTGCTGCTCGCCCGCAGCGACAACCAGATCGTCGAGCGCAAGCCCGTGGACCTCGCCGAGGTGGCCTCCCAGGCCGTCGACCAGGTGCACGCCGAGGCGGACGCCAAGAAGGTGGAGATCCGCGGCGAGCGGGCCCCCGCGGTCGTCCAGGGCAACGGCGTCCTGCTGGAGCGGATCGCGCTGAACCTCGTCCAGAACGCCGTCCGGTACAACGTGCCGGGGCCGGGCGGCTGGGTCGAGGTGACGACGGAGCTCCAGCAGGGCCAGGCGGTCCTCGTGGTCACGAACACCGGCCCCGTGGTGCCGGCGTACGAGATCGACAACATCTTCGAACCGTTCCGGCGACTGCGGACGGAGCGCACGGGAAGCGACAAGGGCGTGGGCCTCGGCCTGTCGATCGTCCGGTCCGTGGCCCGCGCGCACGGCGGCCACATCGCCGCCCAGCCACGGGAAGGGGGCGGGCTGGTGATGCGCGTGACCCTGCCCGTCTGAGAAAATGTGCCGGCTTCCGGGACATGTTCGCTTCACGCGGAATTTCCCGGAGGGCCCATGGGTTCTGATCAGAACAGTCGCGCACGACGAATGTGTGATCGATCACATGGGCGAATATTCAGCCATCTACTGAGCGTGATCATGTGCCTGTCGGAACGCCGGGAACATCCGGGTTTTCAGGCATTGAGATCACGGGAAGTACATGCTGAGGCGCCTTTGTAATGCAGCCTGAGGACCGTGTACGGTCCCGTTCGCCATCCAAGCCGATCACTCTTGAGGGGTCCGGTTGGGTGTCGATTGAGTAACAGACCTTGATGTGAGGCAAAATCTCCGCCTCAGGTCGGGCACAAGTCCGGCCTCTCACGCGTTACGTGCGCTGGAGACACCACAGACACCCAGAGGGGGAGAGCGACATGGCAACGGATTACGACACCCCGCGCAAGACCGACGACGACGTCGATTCGGACAGCCTGGAAGAACTCAAGGCGCGCCGGAACGACAAGTCGACCTCCTCGGTGGACGTCGACGAGTTCGAGGCCGCCGAGGGCCTGGAACTGCCGGGCGCCGACCTTTCGAACGAGGAACTGGCCGTCCGCGTCCTGCCCAAGCAGCAGGACGAGTTCACCTGCATGAGCTGCTTCCTCGTGCATCACCGCAGCCAGCTGGCCCGCGAGAAGAACGGTCAGCCGATCTGCCGCGACTGCGACTGAGGCAGGGTCGGCCGTGACTGGCTCGACCCCTCCTTGGAAGCGCCGCTTCCGCAAGGGGGCGGACCATGGGCCGTACAGCGGCTCTGACGGCGTGCGTGACGACGAGCGGGGCTCCTCCGATCCCGGAGCGGCCTCGCTCGAACGTACGTCGGGCACGGCGTCGGGGGGCGCCACGGATGAGCAGGGGCGCCTGCCCGTACCGGTGGACACTCCCGCGCCGGTCGCCAGAAGGCGCGCGGCGGTCGTCCGGGCGAGCCTGAGACAGGGCCTGAGCGTCGGGGCCCGCAAGAGCGGTGACCGCGCCCGGGCAGGGCTCGCGTACCTCACCGACCGGATCATCGACATGGCCCCGAGGATCCCCGTACGGGACCTCGCGACCCTGCGCGCCCAGTTCCCGGGCCTCGGGCCCGAGCAGCTCGCCGACAAGCTCGTGGCGGGCGCCGCGAACGCGTCCTCCACCGTGGGCGCCGGGGTCGGGGCCGCCGCCATGCTGCCGACGCCGCCGGCCATGCCCGCGGAGCTGGCCGCCGAGATCACCGGCGTCGCCGCCATCGAGCTGAAACTCATCGCCGAGCTGCACGAGGTGTACGGGGTACGACCGCCCGGCACCCTCCGGCAGCGCAGCACCGCCTACCTCGACTCCTGGTCCGGCGAGCGCGGGATCGATGTGACCAGGCCCATGACGATCGACGCGGCGCTCGGCGGACAGCTGAAGCGGCAGCTGCGCCAGCAGATCATGAAGCGCATGGTGCGCAATCTGCCGAACCTCATGCCGTTCCTGGTCGGGGCCGCCGTCGGCGCCGTCATGAACCGCCGGGACACCAGGCACCTCGCCCAGCGCGTCCGCAAGGACCTGCGGCGGACCCAGGTGCCCTGGGAGGCGCTGCCGGACCTCCCGGCGCTGGAGAAGCCGACGGACCCCGTGGCGGTGGCCGAGCCGCCGCAGGACCCCGAAGAGGACTGACCACGGCCCTTCGCGTCGAGGTGTGGCAACCCACCGACCCCGGAACAGGTCCGCGAACACGTCAGCCCCGGCGACTGTCGCCGACCGTAAGAATCAGGCGAGAAATCGGACGAGAAATCTGCGGCGGCGGGGAAGCCTGCGCCGCGGCTACGCCGCCGCCCTGGCCGCCTCCAGGGCGGCGATCAGCCGCTGCGGCTGCCGGGTCGACAGATACAGGTACGGCGTCGGGTCGGCCGGGTCCGTGACCGGGATGCGCAGGGCGCCCGGGATGTAGGCGCGCAGCAGCATGAACGCCCGGGTGTCGGCCTTGTGCGTGCGCCAGGCCCGCGCCTCCTCGGCGTCGAGGACCTCCGGCTCACCGAGCGCGCTCACCGGGATCTTCGCCTCTCCCGCGATCAGGGCGTCCCCGACCACGCGGATGCGGACCGAGCCGTAGGAGCTGGCCACGACCGCCGCCGCGGCGGTGCCGCCCGCCAGGCCGCCGAGGAGCGGCAGGGTGCCGAAGGGGAGCAGGATCAGGGCCATGGAGACGCCGACCAGGAGGCACACCAGCCACCACGAACGGGGCGCGGTGAGGCGTTCTTCGTACGGCGAGGCGGAGAGCTGCATGGCGTCAAGCTTGGCACGGGGAGCGCCGCCCCCCGGAAATGGGGGCACCCGAGGGGAAACCCTGTCCGCCGGGACGATGGCCGGAGGCTGACGGACGGGTAAGGTCTGCGGCTGTGAGAGGTACTTCCGCGGCCCTGCAGCCCCCGGCGGACGCCACGGCGCCCGTCCGGCACCCCGAGGCGCCCGCCCCGGGCGAGCTGCTGGGCGCGCACTACGGGCAGTGTTTCGGCTGCGGCGACGAGCAGCCCCACGGGCTGCATCTTCAGGCCCGGGCCGGCGAGGGGGTCTCCCTCACCGCCGAGTTCACGGTCAAGGCCGCCCACCAGGGCGCGCCCGGCCTGGCGCACGGCGGGGTCCTGGCCACTGCCCTGGACGAGACGCTCGGCTCCCTCACCTGGCTGCTGCGCACCATCGCGGTGACCGGGCGGCTGGAGACCGACTTCGTACGGCCCGTGCCCGTCGGCGCCGTACTGCACCTCCAGGCGGAGGTGACGGCCGTGGCCGGACGGAAGATCTACGCGAGCGCCACCGGGCGCGTGGGCGGCCCCGACGGCCCGCTCGCCGTCCGCGCCGACGCGCTCTTCGTCGAGGTGAAGGTCGACCACTTCATCGACAACGGCCGTCAGGAGGAGATCCAGGCGGCCATGAACGACCCGGACCAGGTCCGGCGGGCCCGCGCCTTCGAGGTGAACCCGTGAGCGGCGGACGTACCCCCGTCGACGTGCTGATCCGGCGCGTGGACCCGGACGTTCCGCTGCCGGAGTACGCGCACCCCGGTGACGCGGGCGCCGATCTGCGCACCACGGAGAGCCGTGAACTGAAGCCGGGCGAACGGGCCGTCCTGCCCACGGGAGTGTCCATCGCGCTCCCGGAGGGGTACGCGGCCTTCGTGCACCCTCGATCCGGTCTCGCCGCCCGCTGCGGTGTCGCCCTGGTGAATGCCCCAGGGACGGTTGATGCCGGGTACCGTGGGGAGATCAAGGTCATTGTGGTGAACCTCGACCCGCGGGAGGCCGTGGTGTTCGAGCGCTTCGACCGGATTGCCCAACTGGTCGTCCAGCAGGTCGAGAAGGTGCGCTTCCAGGAGGTGGCGGAGCTTCCCGACTCGGCGCGGGCCGAGGGGGGCTTCGGGTCCACCGGCGGTCATGCCGCCGTGGGCGGCACAACGGGTGGGAATCGATACGCTTCGGTCGTATCCGACCGGGAAGGACAGTGACGTGTTCGGACGTCGCAAGAAGAAGGGCTCCGCTGAGGACGCGGCGGACGCGGCGAGCGAGGCCGAGCAGGTCGTCGACGCAGTCGGCACTGAGACGGACGAGGTCGAGCGGGAGCGGGTGCGGCTGGAGCCGGAGCCGCGGCCCGACGGACCCTGGGACAGCTCCGAGGTCTCCAACCCCGGCGAGGGCCGGGTCGACCTCGGCGGTCTCTTCGTGCCGGGGGTCGAGGGCATGGAGCTGCGGGTCGAGGTCGCGGGCGACGCGATCGTCGCGGCCACCGTCGTCCTGCGCGACAGCGCGGTCCAGTTGCAGGCCTTCGCCGCGCCCAAGCGCGAGGGCATCTGGGGCGAGGTCCGCGAGGAGATCGCCACCGGCATCACCCAGCAGGGCGGTGTCATCGACGAGGTCGAGGGCCCGCTGGGCTGGGAGCTGCGGGCCCAGGTGCCCGTGCAGCTGCCGGACGGCACAGGTGGCTTCCAGGTCGTCCGTTTCGTGGGCGTGGACGGGCCGCGCTGGTTCCTGCGCGGTGTGATCTCCGGCCGGGGCGCGGTCGAGCCGCAGACCGCCGGGCTGCTGGAGCAGATCTTCCGGGACACCGTCATCGTCCGCGGTGACGGCCCCATGGCCCCGCGCGACCCGATCGTCCTGAAGCTCCCGAACGACGCGCAGATGGTGCCGGAAGGCGTCCAGCAGGAGGAGCAGAGCGGCTCCCGCTTCTCCGGCGGCATGGGCCAGCTGCAGCGGGGCCCGGAGATCACCGAGGTCCGCTGACCCACCGCACAGGCGCACGGGCCGTACTCCCTCGGGGTGCGGCCCTTCGTCGTACCGGGAACGCGGAACGGGGGTCCGCAGGGCCCTGGCGAACAGAGGTGGCTCATACGGGGGTGCGGCTCTGTCGGCGCTCCCCGGTAGGCTTTTTGCCATGAGTGCTGTTCCTCGTTCAGAGAAGCCGGCGGGCCGGTTCCGGCGCATGCTCGACCGGCTGTCCTCGTCCCAGGAGGACCTGGAGAGCGAGGAGCTGCGGGAGGACACGGACACCGCGGGCTGTACGCGGATCTGTGACTGCCACGACCGCCAGATCGTGACGGTTACTGGTACCTTGCGCACGGTCACGCTGCGCCCGCGGGCCGGTGTGCCGGCCCTGGAGGCCGAGCTGTTCGACGGTTCGGCCGCCCTGGACGTGGTGTGGCTCGGCAGGCGCTCCATCGTCGGGATAGAGCCGGGGCGCAAGCTGATCGCATCCGGTCGGGTCTCGATGAGCCGGGGCCGTAGGGTGCTCTTCAACCCGAAGTACGAACTCAGACCGCTCGGACGGGAGTAGCCGGTGACGTCGCTCGACAAGCCGACGGAGGACGCCGCCCGCGGCGCCCAGGACACGACCGGTGTCCAGGACGACCCCCAGGACTCCAGGGCGGTGACCGAGGCCGCGCTGTTCGAGGCGTTCGGCGGCGTGCGGGGCATGGTCGAGACCGTGCTGCCCGGCCTCCTCTTCGTCACCATCTACACGATCAACAAGGACCTGCACTCGTCGGCCCTCGCGGCCCTCGGTGTCTCCCTGCTGCTGGTCGTGGTGCGGCTGGTCAGGAAGGACACCGTGAAGCACGCCTTCAGCGGTGTCTTCGGCGTCGCCTTCGGCGTGGTCTTCGCGATGATGACCGGCAAGGCGAAGGACTTCTACCTGCCGGGCATGCTCTACACGCTCGGCATGGGCCTCACGTACATCATCACCACGCTCGCGGGCGTGCCGCTGATGGGGCTGATGCTCGGGCCGGTGTTCAAGGAGAACCTCTCCTGGCGGACCCGCAACCCCGGCCGCAAGAAGGCGTACGCGAAGGCGAGCTACGCCTGGGGTGCGATCCTGCTCGGCAAGTGCGCCATCCTCTTCCCGCTGTACTGGTGGGCCGACACCGAGCAGCTCGGCTGGGTGCTCGTCGCGCTGAAGATCCCGCCGTTCCTGCTGGCCGTCTGGCTGACCTGGGTGTTCCTGGCCAAGGCGCCGGCGCCGATCGACGTGTTCGCGGAGATGGAGGCGGCCGAGCAGGCCGAGAAGGAGCGCAAGGCCGCCGAGCGGGCTGCCCACACGGTCGACTGAACCACGCAACGAGCCACCGGCGGCCGATCCTCGGCCGAAGGCACCGCCCGACCGAACCACACGCGAAGGGGCGCCCGGAGACCTCCGGGCGCCCCTTCGCCGTGTCCGGCGGGTCAGCTCGTCGCGTCCTCGCGGCGGACCGACAGCAGATCCTCCAGCTGCTCCTCGCGGGCCTGGGCGGCGACGAAGAGGAGCTCGTCGCCGGCTTCGAGGGAGTCCTCCCGGGTCGGGGTGAGGACCCGGGTGCCGCGGATGATCGTCACCAGGGACGTGTCCTCCGGCCACTCGACCTCGCCCACCTGCGTGCCGGCCAGCGCCGACTCCGGCGGGAGGGTCAACTCGACCAGGTTGGCGTCACCGTGGCTGAAGCGGAGCAGACGCACCAGGTCACCGACGCTCACCGCCTCCTCGACCAGGGCCGACATCAGCCGGGGCGTCGACACGGCGACGTCCACGCCCCACGACTCGTTGAACAGCCACTCGTTCTTCGGGTTGTTGACGCGGGCGACCACACGCGGGACGCCGTACTCCGTCTTCGCCAGCAACGAGACGACCAGATTGACCTTGTCGTCGCCCGTCGCGGCGATCACCACGTTGCAGCGCTGCAGCGCGGCCTCGTCCAGCGAGGTGATCTCGCAGGCGTCGGCCAGCAGCCACTCCGCCATGGGGACACGCTCGACCGAGATGGCGGTCGGCGCCTTGTCGATGAGCAGGATCTCGTGGCCGTTCTCCAGCAGTTCGCCCGCGATCGAGCGGCCCACCGCACCGGCTCCGGCAATGGCGACCCTCATCAGTGACCGCCCTCCTCGTCGGGGCCCTCGGCGAAGGAGGCCTCGACCTTCTCGACGTCGTCCGTACGCATCATCACGTGCACCAGGTCGCCCTCCTGCAGCACCGTCTGCGAGGTGGGCAGGATGGCCTCACCCAGGCGGGTGAGGAACGCGACGCGGACGCCCGTCTCCTCCTGCATCTTGCTGATCTTGTGGCCCACCCAGGCCGAGGAGGCGTGCACCTCGGCGAGCTGGACGCCCCCGGTGGGGTCGCGCCACAACGGTTCGGACCCGGCGGGCAGCAGCCGGCGCAGCATCTGGTCGGCCGTCCAGCGGACCGTGGCGACCGTGGGGATGCCCAGACGCTGGTAGACCTCGGCGCGGCGGGGGTCGTAGATCCTCGCCGCCACGTTCTCGATGCCGAACATCTCGCGGGCGACGCGGGCGGCGATGATGTTCGAGTTGTCGCCGCTGGAGACGGCCGCGAACGCGCCCGCCTCCTCGATGCCCGCCTCACGCAGGGTGTCGCGGTCGAAGCCGACACCGGTGACACGGCGGCCACCGAATCCCGAGCCCAGACGACGGAAGGCAGTGGGGTCCTGGTCGATCACGGCGACCGTGTGCCCCTGTTGCTCCAGGGTCTGGGCGAGGGTCGACCCCACTCGCCCGCAGCCCATGATGACGATGTGCACGACCGTCCTTCCGGTGTCAATAGCTGGTGTTCAGCCGAAACGGCAAAAACAGGGTCTCAGACCGTGGCCCAAGCTACACACGCGCGGTCCGCCAAGGGCACCCCCGTGCAGCACCCGTCAGGTGGGCGAGCGCCGACGGCTGATCCGGCGGACGCTGATCATCGTCAGGACACCGAGGCCGACGAGGGACACGAGTGCGCCGATCAGCTCCGCGGTCGACGCCTGCATGGGGCCTCCAGAGATGGGGGACGGGATTCGTCATATAGACATCAGGACGCCCCCATTAGGCCTGAGGATGCGTCACGTGACGCACCTCGCAGGGACGCCCGGGGAGATTTCACCCAGGGGCCCGCCGGGATTTCACCCGGATGTGCCCAGAACCAGCCGGGGCGCTTACGATCCTCTGCGTGTCCAAACTGACCGACCTGCCCAAACGGATTCTGATCGGGCGCGCTCTGCGCAGCGACCGGCTCGGCGAAACGCTCCTGCCGAAGCGGATCGCACTCCCCGTCTTCGCCTCCGACCCGCTCTCGTCCGTGGCGTACGCACCCGGCGAGGTCCTGCTGGTCCTCTCCATCACGGGCGTGTCGGCCTACCACTTCAGCCCCTGGATCGCCGTCGCCGTCGTCGTGCTGATGTTCACCGTGGTGGCGTCCTACCGGCAGAACGTGCACGCCTATCCGAGCGGCGGCGGCGACTACGAGGTGGCGAACACCAACCTCGGTCCCAAGGCCGGTCTCACCGTCGCCAGCGCCCTGCTCGTCGACTACGTCCTCACCGTCGCGGTGTCGATCTCCTCCGGCGTGGAGAACCTCGGCTCGGCCATCCCCTTCTTCGTCGAGCACAAGGTGCTGTGCGCGGTCGGCATCATCGTGCTGCTCACGCTGATGAACCTGCGCGGGGTGAAGGAGTCCGGCAAGCTGTTCGCGATCCCGACGTACGTCTTCGTCGTCGGAGTGTTCGCGATGATCGCCTGGGGTGCCTTCCGCGGGCTGGTCCTCGACGAGACGATGCGGGCACCCACCTCGGACCTGGAGATCAAGCCCGAGCACGAGGGGCTCGCCGGTTTCGCGCTGGTCTTCCTGCTGCTGCGCGCCTTCTCCTCCGGCTGCGCCGCGCTGACCGGCGTGGAGGCCATCTCCAACGGCGTCCCCGCCTTCCGCAAGCCCAAGTCGAAGAACGCGGCGACCACCCTCGCCGCGATGGGCCTGCTGGCCGTCACCATGTTCTGCGGCATCATCGGCCTCGCCATGGCCACCAACGTGCGGATGGCCGAGAACCCGGCGGTCGACCTCGTGCGCGACGGCACCCCGGTCGGCGAGTCCTATGTCCAGAACCCGGTGATCTCGCAGGTCGCGGCCGCCGTCTTCGGCGACGGAACGTTCTTCTTCATCGTGCTGGCCGCCGCCACCGCCCTGGTCCTCTTCCTGGCCGCCAACACCGCGTACAACGGCTTCCCGCTCCTCGGCTCGATCCTCGCGCAGGACCGCTACCTGCCGCGCCAGCTGCACACCCGCGGCGACCGCCTCGCCTTCTCCAACGGCATCGTGCTCCTCGCGGGCGCCGCCGTCCTCCTGGTGTGGATCTACGGCGCCGACTCCACGCGCCTGATCCAGCTGTACATCGTCGGTGTGTTCGTCTCCTTCACGCTGAGCCAGACGGGCATGGTCCGGCACTGGAACCGCCATCTGCGCACCGAGAAGGACCAGGCCAAGCGGCGCCACATGGTCCGCTCGCGGGCCATCAACGCCTTCGGCGCCTTCTTCACCGGGCTCGTCCTGATCGTCGTCCTCGTCACCAAGTTCACGCACGGCGCCTGGGTGGCCCTGCTCGGCATGGTGATCTTCTACGCGACGATGACCGCGATCCGTAAGCACTACGACCGGGTCGCCGCCGAGATCGCCGCCCCCGACGGCCCCAGCGACGACGTCGTACGGCCGTCCCGGGTCCACTCCGTGGTGCTGATCTCCAAGATCCACCGCCCGACCCTGCGCGCCCTCGCCTACGCCAAGCTGCTGCGCTCGCACACCCTGGAGGCGCTCAGCGTCAACGTCGACCCGGCCGAGACCAAGGCGCTCCAGGAGGAGTGGAACCGGCGCGGCATCGACGTACCGCTGAAGGTCCTCGACTCGCCGTACCGGGAGGTCACCCGGCCGGTCATCGAGTACGTCAAGGGCCTGCGCAAGGAGTCCCCGCGCGACGCGGTGTCGGTGATCATCCCCGAGTACGTGGTCGGTCACTGGTACGAGCATCTGCTGCACAACCAGAGCGCGCTCCGGCTCAAGGGGCGCCTGCTGTTCACGCCGGGTGTCATGGTGACCTCCGTGCCGTACCAGCTGGAGTCCTCCGAGGTCGCCAAGCGGCGCGAACGCAAGCGGCAGGAGTGGAACGCGCCGGGTTCGGTACGGCGTGGTCCGGCGCACGAGCGGTCCAAGACCCCGGCGAAGGAGTCCTCGGCCAACCAGAGCTGAGTCACCGGTCACCCGGAGCGGCGCCTCGCGAGGGCGGGGCGCCGCTCCTGTGGTCGGCGGCCGGACGGCACCCACGTAGACTGGTGGGCTGTTGTCCGGCCGTTGTCGCTTCCCTCTCTCCTGGAGTCACCCCGCCATGCAGGCAGAACCGAAGAAATCGCTGGTGGGGGAGGAGTACGAGGTCGAGGTCGGCCCCGTCGCCCATGGTGGTCACTGCATCGCCCGTACGGCGGAGGGTCAGGTCCTCTTCGTCCGGCACACGCTGCCCGGTGAGCGGGTCGTGGCCCGGGTGACCGAGGGCGAGGAGGGCGCGCGCTTCCTGCGGGCCGACGCCGTCGAGGTGCTCGACGCGGCCAAGGACCGCATCGAGGCGCCCTGCCCCTACGCCGGCCCCGGCCGCTGCGGTGGCTGCGACTGGCAGCATGTGAAGCCGGGCGCGCAGCGCCGCTTCAAGGGCGAGGTCCTCGCCGAGCAGCTGCGGCGGCTCGCGGGTCTCACGCCCGAGGAGGCGGGCTGGGACGGCACCGTGATGCCGACCGAGGGCGACAAGGTCCCGGCGGGCGAGGTCCCGGCGTGGCGCACGCGCGTGCAGTACGCGGTGGACGCCTCGGGGCACGCGGGTCTGCGCCGCCACCGCTCCCACGAGGTCGAGCCGATCGACCACTGCATGATCGCGGCGCCGGGTGTGAGCGAGCTGGGCATCGAGAAGCGGGACTGGTCCGGCATGGAGTCGGTCGACGCGATCGCGGCGACGGGTTCACAGGACCGCCAGGTGATCCTCACGCCGAAGCCGGGGGCGCGGCTGCCGATCGTGGAGCTGGACAAGCCGGTGTCGGTGATGCGGGTCGGGGAGAAGGACCGGGGTGTGCACCGCGTCCACGGGCGCCCCTTCGTCCGCGAGCGCGCCGACGACCGCACGTACCGGGTCGGCAGCGGTGGTTTCTGGCAGGTCCACCCCAAGGCCGCGGACACCCTCGTGAAGGCCGTCATGCAGGGCCTGCTGCCCCGCAAGGGCGACACCGCGCTCGACCTCTACTGCGGGGTCGGGCTGTTCGCGGGCGCCCTCGCCGACCGGGTCGGTGAGAAGGGAGCCGTCCTCGGCATCGAGTCCGGCAAGCGGGCGGTCGAGGACGCGCGGCACAACCTCGCGGAGTTCGACCGCGTACGGATCGAGCTGGGCAAGGTCGAGGCGGTGCTGCCGCGCACCGGGATCACCGAGGTCGACCTGGTCGTCCTCGACCCGCCCCGCGCGGGCGCGGGCCGCAAGACGGTGGAGCACCTGTCGACGTTGGGCGCGCGTCGTATCGCGTACGTCGCCTGCGATCCCGCTGCGCTGGCCCGCGACCTGGGGTACTTCCGCGAGGGGGGTTACCGGGTGCGGATGCTGAGGGCGTTCGATCTGTTTCCGATGACGCATCATCTGGAGTGCGTGGCAATTCTGGAGCCCGCAACAAAGAGTCTCTGAGCTGCGGGTTCTCTCATTCCTCGGCTGACCGGGTGTGTGCTCGACCTGTTTCCCGAAGTCCATGACGTGGGGCGTCTCCATGGCTCGTGAAGGCCGTCCGACCTGGCATGTCTGGGGCCGCTGCAGGATCGGCGGGGATCGTCTTGCCGTCCCTCGGCCCGGCGACGCCAACGATCTCGACGCTCAGATGACGCTCGCTCTGATGAGGCGCAGGACAGCGGAGGCTGCTGGACGAAACCGGGCTCACCGCGCCAGTGGATCGGGACCGGCCTGCCAGGGGCGGCACAGCGCGAGGAAGCATCCGGCCGCGGCCACGGCGAGGCCGAGCACCGACATCGCCATGGGGAGGGCGGTGGACTGCCCCCCCGAGACCGGCGAGGGCGGGGGCGAGGGCGCCCATGAGGAACTGGGTGGTGCCCAGTAGCGCGGAGGCACTGCCCGCCGCGTGCGGGGCGCGCTGCAGGGACAGGGCTGTGGTGGTGGGAAGGATCATGCCGACCGGACAAGCGGTGAAGAAGAGCGCGACCGCGATCCATGGCAGACCCACGTGCGTGGCGGTGACCAGGAGCACCAGGGCCACGCCCGCGGCGGCGAGCACGGCCAGGCCGGTGGCCAGCACCCGGTGCGAGGGGAAGCGGCCGAGCAGGAGTTTGCCGTTGAGCTGCCCGGTGGCGACCATGCCGAGCGAGTTGAGGCCGAAGAGCAGGCTGTACGTCTGTGGGGAGGCGCCGTAGACCTCCTGGAGAGTGAAGGAGGAGCCGGCGATGTATGCGAACAGGGCGGCGAAGCCGAGGCCGCCGGTGAGCAGGTAACCGGTGAAGGAGCGGTCGCCCACCAGCTCGCGCATGGTGCGCAGGGTCGCCGGGAGTCCGCCGTGTCGCCGTGCCGGACGTGGCAGGGTCTCGGGCAGCACAGTGGCGGTGGCCGCGAGGATGGCCAGCCCCAGGAGCGTGAGGGTGACGAACACGCCGCGCCATGAGGTCAGCCGCAGCAACTGGGCGCCCAGTACAGGGGCGAGGATCGGCGCGGTGCCGGAGACCAGCATCAGCGAGGACAGCAGCCGGGCGGCGGCGAGTCCGTCGTACAGGTCACGCACGACCGCCCGGGCGATGACGATGCCGGCGGCCCCCGCCAGGCCCTGGACCAGACGCATGCCGATGAGCACCGCAGGATCCGGGGCGAAGGCGCACAGGGCGCCGGTCACCACGTACACCGACAGGCCCACGATCAGCGGCCGACGCCGGCCGAGGGTGTCGCTGAGAGGGCCGATGGCCAGTTGCCCCAGGGCGATCCCGACCATGAAGGCGGTCAGGGTGAGCTGAGTGACGGCCTGTGAGACGTGCAGGTCCGTGCCGACCTGCGGGAGAGCCGGCAGGTACAGGTCGATGGTGAGGGGGCCGAGTGCGGTCAGGGAGCCCAGGACCAGGACGAGGGAGAGGTGGCGGCGGCCTCGAGCCGTGCGTCGCTCCGTGGCGTCTGCCGGGGCGCCGGTCTGCGGAATTGCGTCCATCTCTGTTCCAGACTGCGTCGGTCGGCGACCGTGAGCGGCAGGGAACCCTGCCGCTCACGGTCGCCACGAAGGGGTGGCCGGTACGGCCGTGTCAGCGGTCGAGGCGGGCGACGAGCAGGTTGGGGTCCTCGTTCGTGAGGTACGCGGCGCTGGGGACGTACACCTTGTTGCCGTGGACCGCAACGGAGGTCGGGGTCTGCAGACCGTCGGCGGCCGTGAGCACTGTGACGTGGGTGCCGTCGGGGCGGACGAGGTCGACCTGGTTGTCGTCGCGGGCGGCGAGGAGGGTGTCGCCGTGGCCGGTGAAGGCGAAGTCGTCGATGAAGGGCATGCCCGTTGCACGGACCTCGATGGTGCCCGCGGCGCCGTGCGTGGTGAACGGGATGCGCAGGACGGTGCCCTTGTCGAGGTTGGTGGCCCAGACGGCTCCGTTGTGGAGCTTCAGACCGTTGGCGCCGGCGAAGGTGCTGGGTTCGAGCGCCTCGCCGCGGGCCCAGACGGTGGCCTCGCCGCCGCGTGCGGGCAGGCGGTAGATGACGCCGTGGACGGAGTCGGTGACGTAGAGCCTCTGGGTGTGCTGGTCGAGGGCGAGGCCGTTGGGCAGTCCGTCGGCGGGCAGGGCGGCGATCCGGTGCGGGCGGCCGCCGGGGCGGATGGCCCAGACGCCGGTGAGGTCGGCGGTGCCGGTGGCGTAGGTGACGTAGAGGGTGCCGTCGTCGGCGCGGGCGATGCCGCCGACGAAAGCCTTGCCCAGGTTGGGGGTGCTGGCCTTGTCGGGTGCGGGGAGCGTGGCCAGCGCCTGCGCGTGTCCGTCGGGGGCGATGCGGACGATCTGCCGGGCGAAGGAGAAGGTCAGGTACGCGGATCCGGTGCGGTCGACGGTGATGTTCTCGGGCTGCTGCGAGGCCGCGAGGCTGAAGTGGTCCGCGATGTGCGGCTTGGAGAGCGGCTCGGTCGCCGCCGTGGCGGTCGCCGCGGAGGTCAGCAGGACCGCTGTGGCGGCGAGCGTGGTGACGGTGGCGCGGACGTGCATGGGGTGGTTCTCCTGGTGTGGGTCGGGCACTGCCGGTCCGTGGGAGGGGGCGGGCCCGACAGTGTGTGGGGGGGATGGGTTCAGGGAGCGACGATCTTGATCGTGCTGGCCCAGCCGTGGCCGCCTTCGCGGATCTGGAGCGCCATGTGGAGCAGTTGGAAGCCCTCCAGTTGGCGGGCGTGCTTGAGCGCGCCGACGTCGACCGGGTTCAGTTCGCCGGAGGTGACCAGGTCGGCGACTTCCTTGCGGGCGGCCTGGTCGTCACCGGCGACGAAGACGTCCAGCGGGGTTCCGCCCACCTGACCGGAGATCAGGGTGGTGGCGAACGTCGTGTTGAACGCCTTGACCACCCGCACCTGTGGTCCCGCGGCCTCGGCGATCTGCTCGGCGGCCGAGGTGCGGGGCGGGACGACCAGCGCGTCGAGCGAGGCGTCGACGGGGTTGCTGATATCGATCAGCACTTTGCCGCCGAGGCGTGGCCCGTAGGAGGCGGCGAGCTGCCTGGCCGCGTCGAAGGGCACCGCCAGGACCACGATGTCCGCCTGGTCCACGGCCGACTCGTCGGCGGCGCCCACCTGCCCGGCGCCGTCTGCCTGTGCGCGTAGTTCGTCCACGAGTCGTACGGCCTTGCCGGGGTCCTTGGCGGTGATGGTGACCGTGTGGCCACCGGCCAGGGCCCTGGTGGCGATGCCGCGGGCCATGTTCCCGGCGCCGATGATGGTGATCTTCATGGGTTTCCTTCTCTCTGCTGCGATGCCGTACCGCTATCGGGCTTGCACGCGCACGACGTCGAACGGCAGCGTGGGGTCGGCGATCTGGAACGGGAAGGTTGCCGCCGGGGATCAGCTGTGCCGGGCGGTGGAGGCGGCGGGGCACGGTGCCGCCGGAGGTCGCGAGGGCCGGGGTGGCGCCGTCCCGCAAGAGGAGGTCGGCCGCCGCGACAGCCGTGTCACGGGAGCCGCGCAGACGTACGGGAGACAATGGCGGATCTCTCGGGAGGAGCGTGTGCCGGCAGGGAGCTGAGGAACGAACGGACGTCAGCCGGCGGCGGGGAAGAGTGAGCGGTTGGCGAGGTCGATGATGAACGGGCCGACGTGGTCGGGGTACTTGTCGACGATCGCCTTCTTGTAGGCGTCGCCGTCGTCGCCGAGCAGTTCGCGGGCGTCGGCCAGGTAGCGGCGGATGTCCTCGTAGACCTCGGGCCCGGTGGGGACGCCGTGACCGGCGAGGATCGTGTCGTAGCCGCTCTCAGAGGCCAGTGCGTCCACGGCCTGCTGCCAGCCGGTGATGTCGTTGTTGCCCAGGTAGAGGTGGACGTCGTGGTAGACGAGGTCCTGGGCGATCAGAACTCCCTGTTCCGGCAGCTTGATCAGGAGTTCGTCGGCCGCCTGGCCGCCGGAGACGGCCTCGAACACGAAGGTGACGCCGTCGATGACCTCGGTGCCCGGGACGAGGGCAACGTCTGGGGTGAAGTCGGTGAGGGGGATGACCTGTCCGGTCGGCAGCCGGCTGTCGCCCCGGGCGACAATCTGCTCGCTCACCCGAGCCAGAGCGTGGACGGGGACGCCGAAGTGGGAGGCGCCGTTGTAGTGGTCCGGGTGGGCGTGGGTGACGAGGAGGCGGTCGATCGGCTTGCCGAGTCCCTTGGCGTAGGCGACGGCCTCGTCCGCGTAGGCGGGCAGCAGCTGGGCGTCGATCGCGATGATCCGGGCCGGGGTCTCGATCAGCTGGGTGGTGGTGTGAAAGGTGTCGGCGGGAGACATGTAGCTGTGGATGCGGACCGTGCCCTTGTCCAGGACGGTGACCGAGCCGTTCATAGGGGCCCTACCTTTCTGTTCGGGTTGATCGGGCCATTCGTAGGGTTGGGTCACCCCAGGGGCCCGGGGTATGGCTGGCATAGGGGAGCCGTCTGATGGCTCAAGGAGCTTGGCCGCCGCGGGCCTTGCGACGACTCGACCGCTAACGCGACTGGATCGCTGTGTAGGGCCACGTCGGCGAGGTCGTCTGCGGGATCGATGTGTGACGACGAGCTGGCGGAGGTGACCGTGCCCCAGATCTGGGCCGGCGTGGACATCGGCAAGGAACAGCACCACTGCGTGGTGATCGACTTCGAAGGCGCCCGGCTGCTGTCCCGTCGCGTGCAGAACGATGAGACCGCGCTGCTGGACCTGATCCGCGATGTGCTGGACCTGTCCCAGGACGTGCTGTGGGCCGTGGACATGAACCATGGCGGTGCCGCCCTGCTGATCGGGCTGCTGGTCAGCCACGGTCAGCCCATGGCATACATCACCGGCCTGGCGGTCCACCGCGCCTCCGGCACCTACCGCGGGGAGGGAAAGACCGACGCGAAGGACGCCTTCGTCATCGCCGACCAGGCCCGCATGCGCCGGGACCTCGGCCTGCTGCGGCCAGGCGATGAGATAGCCGTCGACCTGCGCACCCTTACCACCCGTCGCACCGATCTGGTCTGCGACCGCACCCGGCAGATCAACCGGCTGCGCAGCCAACTGCTGGAGATTTTCCCGGCGTTGGAACGAGTCCTGGATCTGACCAACAAGGGACCGGTGCTGCTGCTGACCGGATACCAGACCCCCGCGGCGATCCGCCGGTCCGGTGCCAGGCGCATCGAGACCTGGCTGAAGAACCGCAAAGCGCACGGAGCGGCCGCGCTGGCGAAGGCGGCCGTCGACGCGGCCGAATCGCAGCACACGGCACTGCCGGGCGAGAAGCTCGCCGCCACCATGCTCGTCCGGCTCGCAAAGGGGGTGAAGGCACTCGATGAGGAGATCGCCGAACTCGACGCACTCATCGAGGCCCGGTTTCGCGAGCACCCCCACGCAGAGGTGATCCGCAGCCTGCCCGGCATGGGAGCCAGGCTGGGCGCCGAGTTCATCGCCGCCACCGGCGGTGACTAGGACGCTTTCGGCAGCGCGGACCGGCTTGCCGGCTACGCCGGGCTGGCTCCGGCTCCACGGGACTCCGGACGCATCAGCGGCAACCTGCGCAGGCCCCGCCGCTACCACCGCGGCCTGCTCAGGTCCTTCTACCTGTCCTCGCTGGCCAGCCTGAAGAGCTGCCCGGCCTCGAAGGCGTACTACCAACGAAAGCGCGCCGAAGGGAAGGGCCACAAGCAGGCGTTGCTGGCGCTCGCCCGCCGCCGTGTCAACGTTCTCTGGGCCATGATCCGCGACGGAGCGTGCTACCAAGCCACACCGCCGGTCACGGCTGCGGCTTGACATCGTCATTGGGAAGCTCCTTGCGGTGGAGGCGGCCTCGTGCCGCCTTGACGTCCTCCACTGTTGTCGCATCGCCCCAGGCAGGCGAGATACGCTGAGGACGCGGCATGGTAAATCGAGGACATCTGGAGATGGTGATGCGTCCCGCAGACCTCGGAGGCGGCGATCCCGCTTCGCAAGGCGCCATCCTCCGACTGTGGGTCCGGCCGGGGCAGGTGCAGCGTTTCGTCCGGCCCGGCACGGCGAACGGCGCCCACCTCCTCTTCACGCCGGCCTTCCCGCCGCACGCCAGCAGCGCCGACCGGCTGGTGACGGAGTGGTACGGACCGGCCTGTCGGCACCTGGGAGCCAGCCCCGAGTACGCCGTACTGTCGACCCTGTTCGGTCAGATGCGGGCCGAGTACGACCGTCCCGCGCAGACCGTGTCGGCGGAGATCCTCCAGCTTCTGCCGGCGACCGTGCTGCTGCAGATCGACCGCCTGCCCCACGCCGAGGACGGTGGCGACCCGTACGCGGGCGGCGAGGTCAACGCCGCTTCCGCGCCGAGCCGGAGCGCGGTTACACCACCACCCGCCGCGCGGCCGACTACGCCCACCGCCTGGGGTACAGCGTCAAGACACTGACGCGTGCCTGCCTGGCCGCCACCGGACAGCCCGTGAAGCATGTCATCGACGCCCGGGTCGCCTTGGAGGCCCAACGGCTGCTCGCCCACACCGACGAACCGGTGGCGACGATCGCACGACGTCTCGGCTTCGTCGAACCCACCAACTTCGGCAAGTTCTTCACCCGGCACAGCGGCATGACTCCGGGCGCGTTTCGCCAGGCCCATCAGGGCGCGTAGGCACCTCACCGCTCACGAAAAGACAAGGGGACGGTCATGTGCAGTTCCTCTTTCCGCCCGGTTCCAGTCAAGGCGAAACGCTCGCACTCGGTGGCGGCGCGCTGCCCTCGCGCAGCCGGGATAGGCTGCTGAGCAGCCGCGGTGGAACCAGATCGCGTGGAGATCGTCATGCGGGTCGAAGAGTCGGTGGCCATGCACGTCCCGCAGCGGGAACCGATTCCCCGGCTCCCTTTCCGTCCGCCGCGGGAGCGGGTGCCGGGCTTCGAGATCGTCGAGCTGGCCGTTCTGCACCGGCGCCGGGCCCGTCGGGATCCGGGCGGGGTGCACCGCATCGACTTTCACACGCTTTCCCTGATCACGGAGGGCGACGGGGATCACGCGGTCGACTTCGTGACCTACCCATGCCGTCCAGGCACGCTGCTGTGGGTGCGGCCGGGGCAGGTGCAGCGTTACGTCCGTCCGGGCAGCACGAACGGCCTGCACCTGCTGTTCACCCCGTCGTTCCTGCCACTCGGCAACACCGCCGACCGTCTGCTCAACGAGTGGCGCGGCCCCGTGTGCAGGCAACTCGGCACGAGCTCCGACTACGCCGTCCTGGCGACGCTGGTCACCCAGATCCGCGCGGAGTACGACCGCTGCGACCAGTCGGTGTCACCGGAGATGCTTCGTCATCTGCTCGCCGCCGTGCTGCTGCACATCGACCGGCTGTCGTGCACCGACGAGGAGGGTGATGCGCAGGCAGGCGGGGAGGTGTACGCCCGCTTCCGCGCCGAGCTGGAGCGTTCCTACGCCACCACCCGGCGGGCCGCCGACTATGCCGACCGTCTGGGTTACACCGTCAGGACTCTCAGCCGTGCCTGCATGGCCGCTACCGGGCAGCCGGTCAAGCGAGTCATCGACGAGCGCGTCGCTCTGGAAGCGCGGCGGCTGCTCGCCCACACGGACGAGCCGGTGGCGACGATCGCGCGGCACCTCGGCTTTCCGGAATCCACCAACTTCGGAAAGTTCTTCACCCGGCACACGGGCACCGCCCCGGGTGCTTTCCGTGAGCCATTCCAGTCCGACGGCCCACACCCCATGGTGGGTCGCTGATCGTCGCTGATAGTCGCTGTCTTCGATTCACCACGGCGAGTCCTCCTTCCACCTTGTCGGCGCGTTCCGGCGGGGAAAGGGTTGAACTGATCACGATTGCTCACCTGATGGCACGGCACCGAGTGGAGAACTCCGAACCCGCAGGGCCAATGGTGCACACGTGTGCACGGAATATCGCCTGATGCGTACGCATGAATCACCGACCTGAGCGGCAGCGAATTCTCGGCGTGACCCGTTCCGTCATCCCTATGCATGGAGGCACAGTTGAGCACCCTCGACTTCAAGGTCCTCGACCTGGACTTTCCGGCCGGCAGCAGAAACAAGACCGCCGGCCTCGTCACCGGCGAGACAGACGCGCTGCTGGTCGACGCCGCCTTCACTCGCGCCGACGGCCACCGGCTGGCCGCCGAGATCCTCGACTCCGGCAAGCAGCTCACCACCGTCTTCGTCTCCCACGCCGACCCCGACTTCTACTTCGGCGCCGAAGTAGTCGCCGACGCCTTCCCCGACGCCGTATTCGTGGCGACCCCCCTGGTCATCGAGCACATTGCCCACTCCTACGAGGGCAAGATCAAGGCATGGGCGGCCCTCGGCGCCAACCTGCCGACCCGCATGGTCGGCCTCACCCCGCTGACCGGGGACCTCACCCTGGAAGGCCACACCTTCCAGCTCAAGGGCGGCCCCGCAGCTTTGCCCGACCGGCACTACCTGTGGCAGGCCGAGCACCGCGCCCTGCTCGGTGGCGTCCTGCTCTTCCAGCAGGAGCACGTCTGGGTCGCCGACACCCCCACCCCCGGCGACCGCGCCGCCTGGATCGGCCTGCTGGACGAGATGGCCGCCCTGCAGCCGGAGCTGGTCGTGCCCGGCCACCGCCTGCCCGGCACCCCCGCCGACGCCTCCGCCATCAGCGCCACCCGCGACTACCTGCTCGCCTTCGAGGAGGAGCTGGGCAAGGCAGCCGACGGCGCCGCACTGACCGAGGCCCTGGTCAAGCGCTACCCCGACCACGGCATGCTGATCGCCGCCCAGATCGGCGCGAAGGTCGCCAAGGGCGAGATGCAGTGGGGCTGACCATGAGCGAGTCCTTCACCTCCGCCGCCCCCGCCGACGTCGTACGCCGCCAGTACCTGGCCTCCGCCGCCGGTGACCTCGAGGCCCTGCGGGCCACCCTCGCACCGGACGTGGAGTGGACGGAGATGGCCGGCTTCCCCCTCGCCGGCACCTACCGCACCCCTGAGGGCGTGACCTCGAACGTGATGGAACGACTGGGCAAGGACTGGGACGGCTGGACCGCCCACGACGACACCTACGTCGTCGACGGCGAGAACGTCGTCGTCCTCGCCCGCTACACCGCCACCAACAGGGCGACCGGCAAGCCGGTCGACGTCCGCGTGGCCCACCACTTCGTCGTACGCGGCGGACTGATCGTCCGCTTCGAGCAGTTCGTCGACACCGCCGTCGTCCGCGACGCCATGACCGCCTGACCCGCACCCGAGGATGCTCCACATGAACCCCACCGTCGTGCTGGTGCACGGGGCGATGCACACCCCGTGGATCTTCGAACCGTTGCGCGAGCGGCTCACCGCCCGTGGCATCGAATCCCGAGCCGTGCAACTGCCGAGCAGCAATCCCGACAGTGCCGCCGCCGAAGGACTGACCGAGGACGTCGCAGTCGTCCGGAACGCGATCGACGCGGTCGGCGGCCCCGTGGTGCTGGCCGCCCACTCCTACGGGGGAGTGCCCGCCACGTGGGCCGCCGCCGAGGCGGAACAGGTCGCCGAACTCGTCTACCTGGCCGCGTTCGCGATCGAACCCGGCACCTCGATGATGGAGTGGATGGGCGGGGACTTCCCGCCGACCTGGATCCACTCGCCGGACGGACGCGCCGTCAAGGCGGGGGACGCCGAGCAGTCGATCTTCAGCGGTGTCGACCCCGTCCTGACCGCCGAGGCGGTCGAGCGCCTCAACTGGCAGGGCATGCGCGCCTTCACGGAAAAGCTGGTCGCCGCGCGGACGGACGTACCGCTGACGTACGTCGTAGCCACAGAGGACCCGGCGCTACCGCCCGCGGTCCAGGAGCAGTGGGCTGCGCACTGTGCCCACAGCGTTCGTGTCCCCTCCGGCCACTCGCCCCACCTGTCGCACGCGGACGAGGTGGCCGAGGTACTCGCCGAAGCGGTTGCCCGGGCCGGCACGGGTGGCTGACCACGGAGGGACCTGCACGGTCGGCGTGGGGCAGGTCGTCGCGCAGGCCCTCGTGCAGGGCGGTCCGGCACAGGCCCGTACGCCGGCGCGGCTTGCCCAGGTCGTACGAGGTCATCCCCGACCAAGACATGTACGGCGGCAGAGCCATGACACACTGATCGGCCCGCGCAACTCCGTGGCCTCGTAGCCAAGACCGGACTCGCCCGAAGCCCCGCAACCCCAGCTGCTGAAGATCTCCAGAAGTCACGCAGGAGACGCACAGAGTCGGCTCCCCCTGATTCGCAGCTGTGATCTTTGCGGGGCTTGGTCAGTCGTTGTCCGGAGCACCGCCCTCTTCGAGGAGACGAGCAGCGAGGTCGTCGGCCCATTCAACAGCCCATGCGCGGAGAGCGGTGATCGTGGCGTCATCGAAGCCATAGGCAGTGAAGGCGTCGTCGTCGGTCCACTCGGCGCCTGTGAGGTTCGCCTGTAGATCCTCGCGCTCGAAGCGGCCACGCGCGTGGCGGCGGCCGAACTCCTCGAGTTCGGCATTGCTCCAGCGGCGGGAGGCCGCGAACACGTCGATCAGGTCGCGGGGCGATCCGCGGTCGGCGAGGGCGCGGACCTTGGTCCCGATCACGTCCTCCTCCGCGAGGACGGGCCCGTACGGGCTATGGGCGCCGGGTTCTCGGTGGCGACGTCGAGGTCCTGGCTGGGGCGGTTCACGAGGCGGTGCGCTCGCACGGCGTATCCGCCTGTAAGGACCAGGGGGTATGGGGAGCCGAGGGCGATCACGTCCGCCAGGAGCCGCGTGTGCAGCTCCGGCATGTCCGTCACGCGGCTGACCGGGTGCGGGAGGCGAGCTGGGGGAAGGCGTCTTCCCATACGGCGCGCACGGTGCGACCGACGAGGGTGCGAAGCACAGTCCACAGATGGAGGAGCAGGTCCCGGTTGAGGTAGCGGGGCAGGTCGTCGTAGAGGCCCTCGTGCAGGACGGTGCGGTACAGGCCCATGCGCTGGCGAGGCTTGCCCAGGTCGTACGAGGTCATCCCGGACCAGGCCATGTGCAGCGGTAGCTCCACGACCCCCTGGGTCGGGCCGTGCAGCTCGTCCAGCGACTCCGGGAGACGGCGGCGGAACTTCTCCCGGTACAGCGCGAGGTCCTCGGCTTCCGCGCCCGAGACGTCCCTCGGGGTGGGCGCGGGGTGCTGTGAGCTGGAGGACATGACTCCATTATGGCGGCCAAAGTCGTGGCTCGGGTCATCATGAGCGAGCTGGCGCCTGGAGTGGACGCAGCTTGCCAGGGAGCTGGTCGGGGTAGCTTGGTCTGCCCCGCCCGAGCAGGCGGGACGGGCCGACAGCCGTGACGCTCGTTTGACGCTCTGGACGCCCGCACACACTGTGGCGAGCCAAGAAAGCGCCTCTGACCTGGCCTTTTCTGCGACGTACTCAGGCCGACATCCTTCCGATGACGCATCACCTGGAGTGCGTCGCGACCCTTGAGCCTGCGGCAAAGGGATCCTGACCTGCAGGTTCGGGTGGTGTGCAGTATGTGCGCTGTTTCAGTCGGGGTGAACGAGGCGGCTTTCGTAGGCGAAGACCACGGCCTGTACGCGGTCGCGTAGTTCGAGCTCCTGAAGGATCCGTCCCAAGTGGGACTTCACGGTTGCCTCTGCGAGGTACAGCGTGGCCGCGATCTCGGAGTTGGACAGGCCGCGGGCCACCTGGACGAATACCTGACGCTCGCGGGCGGTCAGCCGTTGCAGACGCTCCTCCCGATGACCGTTGCTGCTGCCGCCGCCAGGGATATGGGCGGAGAAGTTCTCCAGCAGGCGGCGGGTGATCCGCGGGGAGACCACCGCGTCTCCTGCGGCGACATCGCGAATGGCGGTCAGCAGTTCCTCGGGCCGGGTGTTCCAGCAGGAAGCCCGACGCGCCGGTCCTGAGCCCGGCGAACGCGTATTCGTCGAGGTCGAAGGTGGTGAGGACGAGCACTCTGCTCTGAGGCGAGACACGGATGATCCGCCGGGTCGCCTCGATGCCGTCCGACCCCGGCATGCGGACGTCCATGAGTACGACATCGGGGCGCAACTCCCGGGCGAGGCGGACGGCTTCGTCGCCGTTCACGGCCTCGCCGACCGGTTGCATGTCCGGCTGGGCGTCCAGCACGGTGGTGAAGGCCATACGCAGGAGTGACTCGTCGTCGGCGAGCAGGACGCGGTCGTCATACGGACACGTCCCTTCCGCCGCCCAGTTCCAGGCGGGTGTGCACGCGCCAGCCGCCGCCCGGCAGGGGGCCGGCGTGGAGTGTCCCTCCGTAGGCGACCGCTCGCTCGCGCATTCCCGGGATGCCGTGCCCGGACGGGGCGTCGAGAGGTTGTGGGCGGCGTCCGTTGTCGGTGACGTCGACCGTGACGGTCTCGGTCAGACAGCGTATCCGGACCTCCGCGCGGGTGCCGGGGGGTGTGTGTGTTTGAAGGTGTTGGTCAAGGCTTCCTGTACCAGACGGTAGACGGTCAGTTGTGCCGTGAAGGGAACAGGCGTGTGGTCGCCCTCGACCTCCAGGTGGGTCGGCAATCGTGAGGTTCTTCGTCGCCGAGGAGAGCGAGAAGCCGGGCGCGGTGTCCGGCCCGAAGCGGCGCATCAACAGCGGGGTACTGCGGCGCGCGCCCGGTCGAGTTCGACGTGACGTCTGCCGACGGCGGCCGTCGGTTCCCGAGAGCCCGCCCACGGTCGTCTACGGCCGCGGTGGGCGCAGGACGGGGATGCTGTCGCGGAACGCGCCGGCGTGCTTGTCGATGTCCTGCGGGTCCGGCTCCAGTGAGGCGGCGCTCAGCAGTTCCCGGTAGTGCTCCTCCAGCTCCGTGAGGGTGTGGACGGAGGAAGCCATGCCGGCGGGGGAGAAGTCGACCCGGACATCGCCGTCCTCGACGACGAAACGGCCCACGGCCCCACAGGTGCCGCATTCGGCGCGGCCGCCGCGCAGCACGATCAGGTCGAGATGGCACATCGGACAGGTACCGGGCTCTCCCAGGAACCGGACCTCGTCGTGGGGCAGGCCGAGCTGTCGGGCGACCGCCTCGCCCAGCCGCTCGGCCCGCAGCACAGCCGCCGGGTCGGTGGCTATGCCGCCCAGGCCGCCCGGGGTGGGGACTTCCATCTGGTCGGCGACGGCCATGTGCAGGGGGAAGGCCAGGGCGTGCAGAGTGGGCAGTGTCAGCGTGCGCCAGTGGGGCGACGGGCAGCCGCCCACGGCGATGAAGCCGGCCACCCGCGGTTTGAGGACCCGCGGATCAGGGGCCGTGTCCAGGCCCAGAAGGCCGCCGGCCTCCTTCTGCTCGGCCCGGCCGTGCCGGCGGTGGGCGAGGGCCTCACGGACGAAGACCACGTCCGTGCGTGGACCGAAGGCGCGGTCGATGAGGAGCTTCAACGCGCCCGGTGCGCTGCGGGTGTAGGTGGGGGAGCTGACGATCACGCCGTCCGCGTCGAGCAGCCGGTCGCAGAACCAGGCAGCGTCGTCGCCGGCGTCCGCGGTGGCGGCGGTCACCAGGGACAGGTCGGTCAGCCGTACGAGCTCGACGGCTGTGCCCTCCCGCGCGGCCGCGGAGAGCGCGGCCTTCAGCAGTACCTCGGCACTGCCGTCCTCCTGCCCGCAGGCAAGTCCGAGCAGACGCATCGACGACACCTCTCTGTGTTCGGGGGACGGGGGTCGGTCCGCCGGGCCACGTGGGCTCCGGCGGACCGGATGGGAGCGAAGGGCGGGGTGGTCAGCCGCGCAGGGTGGCGGCCAGCCAGTCGGCGCTGCGGGTGATGATCTCGGGGAAGTGGTCCGAGAGGATCTCGTAGTGCTGGCCCGGGTACTCGATGACCTCCTTCGGGTCGGGGATCCGCTCGTACATCTCGCGGGCCTCCTCGACGGGGGCGACGGTGTCCTTGGAGGCGAGGATCATCAGGACCGGGGCGGTGATGCGTTCGGCGTAGGCGCGCACCTCCATCTCGAAGATGCGGTCGAGGGTCGAGATGGTGATCTCGTTCCGGAAGCTGGGCAGCCCGTGGATCATGTTCTCGACGAATTCCAGACCCTCCTGGTCGCTGAACATGACCGGGTCCCCGGGGGCCGGGACGCCGTGCAGGCGGATGCTCGCGGCGGGCTCGCCGCGCAGCTGGGCCTGGCGGTCGGCGGGGATGAGAGCTTCCAGCTCCGCGAGCGTGTCGGCCGGTTGGAGGGTGCGCGCGCTCCAGCCGCTGACCGGGGGGATGATGCTGACGACGGCTTTGACCCGGCGGTCGGTGGCGGCCGTGAAGAGGGAGTTGGCACCCCCGATGCTGATGCCCCACAGGCCGATGCGGTCGGGGTCGACGTCCTCGCGCAGGGTCAGGTGGGTGATGACGTCGCGCAGGTCGCGGCACTGCTGCCAGGGGTCGAACTGCTGACGGGGTTCGCCGTCGCTGTAGCCGGTGTTGCGGTGGTCGTAGATCAGACAGGCCAGACCGGCGTCGGTGAAACCCTCGGCCATGGCGAACATGGATTCCGCGGGGCCGCCCAGGCCGCCCTGGAGGATCGCGACGGGCGGGCGTTCGGGGCCGTCGGCCGGGCGGAACAGTTTGCCCCGCAGGGTCAGTTCCGAGACTCGGAACTCGATGTCTTCGGTGACGGGCATGGTTCTCCTCGTGGTGCGGGTCGTGTCGGCCAGGGCGGCGATCAGGTGCGGCTGACGGGGAGTTCGTCGGGGAGGAAGTCGGTGTCGGCGGCCCGCGGGTCGGCCGAGGCGCGCAGGATGGGGAAGACCTCGGCGCGCATCTCGGTCTCGTACTCGGCCACGGCCTCCGTCACGGGTGTGTCGCCGTGGGCGGCGCGCTCCAGGGCCCGGGCCAGAGCCGCGGCGTCGCGCAGTGCCGTGTTGGCGCCGGAGCCGAACGACGGGGGCATGGCGTGGATCGCGTCACCGAGCAGGGTGACGCGGCCGGCCGGCCAGGGGTCTGCCGGCTGTAGGTGACGCGTGGACACCGGGAAGATCGTCGACGTGTCGACGTGCTCGACGAGTTCGGCCAGGGCGGGATCCCAGCCCCGCACCGCGGTGCGCATCAGCGCGTGCAGGGTGTCGGCGGAGCTGTGCCACAGGTCGGGAGCCTCGGCGGCGACAGGGCTGCCGGGCGGAAGGCCGAGGTTGACCATGATGTAGGGATCGACGGGATCGACGGGGGCGCCGGGCGCCAGTTCGGCCACCGCCTCGGCGACCGGCCTGCGCGGTCGGTACACGCCGTACGCGAACATCGCGCCGTTCGGCCCCGTGGCGACGGCGAAACCGTCGAACAGTGCCTCGGGCAGACTCGCCGCCAGATCGTCGGTCAGCGGTGCGGTGGAGTACAGGCCGCGCATTCCGGTGTCCACGACCGGGATGTCGGGCAGCAGTTGCCCGCGCACGACGGAGTTGATGCCGTCGGCGCCCACCAGTACGTCCCCGGTCTCGCTCGTGCCGTCGTCGAGCAGTACCCGCACCTTCTCGCCGTCCGTCTCGAAGCCGGTGACGGTGCTGTCGTAGCGGACGATGTCCTCCAGGCCCAGGCCCATGATCTGGCGCAGCGTGCGCCTGTTGACCGCTGTGTGGGGCCGCCGCGGGTCGTTGGGCGGGCCGATGTGGGGGCGGGCGCCGCGTTCACGGGCCCGATGATCGAGCATGACCATGACCTCACGACGCGGCGTCTCGCGCGAGGTCTGCATGTACAGCTCGAACAAATGGTCGGGCAGGCACTGCTGGAGAGCGCGGCCACCCGCGCCGTTCATGTGCAGGCGGTAGCCGGCCCGCCCGATGCCCGGCGCGCTCTCGTGGACGGTGCAGCTGATGCCCGCGCGGCGAAGGCCCTGGGCCAGACAGAGCCCTCCGATGCCTCCGCCGGCGATCAGGACATGGAACGACGGCATTGTCGCCTCCTTGATGGGCTCGGAACACCTGCATCGATCGGTGCAGGCCCGAGAACGCGAACGTCTGGGGTGGTGGCGGTTCCTCTGACACGAGGTCCCGCCGAGCCGTGCCACCACTCTTGCGTCCGCCATGGGATCAGGGAAGCCGAAATCACCTATGCTCGATATAGACAGGGCTGATGATCATTTCGAGGTGGGTGCCGTGACTCTGGACCTCAACCTGCTCACGCCGCTGGACGCGCTCCTCCAGGAGCGCAGTGTGACGCGGGCCGCGCAACGGCTCGGTCTGAGCCAGCCCACGCTGAGCGCGGCACTGGCCCGGCTGCGCCGGCACTACGGCGACGAACTCCTCGTCAGGGTGGGCAACAGTTACGAGCTGACCCCTCTGGCGGAACGACTGGTGGAACACACCGAGCAGGCCCTGAGCTGGGCGGACCGGGTCCTCCAGACGCGCCCCGGCTTCGACCCCGCCCAGGCCCGGCACGAGTTCACCGTGATCATGGCCGACTGTCAGCTGCCCACGTTCGGGCGCGCCTTGGCCGATCTGGTCCGCACCGCCGCCCCGAACGTGCGGCTGCGGTTCCAGCACAGCACCGAACGGGTCGTGCGGCAGGCGCTGGACAATCTGCGCACGGTGGACGCCCTCGTCCTGCCCCAGGGCATCCTGTCGAACATCCCCACCTTCGACCTCTACAAGGACCGCTGGGTGTGCGTCGTGTCCGCCGACCGCGCCCCGGCTGTCCTGGGGCGGCAGGAACTGGCGGAACGCCCCTGGGTATTGCCCTACCGGCACCCGTCGCCGGTCTTCTCACCCCTGAACCGCCTGCACGCGGAGGGCGTCGAACCGCGCGCGGAGATCGTCACGGAGAACTTCCTGGCCATTCCCCACCTGGTCGCGGGGACCGACCGGATCGGCCTCGTACCCGAACGGGTCGCGATCCCCGCCCTCTCCGGACAAGCGATCACCGTCGTCCAACCCGCCTTCGAGATCGGCCACTTGGTGGAGTCCCTGTGGTGGCATCCCCTCCATGAGCGGGAACCGGCCCACATATGGCTGCGCCGCATCGCCGCTCAGGCCGGCCAGGCAGTCGAGAGCGGCGCCGTGGTGTGAGGGTCGCGCACTGGTCGGGCGGTCGGGCGGTCGGGCGTGACGTGTCACGTGCACATCCGTTGCGGTCTTGGTTCGACCGACCCTCTCATCGCCCGCCCGAGTGGCGACGATCTACGATCGCAGCGCTGTGACATGAGGGGGACGGCGCGATGGTGATCCGTGACGAATCGGGGCTCGACGATCCCGTGGGCCGGTCGTTGCTCGGTCACCACGCACGGTTCGCCCGTCGGCTGGGGCATGCCGCCACCTACCAGCCAGGGGTCGTGACCTTCTGCGCGCTGTCCGCCGGCGCGGAGGAAGCGGGCTGGGGAGACCTGGCTCGGCTGCTCGGTCCGGGTGGGTTCGCCGACATGTTCAGCTGCCCGGCGACGCCGCCGTCCGGCTGGGAGCCGGTGTTCCGTCTCGAAGGGCGCCAGATGATCTGGGCGGGCGGCTCCCGGCCCGGTCAGCCTTCCTCCGGAACCGATGTGGTCGAACTGGGCGCGGACAGCGTGCCCGAGATGCTCGACCTCGTCGCGCGCGCCGAGCCGGGGCCGTTCGGGGCGCGTACGCACGAACTCGGCACGTATCTCGGCGTCCGCGCCAATGGCAGGTTGGTGGCGATGGCGGGGGAGCGGCTACGGCCGCCGGGCTGGACCGAGATCAGCGCTGTCTGCACCTCTCCCGAGGCCCGCGGGCGCGGTCACGCGGCCCGTCTCGTCAGCGCGCTCGTCGCCCGGATCGTGGCCCGTGGCGAACGCCCCTTCCTGCACGTGGCCGAGGCGAACACCGGGGCGATCGCCCTCTATGAGCGGCTCGGCTTCCACACGCGCGAGCACGTGACCTTCCAGGGGTTCACCGCCCCGTGACAGCTTCTTGGGGCTTGGGGCTTGGGGCTTGGGGCTTGGGGCTTGGGGCTTGGGGCTTGGGGCTCAGGGTCCAGGGCTCAGGGTTCAGGGCTCTGGGCTGAAAGCTGAGGACTGAGGACTGAGGGCCGGTGGCCGAGGGCCGGTGACCGAGGGCTGAAGGGCGCGGCTGCGCGTCGGCTGCGGACTGAGGGCCGGGGCGTGTCCGGCATCGCCCGACGTCGCCGCGCGGGCGATGCTCCGTGTCTCCGCCCCCGCCCACTCGGCATGGGCGTGATCCCCCGGCGCGCCGCGAGCTGCGCTTCCGGCGGTGGGGTGAGTCCCTCCTCCCTGGGCCCTACGCGTGAGATGTGGGTCACTCGACCTTGTCTAGCGACCCGCTTGAGTGACATTGTCAGTCGACAAGGTCAATCGCTTGAGGCGTTGGAAGGATTGTGGTCCGCCATGACGACCATGCTTGCTGGGCGGCTCCGCCTGGACACCCGCACGTTCGCCGTCGAAGAGGTTCCGGTGCCCACGCCGGGGCCGGGTGAGGTGCTGGTCGAGGTGCGGGCCGCCGGGGTGTGTCTGTCCGACGTGCATCTGATCGACGGCAGTATCAGCCCGGAGTTCCCCGTCGACTCCGTCGCCGCCGCCCGTGCCGTCACGCTCGGGCATGAGGTCGCCGGTGTCATCCATACCGTGGGGCCGGGGGTGGCCGGTGAATGGGCGCCCGGTACTCGCGTCGTGCTTCAGGCCGGGCAGGCGTGCGGCGTGTGCGGTGGCTGTCTGCGCCGCACCTCGTGCCGGCAGCCGCTCACCCGTGGCGTGGACTACGACGGTGGCTGGGCCCAGTACGCCGTGGCGCGCGAGGACACCCTGCTCGCCATCCCGGACGACCTTCCCTTCGACCAGGCCGCCATCATTCCCGACGCCGTCTCCACCCCGTACGCCGCGATCGTGGAGACCGGCGCGGTGCGTCCCGCGCAGGCGGTCGGGATCTGGGGCGCGGGCGGTCTCGGCGCGCACGGCATCCGGCTCGCCCGCATGGTCGGCGCGGCGCCGATCATCGCCGTCGACCCCCTGCCCACCGCCCGGGAGCGGGCCCTCGCCTTCGGCGCCGACTTCGCTCTCGACCCGGCGGCGGACGGTTTCGCCGACGCGGTGGCGGAGGCCACGGCGGGCCAGGGGATCGACGTGGCGTTCGACTTCGCCGGTGTTCCCGCCGCTCGCGCTCAGGCGGTCGCCTCGCTCGGGGCCGGCGGCGTTCTGGTGCTCGCGGGGCTCACGCCCGAGCCGATCGTCGTCGGCGACAGCACCGGGTTCTGCTTCCGGGGCAGCCAGATCCGCGGCCACTACGGCTCCGGCTTCGAGCATGTGGAGCAGCTCATCGGCCTGACCTCCGCCGGGCGGATCGATCTGGCCCCTTCCATCACCGCCCACGTCCCGCTGGCCGAGGCCGCGGACGCCGTCCACCGGCTGGAGAAGAAGATCGGCGACCCGATTCGGTTCGTCCTCACCCCCTGAGCCCTCGGAGCTCCTGCCCGGTCCTCCGAGCCCTTGCCCGTGCTCCGAGCCCTTGCCCGTCCTCCGAGCCCTTGCCCGTCCTCCGCAGTCCCTGGTCGGACCTCCGGGGTTCATGGTCGGTTCCCTCAACCCCCTGCCGGGCCCGGTGCGATGAGCTCCGGCCGGCTCCCGGTCGGCCTTCGACGGTCCGAGAAGCCCCTCCCGCGACAGTGCGTCGCGGGAGGGGCTTTGCCTGTTCCGTGCCTGTTCGGTGCGTGTTTTGTGGCGCTCCCCCAAGGGGGTCCGGTGGCCCATCGACCGACTGTGTCAGGCGCCACAGTCAAGCGACATTGTCGAGTGACAATGTCGCTTGTATGGTTCTAGCCAGCGGACAGCCTGTGCGGCGACGAAAGGCAAGCTCATGACCCACGAGACCCTGCGCGGAACCGAACCGATTCCTCAGCGCCCGGCCCTGCCCCTGGTGGGCCACGCGTTCGACATCCCCAGCGGGGCCGACGGCCTGCTCTACGTGATGAAGGAGGCCAAGGAGCTGGGGCCGCTGTTCAGGCTCCGCGTCTTCGGCAACGAGATCAACTTCGCCTCCGGTCTCGACCTGGTCACCGAGCTGGCGGACGAGAGCCGGTTCCGCAAGAACGTCCACCCCGACCTGGTGATCCTCCGGGGGATCGGCGGCGACGGGCTGTTCACCGCGTACAACGACGAGCCTAACTGGCGCAAGGCGCACGACGTTCTGATGCCGGCGTTCTCACTCGGCGCGATGCGCGGCTACCACGCGACGATGCTCCGGGTCGCCCGGGAACTGATCGGGAAGTGGGACCGGGCGGCGGGCGAGGAGTCCGTGGACGTCGCCGACGACATGACGCGCCTGACGCTCGACACGATCGGCCTGTGCGGCTTCGGCTACGACTTCGAGTCGTTCGACCGCGACGAGCCGCACCCCTTCGTCACCGCGCTGTCCAGGGCGCTGGCCTTCGCCCAGGACAAGGGCGAGTCGATCCCGGGCGCGGAGCTGTTCAAGTGGAAGCAGGCGGAGCAGTTCCGCGAGGACGTGGCCTTGATGGAGGGCCTCGTCGACGACGTGATCCGACAGCGCCGGGCGTCGGGGGACCTGAGCACCGACGACCTGCTCGGGCGGATGCTGCACACCCGTGACGCGGTGACGGGCGAGCCGTTGGACGACGTCAACATCCGCTACCAGGCGATCACGTTCCTCATCGCCGGCCACGAGACCACCAGCGGGGCGCTGTCGTTCGCCCTCTACTACCTGACCAAGCACCCCGAGGTCCTCGCCCGGGCCCAGGCCGAGGTCGACGCCCTGTGGGGTGACACGGACGCCCCCGATCCCGACTACGGGGACATCGGCAAGCTGACGTACATCCGTCAGGTGCTCAACGAGAGCCTGCGGCTGTGGCCGACGGCGCCCGCCTTCGCGGTGGAGCCGATCGAGGACACGGTCATCGGCGGGAAGTACGCCGTGCGCGCGGGCGAATCCATCCAGATCCTCATTCCGCAGCTGCACCGCGACCCCGCCTGGGGCGAGAACGTCGAGCTGTTCGACCCGGACCGGTTCCTGCCGGAGCGGGAGGAGGAGCGACCGGTCCATCTGTTCAAGCCGTTCGGCAGCGGTGAACGTGCCTGTATCGGGCGGCAGTTCGCGCTGCACGAGGCCACCCTGGTCCTCGCGCTGGTGATCCACCGCTACCGCCTGATCGACCACACCAACTACCAGCTGAAGATCAAGCAGTCGCTCACCCTGAAGCCGGACGAGTTCACCCTGAACCTGGCCCGGCGCACCAGCGGGGAGCGGCGCTCGCCAGCCGCCGGGGCCCTCGTGGCGGGCGGCGCTCCCGCCGGCCAGGACCGCGCCGTCGTCCGGCGTGCCACCGGCACCTCGCTCACGCTCCTGCACGGCTCCAACCTGGGCACCTGCCTGGGCATCGCCCGCGACCTGGCCGACGACGGCGGCGAGCGCGGCTTCACCGCCTCCGTCGCCCCCCTCGACGAAGCCGTGGGCAAGCTCGCCGGGACCGACGGGCCGGTCGTGATCGTCGCCGCCTCCTACAACGGCAGGCCCACCGACGACGCCACGGAGTTCGTCACCTGGCTGGAGGGGCTGGAGCCCGGCGCCCTCGACGGCGTGCGGTACGCCGTACTCGGCGTCGGCGACCGCAACTGGGCCGCCACCTACCAGCGCGTCCCGACCCTCATCGACGAGCGGCTCACCGCCGCGGGCGCCACACCACTGCTGGAGCGCGGCGCCGCCGACGCCGCCGGTGACTTCGCCGGCACCGTGGACCGCTGGACCGGCGACCTGTGGACCACTCTCCTGGAGCGCTACGGGACCGCCGGGGAGGCGCCCGCCGCCGAACCGGAGGACGACCAGGACGCAGGCCTGTACGTACTGGAGGACGCGACCGACTCGGTCATCGGCGGGCTCGCCGCACGGCACGGCGTCCAGCCGATGGAGGTGCTCGACGCCGGTGAACTGGTCGACATGGACCACGGGCTGGGCCGCTCCAAGCGTTTTCTGAAGCTGCGGCTGCCGGAGGGGGTCACCTATCGCACCGGCGACCACCTCGCCGTCCTCCCGAGCAATCCGGCCGACCTCGTGCGGCGGGTGGCCGACCGTTTCGCCCTCGACCTGGACCGCACCGTCCGGCTCCAGGCCCGCCGCCGCAGCCGGGGTGCCCTGCCCGTCGACCGCCCGCTGACCCTGCGCCGCCTCCTCACCGACTTCGTCGAACTCCAGGACCCCGCCACCCGGGAGCAGGTCGCCGTGCTCGCCGAGCACACCGCCTGCCCGCCCGAGAAGCGCCCCCTGGCCGAACTCGCCGCGGCGGACGAGGACACCTTCCGCGAGCAGGTGACCGCCGCCGGACGCAGTCTCCTCGACCTGCTGGAGCGCTACCGGGCCTGCGAGCTGCCGTTCGAGGTCTTCCTCGAGCTGCTGCCGGTGCTGCGCCCGCGCCACTACTCGATCTCCTCGTCCGCCGCGGCGGCACCCGGCGAGGTCGACCTGATGGTGTCGCTGCTCGCCGCGCCCCACCGCTGCGGCGAGGGCACCTTCCGTGGCATCGGTTCGCACTACCTCCAGACGGTGGGCGCCGGCGACACGGTCCAGGCCCGGGTACTGCCCTGCAGTGAGGCGTTCCGGCTGCCCGAGGACGATTCGGTGCCGGTGATCCTGGTCAGCGCGGGCACCGGTCTCGCCCCCTTCCGCGGGGCCGTGCTCGACCGCCACCACGCCGGGTCGACGGGCACCCTGCTGTGCTACTTCGGCTGCGACCACCCCGACGTCGACTACCTGCACCGCACGGAGTTCGCGGCGGCCGAGGCCGCCGGAGCCGTCAGCATGCGGCCCACCTTCTCCTGCGCGCCCGAGGACGGGGCCCGCTTCGTCCAGGACCGCATCGCCAAGGAGAGCGACGAGGTGTGGGCGGCCCTGGAGGCCGGTGGTCGTGTCCATGTCTGCGGCGACGGCCGCCGGATGGCGCCCGCCGTGCGGGAGGCGTTCATGGCGATCTACCGCACGCACACCGGCGCCGCGGATGTCGAGGCGAGGGCCTGGCTGAACGCGCTGATCGAGTCCGGCATCTACGTCGAGGACGTCTGGGCCGGCTGACCGGCCAGGGCGTGGTGGCGGCGCCCGCCGCACACCGCGCCACCCCACTGACCGACAGGGTCACGGACACTCCCCCCCTCCGTGGCCCTGTCTCCCCTTTGCACCGTCTCCCCCCCTCCTGAACTCGTGAGGCTCGCATGCCCGTCACACGCCCGGCGTCCCGCCGAGGACCCTTGACCACCCCCAACCACCCACAGAGGAGCGGTCGGTGAACGCGCGAACGGGTTCCGCACTCACCTTCGGCATGGCGGTCGCCCTCGTCGCCGGAGTGACCCTGGGTAACGGCGGAGCGAACGTGATGCCCGTCTTCGTCGACGACTTCGCGACCCGCTTCGCGCTGTCCGACTCCACCGCCGGGCTCGTGGCCGCGACCCAGCTGATGGCGACCGCCGTCGTCACGCTGCTGCTGGCCGGGCGGGCGGCGCGGCCGGGCCGGGTACGGATGGCCCGGCTGGGCCTGGCCGTCTCGTGCGTCGGCTTCCTGGGCGCGGCCGCGGTCAACGACACGGTCACCCTGGTCCTCGCCAACCTGGTCCTCGGCGCGGGGCTCGGCGCCGTCTACGCGGCGGCCACGGCCGCGCTCGCCGCCACCGACGACGCCGACAAGGCCTCCGCGGTCACCATCTGCGGTGTCGTCGGCGTGACCGCGCTCCTGATCATGGGCGTCCCCATGGCCAACCACGACCTGGGGGAGGGCGCCGGCTTCCTGCTCATGGCGGTGTGCTGTCTCGTCGCCTGGCCGCTGCTGCGCCGGCTCCCCGACGGCCCCGCCGGTCCCACCGCGCCGGGCGACGGTCCCACGCCACCGGCCGCCGGGTCCGGTACGCGCGTGGCGGCGGCGTCGAGGCCGTCGGTCGTGCTGCTCGTCGGTACCGGGCTCCTGTGGGCCGTCACCCAGGGCGCGTGGTCGTACGCCTCGGTCCTGGGGCGTCAGCACACCGGCATGTCGCACTCGGCGGTGTCGGCCGTCCTCGCTGTCTCCAGCGTCGTGGCACTCGTCGGCGCGGTGGTGGGGCCCGTCACCGCACGGCACTTGGGGCGCATGCGGTCGATGGCCGCGTTCGTCATGGGGCAGGCCGTCGCGATGGCGATCCTGATCTTCACCCATGACCCCGTGTTCTTCACCGTCGCGGCCGTCCTCTGGCAGGGCTGCCAACTGGCCGTCCTGGTGCAGATGCTTGCCGCCGCCGCGCTCCTCGACCCGACCGGCCGACTTGTCGCCTCCCTCAGCGGCGCGGGTGCGCTGGGCACCGGCGTGGGGCCGTTGGCCGTCGGCGCCGTGCTCGACGGGGCCGGGGCCGGCGTACTGAGCGTCGTCCTGGCGAGCGGCACCTGCCTCGCCTCGCTGCCCCTGCTGAGGATGACGGTGGCCGGCGGGGAGACCGCCGGCGCGTCACCACCCGGACGTGTGCCGACGGCCTGAGCAGGCCGCACGGGACGCGCGCCCACAGACCGCCGATCAACCGCCGAAGGGCCGGCGCGGACGGAACACCGTCCGCGCCGGCCCTTTCCCGCCTCGCCGTCGGCTCACCAGTCCGTCGGCAGGGTCACGAACTCCATGCGGCCGCCCGCGAGTGCGACGACGGCGGAGACCAGGGCCTGGAGGCAGGCGCGTTCGGCTTCCTCGTCGGGCAGGGAGAGGCGTTGCGACGAGAGACCGTCGAAGCCGGCCAGGAAGAACCGGGCGAGGGTCTCCGGCGGCTGGGCCAGCTGGTGACCCGTGCGCTCGGCCGCCTCGGTCACCAGCTTCGTCGTCACGGCCGTCACCTCGCGGTAGTGGCCCTCCAGGGCCTCCTTCAGTCGCGGGGTCCGGAGCGCGAACATGGACAGCTCGGTGAGCAGCAGGTGCGTGGTCGGTTGCTCACGCACGGTCCGCCACAGGGCGGTGGCGAGTGCCGCGACTGTGTCCTCGAAGCCGGCGTCGGCGGGCGCCGACCGTCCGACCTGGGTGATCAGATCGTGGGTGAGCTGCTCCATGACGGCGCGATACAGGTCTTCCTTGGTCCCGAAGGTGTAGTGCACCGTGGCCTGGGCCACGCCGAGTTCGGCCGCGATGGCACGGGTGCTGCCGGCGGCCACGCCCTCCCTCGTCATGAGGTCGATGGCGGCCTTGATCAGCTGAGGACGGCGCTCGGCCGCGGAAACGTGAGCCATGAAGCCATTGTATCGACTTAGTCCCACGAACAAGTCGATCGATCAGGTCGGAATGCGAGAGACCCCTCCCACACCCCTCCGGATGTGGGGGGCCTGTCACCAGGGCTCGTCAACGATCTTCGAGGGACTGGTCCTTGAGAACTCCGACGAGGGCCGAGGCGACGAGGGCGACAACGCTGTCGTCGTCGTGGGCCAGTTGGCGCAGGACCTCCCGCGCGGTGGTTCCCGCGAGCTCGACCAGCGCCTGAGTGAGACGGATCCGCGTCGCGGAGTCCGCGGTGGGCGCGGCCAGTTCGTCGACCAGGGCGGTCGTGATCCGATCCGTGCACGCGGGGTCCAGGGACAGCGTTCCCAGAACCTCCGCCGCGTCCACGTCGTGGGAACCCTCCACCACCATGCTGACGAGGGTGGGCACGGCCGCGGCCTCGCCCTGCCTGCCCAGAGCCAGAGCAGCGTGCCTGCGCACCGTCGTGTCCGGGTCCCCGAGAGCGTCCGTGAGCACCGCGGTAGCACCCGGAGCCTCGGGCATCTCGGCGATGGCCAGCACCGCGCGCCGCCGGATGTCGGCATCCTCCGAGTGCGTGCCGGCGGTCAGCGTCGCCCAGCCGTCGCCGCCCGATCGGGCGAGCGCCCAGCGCAGGGCGCCTGCGACGTGCGGGTCGGCTTCGGTCAGGACCGCCCCGGCCAGCAGTTCGGCGGGTGCCGACACGTCCTTTGGCCGGGCCAGGACGGCCTGCTGTCTGCGCGCGGCGTTGGTCGAGGTGAGTTCCCGCACGAGTGCGACGACGCGCAGCACCCCCTGCCAGTCGTTGGGCGCCGACGCGTCGATCGCACGGAGCCGCTCGAGCAGCTCCTGTTCCCGCGCCAGGCGCTCTTCCGTTCGCCGGATGAGGTCGCTGACCAGGGCGGACGGCGTGAAGGCCGGGTCTTCCAGCGCGCGCCCGATCTGCTTGAGCGAGAGCCCGAGGGACCGCAGGCTCTCCACGTGGAAGATCCTGCGGACATCCTCGGCGGAGTACTCGCGGTAGCCACCGGCGGTGCGGCCCGTGGGCCGCACCAACCCCAGGGCGTCATAGTGCCGGAGCATCCGGGTGCTCACCCCGGAGCGGCGGGCCACATCGCCGATCAGCAACCCGCGCCCTCCGAGGCCTCTGCTGCCTTCGCGGCTTCCCTCGGCTCGGTCGTCTCCGCGGGCTCGGCGGTCTCCGAGGTCTCGGTGCCTGCTGACGCAGCCGCGGCGGCGGCAGCAGCTCGTTCCGGGCCGAGTGCGACCACGCGCTTCGCCTCGTCGAGGGCCGCGTCGAAACCGGTCTCCGGGTTCTGCCGGAGCAGCTCGGTGGCACGGGCGTGCGCGGCCACCGCCGGGTCGGAACTCTCCGCGGCCCTCTCCAGCGCGGGCTTGATCACGTCACCGAGGTCGACCAGGGCCCGGCTCAGACTCAGCTGCACATCGCGGTCACCACGGCCGAGTTGCAGAACCAGTTCGTCGGCCAGGTCCTTCTCCTCGTCCTCGGGCACGAGGACGACCGCGACGCGCCACGCGGTCCGCGCGACCTCGTCGTCGGCGTCCCGCAGCAGGTCGCGGGTGATCCAGGCCCACGTGTTCCTGTCGCCGATCTTGGAGAGTGTGTGCAGCGCCTGGCTGCGGGCCTGAGTACGCCCGGAGTCGAGCTCCTGGCGGATCCGGGGCAGGCTGATCTCTGGTGGGAGACGGGTCAGCGCCCAGGACAGCATGTCTCGTACGAAGAAGTCCGGCTCCACCGCGCACCGCTCGACGATCGTCTCCAGGAACGCGGGGTCGGGGTTCGAGCCGACCGCCAGGGCCGTCTGAAGCCGGATCGACGAGTCCTCGGCGCCCAGGGCGTTGGTCACTCGGGTGTTCTGCGGGGTTACGTGGGTCGTGCTGATCGGGACCACCTCCTGCGCCAAGCGAAAACCCTGTCACCGTGTCAAGGTCAAGTCCGTGACCGGCGACTCGGGAATCCCGCTGGTCGCAGGGTCCTGTCGCGTCCGCCAACCCTTCCCCCGGAAAACTGTTCGTCGCCATTACACCGGATCGGCTCCAGGCACTCAGCCGTCTCGCCGAGACACCGACAGAACTCCAGCGGTTTGTCCCGCCCGCACGTACGAGGCCGACCCGGAGTTCGCCGCCCACCACGACGGCGTCCGCGCCGGCCTCGCCACCTGGTGCCGTCACCTCGTCGACGCCGACGCGCGCGCCCACGGCATCGACCCGGACACCGCGACCTGGGAGCAGAGGTCCTGAGAAGCCACCTCCCATCGCACCGGCCGACCAGGGGTGAACCGCACGCCGTGCGGGGCTACTCGGTGCGGGGCCGCGGCCGCGGGGCGGGCTGTTCGCCCGAGCCCCGGACGATCAGACGGGTGGGGACGGTGAGGGTGCGGGCGCGGCCGCGGTCGCCGTCGAGGCGGGCCAGGGCGGTGGTCGCGGCCACCCGGCCGAGCTCCTCCGCGTCCTGGGCGACGACGGTCAGGGCCGGCTCCAGTGTCTCGGCGAGCGCCACGTCGTCGAAGGCGACGACCGCGACCTCCTTGCGCTTGCTGCGGGCGAGTTCGGCCACTATGCCCAGCGCCATGATGTTGTTGCCCGCGAACAGGGCGGTGGGGGGATCGGCCAGACCGAGGAGCTGGGCGGTCGCGGCCTCGGCACCCGACTGGTCGTGGGCGTTGGCCATGAGGGCGCGGTCGTAGGGGATGCCGGCCTCCGACAGCGCCGCGCGGTAGCCCGCCTGGCGCTCACGGCGGGTGTACAGCTTCGGGGGCAGGTCGCCGACGAAGCCGATCCTGCGGTGCCCGTGGGCGATGAGGTGCGCGACGCCCTCCTGGGCCCCGGCCCGGTTGGAGCTGACGATGCTGTCGGTGACCAGGCCGACTCCGGGCCGGTCGAGGAAGACCACGGGCAGTCCCGCCGTGCGCTGGGACTTGAGGTGGGAGTGGTCGGCGCCCACGGACGGGACGACGATCAGGATGCTGACGCGGCGGGCGAGGAACTTGTCCGTGAGGGCGCGTTCCCGTTCCGGGTCGTCCGCGGAGGAACCCATGAGCAGGGTCAGTCCGCGGTCGCCGACGGTGTCCTCGATGGCCCGGGCCACCGCCCCGAAGAAGGGGTTGGCCAGGTCGGGGATGACCAGACCGATGGTGGTGTCCGGGCCGCCGACGCGGATGTTGCGGGCCATGAGGTTCGGCTGGAAGCCGAGCTTCGCCACTGCGGCCTGTACCTGTTCCCTGGTCCGCGCGGAGACGGGGCCGTCCTCGTTGAGGACCCGGGAGACCGTCTTGGCGCTGACCCCCACCTCTCGGGCGACATCGGCCAGGGTGGGGCGGCGGTTCGCTGCCATGGAGGAAACCGTCTCCTGAAGGGCTCTCCTCTCCGGCCGCGGCCTTCGGCCGGAGACGGGAGAGCGGGGTTGGGCTGTCAGGTGGCCCGGACGCCGGCGGCCTTCGCGGCCTCCGAATCCGCAACGACAGTATCTCCGGCCGCGTCGACGGTGAGTGCGCCGGTCATGATGGCGACGACCTCGGCCATGGAGTAGTCGGAGGGCTTGATCACGGCGGCCCGCCGGCCCAGCCGGTGGACGTGGATTCGGTCCGCGATCTCGAAGACATGGGGCATGTTGTGGCTGATGAGGACCACGGGCATGCCCTTGTCGCGGACCCGGCGGATCAGATCGAGGACCTGGCCCGACTCCTTGACGCCGAGGGCGGCGGTCGGTTCGTCCATGACGACCACCGAGCGGGCCCAGGCCACGGCGCGGGCGACCGCGACCGCCTGGCGCTGTCCGCCGGAGAGGGTCTCCACCGACTGCGTGAGCGAGCGCAGACCGATCTTGAGGTCGGCCATGTGCTCGGCGGCCTCCTGCCGCATGCGCTTCTTGTCGAGCATGCGGAAGGCGGTGCCGAGGACACCGGGGCGACGCAGTTCACGACCGAGGAACATGTTCGAGGCGATGTCCATCGACGCGGCGACCGCGAGGTCCTGATAGACCGTCTCGATGCCGTGGGCGCGTGCGCTCTGCGGGCCGGAGAAGGTGATGGGCTCGCCGTTCAGCCGTATCTCGCCCGCGTCCGGGACGACGGCGCCGGTCAGCGCCTTGATGAGGCTGGTCTTGCCGGCTCCGTTGTCGCCGATGACGGCGAGGACCTCACCGGGCAGCAGATCGAAGTCGGCGCCGTCGATGGCGGTGACGTGTCCGTACCGCTTGACGAGGCCGCGGGCCTGGAGCACGGGCGTGGGGGCGGGGGTCGCGGTCATCGTGCCTTCTTCCGGGAGATCTGGTCGACGGTCACCGCGAGGATCACCAGGACACCCGTGATCAGGGTCTGGTAGATCGAGGCGACCCCCATCAGCTGGAGCCCGTTGCGGAACACACCGACGATGAGGACGCCGATGAAGGTGCCGAGGACCGAACCGCGGCCGCCGAAGAGGCTGGTGCCGCCGAGGACCACGGCGGTGATGCTGTCGAGGTTGTCGGTCTGCCCGGCCTGCGGGTCGCCGACACCGGTGCGGGAGATGAGCAGCAGGGCGGCGACCCCGTACAGCAGACCGGCCACCGTGTAGACGCCGACGGTGAGGCGGGAGGTGCGGATGCCGTTCAGCCGCGCGGCCTCGGCGCTGTTGCCCAGGGCGTAGACGTGGCGGCCCCAGCCGGTGCTGCTCAGCGCGTAGGCGAACAGCAGGAACAGGGCGATGGTCACCAGGGAGCCGTAGGTGATGTCCGTGTGGCCGAGGGGGAAGGTCTCGCCGAGGGCGGTCAGCGGGCCGGGCAGATTGCTGACCGTCTGCTCCTCGGAGTAGATGTGCGTCAGCGCGAACGCCACATTGAGCATGCCGAGGGTGACGATGAACGGCGGCAGCGGGATCTTCTGCACCAACAGGCCGTTGAGCAGCCCGAAACCGCCGCAGACGACCAGGCCCAGCGCGATCGCGACCAGCGGCGGGACGGAGCCCTCGGCCGCCATCTTGGCGATCACGATGCTGCCGAACGCCATCACCGCACCGCACGACAGGTCGATCCCGGCCGTGAGGATGATCAGGGTCTGCCCGATGGCGAGGGTGCCCACGACCATGACCTGCTGCACGATCAGCGAGAAGTTGCCGCCGGTGAGGAACTGGTCGGTCGAGAACGAGAAGAAGGCGCAGGCCAGGAGAAGGGCGGCCAGGGGGCCGGTGGTCGGTGCCGTGAGCAGTCTGCGGACCGTGGTCGGCGCTTTGAGCTCCGAGTACGGCGATGTCGTCGCTGTCATGCGAAGTCCTTGTCGGAAGACAGAAGTCCTGGTCGGAGGACGTGGCGTCCTGGTCGGAGGACGAGGGGGGAAGCCCCCGCCACCGGGGCGGGGCGGCCGTCCCCGGTCAGGGAGAGGGCGGCCGCCCCGCTGAGGGCGGTGGCGGGGTCGTACGGTCCCGGGAGGCTCAGCCCCAGCAGTTCTCCAGGCCGTAGGCGGTGTCCTTCGACGCGACCCCGTCCTGTGCCTTGTCGGTGATCAGCGTGACGCCGGTGTCCGTGTAACCGGACGCCTTCTTGCCGTCCTTGGCGTACGTCACGACGGCCTTCACACCCTCGGCGGCCATCTTCAGCGGGTACTGCTGCGACGTCGCGGCGATCTTGCCGTCCTTGACGGCCTGGGTGCCGGTGCAGCCGCCGTCGACGGAGACGATCAGCACGTCCTTCTCGCGGCCCTTGGCCTTCAGCGCGGTGTAGGCGCCGAGGGCCGCCGGCTCGTTGATGGTGTAGACGACGTTGATGTCGGGGGCCTTCTGCAGGCAGTTCTCCATCGCGGTCTGGCCCTTGGCCTGGTCGCCGCCGGTGTCCTGGGCACAGACGACGTCCTTGTCCGAGGCGCCGAAGCCCTTCAGGAAACCGTCGTGCCGCTGGACGCCGACCGAGACGCCCGGCGCCAGGTCGAGGGTGGCTATCTTCGCCTTCTTGCCCTTCATCGCGGCCTTGGCGTACTCGCCGATCAGCTCGCCGGCCTTGAGGTTGTCGGTGGCGAAGAGGGCGTCGACGGCCTTCTCCGGGTCGGTCGGGGTGTCCAGCGCGATGACCAGGACGCCCTTGGCGCGGGCCTTCTCGATCGCGGGGACGATCGCCTTGGAGTCGCTCGGGGTGATCAGGATGCCCTTCACGCCGGCGGCGACCATGTTCTCCAGAGCGGTCACCTGGCCGGCGTTGTCCCCGTCGAACTTGCCTGCCGCGGTGGACAGTTCGGCGCCGTTCTCCTTGGCGGCCTTCTCCGCGCCCTCCTTCATCTTGACGAAGAACGGGTTGGTGTCGGTCTTGGTGATCAGGCCGACCTTGACGGTTCCGGAGCCGGAACCCGAGGAGGAGTCCGAACCGGAGCCGGAGCCGCAGGCCGTCAGCGTGAGGGCCGCGACGCCCGTGACCGCGGCCGCTCGGAGGAGGGAGGAGGACAGGCGAGTGGTGCGAGACATGATCGACTCCTGTGGGATAGCGAGCGGCACGGGGCTGGGTGATCGGAACATGCCGCCCCGGGTGTCATCGTTGACTTATGTCATCGTTGACACTGCATGGCGAGGATGATGGACTCCGGATCCGGGCAACGTCAATGCCTTCCACCCGTCACAAATCGGCAACGTACGAAGCCGTCGTCTCCGTACGCCGGTGAGCCCCCTGTCGCCGCGTCGGCCCTTTCGCCCGGTCCTTCCGAGCCTTCTTCGAGAGAGAGCAGCCCATGAGCCCGAGTCGGATCACTGTGCTGGGAGAGTGCGTCGCGGACGCCTTCACCGAGCCGGCCCACGCTCCCGATGAACTCGCTCTGCGGGTGCTGCCCGGCGGCGGACCCGCGAACACGGCCGTGGCCCTGGGCCGGCTCGGGACCCCGGCCCGCTTCCTCGCCCGACTGTCGGGGGACGTGTTCGGCCGGCTGTTCCGGGGGCACCTGGAGGCGTCCGGCGTCGACCTCTCGTACGCCGTCGCCGCCGCCGAGCCCAGCACGCTGGCCGTGGCGGAACTGGACGCCACCGGGCAGGCCGCGTTCTCCTTCCACGCCCAGAACACCGCCGACTGGCAGTGGACCCCGGAGGAACTGGCCCGGGTGGACCTGTCGGGGACGGCCTGTGTGCACACCGGCTCGCTGGCGCTGGTCCGCGAGCCCGGCGGGGCGGTGGTGGAACGGTTCCTGGAGACGGCGGCCGACCATGCCACCGTCAGCATCGACCCCAACGTCCGGCCGCTGCTGGTGGATCCCGAGGTCTACCGCGCCCGGCTGGCGCGCTGGTGCGGTCTCACCGACATCCTGCGACTGAGCTCGGACGACCTGGACCTGCTGCTGCCGGGCACCTCGCCCGAGCGGGCCTGCGACACCTGGCACGCCGCGGGGGTACGGCTCGTCGTGATCACCCTCGGCGCCGACGGAGCCCTGGCCTCGCTCGACGGCGAACGGGTACGGGTGCCCGCGGTGGCCACCCGCGTCGTCGACACGGTCGGCGCGGGCGACTCCTTCACGGCCGGCCTCCTGCACCACCTCGGCACCCTTGGTCTGCTCGGTGGCCGACTGGACGGGGTCGGTCTCGACGAGGTCGCCGAGGCGTGCCGGTTCGGCGCCCGGGTGGCGGCCCTGACCTGCTCGGTCGCGGGCCCCAACCCGCCGTGGCGGGAGCAGTTGACGGAGCTCGCGCCCGCCGTGGGCACCTGAGCCGCGGGGCGGGCCGTACGGGCGATTCCCCGCGGGCCGTTGACGTGCCCACCGGATCTCGCCCATCATCGGGCCACTCGATGTCATCGATGACATTGGCCGACGGGCACGGCCGTCCGGGATGAACGCCCTGGCCGGGGCGGTGACGGCGGCCCCGGCCCGGGTTCGGCGACGACAGGCTCGTTCCGTGGACGAAACGCCACAAGCGGGCTTTTCGGGACGCCGGTTCGGGCCGTGGACACGGGCCCCGACGCGACACTCACCCCTGGAACGACAAGGACACGCCATCGTGAAGAAGACGCTGCTCGCCGAGTTCACCGCCCGTGAGGGGGCGCGGGACGAAGTGGCCCGCATGATCGGGGAGTACGCCCTGAAGGTGCGCGAGGAGGAAGGCAACCTCGCCTTCGAGGTCTACACCAAGGCGGCCGCACCGCGCGCCTTCTGGATCTTCGAGGTGTACCGGGACGAGGACGCCTTCCAGGCCCATCTGAACGCCCCCTACGGCGGCCCGTTCAACGCCGCGCTCGCGCCGCTGATCGAGGAGGACGCCTCCGTGCTCACGTTCCTCGACCCGCTGGCGTGACCGGGCCGGGTGCGGTGGGCCGCGGGGTGCCACGGGCGGGTCGGGTCGACCCGCCCGGGACCGGGTGCGCCGCCGGTCGTCCGGGTCAGCGCTGGGTGTAGATGAAGCCGATCTTGTCGGCCTCGTCGCCCGCGCGGCCGTGGAAGCCGGCGATCTGCCAGCCCGACGGTGCCGTGCGCGTCACACACGTCGAGGTGGTGGTGCCCCCGGCCAGGGTGCGGCCCTGGTTGGTGGTGAACCTGGCGGAGAAGATCCGGGTGCGGCCGTCCTTCTGGCCCTGGCACAGGGTGGCCGAGGTGAGGTACTCGCCGCTGCCCAGCGCGAGGGAGGACGCGGTGCCCCCGGTGCCGCCGTGGGTGAGCGTGGTGCCGTTCGCGAGGGTGAGGCTCAGCTGGTCCACGCGGGAACCGGCGCGCAGGGCGACGGTGGTGGCGCGGGCCCCGGCCGGCACGCTGCCGATGTCGTTGAAGTAGTCGCCGTGCGGGCCGCCGAACTGGTCGCTGAGCTGGAAGGCGGCGTTGCGCGACCAGGAGAAGTCCACCGTGAGCGGGTCGTGGTCGGAGAGCATCAGACCGCCGTCGGTGAGGAACTTGGCGTGCTCGTTGTTGTAGCGCGTCGCGTTCAGCGAGACGAGCTTGCTGCCCCGGTAGAGGATCTTGTCGACGACCTCGCAGGTGTTGGGCACGGTCGTCCCCGTCTGGTCGCAGACCAGGGCGTCACTGCCCTTCGCGGGGGCCACGCCACCGCGGATCAGCTTGACCCACGGGTCGGTGAGGCCGTTGGCGGCGGCGAACTCGGCGATGGTGTCGCCGGAACGGGTGTACCGGGTGTTGGTGTCGCCCATGACCACGACGGCGTTGCCCGCGGAGTGCGAGGCGATGAAGTCGGTGAGCTGGCTGAGGTTGGCCCTGCGGGCGGCGAGGTCGTCGTCGTTGGTGCCCGCGTTGGTGTGCAGGTTGTAGAAGTCGACGTAGACGCCCTCGGCGAGGCGCTCGCGCATGAAGGTGAAGCCCTTGGGGGTCAGGCAGTCGCCCGAGCCCAGGGTGCAGTTGTTCCAGCGCACCCGCTCGAAGTCGTCCTCGTCGTAGGGGAGTTTCGAGAGCGAGTTGAGTCCGCTGCCGACGCCGGCGCCGCCGCTGGTGGGGGTGCGGTACGGGTGCGCGGTGTCGGCGGCGTAGAGGAGGGCGTGGTAGTTGAAGTCCTCCTGGGCGTGGACGACGTCGTACGACGCGATCCGCTGACCGATCGTCGTGGTGCTGGACTCGCGGGGCGTCGGTGCGCTGGATATCGCCTCGGGCAGGCCCGCGACGTTGTAGCTGAGGACGTTGAAGGTGCCGGAGTCGGCGGCCGCGGCGGCCTGGGCGGAGGGGGCGGCCACGGTGAACCCGCCGAGGACGGCGGCCGCCGTCGTCAGACAGGCGAGGAGTCTGTGCATGGGGAGTCTCTCCTGGGGAGTGAACTGGGGCTGGGGGCGGGGGCTGGGGCTGTGGGGGCTGGGGAAAGCGGTTGCCGGACGATCGTGGCTGAAGTTACCCCCGGTTACCCGTGTCGTGTCGAGAGTTCGGGCGGCATTCGCGGAGAGTTGCCGAGGTGTACGCCTGTGTTCGGCGGCTCGACCAGGGCGTGAGGGGGCGTATGAGGCGTATGAAGGCGTATGAGGGCGTGTGATGCTGACGGCATGACTGAGCAGCGCGAGATCGCGGTGGTCCGCAGGCCCGGGCACGACCCCGGTGACGAGGGCGGCCTCGCCCGGTTGCTCGCGGACTACCACCTGCGGACCGAGGCGGAGAAGGGCCGGGCCGTCACCGGCGTGGACGGGCTGCCCGACCGCTACCGGGCGGAGATCACGGATCCGCGGACCGCGTTCGCCGCCGATGTCGTGCTGCTGGCGACGAGTGAACAGGCCGCGGTCGGCTGCCTCGTGGTGACCGCGCCCGTCGACGGCTGCTCCGAGATCAAGCGGCTCTGGACGGATCCCGCCCATCGCGGCAGGGGCGTCGCGTCCCGCCTGATCGAGACCGCGGTGGCGCACGCCCCGGAGAGCGGGGTGAGCACCCTGCGGCTGTCGGTGTGGCAGTGGCGCACCGGAGCCATCGCCCTCTACGAACGGCTCGGCTTCACGATCGCCGAGTCGTGGGACGCGCGCGATCAGCTGGTGTGCATGCGACGGGGGGTGTGAGGGGGCGGAGGTGTGAGGGGTACCGGGTCGACGTCGGACGCCGGGCGCCCGCTGTTCCGCAACTGGCCCGACGGGCGGGCCGCCATGTGATCGAGCAGGTCGCCCTCTGCGCCACGGGCCGCGCCCAGCTCACCCTCGGCGAACGCGCCCGAGCCCCGCGGAGCTTCGACGGCGCGTTGCGGGTCATGGCAGCCGGCGCGGCCCACGGGAACGCCGAGCGGGAGACTCCCTGCTGGCCGGGCGCAGGCGCTGCGGGCCCTGAGCCGCCTCGACCCGGCGCGGTCGGCGTGCGGAGCGCTGCTCCGGCAGGCCGCCCAGCGCATCGACGCGTACGGGCTGCTCCAGGCCTCGCCGAGTACGAGTACGGGTACGGGCATGTCCCGCGGGCCCTCGGGGACGACGGGGTGGCCCGGAGTCACTGGCGCGGCGCGCTGACCGCCCTGGAGGGCACGGACGCGCCGGTGCTCCGCCAACTCCGTTCACCGAAGCGGTAGTTCAGCCACGACGGCCGTTCGGCACGAGGGTGAGGCGACCGTTGCCGTGCAGGGGCCCCTCGCGTGTGGCGGCCTTCAGCGTGCGTCGGTCGCCGAAGGGGCAGTGGACGGGGTCGGCGCCGCCGAGGGCTCCTCGGTCGGGGAGGACGCGCCCGGCTGCGCGGACGGGCCGGTGGAGGAGTCCTCCGCGGGATCGGGAACGGGGGTGGCGGACGAGGGCGATCCGGAGTCGGGCCGCGTCGGTGAGGGCGACCCCGCGCGGGGGTGCGTGGGAGCGGGACTGCTCAGCGGTGGCGGGGCGAGCGGCGGCGACGGGGGCGTACGCGTCCCGGACGTGGCGAACAGCGTCGGGACGGTGATGAGGGCGGCCACCGCGCAGGTGACGGCGGTTCCGGCGGCCGCACGCAGCAGTCGGCGGCGGGCCGCGGCGCGGCGGATCGCCTCGTAGCGGCCGGACGGCGGCCCGAGGTGCTCGGCGGGTGGGCGCAGGACGACGGCCAGCGGATCGTCGGGCTCGAACTCCGGGCCGTCGTCAGCGTGTGTGATCAAGGCTTCTCCTCAGATGGGCGCGGAGCAGTTCGCGGGCCGCGTGGAGATCGGCCTTGACGGTTCCCTCCTTGCGTCCGGTCAGGACGGACACCTCCCGGATCGGCATGTCAGCGTAGTAGTGCAGCAGGATCGGGACACGCAGTCGCTCCGGCAGCGACTGCACCAGCAGCCGCACCGAGGGGTCGGCCTGCTCGGCGTGATCGCCCTGCGGGCGCACCGCCGCCTCGGCCGTGGCCCGGTGCATCGCCCGGCGTTCCCGTTCGAGCTTGCGCCAGTGGTCCCGTACGAGGTTCGCCGCGGTGACGTAGAGGAAGCCGTGGGGTTCGGCGACGGAGGTCCAGCGGGCCCAGAGCCGGGTGAACGCCTCCGACGCGATCTCGTGGGCCGTCTCGTCGTCGTCGACCAGCCTGCGGCACCAGCCGGCGAGGCGGGGGTAGAGGGCGGCGAACAGTTCGGACGCGGCCTTCTCACGGGACCGTTTCAACGCTCTCCAGGGTCGTGGGCTCGTCATGCCGTGCGGGCCGTCGTACGGGAAGGGATGAGGCCCGCCACGGGGGTGCCCGTACGGGCGGGCGGCGGGGGAGGGGCGACCGGTCACGACATCGGCTCGCCCGTACGGCCGGTGGCGCTCAGCGTCGCGAAGACGATCACGTTGTCCCGGTACTCCTCGCCGGAGCGGGGGCCACCGCACGTGATGAGACGGAGTTCGGGGCGGTCCACGTTCCCGTAGACCTCCGCCGCCGGGAAGTCGGCCTTGGCGACGGTCCGCACACGGTCGACGGTGAACTCCGCCGTCGAGCCGTCGGCCCGGCGCGCGGTGATCCGCGCGCCGCGCCGCAGCCGCGCGAGCCGGCGGAAGACACCGTCGCCGTAGGCCCCGACCGTGACGTGCCCGAGGATCACCGAGGGGCCGGTCTGACCCGGTGTCGGTGAGTGCCGGTACCACCCCGCCCGGTCGTGCTCCGCCACCGGCGGCACCTCCACGCTCCCGTCCGCCGCCAGCCCCAGCCCCATGACCGGCGTGTCCACCCCGATGGCCGGGATCAGCAGCCTGACCGGCACGGAGCGCGCCAGCGGCGACGGCGACCCGCCCGAGGAGGACGACCGACGGGCCGCGTCCGACGAGAGGGGAGACGGGGCTGTGTCGACCGGTGGACCGCCCGAGTCCCGGCCCCCGGCCCCGCCGCTCCCCCGACACCCGACGAGCAGCGAGGCCGCCGCCACGGCGACGAGGGAGCGTCGGGAGAGCGCCCCGGTGGGCGGTGTCATGCCGTGTCGCCCCGGCGGCGCCGGACGAGGACGATCGCGCCGGCCCCGCCGACGAGGGCCGCGACGGCGCCCGAGCCGATGAGCACCGCTCCGGTCCCGGACCCGTCCGACTCCGCCGCCTCCCCGGTGTCGGGCGCCCCGCTCGGCACCACGGAGACCTGGCTGGGCACCGGAGACGCATCGGTGGCGTCCTCGGCCGGCTCGGGGGTGGTCGAATCCTCGGCGGGCCCGGGCGTGGTCGAATCCTCGGCGGGCCCGGCGGTGGACGGCACGGGCGTTGCGGTGGAGGTCGCCGACCGGGGCGCGGCGGACGGTGCGGTGTCGTCGGCGAACGCGGGCAGCGCGCCGGCCAGGACGGCGGTGCAGGCCAGGGCCGCGGCACTGAGGACGGTACGGCGCATGAGTCGCTCTCTCTCGTCGGGCCGCCCGGACGGTGACCCGGCGGGGCGGCGTTGCGGATCGAGCGGAGAGACGAGACAGCGACCGACCCCGTTGTAAAGAGATGGCAAAGTCGTTGTCGCGGGCCGGAGTCGGCCCGCCACCGCGACCCACCTCTCGGTACGGCGACCGCGGCACCCTGGTCGCAGTGGGTCCCACGGGTCACACGAGGAACAGCAGTTCCACGGCGACCACCACGTCCACGACTCCGCACCACTCGGCGAAGGTGGGCGCGACGACACCGTCGAGCCGACGCACCCGCAGATGGGCGAAGTCCCAGACACCGTGGAGGAACCAGCCGGCGGCCACCAGGTACCGGCCCACGTCGGGGTCCAGCACCAGACCGGTGAGCGCGAGCGCGCCGAACACGACCGCGCCGGCCGCCTGGACGCCAAGGAGGGGCCGTCCGTGGGGAGTTCCGCGCGCGGCGCCCCACAGCAGTACCGCCAGCGCGACGCCCACCATGACACCGGCCGGTGAGACGACGTCCAGGAGTTGCAGGGCGAACGCGAACACCACGCCCGCCCCCAGCACGGGCCAGGTCGCCTTCGCCCTCCCCGCCTGATGGACGACCACGTACAGCAGCGGGAGGAGCGGCAGGAACTCCCCGTATCCGCGGACGGCACCGGCCGCTTCCTCCGACCCGCCCAGCACCAACCCGGGCACCGTCAGGGCGAGCGCGAGGGCCGTGGGCCAGCGCCGCAACAGCGCCCGGCCCGGCCGCCGCTCCTGGGACACGTCGCTGGAACTGGAGGAGGTCGTGGCACACATGGAGGTCTCCTGAGACACGAGGGAACGGCCATGAGAGGCGTCTGGCCGGGGCGAAGGGGGCGGGGTTCTTCCCCCGGCCCTCAGACTGCTCCCGCGCCGACGCCGCCAGTAGTGCCGTATCCGCACGCCCGCGCATGGCGTTGTCACGTCTCCGCGTGACATCTGTCATGCGGGGGCACGGCCGTACGACAATGACCGGGTGCGGGACGGGGAGAGCGAGCGCGGGGCGGAGCTGACGGGCTTCCGTCGTCTCACCTGGTGGACGGTGCCGGGGACCACCGTGTGCCTTCTGGTGCTGTTCTACGGCGAGTGGGTCCTGGACCCGGACGTGCCCGCCCGGGCGCGCGTTCCGGTCGCCGTCGCCCTCGTGGTCGACACGGTCGCCGGCGCGGTCCTGCTCGGCCGGCCGCTGAGCCCGTCGACGGCCGCCGACGGCGCCCACCCTCCGCGCCCGCCACGGCATGCGCTGGTGACCCTGGTCGTCGCCACCGTCGTGCTCGCGGCCCTTCCACTGGCCCGGCGGGCCTACGAGCTGTGGGCGGTCGCCCCCGCCGTCACCACGGCCGTCTGCGCGACCTTCCTCCGCCCCCGCCACCGCAGGTTCCTGCTCGCCGGCGCGGTGCTCCTCGCCACGCTGCCGGGCGCCGCGGTCAGTCTGTCCGCCGGTGACGGGGAGCTGCCGTACGCCGCGCTCTTCCCGGCCGGGCTCGTCGCCTTCACCGCGTGGACGGTGCTCGGCCCCCTGTGGGCCTGGAACATCGCCGGACGCCTCGACCGGGCGCGACGCCTGGAGGCCGAGCTGGCCGTGCGGGACGAACGGCTCCGCTTCGCCGCCGACCTGCACGACATCCAGGGCCACCACCTTCAGGTCATCGCCCTGAAAAGCGAGTTGGCGGCGCGGCTCGTGGAACGGGACCCCGCGCGGGCCGCCGCCGAGATGCGCGAGGTACGGCAGTTGTCGGCCGACGCCCTGCGCGACACCCGGGCCGTGGTGCGGGGTTACCGCAGGACCACCCTCGACGACGAGATCGCCAACGCCGGGAAGGTGCTGGCCGCGGCCGGCATCGACACCCGCACGTCCCGCGAACCCGCCGCCCCCGGCCACGACCTGGCCGACCTCACCCGCCATCTGCTCGGCCTGGTCATGCGGGAGGCCACCACCAACGTCCTGCGCCACAGCCGCGCCCGGTACGCCGAGATCGACCACCGGGTCACCGGCGACCGCGCCCGGCTGCGCGTGGCCAACGACGGCGCCGACGAGCGCCCCGGCAGCGGGGACGGCACCGGCCTGACCGCCCTCGCCGAGCGACTGGGGGCAGCCGGCGGCGAGTTGACGTGGCACCGCGACGGCGACCGCTTCGAGGTCACGGCCGTACTGCCGCTCGGCCGGGCCGACGCGACCCCCGAACCCCTGAAGGAAGTGGCCCGATGATCCGGCTCCTCATCGCCGACGACGAGGACCTCCTGCGCGGCGCCCTCGCCGCGCTGCTCGCCCTGGAGGACGACCTGCGGGTGGTCGCGGAGGCCGCCACCTCCACCGACGCGGTCCGGCTCGCCCGTGAACACCGCCCGGACATCGCCGTGCTCGACCTGGAGATGCCGCCGACCGACGGACTGCGCGCCGCCGAGGAGATCGGCGCCGAACTGCCCACGCGCACCGTCATCGTCACCCGGCACGCCCGGCCCGCCGTGCTGCGCCGGGCCCTCGCCGCCGGAGTGCGGGGCTTCGTCCCCAAGACCACCCCGGCCGCCCGGCTGGCGGAGATCCTCCGCGAGGTCGCCGCAGGACGCCGCTATGTCGACCCCGACATCGCCGCGTCCGCGCTCACCGAGGACGACTGCCCCCTCAGCGACCGCGAACTCCAGGTTCTGCGCGCCGCCCGCACCGGAGCCTCCGTCGCCGAGATCGCCACCGAGGTCCATCTGGCCCAGGGCACCGTCCGCAACTACCTCTCGGCCGCGATGTCCAAACTGGGCGCCCCCACGCGCCACGCCGCGGCCCACCACGCGTGGCAGCAGGGCTGGATCTGATCCGGCCCCCGAGCCCGTGCCGTCAGTACACGTCCCGCACGTACCGCTTCTCGTTCGCCAGCTGCTTCACGTACGCTGCGGCCTCCGCCTCGCTCAGCCCGCCGTGGGCGACCGCGATGTCCCGCAGCGCCCGGTCGACGTCCTTCGCCATGCGGGAGGCGTCGCCGCAGACGTAGAAGCGGGCGCCGTCCTGGAGCCAGTGCCACAGCTCGGGGCCGTGCTCACGCATCCGGTCCTGCACGTACACCTTCGCCCGCTGGTCCCGTGAGAACGCGGTGTCCAGCCGGTCCAGCACCCCCACCCGCCGCAGCTCCGTCAGCTCGTCCTCGTAGTAGAAGTCGGTGGCCCGGTGCTGCTCGCCGAAGAACAGCCAGTTGGGCGCCCGGTGGCCGAGAGCCTGCCGCTCCTGGAGGAAGCCGACGAAGGGGGCGACGCCGGTGCCGGGGCCGACCATGACCATCGGGGTCGTGGCGTCCGCCGGCGGCCGGAAGTGCGGTGACCGCTGCACGAACACCGGCACCTCCAGCCCCGCCTCGCCGTCCGCGAGGAACGGTGAGCAGACCCCACCGCGCGGCTGCCCGCGCAGGTTCTCGTACCGCACGACTGACACGGTCAGCGACACCTCGTGCGGGTCGACGAGCGGGCTCGACGAGATGGAGTACAGCCGGGGCTGGAGCCGCTTGAACACCCCGGCCCACTCGGCCGCACAGGCCCGCACCGCGAACTCGGCGACCACGTCCACGGCCTGCCTGCCCCACGACCACTGGGCGAGCCCGTCCTTGTTGTCGGGCCGCATCAGCTTCTTCAACTCCCGGTTGTCCCGCGTCCGTTCGGAGACGAAGCGAAGCAGGTCCGGGGTGATCCGGGTGATGTCGAGATGCCGGTGCAGCGCCTCGGCGAAGGGCACCTCGCCGACACCGGCGACCTCCACGGCGGCCGAGCCGTCCAGACCGGTCACCGCCAGCCATTCCGAGACCAGGCCGGGGGAGTTGACCGGCCGCACCCCGAGCGCGTCACCCGCCTCGTAGGTGAGCCCCGTCCCCTTCGTGTCGAAGGTGAACCGGCGTACCTCCTTGCCCGCCCCCGGCAGGCTGAGCAGCCGGTTGCCGACCAGCCGGGCGTGCGCGGGCGCGGGCCGGGCGGACCGGGGCGCGACGGGCGCGGAGAGGGGGGCCGTGACGGGGGCTGTGCCGGGCGCGGTCTGCGGGCCCGCCTCCGTCAGTCCCCGTGCAGCGGTGGTCTCCGTCCCGGTGCCGAGCGCGGTGAGCACCTGGCCTAGCCAGGCGTCCGCCGACGGCTCGTAGTCCGGCTCGCAGTCCGTGCGGGGCGCCAGCCGCACCGCGCCCAGCTCGTCGAGCCGGGCGTCCAGCCGCCGGCCGTGCCCGCAGAAGTCGTCGTACGACGAGTCGCCGAACGCCAGCACCGCGTACCGCACACCGTCCAGCCGTGGTGCCTCCCGGTCCGTGAGCGCCTCCCAGAAACCGGAGCCGTTGTCGGGTGCGTCCCCGTCGCCGAAGGTGCTCGTGATGAGCAACAGGTCCGCGCCGCGCGGCAGTTCGGACGGGGCGGCCTCGTCCATGCCGACCAGCGTCGCCCGGTGCCCCGCCGCGCCCAGATGCTCGGCCGCGGCCACCGCGAACTCCTCCGCGGTGCCGGTCTGCGAGGCCCACAGCACCACGACGTCCCGCCCGGCCGCCCCGGCCGTGGGGACGGCCACGGGCGCCGCGGACCGCGAGTACATTCCGGCGAGCACCCCGTTCACCCACAGCGCGTGCTCGGGGCTGAACGGCGCGTCCGGCGGCAGCACGGGCACCCCGGTGACCCCGGACCCGAGCCCGGCGAGGAACCCGGTGAGGTACTGGCGCTCCTGGGCGGAGAGCACGGGCGGAGGAGCGGGTGCGAGCCCGAAGGGATTGGCGCCAGGCGCGACCGCGGTCGGGACGAGCGCCTCGGCCGTGTGAGCCGTGCCCGTCCGGGTGTCGACCGCGCCGGCCGCGACCGGCTGGGTCCCGGTCGGCGACGGCGCGGGCGCCGCCACCTTCGTCAGCCCCACCGCGCACACCTTCAACTCCGGCTGGAACGACAGCGGGTCCACCGCGTCGCTGGTCACCGCGTTGATGCTCAGATACTCCCCGAACAGGTCGTTCCAGTGGAACGGCGCGAACAGGCACCCCGGCCGCACCCGGTCCGTCACGACCACCGGCAGCACGGCCCGCCCCCGCCGCGAGGCGACCTCGACGAAGTCGCCGTCGGCGACGTGCAGCGCCTGCGCGTCCCGCGGATGCACCTCCACGAACGGCCCGGGGTTCAGCCGGTTGAGCTTGGCGACCCTGCCCGTCTTCGTCAGCGTGTGCCACTGGTGCTGCAACCGCCCGGTGTTGAGCACGAACGGGAAGTCGTCGTCCGGGAGTTCGGCGGGCTCCATGTGCGGCCGTGCGTGGAACACGGCACGCCCGCTCGCGGTGGGGAACGTCAGCCCGCCGTCCGCGTCCACGTACCGGATCGGGTTCCGCGCCGGTCCGGTCTCCTCCGCGGCCGGCCACTGCACCGTCGTCGACCGCAGCCGCTCGTACGTCACTCCCCGCAGATCCCACCCGGTCTTCGGGTTCCACGCCTGCTTGATCTCCTCGAAGACCTGCTCGGCGCTGTCGTACGAGAAGCCCTTCTCGAAGCCCATCTCCCGTGCGACGGCGGCGATGATCCGCCAGTCCGCCATCGCCTCGCCCGGTGGGTCGGCGGCCGCGGAGGCCAGCGTCAGATTCCGCTCGCTGTTGACGAGGACGCCCTCGGACTCGGTCCACAGGGCCCCGGGCAGCACGACATCGGCGTACGCGTTGGTCTCGGTGTCGGCGAACACGTCCTGCGTGACGACGAACTCCGCGGCCTCCAGCCCCTCGATCACGGTCTTCCGGTTGGCGACGGAGGCGACGGGGTTGGTGCAGATGATCCAGCACGCCTTGATCTCGCCGTCGGCCATCCTCCGGAACATCTCGACGGTGCCCTTGCCGAAACCGTCCGGGCGCAGCGTGTCCGGCGCCAGCCCCCACAGTTCCTCGACGAACGCCCGCTCCTCGTCCACGAGCACCGACCGCTGGCCCGGCAGCCCCGGCCCCATGTAGCCCATCTCGCGCCCGCCCATGGCGTTGGGCTGCCCGGTCAGCGAGAACGGCCCGCTGCCCGGCCGGCAGATGGCGCCGGTCGCCAGATGCAGGTTGACGAGGGCGTTGGTGTTCCAGGTGCCGTGCGTGGACTGGTTGAGCCCCATGGTCCAGCAGCTCGTCCACTCGGCGGCCTCGCCGATCAGCCGCGCGGCCTCGCGGATGTCGTCCGCCACGAGCCCGGTGACGGAGGCGACGGCGTCCGGCGCGTAGTCGGCGAGGAAGTCAGGCATCGCCTCCCAGCCCTCGGTGTGGGCGGCGATGAACTCCGGGTCGGTGTGCCCGTTCGCGTGCAGCAGATGCAGCAGCCCGTTGAGCAGCGCGAGGTCCGTACCGGGGCGGATCTGGAGGAACAGGTCGGCCTTCTCGGCGGTCGCCGTCCGCCGCGGATCGACGACGATCAGCTTCGCGCCCGCCTTGACCCGGTCCATCATCCGCAGGAAGAGGATGGGGTGGCAGTCGGCCATGTTCGAGCCGATCACGAGGAAGACGTCCGCCTTGTCGAGGTCCTCGTACGAGCCGGGCGGCCCGTCGGCGCCCAGCGACAGCTTGTAGCCGGTGCCGGCGCTCGCCATGCACAGCCGGGAGTTCGACTCGATCTGGTTGGTGCGGATGAAGCCCTTGGCCAGCTTGTTCGCCAGGTACTGAGCCTCCAGGCTCATCTGGCCGGACACGTAGAACGCGAACGCGTCGGGCCCGTGTTCGTCGATGATCGCGCGCAGCCGCCGGGCCGTCTCGGAGAGGGCGTCCGCGACCGGCACGGGCACCGGCTCGTCACCCCGGTCGTCCCGTACGAGGGCCGTGGTGAGCCGGCCGGGCGCGGCCAGCATGTCGGCGGTCGTCGCGCCCTTGGTGCACAGTCGGCCGAAGTTCGCCGGGTGGGACTTGTCGCCGGTCGCCCTCAGGACCGTGCGCCGCCCGTCGGGACCCGTCCCGACGTCCAGGAGCATGCCGCAGCCGACACCGCAGTACGAGCACACGGTCCGCACCTGGGTGGTGGTGCTCGGCGGGCCCTGCGCGACCACGGGCGGCCCCTCTCTGTCGGCGTGCGGGGTGTCCGGTCCCCTTCTGGTACGGCGGCCGGACTGCTTCCGCTCAGCGTCCTGATGGCCGCCGGGCAGGCTCGATCGTACGAATTGCCCATTACGTCGATGTCACATGACCTGATCATGAGGGGTTACGCCCACCACACACCGTCCTGCGCGGGGCTGTGAGGCCACGATCCGGCGAGACGTCGGAGGGGGTCTCGCGGCCCGCCTCCCGGCCCACCTCGCGGTCCGTGTCGCTGTTGGGCCGAACGGGTGACCATGCGTAAGAATTGGTCGATGCAGTCAATCAGTGTGAGCCAGGGGGAAGGCCGGTGAACAGGGTGAACAGCCACGATGTCACCGACGAACAGTGGGAGGGGCTCGCACAGGTCGTGCCGCTGCGGGGCCGGGACGCCTGGCCGTCCGCGGTCGACCACCGGACCATACCGGAGGCCGAGACGGAGGCCCGGCGCCGTTTCGTCGTCCTGCGCGTCAATGTCTTCGCGGACGCCCGCGACGTCGCCGAGACGCTGATGGCGGGCATTCCGGTCCTCCTCGACCTCTCCGGCGCGGAGACCGAGGTGGCCAAGCGAGTCCTCGACTTCAGCACCGGCGTCGTCTTCGGCCTCGCCAGCGGAATGCACCGAGTCGACCGCAACGTGTTCCTCCTCACACCCCACGGCATGGAGGTCCGAGGCCTGATGGAGAACGCGGGAGTCCCCGGAGTCTGAACTCTCACCGGGAGTCGCTCGGAGCGCCCACCACACGCGCGGCGCTCCGAGCGGCTCCGGGCCCCGGGGGCGGCCCGCCGGGGGGCGGCGGCACCGATGGCGGTGCCCACGCGGGCCAGCGTCCCGCCCCTCCGCCGGGCCTCGAGCCACCCCCGGCCGCAGCGAGGCCGAACGCCGCACGGCGGCAGTTCCCGCCGGCGGTGACCCGCCAGCCGGGGGCAAGCCCCCGGGCCCCCGCCGAGCCCTCGCCCCGGCCCGCTGGCCATCCCCTCCGAAGGGGCGAGTCGATACGTCGGCGGCCTGTGGCCTGCGGCCGACGTTCGGCGGCCTGTCTCCAGGGTGAGCCCCCGCCCTCGCAGGTACCGCCTGCTCCGGCCGCCGGTGTCCCGCCCCGTGGGGGAGGCGTCCGCCCCGCCCCCCGCGGTCGCCCTCCCCGCGTCATTGCCTGTGCCCGAACCCGGATGGCGTGCCCCGGCCTGCCGTCGGCCCGGCGAATCCCTGATTCCCGCCGGATTCCCGCCGGCTTCCCAACGTCGGGCCCGGTTGGGTTCCGAGCAACGGGCGCCCCTGGCAAACGAGGGGCGGATGCCGCCCAGCGGTCCGGGCGCTGCCCAAGCCGTCCGCCGGCGCCACCGAGCCATCGGGCCGACGCCCCCAGCCCACCTCCCGGCGGTGTGAGCCGTCACCCGAGTGCTGCCCCCGGCGCTCCGCAACCCCAGCCCCATCGCCCGGGTTTCCCCCAATCCTTCACCGGGCGTTTCCGGCCCCCCTTCACCCCGCGCTCGCCGACCCTCGCCGGCGCTCCCGGAACAACCAAGGCGCGTCCCCGTGTGGAAGCGCTCCCTCGAACGTAGGAAGATCCACGTGGTGGAACGGTTCGTCTGGCGCGGCGCCCCCTACGGTCCGCATATGACCGTGTCACCCTCGTCGCCGGTGCGGCCCGGCGCCGACGCCGGTGTCCGCCCGGAGCGGCCGAGCGTCACCGAACTGCGGCTCTCGGCCTTCGCGGGCCACCGCGGCACCGCCTTCCCGCTCGGACCGCTCACCCTCCTCACCGGGCCCAGCGGCAGCGGCAAGACGACGGCGCTCAGAGCGTACGAGGCGCTCGCGCGGCTCGGCGGCGGCGCCCGCCTCGACGAGGCGTTCCCCGACCCGCACGGATGCGTGCCCGAGCGGGCCCGCCCGGACACCCAGCGCCGCCGCGGCTTCCGTCTCGGCTGCACCGCCGACGGCCCCGAGGGCCCCATCCGGCTCGACATCGCCGTCCAGGCAGACCCCGAACTCCGCGTCGTCGGCGAGCGGTTGACCTCCGGCGGGCTGACCCTCCTGGAGACCGCGCTGGTCGACCCGAGCCGCCCCGTCGTCCAGGCCGCCTGGCACACCGCGGGCGCGTCCCCCGTCACCCGCGGCCCCCTGCCCGACGACCGCCTCGGCACCGCCCTGCTTCCCCTGCGCGTCGCCGGCAAGACCGACGGTCAGCGCCGGGTCCTCGCCGCCGCCGAACAGATGGTGGTCGCCCTCCGCTCGGTCTTCGCCTGCGACCCGCGCCCCCGCCGTATGCGGGCCGCCGTACCGCTCGGCTCCGGCCGCCTCCTGCGCGGCTGCGACAACCTCGCCGACGTGCTGTATCGCACGCGCACGGAGTGCGGCCGACGCCACGCGCAACTCGTCGCGGCAGTCCGGGACGGCTGCGTGGGACCGGTCGCCGATCTCCTCGCCGAACCCGCTCCGGGAGGGAACGGGCACGGGGACGCACCCAGGGCCGCGCACGGGGCCGGCCACGGAGTCGGCCACGGACGGGGTCGCGGACCCGGTCTCGGGAGCGGACCCGGTCACGGGAACGGGGCAGGTCACGGGGGCGGAGCAGGTCACGGGGGCGGGACCGGCCCCGCCCTGGTGCGGGCGGTGCTCGACCGTGGCGACGGCGTGCGGACACCCCTCGCCCTCCTCGGCGACGGCGAGCTGCGGTATCTCGCCCTGGCCCTGGTGCTGTTCACCGGCCCCGGTGTACTGGAGGTCGACCCGGTCGCCGAGGTCCCGGCGGCGCTCCAGACACTGACCGTCCTGGCCGACGGCCTCGACCGCTGCCTCGACCCCCGCCAGCGCGCCCAACTCCTGTGCGTGGCGGCCCGCATGGGCGAACGCGGCCACATCCGGCTGGTGGGCGCGGTGAGCGACGCGTCCTGGGCCGCCGGGGTCCCCGGGGCGACGGTGGTACACCTGGACCGTGAAAGATCCTGAAGCCCCGGACGGACTCGACGTCCCCACCCTCCAGCGTCGCCTCGCCGACTTCGCGGCCGCCCGGAACTGGGCGCCGTACCACACGCCGAAGAACCTGGTCTCCGCCCTCAGCGTCGAGGCGTCCGAACTCGTCGAGATCTTCCAGTGGTTGACGCCCGAGGAGTCGGCCCGGGTGATGTCGGACCCCGACACCGCCCACCGGGTCACCGACGAGGTCGCCGACGTCCTCGCCTACCTGCTCCAGCTGTGCGAGGTGCTGGACATCGATCCGCTGGCCGCACTGGACGCGAAGATCGACCGCAACGAACGGAGGTTCCCGGCGCCGGAAGGCCCGTGAAGCCGAGCCACCCCACCCGTATGTGACTCTCCGTAGTCGAAATGCGGTGCTCTGCCGACTTGTTATCCACAGATTTCCGGCTTCCTCTGGCTTTCTGTCTCAGTCACCCTCACTGTGGGTAATGAACGGACAAGAGGTCGGGCGGGACGTGTGAGAGCGCGTCGGGACAGTCGGGAGCAGCGCATGGACGCGGTGCGGCTCATCTTGGCGAGCAGGCGCGCTCTGGCGGGCAGCGTCGAGGAACCTCAACTGATGGCGGAGGCATGGCAGGCGTACGCCCTCGCGCAGGCGATCGGCAGCCGCCTCGCCGTCTCCGGACCACCCGAACTACGCGGTGAGGCACTGGGGTTGACCGAGCTGGCGGGCAGCGGCTGCGGCATACTCGGCGCTCCTCCGCTCGGGGTGGGCGATTTACGCGCCGCCCAGCTCACCGAGTTGGGCGACGCCCATGACTCCCTCACCCGCCTCGGCGGCCTCCTCGGCGAGGTCGGTATCGCCCTGGTCGGCCTGGCCAGCGCCGCCGACGAGGAGTCGACGTACTGGCAGTGCATGGAGGCGATCGACGCCGCCGACGAGGCCCGCGACAGAGTCCTCGAAATGCTCCGCCGTCTGGCGGTTCGGGACCAGGTCCTCGCGGAACGGGACGCGGCGGCCAGCTGAACCGTTCTGACGCCGGGGGAGGGGAGGAGGGGCGAACAGCGCGGTTCCCCGCGCCCCGACGAGGACCGGCCCCGCCCCCGCCGCACAACCGGGTGCACCCGCATCGGACGGCGGGACGGTCGACGGCTGGGCGGTCGGGTGGTCGGGCGGTCGGGCGGTGAGGCCGGTCGGGCGTCGCGGGGGCGGTCAGACGGAGTCCGAGCCCTCCGCCGGGGCGGGACGCGGCGCCGACAGATCGGCGTCGAGCTGGGACAGGTCCGCGTTCAGGGCAGCCATCAACTCCTCCATCTGCTGGAGCAGACCCTTGGGCTGCGCAGGCACGGTGGCCTGCTCCGGCACGGCTTCCTGGGACATGTGACGGCCTCCTCGGCCCTCGCCCCCCGAGGGGGCACGTGTGGGAGCGCCCCGGCAGCGACCGCCGGCGACGGGTGCCGGGCGGTCCGGCTCCTCCCGAGCAACGATCACCGTTGCCGCCGGTCACTGGCGCCGCCCCTCGCAGACACCGGATCGACGCATTTTCACCCGACAGGGCACCACGAGCGCGGCCAGGACCGGTGGAGTTGACCGGCGTCCGAGCGTGCAGGATGGAGGGCATGGATCTTCGCATCTTCACCGAGCCCCAGCAGGGCGCGACCTACGACAAGCTGCTCACCGTCGCCAAGGCCACGGAGGACCTCGGCTTCGACGCCTTCTTCCGATCGGACCACTACCTCCGCATGGGCTCCGTGGACGGGCTGCCCGGCCCCACCGACGCCTGGATCACCCTGGCCGGGCTCGCGCGGGAGACCAAGCGCATCCGGCTCGGCACCCTGATGACCGCAGGAACCTTCCGCCTGCCCGGTGTGCTCGCCATCCAGGTCGCCCAGGTCGACCAGATGTCCGGCGGCCGCGTCGAACTCGGCCTGGGCGCGGGCTGGTTCGAGGAGGAGCACAAGGCGTACGGCATCCCCTTCCCGAAGGAGAAGTTCGCGCGCCTGGAGGAGCAGCTGGCCATCGTCACGGGGCTGTGGGCCACCGAGGTCGGCAAGACCTTCTCGTACGAGGGCACCCACTACCAGCTGACCGACTCGCCCGCGCTGCCCAAGCCCGCGCAGGCCAAGGTGCCGGTCCTGATCGGCGGGCACGGCGCGAGCCGCACGCCGCGCCTCGCCGCGCGGTACGCCGACGAGTTCAACATGCCGTTCGGCTCGCTGGAGGACAGCGAGCGGCAGTTCGGGCGGGTCCGTGCGGCAGCCGAGGAGGCCGGCCGCAAGGGCGACGACCTCGTCTACTCGAACGCGCTGGTCGTCTGCGTGGGCAAGGACGACGCCGAGGTCGCCCGCCGTGCCGCCGTGATCGGCCGCGAGGTCGACGAGCTCAAGACCAACGGGCTCGCCGGCACCCCCGCCGAGGTCGTCGAGAAGATCGGCCGCTACCAGGCCATCGGCTCGCAGCGCCTCTACCTCCAGGTCCTCGACCTCGACGACCTGGACCACCTGGAGCTGATCTCCTCGCAGGTGCAGTCGCAGCTGTCGTAGGGCCGGCCCCCTCGGACGACTCGGACCAGGCCCCGCGCCCCCGGCGGGATGCGCGGGGCCCGGTCCTCGGCAGGGGGTGTGGGGCTCCGCCCCTGGCCGGGGGACGGAGCTCCGCCCCGGCGCCCGCCCCTCGGCGGTCCGGCACTCAGCCCGCGGCGCGGGCGTGCACACTCACCGCGTACCCGCCGCCCTGCTCGTAGGGGGCGCCGTCCCAGGTGGCGAAGCGCTCCCGGAGGGACAGTCCGGCCTGCTCGCACCAGTCGTCGAAGTCGTTGAGGGTCACCGTCGCCTCGGGCAGTGGCAGGTGAGCCGTGTCCAGGCCCATACCGGTGACCAGCAGCCCGCCGGGGCGCAGTACGGCGGCCAGTTGCCGGACCACGGTCGGCTCGGTGCCGGGGGCGAGCAGCGGGATGACGTTGCCGGCGGCGACCACCAGGTCGAAGTCCGAGTCGAGGCCGAGGGTGTCCAGGAGGGCGAGGTCCCCGTGCAGCCACCGTGAGGCGGGCGCCTCGCGCCGGGCCACGGCCAGCATGGACCGGTCGATGTCCACCCCCGTGCAGTGGTACCCGAGCTCGGCGAGCCGGATGGCGACCCGTCCGGTGCCGCAGCCGGCGTCGAGGATCCGGGCGCCGGGTTCCAGCAGCGCGGCGCAGAAGGTGGCCTCTCCGTGGACGTCCTGGCCGGAAGCGGCGAGCCGCGCGAACCGCCGGGCGTACTCCTCCCCGCCCTGCCCGCCCGTCAGCTCCGCCCAACGATCCCGCTGCGTCCCCATGTCCCGCGTGCCCTCCGCTCAGCCCTCGTCCCCGGATCGAGGCACCGTCCCGGCGCCCCGACCGATCGAGGCACCGTCCCCGGCGCCCTCACCGATCGTCGCACGAGCCGCCCGACCCGACCCGACCCGCGCCGCCCGACCCGACCCGCGCCGCCCGGATCTCCAGGGGCGAACACCAGGTCCGATTCCCGCCGGTTTCCGGTGCCGGCGGCGGCGATGCTTCCGGCTTCACCGCTGTCGGCCGCTACGCGCAAGCCGCCGAGATCGCGGGCACCGTCGCCCACCTGGCAGGCCCCGACGGCGCGTACATCACCGGAGCCTCGATCCACGTCGACGGCGGCTTCACCGCCTGACCCACGAACGCGGCGCCTCGACACCCCGCACGAGGACGAGGTGACGGCCGGTGAGCCGCCCACCGGCCGTCGTCCGGTCCGGGCCGAAAATACTCACTGACCAGAGCACGTTCTCTGTAGGTTGTAGGGACACTTCCAACCCGACTCGAGGCCAACTCCACGTGTTCCTGACGATCAGTACCACCGGCACCCCAGAGCGCCCCGCGACCGACCTCGGTTACCTGCTGCACAAGCATCCCGACAACGCGCAAGCGTTCTCCACGTCGTACGGCAAGGCGCATGTCCTCTACCCGGAGGCGGGCGTCGAGCGGTGCACGGCCGCGCTGCTGCTGGAGGTCGACGCGGTGGCCCTGGTCCGGCGGGGCAAGGGCAAGGGCCGCGGCGGCGCCCCGGACGCGGCGCTCGCCCAGTACGTCAACGACCGCCCGTACGCGGCCTCCTCCCTGCTCGCCGTCGCGCTGAGCAGCGTCTTCTCCAGCGCGATGAGCGGCCGCTGCACCGCCCGGCCCGACGCCCCGGGCGAGGCCCGCCCCCTGCGCATCGAGATACCCGCGCTGCCCGCGCGCGGCGGCCCCGACCTCGTAGCCAAGCTGTTCGAGCCGCTCGGCTGGACGGTCACCGCCGAGGCGGTGCCGCTCGACACACAGTTCCCGGAGTGGGGCGCCTCCCGGTACGTCCACCTGGTCCTGGAGTCGGAGTCGCTGACCCTGTCCGAGGCACTGCGCCACCTCTACGTCCTGCTGCCGGTCCTCGACGACGCCAAGCACTACTGGGTGTCGTCCGACGAGGTCGACAAGCTGCTGCGGGCCGGTGAGGGCTGGCTGTCCGGCCACCCGGAGCAGAAGCTGATCACCAGCCGCTATCTCTCCCGCCGCTGGTCGCTGACCCGCCAGGCCATGGAGCGCCTGGAACTCGTACGCCTGGCCGAGGCCGACGACAGCGAGGTCGAGGAGATCGACAACGCCGTCGAGGACCCGGAGGAGATGGAGGAGACGGCGGCGACCGATGCCTCGGATGCCGCCGGTGCCTCCGATGCCGCCGGGACGGCCGGGGGAACGGACGGTGCCGTCCCCACCACCGCCGACAGCCCCGTCCCCACCACCGCAGACGGCCCGGCCGAGACCGCCGTGCCCACCGAGGACAGGCCCACCCCCCTCGCCGTGCTCCGCCGCGACGCGATCATCGCGGCGCTGAAGGACTCCGGTGCCGCCCGGGTGCTCGACCTCGGCTGTGGGCAGGGCCAGCTCGTGCAGGCGCTGCTCAAGGACCCGCGGTTCACCGAGATCGTCGGCACCGATGTGTCGATGCGCGCGCTCACCATCGCCTCCCGCCGCCTCAAGCTCGACCGCATGGGCGAGCGGCAGGCCTCGCGCGTGCAGCTCTTCCAGAGCTCCCTCGCCTACACCGACAACCGGCTGGGGGGCTACGACGCCGCCGTGCTCTCCGAGGTCATCGAGCACCTCGACCTGCCCCGGCTGCCCGCCCTGGAGTACGCCGTGTTCGGCTCGGCCCGCCCCCGGACCGTCCTCGTGACCACCCCGAACGTCGAGTACAACGTCCGCTGGGAGACCCTCCCGGCCGGTCACGTCCGCCACGGCGACCACCGCTTCGAGTGGACGCGCGAGGAGTTCCGCGCCTGGGCGGCCACGGTGGCCGAACGGCACGGCTACGACGTCGCGTTCGTGCCCGTCGGACCCGACGACCCGGAGGTGGGGCCACCCACCCAGATGGCCGTGTTCAGCATCAGCGACAGGAACGAGAAGGAGGCGAAGGCGGCATGAGCGACACCACCGTGGAGACCGGCGTGCGGAAGGCCGAGGGGCGCACCCTGCCCGTCACCGACCTCTCCCTCGTCGTCCTGATCGGCGCCTCCGGCTCCGGCAAGTCGACCTTCGCCCACAGGCACTTCAAGCCCACCGAGATCATCTCCTCCGACTTCTGCCGGGGCCTCGTCTCCGACGACGAGAACGACCAGAGCGCGACGAAGGACGCCTTCGACGTGCTGCACTACATCGCCGGCAAGCGGCTCGCCGCCGGCCGTCGTACCGTCGTCGACGCGACCAGCGTGCAGTCGGAGTCCCGCAAGCAGCTCATCGACCTGGCCCGGAAGCACGACGTGCTGCCGATCGCCATCGTGCTGGACGTGCCCGAGGAGGTGTGCGCCGAGCGCAACGCGGCCCGCACCGACCGCGCCGACATGCCGCGCCGCGTCATCCAGCGCCACACCCGCGAACTCCGCCGCTCACTGCGCCACCTGGAGCGCGAGGGCTTCCGCAAGGTGCACGTCCTGCGGGGCGTGGCCGACGTCGAGAACGCCACGATCGTCACCGAGAAGCGCTACAACGACCTCACCCACCTCACCGGCCCGTTCGACATCATCGGCGACATCCACGGCTGCGCCCACGAGCTGGAGGCACTCCTCGGCAAGCTCGGCTACGTCGACGGTGTCCACCCCGAGGGCCGTACGGCCGTCTTCGTCGGCGACCTCGTCGACCGCGGCCCGGACAGCCCGGGCGTCCTGCGCCGCGTGATGTCCATGGTCGGCTCGGGCGACGCGCTGTGCGTGCCCGGCAACCACGAGAACAAGTACGGCCGCTACCTCAAGGGCCGAGGCGTCCAGCACACCCACGGGCTCGCCGAGACCATCGAACAGATGGAAGGTGAGAGCGAGGAGTTCAAGAAGCAGGTACGGGAGTTCATCGACGGACTCGTCAGCCACTACGTCCTCGACGGCGGGAAGCTGGTCGTCTGCCACGCCGGCCTGCCGGAGAAGTACCACGGCCGCACCTCCGGCCGGGTGCGCAGCCACGCCCTGTACGGCGACACCACGGGGGAGACCGACGAGTTCGGGCTGCCGGTGCGCTACCCGTGGGCGGAGGACTACCGGGGCCGCGCGGCCGTCGTCTACGGCCACACCCCGGTGCCGCAGGCCACCTGGCTGAACAACACCATCTGCCTCGACACGGGCGCGGTGTTCGGCGGGAAGCTGACCGCGCTGCGCTGGCCGGAGCGCGAACTGGTCGACGTACCGGCGGAGCGGGTCTGGTACGAGCCGACGCGACCGCTGGCCTCCGAGGCACCCGGCGGCCACGAGGGCCGGCCGCTGGCCCTGACGGACGTGCACGGCCGCCGTATCGTCGAGACCCGCTACGACGGCCAGGCCCGCGTCTCGATCCGCGAGGAGAACGCGGCCGCCGCGCTGGAGGTCATGAGCCGTTTCGCCGTCGACCCGCGGCTGCTGCCGTACCTCCCGCCGACCATGGCGCCGACGGCCACCTCGCACGTCGAGGGCTATCTGGAGCACCCGGCGGAGGCGTTCGCGCAGTACAAGGAGGACGGGGTCGCGCGGGTCGTGTGCGAGGAGAAGCACATGGGCTCGCGGGCCGTCGCCCTGGTCTGCCGTGACGCGGACGCGGCCCGCCGACGGTTCGGTGTGGACGGCCCCACCGGCTCCCTCTACACCCGTACCGGCCGCCCGTTCTTCGACGACGAGGCCCGCACCGAGCTGGTCCTCGGCCGGGTGCGCGAGGCCATGACGGCGGCCGGGCTGTGGGAGGAGCTCGACACCGACTGGGTGCTGCTCGACGCCGAGCTGATGCCGTGGTCGCTGAAGGCGTCCGGGCTGCTGCGCACCCAGTACGCGGCGGTCGGCGCCGCGTCCGGCGCGGTGTTCCCCGGGGCGCTGGCCGCCCTGGAGGGCGCGGCGGCACGGGGCGTCGACGTGGGCGGGTTGCTGGACAAGCAGCGGGAGCGGGCCGCCGACGCGGCCGCGTTCACCGAGGCGTACCGGCGCTACTGCTGGCCCACCGAGGGCCTGGACGGGGTGCGGCTCGCCCCGTTCCAGATCCTCGCCGTCCAGGGCCGCAGCCTCGCGGCGCTGCCGCACGACGAGCAGCTCGCCCTGATCGACCGGCTCGTCGAGTTCGACGCCAGCGGACTGTTGCAGACCACCCGGCGCCTCTTCGTGGACACCGGCGACGAGGACTCGGTCCGCGCCGGCGTCGACTGGTGGCTGGAGATGACGGGCCGCGGCGGCGAGGGCATGGTGGTCAAGCCGGTCGGAGCCGTGGTCCGTACGGAGCAGGGGCGGCTGGTGCAGCCCGGCATCAAGTGCCGGGGCCGGGAGTACCTGCGCATCATCTACGGCCCGGAGTACACCCGCCCGGACAACCTGGCCCGGCTGCGCGGCCGTTTCCTCAACCACAAGAGGTCGCTCGCCATCCGCGAGTACGTCCTCGGTCTGGAGGCCCTCGACCGGCTCGCCGAGGGGGAGCCGCTGTGGCGGGTGCACGAGGCGGTGTTCGGGGTACTGGCCCTGGAGTCGGAGCCGGTCGACCCCCGGCTGTGACCGCCGGGCCTGCGCCTGTGCGGCGACTTTGCGGCTGATAATGTCGCAGACAGGCGTGGCCGTGCTCCGCGTTCGAATGGTTTCAGCGGTTCCGGCACTGCTCGGGGGCAGCGATCGCAGCCAATCGCAGGCGATCGCTGTCACCCGGGTCGGTCCCATCGGTTCCATTCGAAGGTATGCGGGGTACCCCATGCGTCGCAGTACAGCGCAGTCCGGGCGACAGCGATCGGCACTCGACGCCGCCTACGACGAGTGCCGCCGCCTGGTCCGCACGACACGGCCCACCGAGTACGCCCTGATGGGTCTGATGCCCCCGGCGGCCCGGCCCGCCTGCTGGGCCCTGTACGCGGCGTTCGCCCACGCGGACGACCTGCTCGACTCCACCGACGGCACCCCCGAGGAGCGCGCCGACCGGCTCCGGGAGTGGCGGACGGCGCTGGAGGCCGACCTCACCAGCGGCACCAGCGACGACCCGATCCGGCTCGCGCTGACCGACGCCGTCTGGCACTGGGGGCTCGACCTCGGCGACCTGCTGGGCGCGCTGGAGGCGGTCCAGCGGGACGGCGACCGGCAGTCCGTCGCCACCTGGCAGGAGTGGCGGGAACGGTCCCACGCCCAGAACATCAGCTGGCCCGAGCAGTTCATGCGACTGCTCGTGCGGTGCGGCCTGCCCGTCCCCGTACGGTTGCGGGACGTGCCGGGCTTCACCCGTTTCGTGGAGGGGCTGTTCCTCGCGGACATGCTCCGCGACCTCCCCGAGGACCTCGACGGCGGCCATGTCTGGTTCCCGACCGAGGTGCTCGACCGGTTCCAGGTCGCCCCGGCCGACCTGATCGCCCGTCGGTGGACCCCCGCCGTCCGGCGGCTCATCGCCCACCTCACGGGTGAGGCCCGCGACTGGCTGGAGGGCGCCCGCCGGGTCCTGCGCGGCAGCCTGCCGCTGGGGCCGGCGATCGTCCTGGACACCACCGTCGACCTGTTCACCGCGGAGCTGGACGCGATCATAGGCGCGGGCCCCGCCGCGCTGAGCCGGCCCGTACGCGTCCCCCGGCACAAGCAGTGGCGCGTCCTCGGCCCGGCCCGCGCCCGCGCCGCCGCGATCTGGCGGCTGACCCTGCCGCCCACCACAACCACTCCCGGTGGCCGCCCGGCCCCGGGCCCCGACACCGACGCCCCGCACCCCACCCCCGAGTGGCAGCCGGTGCCGGTCGCCGAGCCGCCGCTGCCGCCGCGCCCCCACGTCGACGGCGTACGCCCGCCCGAGATCGCCGCCGCCCAACTCCCGAACCACGTGGCCATCGTCATGGACGGCAACGGCCGCTGGGCCACCGGCCTCGGCCTGCCCCGCGACGAGGGGCACCGCGCCGGGGCGGTCGCCCTGCGCGACGTCGTCCAGGGCGCCCTGGAGATCGGCCTGCGCCATCTGACGGTGTACGCGTTCTCCACGGAGAACTGGAAGCGCTCACCCGACGAGGTCTCCAAGCTGTTCGCCATCATGCGCGCCGAACTCCTCGACGGCGAACTGCTCCAGCACGACGTGCGCCTGCGCTGGATCGGCTCCCCCGACGGCCTCCCGGACGACGTCGTCGAGGTCCTGCGCTCCCAGGAGCGCGCCACCCGCCACCGCACGGGCCTGACCCTCAATGTCTGCGTCAACTACGGCGGCCGCGCCGAACTGACCCAGGCGGGCGCGGCCCTCGCGCGTGCCGCCCTCGCCGGCGACATCGACCCCTCCCGGGTCACCGAGCAGCAGTTCGCCGCGCACCTCCCGCACCACGCCATGCCCGACGTGGACCTCCTGTGGCGCACCAGCGGCGAACTCCGCATCTCCAACTTCCTCCCCTGGCACGCCCACTACGCCGAACTCCACTTCACCGACGCCCCCTGGCCGGAGGCCGACCGCCGAGACCTCTGGCAGGCCCTGGAGACCTACACCCAGAGAAAACGCCGCAAGGGAGCGGCAACGGAAACGAAGTAGCGGGCCAGAGGGGAGGCACGGAGGGCAGAGGGCGCAGCCCCCGCCCTCCAGGGGCGTGGGGAACTGCGCGACCGGCCCCCACGCACCCGCGGACACACACGCGCGCATCCCCGGGGGCGAAACCCTCACCCCACGAGCCGCAACCGCA
>NZ_OLMK01000011.1 GCF_900290235.1 Streptomyces sp. MA5143a
GGCAGACGACGCTACTTTCGCAACGCGCCCTAGTGCCGTGCCGGACGCCGCGAGCCGGTGAACCTTTCCGGTCACAGCACTAGGGGCTCACCAGCCCGCGGAGGGGCCCGTCAGTTCCCTGACCGCGGGGCGGGCCGCGTCCAGCACCGTCATGAACCACGCCGAGAAGGTGTCCTTGGCGTGTCGCTCGGCGAGCTCCTGCGGGGTCACGAAGGCCGTGGCCCCGACCTCCTCCGGGTCCGCGCGGAGCGGGGACCGCACCAACCCCACGAAGAGATGGTTGAACTCCTGCTCCACCAGGCCCGAGTCCGGGTCGGGGTGGTTGTAGCGGACCGTTCCCGCCTCGCCGAGCAGCGCCGGGGACACCCCGAGCTCCTCGTACGTCCGCCGCGCGGCCGCCGCGAACGGGGACTCGCCGGGGTAGGGGTGGCCGCAGCAGGTGTTCGACCAGACTCCGGGGGAGTGGTACTTGCCGAGGGCGCGCTGCTGGAGCAGCAGCCGGCCCCGCTCGTCGAAGAGGAACACCGAGAACGCCCGGTGCAGCTGCCCGGGCGGCTGGTGCGCGGAGAGCTTCTCCGCCGTGCCGATCGTCGTGCCCTCCTCGTCGACCAGCTCCAGCAGGATCGCTTCCGTGGTGCTGTCCGGTGCGTCGTGCATCGCGGTGGCAGGTGTGATCGGCATGCCCATCCTTCGCTTCGTTCCTCGAGCCCCAAGTCTGCCGTAGGGAACCGGCACCCCTGGCACTTCACGCCAACCCGCATGTCCTACCCTCGCACCCCCGGCGGGGACACCCATGGATCGCGCGCCCCCTGGACGGCGTACCCGGATGCACGTACGAGGAGGGCCCCGCGCGTCATCAGTGGCAGAGCTTCGCCTCGTGCTCCGCGTGTCCGCCGGGCTCCAGTTGGAACGTGCAGTGCTCGACGTCGAAGTGGTCGCCGATGCAGCCCTGGAGCTCGTGGAGCATCTTCTCGTTGCCGATGGCGTCGAGCGTGTCGGAGCCGACCACGACATGAGCCGACAGGACCGGCATGCCGGAGGTGATGGTCCAGGCGTGCAGGTCGTGGACGTCCTCGACGCCGGGCAGGGCGAGGATGTGGGCCCGTACCTCCGCCATGTCGACGTTCTTCGGCGCCGCCTCCAGCAGGACGTCCAGCGTCTCGCGCAGCAGCTTCACCGTACGCGGCACGATCATCACGCCGATGATCAGCGAGGCGATCGGGTCGGCGGCCTGCCAGCCCGTGAGCAGGATGACCACGGCGGAGACGATCACCGCCAGCGAGCCGAGCGCGTCGGCGGCCACCTCCAGGAAGGCGCCCCGTACGTTCAGGCTCTCCTTCTGGCCCCGCATCAGCAGGGTCAGCGAGATCATGTTGGCGACCAGGCCGATCGCGCCGAACACGACGGTCAGTCCGCCCTGGGTGCCGACCGGTGTGATGAAACGCTGGATCGCCTCGAAGAGCACATAGCCGCCGACGCCGAGCAGCAGCAGGCAGTTGGCGAGGGCCGCGAGTATCTCCGCGCGGGCGTAACCGAAGGTGCGGTTGCCGCTCGGCGGGCGGTTGGCGAAGTGGATGGCGAGGAGCGCCATGCCGAGGCCCACCGCGTCCGTCGCCATGTGCGCCGCGTCCGCGACGAGCGCGAGGGAGTCGGCGAGGACTCCGCCGACGATCTCGACCACCATGACGGTGAGCGTGATCGACAGCGCGATCCGCAGCCTCCCGCGGTACGCCGCTGCCGCCGTACCACTGGTCGGCGCGTGATGCGCGTGCCCGTGATCGTGCCCAGCCCCCATGGAATCCGCCCTTCCGAGTCCGTGTGTCCGGCTCCGGGATCACAGTCAACTACGGGTGGGGGGTATACGGCAACGCGGCACTGAACACCGTTGTCATGTGCTCTGACCTGCGGAAACGATACGCAGGTCAGAGCGGTGTCATGATCGGGGATCCGGTCGGAGACCGCGGTGCAGGCACCAGCCCGCCCATGCCGACTCGACCATCTCGCGTACCCCGCGCCGGGCCGTCCAGCCCAGTTCCCGCTCGGCCAGCGCGGCGGAGGCGACGGCGCGCGGCGCGTCGCCGGGGCGCCGGGGTTCGACGAGGGCGGGCCGGCGGTCGCCGGTCACCTCGCCGACGAGCGTGACCAACTCGCGCACGGACACGCCCTCGCCCCGGCCGATGTTCACGGTCAGGTCGCCGGACGCGCCCTCCGTCGTGAGCCGGCGGACCGCGGCGAGGTGCGCCTCCGCGAGGTCGGCGACATGGATGTAGTCGCGGACGCAGGTGCCGTCCGGGGTCGGGTAGTCGTCGCCGAAGATGCGGGGCGCCTCGTCACGGGTGAGGCGGTCGAAGACCATCGGGATCACGTTGAAGACACCGGTGTCGGCGAGCGCGGGCTCGGCGGCGCCGGCCACGTTGAAGTAGCGCAGGCACACGGTGGCCATCCCGTGCGCCCGGCCCGCCGCGCGGACCAGCCACTCGCCGGTGAGCTTGGTCTCGCCGTAGGGGCTCATCGGCGCGCAGGGGGTGTCCTCCGTGATGAGGTCCACATCCGGGTTGCCGTACACGGCGGCGGAGGAGGAGAACAGGAACCGTCGCACACCCGCGCCCGCCGCCGCGTCCAGGAGCGTGGCCAGTCCGCCCACGTTCTCCTGGTAGTAGCGCGCCGGCCGGGCCACCGACTCGCCGACCTGCTTACGGGCCGCCAGGTGCACCACACCGGTCACGGCGTGCTCGGCGAGGGTCCGCTTCAGGAGGTCGCCGTCCAGGGCGGAGCCGTGGACGAGCGGGATGCGGTCGGGGAGGCGGCCGGGGACACCGGCCGAGAGGTCGTCGAGCGCGACCACCCGTTCTCCGGCGTCGGCCAGGGCCCTCGCCACGTGTGCGCCGATATATCCGGCTCCGCCTGTGATCAGCCAAGTCATGGGCACCTACCTTAACCGGGTTCCCGGGATCGCGCTGATGTTTTCTGTTGGATGGTGTTGGAATTTGTTGAACCTGGCGTGATGGTGTGCGGGCTTCGCCCCATATCGCCTATGAGCCGATATGCGAACCGGAGTTTGTCGCGTGCCCCCCGCATCCCCGATGATGATCGCGGCGGAGCCCAGCAGCCCCACTTGATCGGGCCGTGAACGGGCGGTGAATCCTTGTTTCCCTTCATCCGATAACCTCTGCCGACACGCCGCCGGGCCGTAGCGGGCCGGGGCGTCCCCACCACGCACATGCCCGGCGCGGTCGCGTCGGCACCCAGGGAGTGAGTTCGTCTGTCGACCGCCATCCTCACCGGTCAGCCGGTCCCCGGATCGTCGCTGGAGGGCGATCTGCGGTCGCTCGGCTTCGACGTGCGGGTCGCCTCCGACGCCGGTGACACCGAGACGCTCCTGGCCACCGTTCCCGCCGGTCAGCGGGTCGCGATCGTCGACGCCCGGTTCGTGGGGCATGTGCACGCGCTGCGCCTCGGCCTCACCGACCCCCGCTTCGACGCCGCCGCCCTGCCCGGCGCCGTGACCGTGCGGCCCGCCGCCCGCCAGGCCCTCACCCGCGCGCTGGCCCGCGAGAACTCCGACGCGAGCGGCAGCACCGCCGTCGCCGTCGACAGCGTCGCCGACCGGGTGGTCGCCGCCCTCGACGCCGACGGCGTCGCCCTGCACCGGCCCGACCTCGGCACCCTGATCGCCGTCGTCCCCACCGACCCGCAGACCCGCAACGAGGCCCGCCAGGCGCTCGCCGCCGTCGACGACGAGGCCGTACGGCTGCGGACGGCCGTGAAGTCCCGCGACGGCTTCTTCACCACGCATTTCATCAGCCCCTACTCCCGCTACCTCGCCCGCTGGTGCGCCCGCCGCGGCCTCACCCCGAACCAGGTCACCACCGCCTCGCTGATCACCGCCCTGATCGCGGCGGGCTGCGCGGCCACCGGCACCCGGGGCGGATTCGTCGCCGCCGGCCTGCTCCTGATCCTCTCCTTCGTCCTCGACTGCACCGACGGCCAGCTGGCCCGCTACTCGCTTCAGTACTCGACGCTCGGCGCCTGGCTCGACGCCACCTTCGACCGCGCCAAGGAGTACGCGTACTACGCGGGCCTCGCCCTCGGAGCCGCCCGCGGCGGCGACGACGTCTGGGCGCTCGCGCTCGGCGCGATGGTCCTCCAGACCTGCCGCCACGTCGTCGACTTCTCCTTCAACGAGGCGAACCACGACGCCACCGCCAACACCAGCCCCACCGCGGCTCTCTCCGACAGGCTGGACAGCGTCGGCTGGACGGTCTGGATCCGCCGCATGATCGTCCTGCCGATCGGCGAACGCTGGGCGATGATCGCGGTCCTGACGGCGGTCACCACCCCCCGCATCACCTTCTACGCGCTGCTCGTCGGCTGTGCGTTCGCCGCGACCTACACCACGGCGGGCCGGGTGCTGCGCTCGCTGACCCGCAAGGCCCAGCGCACCGACCGGGCGGCGCGGGCCCTGTACGACCTCACCGACTCCGGACCGCTGGCCGAGCTGGTGTCCAAGGCGCGCGACCCCCGCGGTGTGATCCGTCCGTACACGCCGGTCCTCATCGCCGTACTCGCGGTCGCGTCGCTGGCTTTCGGGGTCCTGTCCCTCGACGTGTCCGAGGCGGCCGTGATGGCCCCGATCTACGTCGTCGTCTCCGGCTGCGTCCTCATGCAGCCCCTCAAGGGCCCCCTCGACTGGCTGGTTCCCCCGCTGTTCCGGGCGGCCGAATACGGCACCGTACTGGTACTGGCGGTCAAAGCCGATGTGAACGGGGCCCTTCCCGCGGCTTTCGGGCTGGTGGCGGCCGTCGCCTACCATCACTACGACACGGTGTACCGCATCCGCGGTGACGCCGGCGCGCCGCCGCGGTGGCTGGTGTGGGTGATCGGCGGTCACGAAGGCAGGACGCTGCTGGTCACCGTCCTGGCCGCGCTGCTCGCGCCCACAGATTTCAAGGTCGCGCTCACGGTGCTCGCCGTGGCCGTGGCGCTCATGGTGCTCCTCGAGAGCATCCGCTTCTGGGTGACCGCCCATAAAACCGGCGCACCCGCCGTACACGATGAAGGAGAACCCGCATGATCGGCCTCGTGCTGGCGGCCGGCGCCGGACGGCGTCTTCGCCCCTACACCGACACCCTGCCCAAGGCTCTGGTGCCGGTCGGCCCCGAGGGCAACGAGGACAGCCTCACCGTTCTCGACCTCACGCTCGGCAACTTCGCCGAGATCGGCCTGACCGAGGTCGCGATCATCGTCGGGTACCGCAAGGAGGCCGTCTACGAGCGCCGCGAGGCGCTGGAGCAGAAGTACGGCCTGAAGATCACCCTGATCGACAACGACAAGGCCGAGGAGTGGAACAACGCCTACTCCCTGTGGTGCGGCCGTGACGCCATCAAGCACTCGGTGATCCTCGCCAACGGCGACACCGTGCACCCGGTCTCCGTGGAGAAGACCCTGCTCGCCGCGCGCGGCGGCGACAAGAAGATCATCCTCGCCGTCGACACCGTGAAGTCGCTGGCCGACGAGGAGATGAAGGTCGTCGTCGACGCCGAGAAGGGCATGACGAAGATCACCAAGCTGATGGACCCGGCGGAGGCCTCCGGCGAGTACATCGGCGTCACCCTCATCGAGGGCGAGGCCGCCGACGAGCTGGCCGACGCGCTGAAGACGGTCTTCGAGACCGACCCGCAGCAGTTCTACGAGCACGGCTACCAGGAGCTCGTCAACCGCGGCTTCAAGATCGACGTGGCGCCGATCGGTGACGTCAAGTGGGTCGAGATCGACAACCACGACGACCTCGCCAAGGGACGTGAGATCGCGTGCCAGTACTGACGAGGCTCATCCCCTCGCCGGTCGTCGTGGACATCCGTCCCGGCGCGCTCGATGACCTGGCGACGATTCTGTCGGACCAGCGCATCGCGCCGTCGGGCCGGATGGCCTTCGCCATCAGCGGCGGCTCCGGTCAGGCGCTGCGCGAGCGGTTCGCGCCCGCGCTGCCGGAGGCGGACTGGTTCTGCGACGCCGACGGCACCATCGACGGTGCCGTACGGCTCGCCGACTCGATCAAGAAGGGCGGTCACTACGACGCCGTGATCGGGCTCGGCGGCGGCAAGGTCATCGACTGCGCCAAGTACGCCGCGGCCCGGGTGGGCCTGCCGCTGGTCGCCGTCGCCACCAACCTCGCCAACGACGGTCTGTGCTCCCCGGTCGCCACGCTCGACAACGACGCGGGCCGCGGCTCGTACGGTGTGCCGAACCCCATCGGGATCGTCATCGACCTCGATGTCATCCGTGAGGCCCCGGTGCGCTTCGTGCGGGCCGGCATCGGCGATGTGATCTGCAAGATCTCCGCCGTGGCCGACTGGGAGCTGTCCAGCCGCGAGACCGGCGAGAAGGTCGACGGACTGGCCGCCGCGATGGCCCGCCAGGCCGCCGAGGCCGTGCTCCGCCACCCCGGTGGCATCGGCGACGACGACTTCCTCACGACCCTCTCCGAGTCCCTCGTGCTGTGCGGGATCTCCATGTCCGTGGCCGGCGACAGCCGTCCCGCCTCGGGCGCCTGCCACGAGATCAGCCACGCCTTCGACCTCAGCTTCCCCAAGCGCAACGCCCTCCACGGCGAGCAGTGCGGACTGGGCGGCGCCTTCGCCACGTTCCTGCGGGGCGACAAGGAGATCGCCGGGCAGATGACCGAGGTCCTCCGGCACCACGGACTGCCCGTCCTGCCCGAGGAGATCGGCTTCACCATCGACGAGTTCGTCAAGGTTGTGGAGTTCGCGCCGCAGACCCGGCCCGGCCGGTACACCATCCTCGAGCACCTCGAACTGAGCACCGAGCAGATCAAGGACGCATACGCCGACTATGCCAAAGCCATCGGTAGCTGAGCTCCGACCGGTCGTCCACCCCCCGGGTGTGAAGGACCGGCGGAGCGGTGAGCACTGGGCCGGCCGGCTCTACATGCGCGAAATCTCCCTGCGCATGGACCGGCACCTGGTGAACACCCGGGTCACGCCCAACCAGCTGACCTACCTGATGACCGTCTTCGGCGTCCTCGCCGCCCCGGCGCTGCTCGTCCCGGGCATCTGGGGCGCCGTCCTCGGCGTGCTGATGGTCCAGCTGTACCTGCTGTTCGACTGCGTCGACGGGGAGATCGCCCGCTGGCGCAAGCAGTACTCGATCGCCGGCGTCTACGTCGACCGGGTCGGCGCGTACCTCTGCGACGCGGCCGTGCTGGTCGGCTTCGGACTGCGCGCCGCCGACCTGTGGGGCACCGGCCGGATCGACTGGCTGTGGGCCTTCCTCGGCACCCTCGCCGCCCTCGGCGCCATCCTGATCAAGGCGGAGACCGACCTCGTCGGGGTCGCCCGGCACCAGACCGGGAAGCCGCCGGTCCAGGAGTCGGCCTCGGTGCCCCGCTCCTCCGGCGTGGCCCTGGCCCGCCGGGCCGCGGCCGCGCTCAAGTTCCACCGGCTGATCCTCGGGGTCGAGGCCTCCCTGCTGGTCCTGGTCCTCGCGATCGTCGACCAGGTCCGGGGCGACCTCTTCTATTCCCGGCTCGGCGTCGCCGTCCTCGCGGGCATCGCCCTGCTGCAGACCCTGCTGCACCTGGTGTCCATCCTCGCCTCCAGCAGGCTGAAGTGAGCGGCGGCATGAAGGTCGGCGCGGTCATCATCACCATGGGCAACCGCCCCGACGAACTCCGCGCCCTCCTCGACTCGGTCGCCAAGCAGGAGGGCGACCGGGTCGAGGTGGTCGTCGTCGGCAACGGCTCACCCGTCCCCGACGTCCCCGAGGGCGTGAAGACGGTCGAGCTGCCCGAGAACCTCGGCATCCCCGGCGGCCGCAACGTCGGCATCGAGGCGTTCGGCCCCGGCGGCCGGGACGTCGACGTCCTGCTCTTCCTGGACGACGACGGTCTGCTCGCCCACCACGACACCGCCGAACTGTGCCGCGGCGCCTTCGAGGCCGACCCCCGGCTCGGCATCATCAGCTTCCGCATCGCCGACCCCGAGACCGGCGAGACCCAGCGGCGCCACGTGCCCCGGCTGCGCGCCTCCGACCCGATGCGCTCCTCCCGGGTCACGACGTTCCTCGGCGGCGCCAACGCCGTACGCACCCGGGTCTTCGCCGAAGTCGGCGGGCTCCCGGACGAGTTCTTCTACGCACACGAGGAAACCGACCTGGCGTGGCGGGCCCTCGACGCGGGCTGGATGATCGACTATCGGTCCGACATGGTGCTGTACCACCCCACGACCGCGCCCTCCCGGCACGCGGTCTACCACCGCATGGTCGCCCGCAACCGTGTCTGGCTCGCGCGCCGCAACCTGCCCGCGCCGCTCGTCCCCGTCTACCTGGGCGTCTGGCTGCTGCTGACGCTGCTCCGCAAGCCCTCGGGCCCGGCGCTGAGGGCCTGGTTCGGCGGTTTCAAGGAGGGCTGGACGAGCGCCTGCGGTCCCCGTCGCCCCATGAAGTGGCGTACGGTGTGGCGCCTGACCCGACTGGGACGACCTCCCGTCATCTGACAAGCTCGATATCTGAGAGCATGCGGCGGTACCCGGTCCCAGGTTTCCGCCTCGGCCCGACCAGGCTGCGCACTTTGAGGACGAAAGTATCCATTTGTGAGTGAGACAACGCATGACGGCAGGCTCGCGGTGAGCGACCGCCCGTCGCCCGACGACGGGATCTCCGCGGCGGAACTGGCCGCCAAGTACGGGCTGTCCGTGAGCGGTGCCCGGCCCGGACTCGCCGAGTACGTCCGCCAGATGTGGGGGCGGCGTCACTTCATCCTCGCCTTCTCCCAGGCGAAGCTCACCGCGCAGTACAGCCAGGCCAAGCTCGGCCAGCTGTGGCAGGTGGCCACCCCGCTGCTGAACGCGCTGGTGTACTTCCTGATCTTCGGCCTGATCCTCGACGCCGACCGCGGCATGTCCCGCGAGGTCTACATCCCGTTCCTGGTCACGGGTGTGTTCGTGTTCACCTTCACCCAGAGCTCGGTGATGGCGGGCGTCCGCGCGATCTCCGGCAACCTGGGCCTGGTGCGCGCGCTGCACTTCCCCCGGGCGTCGCTGCCCATCTCCTTCGCGCTCCAGCAGCTCCAGCAGTTGCTGTTCTCGATGATCGTGATGTTCGCCGTGGCGATCGGCTTCGGCAGCTACCCGTCGCTGTCCTGGCTGCTGATCCTCCCGGTGCTGGCGCTCCAGTTCTGCTTCAACACCGGCCTGGCCCTCGTCTTCGCCCGGATGGGAGCCAAGACCCCCGACCTCGCGCAGCTGATGCCGTTCGTGATGCGGACCTGGATGTACGCCTCCGGCGTCATGTTCTCCATCCCGGTGATGCTCGCCGACCACCCCCGGTGGATCGCCGACATCCTCCAGTGGAACCCGGCCGCCATCTACATGGACCTGATGCGCTTCGCGCTCATCGACGGCTACGGCTCCGAGAACCTGCCCCCGCACGTGTGGGCGGTCGCGGGCGGCTGGGCCGCACTGGTCGCGCTCGGCGGCTTCGTGTACTTCTGGAAGGCGGAGGAGAGGTACGGCCGTGGCTGAGACCCGCATTCCCACCGTCATCGCGGACGAGCTGCACATCGTCTACCGCGTCAACGGCGCCAAGACCGGCAAGGGCAGCGCCACCGCCGCCCTGAGCCGGATACTCAAGCGAGGCTCCGACGACGCGGCGCGGGGCGTGCGCAAGGTGCACGCCGTCAAGGGCGTCTCCTTCGTCGCCTACCGGGGCGAGGCCATCGGCCTCATCGGCTCCAACGGCTCCGGCAAGTCCACCCTGCTGCGCGCCATCGCCGGTCTCCTCCCCGCGGAGAAGGGCAAGGTCTACACCGACGGCCAGCCCTCCCTCCTCGGCGTCAACGCCGCCCTGATGAACGACCTCACGGGCGAACGGAACGTCATATTGGGCGGCCTCGCGATGGGCATGTCCCGCGAGCAGATCAAGGAGCGCTACCAGGAGATCGTCGACTTCTCGGGCATCAACGAGAAGGGCGACTTCATCACCCTGCCGATGCGCACCTACTCCTCCGGCATGGCGGCGCGTCTGCGCTTCTCCATCGCGGCGGCCAAGGACCACGACGTCCTGATGATCGACGAGGCCCTCGCCACGGGTGACCGCAAGTTCCAGAAGCGCTCCGAGGCCCGCATCCGCGAGCTGCGCAAGGAGGCCGGCACGGTCTTCCTCGTCAGCCACAACAACAAGTCGATCCGGGACACCTGCGACCGGGTCCTGTGGCTGGAACGCGGCGAGCTGCGCATGGACGGACCGACCGAAGAGGTCCTGAAGGAGTACGAGAAGTTCACGGGCAAGTAGTCCGCCTCCGCCCGGGCCCCGCCGGAACTGCTCCGGTGGGGCCCGGCGTCTGCGGAGGAGAGGGTGACACGGCGTCCGCAAAGGAACCGCCAACTCCGGCAAGGAACGGTCAACTCCGGCCACCCATAGGAATCTTGGGGGCAATCGGTGCGTTCTTGTGATGTGCAGGACACCCCGTCGGAGCATGGTGCGTTGTAGAACGTAAGCTGTACCGGTGCCGAATCGCGGCAAGTGGGTCCATAATGCGCGACACCCGGCATCCGCCGCACACGCTGACGATTGGGCGGCGTGTCCGAAATAGTGCGTCTTGGGTCGGCAGTGTAGAACGGGAGATGTGACGGCCATGGCTACGGAAACTCCCCAGCTCAACAACGCTTCCGCCGTCCCCGCCCCGGGTGACGAGCGGTGACCGAAGGCGGGACGGCGCGCACCGGCGACCCGGAGCGCGACACCCTCGACAAGGCCGCGGCCGAGAACTTCCCCGTCGCGCCGTTCTTCCTGCCCCGGGCCTGGCGTGACGACCTGATGGCGCTGTACGGCTTCGCCCGCCTCGTCGACGACATCGGCGACGGCGACCTCGCCCCCGGCGGCGCCGACGCCCACCTCCTGGGCGTCCCCCCGCGGGACGCCGACGACCGGCTCCTCCTCCTCGACGCCTTCGAGGCCGACCTCGGCAAGGTCTTCGACGCCACCCCCGGCCACCCCCTGCTGCGCACCCTCCAGCGCACGGTGCGCCGCCACCGCCTCGGCCCCGGACCCTTCCTCGACCTGATCGCGGCCAACCGCCAGGACCAGCTCGTCACGCGCTACGAGACCCACGACGACCTGCTCGCCTACTGCGCGCTCTCCGCGAACCCCGTGGGTCGCCTGGTGCTCGCCGTCACCGGCACGACCAGCCCCGAGCGGATCCGCCTGTCCGACGCGATCTGCACCGCGCTCCAGATCGTCGAACACCTCCAGGACGTGGCAGAGGACCTCCGTCGCGACCGCGTCTACCTGCCCGCCGAGGACCTGAAGCGCTTCCACGTCCAGGAGGCGGACCTGGCCGCGCCCACCGCGGGCGCGTCGGTACGCGCCCTGATCGCCTACGAGGCGGAACGTGCCCGCAAGCTGCTGGACGAGGGCGCCCCACTGGTGGGCAGCGTCCACGGCAGGCTGAGGCTGCTCCTCGCGGGGTTCGTGGCGGGGGGAAGGGCGGCCCTCCACGCGATCGCCGCCGCCGAACACGACGTACTTCCCGGCCCACCCAAGCCCGGCAGGCTCCGGTTGCTGCGGGGCATGGGCGCGGCCCTGCGAGGAGAGAGGTGATCCGGACCGTGGAGTCGGAACCACACGCGTCCGCGCCGGTACTCGCCGCCTACAGCTACTGCGAGGCCGTCACCGGACAGCAGGCCCGCAACTTCGCCTACGGCATCCGCTTGCTGCCGACGCCCAAGCGCCGCGCCATGTCCGCGCTGTACGCCTTCTCGCGGCGCGTCGACGACATCGGTGACGGAGCCCTCGCGGCCGAGGTCAAGGCGGCCCGGCTGGAGGAGACCCGGTCGCTGCTCGCCCGGATCCGCGCGGGCACCGTCGACGAGGACGACACCGACCCCGTGGTCGTGGCCCTCGCCCACACCGCGAGCCGTTTCCCCGTCCCGCTCGACGCCCTCGACGAACTCATCGACGGCGTCCTGATGGACGTACGCGGTGAGATCTACGAGACCTGGGACGACCTGAAGGTCTACTGCCGCTGCGTAGCCGGAGCCATCGGCCGCCTCTGCCTCGGCGTCTTCGGCACCGAACCCGCGGCACGTGGAGCGGAGCGCGCACCCGAGTACGCCGACACCCTCGGCCTCGCCCTGCAACTCACCAACATCCTCAGGGACGTTCGCGAGGACGCCCTGGGCGGCAGAACGTATCTGCCCGGCGACGACCTCGCGAAATTCGGCTGCTCGGTGGGGTTCGCCGGGCCGCTCCCGCCGGCCGACTCCGATTTCGCGGGTCTGGTGCACTTCGAGGTGCGCCGGGCCCGCGCCCTCTTCGCCGAGGGCTACCGCCTGCTGCCGATGCTGGACCGGCGCAGCGGAGCCTGCGTCGCCGCCATGGCGGGCATCTACCGGCGGCTGCTCGACCGCATCGAGCGCGAGCCGGAGGCGGTGCTGCGCGGCCGGGTCTCGTTGCCCGGACGCGAGAAGGCCTATGTCGCCGTACGCGGACTGTCCGGTCTGGACACCCGCCACGCGTCCCGGCGTACCGTCAGGAGGCGCGTCTGATGGACAATCTGGATCAACGCGCTCCCATCGGGGACAAGTGGTACGCAACCCTCCGCGAGGCGGGGGCGTCCCTGACTGCGACGGCCTGCCGCGGACCGGTCCCTCGACCCGGCGGACCGGCAGGGGAGGGTGCGCGATGACCGAAGCGGCACGGCCCGCAGGACCACCGGGCGAGAACCGTGGCGGCCGGCCCGGCGGCACGGCCGTGGTGGTCGGCGGAGGACTGGCGGGCGTCACCACCGCCCTCGCCCTCGCCGACGCCGGTGTGCGGGTCACCCTGCTGGAAGGACGCCCGCGCCTCGGCGGACTGGCCTTCTCCTTCCAGCGCGGCACCCTCACCGTCGACAACGGCCAGCATGTGTATCTGCGCTGCTGCACCGCCTACCGCTGGTTCCTCGACCGGATCGACGCCGCCGCGCTGGCTCCGCTGCAGAATCGTCTCGACGTGCCCGTGCTCGACGCGACGGGCAGGCCGGGCCGACGGCTCGGCCGACTGCGGCGCGACGCGCTGCCCGTGCCCCTGCACCTCGGGCGCAGCCTGGCCACGTACCCGCACCTCTCGCTCGCCGAGCGAGCCCAGGTGGGACGGGCCGCGCTGGCGCTGAAGGCGCTCGACCTCGACGACCCCACGCTGGACGAGCGGGACTTCGCCGACTGGCTCACCGCACACGGCCAGTCCCCGCGTGCCGTCGAGGCGCTCTGGGACCTCGTGGGCGTCGCCACCCTCAACGCGGTGGCCAGGGACGCCTCCCTAGGCCTCGCCGCGATGGTCTTCAAGACGGGACTGCTGTCCGACCCCGGGGCCGCCGACATCGGCTGGGCCCATGTCCCGCTGGGCGAACTCCACGACCGGCCGGCCCACAAGGCCCTCGACTCGGCGGGCGTCCGCACCGAACTGCGGACCCGCGTCACCTCCGTCCGCGCCGGAGAGGACGGCGGCTGGCGCGTCGAGGTGCCCGGCGAGAGCCTGGACGCCGACGCGGTGGTCCTCGCCGTACCGCAGCGCGAGGCGTACCACCTGCTGCCGCCAGGCACGCTCGACCGGCCCGAGCGGCTGCTGGAGATCGGCACCGCGCCGATCCTCAACGTCCATGTGGTGTACGACCGCAAGGTGCTGAGCCGCCCGTTCTTCGCCGCGCTCGGCTCGCCCGTCCAGTGGGTCTTCGACCGGACCGAGGCGTCCGGGCTGGGCGAGGGCCAGTACCTGGCGCTGTCGCAGTCGGCCGCGCACCACGAGATCGACGAGCCCGTGGCCGTGCTCCGCGAGCGCTATCTGCCCGAGCTGGAGCGGCTGCTGCCCGGCGCGCGCGGCGCGCGGGTGAAGGACTTCTTCGTGACCCGGGAGCGCACCGCGACCTTCGCTCCCACCCCCGGCGTCGGACGGCTCAGGCCCGGCGCCCGCACCAAGGCACCCGGCCTGTACCTGGCCGGAGCGTGGACCGCCACCGGGTGGCCCGCGACCATGGAGAGTGCGGTCCGCAGCGGCGTGAGCGCGGCGGACGCCGCGCTCGCCGCCCTGGGCCGGCCCCGGGACCACCTCTTCGTCCACGAGGAGGCAGCGTGACGCTCGAAGCGCATCCGAACGGTTCCCGCACTCTCGGCACCGCAACTAGAGGAGAGACTGTGCCCACTGTGCCCCCGGCCGCGACGGCAGCCGACGCGGTGGACGTGACCGCGCTCCTGGAGCGCGGGCGGACCCTGGCCACGCCCGTGCTGCGGGCGGCGATCGAGCGGCTCGCGCCCCCCATGAACACCGTCGCCGCCTATCACTTCGGCTGGATCGACACCCACGGCAACCCGGCCGCCGGGGACGGCGGCAAGGCCGTACGCCCCGCGCTGGCCGTCATGTCCGCCGAGGTCACCGGCGCCGCCCCCGAGGTCGGCATCCCCGGCGCGGTCGCGGTGGAGCTGGTGCACAACTTCTCGCTGCTGCACGACGACCTCATGGACGGCGACGAACAGCGCCGCCACCGCGACACCGTCTGGAAGGCGTACGACCCCGCCCAGGCCATCCTCGTCGGTGACGCCCTGATGGTCCTCGCCAACGAGATCCTCCTCGAACTCGGCACCGCCGAGGCGGCCCGCGCCACCCGCCGTGTCACCACCGCGACCCGCGCGCTCATCGACGGACAGGCCCAGGACATCTCCTACGAGCACCGCGAGCGGGTGACCGTCGAGGAGTGCCTGGAGATGGAGGGCAACAAGACCGGCGCCCTGCTCGCCTGCGCCTGCTCCATCGGCGCGGTCCTCGGCGGCGCCGACGACCACACCGCCGACACGCTGGAGAAGTACGGCTACCACCTCGGGCTCGCCTTCCAGGCCGTCGACGACCTGCTGGGCATCTGGGGCGACCCGGTCTCCACGGGCAAGCAGACCTGGAGCGACCTGCGCCAGCGCAAGAAGTCGCTGCCCGTGGTGGCCGCGCTCGCGGCGGGTGGCCCCGCCTCCGAGCAGCTCGGTGAACTCCTCGCCGCCGACGCCAAGAGCAGCGACTTCGAGAACTTCTCCGAGGGGGAGTTCGCCGCCCGCGCCGCCCTCATCGAGGAGGCCGGCGGCCGGGAGTGGACCGCAGAGGAGGCGCGCCGCCAGCACGCCGTAGCCATCGAGGCACTGGACTCGATCCGGATGCCCGAGCACGTACGGGACCAGTTCACGGCCCTCGCCGACTTCGTCGTCGTACGGAAGAGATGACCGCCATCGGCCGACCGCCGACCGCCATCGGTCGAATAGCCCTCGCGTAGTCGCCGGCCGGTGCCCGTTCACCGGACACGCACCGGCCGACGGCTGACCCACCGCAGAGATCCGTCCACTGCACGAAGGGGAAGCCATGACAGCGACGACTGACGGAAGCACCGGGGCCCTGCCGCCCCGCGCTGCCTCGGCCAGCGACACCGACACCCACCCCCCGGTGGCGGCGGGGGGCCAGGACACCGCCGAACGCGCCCTGCGGCGTGCCACCGCGTTCCTCCTCGCGCGTCAGGACGCCCAGGGCTGGTGGAAGGGCGACCTGGAGACCAACGTCACCATGGACGCCGAGGACCTGCTGCTCCGTCAGTTCCTGGGCATCCGCGACGAGGAGACGACACGGGCCGCCGCGCTGTTCATCCGGGGCGAGCAGCGCGAGGACGGCACCTGGGCGACCTTCTACGGAGGCCCGCCCGAACTCTCCGCGACCGTCGAGGCGTATGTCGCGCTGCGGCTGGCCGGTGACGATCCGTCGGAGCCGCACATGGCGAAGGCGTCCGCGTGGATCCGGGGGCGCGGAGGGATCGCCGCGGCCCGCGTCTTCACGCGGATCTGGCTCGCGCTGTTCGGCTGGTGGAAGTGGGACGACCTGCCGGAGATGCCGCCGGAGCTGATCTGGTTCCCGCAGTGGATGCCGCTGAACATCTACGACTTCGGGTGCTGGGCGCGGCAGACCATCGTGCCGCTCACCGTCGTCTCCGCCAAGCGCCCGGTGCGGCCCGCCCCGTTCCCGCTCGACGAACTGCACACCGACCCCGGCCGGCCCAACCCGACGGCGCCCCTCGACCCGCTGGGCACCTGGGAGGGCGCAGTCCAGCGGCTCGACAAGGTGCTGCACGGCTACCACAAGGTCGCGCTGAAGCGCCTGCGCGGGGCGGCGATGAACAGCGCGGCCCGCTGGATCATCGAGCGGCAGGAGAACGACGGCTGCTGGGGCGGCATCCAGCCGCCGGCCGTGTACTCGATCATCGCGCTCCATCTGCTCGGCTACGACCTCCAGCACCCCGTGATGCGGGCGGGCCTGGAGTCCCTGGACCGGTTCGCCGTGTGGCGGGAGGACGGCGCCCGCATGATCGAGGCCTGCCAGTCACCCGTGTGGGACACCTGCCTCGCCACCATCGCCCTCGCCGACGCCGGCCTGCCCGCCGACCACCCCCAACTGGTCAGGGCCGCCGACTGGATGCTCGGCGAGGAGATCGTCCGCCCCGGCGACTGGTCCGTCAAACGCCCCCAACTCCCGCCGGGCGGCTGGGCGTTCGAGTTCCACAACGACAACTACCCCGACATCGACGACACCGCCGAGGTGGTGCTCGCCCTGCGCAGGGTCAAGCACCCCGACCCCGAACGCGTGGAGAAGGCCATCGCCCGCGGCGTCCGCTGGACCCTCGGCATGCAGTCGAGGAACGGCGCCTGGGGCGCCTTCGACGTCGACAACACCAGCGTCCTCCCCAACAAACTGCCCTTCTGCGACTTCGGCGAGGTCATCGACCCGCCGTCCGCCGACGTCACCGCCCACGTGGTGGAGATGCTCGCGGTCGAGGGCCTCTCCCACGACCCGCGCACCCGGCGCGGCATCGCATGGCTCCTCGCCGAACAGGAGCCGAGCGGCGCCTGGTTCGGCCGCTGGGGCGTCAACTACCTCTACGGAACGGGGTCCGTCGTCCCCGCCCTGGTCGCCGCCGGGCTCCCCGCCGCGCACCCGGCCATCCGCCGGGCCGTGGCCTGGCTGGAGACCGTCCAGAACGACGACGGCGGCTGGGGCGAGGACCTGCGCTCCTACCCCGACCCCGCCGAATGGGGCGGCAAGGGCACCTCCACCGCCTCCCAGACCGCCTGGGCGCTCCTCGCGCTGCTGGCCGCGGGGGAGCGGGACTCCAAGGCCGTGGAGCGCGGCGTCGCCTGGCTCGCACAGACCCAGCGCGGCGACGGCGGCTGGGACGAGCCCCAGTTCACCGGGACCGGCTTCCCGTGGGACTTCTCCATCAACTACCACCTCTACCGTCAGGTTTTCCCGCTCACCGCGCTCGGCCGGTACGTCCACGGCGAACCGGCCGTGCTGAAGGCCGGGGCCAGCTGATGGACACGGCCGCCGTCCCCGCCCCGCTGCTGATCGCCTGCGCGCTCGGCATCGAGCAGTTCGCCCTGCGCAGCGGCGACCCGGGCGGCGCCGGCGGCCCGGTCACCGTCCTGCGGACCGGCATGGGACCGAAGGCCGCCGAGCGCGCCGTCACCCGGCTGCTCGCCGACCGGGCGCTGGACGGGGCCGCCGTGCTGGCCACCGGATTCTGCGCCGGGCTGGCCCCCGGCATGCACCCCGGTGACCTCGTCGTCGCCGGGGAGACGAGGGGCCCCGACGGCGCCGTCACGCCCTGTGTGGGCGTCGAACGCCTGGTCAAGGAGCTGGGGCGGGCCGTGCCCGGACGCACGGTCCACACCGGCCCGCTCACCGGATCCGATCACGTCGTCCGCGGTCAGGAACGGGCGGACCTCTTCGCCACCGGAGCGATCGCGGTCGACATGGAATCCGCGGTCACGCTCCACTGCGCCGTACGAGCGGGCGCGCGCCCGGTTGCGGCCGTCCGGGTGGTCGTGGACGCTCCAGAACATGAACTGGTCCGGATCGGCACGGTACGCGGTGGAATATCGGCTTTCCGCGTTCTTCGTGCCGTCCTCCCCGCTTACTACGAATGGCACCGTTCCTTGCTGCTCCCCAGGAGGTGAGCCAGATGGCCATGCCGCTCCGCCAGTCCATCAAGGTGGCGACGTATCTCGCTGAACAGAAGCTCCGCAAGCGCGACAAGTTTCCGCTGATCGTCGAGCTGGAACCGCTCTACGCCTGCAATCTGAAGTGCGAGGGCTGCGGCAAGATCCAGCATCCGGCCGGGGTGCTCAAGCAGCGGATGCCGGTGGCGCAGGCCGTGGGCGCCGTCCTCGAATCGGGCGCGCCGATGGTGTCCATCGCCGGCGGCGAACCGCTGATGCACCCGCACATCGACGAGATCGTGCGGCAGTTGGTCGCCCGCCGGAAGTACGTCTTCCTGTGCACCAACGCGCTGCTGCTGCGCAAGAAGATGGACCAGTTCAAGCCCTCCCCGTACTTCGCGTTCGCCGTGCACATCGACGGGCTGCGGGAGCGGCACGACGAGTCGGTGGCCAAGGAGGGCGTGTTCGACGAGGCCGTCGCCGCCATCAAGGAGGCCAAGCGGCGGGGCTTCCGGGTGACCACCAACTCGACCTTCTTCAACACGGACACCCCGCAGACCATCATCGAGGTCCTCAACTTCCTCAACGACGACCTGAAGGTCGACGAGATGATGATCTCGCCCGCCTACGCCTACGAGAAGGCCCCCGACCAGGAGCACTTCCTCGGCGTGGAGCAGACCCGCGAACTGTTCAGGAAGGCCTTCGCGGGCGGCAACCGGCGCCGCTGGCGTCTGAACCACTCGCCCCTCTTCCTCGACTTCCTGGAGGGCAGGGTCGACTTCCCGTGCACCGCGTGGGCGATCCCCAACTACTCGCTGTTCGGCTGGCAGAAGCCCTGCTACCTGATGGCCGACGGCTACGTCCCGACCTACCGGGAGCTGATCGAGGACACCGACTGGGACGCGTACGGACGCGGCAAGGACCCGCGGTGCGCCAACTGCATGGCGCACTGCGGCTACGAGCCCACCGCCGTCCTCGCCACCATGGGATCGCTGAAGGAGTCGCTGCGCGCCCTGCGCGAGACGGTCTCCGGGAACGAGGGGTGACGGCATGACCGCCGTGTCCCTCGGGCTGCCGGAGGTGCCCGTCCGGCCGGTCGCCGAGCGCCGGGAGAGCCGACGGATCCAGGTCGGCCCGGTGGCCGTCGGCGGCGGCGCGCCGGTGTCGGTGCAGTCGATGACGACGACCCGTACGTCGGACATCGGCGCCACCTTGCAGCAGATCGCCGAGCTCACCGCGTCCGGCTGCCAGATCGTGCGGGTCGCCTGCCCCACGCAGGACGACGCGGACGCCCTCGCCACCATCGCCCGCAAGTCGCAGATCCCGGTGATCGCGGACATCCACTTCCAGCCGAAGTACGTGTTCGCCGCGATCGAGGCCGGGTGCGCGGCCGTACGGGTCAACCCCGGCAACATCAAGCAGTTCGACGACAAGGTGAAGGAGATCGCGCGGGCGGCGAAGGACCACGGGACGCCGATCCGCATCGGTGTCAACGCCGGGTCCCTCGACCGGCGTCTCCTCCAGAAGTACGGCAGGGCGACGCCCGAGGCGCTGGTGGAGTCCGCGCTGTGGGAGGCCTCGCTGTTTGAGGAGCACGACTTCCGGGACCTCAAGATCTCCGTCAAGCACAACGACCCGGTCGTGATGATCGAGGCGTACCGGCAGCTCGCCGCCCGCTGCGACTACCCGCTGCACCTGGGTGTCACCGAGGCGGGCCCCGCGTTCCAGGGCACGATCAAGTCGGCCGTGGCCTTCGGGGCGCTCCTGTCCGAGGGCATCGGCGACACGATCCGTGTCTCGCTGAGCGCACCGCCGGCCGAGGAGGTCAAGGTCGGCATCCAGATCCTGGAGTCGCTGAACCTGAGGGCGCGGCGGCTGGAGATCGTGTCCTGCCCGTCGTGCGGGCGGGCGCAGGTCGACGTCTACCGGCTGGCGGACGAGGTGACCGCCGGGCTGGAGGGCATGGAGGTGCCGTTGCGCGTCGCCGTCATGGGCTGCGTCGTCAACGGTCCCGGGGAGGCGCGGGAGGCGGACCTCGGGGTCGCCTCCGGCAACGGCAAGGGTCAGATCTTCGTGAAGGGCGAGGTCATCAAGACCGTGCCCGAGTCGAAGATCGTGGAGACCCTCATCGAAGAGGCGATGAAGATCGCCGAGCAGATGGAGCAGGACGGCGTCGCGTCGGGGGAACCGGCGGTCACCGTGAGTTGACGACACGGGCTGTGAAGCACGGATCGAGAGGGGGCCCGACGTGACGATTCTGGGAAACATCCGGCAACCGCGCGACGTGAAGGCGCTGACCGAGGCGGAACTCGGTGCACTGGCCGAGGAGATCCGGGAGTTCCTGGTGCACGCGGTCGCCAGGACCGGCGGTCACCTGGGGCCCAACCTGGGGGTGGTGGAGCTGACCATCGCGCTCCACCGGGTCTTCGAGTCACCCACGGACCGGATCCTGTGGGACACCGGTCACCAGAGCTACGTCCACAAGCTGCTGACGGGACGTCAGGACTTCTCCAAGCTGCGCGGCAAGGGCGGCCTGTCCGGCTACCCCTCGCGTGAGGAGTCCGAGCACGACGTCATCGAGAACAGCCACGCCTCCACCGCCCTCGGCTGGGCCGACGGCCTCGCCAAGGCCCGCCAGGTGCGGGGGGAGCGGGGCCACGTCGTCGCCGTCATCGGTGACGGCGCGCTCACCGGGGGCATGGCCTGGGAGGCGCTCAACAACATCGCGGCCGCCAAGGACCGGCCGCTGATCATCGTCGTCAACGACAACGAACGCTCCTACGCGCCGACCATCGGCGGCCTCGCCAACCACCTCGCCACCCTGCGCACCACCGACGGTTACGAGCAGTTCCTGGCCTGGGGCAAGGACGTCCTGCTGCGCACCCCCGTGGTCGGCCACCCGGTCTACGAGGCGCTGCACGGGGCGAAGAAGGGTTTCAAGGACGCGTTCGCCCCCCAGGGCATGTTCGAGGACCTGGGCCTGAAGTACGTGGGCCCGATCGACGGGCACGACGTCCAGGCGGTCGAGTCGGCGCTGCGCCGGGCCAAACGGTTCCACGGGCCCGTCCTCGTCCACTGTCTGACCCAGAAGGGCCGGGGGTACGAGCCGGCCCTCGCCGACGAGGAGGACCACTTCCACACGGTCGGCGTGATGGACCCGCTCACCTGTGAGCCGCTCGGTCCCCCCGGTGGACCCTCCTGGACGTCGGTCTTCGGTGACGAGATCGTCCGGATCGCCGACGAGCGGGAGGACGTCGTCGCCATCACGGCCGCCATGCTGCACCCGGTGGGCCTCGGCAGGTTCGCGGAGAAGTTCCCCGAGCGGGTCTGGGACGTCGGGATCGCCGAGCAGCACGCGGCGGTGTCGGCGGCCGGCCTCGCCACCGGCGGCCTCCATCCCGTCGTCGCCGTCTACGCCACCTTCCTCAACCGGGCCTTCGACCAACTGCTCATGGATGTGGCCCTGCACCGGTGCGGGGTGACGTTCGTCCTGGACCGGGCCGGGGTCACCGGTGTCGACGGCGCCTCGCACAACGGCATGTGGGACATGTCCGTCCTCCAGGTCGTCCCGGGGCTGCGGATCGCCGCGCCGCGCGACGCCGAACAGCTGCGGGCACAGCTGCGGGAGGCGGTCGCCGTGGACGACGCGCCGACCCTGATCCGGTTCCCGAAGGAGTCGGTGGGGCCCGAGATCCCGTCCCTGGAACGGGTCGGCGGCATGGACGTCCTGCACCGCCCCCCGGCCCCCGCGGACCCCGAGGTGCTGCTGGTGGCCGTCGGCGTCATGGCGGGGGTGTGCCTCCAGGCCGCCGAGCTGCTTCAGGCGCGCGGCATCGGCTGCACCGTCGTCGATCCCCGCTGGGTCAAGCCGGTGGACCCGGCGCTGCCGTGGCTCGCCGACGGGCACCGGCTGGTGGCGGTCGTCGAGGACAACAGCCGGGCGGCCGGAGTGGGTTCGGCGGTCGCCCTGACCCTGGGGGACGCCGACGTGGACGTACCCGTACGACGGTTCGGCATCCCCGAGCAGTTCCTCGCGCACGCCAAGCGGGCCGAGGTGCTGGCGGACATCGGGCTGACACCGGTCGACATCGCCGGACGGATCAGCGCGTGCCTGGCGGGGAAGGACGCGGTCGAGAAGGGGCCGCTCACGGAGGGGGCCGTCGCGAAGGGCGCGTCGGCGTCGCAGGGGGATCAGATCGAGGCCGAGGGCGTCAAGGGGCCCGTCAAGGAGACACCGCAATGACCACCGCGGAACCCGCCGCCGGGAACGGGGAGTTCGACCTCGGCGGACTGCTCGCCGAGCGTGGCGCCGAGCGCTACGAACTCCACGCCCGCTACCTGAACCACCAACTCCCGCGCATGCTGCACACCATCGGCTTCGACAAGGTCTACGAGCGGGCCGAGGGCGCGTACTTCTGGGACGCCGACGGGCAGGACCATCTGGACATGCTCGCCGGGTTCGGGGTGATGGGCCTCGGCCGCCACCACCCCGTCGTCCGCAAGGCGCTGCACGACGTCCTGGACGCGCAGCTCGCCGACCTCACCCGCTTCGACTGCCAGCCCCTGCCCGGACTGCTCGCCGAACGGCTGCTCGCCCACAGCCCGCACCTGGACCGGGTGTTCTTCGGCAACAGCGGTACGGAGGCCGTCGAGACCGCGCTGAAGTTCGCCCGGTACGCCACCGGCCGCCCCCGCGTCCTCTACTGCGACCACGCCTTCCACGGGCTCACCACCGGCTCCCTCTCCGTCAACGGCGAGAGCGGCTTCCGGGACGGCTTCGCCCCGCTGCTGCCCGACACCGCCGTACCGCTCGGTGATCTCGACGCACTGGCGAGGGAGCTGAGGAAGGGCGACGTCGCCGCCCTGATCGTGGAACCCATCCAGGGCAAGGGGGTGCACGAGGCGCCGCCCGGCTATCTGCGCGCCGCCCAGGAACTCCTGCACGGGCACAAGGCGCTGCTCATCCTCGACGAGGTGCAGACCGGCCTCGGGCGGACCGGGGACTTCTACGCCTACCAGCACGAGGAGGGCGTGGAACCGGACCTGGTGTGCGTCGCCAAGGCGCTCTCCGGCGGCTACGTACCGGTCGGCGCGACCCTCGGCAAGGAGTGGATCTTCAAGAAGGTGTACTCGTCGATGGACCGCGTCCTCGTGCACTCGGCGAGCTTCGGCTCCAACGCCCAGGCCATGGCCGCCGGGCTCGCCGTCCTGTCGGTCATGGAGAACGAGGAGATCGTGGCGAACGCCCGCGCCACGGGAGAGCTGCTCAAGAGCCGGCTGGCCGCGCTGGTCGACACGTACGAGCTGCTCAGCGAGGTGCGCGGACGGGGGCTGATGATCGGCATCGAGTTCGGCAGACCCAGGTCGCTGAAGCTGCGCGGCCGGTGGACGATGCTCCAGGCGGCGCGCAAGGGACTGTTCGCGCAGATGGTCGTCGTACCGCTGCTGCAACGGCACCGCATCCTCACGCAGGTCTCCGGCGACCATCTGGAGGTGATCAAACTGATCCCGCCCCTGATCATCGGCGAGCGGGAGGTGGACCGGTTCGTCGCGGCCTTCACCGAGGTGATGGACGACGCGCACAGCGGCGGCGGGCTGATGTGGGACTTCGGCAGGACCCTGGTGAAGCAGGCGGTGGCCAACCGGTAGTCCCCGCGCCGAGCGGACCGTGCCCCCGGCGGCCCGACGCTTTGCCTCTGAGGCAAGAAATTTGCCCCACAGGCAAGGCTGCGGCTGAATGGAGGGCATGAGCCCTTCCGAGGGTACGGACCCTCCCGAGCCCGCGACGGACGCGGACCTGCCCGTCGTCGCCCCGCAGCTGCGTGCCCTGCGCCGCCGGGCCTCCCTCACGCTGGAGGCGGCGGCCCGGGCCGCCGGGCTGTCACCGGCGCACCTCTCCCGGCTGGAGACGGGACAGCGTCAGCCGTCGCTGCCGATGCTGCTCGCGCTGGCCCGCGTCTACGGTACGACCGTCTCCGAACTGCTCGGCGAGACGGTCCCCGAACGGGACGCCGTCCTGCGCGCCGGTGACATGGAGCCCACCCCGGCCGGCGGCTGGACCTACTGGCAGGCGGGCGCCCCCGGACGCGGGATGCAGGCGCTGCGCGTCCATGTGCCGTACGGCTCCCAGGGCGACATCGTGCGCGTGCACCCCGGCGAGGAGTGGCTGTACGTCCTGAAGGGACGCCTGCGGCTGCGCCTCGGGGACACCGCGCACCTGCTCGGGCCCGGGGACAGCGCGCATTTCGACTCGCTGACCCCGCACCGCATCGCCGCCGCCGATCACGACGGCGCCGATCTGCTGTTCGTCCACACCCTGCTGCAGAGCCCGACCGCCGCGCTGTGCCTCGGGCCGACCACCCCGGAGACCACCCATGGCTGACATGGAAGAGAAGTTCCCCCGCGCCCTGTGGGTGCGGCTCATCATCTACATCGCCGTCGGCCATGTCTTCGCGGCCTTCATCTATCTGCTGTTCGAGGTGGGCGCCAAGCAGTGACCGAGGTGGGCGCCAAGCAGTGACCGAGGTGGGCGCCGTGCGGTGACTAGTCGAGCAGGCGCTCGCGCAGCAGCTCCCGGCTCGCGGGGCTCAGCTTCAGGCCCTGCTCCAGATAGGTGTCCACGTCGCCCCAGGTCTCCTCGACCGTGTCGAAGGCCGCCTGGAGGTACTCGGCGCGGGCGTCGAACAGGGGGCTGAGCAGCTCCATGATCTCCGGGGAGTAGGCGCTCGGGGAGCTGCTGCTGCGGTGCACCTTGTAGCGGCGGTGCTTGGCGTTCGACTCCAGGTAGTCGGCCACGATGGCCTCGCGCTCCACGCCGAGGGCGAGGAGCGTCACCGCTATGGACAGGCCCGCGCGGTCCTTGCCGGCCGCGCAGTGCATCAGTGCCGGCACGCTGTCCTCCGCCAGCGCGTGCAGCACACGGGAGTGCTCGGCCGTGCGGTTCTTGATGATCGTGCGGTAGGAGGCGATCATCCGGCCGGCCGCATTGCCGTCGTCCAGCAGCGCGCGCAGCTGGTCCACATCGCCGTCGCGGACCATCTTCCAGAACTCGGCGCCGTCCGCCGGGTCGGACAGCGGCAGATTCACGTTCCGCACGCCGGGCAGCTCGACGTCCGGGCCCTCCAGCTTCTGATCGGCCGCATTGCGGAAGTCGAAGATCGTGTGCAGGCCGAGGGAGCTCAGGAACGCGGCGTCGTCGTCGGTGGCGTGCGCGAGATGCCCGCTGCGGAACAGCACTCCGTGACGCACCCGGCGACCGTCCACGGTCGGCAGGCCGCCCACATCGCGGAAATTGCGCACCCCGGCCAACTCGGGTTCGGTCGACGGGATCTGCTGCGTCACGGGGGCTCCTCCCATCCGGCCGTCGGCGCCGATCGTCGACGGGCACGCGCTCGGCATCGAGGCGCCCCTCGACGATACGACATGGGTGCCTGACGCAATGAGTTGTCCACAGGGGGCCACGGCGTCGGCGTCCCGTTGTCCACAGGCGGCGGTACGCTCCCGCGACGACCTGCAATGATGTTGAAGCACGATCGCACCTGTTCGAATTTGTGAGGCCATGATGTTGGACATCGCCACGGACGGCCGGACCTGGCTTCTCACGGGCCCCCGGAGCAGCTACGCCCTGCGGCTCACCGAGAACGACGAGCTGCTGCACCTCCACTGGGGCCCGAGGATCGCCCTCGCCGACGCCGAGGAGCTGGCCGCCCGCCAGGAGTTGCCCTACTGGCCTTTCGAAGCCCCCGTCGACGGCCACGAGGAGTACCCCGTCGAGGGCGGGCCCCGCTTCACGCGCCCCGCCCTCTCGGTCCGCACCGGGGAGCGGCGCGGCACCGAGTGGACCTTCCAGGAGTACGAGGCGGACGGTGACGAGCTGCGCCTGCGCTTCGTCGACGACGGTCTGCGGATCACCCTCCACTACCGGATGCGCGACGACGTCGTGGAGCGCTGGGTGACCCTCGCCAACGAGGGGGCCACCGTGGAACTGCTGCGGGCCGACTCGGCGACCTGGACGCTGCCCCGCCGCGAGGAGAGCTGGCGCCTGTCCCAGCTGCACGGCCGGTGGGCGGCCGAGTCCCGGCTGGCGCGCGGCGAACTGACCTACGGCGAGAAGGTCATCGGCAGCCGCCGCGGGCACACCGGACACCAGCATCTGCCCTGGGTCGCCCTCGACACCGACGCCACCGAGGAGCACGGCGAGGTCTACGGCTGCGCCCTCGGCTGGTCGGGCTCCTGGCGGATCGCCGTGGCCCAGCTCCCGGACGCACGGGTGCAGATCACCGGCGGCGCCGGGTACGACGAGTCGGGCCTGCTGCGACTGGAGGCCGGCGAGACGTTCACCACTCCCGTCTTCGCCGCACTGTGGTCCGACGGCGGCCACGGCGGGGCGAGCCGCGCCTGGCACGCCTACCAGCGGGCGTACGTCATCCCGGACGCCGACCAGGACCGTCCGGTGCTGTTCAACTCCTGGGAGGCCACCGAGTTCGACATCTCGGAGGAGCAGCAGCGGGCGCTCGCCGAGCGGGCGGCGGCCATCGGCGTCGAACTGTTCGTGGTCGATGACGGCTGGTTCGGGGCGCGCACCAGCGACCGGGCCGGACTCGGCGACTGGACGCCCAACCCGGACCGCTTCCCCGAGGGGCTGAAGCCGCTCGCCGACCAGGTGCACGCCCTCGGGATGCAGTTCGGCATCTGGGTGGAGCCCGAGATGGTCAACCCGGACAGCGAGCTGTACCGGGCGCACCCCGACTGGGCACAGTTCCAACCGGGACGAAAGCGGACGGAACTCCGCAACCAGCTGGTGCTCAACCTCGCGCGGCCGGACGTCCAGGAGTACCTGTGGGAGAAGCTGGACACCCTGCTCTCCAGCGCCCCGATCGACTATGTGAAGTGGGACTTCAACCGCTGCTTCACGGACGCCGGCTGGCCCGGTGAGGAGTACCCGCAGAAGCTGTGGGTCGAGCACGTGCACGCCTACTACGCCCTGCTGGACCGGCTGCGGGCCGCGCACCCCGGCGTCGCCTTCGAGTCGTGCTCGGGCGGCGGCGGCCGGATCGACCTCGGGGTCATGTCGCGGACCGACCAGGTGTGGACCTCCGACAACACCGACCCGCTGGACCGGCTCGCCATCCAGCACGGGTTCAGTCACATCCACCCCGCGCGGGTCATGGCCGCCTGGGTCACCGACAGCCCGAACAACCAGCTCAACGGCCGGGTCAGCTCCCTGCGGTTCCGCTTCGTCAGCTCCATGGCGGGCGTGCTCGGCGTCGGAGGCGACCTCACGCGATGGAGCGACGAGGAACTGGCCGAGGCGCGGGAGTGGGTGGAGCTGTACAAGGAGATCAAGCCCGTCGTGCAGCGCGGCGACCTCTACCGGCTGCGCCCGCCGAGCGGAGGGCTGAGCGCCGTGCAGTACGTCCACGGCGACGAGGTGGTCGTCCTCGCCTGCCTCCAGGCCCAGCACTACGGTGAGCCGCTCCCGCCGCTCCGGCTGCGCGGCCTCGACCCCGCGGCGACCTATGAATGCCGCGAAACGGGCGAACTGCACCGAGGGGCGGTGCTGTTGCATCACGGCCTGCGGACAGGGCTGCGTGGCGACTTCGACGCGAAGGTTGTCCGCCTGCGTCGTATGTGAGCGTTATGTCCGAAATGGAACCGTTAATCCAACTGGCCCTGGAATGCAGACTGCTGAGTCGTAGCCGCGTGAGCAGTGTCATATCCGTGACGCGCTGTCGCCGCCATGTCCACGTAATTCTTACGCATTTCCAGGGCCGTTGGAAAGGGATATCCGGCGCCTGTTTACGGAGCGTAATCGGGATTCGTTGTATGGATCACGTAGGAAGACGCACAGGAAATCCCGATGGTTGTCTCTGTGGGGACAAGTCGCTTACGTTCACCCTCGATCCGGACGGACGCCCAATCCTGCCGCCGACCGGAGCCGCGTACCGACCCGATCCACGGCAGGAGCGGGGGACCCACAGGTAGTACCGCCTGTTCCGGTCTCCGGAACGGCTAGGGGTAAAGCCGGGCACCAGCCCGGCCGGACATCTCCAGTTCGCACCCGACAGCTCACCTCGCAGGCGCCGGAGAGGAATTCGCCATGCCCGCGAAGGGTAAGCACCGCCGTCCCAAGTCCCAGCGTCTCACCCGCTCCATCGCCGCTGCCGGAACCGGTGGCGCCGCGCTCGCACTGCCCCTGATGGGCGCCGTCGGCGCCCACGCCGCGACCCCCACGGCCGCCGTGTCCGGGGCTTCCGAGAAGACGATCACGGCCACCCCCGAGAAGGGTGCCGTCGAACAGGTCGCCGCCAAGAAGAAGGCGACGAGGACCTACACGGTGAAGGCCGGCGACTACCTCGCGAAGATCGCCCACGAGCAGCACGTCCAGGGCGGCTGGAAGCGGCTCTACTCGGACAACCGTTCCGTGATCGGTTCCGACCCCGCGCTGATCCACCCCGGCCTGAAGCTCACCATCGGCGGCAAGGCCGCCAAGGCCGGGCTGTCGCAGTCGTCGACGAAGGCCCCGTCGACGCAGTCGTCCAAGCCCTCCGAGGCGCCCAAGACCCCCGCGTCCGCGACGCAGGACGTGGCCGACACGTCCGCGGGTCAGGCCGCTCCGTCGAACAGCTCCGGCTTCACCCTGCCCATCGAGGGCGCGACCATCGGCACGGCGTACAAGACCGCCGGCAGCATGTGGTCCAGCGGCTACCACACCGGTGTCGACTTCGTGGCCCCGACCGACACGAGCCTCAAGGCCGTGGGCGCCGGCACCGTCGTCTCCGCCGGCTGGGGCGGCGCCTACGGCAACCAGGTCGTCATCAAGCTCGCCGACGGCTACTACGCCCAGTACGCCCACCTCTCCTCCATCGGCGTCTCCGCGGGTCAGTCCGTGACCGGCGGCCAGCAGATCGGGCTGTCGGGCGCGACCGGCAACGTCACCGGCCCGCACCTGCACTTCGAGATCCGTACGACCCCCGACTACGGCTCGGACATCGACCCGCTGGCCTACCTCCGGTCGAAGGGCGTCACCGTCTGACGTGCCGCTGATGGCCGGCTGAGTGCGGCCGAAGGCCGGACCCCGATCCCCGGGGTCCGGCCTACGGCGCGCCCGTGACCGGTCTGTGTGGCGGCTGCCCGGACCTGGCGTATTCCCGGGTTGATCGAATCTTGAAGCGTGGTCTATCTCACCGCCCGTCAACCCCTTATTACGGTCGCGTAGGTCACATCCGAAGGTGAATCATGGCCCGATGTGGCAGACGATTCGAAGAACAGCAGATCAGTGATCGGGTCGTACGTGGCGGTGGGGGACAGCTTCACCGAGGGCGTCGGCGACCCCGGCCCCGACGGGGCGTTCGTCGGTTGGGCGGACCGGTTCGCGGTGCTCCTCGCGGACCGGGTGCCCGAGGGCGACTTCAGATACAACAACCTCGCGGTCCGCGGGAAGCTCCTCGACCAGATCATCGAGGACCAGGTGCCGCGGGCTCTCGAACTCGCGCCGGACCTCATGTCCTTCTGTGCGGGCGGGAACGACATCATCCGTCCCGGCACCGACCCCGACGAGGTCGCCGAGCGGTTCGAGCGGGCGGTGGTCCGGCTCACGTCGGCGGTCGGCACGGTGATGGTGACCACCGGCTTCGACACCCGTGACGTGCCGGTGCTCCGGCATCTGCGGGGGAAGATCGCGACGTACAACGGGCATGTGCGGGCCATCGCCGACCGGTACGGCTGTCCCGTGCTCGACCTGTGGTCGCTGAGGACCGTGCAGGACCGGCGGGCCTGGGACGACGACCGGTTGCACCTGTCGCCCGAGGGGCACACGCGGGTCGCGCTGCGGGCCGGGCAGGTGCTGGGCCTGGAGGTGCCGGCGGACCCCGAGCAGCCGTGGCCGCCGCTGCCGCCGCGGGGGACGTTCGAGGTGCGGCGGGACAACATCCACTGGGCGCGGGAGTACCTCGTGCCGTGGATCGGGCGTCGGCTGCGCGGGGAGTCGTCCGGGGACCATGTGTCGGCGAAGGGGGCGTTGTCGCCCGACGACATCAAGATGCGGATCGCTTCCGTGGCCTGAGCCGGTTTCCGGTCGGCCGCGTGCGCCTGCCGTTCGTCGTGGGGCGGGGCCGTGCGGGGTCGGCCGGCTCGCCGTGGTGGTACGGCGGCAGCCGCTGGGGTCAGGACGTCGGTGCTTCCGGGAGATTCAGTTCGCGGGCCAGGGCCTCGTCCGCCCATTGCTGGGCCTTTGTGCGGGAGACCGCTCCGTCGTAGGACGTGAGCTGTACGGCCAGGCCGTCCAGGAGGGCGGTGAGGCGGAGGGCCGATGCCTGCGGGTCGGGGCAGTGGAACTCCGCGGCGGCCGCGCCCTCCTCGATGAGGCCGGTGAGCGCGGCCTTCCACTGGAGGTCCAGGTCACGGGTGACCGCGCGGAGGGTGGGGTCGCGGAGGGAGACCGCCCAGCCCTCGATCCACAGGCGCCAGCCCTTGGCCTGGCCGGTGGGCGCGTACCAGCGGACGGCCGCCCGGAGGCGGCGCAGCGCCGTCGTCCGGCGGGCGATCAGCTTGCGGAGGTGGGCGAGGTCGCCCTCGGCGGCGTGGCGGAAAGCCTCGGCGACCAGCTTCTCCTTGGTCGAGAAGTGGTAGAGCACCAAGGCGTTGCTCACGCCGAGGGACGCGGCCACGTCGGCGATCCGTACCGCCGCCACGCCCCGCGCCTCGATCTGCTCGATGGCCGCCCGCAGCAGCTCCTCGCGCCGCTCGGCCACGCTCAACCTGACCCTGCCCACACGGCAACCCTACCTACGGGTCAGATCGGGCGGTGGCGCCCATGGCGTGCCTCGATGACCGGGAGGCGGTCGGCGGCCAGCGCGTGCGCGGCCGCCCGGGGGGTCGTGCCGTCACGCTCGGCGCGCGACAGCATCAGGTCCACGAGGGCACGCATGGAGCGGCGGGTGTGGTCGAAGGCGCTGCGCGCGTCCGGGGCGATGTCGCCGAACAGGGTCCACCACCACCAGGCGTTCGTGCCGGAGTTGACGACCACGTCGGGGAGGACCGTCACCCCGCGGGCGGCCAGCAGGGCCTCGGCCTCGGGGAGGACCGGCATGTTGGCCGCCTCGACGATCAGAGGGGCGGTGATCCGCCCCTGGTTGGCCGGGTCGATCGCGTACGAGACGGCCGCGGGCACCAGGACGTCGGCGTCGACGGCCAGCCAGGCGTCCGAGGAGGTCTCCCGGTCCTCCGGGCGCAGCGCGGAGCGGTCGACCGTGCCATGGGCGTCGCGGGCGGTGAGCAGGGCCTCGACGTCCAGGCCGGCGGGGTTCGAGACGGTGCCCTTGATGTCGGCCACGGCGACGATCGTGAGGCCCGCCCGGGCGAGGAAGCGGGCGGTGGCGCCGCCCATGGTGCCCAGGCCCTGCACGGCGACCCGCGTCCCGGCGTACGGCGTGCCGGTCCGGTCCAGGGCCGTGAGGACGGATTCGGCGACCCCGCAGCCGCCCACCAGCTCGTCGAGCCCGATCCCGTCCACCTCGACGGCGAACGCGTCCGCCAGCCGGCGCCGGGCGGCCCGCTCGTCGTCGAGCAGGGGATAGACGGCCTGGACGGTCGAGACGAGACCCACCTCCGCGGCAGCCCGGTCCACCAGATCCTGGGAGAGCCCCAGGTCCTCGCCGGTCGTCCAGAACGCCTCGATGTACGGGCGCGTCGCCCGCAGATAGCGCACCAGGACGCCGTACGCCTCCGGGTCCCGGGGATCGCAGTCGATACCGCCCTTGGCGCCGCCCAGCGGGACGTAACGGCCCTGGGGGTCGTAGTGCAGCGCCTCCTTCATGGTCATGCCGCGGGCCAGCCCGGCGACCTCGTCGAGGGTGCAGCCCGGCCGCATCCGCAGCCCGCCGCTGGCCACCCCGCGCACCAGCCGGTCCACCACGAGGAACCCATGGCGGCCCGTGACGTGATCGGTCCAGGTCAGGGAGAGGTACGGGGCGGACATACGGGCTCCTGAAGACGGCCGGACGACGAGTGGCGGTGGCGGGCGGGAACGGATGGCGGGCGGACCGGGTTGTAGAGAGCAGGCGCCGGGTCCGCGCTCCCCGGGGAACAGATGGCACTACTGAACCGTTGGTCAGTATGTCACCGTGCCCCCGCGGATCGGGCGCGGTGCTGTCAGCGGGGCGGACCATAATGGGAATGCCTCAGCGAATCCACCAGGAGGTGCCGTGTCCGGTTCCCGTTCGCAGAGCTCGGGGCTGCGTGTCCAGCCAGCCGCCTTCGGTGCGGTTCCGACCGGCGCCAGGCTGGAGCGGATCCGCCGCTCCCCGCACTTCGCGAACGGCGCGTTCGTGAACCCCGAGGGGGCCCGCATCGGACCCTCGCGCGGTGTCGCCCTGGAGATGGCCAAGGGGTACTTCCGCAAGGACGAGCGGGTCCGCCGGGCCCCCGCCGGCCTCATCCCCGTGCACTCCACGACCCTCGCCGACCTGGCCAGACCTCCGGCGAGCGGTCTGCGCGTCACATGGATGGGCCATTCCAGCGTGCTCGCCGAGATCGACGGACACCGGGTGCTCATCGACCCCGTCTGGGGTGAGCGCTGCTCCCCGTTCGCCTTCGCCGGACCCAAGCGGCTCCACCCGGCGCCGCTGCCCCTGGCCGCCCTCGGCCCGGTCGACGTCGTCGTCATCTCGCACGACCACTACGACCACCTCGACATGCCCACGATCAAGGCGTTGGCCGGCACGGACACCGTCTTCGCGGTCCCCCTCGGTGTCGGCGCCCATCTGGAGCACTGGGGTGTCTCCGAGGGCCGCATCCGCGAGCTGGACTGGAACGAGGCGACGAAGGTCGGCGGCCTCACCCTGACCGCCACCCCCGCCCGGCACTTCTGCGGCCGCGGTCTGCGCAACGCCCAGCAGACGCTGTGGGCGTCCTGGGTCGTCGCCGGTGACGAGCACCGGATCTACCACAGCGGCGACACCGGCTACTTCCAGGGCTTCAAGGACATCGGCGCCGAGCACGGCCCGTTCGACATCACCATGATCCAGATCGGCGCGTACAGCGAGTTCTGGCCCGACATCCATATGACACCCGAGGAAGGGCTGAAGACCCACCTCGACCTCCAGGGCGGTGGGACCGGTGGTGTGCTGCTGCCGATCCACTGGGCGACGTTCAACCTGGCGATGCACTCCTGGGCAGAGCCCGGCGAGCGCTCGCTGTGGGCCGCGCACAAGGCGGGGGTCACCCTGGCCACGCCGCGGCCGGGCGAGCCGTTCGAGCCGCGGAACACCCCGCCGGCCGACCCGTGGTGGCGGTCCGTCGCCCGTCGGCCGGCCGAAGGCTGGACCGCCTGGCCGCCCGTCGGGGAACAGCTCGATCTGGTCGCCGAGAGCTGAAACCTCGGAAGCCGACCCTTCGGAAAGCGGCGACCGACATCGTCAACCTCTTCGGAATTCTCCCGACAGGGTGATTTTTCGATTGACGGCGAGGGCCGCGGAGCGCATTGCTCCGCGGCCCTCGCTGTTTTTTGACGACCCGTTCCGACCAGCTCTGATCGAAATGGTGTCGCACAAAGAAAAAGACAGGAACACCCGTCCGAAGAAAGGTCGGTCTGTCGTGCGAAGCCTCATACCAGAGCCGCGCGCTTTGCGGGGCTCTTTGTCAACTGCGCACCGCACATGACGCGTTGGCGACTACTGTGAGTTGCCGTCGGTCGACGCAGTGCCGAATTCTTCGACTGTCCCGACCGACACGCGATGGCGCACGCCCAAGTCGCCCAGACGCGGCACCCCCCACACCCAGACGGACCAGTACGAGGACGCTGATGTCTCACCTTCGCGCACCGGCCGCACGCGCAGACCGCCGTGAGGGCGGGCGGCACGGGCGATCGGTCACCCGTGCCGTCCCCGCGCTGCCCGAGATCCACATACGGCCACAACTGCTGCGTCTGGCGGTCCTGCCCCCCACCGCGGTGGCCCTCAGCGCCTGTGCCGCCGTGCTCTTCACCGTCCGCGCCGGCGCACACCGTCCCGGCCCCACCCTGTGGGCGGTGCTCGCCGGCACCGCCGCGGTCGCCCTCGCCGCCGTCCTGATCGCCGCCGTGGCCGCCGGCCGCACCGCCAGGTCCGTACGTGAACGCCTCGGCGCCCTGCGCGAGTCGAGCGCCAAAGGCGAAGAAGACCTGCGGACCCTCGTCGAGGCGCTCCGGCGCGGCGAGCAGCCGCCCGCGCGCGGCCCACGCCCCAAGACCGGTCCCGACGCCGACGACTTCGGACTCCTCACCGCCGAACTGACCCGCGCCCACGACAGCGCCGTCACCGCCGTGGTCCAGGCCTCCCAACTCTCCAGTCACGCGGGCAGCGAGCAGAAGCTGGAGGTCTTCGTGAACCTCGCCCGGCGGCTCCAGTCGCTGGTGCAGCGCGAGATCTCCATCCTCGACGACCTGGAGAACGAGATCGAGGACCCCGACCTGCTCAAGGGCCTCTTCCACGTCGACCACCTCGCCACCCGCATCCGCCGCCACGCCGAGAACCTCGCCGTCCTCGGCGGCGCCGTCTCCCGCCGCCAGTGGAGCAACCCCGTCCCCATGACCGAGGTGCTGCGCTCCGCGATCGCCGAGGTCGAGCAGTACTCACGGGTCAAGCTGGTGCCCCCCGTCGACGGCACCCTGCGCGGCCACGCCGTCGCCGACGTCATCCACCTGCTGGCCGAACTCGTCGAGAACGCCACGGTGTTCTCCGCCCCCCACACCCAGGTCCTGCTCCGCGCCAACCTCGTCACCTCCGGACTCGCCGTCGAGGTGGAGGACCGGGGCCTCGGCATGCCCGTCACCGAGCAGAACAAGATGAACGCCCTGCTCGCCGACCCCGACCAGGTGAACGTCGCGAGCCTCCTCCAGGACGGCCGCATCGGCCTCTTCGTCGTCTCCCAGCTCGCCCGCCGGCACGGCATCCAGGTCCGCCTCCAGAGCAACATCTACGGCGGAGTCCAGGCCGCCTTCGTCGTCCCCCAGGGCCTGCTCGGCACCGACCGGTCCACCCCCGAGGACATCCCGCAGCCCCAGACGGGGACCCGGCAGCCCACCGGCGTACGGCGACCGGGCACCGGCCCCCGCCACGCCCAGCACTCCTCCGGGCTGCGGCCAACCGCGCCCGGACCGGCGGACGGGCCCGCCCCCGCCCAGCAGTTCCCCACCACCCCGACGGGCCGGTCGGCGCAGTCCGGGCGCCCCGACCCCGGCCCAGCCGCACCGGGCCCCACCCGTCCCTCCGTGCCCCGACAGCAGGGGCCGGGCCGCGGCAGCACCCAGCAGGGCCATCAGACGGGCCGAGGCGGCGGCCAGAACCAGGGCACAGGACGCAGCGGCGGCCAGCAGGGCGGAGGCCGGGCAGGCGGTATCACCCCGCTGCCGGTGCGCGGCGCGCGCGAGGACCGGCCCAACCCGTCCGAGGCCGTCCCCGGGATCCGCCCCGAGGACCGGCGCACCGTGGCCGACAACACCGGCAAGCCCCCCACCCCGCGCGTCGGCGGCACGGTCCGCGGCACCATGGGCAAGCCCCAGCTGCCCCGGCGCCGCGCACAGCAGCACCTCGTGCCCCAGCTGCGCGGTGGCCCCCTGCCGACGTCCCGCCAGGACCCCGAGCACTACGTCGGCCACGACCCCGGCCTGATGGCCGCGTTCCAGCGCGGCATCGGCCTCGCCGAGGCCCGCCAGATGGAGAGCTCCGACTGGGACGCCGCCATGCTGGGCACGGCCTCCCTCGACCTGACGCCCCCGGACACCGTGACCGGCGGCGAGACCGTACGCCGGGACAGGGACCGCGGGGAAGCGACGTCGTACCTCGGCGGCCGCGCGGACGGGCCGCCCCACCTCGGCACCGGCCGCACGGACGCCCTCCACATGGAGCTGGCCCCCATGGACGCGCCGCACAGGGACGCGACCCAGCCGCTGAACGGCCCCACCCGTGGCGCCGCCCCCATAGCCGTACCGCCGTCGGCCCTCGACGACACGGCACACGACCTGACGACCCGGCAAGACGGGAGCACACCGGCCGGATGAACACCCCCCTGCACACCCCCACCGCCGTCCCCTCCGCAGTGCCCACCCCCTCCGCTCCCGCTGACCTTCGGACCCCAAGGAGTCGATCCACCATGGCGAGCGATGCGCCGACCGGCCATGTATCCGATCTCGACTGGCTGATGAGCGGGCTCGTGCAGCGCGTACCGCACACCACGAGCGCGGTACTGCTGTCCTGCGACGGGCTCGTGAAGTCGGTCCACGGCCTCGACCCGGACAGCGCCGACCACATGGCGGCCCTGGCCTCCGGCCTCTACTCCCTCGGACGCAGCGCGGGCATCCGCTTCGGCGACGGCGGCGAGGTGCGCCAGGTCGTCGTCGAACTCGACTCGATGCTGCTGTTCGTCTCCACCGCGGGCTCCGGCACCTGCCTCGCCGTGCTCGCCGGCCGCGAGGCCGACGCTGCGGTCCTCGGCTACGAGATGGCGATGCTGGTCAAGAGCGTCCGCCCGTATCTGGTCACCCAGCCCCGCCAGGCCGTCGAACCCTCGGCGATGAGGCCTTGAACGTGGCCGCGTCCGGCGACGGCCCCCTGTACGACGACGCCGCCGGGCGCCTCGTGCGGCCGTACACCGTCATCAACGGCCGGACCCGGCCGACCACCGCGCTCGATCTCCTCTCACAGGTGATGGCCACCGGGGCGACCCCCCTCGGCTATCTCGGCCCCGAACACGCACAGGCCCTCGACCTGTGCCGTGCACCCGTCTCGGTCGCCGAGGTCGCCGCCCACCTCAAGCTGCCGGCGGCGGTCACCAAGGTGCTGCTGTCCGACCTGGTCGACTGCGGGGCCCTCACCACGAAGCCCCCGGCCTTCCACCACAACCCGACAGACCGGTCTCTTCTGGAGGCAGTGCTCGATGGACTACGACGACAGCTCTGACCCCTTCCCCACCGCACTCAAGATCCTGGTGGCCGGAGGGTTCGGGGTAGGCAAGACGACCTTCGTCGGCGCGGTGAGCGAGATCGCGCCGCTGAGCACGGAGGAACTGCTCACCACGGTGAGCGCGGCGACCGACAGCCTCGAAGGCATCGAGAACAAGGTCGAGACGACCGTGGCCATGGACTTCGGCCGCATCACCCTCGATCCGCGGCATGTGCTCTATCTGTTCGGCACACCCGGGCAGCAGCGCTTCTGGTTCATGTGGGACGAACTCTCCGAAGGCGCCCTCGGCGCGGTCATCCTCGCCGACACCCGACGCCTGGAGGACTGCTTCGCCGCCGTGGACTTCTTCGAACAGCGCGGCCTCGCATTCATCGTCGCCATCAACGAGTTCGACGGGTCCTACCGCTACGACGCCGAGGAAGTGCGCGCGGCGCTCGACCTCGACCCGGAGATCCCGGTCGTCTGCTGCGACGCCCGGATCTCCAGCTCGGGCGTGCAGACCCTGCTCACCCTGGTGCGGCACCTCCTCGCGCACACCCCGGCGGAACTCCCGAGCCGTGGGGCCCACACGTGACGTACGACCCGCCCCGTCCCGTCGGCCGGCTGCTGCTCACCCCCGAGGACCGGGACGCCCCCGAGCGGGTACGGCGGCTGCGGCTGCTGGGGCTCGGCGAGCACCCGGAGCCCGCCTTCGACGCCTTCGCGGACCGGCTCGCCGAGGTCGCCTCCGTGCCGTACGCGATGGTCAACTTCATCGACGAGAACCGCCAGTTCTTCGCGGGCCTGCACGCCCCGGGGAAGGCCACCGGTGACGCCCCCGCGCTCGGAACGGTCCGCCACCTGGCCCGCGACCACGGCTTCTGCCCCCATGTGGTGGTCCGCCGCAAGGCGCTCGTCCTAGAGAACGTCGCCGACTACCCGAGATTCGCCGGCAACCCGATCGTCGACGACCACGGCATCCGCTCCTACCTCGGCGCCCCGCTCATCGACCGCACGGGCCTCGCCCTCGGCACGGTCTGCGTCCTCGACGTCCAGCCCCGGCCGTGGGGCAGGGGCGGCCTGGACACCATCAAGGCGATGGCGGCGGAGCTGGCCGGGCGGATCGAGGGGCGGGAGACGCTGCCCTGAGGACGCCTCCTGGACCCGGAAAACGCACGGCACTTCATGGCGGATCCGGGCCCCGGCACGGTGGCGCGGCGGGGGAGCGGGCGTACGAACGGGTGAATGAACGGGGCCGGGGCGGGCGGGGCGTGAAGGAAAGCTGCGGCGGAGGTTAAGAAAACCTCGATGGACCCAGGGGGCCGCCGTACGGCAGATTGCTCGGTGATCCCACCCCTCTCCCCGGTACGGGCGTACATGTCATGCCCGGCCGCGGGACCGCACCCACAGGAGCCATGGCGTTGAAGGCGCTGGTCAAGGAGAAGGCGGAGCCCGGACTCTGGCTCGTGGACGTACCGGAGCCGGAGATCGGCCCCGGGGACGTACTGATCAAGGTGCTGCGGACCGGTATCTGCGGTACCGACCTGCACATCCGGTCCTGGGACGGCTGGGCCCGGCAGACCATCCGCACCCCGCTCGTGGTCGGCCACGAGTTCGTGGGCGAGGTCGTCGACACCGGCCGTGACGTCGTGGACATCAAGCCCGGCGACCGGGTCAGCGGCGAGGGCCATCTCGTGTGCGGCAAGTGCCGCAACTGTCTGGCCGGGCGCCGCCATCTGTGCCGTGCCACCGTCGGCCTGGGCGTGGGACGCGACGGCGCGTTCGCTCAGTACGTGGCGCTGCCCGCGTCCAACGTGTGGGTGCACCGTGTCCCCGTGGACCTGGACGTCGCGGCGATCTTCGACCCGTTCGGCAACGCCGTGCACACCGCGCTGTCCTTCCCGCTCGTCGGGGAGGACGTCCTGATCACCGGGGCGGGCCCCATCGGTCTGATGGCCGCGGCCGTCGCCCGGCACGCCGGCGCCCGGCACGTCGTGGTCACGGACGTCAGCGAGGACCGGCTGGAACTCGCCCGCAAGATCGGCGTCAGTCTGGCGATCGACGTCTCCGCGTCGAGCATCGCCGAGGGACAGCGCCAACTCGGGCTGCGCGAGGGCTTCGACATCGGCCTGGAGATGTCGGGCAACCCCGCCGCGATGCGCGACATGATCGCCAACATGACGCACGGCGGCCGGATCGCCATGCTGGGACTGCCGTCCGAGGAGTTCGCCGTCGACTGGTCCCGGATCGTCACGTCCATGATCACGATCAAGGGCATCTACGGCCGGGAGATGTTCGAGACCTGGTACGCCATGTCGGTGCTCCTGGAGGGCGGTCTCGACCTCGCCCCGGTGATCACCGGACGCTACGGCTACCGCGACCACGAGGCGGCCTTCGCGGACGCGGCGAGCGGACGCGGCGGCAAGGTCATCCTCGACTGGACCGCCTGAGCCACCGGACCGCGAGCGACCGGCGTCCACCGGCCCGCGTAAGTCATCCGTATCTGAGGGCCCGCACCGCCGGGCCCGCACCCCTGGGAGCCTTCCGATGTTCGACTCCGTGCGCGACGACCTGCGCGCCACCCTCGACGAGATCCGCGCCGCCGGACTGCACAAGCCCGAGCGTGTCATCGGCACCCCGCAGTCCGCGACGGTGAACGTCACCGCAGGCGGCCGTCCCGGCGAGGTGCTCAACTTCTGCGCGAACAACTACCTCGGTCTCGCCGACCACCCCGAGGTCGTCGCCGCCGCCCACGAGGCCCTCGACCGCTGGGGCTACGGCATGGCCTCCGTCCGCTTCATCTGCGGCACGCAGGAGGTGCACAAGGAGCTGGAGGCGCGGCTGTCGGCGTTCCTCGGCCAGGAGGACACCATCCTGTACTCCTCCTGCTTCGACGCCAACGGCGGTGTCTTCGAGACCCTCCTCGGCGCCGAGGACGCGGTGATCTCCGACGCCCTCAACCACGCCTCCATCATCGACGGCATCCGGCTGTCGAAGGCCCGCCGCTTCCGCTACGCCAACCGTGATCTCGCCGACCTGGAGCGGCAGTTGAAGGAGGCCACCGAGGGCGGCGCCCGCCGGAAGCTGATCGTCACGGACGGCGTCTTCTCCATGGACGGCTATGTGGCCCCGCTCCGTGAGATCTGCGACCTCGCCGACCGCCACGACGCCATGGTCATGGTCGACGACTCCCACGCCGTCGGCTTCACCGGCCCCGGCGGCCGCGGCACCCCCGAACTGCACGGCGTCATGGACCGCGTCGACATCATCACCGGCACCCTCGGCAAGGCGCTCGGCGGCGCCTCCGGCGGTTACGTCGCCGCCCGCGCCGAGATCGTCGCCCTGCTGCGGCAGCGGTCCCGTCCGTACCTGTTCTCGAACACGCTGGCCCCGGTGATCGCCGCGGCGTCCCTGAAGGTCCTCGACCTTCTCGAAGCCGCCGACGACCTGAGGGTCCGGCTCGCCGAGAACACCGCGCTGTTCCGCCGCCGGATGACCGAGGAGGGTTTCGACCTCCTCCCCGGCGACCACCCCATCGCGCCCGTGATGATCGGGGACGCGGCGAAGGCGGGCCGGCTGGCCGAGCTGCTCCTGGAGCGCGGCGTGTACGTGATCGGCTTCTCCTACCCCGTCGTCCCGCAGGGCCAGGCCCGCATCCGCGTGCAGCTGTCCGCGGCGCACTCGACGGACGACGTGAACCGGGCGGTGGACGCGTTCGTCGCGGCGCGGGCCGAGCTGGAGGGCTGAGCGGAAGGTACCGGGAGGTACCAGGAGGGCTGAGGCGGAGGTACCGGGAGGGCTGAGCGGGCCGGTCCGGGGAAAAGCGCGGGTTTGAGAGAATCGGTCCCATGATCGAGGCACGGCGGCTCCGCATCCTCCGTGCGGTGGCCGACCACCGCACGGTGACGGCGGCTGCCGCCGCGCTCTATCTCACCCCGTCCGCCGTCTCTCAGCAGCTCAGCGCGCTGGAGCAGGAGACCGGTCACCGGTTGGTCGAGCGGAGCGCGAAGGGCGTACGGCTCACCCCGGCCGGCGAGATCCTGCTGAGCCACACCAACACCGTCCTCGCCCAGCTGGAGCGGGCCGAGGCGGAGCTGGCCGCGTACCGTTCGGGCGCGGCCGGCACGGTCACGGTCGCCTCCTTCGCCACCGGGATCGCCCAGGTCGTCGCGCCCGCCGTGGTCCGCCTCGCCGCGTCGTCCCCCGGTATCCGCCTCCGCGTCCAGGACGCCGAGGGGGACGCGAGCCTCCCGATGGTCCTGGACCGGCAGGTCGACATAGCGGTGGCCGTGGAGTACCGGGGCGCACCCGCCGCCGACGACCCCCGGCTCACCCATGTCCCGCTGTACGCCGAGCCGTTCGACGCGGTGGTGCCCCTGAACCACCGGCTGGCCGACGTCGAGGAGGTGCCGCTCGCGGACCTGGCCAAGGATCCGTGGATCGGCCCGTACCCCGGCAACCCCTGTCATGACGTGGTTGTCCTGGCCTGCGAGAACGCCGGCTTCCAGCCCCGCCTGGAACACTCCTCCGACGACTTCCGCGCCGTCGTCGCCCTCGCCTCCGCCGACGCGGGCGTGGCTCTCGTGCCCCGCTCCGCCCTGCGCGGCATGGACCTGACCACGGTGGTCGTCCGCCCTGTCGACGGAGTGGCCCCCACCCGGCGCGTCTTCGCGGCAGTGCGACGGGGCGCGGAGGGCCACCCACTGATCAAGCCGGTGCTGGAGGCGTTGGGGGAGGCGGCGGGGTAGGTCGGGCGCTGGGGGCGCGACCCTGTTCCATGGCGTCTCATTTCTGGGATAGCATCCCGAATATGGGAATCACGGAAGAGGTGCTGGACCCTGTCGACATCCGCCTCGCCGCTCGTCTCGCCGGGTTGCGGGCCGAACGGGGCTGGTCGCTGGGGGAGTTGGCCGAGCGGAGCGGGGTGAGTCGATCGACGTTGTCCCGTGCCGAACGGGCCGAGACCAGCCCGACGGCGGCGCTGCTGAACCGCCTCTGCCATGTCTACGGCCGAACCATGTCCCAGCTGCTCAGCGAGGTGGAGGCCGAGCCCGTCACCGTCCTCCGCGCGGCCGACCAGGTCGTCTGGGAGGACAAGGTGTCCGGCTTCGTACGGAGGTCGGTGTCGCCGCCCGCCGCCGGACTGCGCGGCGAACTGGTCGAGGGACGGCTCACCGCGGGCGCCGACATCGCGTACGACGGCCCGTCCGTCCCCGGTCTCGAACAGCACATCTGGGTCCTGGCCGGCGCCCTCTCGGTGACGGACCGGGGCGTGGAGCACGAGCTGGCCGCCGGGGACTGTCTGCGGATGAGGGTCTGGGGGCCGGTGCGCTTCAGTTGTCCGGGTCCGGAGGACGTGCGGTACGCGCTGGTGGTGGTCGAACCGTGATCGCGATCGAACGGCTCGACGATCGCCCTCGACTGTCGGCGGCCGTGGAGGAGTTGGCGGAGCTGCTGGTCCGCACCGTGGACGGCGGAGCCTCCGTCGGCTTTCTCGCACCGCTCGACCGCGACGCGGCCACGGCCTGGTGGCGGGGGCGGGTCGACGCGGTCCTGACGGGGGAACTCGCGGTGTGGGTGGCTCGTGACGGCGACGGCAGGCTGATCGGCACCGTGAGCCTCGTCTTCCCGGACAAGCCCAACAGCCGCCACCGGGCCGAGCTGGTGAAGCTGATGGTCCACCCGGACGGGCGGGGGCAGGGCGTCGGCAAGGCGCTGCTCGCGACCGCCGAGCGGGCGGCCGTCGACGTCGGTGTCACCCTGCTCCACCTCGACACGGAGACCGACAGCCCGGCCGAGTACGTCTACGCCAAGGCGGGCTGGACGCGGATCGGTGCGATCCCCGACTACGCGGCGGATCCGTACGGAAGCCTGCGGCCGACGTCGATCTACTACAAGCGGGTCGGGTCGGCGGCCGATGGCGCCGTAGGGGCGGCGGCTCCCGCCGGGTGATTGTCAGTGGTGGCCGCTACTGTGCGTCGCATGCCGGATGCCGAAGACGTACGACGTGTCGCCCTCTCGCTGCCCGACACCACCGAGAAGGTCGCCTGGAACATGCCCACGTTCCGCGTCGCGGGCAAGATGTTCGCGACGCTGCCCGAGGACGAGACGTCCATTGCCGTGCGCTGCCCCAAGGAGGAGCGCGACGAGTTGGTGCTGGCCGAGCCGGAGAAGTTCTGGATCGCCGACCACGAGGCGGGGTTCGCCTGGGTACGGGTGCGGCTGTCCGCCCTGGAGGACGAGCCGGAACTGCGGGACATCCTCGCCGACTCCTGGCGCCAGGCAGCCCCGGGCCGACTCCTCGACACCTACCCCGAACTGGGGATACCGGCCACCGAGTAGGGGTCGTTCGTGTGCGGAGACCTCCACGATGGCCTGCCAGTGACCGTCGTCCGGCGCGGGCGCGCACGCGGCACACCGTGGCCGTAACAGGGGCTGCCCGGCCTTTTGGGGTCGGCCGTGCCCCCGGGGGCGGGGGAGTGGGGTCAGACGTTGACCCGTGTGTCCAGGAAGTCGGCGATCCGTCGGCGCAGTGAGGGTGCGTCCAAGCCGTGGGCGGTCACGTGCTCCTCGATCTGCCCGTACCGTCGCAGTTCCTGGCGGCCGACGCCGAGGCCCAGGACGCGGTGGGGCGTGTCGGCGAGCGCGTCGTTCGCGGCGGTCGTGGACGTGCCCGCCAGATACGGCTCCACCAGCACCACATCCGTCCCCGCCGCCTCGGTCGCCCGGCGCAGCGCGCCCGTGTCGAAGGGGCGCACGGTGGTCGCGTACAGCACCGTCACATCGAGCCCCTCCGTCGCCGCGAGCACGGCGTCGAGCATCGGCCCGACGGCGACGACCACCCCGCGGCGCCCCTCGCGCACCGTGAGGAACCGCTGCCCGTCCACCGCCAGCGCACGTTCGTTCGACTGCACCGACAGGCGGACGTACACCTTGTCGTCCTTGGCCCCGCCCGCTCCGACCGCGTGCCGCAGCAGCGTCTCGGCCTCGTCGGGGTGTCCCGGCACATGCACCGTCCAGCCGTCGAGCGTGTCGAGCAGAGCCACGTCGCCCGGTGCCATGTGCGTGTAGCCGCCGGCGGGCCAGTCGAAGGAGGCGGCGGCGCTCACCAGGACCGCGCCCACGTCCTGGTGCCCGAGATCCAGCTTGACCTGCTCGAAAGGCCGCTCCACCAGAAAGCTGGCGAAGGTGTGCATCACCGGTCGCATCCCGGTCAGCGCCAGGCCCGCGCCCGTGCCGATCAGCAACTGCTCACGGATGCCGACGTTGACCACCCGGTCCGGATGCCGTCGCTCCGCCTCCGCGAAGCCGTCCCTGCCGATCTCCGCGAGGACCACCGCGACCCTGGGGTCCTCGTCGAGCAGCCGGGTGACGACAGGGGCGAAGCGTTCCCGCATGGTGTCCATGAGAGCGGAGTGTCCTTTCGGAAGAGGGGAGAGAGGAGAGTCGTGAAGGGGGGCGCGCCGACCGGGTCAGGTCTGGCTGGGCGCGGGCGCGTTCTTCGGCTCCACGCGTGCCACCACGACCCTGGGGCGGCCCGGATGCGGGGCGGTGAACGCGGCGTGGAGCGCCTCGTGGTCGCGGCCGTCCACCGTCTCCGCGGACCAGCCCGCCGCCTCGAACCGCGCGGCGATACCGCCGGGCCGTGCGTGGCTGGCGGAGGAGTTGTCGATCACGATGGTGTGGAGGCGGTCGAGTCCGGCCGGGCCCGCGAACGCGATCGCCTCGTGATTGCTGCCCTCGTCCAGCTCGGCGTCCCCGATGAGCACCCACACCGCCGGATCGGGCCGCCCCTGGGCGCGCAGGCCGAGCGCCGCCCCCACAGCGATCGGCAGACCGTGGCCGAGCGAGCCGCTGCCGATCTCGGCACCCGGCACCAGCACCCGGTCCGGGTGGTGGCCGAGCGGCGAGTGGTACGAGCCGAAGCCGGGCAGCCACTCGATCGGGAGGAAACCCTTGGCGGCGAGCACCGCGTAGTACGCCATCGGCCCGTGCCCCTTGGAGAGCAGGAACCGGTCACGCTCCGGGTCGTCCAGCCGCTCCGGCCCCACCCGCAGCACCCGGTCGTACAGCACCCACAGCGCGTCCAGCGTGGACGTCGCCGCGGGGCCGTGCTTCTCGGCGCCCGTCATCAGCGCCATCAGCCGGGGCAGATCCGTGAAGCCGTAGGTTCGTTCCGTCGTGGTCGTCATACAGAGCAGCGTGCTACCTCAACCAAAGTCGAGGTCAAGCGATGACCGCGGACGAGTTCTCGGCCGCGCCGAGCTGACCCGTCGGCCGGTCGCGCCCGGGATAAACGGGTGCGCGATCACCGGCCTGAGTGCGGTATTGTTTCCGTGCGCGTTCGGCCAGGGGAAAGCCCAGGTCAGGCGGGCAACGGGACGTGGCGCAGCTTGGTAGCGCACTTGACTGGGGGTCAAGGGGTCGCAGGTTCAAATCCTGTCGTCCCGACTGGAGACAGTCGCAGGTCAGGGCCGGTTTCGGAGGCATCCGAAACCGGCCCTTGACCATGTGTGGGTAGGCCCCTCGCGGGTCACGGCCTGGTCGAGCACGCCGCGCGCCATCGCTTCCGGCCGCCCCGGGGGCTGTGCTGCGGGACGCGGAGCCGGGGGCGGGGGATGATCCCGGCTCCGCGTCCAGGGCGGCACGTCAGTGGTTGATGTGCTCGCCGACCGTGGGGCGCCCCGCTGTCATCAGGTTCTCCAGGTCCCGGGCGTACTTGGCGACGAGGTCGCGCGTGAGGCTCGGGATGTCCCCGTGCGCGGCGATCGCGCCGGCCCGGACGGCGGCGCCGAACCGGTCGGAGGGGATGACGGATCCGGGTACCGGGTCCTCGGGCTCCTTGAAGCCGTGCCGGATGGGCAGGGCCGCGTACTGCCGCTGTGCCTCGGGCAGGGCGCGCATCGCCGCCTCGAACCGCAGGTACCACTCGGCGTAGTCGTCCAACCGCTCGATGGCGTGGCCGTCCTGGGCGAGCCAGTCGACGATGGCGTCGAGGGAGACGCCGTCGTCGTGGGGGTTCACGAGGCTGAACGTCCGGTATCCGGACGGGGCTTCGGAGGTGCCGCGGCCCCCCAGCGCCACCACGGCGGCGGCGGTGAAGTCAACCGGCAGGCCGTCGTAGAGTTGATGCTCGGTGCGGGCCGACAGCGGCAGGACCGCCGGGCGGGTGTCGACCTTCGCGCGCGGCCAGCGCGTGGTCCGTCGAGCTGCGGCCCATGTAGACGCCGGTGCGGGTCGGTGCGTTCAACGGGGCGTACCCGGCGTCCTCCAGCGCCGACCAGGCGGTCTTGACCTGCTCACCAGCTACGACCTCAACGAGGCCAACAACCTCCTGGAGACCGCCGGCCTGACCGTAGAAGTGCTGCCCCCGCTCGGCCAGTTCCTCTTCGACCACGTTACGGGCCGGTGGGATCAGGCACTGGAGTCTGCCCGCCGACTGCTGGCCAACAACGAGATCCAGTCCACCCCGGTATCGGACAACTCCCTGATGCCCGCGCGGACTGCGGCCATCCTCCTCGCCCGGGGCCGCGTCACCAGCGCCCTGCAAATAAACGCCGCGCTGGCGGCCGGGACGTCGCACACGCCACAGCGTGGCTCGACCTGATCCCCGACACCCCGGCTCATCCCCTGGCGGCCCGGGCGCGGCTGGCCGTCCAGTACTGGTCGGGCCGAAGGGAAGCAGCACTGGAGGATGGCTGGCACAACGCCCAACAGGCCAGAAAAAATGGCCAACTCGCCGGGGTCGAACGGCTCCTGCTGCGCATCCTGGAGCTCGCCGCCGACTCGGATCAGCCGCAAACGGTCCAGCAGGCCCTGGAGGAACTGGAAACCCTGCCACCGCTGCCTGGCTCAACGGAACCCTCGCACAGCCCGGCACCGCCTCCGCCCCTCCCCACTCCCACAGCGCCGACGACCACTGAGGAACAGCGCGCGCAGACGGGTGTCCGGCGCGGTAGTTCTGCCAGGAGACGGGGCAGTGTTTGCTGAACCTGTGTCCGGAGCCATCCTTGGGCGTGCCGCACTCCGGATCCGAGCAACCGGGCACCCAGGAGGCATCGTATGAGGATCGTCATCACCGGGGGCTTCGGCTTTCTGGGGCGGCTGGTCGCCGGCGCGTTGGTGGAGAGGCGGACGTTCCGTGGGGCGCCTGTCGAGCGCCTGGTGCTCGCCGACCGGGTCGTGCCGGACGGCGAGCCCTTGGCGTCCGACCCGCTCGTGGAGGCCGTGCCGGGCGAGCTGACCGACCGGCTCGACACCGTGTTCGCGGAGCCCGTGGACCTCGTCCTCCATCTCGCCGCCGCCGTCTCCGCCGAGTGCGAGGCCGACTTCGACCTCGGCATGCGCGCGAACCTCGACACCACCCGCGCCCTCCTCGAAGCCGCCCGGACCCAGTCGGTGACCGGCGGGCCGACCCCACGGCTCGTGTTCTCCAGCAGCGTCGCGGTCTACGGCCCCGACCCCGTACTGCCGCTCCCGCCCGTCGTCAGCGAAGCGACCCTGCCCACGCCACGCTCCAGCTACGGCATCCAGAAGCTCATCTGCGAGCAGCTGATCGCGGACCACACCCGGCGCGGATTCGTCGACGGACGGGTCGCGCGCCTGATGACCGTCGCCGTGCGGCCCGGCAGGCCGAACGCGGCCGCCTCCGGCTTCCTCTCCGGCATCATCCGCGAACCCCTCGCGGGCCTCCCCGCCGTCTGCCCCGTACGGCCCGACCTGCGGGTGGCCCTGGCCTCCCCGCGCCGCACCGTCGCGGCCCTCCTGCTTCTCGCGGAGGTCGAGCGCGGCACGGGACCCGGGCAACTCCACGGGGGACTGCCGGTCAACCTTCCGGCGCTCACCGTCTCCGTCGCCGAGATGATCGCCACGCTGCGGCAGGTCGCCGGTGACGCCGTCGCCGACCTGATCACCGTCGCCCCCGACCCCGCCGTCGAGGCCATCGTGGGCTCGTGGCCGTCCGCCTTCGACCACTCCCGCGCCGCCGCGCTGGGCCTGGAGCCCGACCCGGACTTCGCGTCGGTGGTGCGGGACCACCTCGCCGTCTCCCCGAGGGAATCCTGATCGGCCGGTCGTCGTCTGCGGGAGCCGTGTACGGGCTGCACATCCTGACGGCGGACGACGTGTTGGGCGGGGCGCCACCGGCGCGGCCGTGTCGCACTGGGGCGGTCGGACATGGCGGCGCCGCGCAGCCGGCCCCGAGGGCCTCTTCGGCCCACGCATCGTCGGATTGGGCTGAGCCGCCCCGGGGCCGGGCGCCGGAACGGTCAGTCCTTCAGGGCGACCAGGACATGGCTGTCGCCGTACTGCCAGACGGGCGTGATGTGGGCGAAGCCCGCCGCGCGCAGGAGTTCCGCGTGACGCGCCAGGGGCAGATCGTTGTCGTTGCCGCCGTGGTTGCCGGACGCGGACCGGCGCTTCTCGCGCTGTGCGAACAGGTCGGCCAGCTCCGGGTCCTCGGCGGCCGCCGCCCACCAGGACCGCCAGTCCTCGTGCTCGCGGGTGCGCGACCGCTCGGCACGTCGGCGGCCCACCACGGCGGTGAGGTCCGAGCACCGGTGGTCCCCCAGCGCGAAATGGTCGCCGTTGACGAGGGCGCCACCGGGCCGCAGCAGGGTGAACAGACTCCGGTACGCGCTCAGCAGGGTCCGCTCGGAGAGGTAGTGGAGGGCGGTGGTGGAGACGACCACGTCCAGGGGGCGGTCCAGGCCGAGGGCGTCGGTCCAGCCGGCTTCACCGATGACGGCGTCGACGAAACGGGCGGCGTTCGCGTGGTGCGTGCGGCCGAGTTCGAGGAGCAGCGGGTCCATGTCCACGGCGACGATCTCGGCGGTCGGCAGCCGTACGGCGAGCCGGGCGGCCATGGAACCCGGGCCGCAGCCGAGGTCGAGCAGGAGCGGTCGGGTCCGATCGGTGGTGACGTGCTCGACGACATCGGCGATGACCGTGAACCGCTCCTCGCGGGCGACGGCGTAGTGCTGCTGCTGGCGTTCCCAGCGGTCGATCCACACCTCGGCCGTCTCCATGCTCACGCCCATGGCCTCGTGTCGCCTCTTCCGTCTCGCAACCACCGGTTGTGATCAGAACCTACCGGTTATTGGAAACGGTTTCCATTCGCGCCGGTGTGGACGGTGCGATACCCCTCGGGCCGGGAGATGCCCCGTCAGGCCAGAAGCAGCGGCAGGTCCCAGTCCGTCGTCGTACGGCCGGCCGCGTAGGCGTCGAGGGCGAGAGCCGTGCCGGCGGCGCCCTCCAGGAACGCGGGGGTGTCGGCCGGTTGCGGGACGTCCGTCAGGGTGGCCTGGAACCCGAACCGGGACTCCGGGCGGAACAGGGCGAGCGTGCGGGCCGCCATGTCGTCGACGAGGTCGGCCAGGCGCTTGTCGCCGATGGACTCGTTCAGGACGGCCAGCAGATGCATCAGCCCGCTCCACCCGTGACACAGGTTGGGGTTGTCGATGTTCCAGCTCTCCGGATCCGTGGCCAGGAGGGGCAGCAGGGAGCGGTGGGCCAGCCGCAGCCAGTCGGCACGCCCGAGCGCCTGACCGGCGAGCTGTATCGCACGGGAGATGCCCGGGGCGCCGTAGCACCAGGACGGGCGGCGGCGAGGCGGTGGCCCCTGCGGCCCGGCCGTCCAGTCCTCGAACGTCAGATGTGGGGGCCAGACCGGTCCGCTGCCGTCCTCGTCCGGGAGGGCTCGGGCCTCAAGGAGGTCGACCAGGCGCTCGACGGCCGAGCGCTGCCCGTCCACGACCGCGCCCCGCTGCCAGGCCAGCGACAGCAGGGCCAGCGGTCCGGCCACACCGTGCGACAGCCCGAGGTTGAGATGGCCGTCGGGCATCTCCACCTCCTGGCCCATCCGGGGAGCCGCCCACGTCCACCAGCGGGGCACCCGGCGTCCCCGGTGCGTGACCTCTCCGTGCGCCATCCGCGTCAGATAGGTGAGGACGAGCCGCAGTTCCTCCTCGCACTGCTCCCGGCGAGCCAGCAGATAGCGCCCCACTCCGCTCATCCCGCGCACCACCTCGAACTCCCCGTTGGTGGTCGTCGGGGCGTCACGGACCTCGGGCAGCGCTCGGCGGACCAGGCGACGCTGATGGTCGTCGAGCCGCTCCAGGGCCGAGCAGTAGCCGCCGGTGGCGCGGTGCGCGACGAGGACCGCGAAGGCCACGGCGCCCGGTCCGGCGTAGACACCCGCCGGGGGGTGTGCGGTGGCCGCCGTCGCCCGCATCGCCCGTACGAGGTAGGCGTGTGCGCGTGCCGCGTCCTCGGGGCCGGGGCGGCCCCGGCCGGTGTAGGCGAGCGACACGCCCGGATAGCCGCTGGAGAGGGACAGGTCCGACCACAGCAGCTCGCGTACGACCCCCGGTGACGAGAGGCCGGGGTTCAGGGCGTCCGCCGCGGTGGTGTCCGGGTCGGCGAGCCGGTCGAAGACCTGCGCGGCGACGTTCCGTGCCTGCTCCGCGTGGCGTGGCGCGATCGTCGGACGTCCTTGTCGTCCTGAGTGGGTCACCGGGTCCTCTCCTCTTGCCGGGTGTGCGCGAGGCGGCCCTGGTGATCACGGGCGATGCCGCGCAGCACCGCGTACCCCGCGTTCTCCCCGGCCCTGTCGATGCCGAGGAGACGGTTGTGCTGCATGTGCAACAACGACAGGACGGCCTCGGCGTGCTCACCGGTGCCGGGATCCCCCGACTCGCCGGACAGCACCAGCGCGCCGTACACCCTGGTCTCGGGCGTGTGGGTCCAGAGGTCGGAGAGGGGTGCGCCGAGAGCGGGTGCCGCGCTCTCTGCGGTGCGCCCCGGGACGATCAGCGACCTGGCCTGCTTCTGGTGTCGCCGGTAGACAGCGTGGGCGGGACTCTTGGGGAGGACACGGCTGATCCACGCGGACCAGTCCCAGTCTCCGAGGGACTCCAGCAGCAGGGCGTGGTTGACGGCCGCCAGCACGGGGTCGGGCAGAGCCAGCCGGCCCCGCGCCCGCAACGTCAGCTGGGCCAGCGCCGACCGGCTGTCCACGCAGAACATCCGCTCCGCGTGCGGGAGGGCGACCGGGCCGCCGTAGCGGTCGGTCTCCGGCTGGTAGGTGTCCAGAACGACGCCCCTGATCACCCCTGCCTCCTGCCAGTCCCGGCACGCGGCGGCGAGCCGGGGCAGCACCGTCGTGCGCAGGACCTCCGCGGCGCCGTGCAGACGGAGGCGGACATGGGGGTCCGGATCGCGGTACCGGAGGAAGTGCCAGTCGCGCACCTCGTCCCCGGCCGCGCGCAGGAGCGTCGGAAGGTGGGCGTGCAGGAACTCGTCGTGCGTGTCCTCGACCGCGTAGAACTTGGCGTAGAGCCACTCCTCGCCCGGCAGATGCCGCACGCCGTGGTCCGTGGGCCTACGGGCCGACACGGAGGGCTGCCCCGGCTCTGTGGCCTGCCGTCGGTCACTCTTTGGAGCGCTGCCGCCGCCGACCGGGCGGAGGGCCGGGGCCGGTGCGCTGACCCGGGCCATGGGGATGACGACTTCGCCGCTGTGTCCGTCGGCCCAGCCCAGTGCCCGCCCGCCGTCCGTCAGGTCCTCCATGATGGCCAGCGAACCGCCCTGGCGGACCTCGTCACGGAACACCTCCCGGTGCCAGGGGTCCGTGAGGTCCACACGGAACGCACGGTCCCACCTGGCGAGGTTCACCTCGTCCGGCACGCGGTATCGCGCGCGCCACGCCTCGACCGCGCCGTCCCACCCGGACGCGCCACGGCAGTCTCCGGGTCCGCCGTCCGCAGCCGCACGCAGATGCCGGTCGGGCACCCAGTGTTCCGCCTCCCCCTCGGTTCCCGGCCCGGCGCGGCCCGGGTGGGGCGGACGTTGGGCCCCTGGCAGGCCGCCCCCCCGGCCGACCTAGCTCAACTCCGCCAGCACGCCCAGCAACGCGTCGATCTCCTCCGCCGTGTTGTACGCGTGCACGCTCACCCGTACCGAGCCGTCCCGTTTGTCAGTGCCGGCCTGGCAGAGGTTGTCGGCGCGGACCATGAAGCCGTGGCTGTACAGGATGAAGCCCAGGTCGTCCGAGGGGATGTCGCGGTGGCGGAAGGTGACGATGTCGTGGCGCCGCTGGACCGGGGAGTCGGCGGCCAGACTGGCCCGGCAGCCGAGGACCTCGTACGGGGCGAGGTGGCGCAGCCCCTCCGTGAAGCGGGCCGTGAGTGCCCGGGTCCAGCGGGCGATGCGGTCCGTGCCGGTGGTGTCCAGCCAGTCCAGGGCGGCCTCCAGCGCCGCGATCCCCACCGTGTTGGGGGTGCCCTGCCAGCCGCCCGGCCGGAACTCCGGCCCGCGGCCGGGGGAGTTGCGGGCCCACACGGCCCCGGAGCCGGGCAAGGCCAGGGCCTTGTGCCCGGAGAACGCCACGAAGTCCACGTCGAGGCGGTCCACGGAGAGGGGGAGGTGGCCGACGCTCTGCGCGGCGTCCAGACAGATCGGCACGTGCGGGCCGACGGCCTCGCGGACGCGGTGCACGTTCATGTCGCCGCCGTACACGTGATGGACGTGGGTGACGGCGACGAAGCGGGTGCGCGGGCCGATCACCGAGGGCAGCGCCCGGTGGTCGTAGTCGCCGGACGACTCCTGGTACGGCAGCGGCCTCACGCGTACGGTGACGCCCTGCCGCGCCAGCAGGTCCCGGACCTCCAGCCAGGGGTCCAGATTGGCCCGGTGGTCGGCGAAGGGGACGAGGATGTCGTCGCCGTCCGAGAGGAGGCCCGCGAGCCAGTCGCGGGCGACCGTCCGCAGCCCCTCGGTGGTGCCGCCGGTGAAGTGCACGCCCGAGCGGTCCGGCGCGGGGTCGCCGAGGAAGTCCTTCACGCGCCGCCGGGTGCGCTCCACCAGGGCCGTCGTGCGGTTCGCCCAGGGGTAACCGCCCCGTCCCGCGTTGGCGTTGGCGGTCGTCAGATAGGTGAGCGCGGCGTCCAGGACGGCCCGTGGCTTCTGTGTGGTGGCCGCGCTGTCGAAGTACGTGACGTCCCGGTGCGCGGTGATGATGGGGAACTGCTCCCGCACCGCGCGCTGCCAGTCGGCCAGCTCCTCCAGGTCGGTGCACGGCATGGTGTCAGTCCCTCACCAGCGGGGCGCCGGCGTCGCGCCACGCGACGATCCCCCCGGACAGACTGCGGACGTCGGGATGGCCCATACGGGTCAGCAGCGCCGCGTACCGGGCCGACTTCTCGCCGACCGGACAGGCCAGCAGCACCGGCTGCCGCTTGCTGAACGGCAGGCCGCCGCGGACGAGTTCCTCGAACAGCTCGTCGGTGATGTTGACCGACCCGTCGATGTGCAGCGCGGCGTACGCCTGAGGCCCGCGCAGATCCACCACCAGCGGCCGGGGCGCGCCGTCCTCGATCCACCGCCGTGCCTGAGCCACGTCGACCACCGCGGCCTCCGCCCGCACCTCCGCGTCGGACAGGGCCGACGCGGAGTGCCGACGGGCCGGCCGGCCCAGCAGTTCGGGGCGGCGCTGCCGTACGTACCCGAGGTAGCTCTCGGCGCGGTCGCAGACGATGAAGACCGCCGTCCGCCGCTCTCCCTCCGCCAACTCGGCGTCCAGTGGGCGCAGATGGCGTACCGCGCCGTGGACGGCGGCGCCGCCGGTGGGGCCGGTCAGCAGTCCGCAGCGGCGGATCAGGGTCAGCATCCCGTCGATGGCCTCGTCGGCGGTCACCGACTCGATCGTGTCGTACGTCGCTGGATCGAACAGACCCACCTGGTGCACCTCGTCGATGGTGCGGATACCGGGGATGAAGTCCGACTTGTGGGCGACGAGGCCGACCACCCGTACGCCGGGGTCGTGTTCGCGCAGGACACGGGCCACACCGGTGGAGGAGCCCGCCGTGCCCACGCACGCCACGAACCAGTCGGGGGCCCGGCCGTCGAGGTCCTTGACGATCTCCGGGCCGGTGCCCGCCGCGTGGGCCTCGGTGTTGCGCGGGTTGAAGTACTGGTCGGTGTGCAGATACGTGTCGTCCGGGCCGGTGAGGGTCTGGTGGAAACGGGTGAGCGGGTCGTCGGTGTCGGTCGGGTCGAGACACTCGCTCTGCCCCGGCAGCTCCTCGATCTCCGCGCCCAGCAGCAGGAGCAGGTCCTTGATCTCGGGGACCCGCATCCGGTTGGTGACGCTCTTGAAGCGCAGGCCGTGCATCCCCGCCAGCAGCGCCAGGGCCTTGGCGGTGTTGCCGCTCGACAGCTCCACGACCGTCGCGCCGCGCTCCGCCGCCGAGGCGAGTCCTGGCCCGGCCATGTGCCAGGCGGCCCGGTCCTTCACCGAGCCGAACGGATTGAGCATCTCCAGCTTGGCGTACAGGTCGATGTGGCGCAGCCCGTGCACGGCCGGGTCGATCCGGACCAGCGGCGTGTTGCCGATGGCCTCCGTGATGCTGTCGTACCTCATGAAACCGGTCCACCCGCTTCCGTGATCGGCCAGTACTCCTCGTCGAGACGCCACCTCCAGGAGTCCCGCTCCCGGGTGACGGCCACCGTGCGGGCGAGCGGCTGCCGCTGCGCACGGTGGGCGTGGAAGTCCATCGCGTACCCGGCGGTGTTGGCGAACGCCAACAGGTCGCCCACCGACGGCGGCCGGGGCAGATGGACCTTGCGGCGGGTGATCAGATCGGCCTCCAGACAGAGATTGCCCGCGAGATACACCCCCACCGGCCCCTCGTCGGCGTCCGGGTGCGCTCCGGGGCGGGGGACGAGGACCGGGTCGACGAGCACCCCGTGCTCCTCCAGGCTGACGTCACCGGCGTTCATGCCGAGGCGCACCAGCAGGTCGCCCGAGTCCGCGCCGGTCCGGCGGACGTCGAGGACCCGCGCCAGTGTCAGTCCGCACTGGTCGACCAGGGCCCTGCCCGGCTCGACGGCCAGGTCGTAGAGGTGCTCCAGGAGCAGGGTGGCCGCCGGGCGGCCCGAGGCGGGGGCGGGGTGGCGGAGCAGTTCGTCGAGGTAGCCGGGGCCCGCGGTGGGGCGGTGGGCCGGGTAGAGCGCCGGTGCCCCGCGCAGGGTGCCGCCCTCGTTGCGCAGCCCGTAGCCGTGGCCGCGCCACGTCAGGGCGGGGCGGGTGCCGAGCACGGCCTCGGCCAGCTCGGTGGTGTACCGCTCCCACTGGGCGGCGTCCGCGACGTACCCGACGCCGAAGCCGCCGCCGATGTCGATGACCCGCGGGTCCAGGCCGCGGGCGCGGCACGCGTCCATGACGGCGACACAGGTCTCCAGTGCGACGGCCTTCTCCGCGAGGCCGGTGGTGTCCAGGTGGTAGGCGAACCCCGTCAACCGGACCGCGTCCGCGTGCCGTTCGACCGCGTCCACCAGGGAGTCCACCTCGCGCACGGGTGAGCCGAAGCGGCTGCGCCGGAAGAGGACCCGGGTGCCCGACGCCGCGGACGGGGACGACTCGAACTCCGACAGCCGCAGCAGGACATCGGCGCGGGGCAGGCCGTACTTCCGCACCAGGACGGCCAGTTGATCCAGCTCGGCGGGGGAGTCGAGGTTGACGCGGGCGCCGGTGCGGGCGGCCAGCCACAGGAACTCGGGGTCCTTGGGGCCGGTGGCCATGATCCGGTCGGGGGTGAAGCCGCACTCCAGCGCGTGCCGCAGCTCGCCCAGCGAGGCGACGTCGATGCCCACCGCGGCAGGGTCGGTCGCCGTCAGCCGCCGCACCAGACTGTGCGCCTGGTTGGCCTTGTGCGCGTAGTACACCCGGCCACCGAGGCGGTGGTCGCGGAAGACGGCGCGGAAGCCGGCCGCGTTCTCCGCGATCCGGTCGGGCAGCAGCACGTTGAGCGGTGAGCCGAGCGAGTCGGCGAGTGTGTGCAGGAAGGGCGCGGCTTCCAGTAACGCGTCGAGCGGTGGTTCCAGTCGTGGTCGCAGATACAAAGGCGTACGCACGGCAGGCGGCCCCCTCTGGTGTGCACCGGCGATGGCGGCTCCCGGCAGTCGAGGACCGCCGTGGAGTACCGGCAGGCCTCACACAGCCGTTCGGGGATCAGCATTTCCCGGCGAATGTCCCTTTAAGCCCTGGGATGCGCCCTGGTCTCCGCGATCCCGAGGCCCGGGAAGCACCGTCCGGCGACGGGTTCACGCCGGGGTGCCCGAGGGGCGCGGGGCGCCGTGCACGGTGCGACAGTGCCGTTGGCGTATGCGACGTGCGGAGCCGGCAGGGGGCACCCGCGGGGCGCCCTTCCTCGGACGGCCGGCACCCTCTGACCCGGCCGGTTGTCGACCGGCGCCGACCGGGGGCGCACGGTGGTGGGTCGCGTCGCTCCGCGTGTTCCCGGTGGACCGGACGGAGCGCCGGTCGCTTTGATGGGGGTGGCGCGGGTCCCCGCGCCCCCGGGGTGGGCCAACCCCCACCGCACACGCGCCGGAGTGGAGCTGCCATGGTGACGGATCGGTACGGCAACCCCCTGTTCGAGTGCACCGCCGAGGCGGCGGCGCATCTGGACCGGGCCGTGGAGGGGCTGCTGTTCTTCCGCCCCGAGTTCCCCACGGCGGTCGCCGACGCCGTCGCGGCCTCCCCCACGGCACCGCTCGCCCAGGCGTTCTCCGCGTACCTGGGCGTGCTGGGCACCGAGCCGCGCGACGCCGCCGAGGCCCGCCGCCGCTTCACCGCGTACACCGGCGACCTCGACCGCTCGGCGCTGCCCCGCCGGGAACGCATGCACCTCGCGGCGGCCAAGGCCTGGCTCGGCGGCGACCTGGGCACGGCGGCCCATGTCCTCGAAGAGCTCGTCGTGGAGAACCCCCGCGACCCGCTGGCCCTCGCGGTCGGCCACCAACTGGACTTCTTCACCGGCGACGCGACCCGACTGCGGGACCGGATCGGCGGGGCCCTCCCGGCCTGGGACGCCGACGATCCCCACCGAGGGCCCCTGATGGGCATGTACGCGTTCGGGCTGGAGGAGTCCGGGCACTACGACCGCGCCCAGGAGGTCGCCCTCGCCGCCGTGGAGCGGAACCCGCGTGACGTCTGGGCCATCCACGCCGTCGTCCACGTCCACGAGATGCGCGGCCGGTTCGCCGACGGCATCGACTACCTGGACGCGCGACTCGACGACTGGGCGAGCGGCACCCTCCTGACCGTGCACAGCTGGTGGCACTACGCCCTCTACGCGCTGGAGGCCGGCGACACCGACACGGCCACCCGGATCTACGACGCCGTACTGCACCACAAGGACTCCAGCGGGTTCGTCATGGAACTCCTCGACGCCGCCTCCCTGTTGTGGCGGTTCCTCCTCGCCGACCTGGACCAGGACGCCCGCTGGGGGGCCCTCGCCGACGCCTGGGCGGCCCGCGCCGACCCGCCGTACTACGCCTTCAACGACGTGCACGCCGTCATGGCGTTCGCCGGTGCGGGCCGGTTGGCCGAGGCGGACGCGTTCCTCGCGGAACGGCGACGCTGGCTGGAACGCGACGACACCCGCCGGACCACCCATCACACGATGACCGCCGAGATCGGGCTGCCCGTCGGCGAGGCGCTGGTCGCGTACGTCCGAGGGGACCACGAGACGGTGGTCGACCTGCTGTGGCCGCTCCGCCGCCGCGTGCACACCTTCGGCGGCAGCCACGCCCAGCGGGACGCCGTCCAGCGCACCCTCCTGGAGTCGGCCCTGCGCGCCGGACGCGCCGACCTGGCCGGCCGGCTCCTCGGGGAGCGTGCCGGACTGAGCCCCCACAGCCCCTACAACTGGCTGGGCCAGGCGCGGCTCGCCGACACACTCGGCGAGGCCGGCCGCGCCGCCGTCGCCCGCGAAACGGCGAACGAGCTGGCCGCGCCCGCCGCGACCCGGCTGAACCGGCAGCTGCACCGGCCGTATCTCGCCCGGACTCCCTGAGGGCCGCCGCCTCAGGGTGCGCGGCCCGCTCTCCCCGAAGGGCCGCCGCCTCAGGGCGCGGCGACGGCCCACCCCAAGCCGTCCTCCGACGTCACCAGACCGCCGGGCCGCAACGGCGCCTCCTCCTCCAGCGGCCCGCCGAGGAGACCGCGCTCCTGGAGCACCGATCCCTCGTGGAAGGTCCGCCGGAACGCCGTGGACTCGTACAGCGGATTGCGGTGGCCGTCGGAGCCGGGGAGACGGCCCACGACCCGGTCGAGGTCGGAGGAGGCGGCGGTCAGCCGCGCGCCCGCCTCGGCGGGCGCGGCGAGCGCCGAGTCCCCGGACGCCAGCCCTCCCACCAGCTCCACGAACGCCTCCAGCTCCGTCGCGCCGACATTGGTGACCTTGCGGGCCTTCCAGAAGTACGACCGCTCGTCCTGGTGCAGGTCGTAGAACGACATCAGGAACTCGTAGAACAGCCCGTACTCGTGCCGGTAACGGGCCTCGAACTCCCCGAAGCACCGGGCCTCGTCGAGGGTGCCGTCGAGCGTGCTGTTGATCGCCCGGGCCGCCAGCAGCGACCCGTACGTGGCCAGGTGGACACCGGACGACAGCACCGGGTCGACGAAGCAGGCCGCGTCGCCGACCAGCACCATGCCGGGCCGCCACAGCCGGGTCTTCCAGTACGACCAGTCCTTGCGCACCCGGACCTCGTCGTAGGGGGCCTCGCCGGCCTGCGGGGCGCCGTCGACGAGGTCCCGTATCTCGGGGCACGAGTCGATCAGCCGCCGCCAGGCCGCCGTCGGATCGCCCTGGACCGCCGCCGCGTGCTCCCGGCTCACCACCGCGCCCACGCTGGTCAGTTCGTCCCGCAGCGGGATGTACCAGATCCAGCCCTCGTCGAAGGTGGCGCAGAAGATGTTGCCGTCGTTCGGCTTCGGCAGCCGCCTGCCCCCGGCGACGTACCCGAACACGGCGATGTTCCGGAAGAAGTCGGAGTACGTCCGCTTCCCGCCGACGTGCGTGTGGATGCGGCTGGTGTTGCCCGAGGCGTCCACCACGTGCCGGGCCCGCGCCTCGCGGGTCTCGCCGCCGGGCCCCATCCAGCGCACGCCCCGCACCCGTTCCTCGTCGGCGACGACGTCCGAGACCCGGCAGCCCTCCCGTACGTCCACGCCGACCCGGCGGGCGTTGTCCAGCAGGATCGCGTCGAAACGGTTCCGCTCGACCTGGTAGGCGAACGACGTCGGGTCGGACAGCCGCGGGGACAGCGCGAAGGAGAACTGCCACGGATCCCGGTTGCGGCCCCAGCGGAAGGTCCCGCCGCGCTTGAGCTTGAACCCGGCCCGCGCGACCTCGTCCTCGACACCCAGGATGCGGCACACCCCGTGCACGGTCGACGGCAGCAGCGACTCCCCGATCTGGTAGCGGGGGAAGGTCTGCTGGTCCAGCAGGAGCACGCGGTGGCCGCGCAGCGCGACGGCCGACGCGACGGTGGACCCGGCCGGGCCCCCGCCGACGACGATCACATCGAACTCCTCCGACGGCGTCTCTGATCGCGTGACGGTCACTGGTCTCCTTCAAAGGTCGACACCGGCGGGGCGGTGGGGGCTGGGGTGGACGAGGCGGCCGGGGGAGATGAGGGATGAGGGAGTGGGGTGGCGGGAGTCGGTCCCGGCGGGGTGCTCGACGGGCGTGGGGGCGCGGGGTCCGTGCGGTCGGGCGAGCCGAGCCAGGCACGGATGGCCGCCACCGTGGCCGGGGCGTGTTCCCGGGTGAGCGAGAAGTGGTCGCCGGGGACGTCGACCGTGTCGTGCGGCAGCGGCCACGACGTCCGCCAGCCGTCCCCGTCGGCGCCCAACGCCATCCGCGGCGTCGGCTCCATGGCCCGGACCAGCAGGGTCGGGGTGGCGACGGGTTCCGGCTCCCAGTCCATGAACATGCGCGTGTACGCGCCCATCGCGGCGACGGCGCTGTCGTCGTCCCCGGTCGACGGGCCCCCGGTCAGCCGCGGGGCGAGGGCGGCAGGCAGCGCCAGCAGCCACTCCGTACCGCGGTTGTCCCGGTCGACGCGGTAGGTGTCCAACAGGACCAGGCCGACCGGAGCCGCCCCCATGGCCTCCAGCCGTCCGGTCATGAGGTGTGCGACGGCGCCTCCGGTGGACGAGCCGACGACCACGAAAGGCCGGTCGCCGACCAGCCGCAGCACCGTCTCGGCGTGCGTCTGGGCCAGTGTCCCCAGGTCCTCCGGTACGGCCGCACCCTCGTCGACACCGGGATGCCGTACCTCCCACACGTCCAGGTCGCCCCGGAAGCAGTCGTGGAAGGCTCCGGCCGCGCCGCCCGGCCCGGGGAAGGACGGGTGGTAGCCGTCGAGGAACACCACGACCGGGCCGTCACCGGAGCCCTCGGCCCGCCGCAGCGGTGACAGCGCGTGCCGCCGGGCAGCGGACGCGTCGAAGGTCGGTACGGCCCAGGACGCGGTGACCAGCATGTGCATCGCGGCGACCACCTGCCCCGCCTCGCACACCCGCCGGTAGAGGGAGGAGAGGCTCCGCACGGGGCGTCCGCCCGACGGCTCGGGGGTGTGGGGCAGTGCCGTTCCGGGAGTCGCTCCCGGTGTCCTGACGGGCGTCGGACCGGGGGGCGCACCGGGTGCCGTACGTGTCGCCGCATCCGGCTCCGCAGCGGCCGTCGGCGGCTCGGGGAGGTCGTCGAGGAGGTCCAGCACGTGGCGGGCCAGGCCGTCGGCCGTGGGGTGCTCGAACACCACGGCGGCGGAGAGCCGGAGCCGTAGCGCGAGGCTGAGCCGGTTGCGGACCTGCACCGCCATCAGCGAATCGAAGCCCAACTCGTCGAAGGTCCTGCCGACGGGCAGCGCGTCGGCGCCCGGATACCCGAGCACGGCGGCCACGTCCGCCCGCATCAGTTCCGCGAGCGCCTCCGCGCGCCGGGCGGAGGGCAGGCTGGCCAGGAGCGTCCGCCAGGTGCCCGGCTCCAGCATCTCCGGGGAATCGGCGGACGCACCCGCCACCGGCCCTGTTCCGGTGCCCGAGCCCGAGCTTGACCGGGTCGCCGGCCGACGGGGACGCGACAGCCCTCGTAGGAGTGGTGGCAGCGGGCCTCGCGCGGACCGCAGGGCGCCCCGGTCCAGCCGCATGGGCGCCAGCACGGGTCCACCGTCGCGTAGCGCCGCGTCGAAGAGTGCCAGGCCGTCCCGTACGGAGAGGGCGCGCAGCACGTCACCGCTCCGCGTCGCCGCCTCCCCCGGCCGGGCCTCTCCGAGTCGTGCCGACGCCATGCCCGCGTCGTGCTCCCAGGGGCCCCACGCCAGGGACAGCGCGGGCAGCCCCTGGGTGGCGCGACGGTGGGCCAGGGCGTCGAGGACGCTGTTCGCCGCCGCGTAGTTGCCCTGGCCGGGGCGGCCCAGGAGGCCGGACGCCGACGAGAACAGGATGAACGCCGACAGCTCCAGATCCCGGGTCAGTTCGTGCAGCCGCCAGGCCGCGTCCGCCTTGGGGCCCAGCACCGCCGCCATCCGTTCGGGCGTCAGCCCTGCCAGGACACCGTCGTCCAGGACCCCGGCCGCGTGCACCACGGCGCCCAGGGCGGGTTCACAGCCCCGGATCACCTCCGCCTGCGCGACCGGGTCCGCCGTGTCGCAGGCCACGATCGTCACTTCGGCGCCCGACTCCTCCAGCGAGGCCCGCAGTTCCGCGGCGCCTGGTGCGTCCGGGCCCCGGCGGGAGGTGAGCAGCAGATGCCGTACCCCGTACGAGGCGACGAGATGGCGGGCGAGCTCGGAGCCGAGTGCGCCGGTGCCGCCGGTGATCAGCACGGTGCGGTCGGGGTCGAAGGGGCTCGGCCCGGACGGCTCACGGGGACCGGCCGCGTCCGTCCGTACCGCCGACACCAGCCGCGGAGCCCTCATGCTTCCCTCACGGATGGACAGTTGAGGTTCGCCTGTGGCCACCGCGGCGGCCAGCAGCCGCTCGGACTCGGGGCGGCCGTCCGTGTCGACCAGCACGACACGTCCGGGCAGCTCCGCCTGGGCCGTGCGCACCAGGCCCCATACGGCCGCACCCGCGAGGTCCGGCTCCACCGCGGTCGCGTCCCGCGTCACCACCACGAGGCGCGAGCCGGATGCCTCCGGGTCGCACTGCCACTCCTGGAGGGTACGCAGCACCCGGGCGGTCAGCAGACGCACGGCGTCCGGCGGTGTCTCGGCGTCGGTCGTCGGGGTGACAGCGGTGACGACGGTGGTGTCCGGTGCCATGGCGGTGCCGGTGCCGGTGCCGGTGCCGGTGTCCGTGCCGGTGTCGGTGCCGGTGTCGGTGTCGGTGTCGGTGTCCGTGCCGGTGCCGGTGCCGGTGCCGGTGTCGGCGGTGTGCTCGACGCTCACCCAGTCGGGTCGCCACAGTGCCCGTCGCGCCACGTCGTGCGCCAGGTCGGCGGAACCGGCGGGAAGCTCCCGCATCGTCAGGGAGTCCACGTGGGCCACCGGGCGGCCGGTCGCGTCGGCCAGCGTCAACGCGACCGCGTCCGTGGCCGTCCGACGCACCCGTACCCGTAGTTCCCTCGCGCCGGACGCGTGCAGACGCACACCGGTCCAGGCGAACGGCACGTGGATGGCGGCCGCCGGTTCAGCACCCGCTTCCGTACCGGCTCCCGCTTGCGCGAGCAGCGTGGCGTGGGCCGCCGCGTCGAGCAGGGCGGGATGCAGTCCGAAGCGGTCCGCACCACCCGACTCGCCCTCGGTCAGGCGTACTTCGGCGTACAGCTCGTCACCGAGCCGCCAGGCCGTCCGTACGCCTCGGAAGGCGGGGCCGTAGGCGAGGCCGTCGTCCGCGAGGGTGTCGTAGGCGTCGGTGAGGTCGATCTCGGCCGCGCCCCGGGGCGGCCACTCCGTGAGGCCCTCCGCGTCCGTCGGCGGGGACGCGGGGGCCGTGCGGGTCAACAGCCCGGTCGCGTGCCGGGTCCAGGTGAGGTCGGGGCCGTCTACGTCCGCGTCGGCGGGCGCGTCGGGGTGGGCGTGGATGTCGACCGTCCGCCGTCCGGAGTCGTCCGGGGCGCCCACCACGACCTGGACGGTCGCGCCGGCCCCCGGCGGCAGGGGCAGCGGCGTCAGGACCACCAACTCGTCGAGGGTGTCGCAGCCGACCTCGTCGCCCGCCCGGACGGCCAGCTCGACCAACGCCGTCGCCGGCACGAGGACGGTCCCGCCGATCACATGGTCGCCGAGCCAGGGCTGAGCCAGGGCGCAGAGGCGCCCGGAGAGTACGGTCCGGCCGGTGTCCGGCACCGTGAAAGCGGGTCCCAGCAGCGGGTGCCCGTCGCCCTCCGGCGCGCGGACCGGAAGCCGGGGTGCGTCCAGCCAGTACCGCTGCCGTTGGAAGGCGTACGTCGGCAACTCCACGCGGCGCGCCCCGGTGCCCTCGAACACGGTGGGCCAGTCGACGCGGGCCCCGCGCACGTGGAGCCGGGCCACGGCCGACAGCAGCGTCCCCGGTTCAAACTCACCGGCGCGCGTGGCGGCCGTGAGGAGGGGAGCGGTGCCGTTCTCGGGGCCGGGCAGGCAGTCCTCGGCGGCCGTGATGAGCGCCGGGTGGGGGCCGACCTCCAAGAAGGCCGACACCCCGTTGTCGCCCAGCCACCGCACGGTGTCGGCGAACCGGACGGGCAGCCGGGCGTGCCGCACCCAGTACTCGGGTGAGCACAACTCCCCGGCCCCGGCGAGGCGGCCGGTGACCGCCGAGACCACGGGGATCCGGGGCGGCCGGAAGGTCACCTTCTCGGCGGCCCGGCGGAAGTCGTCGAGCATCGGTTCCACGAGCGGCGAGTGGAAGGCGTGGTCCACCCGCAGCCGTACGGTTCGGCGGCCCCTGGCCTCGAAACCGGCCGCCACGGCGAGCACCGTGTCCCGCGCACCGGAGATCACCACCGAGCGCGGCCCGTTCACGGAGGCGATCGCCACCGGGCGAGGGCTCCGCGCCGCGGCCGTGGTCACGCGGCCGTCGGGGTCCGCGTCGCCGTGTGGGGCCTCGAAGTCGGCCAGCGCCGCGAGGACTTCGTCCTCCGTCGCGTGCAGCGCCACCATCGCGCCGCCCTCGGGCAGCGCCCGCATCAGCCTGCCGCGCGCCGCGACGAGGGCCGCCGCGTCGTCGAGGTCCAGGACACCGGCGACATGGGCGGCGGTCAGCTCACCGACGGAGTGCCCGGCCAGGTAGTCGGGGCGCACACCCCAGGACTCCACCAGCCGGAACAGCGCGACCTCGAAGGCGAACAGCCCCGCCTGGGTGAAGTCCGTACGGTCGAGGAGAGCGGCCTCCGGGGTGCCCGGAGCGGCGGACAGCACCACGTCGAGCGGGACGTCGAGGCGGCCCTCCAACGCCAGGCACACCTCGTCGTACGCCGAGGCGAAGACGGGGAACGCCGACCGCAACTCGACACCCATCCGCACACGTTGGGCGCCCTGGCCGGTGAACAGGAAGGCCGTACGGAGAGCGGGGTCGGCGACGGCCCGTTCCGTGCCGGTGATGGCGGTGCCGCTACCGGTACCGCCACCGGTACGGGAGGAACCGGTGGTGTCCGCGGCTCCGGCAGCTTCCCCGGCTCCCACAGCCAGCGCCTCCAACCCGGCCAGCATCCGGGCCCGTTCACCCGGCGGGACCATCGCCCGATGCGTCGACGCCGAGCGCGTCACGGCCAGGGAGACACCGACGTCGGCCGGCGACAGTCCGGGCCGCGCGGCCAGATGGTCGGCGAGACGGCGCGCTTGGGCGCGCAGCGCGCCCGCGTCCGCCCCGGAGAGCAGCCAGGGGACACCGTGGGCGGCGACGCCGGGCCCGCCCGGGGGCTGCGCAACCAGGCGGTCGTCCTCGTAGGGCGGCTCCTCCACGATCACATGCGCGTTGGTCCCGCCGATCCCGAACGCGGACACCCCGGCCCGCCGAGGTCGGCCCGCGGTGGACGGCCACGGCCGGGCGGCGGTGAGCAGTTCCACCTTCCCGGAGGCCCAGTCGACATGCGGTGAGGGTGTCTCGGCGTGCAGGGTGCGGGGCATCTCCCCGTGCCGCATGGCCTGCACCATCTTGATGACCCCGGCGACCCCGGCGGCCGCCTGCGTGTGCCCGAGGTTCGACTTGACCGACCCCAGCCACAACGGATGCTCGCGGTTCTGCCCGTACGTGGCGAGCAGGGCGCCCGCCTCGACGGGGTCGCCCAGCGTGGTGCCCGTACCGTGGGCCTCCACCACGTCGACATCGGCCGGACGGAGCCCTCCATCGGCCAATGCCCGCTCCACCAGACGCTGTTGGGCCTGACCGTTGGGCGCGGTGAGTCCGTTGGACGCGCCGTCGGAGTTGACGGCGGAGCCGCGCAGCACGGCCAGGACGGGGTGGCCGTGCCGCCGGGCGTCGGAGAGCCGTTCCAGCAGCACCAGCCCGACGCCCTCCGCCCAGGCGGTGCCGTCCGCCGCCGCCGAGAACGACTTGCAGCGGCCCTCGGGGGAGAGCCCCCGCTGCCGGCTGAACGCCGTGAACGGCTTCGGTGTCGCCATCACCGTGACCCCGCCGGCCAGCGCCAGGGAGCACTCGCCCGACCGCAGGGCAGCGGCAGCCCAGTGCAGGGCCACCAGGGAGGAGGAGCAGGCGGTGTCGATCGTGATCGACGGCCCGCGCAGGCCGTACACGTACGAGATCCGGCCGGCCGCCACACTGCCGGACGTGCCCAGTCCCAGATGGGCCTCCAGGTCGTGGTGGACGAAACGCGCCGAGTAGTCGGCGTGCATCATGCCGACGAACACCCCCGTGTCGCTGTCGCGCACAGCGGCCGGGGCGATCCCGGCCCGTTCCCACACCTCCCAGGAGGTCTCCAGCAGCAGCCGCTGCTGCGGATCCGTCGCCAGGGCCTCCCGCGGCGCGATCCCGAACAGACCCGCGTCGAACTCGGCGGCCCGGTGCAGGAATCCGCCCCGCCGGGTGTACGAGGTGCCGACGCGGTCGGGGTCCGGGTCGTAGAGGGCGGCCAGGTCCCAGCCCCGGTCGGTCGGGAAGCCGGAGGTGGCGTCCCGGCCCTCGGAGACGAGCCGCCACAGGTCCTCCGGCGAGTACACGTCACCGGGGTAGCGGCAGCCCATGGCGACGACGACCACCGGGTCGTCCTCGGCCGCGGCGGAGGACGAGCCCCCGCCGGTCCCCGGCACGGTCGTCGGCGTCGCGCCGAAGAGGGTGGTGTGCAGGGACCGAGCCAGCTCGGCCGGGCTGGGACGGTCGAAGACCAGCGTGGCCGGGAGCCTCAGCCCGGTCGCCGCGCCCAGCCGTTCGACGAGTGCGACGGCACCCACGGACGTCAGCCCCAGATCGGTGAACGGCGTCTCGGCGCCGAGGAGTTCGCCCGGCCCGCCCCCGCACACCTCGGCCGTCTCGGCGAGCACCGCCTCCTTGAGCGCCCGCTCCCGCCCCTCCGGAGGCAGCGACAACAGCCGCCGCCACAAGGCCCCGTCGGCCGCCGGGTCGGCCTGGGGCGAGGTCGCCGGGGGCGGGGGCACCGAGGGGGAGGCCGGCGAAGGCGCGCCGAGTGACTCGGCGGTGGCCCCGGCCGTGACCTCCGGCGCCATCGGCGCTGCGACGACGGCGTGCCGGGCGATCTTGCCGGAGGCCGTCCGTGGCACCGCCGCGATCTCATGGAACTCCACGGGCAGCTTGTACTCGGCGAGCCGGGTGCGGCAGGCCGCCAGCACCCGCCGAGGATCGAACCCGTCCGGTCCGGGGACCACGTACGCCACCGGCACCTCACCCAGCACGTCGTGCGGTCGGCCGACGACCAAGGCGTCCGTCACACCGGGACTGTGCAGCAGGGCCTGTTCGACCTCGGTGGGGTGGATGTTCTCGCCACCGCGGATGATCAGTTCGCTGACCCGCCCGGTGAGGCGGAGGTGGCCGTGCTCGACCCGGCGGCCGAGGTCACCGGTCCGGTACCAACCGTCCGCCAGGGCCGACCCCGTGGCCTCGGGCCGCTGGTGGTAGCCCGTCATCAGACCGGGCCCGCGGACCCAGATCTCCCCCTCGCCGCCGTCGGTGACATCGTTGCCGCCCCCCGGATCGACGACGCGTACGTCCACTCCAGGGATCGGAGGCCCGCACGAACCGTCGACAGTCGGCCCGTCCGGCCGGTTCACCGCGATCATCCCGCATGTCTCGGTGCTGCCGTACGCGTCGAGCAACCGCGCTCCCAACGCCCGCTCCACCTCGCGGCGCAGCGCCGGGGAACTGGGCGCTCCCGCCACCAGACACGTACGGAGCCGCACCGGCAGCGCCGCGCCGTCCGCCGCCGCCAGCAGCCGGTGGTACACCGCGGGCACCCCCGCCAGCACGGTGTAGGGACCGTCGAGAGCCCCGTGCGGGTGGTGCAGTTCGCGCCACAGGCCGTCGGGCGGCAGCAGGTCACCGGTGATGCGGGCGCTCGCGCCGACGGCGGTGACGCCGAGGATCGCCAGGGAGTGGCCGAAACTGTGGAACAGCGGCAGGGGCCACAGCAGCCGGTCCTCCGGCGAGAGACCGAAGATCGGCGCGTAACAGGCGGCCACCGACCACAGGGCGGCCCGCTGGGTCGACACCACGCCCTTGGGGCGGTGCGTCGTACCGGAGGTGTAGAGCATCCAGGCCGGCTCGTCGAGACCGAGATCGTCCCGGGGCGGGTCCTGACCGGGCCCGTCCGCCCCGGCGACGGCGTCGAGGAGAACGGTGCCCTCCGGTGCGTCCGCCGGGACCGGACCTGGCCCCGTCAACAGCACCCGCGGGCCGCGCCCGTCGGCTGCGGGGCTCGTCCGGTGCAGCCGTGCGAGCCGCGCCGGGTCGGTGACGACGACGGAGGCGCCGCTGTCCCGCAGGAAATGGGCGAGCTCGGCGTCGGAGGAGCGGGGGTTGAGGGGGACCCCCACGGCACCGGCGCGGAGGGCGGCGAGCACGGCCTCGACCATCTCGACACGGTTGCCCAGGCAGATCGCGACCCGCGCGCCGCGCTCCAGGCCGGTCCGCGCGAGATGCGCGGCCAGTCCGCCGGTGCGCCGCTCCAGCTCCGCGTAGGTGACGGCCCGCGCGTCGTCGGCGAAGGCCACCCGGGACGGCGACCGCTCGGCGTGCGCCTTCAGCAGCTCCGGCAGCGGCCGTATCAGTCCGTCGTGATGCATGTGGCGCCTCCCCGGCCCCGTGGGACCCACCGTCAAGCTCCTTACGGAGCAACGGCGTTGACCCTAAGCGGAGGAGGCCGAATGTCCGAACGTCCGGACCGTCGGCGTTTCGGACGGCCGACGGGTGCCTCGGACGCCCGAGGTGTCCGGACGGCCGAGGGTGTCCGGACGGCCGAGGAAGCCGCGGACCGCCGACGGTGGTCCGGGCGCCCGGCGGCACGGGGAGGTGCCGCCGGGGCTCACTGCCGCAGGGGTCGGACCCGGCCTAGGACACGCAGCCGACGTGGGCGAGGGCCTGCTTCAACAGGACTCCCTGACCGCCCGGCATCTCGCTCTGGACCGACGGCGACGCGGCCTCCTGCGGGCTGAACCACACCAGGTCGAGCGCGTCCTGCCGGGGACGGCAGTCGCCGGACACGGGGACGATGTACGCGAGCGCCACCGCGTGCTGCCGGGGGTCGTGGAACGGCGTGATGCCCTGCGTCGGGAAGTACTCGGCGACCGTGAAGGGCTGAAGCGAGGCCGGGACGCGGGGCAGTGCCACCGGGCCGAGGTCCTTCTCCAGGTGGCGCAGGAGCGCGTCGCGTACCCGCTCGTGGTGCATCACGCGGCCGGACACCAGCGTGCGGCTGACCGTTCCGTCCGGGCCGATGCGCAGCAGCAGGCCGATGCTGGTGACTTCGCCGCTGTCGTCGACGCGCACGGGCACGGCCTCGACGTACAGGATCGGCATACGGGCGCGCGCCGATTCGAGTTCGTCGGACGTCAGCCAGCCAGGCGTGGTTTCGGTCATGTCAGACATTGGCCGATCATACTTTCAACGTCACGTGGTGTGGGCGTAGCGCCGATCACATGCGGCGCGCCCGTGTCGGGGTGCCGCTCAGCCGTGGGCGGCCCACTGCCCCCGGACGTGCCCGAGGTGGCGGGTCATGACCGCCCGGACGGCGTTCTCGTCGCGGTCGAGGAGGGCGTCGAGGAGTTCCAGGTGCTCCTGGGCGGACGCCAGGAGACGGCCCGCCTCGACGAGCGCGGTCAGCCCGAACAGTCGTGAGCGTTTGCGCAGGTCGCCCACCACCTCGACCAGATGCGCGTTGCCCGCGAGGGCCAGCAGACCGAGGTGGAAGCGGGTGTCGGCCTCCACGTACGCGATGAGGTCCCCGGCGGCCGCGGCGGCCACGATCTCCCGCGCGGCGGGCCGCAGCGCCTCCAGGGAGACGGGGTCGGCGGTCCGGGCCAGGGCGACGGTGGTCGGGATCTCGATCAGCGAGCGGATCTGGGTGTACTCGTCGAGCTGCCTCTCGGTCACGGCGGTGACCCGGAAGCCCTTGTTGGGCACGGTGTCGACCAGACCCTCCTTGGCGAGGTCCAGCATGGCCTCGCGGACCGGGGTGGCCGAGACACCGAAGCGGGCGGCGAGCGCGGGCGCGGAGTACACCTGGCCCGGCCGCAGCTCACCGGCGATCAGCGCGGCCCGCAGCGCGTCGGCGACCCGTTCCCGGTAGCTGCTCTTCTTGCCGCCGAGCACCGGCAGGACGGGCGCCGGGGGAGCGGCGCCCTGAACGGCGGAGGCGGTGCCTCGCGGGGCCATGGGGGACATGCGGTCTCTCCTGGAGTCCTGGAGCCCGGAATCCTAGAGGACGAATCCGGAGGGGAACGGGTCGGTCGGGTCGAGCAGGTACTGGGCGGTGCCGGTGATCCAGGCGCGGCCCGTGAAGCTGGGCAGCACGGCCGGCACCCCGGCCACCTCGGTCTCGCCGAGGAGCCGTCCGGTGAACCGGGTGCCGATGAAGGACTCGTTCACGAACTCGGTGTGCAGCGGGAGTTCGCCCCGCGCGTGCAGTTGCGCCATGCGCGCACTGGTGCCCGTACCGCAGGGCGAGCGGTCGAACCAGCCGGGGTGGATGGCCATCGCGTGCCGTGAGTGCCGGGCGGTGGCGCCGGGCGCGTACAGATGGACGTGGTGCACGCCGTGGATGGACGGGTCCTCGGGGTGGACGGGTTCCTCCTCGGCGTTGATGGCGTCCATCAGGTCGAGCCCGGCGCGGAGGATGTCGTCCTTGCGGGAGCGGTCGAAGGGCAGCCCGAACTCCTCCAGCGGCAGGATGGCGTAGAAGTTCCCGCCGTACGCCAGGTCGTAGGTGACCGTCCGCCCGTCGGCCAGGGTGATCCTGCGGTCCAGGCCGACGGAGAACGACGGCACGTTGCGCAGGGTGACCGCCTTCGCCGCGCCGTCCTCCACGGCCACCTCGGCGACGACCAGCCCGGCCGGGGTGTCGAGACGGATGGTGGTGACCGGCTCGACCACCTCGACCATGCCGGTCTCGACCAGGACCGTCGCCACCCCGATCGTGCCGTGGCCGCACATGGGCAGATAGCCGGAGACCTCGATGTAGACCACACCCCAGTCGCGGTCGGGGCGGGTCGGCGGCTGGAGGATCGCACCGCTCATCGCCGCGTGACCGCGCGGCTCGTTCATCAGCAACTGCTTGACGTCGTCCCGGTGTTCACGGAACCACAGCCGCCGTTCGTTCATGGTCGCGCCGGGGATGGTGCCGATCCCGCCGGTGATCACCCGGGTCGGCATGCCCTCGGTGTGCGAGTCGACGGCGTGCAGGACGAGCTTGCTGCGCATGACCGTTCTCCTTCTTCCGCTCTCCTTCCGCTTCCGCGCGCGTCACACGAGCCCCGCGGCGACGGCCTTCTCGGTGGCGGACCGGATCACGGCCTCCTGCTCCGGCAGCAGCTCCACGCGCGGCGGCCGGCAGCGCCCGCCGTGCCGGCCCACGATGTCCATGGACAGCTTGATGGCCTGTACGAACTCGACCTTCGAGTCCCAGCGCAGCAGCGGGTGCAGTTGCTCGTACAGCCCCTTCGCCGTCGCGAGGTCCCCGTCCACCGCCGCGTGGTACAACTCCACGGTCGCCGCGGGCAGCGCGTTCGGGTACCCGGCGACCCAGCCCTTGGCGCCCGCCAGCGCGAGCTCCAGCAGTACGTCGTCGGCGCCGATCAACAGGTCCAGTTCAGGAGCGAGTTCGGCCAACTGGTAGGCCCGGCGCACATCCCCGGAGAACTCCTTCACGGCCCGGATGTACCCCTCGCCGTGCAGCTTCGCCAGCAGCTCGGGGACCAGATCGACCTTGGTGTCGACGGGGTTGTTGTACGCCACGACGGGCAGGCCCGCCTTGGCGACCTCCGCGTAGTGCGCCAGCACCGAACGCTCGTCGGCGCGGTAGGCGTTCGGCGGGAGCAGCATCACGGACGCGCAGCCCGCGTCCCGTGCCTGCTCGGCCCAGCGGCGGGACTCGGCGGAGCCGTACGCGGCGACCCCCGGCATCACCCGCGAACCGCCGATCGCCGAGACGGCCGTCTCCACGACCCGCGCCCGCTCCTCGGGCGTCAGCACCTGGTACTCGCCGAGGGAACCGTTCGGCACGACGCCGTCGCAGCCGTTCTCGACCAACCACGCGCAGTGCTCGGCGTACTTGTCGTAGTCCACGGACAGATCGTCGCGCAGGGGGAGTGCGGTGGCGACGAGGACACCGCGCCAGGGACGGCTGCCGGTGCGGTGGGCGGTGCCGGAGCCGGTCGAGCGCGCGGAAGTGGTCATCTGCGGGTCCTCCATAGGGTGTGACATGGTACTGACGGCGTGTCTGACGGGCGGCTTCTCGACGGTTTCGGACGGGTGGCTTCTCGACGACGGCTCACTCCACCGGCGGACCTCCCGGCTCCCCGGTCTCCCCGGCCCGCGCCAGCACACCGAGCGGTACGGGGCGTGCGAACGGCCGTCGGGCCACCGTCTCCGCGCATCCGGCGAGCCCCGCGACCGCCGGGCCGCACATCCGGCCCTGGCACCAGCCCATCCCGGCCCTGGTGAGCAGCTTCACCGTGCGGACGTCCCCGGCCCCCAGTTCCCCGACGGCCTCGCGGACCGCCCCGGCGGTGACCTCCTCGCATCGGCACACCACCGTGTCGTCGGTGACCTGCTCCGCCCAGTGCGCCGGCGGCACGTACACGGTGTCGAGCGCGGCGAAGAACTCCCGCAGCCGCGTGCGGGACGCGGCGGCGGCCGCCCACTCCCGCGGATCCGGTTCCCGGCCCCCAAGCCGGGCCGCCGCCGACCGCCCGGCGACATGGCCCTCCGCCAGGGACAGGGCCGCGCCGCCGATCCCGGTGGCCTCGCCCGCCGCCCAGACGCCCGGCACATCGGTGCGCTGCTCGTCGTCGACGGCCACGCTCATGCCGTCGGCGTCGAGACGGCAGCCCAGGGACTCGGCGAGGTCGGTGTGCGGGACCATGCCGTGTCCGACGGCCAGCGTGTCGCAGGGGATGCGCCGCTCACCGCCTGTCCGGACCCGCCCCTCGGCGTCCAGCGCGGCGACGGTCACGGCTTCCAGCCGGTCGGTGCCGTGCGCCTCGACCACGGTGTGGCGTACCAGGGTCCGCACGCGGCGGCGCAGCAACTCCACCGCGTATCCGGCCCCTTCGGCCAGCTTGTCCACTCGGCCCGTGAGCGTCCCCGCCCGCCGGACGAGCGCTTTGGGGTCGGCGGACTCGACGAGCGCGGCCACCCGGACACCGGCCGCCGCGAGCCCGGTCGCCACCGGCAGCAGCAACGGGCCGGTCCCGGCGACGACCGCCGTACGGCCGGACACCACGAGCCGGCCCTTCAGCATGGCCTGCGCGCCCCCGGCGGTGACCACGCCCGGCAGGGTCCAGCCGGGGAAGGGCAACACTTTCTCGTAGCCGCCGGTCGCGAGCACGACGGCGTCGGCCCGCACCTCGACAGGCTCCTCCTGGCCGGGGCCGAGCAGCGCGTGCACGGCGAAGCCGCCGGGGGCGTCGGAGGGCCGTTGCCCCGGCGTCCCGCCGGAGTGCCGCTCCACGCACCACACGTGGTGCTCGGGGAGATGCGTGATGTTCCCGGCGGCGAGGTGCCGTTCGAGACCGTCGCGCAGCCGCCGCCAGGTCCGCCACTGGTGGTGGAGCGCCTGCGGGCGCCGGGCCCCGAGCGCCGCGGCGGGCTGCCGGTAGAACTGGCCGCCGGGTGCCTCCGCGGAGTCGATCATCGTCACGTGGACGCCCCGCCCGGCCGCCGCGAGCGCCGCGGCGAGGCCGGCCGGCCCCGCGCCGACGACCGCGAGGCGGGGCGGTGGTCCACCGCGCGGCCCGACCGGTTCAGTGCCCATGCCCCGTCCCCTCCTGCGTGCGGATCACGTCGCCCGGCCGGACCGGCACCAGACAAGCCCGCTGGTTGGGGCGGTCGTTGACGGTCACCAGACAGTCGAAGCAGACGCCGATGCCGCAGAACACCCCGCGCGGCCGGCCTTCGCCGCGGGTGGTGCGCCAGGAGGTCACCCCGGCCGTCCAGAGCACTGCCGCGACCGTCTGACCGGGCAGGGCCTCCAGTTCACGGCCGTCGAGGGTGACGCCGAAGGCGGGCCCCGGTTCGGCGTCCGCCAGCTCCAACGGATTCATCCCGCGGCCTCCTCCTGGACGGCGAACCGGTCCGGGCGGAACGGCGTCAGATCCAGGTCCGGTGTCCTGCCGCCGAGCACCTGGGCGATCAACTGCCCCGTCCCGGTGGCGAGTCCGATGCCCGCCCCCTCGTGTCCGCACGCGTGGAACAGTCCCGGCACCCTCGGGTCCGGCCCGATCGCGGGCAGATGGTCCGGCATGTACGGCCGGAACCCGACGTACGTCCGCATCGCGCGCACCCGCTCCAGGAACGGGAACAGCCGGGTCGCGCCCGCCGCCAGCGCCCGCGCCACGGGCAGCGAGAACGACCGGTCGAAACCGACCCGCTCCCGGCTCGCCCCGATGAGCACCGGCCCGGCGGCCGTGCCCTCGACGACCGGGGAGGTCTGCAACGCCGCCGAGTCGCTGGCCACGTCGGCCACGTAGTCGGCGGCGTACACCTTGTGCCGCACCAGGGGCGGGAGCGGTTCGGTGACGAGGACGAATCCGCGCCGGGGGAGGACGGGGAGGTGGACCCCGGCGAGCGCGGCCAGCTCGCCGCCCCAGGTGCCGGCGGCGTTCACCACGGCCGGGGCATGCAGCTCGCCCCGGTCGGTCCGTACGCCGCGCACGGCGCCGTCGGGGGAGCGGAGAACCCCGGTCACCGTGCGGCCGGTGAGCAGGTGGGCACCCGAGGTCCGTAGGAGGTGGGCCGCGGCGAGGGTCGGCATGACCTGGGCGTCCTGCGGGTAGTACACGCCACCGGCGAGGCCGGGCGCCAACTCCGGTTCCAGGTTGAGCAGTTGACCGGCGGGGACGGTTTCCGCCGTGACCCCGGCGGTGCGCTGCCCGGCCGCGAACTTCTCCAGGGCGGCGAGCCCTTCCGGTGCCGAGGCGACGACGAGCCCGCCCTTCGGGTCGTACTCGAACGCCGTCCCGAGGCCGGGTTCGCAGGCCAGTTCGGTCCACAAACGGTTCGACAGGAGGGCGAGTTCGAGTTCGGGACCGGGTTCCTTGTCGGAGACGAGCAGGTTGCCCTCGCCCGCCCCGGTCGTGCCACCGGCCACCGGGCCGCGGTCCACCACGGCCACGTCCAGCCCTGCCCGGGCCGCGTACAGGGCGCAGGCCGCGCCCACCATCCCCGCTCCCACCACCACGACGTCGCAGGTCAGTCGCTCGGTCACCTCAGTACTATGTCACATGGCGCTCTGCCTCGGAATACCGTGAAGCCGAGCGCGGTGGCGGCGGGCGGCGGTGCGGCGGGCTCAGCGCCAGTCGTCGATGACGTAGGCGTCCGGGTGGCTGTAGCCGGGTTCGTTGGGCCTGTGCATGGTCACGCCCTGGAGCCAGGTGCGGAAACCACGGTCGGCCATGCGCCGGTAGGCGTCCTCGCGGGCCAGGTTCATCCCGGCGTCCAGTTGCCCCAGCCCCTTCTCGGCGGCCAGCCGCTCACACGCGTCCAGCAGCCGCCCGAACCGGTCCGCGGCGCCAGGGCCGGGGCGTACGGCGCCGAACTTGACGAAGCAGACGTCCTCACCGGCCTCCGACCCCGCTCCGCAATGACAGACGGCCAGGCCGTCGAGGCCGGTGCCGGAGCCCTCAAGAAGGAGGGTGTCCCCGAGGCCCTGTGCCTGGGTGGCGACGATCTCGCGCTCCAGACTCAGGCCCTCGAACACGGACTCCGTCAGCGCGCGGCAAAGACTCAGCGCCTCGGCCCGCTCGGCAGCGGTCAGCTCTCCGTACGACAGACGGCCGGGAACCGCGGCAGGGGCCGTGACCTGCTTCTTCATGATGGCGGTCAGGAATCGGGGCCAGAAGCCGTACCGGCGGTAGAGCTCCAGGTGCTTGGGACTGTGCGAGAACGTGAACAGGCCGAGGTGGCGGTTCCCCCAGGTGTCGAAGCAGGCCATGACCGGTTCCATCAGGCGCCTGCCGATGCCCTGGTCCCACAGATCCGGACGTACGGTCAGCGGGCCGAAGTACCCGACGCTGCCCCAGTCGGCGGCGAAGTTCGTCCCGACGACCTCGCCCTCGACGGTCGCCGCGAAGGCCGCGCGGGGATCCGCCGCCCAGCGGGTGCGGACGTAGTCGGCGGTCCCGAAGAACGTCTCCGGCTCGGGGAACCCGAGGAAGGTCCCGAAGGCGACCCTGAAGATCTCGTCGGCCCGATCCAGGTCCGGCTCCACCAGCGGGCGGACCGCCACCGAGGCGACACCACCGGCTCGCTGCGCTGCGGACATGCTGGCTCTCCTTTCCGCCCCCGCTTCCATCGCACCACGGACCCGCGCACCGGGCGATACGACAGTTCGACGCGCACGGCGGGCACGGACTCCCCACACACACCCATCCCCGCCCCGCCCCGGCAACTCGAACGCCCCGTCCCACATGCCCCCGCCCCCGCCCGCCCCGACACTGACCCCATGCCAGGACACGCCCCCGGCGCGCGGTCGGGACCCAGCGCCATCGAGGACTACGCCCTGATCGGCGACCTCCTCACCGCGGCCCTGGTCGCCAGGGACGGCAGCGTCGACTGGCTCTGCCTGCCCCGTTTCGACTCACCCGCCTGCTTCGCCGCCCTGCTCGGCGACGAGGACAACGGCCGCTGGCGCGTCGCCCCCGCCGACGAGACCGGCGCGGTGGCCCGACGCCGCTACCGGGACGGCACGCTGATCCTGGAGACGGAGTGGGAGACCCCCTCCGGGCGGGCCCTGGTCACCGACTTCATGCCGCCGCGCGGCGAGGACGCCCCCTGTGTCGTACGGATCGTCGAGGGACTGTCCGGCACCGTGGACATGCGCATGGAGCTGCGGCTGCGCTTCGACTACGGCCGGGTGCTGCCGTGGATGCGGCACAAGGACGGGCAGCTGACCGGTATCGCCGGGCCCGACGCGGTCTGGCTCGGCACCCCCGTCCGGCTCACCGCCCACGGCACCTCCCACCGCGCCGCCTTCCGCGTCACCCCCGGCGAGCGCGTCCCCTTCGTGCTCGTCTGGCGTCCCTCCCACCTGCCGGCCCCCGACCCCGTCGACGCCTTCGACGCGCTCGCCGCCACGGACACGTACTGGCGGCTGTGGCTGCGCCGCCTGACGTACGACGGCCCCTACCGCGACGCCGTCGCCCGCTCCCTCATCACCCTCAAGGCCCTCACGTACGAGCCGACCGGCGGCATCGTCGCCGCGCCGACCACCTCCCTGCCCGAGGAGATCGGCGGTGTCCGCAACTGGGACTACCGCTACTGCTGGCTGCGCGACGCCGGGATGGCACTGGAGGCGCTGCTGCGCAGCGGGTTCACCGCCGAGGCGGACGCCTGGCGCGGCTGGCTGGCCCGGGCCCTCGCGGGCCGCCCCGAGGACGCGCAGATCATGTACGGCATCGCCGGTGAGCGGCGGCTCACCGAATGGGAGGCCGACTGGCTGCCGGGCTACGAGGGGTCGCGCCCGGTGCGGATCGGCAACGCCGCCGCGGCCCAGCGCCAGCTCGACGTGCCCGGCGAGGTCATGGAGACCATCCATCTGTCCATCGGCTGCGGACTGCGCCCCCGCCGCCACCTCGTCGACCTCCAGGCGGTCCTCCTCGACCATCTGGAGCAGGCGTGGACCCTGCCCGACCAGGGCCTGTGGGAGATGCGCGGCACCCCCCGCCACTACACGCACTCCAAGGTGATGTGCTGGGTCGCCTTCGACCGGGCGGTCCGCCTCGCGGAGGCGCACGACCGCCCCGGCCCGGTGGAGCACTGGCGCCTGATCCGGGACCGTATCCACCGCGAGGTGTGCGAACGCGCCTTCGACCCCGACCGGGGGACCTTCACCCAGTCGTACGGCTCCCGAGAACTCGACGCCGCGCTGCTCCAGATCCCCCAGACCGGGTTCCTGCCGCCCGACGACCCCCGTGTCGTCGGCACCGTGGAGGCGGTACGCCGCGAACTCCTCGCCGACGGCCTCGTGGCCCGCTACTCCGCGGGCGGCCCCGACGCCCCGGACGGGCTCACCGGCGGCGAGGGCGCCTTCCTCGCCTGCTCCTTCTGGCTCGCGGACGCCCTGCTGTCCATCGGCCGCGAGGACGAGGCCCGCGACCTGTACGAGCGGCTGCTCGACCTGCGCAACGACGTCGGGCTGCTCGCCGAGGAGTACGACCCCCGAACCCGCCGCCAACTCGGCAACTTCCCGCAGGCGTTCACCCATGTGCCCCTCATCCGGGTCGCCTACGAACTCGACCGGCACGCCCCCCACGCCCGCCGCGGCCACCCCGGGGCGCCGCCGGGCGCGGGGAAGGGGTGACCGTGCTGCGGGCTTCCGCGCGGCCCCGACCGAGCCCGGCGACCGCTCCTCGGACACCCACTTGACGCGGGCCGACACGGGATCGACACTCCATGCAGGGTATTTCCTAGTGAACAGGTAGGGAATGATGGGGCGCCTGGAGCCGGTGGTGACTCGTGTGCGACGCACACGCCGGCAGTCCCTCCTGCTGACCTCCCGCCGTCACATCGACCTGCTGCGCGTCTCCAGCGCGACCCACCCCGCCGCCTGAACCGGCGCTCCGCCGCGCCCGCGGCCGACGAGGACGCGTGCGCCCGCCCGCGCGCGGCGCAGCCGTCGTTCCGTACGCCCGCGTACCGATCCGCCCGTGAACCCGCGACCCCTGGGAGACCCATGTCCGCCCTGTCCGTCCATGCCCTGAACGCCGTTCCGACGCAGCGGCCGCAGCCCGTCTTCCGGGGGCGGATCGGCTGTGACGCCCGCAGCGGTCACTACGCCGTCCCGCGCCGGTACCGGCTGCATCTGTCGCTGTCCTGTCCGGGCGCCCTGCGCATCGCCGTCGTGCACGGCCTCCTCGGGCTCGCGGACGCCTGCCCCGTCACGCTCCTGCCCGCCGTCCCCGACGGACCCGACGGTGAACACTCCGAGCTGCGCCCCCTGTACGAGGCCAGCGCCCACCGCTACTCCGGGGCGGCCACCGCGCCGGTCCTCAGCGACGACTGGTCCGGACGCATCGTCAGCACCCACGCCCCGGACATCATGCGCGACCTCGCCCGCCGGTTCGGCGGCGGCCGCCCCGAGCTGTACCCGTGCGACGCCGAGGCGGAGATCGAGGGTGTCACCCGGCTCTGCGCACAGGGCATCGACGGGGCCGCGCAACGGGCCGGACAGGCCGACACCGACGACGCGGTACGCCGGGACGCGCTCGGATCCCTGCTGCGCACCCTGCGCTCGCTCGACGCCCGCCTCGCCCGGCAGGAGTACGTCCTCGGCGACCGACTCACCGCCGCCGACGTCGAGTTGTGGACGAGCCTGGTGAGCCTCGACACCGTGCACCGCTGGCACCTGGACGCCTCCGCCGTGCACCGCGTCGCCGACCACCCGCGCCTGTGGGCGTACGCGCGCCGACTGACCGCCCACCCCGCCTTCGGCCCCCGTCTCGACCTCGACGGCATCGCCCGCAGGCACCACGCCCAGTGCCAGGGCCTGGAGGCCGCCGGAGCCGCCGTACAGATCCTCGACTGGGCCTCCCACGTCCCCGACCAGCCCGTATCGACTGACGGACAAGCATCCCAGGCTTTGGACGGACATTGACAGAGCCGTACCGGGCCTGCGTTACTTACGGCCACCCGAAGAGCGCGAGGCCCACCGGGGCCGGAAGAACGATGGTGACGAACATGTACGCAACCCCGAGGCCGGCCGCTTGGCGGCGCCACGGTTGCGTGCCGCTCTGCGCCGACCGCGCCGTCGATCTGCTCCGGGTCAACAGCGCACTGTGTAGCGCACGTCGTACGGCCTAGTGCCGTACCTCCGTCGAGGCTGACGGTTCAGTGAACCCCTGAGGCGCCGCTCCCGCGGTCCGCCCCGTCCTTCCGCCAGCCCCGGTGCCGTGCGCTTCCGTGCGTCTTCTTCCCTTTGCCCGCCGAGCGGCTCCCGTCCGCCGCGCGGTCCGAAGTCGCCTGCGTCGCCCGGGGTCTCCCACACTCCTCCGGAGCTCACCTTGAGTGAACCCCCAGGCGCCGCCGTGTCCGTCGCCGAGGCGCCACCGCCCGCCGACACCCCGTCAAAGGAATTGGCGGCGCAGCGCGTTCCGCCGCTGCGCCGTCCCGGCCGCTGGATCGCGACCGCGGTCGTCCTGGTCCTCGCGGCCCAGTTCGTCCACGGGCTGGTGTCCAACCGTTCCTGGGGACTGGGCATGAGCGAGCCCGCCCAGCCGCACGCCCCGAACGGTCTTGGGCGCGCTGGTCCCCGGCGTACTCAACCCCGGGGCGGCGACATGCATCGTGTGCATGGTCCGATCCCGGGAGGCCGGTTCTCTCACGACCTGGCCGAGTGGGTACGGACAGAGGGCGACGGAGAGGCCCCAGACCTTCTCTCCGGAGGAAAGTGGGCTCCGCACGCTGGCTCCGTTCCCGGTGTCCCAGATCGCCCGCTCACTGTAGCCCGAACAGACCAGACCGTCGCAAGCCCGGATGTCGACCATCACACGATCGAGCTAATCCACCTCCGTGCGCACTCCCCGGCAAGCAGTTGGCAACCTCTTCTACCAGTAACGAGGCGGCCTCCGCCCTGGGCCTGCCGAAGCGCTACCAGTTCCGCAGGATCGTCTTCCCGCAGGCCCTGCGCTCCATCACCCCCAACTACGTCAACCAGCTGATCGGCCTGGTCAAGAGCACCTCGCTCGTCTTCTACGTCTCCCTGCTCGACCTGTTCGGCACCGCGCAGACCATGGGCGCCACCTACCCCGGCGACATCGTGCCGCTGCTGCTGGTCGTCACCGCCTGGTACCTGATCCTGACCAGCGTCGTCTCCGTCATCCAGTTCTACGTCGAGCGGTACTACGCCCGGGGCGCCACCCGCACCCTGCCGCCGACGCCGTTGCGGAAACTGCGGGCCGGCCTCACCGAGCTGCGCGCCCGCATCCGCAGGGAGGCCGCCGTATGACCGCCGGGACCACCGAACTCGCCCACGGCACCCCCGAACCCACCCGGTCCGCGCCCGCCGCCGTGGAGGTGCGCGACGTGCACAAGTGGTACGGCACCCACCGGGTCCTCAACGGCGTGGACCTGACCGTGCGGCCCGGCGAGGTCACCGTGATCCTCGGCCCGTCCGGCTCCGGCAAGTCGACGCTGCTCCGGGTCATCAACCATCTGGAGAAGCCGGAGATCGGCCATGTCAGCGTCAACGGCGAACTGATCGGCGTGCGCCGGCACGGCGACCGGCTCAAGGAGCTGAACGAGCGGACCATCCTCGCCCAGCGCAGCCGTATCGGCTTCGTCTTCCAGAACTTCAACCTCTTCCCGCACCTGACCGTCCTCGACAACGTGGCCGCCGCCCCCGTCGCGACCGGGAGGCTGGGCGGGGAACAGGCCCGGGACCTCGCCCGCGAACTGCTGGACCGGGTCGGCCTCGCCGACAAGTCCGGTGCGTATCCACGGCAGTTGTCGGGCGGTCAGCAGCAGCGTGTCGCCATCGCCCGCGCCCTCGCGCTGCGGCCCGGCGTCATCCTCTTCGACGAACCCACCTCCGCCCTCGACCCCGAACTCGTCGGTGAGGTCCTCGCCGTCATCAAGGACCTGGCGAGGACCGGTACCACGCTGGTGATCGTCACCCACGAGATCGGCTTCGCCCGGGAGATCGCCGACCGGGTCGTCTTCATCGACGGCGGACGCATCGTCGAACAGGGCCCGCCCTCCGAGGTCCTCGACCGGCCGCGCCATGAACGCACCCGGGACTTCCTCGCCAAGGTCCTCTGAGCCGGGCACCCGCGCCGGAACCCGTGCCCGGACATCACCACTTCCCCCACACCCCCACACCCAGGTCCCCCACGACACCTTCCTTCCACCCGCGTGGAACCGAACGAACAGGACAGCCATGCCCACCCAGTTCTCCCGGCGCAGCCTGCTGCGCGGCATCACCGCGACGACCGCCGCCCTCACCCTCGCCGCCGGACTCAGCGCCTGCGGAGGAGACAGCGACGCCGCCACGAGGACGGCGAGCGACACCGCGGGCACGGTCACCGTGGGCCGGCTCTCCAACGGCGCCGCCACCGAGACCACCCTCAAGGTCTCCGAGGTGAAGTCCATCAGTGACCGCCTGCCCGCCGCCGTCAAGAAGCGCGGCACGCTCGTCATCGGCTCCGGAACCCTGCCCTCCGGCAGCCCGCCGCTCGGCTTCATCGGCGACGACCAGAAGACGCTCACCGGCTCCGAACCCGACTTCGGCAGACTGGTCGCCGCCGTCCTCGGCCTCGAACCCGAGGTACGCCAGTCCACCTGGGAGAACCTCTTCATCGGCCTCGACAGCGGCAAGGTCGACGTGGCCTTCTCCAACGTCACCGACACCGAGGAGCGCAAGAAGAAGTACGAGTTCGCCTCCTACCGCAAGGACGACCTCGCCTTCGAGGTGCGGAAGGACAGCGACTGGAACTTCGACGGCGACCACCGCGAGCTCGCCGGGAAGACGGTCTCCGTCGGCAACGGCACCAACCAGGAGAAGATCCTCCTGGAGTGGAAGGCGAAGCTGGCGAAGGAGGGCGCCAAGCCCCTCACCGTCAAGTACTTCCAGGAGAACAACAGCCTCTACCTCGCCCTCAACAGCGGCAAGATCGACGCCTACTTCGGCCCCAGCCCGAACCTCTCCTACCACGCGGCCAAGACGGCGAACACGCCGCAGGCGACCCGGATCGCGGGCCAGTTCTCCGGCGCCGGAGAGACCCTCCAGGGCCTGATCGCCGCGACCGCCAAGAAGGACAGCGGCCTCGCCGAGCCCCTCGCCGCGGCCATCAACCACCTCATCGAGAACGGCCAGTACGCCAAGTGGCTGAAGGCCTGGAACCTCTCCAACGAGGCCGTCGAGAAGTCCGAGGTCAACCCGCCCGGCCTGCCCCTCACCAACTCCTGACGCTCCCTCACCACGCCACGTCCCCGTGGCCTGACGAAAGGACTCCGCCCCCGTGGCCCAGCACACCGCCCCCCACGGAGGCGGAGCCCTGCCCACCCTCGCCGGGCCCCGGACCGACGTCCTCGACAACGCCGTCCGGTCCGCTCTCACCGGCCCCCACGCCGCCTTCGCCGAACGGGTCGGCGCCGCCGCCCGCTACCCCGACGACGTCTACGCCTTCGCTGCCTTCGCCGATGGTCCGCAGCCCGGGAACAGCCCCCGAGGCGGCGGTGTTGTGAGGGGCGAGGCGATCCGCGCGGCGCCCTCGCGCGCCCGGACGAAGGAGGTGACGGCCGTGCCCCGTGCGCCGCACGCCGTCCACCTCCACTCCCGGCCGCACATCGACCTCCAGCGCGTGGCCGGCGCGCTCTGTCGTTCCTGAACCGTCGCCCCAGCTCCGCCCTGTCCCGCCCCGCCGCGGGCCGGCGCTCTCCAACGGACCTCCAGGAAGGCACCCTCCGTGTCCCCTTCTTCTCCCCTGCACCTCGCCGTCGCCCTGGACGGCGCCGGCTGGCACCCGGCGGCCTGGCGTGAGCCGACGGCCCGCCCCCGGGACCTGTTCTCCGCCGGGTACTGGGCGGACCTGGTCACCGAGGCCGAGCGCGGACTGCTCGACCTCGTCACGATCGAGGACGGGCTCGGCCCGCAGTCCTCGCACCCGACGGAGCCCGACGACCGCACCGACCAGGTGCGCGGCCGACTGGACGCCGTCCTCGTGGCCGCCCGCGTCGCCCCGCTCACCCGGCACATAGGGATCGTCCCGACCGTGGTCGCCACCCACACCGAGCCGTTCCACATCTCCAAGGCCATCGCCACCCTCGACTACGTGAGCACCGGCCGCGCCGGCCTGCGCGTCCAGGTGACGGCCCGCCGCAACGAGGCCGCCCACTTCGGCCGCCGCACCTTCCCCCCGCTGCACCCCGACGACGTCACCCACCCCACCGACCCGGCCGTACGGCAGCTCCTCGGCGGCCTCTTCGACGAGGCGGCCGACCACGTCGAGGTCGTCCGCCGGCTCTGGGACAGCTGGGAGGACGACGCCGAGATCCGGGACGTCGCCACCGGCCGGTTCATCGACCGCGACAAGCTGCACTACATCGACTTCGAGGGCGCCCACTTCAAGGTCAAGGGCCCCTCGATCACCCCCCGCCCGCCGCAGGGCCAGCCGATCGTCAGCGCCCTCGCCCACCGCCACCCCACCGGCGCCCCCTTCCGGCTCCTCGCCCGCTCCGCCGACCTCGGCTACCTCACCCCCGAGGACACCGACGACGCCCGCGCCCAGGTCACCGAGGTCCGCGCCGCCCAGGCCGAGGCGGGCAGGGCCGACGAGACCCTGCACCTCTTCGGCGACCTCGTCGTCCTCCTCGACGACACCCCGGAGGCCGCCCGGTCCCGCCGCGCACGCCTCGACGACCTCGACGGCGGCCCGTACCCGAGCGACGCCCGCGTCTTCACCGGAACACCGGAGCAACTCGCCGATCTGCTGTTGGAGTTGGCGGAAGCCGGGCTCACCGGCTTCCGGCTGCGGCCCGCCGTCGCCGGCCACGACCTCCCCGCCATCACCCGGGGCCTGGTCCCGGAACTCCAGCGCCGGGGCGCCTTCCGACGCGCCTACGAGGCCCACACCCTGCGCGGACTGCTGGGCCTGCCCCGCCCCGCCAACCGCTACTCCCCCCAGCTCTCGACTTCGCGCGAGCCCGGGGCGACCCCCATCGCGACCGCCTGAGCCGGAGGGACCGTACGACATGAGCAAGCCGCTGAAGCAGATCCATCTGGCCGCGCACTTCCCCGGCGTCAACAACACCACCGTGTGGAGCGACCCCGAGGCCGGCAGCCACATCGAGTTCAGCTCCTTCGCGCACTTCGCGCGGACCGCCGAACGCGCCAAGTTCGACTTCCTGTTCCTCGCGGAGGGGCTGCGCCTGCGCGAACAGGGCGGGAAGATCTACGACCTGGACGTCGTCGGCCGCCCCGACACCTTCACCGTCCTCGCCGCGCTCGCCGCGGTCACCGAACGCCTCGGCCTCACCGGCACCATCAACTCCACGTTCAACGAGCCGTACGAGGTGGCCCGCCAGTTCGCGAGCCTCGACCACCTCTCCGCCGGACGCGCCGCCTGGAACGTCGTCACCTCCTGGGACGCCTTCACCGGCGAGAACTTCCGCCGGGGCGGCTTCCTGCCGCAGGAGGAGCGCTACTCACGGGCCAAGGAGTTCCTCGCCACCGCGAACGAACTCTTCGACTCCTGGCAGGGGGACGAGATCACCGCCGACCAGGAGACCGGGACGTTCCTGAGCGACGCCAAGGCCGGGGCCTTCGTCCACACCGGGCAGCACTTCGACATCGAGGGCCGCTTCAACGTGCCGCGCTCCCCGCAGGGCCGCCCGGTGATCTTCCAGGCGGGCGACTCCGACGAGGGCCGCGAGTTCGCCGCGGCCGGCGCCGACGCCATCTTCAGCCGGCACGCCACCCTCGACGCCGGCCAGGCGTTCTACACCGACGTCAAGAGCCGCCTCGCCGCGTACGGCCGCCGCCCCGACCAATTGCTCATCCTGCCCGCCGCGAGCTTCGTCCTCGGCGACACCGACGCCGAGGCCGAGGAACTCGCCAAGGAGGTGCGCCGACAGCAGGTCAGCGGCGCCACCGCCCTCAAGCACCTGGAGTTCGTCTGGAACCGGGACCTGTCCGCCTACGACCCGGAGGGCCCGCTGCCCGACATCGACCCGGACGTCGACGGCACCCACATCTCCCAGGGCCGCGCCCAGGTCCGCATGTACCGCGACCCGCTCGCCACGGCCCGCGCCTGGCGCGAGCTGGCCGCCGCGAACAACTGGTCCATCCGCGATCTCGTCATCGAGACCGGCAACCGGCAGAACTTCGTCGGCTCCCCGGCCACGGTCGCCAGGACCATCAACGAGTACGTCCAGTCCGACGCCGCCGACGGCTTCATCCTCGTCCCCCACATCACCCCGACCGGCCTGGACGCCTTCGCCGACCGGGTCGTGCCCCTCCTCCAGGAACAGGGCGTCTTCCGCGCCGACTACGAGGGCACCACCCTCCGGGACCACCTGGGCCTGGACACCCCCGACCTCACCGGTCCGTGACCCCGGGCACGCCGAGGCGGCGCCCGCGCTCTCGCGGGCGCCGCCGGTGGGGGACGGGGACGGACGGGGGAGGGACGGCTACGCCCTGAGCGGGTCGTGCCCCAGCGCCATCAGCCGGTGGCGGCGGTGCGTCCCGTCCGCGTCCGGCTCGTGCTCTTGGTGCGCGGTCACCGCGTCCACGACCCCGTACATCACCTCGAAGTCGTCCTCGGTGAGGTCCGCGCGCCGCTTCTGGAGGATCTCCAGCACCCGCCGGCCGCTCGGGGACCCCGGCTGCTCGGGCACCGCCTCGCTCTCCTCGTCGGCGTACCGGCTGTGGAGCCAGACCTCCAGCTCCTGCGAGGTCATGTTCACCACGCGGTGGAACTCGTCCCACAGCGCGTCCCGTTCCAGGGCGTCGGTCATCGCAGCCCCCTTAGCTGCTCGTGCTCGCGTACGGCCGCGGGGCGTGTGCTCATGCGTTCTCGCGCGGCCAGTTCTCCGCCTCGAACATCCAGCGCTGCTTCTCCAGCTCGGCGGTGAGGGAAATCAGCAGATCCTGCGACACCTTGTCCGCCTCCTCGGTCGCCTCGATGCGCTCCCGCAGGCGGCCGATCGCGGTCGTCAGCGCGTCCACCAGGAGCCGCACGACGTCGTTGTCCCGGAGCCAGCCCTCCTTGGTGCCCGGCAGGGCGAACCGGGCCGCGACCGTCTCGGGGCGGCCGTCGGGCGCGATGCCGAGCGCCGCCGCGCGTTCGGCGACCTGGTCGGAGTACGACCGTGCCGTGGCGACCACCTCGTCGAGCTGGAGGTGGATCGAACGGAACCTCGGGCCCACGACGTTCCAGTGGGCCTGCTTGCCGATCAGAGACAGCCCCAGCAGGTCGACCAGGGTCTCCTGCAGCGCGTCCCCGGTCACCCGGAGAGCCGACTCGGGCAGGGTGCTCCTCACTATCGTCATCAGGTGAAACTCCTCATCGCATCAATGGCGCGTCATCGCTTCATGGCGCGTCGCCCCGTGCCGCGCCAACGCTTCGTGCCGGGCCGCCTCGACGCTCCCGGCCGTGCGGAGCAGTGCGGTGCGTTCCGCCTCGCACATGCCGCCCCACACCCCGGACGTCTGCCCGCTGCCGAGCGCCCAATGCAGACACTCGCGCAGTACGGGGCACCGGGCACAGACGCGCTTGGCGGCCTCGATGTCGTCGAGCGCCGGTCCTGTCGTGCCCACGGGGAAGAACAACTCGGGGTCCTCACCCACGCAGGCCGCTTGCCGCAACCACTCCATGCGGGGCCGGGTGCCCCGCACGCATGGGGGAAAACGCGGCATCCCACAGCAGTGGACGCGGGCCTTCCACATTCCCCCGCCCACCCACCCACCGGGCCCCGCGGAGACCTCAGCCGGCGAGCACGCCGTCCACGAACTCCTTGACGTCCGCGAGGACTTCGTCCCGGTTGGTCTCGTTGAACACCTCGTGCCGGGCACCCGGGTACACCCGCTCCACCCACATGGCGCCGCGCAACTCCTCGACGCCGGTGCGGCTGCCGGCCAGCGGCACGATCCGGTCGTCGTCGCCGTGCACCCACAGCAGCGGCAGCGCCCCGACGCTCCCGTTCGCGGAGACGGTCTCCAGAGTGCGCGCGAACGCCTCCAACGTCGGCCGCTTGAACGGGCCGTGCCACACCTGCGGATCGTTCGCGTACGCGGAGCCGACCGCCGGATCCCGCGACAACTGCTTCGGGTCGAGCGGCACCTCGGGTACCTCCGGCGGCGCGAGCAGCGCCCACACCGCCTTCCAGTCACCGATCACCGGGCCGGACAGCACGAGCGCGGCCAGCCCGGCGCCGTACCGCTGCGCGTGCCGGGCGGCGATCAGACCGCCCATCGAATGGCCGATCAGCACCACCGGCAGTCCCGGATACGCGGCCCGGGCCAGCTCCTCCACCGTGCGCACATCGGTGACGACGTCCTCGAAGTCCTCGATCAGCACCCGCTCGCCCGCCGACCTGCCGTGCCCCATGTGGTCCGGGCCGAACACGGCCGCGCCATGCGCGACGAGGGCGTCCGCCACATGCTCGTACCGGCCGATGTGCTCGCCGTAGCCGTGGACCAGCAGCGCCACGTACCGCGCCCCCTCGCGCGGCCACTCGCGCGCGGTGACACCACCCCGGGTACCGGCGAAGGCGTGCTCCCGCGAGTCGGCCATGACTCCTCCAGCTACGTCGGTGAAGGTAACCCGGTGGATCTTGCCAGTCCGCCCGCCACGGGTCCATCGCTCAGGGCCGACAGGCGAGACGGTCCTGTCGAGGGCCGTTAGGTGCGCATAGCATCGGTCTCCGCATGAACACGATGACTCTCTGGCACCTGTCCCCGGCCGAGTTCGCCGCCCTGGCCTTCGCCGCCCTTCTCGTCGGCTTCTCCAAGACCGCCGTGAGCGGCGCCAACACCGTCAGCCTCGCGATCTTCGCGGCCGTGCTGCCGGCCCGCGCCTCGACCGGTGTCCTCCTGCCGATCCTCATCGTCGGGGACGTCCTCGCCGTGCTGACCTACCGTCGGCACGCCCACTGGCCCACCCTGTGGCGGCTCTTCCCCGCGGTCGGCGCGGGCGTCGTGTTCGGCACGCTGTTCCTGATGTGGGCCGACGACCAGGTCGTCCGGACCTCGATCGGCGCGATCCTCCTGCTGATGACGGCGGTCACCGTGTGGCGCCGCCGCACCGCCGACCAGGACGACGAACCCGACTCCGTCACCACCCGCGCCGGCCGCGTCAAGGCCCGCTCGTACGGTGTCCTCGGCGGCTTCACCACCATGGTCGCCAACGCCGGCGGCCCCGTGATGTCGATGTATCTGCTCTCGGCGGGCTTCCGCAAGCTCGGCTTCCTCGGCACGTCGGCGTTCTTCTTCCTGATCGTCAACGTCTCCAAGGTCCCCTTCAGCGTGGGCCTCGGCCTCATCGACGGCCCCTCCCTGCTGCTGGACGCGGCGCTCGCCCTGTTCGTGGTGCCGGGCGCGCTGCTGGGCAAGTGGGCGGTGCACCGCATCAACCAGCGGCTGTTCGAACAACTGGTGATCGCGGCGACGGTCCTCGGCGGCCTCCAGCTACTGCTGCGCTGACGACGCCCCCTCGCCGAGCCCCAGCAGCGCGGGCAGATCCGCGAACGAGTCCACCACGTGGTCGGGGCTGCCGCCGGCGGCGCGATGGGTCTCCGGGAGGTACTTCCCGGTCCTGACGAGCACACCGGTGACGCCGACCCGCTGCGCCGCCAGTACGTCCGACTCGATGTCGTCCCCGACCATCAGCGCGTGCCCGGCCCCGACGCCGAGGTGCGCCAGCGCCGCCTCGAAGAACGCGGCGGACGGCTTGCCCGTGATCTCGGCCTCCCTGCGCGCCGCCCGCTCCAACCCGACGAGGAACGCACCCGAGTCCAGTTGGAGCCCGTCGTCGGTCCGCCAGTACAGATTGCGGTGCATCGCGACCAGCCGGGCCCCGCGCTGCAACTGCCCGAAGGCCCGGTTGAGCGCCGCGTAGTCGAAACCGGGCCCCGCCCCGCCGACGATCACCACGTCGACGTCGGGGGCCATGTCCGATTCGGTGCCGTCGTCGCCGGTCAGCCGTACCCCGGTGAGGTCCTCCCGGATGTCGTCGCCGCTGTTCAGCAGCGCGCAGCGCGCCCCCGGACAGTGCCGGGCGAGATACGCGGCGGTCGCGGTCGGGGCGGTCAGGATGTCGTCGGCGGTCACGGGGAACCCGGCGCCGGTCAGGACCCCGGCCATCGACGCCCGCGTCCGGGACGTCGTGTTGGTCACCAGCGCGACCCCCAGCCCGGCCCCGCGGATCTCCCCCAACGCCCCGACCGCACCCGGCAGCGGCTTCCACGAGGTGGTGAGCACACCGTCGATGTCGACGAGAACAGCACGTTTCTCGGTCATACGGGGACGATACGCCGGAGACCGTCGACGGGCAGCCGACCGCTGGCGGACCGGCAGCGGCCCCTCAGCGGACCGGCAGTCGGCCGGTGATCGCCGGTGGTCAGCCGGTGGTCGCCGTCGCGCCGGACGGGACCGACTCGCGTTCCCGGGCCGGCAGACCGTGCGTGAGGTCCTCCCTCAGCAGCCGCTTGGCGATGGTGTCGACGGCGGCGCGCAGGTCCCCGTCGACGGGACGGCCGTAGTCCTCCTCCAGCCGCTGCCGGAGCCAGTCGCCCCAGGCCGCGCTGATCACCCGGGCCTCGCGGACACCCGCCTCCGTGTGGGAGAACAGCGTGCCGTCACGCGTGAGGTACCCCTCCTCCACCATGCGGTCGAAGACCGGCACCAGGACCTCGGGCGGCATACGGCGACGCGCCGCGATCAGCGTCAGGCTCCCATGGCCGACCATCCGGGTGAAGAGCTCGACCTGCATGACGGCCCAGGCGCCCGCGACGTCCAGCCGGGTGTCGGACGCGGTGACGACCCGGCGCGCGGTGTCCTGCTCGGTCCGGCCGATGATCCTCCCCACGGCCGCCTCCAGCAGCCGCTGCGAATCCCCGGCAGGAGGCCGCGCGAAACCCTCGCCCATGTCCGACGACCCCGCCCGCGCGCTGTCCCGCAACCGCACCTGCTTGAGGAACAGAGCGACCACGAAACCCAGGGCCGCGACCGGCACGGTCCACAGGAAGACGGTCTGGAGCGTGTCGGCGTACGCCTCGACGATCGGCTCCGCGACTTGGGCGGGCAGCCGGTGCAGGCCCTCGGGACTCTCCGCGGCCCGGGCGATCGTCGCCGGGTCAGCCGCCCCCGTCCGCGCGCCCTCGGCGACCGCGTCGGACAGCTTCGGGGCGAGCGTGTTGGCGTAGATCGTGCCGAACACGGCCGTCCCGAAGGAACTGCCCAGCGTACGGAAGAAGGTGACGCCCGAGGTCGCCGTCCCGAGGTCGGAGTACGCGACGGTGTTCTGCACGGCGATCGTCAGCACCTGCATGGACAGACCGATGCCGGTGCCGAGCACGAACATGTACAGCGACTCCAGCCAGGCGCTCGTGCCCGGCCCCATCAGCGACAGCAGATACAGGCCGACCCCCATCACGAGCGACCCGACGACGGGGAAGACCCGGTACCGCCCCGTCCTGCTGACGAAGGTGCCGCTGGCCACGGACGCGATGAGCAGCCCGATGACCATGGGGAGGGTCCGCACACCGGAGATGGTGGCCGAGTCGCCGTCGACGTACTGGAGGTAGCTCGGCAGATACGTCAGCGCGCCGAGCATCGCGAAGCCGACGATGAAGCTGAGGATCGAGCAGACCGTGAACACCGGGTTCCCGAACAGCCGCATCGGCAGCATCGGCTCGGCGGCGCGGGTCTCCGCCCAGCAGAACAGCGCGAGGGCGACGGCCCCGCCGACGAAGAGACCGATGACGACCCCGGACCCCCAGGCGTACTCGTTGCCGCCCCAGCTCGTGGCGAGGATGAGCGCGCTCGCGCCGATGGCGACGAGCCCGATGCCCAGGTAGTCGATGACGGGACGCGAGGCCGACTTCACCACCGGGATGGTGCGCGCGGCGGCCACGACCACGAGGATCGCGATGGGCACGTTGACATAGAACGCCCAGCGCCAGCTGAGGTGGTCGGTGAAGAGGCCGCCGAGCAGCGGCCCGATGACCGTGGCCACGCCGAACACGGCACCGATCGCGCCCTGGTACTTGCCGCGGTCCCGCAGCGGGATCACATCCGCGATCAGCGCCATCGCGGTCACCATGAGGCCGCCCGCGCCGACGCCCTGCATCGCCCGCCACAGGATCAGCAGCGTCATGTTGGAGGCGAGGCCGCAGAGGAACGACCCGGTGATGAAGACGACCGCCGACACCTGGAAGACGATCTTCCGCCCGAACAGGTCACCGAACTTGCCGACGAGCGCGGTCGCCACCGTCTCCGCGAGGAGATACGACGTCACCACCCACGACATGTGCTCGGCGCCGCCCAGGTCCGACACGATCGTCGGCAGCGCCGTGCCCACGATGGTCTGGTCGAGGGCCGCGAGCAGCATGCCCAGCATGATCGTCACGAAGACGACGTTGCGCCGGCGCGTGCTCAGCTCGGGCGCCCGCGCGGCGGACGGGGCGGCGGCGTCCTGAGTGGTCGTCACAGGGCCACGATCACACCGGCCGCTTCCCCCTGCATGCGGAGACGCTCCGCGCGGGTACCGCCACCGACGATCGGCGGCCCCCGCGTCCGGACCCGGCCCTCGCTGTGTGCCTGCGCAGCAGATACGTGTCGATCACCCAGCCGTCGTGCTCCCTGCCGGTCACCGGGGCCCGTCCCCTCCCAGACGCGGTGCCCAGCCCTCCGCGTCCACCGGACGCGCCGCACCCTCCACGACCCCGGCCAGCTCACGGGCCCAGGTCGCCACATGTGCCAGGTCGATGCCGTACGGCCGCGCCCGGCCCTCGGTCGCCGCCCACTCCTCGACCGCGCCGGCCCCGCGTCGCAGCAGCCGGGCGCCGCCCGTCGCGTTGCCGCGCGCCGAGTGCGTGAGCCCGACGGCGAGCTGGGCCAGCCCCCGCCACAGGGCGCGCTCCTCCTCCGGCCCCGACTTCCACGCGTCCTCGAAGACCTCGTGCGCGTGGAACGGCTTCCCCGCGTCCAGCAGCGCCTGCGCCTCCGCGACGGTCTCCTCCGGCCCCCGTACGACTCCCTCCGGCTGCCGCTCCACACCGTCCGCCCCGTACGGCAACGGCCGCCCCAGCCCGTCCCGCGGCCGCGCGTTCCGCGCGCGGCCCTCCGTGTCCCGGTCCCGCCGCCGTGCCGTCCCGCCGTCCGATGTCGCGTCCATGCCTTGATTGTCACTCGCCCCTCACCGGCCGCGGAGCACCGGCCGACGTACGGTAAAGTTCTCTCTGCGCGATCACGCGGTTCCACCGCGGACAGCGCACCGGGACGTGGCGCAGCTTGGTAGCGCACTTGACTGGGGGTCAAGGGGTCGCAGGTTCAAATCCTGTCGTCCCGACTTTACGAAGTCGCCGGTCAGGGGCCGTTTCAGAGCAGATCTGAGGCGGCCCCTCGGTCATTCTCGACAACCGCCCCCGGACCGGCTCATCGCCTCGACCGGGTCCGGCCGGTCCTACCGCCGGCATCGGGTCAGCGGCCCCAGCGCAGCGCGGCGGTCTGCACGGGCGCGTCCCACAGCCGCAGCGTTTCCGCGTCGGCCCGGCACAGGGTCACCGAACAGCCCGCCATGTCCAGCGACGTGACGTAGTTGCCCACGAGCGTGCGCGCCACCGCCACGCCCCGGGCCTCCAGCAGCCGGGCCACCTCGGCGTGGAACCCGTACAGCTCCAGCAGCGGCGTCGCTCCCATCCCGTTGACCAGGGCCAGTACCGGCCCGTCGGCCGGAGCCACCTGCCCCAGCTCCTCGAGTACGGCGTCCACCGCGACCTCCGCGATCTCTCGGGCAGGCATCATCGCGCGCCGCTCCCGGCCCGGCTCGCCGTGGATCCCGACCCCGAGCTCCAGCTCCCCGTCCGGCAGGTCGAAGGTCGGGCCGCCTTTCGCGGGAGTGGTGCAGGCGCTGAGCGCCACGCCGAAACTGCGCGAGGACTCGTTGACGCGCCGGGCGATCGCGGCCACCTGCTCCAGCGGTGCGCCCTCCTCGGCGGCCGCCCCGGCGATCTTCTCCACGAACAGGGTCGCCCCGGTGCCCCGCCGCCCGGCCGTGTAAGTGCTGTCGGTGACGGCGACGTCGTCGTCGACCAGGACCCGCTCGACCCGGACGCCGTCCTCCTCGGCGAGTTCGGCGGCCATCTGGAAGTTCAGCACGTCCCCGGTGTAGTTCTTGACGACGAACAGCACGCCCTGCCCGGCCTCGACGGCGCTCGCCGCGCGCAGCATCTGGTCCGGGACGGGCGAGGTGAACACCTCCCCGGGACACGCGGCCGACAGCATCCCGTACCCGACGAACCCGGCATGCAGCGGCTCGTGCCCGGAGCCTCCGCCGGACACCAGCCCGACCCGCCCGCCCTCCCGCGCGTCTCGCCGTACGACCACCTGCCGCTCCACGTCCACGTTCAGCTCCGGGTGGGCGGCGGCCAACCCCCGCAGTGCATCGGCGACCACGCTCTCCGGACTGTTGATCAGCATTTTCATGGGACCTCCCGGGTGGAACCGGCGGCCGAGCCTGTGCCCGGTGTCCTCACGGGGCTCAGGCATCGCCCGTGACAGGCGGGCGCATTCGCGATCGCACGCCCCACGAACAGTGTGCCGTCACTCCCTGGACATCCGCGATGGGTACGCGCCTCGGCCCGCCTATCCGGGCGGGCGCGGCCAGTTCGGCCCACAGGGCGGCGTCGGACAGCTTCACCTCGCGCGCATGGCGATGGCCGGTCCTACAATGATCTCTGGAGTACTCGGGGCAGTCGACGGCCGGTCTTCGGGCTGGCGGGAAGCGAGCACCCATGGCTGAGCGGCTCAAAAGATCAGGGCTGGTCGGCGAGCTTTCGGCAGAATTCGCCGGCACCATGATCCTCATCCTCTTCGGATGCGGCGTGGTGGCTCAGGTAGTCGCCGGCGGGGCTCTCACGGACCCGGCGGGCGGCCTGGGAAACCACGACAGCATCGCCTGGGCCTGGGGCCTCGGCGTCACCCTGGGCGTCTACGTCGCGGCGAGGCTGAGCGGTGCTCACCTCAACCCCGCGGTGACCGTCGCGCTGGCGACGTTCAAGGGCTTCCCGTGGAGCAAAGTGGCTCCCTACGCGCTGGCCCAGACAGCCGGCGCCTTCGTGGCAGCCCTGCTCGTCCGGTGGAACTACACCGAGGCGCTGGCAAAGGCGGATCCCACCCACACGATCAAGACGCAGGGCGTCTTCTCCACGCTGCCCGCCAACGGCAACACGAACCTGCCGGTCAGCGACTGGGGCGCGTTCCGCGACCAGATCATCGGCACCGCGATCCTGCTGCTGCTGATCCTCGCGGTCACGGACCTGCTCAACACGCCCCCCGGCGCCAACCTGGCGCCGTTCATCGTCGGCCTGATCGTGGTGGGCATCGGCATGGCCTGGGGAACCAACGCGGGTTACGCGATCAACCCGGCACGTGACTTCGGTCCCAGGCTGGCCAGCTTCTTCACCGGGTACGGCGGAGCGTGGCGAGATCAGTACGGGCACCTCTACTTCTGGGTGCCGATCGTCGGTCCGCTGATCGGAGGTCTGCTGGGAGCGGGCCTGTACAAGTTCTTCATCGGCCGGTTCCTGCCGACCGCCGAGCCGGAGCCCCCCGGACGGGTGCCGGCCCCGGACGAAAGCTGACACGAGAGCTGACCGGCTCCCGGGGCTGCCGTCATCCGGCTGCCCCGGGAGAGCCCAAGGAGAGGCGGCATCCCATGGCGGACTTCGTCGGCGCGGTGGACCAAGGGACCACCAGCACCCGTTTCATGATCTTCGACCATGCCGGCAACGAGGTGGCGAGGCACCAGCTGGAGCACTCACAGATCCTCCCGCGCTCGGGGTGGGTCGAACACGACCCGGTGGAGATCTGGGAGCGCACCAACTCGGTGATCCAGAACGCGCTCCGGCACGGAAACCTCTCGCCGGAGGACCTGGCGGCCATCGGTATCACCAACCAGCGGGAGACGACCGTCGTCTGGGACCCGCGCAACGGCCGCCCCTACTACAACGCCATCGTCTGGCAGGACACCCGTACCGACTCCATCGCGGCAGCGCTGGACCGCTCGGGCCAGGGCGACGTCATCCGCCGCAAGGCAGGACTGCCGCCGGCCACGTACTTCTCCGGCGGCAAGATCCAGTGGATCCTGGAGAACGTCGACGGAGTCCGCGAGGCGGCCGAGCAGGGCCATGCCCTGTTCGGCAACACCGACTGCTGGGTGCTGTGGAACCTCACCGGCGGCCCCGACGGCGGCGTCCACGCCACCGACGTGACCAATGCCAGCCGCACCATGCTGATGGACCTGGAGACCCTCGACTGGGACGACGAACTGCTGGGCTTCTTCGGCGTTCCCCGGGCGATGCTGCCCACCATCAACCCGTCCTCCCACGCGGAGGCGTTCGGACGGACCCGTACGTCCCGGCCGCTGCGGGCAGCCATCCCCATCACCGGTGTGCTCGGCGACCAGCAGGCAGCCACCGTCGGGCAGGTCTGCTACGCGCCCGGCGAAGCCAAGAACACCTACGGCACCGGCAACTTCCTGGTGCTCAACACCGGCACGGAACTGGTGCGTTCCCAGCACGGCCTCCTGACCACCGTGGCGTACCAGTTCGGCGACAGCCCGGCGATCTACGCACTCGAGGGCTCCATCGCCGTCACCGGCTCCGCGGTGCAATGGCTGCGCGACCAGATGAAGATCATCAATGACGCCGCAGAGAGCGAACGCCTGGCGCTCACCGTCGAGGACAACGGCGGGATCTACTTCGTCCCCGCCTTCTCCGGCCTGTTCGCCCCGTACTGGCGTTCCGACGCACGCGGCGCGATCGTCGGCCTCGCCCGGTACAACGACAACGGCCACCTGGCGCGGGCCACCCTGGAATCCATCTGCTACCAGAGCCGCGACGTGGTGGAAGCCATGGAGCAGGACTCCGGCGTCCACCTCGACGTGCTCAAGGTCGACGGCGGCGTGACGGCCAACGACCTGTGCATGCAGATCCAGGCCGACGTCCTCGGCGTCCCGGTCAGCCGCCCGGTCGTCGCCGAGACCACCGCGCTCGGCGCCGCCTACGCCGCCGGTCTGGCCACCGGCTTCTGGCGGGACACGGACGAACTGCGCACCCACTGGCAGGAGTCCAAGCGCTGGGAACCCCAGTGGTCCGAGGAACAGCGCGAGGAAGGATACGCGGGCTGGAAGAAGGCGGTGGAGCGCACGCTCGACTGGGCCAAGGTCGAATAGGTTCCGGCCGGGAGCGACCCGACGGAACCCAACGGGCCGCCCAAGCCGCGGGCACCGCCCACATCCGCACCCGCTGCACGAGGAGGAGACCATGGCGAACCCGGTGGCTCTCTCGCCCGGGGCACGCGCGGAGGCACTCGTCCGGCTGGGCGAGGGTGAGCTCGACGTCCTCGTCGTCGGGGGCGGCGTCGTCGGCGCCGGAGCGGCCCTGGACGCCGCCACCCGGGGCCTGCGAGTCGGCCTGGTCGAAGCCCGGGACTGGGCCTCGGGCACGTCCAGCCGCTCCAGCAAGCTCATCCACGGCGGCCTGCGCTACCTGGAGATGCTGGACTTCCGGCTCGTCGCCGAAGCTCTGAAGGAGCGCGGACTCCTGCTTCGGTTCCTGGCCCCTCATCTGGTGCGTCCGGTGCCGTTCCTCTACCCCCTGCGACACCGGATCCGGGAGCGTCCCTACGTCGGCGCCGGCGTGCTGCTGTACGACGCCATGGCCGCGGCCTCCGGTACCTCCAGCGGTCTGCCCCACCACCGCCACCTGCTCAAACGCCGGGCGCTGCACGAGGCGCCCGCGCTGCGCCCCGACGCCCTGGTCGGAGCCATCCAGTACTGGGACGCGCAGGTCGACGACGCCCGGCACACCATGTTCCTCGCCCGCACGGCCGTCGCCTACGGAGCGCTGGCCGCCAACCGCACCCGTGTCAGCCGCTTCCTGCGGCAGGGCGAGCGGGTGGTGGGAGCCGCTGTCACGGATCTGGAGACCGGCGACGAGACAGAGGTGCGAGCCAAGCAGGTCATCAACGCGACCGGCGTGTGGACCGACGACACCCAGGCCCTCGCCGGCACGCGCGGCCAGTTCCACGTCCGCGCCTCCAAGGGCGTACACCTGTTGGTCCCCCGTGACCGGATCAACTCCCGCACCGGGCTGATCCTCCGGACCGAGAAGAGCGTGCTGTTCGTCATCCCCTGGGGACGACACTGGATCATCGGGACCACCGACACCGACTGGACACTCGACAAGGCCCATCCCGCCCTCAGCTCCAAGGACGTCACCTACCTGCTGGAACACGTCAACAGCGTCCTGGCCACACCTTTGGTTCCGGAGGACGTCGAAGGCGTCTACGCCGGTCTGCGTCCCCTCCTGTCCGGCGAGGCCGCGGAAACCAGCAAACTGTCACGGGAGCACCTGGTCGCCCACCCGGTACCCGGTCTCGTCGTGGTGGCCGGCGGCAAGTACACGACCTATCGGGTGATGGCCAAGGACGCGGTCGACGAGGCGGCCCGCGGTCTGGACGAGAAGGTGCCCGACTGCGTCACACAACGCGTTCCGCTGCTCGGCGCCGACGGCTATCCGGCCCTCTGGAACTCCCGCCACAACCTCGCCGAGCGCTCCGGGCTGCATGTCGCCCGCATCGAGCACCTGTTGAACCGCTACGGCTCCCTGGTGCACGAGTTGCTCGCCATGGTCGCGGCCGACTCCTCGCTCGGCGAGCCGTTGCCGAGCTCCGACGACTACCTGCGGGTCGAGGCCGTCTACGCGGTGACCCATGAGGGCGCCCGCCACCTGGAGGACGTGCTCGCCCGACGTACCCGGATCTCCATCGAGTCCTGGGACCGTGGCGTGGACGCGGCGCGGACCGTCGCGGAACTGATGGCGCCCCACCTGGGGTGGGACCAGGCGCACCGGGACCGTGAGGTCGACCACTACCTGAAGCGGGTGGCCGCCGAACGCGAGGCCCAGCAGCAGCCGGACGACCAGACCGCCGACGCGGTACGGCTCGGCGCCCCTGACATCATCCCGGTGCTCTGAGGGCCCCACCCTCACGTGATCCGCACTCCGGGCCCGCCGAATACGGCGGGCCCGCTGCTCGTTTTGCCGCCGCGAACGGTATGGCCGGAATGAATCGCACCCGCGTGCGGCCTGTCGCCGACAGGGGAAAAGGCTTGGACCCCGTGCGTCCCGGCACGGGAGACTGCGGTTCCTGCCCTGTTTGTACGCGTATGGCGCCGCCGTTCAGGCAGGGCATTCCCCCAAGAGGCTCGTGGCGGACCGCCACACGACACACAGGGGCGGGATGGGATCACCTGAATCACGCACAGCAATGCCGGGCAAGGGCCCGGTCCTCCTCGCACTTCGCTATTACGGACGGGAACTGGTCCGGCTGCGGCTGCTGGCCGTCCCCGGCATGCTCCTGCCGGCCGTCGGCAACATCGGTATCTACTACGTCGCACCGCTGGTCGTCGCGAAACTCGTCGGCCGTATCGCCGACGACCCCGAGGTCACCGTCGGCTCGACGCTGCCCTACATCCTCGGCTTCGCGGGCGTCCTGCTGTTCGCCGAGGCGATCTGGCGCGTCGGCCTGCACTGTCAGAACCGTCTCGACGCCCTCGGCATCGAGCGCCTGTACGTCATCGGCATGGACGAACTGTTCGCCAAGGACGCCGCGTTCTTCCATGACAACTTCGCCGGTTCGCTGACCAAGCGGGTCCTGAGCTTCGCGTCCCGCTTCGAGCAGTTCGTCGACACCCTGACCTTCTCGGTCCTCGGCAACTTCGTTCCGTTGCTGTTCGGGGCCGTCGTCCTGTGGCGGTACCAACCGCTGCTCGTCGTCGGGCTCCTGGTGATGATCGGGCTGACCGCGGTCTGCGTGGCGCCCCTCGTCCGCCGCCGTCAGGCGCTCGTGGGCCTGCGCGAAGAGGCCATCGCCCGGGTGTCCGGCCATGTCGCCGACAGCCTGACGAACATGGACACGGTCCGCGCGTTCGCCGCGGAGGAGCGGGAGGCCGCGGAGCACCGGTCCCGGGTCGCCGAGTCCCGCCGGCTCTCCCTGCGGTCGTGGGACTACGGCAACCTCCGCATCGACACCCTGGTCGCCCCGCTGTCCGTGCTGACCAACGTGCTGGGCCTGGTGCTCGCCATCGCCCTCGGCGCGAGAGGGAGCGGCGTCGAGGCGGTCGTCGTCGCCTTCACCTACTACACCAACGCGACGCGGATCATGTTCGAGTTCAACCAGATCTACCGTCGTATGGAGAGCGCGATGACGGAGGCCGCGCAATTCACCGACCTGCTGCGCGACCCGCCGACCGTGCTCGATCCGGCGGAGCCGGAGCCCCTGCGGCCCGGCCCCGCCGATGTGCGCTTCGACAAGGTGACCTTCGCCCACGCGGGCGCCGGACCACTCTTCCGTGGCCTCGACCTGACGGTGCCCAGCGGGACCAAGGTCGGTCTCGTGGGCCGGTCCGGCGGCGGCAAGACGACACTCTCCCGGCTTCTGCTGCGCATGAACGACATCGATGCCGGGCGCATCCTCATCGGCGGCCAGGACATCAGCCGGTTGCGCCAGGCCGACCTGCGCAGCCTCATCGCTTACGTGCCGCAGGACCCGGCGATGTTCCACCGCACCCTGCGGGACAACATCGCGTTCGCCCGGCCGGACGCCACCGAGGCCGAGATCCGGCGGGCGGCGGAGGCCGCCCACGTCACGGAGTTCGCCGACGCCCTGCCGGACGGCTTCGAGACGCTGGTGGGGGAGCGCGGCATCAAACTGTCCGGCGGGCAGCGCCAGCGGGTCGCGCTCGCCAGGGCGATCCTGCGCGACGCCCCGATCCTGCTGCTCGACGAGGCGACCAGCGCCCTCGACTCCGAGAGCGAACTCCTCGTGCAGGAGGCGTTGTGGCGGCTCATGGAGGGCCGTACGGCGCTCGTCGTCGCCCACCGGCTGAGCACGGTCGCCGGCATGGACCAACTCGTCGTCCTCGACCACGGCCGGATCATCGAACAGGGCACGCACCAGGAACTGCTCACCCGCGACGGCGCCTACGCCAAGCTGTGGCAGCACCAGTCGGGCGGCTTCCTCGACGACAGCGCCACGGACGACGGATCCACGGACGACGCCGCCACGGACGCCCTCGCGGACAGCAGTTCCACCGACAACAAGCCTACGGATCTCTACATCGGTCCCACCGACCTCGAACCCGCCGACCTCGAACCTACCGACCTCGAACCCGCCGACCTCGAACCCACCGACATCGACAGCCCTGATCAACCGTCCACTGAGGAGACCTCCCCCGAGGAGACCTCCGCCCAGGACCGGCCCGCCGATCCGCTGGGCGTTCAGCCCCGGTAGCCCCGTAGCTTCCGGTACAGCGTGGCGCGGGCGATGCCCAGGGCCACCGCCGTACGGGCCTTGTTGCCGCCGTGACGGTGCAGGGCGTCCAGGATGGCGGCGCGCTCGGCCTGCTCCATCGGGCTGAGCCGCCGGGCGGCGGGGCCCTCCCGCACCGGGTCCGGCAGCTCGGCCCGCCGGACGGGTCCCGTCGCCCGGCGCTGCTCCGTCAACGCCCGCACCAGGTGCACCAGTTCGGTGATGTTGCCGGGCCACGGGTGCTGCTCCAGCGCGCGCAGCGCGTCCAGCGACCAGGTGAGCGGCGGCTCCCCCGGCGCGGGCCTGGGGGTGAGGGAGTCGAGCAAGTGTCTGATGTCCGCGGGGCGTTCGCGCAGCGCGGGCAGGGTGACCGAGCGCGCGGCCAGGCTGTCCAGCAACCGTTGGAGACAGGGGCCGGGCGGGGGACCCGGGGTGTACGTCACCAGCAGGGGCGCGAGAGGAGGCGCTTCGAGCAGCGAGTTGAGGGCCGCCACATCGTGCTGGGTCAGACGCTCGGCGTGCCGGACGAGGACCGCCCGGCCACCCGACCACGCGTCCAACGCCGCGTGGACCGCACCCTCCGCCGCGTCCGCCGTCAGCAGCGGCTCCCCGGCCGGCTCCCCGGCCAGTCCGCCCGCCAGTCCGCCCGCCAGTTCGCGGGCCAGGGACGCCTTCCCGGTGCCGCGTTCCCCGACGAGCAGCAGCGGCTCCGACGACGACCGCGCCAGCTCTGTCGCCCGGTCGACCGCGTGCCGCCAGGCGACCGAGCGCGCGGCCACCCCCGTGTCGCCACCGCCAGCACTGCCACTGTGCCCGTCCGCCGCCTTGACGCCCCGCTCGTCCACCCCGGCGGCCGTCCGCCCCACCGGCTCCAACACGGCGATCACACCGATCACCGAGCCCAGGTGCGTCACCGGGGTGAGGGTCGCCGAACACTTCGCCCCCTCCGGCAACGGCACGGCCGCGAAGGCCGCACCTCCCACCGCGGCGACCGCGCCGCGCTCCAGCGCCTCCAGCCCCTCCGGTGACAGCAGCCGCCCCGCGGCCTCGCTGACCAGCCGGCTGCGTCCGTCCAGGGCGACGACCGCCCGCCCCGCCACCGGGCGCCCGCGCCCACCGCGCCCCTGACCCGCCTCACCGTCCCGGCCGTGACGCCCCGCGCCCCGCACCGCCGCCAAGTACGCGTCCAGCAGCACCCGTTCCGCTCCCTGTGACCGCGCGAGGAGTTCCGCCTCGACGGCGTCGGCGGCGGCCTCGGCGAGGGCGGCGCCCGGATGCGGTCCGCACTCCGCGCAGAGCGTGGAGGCCACGGTCACCGTGCCCAGGGGGCGCCCCGTGTCGGGGGCCAGCACCGGCACGCTGACCGCGGACACGTCCTGCCAGAGGTCGAGGAAGTGCTCGGGCCCGTGCACCTCCGCCCGCCGGAGCGTGCTCAGGGCGCGGGCCGCACTGTTCACCCCGACGGTCTGCTCGGAGAGGTCGAAGCGGCAGAGGTCGTCCCGTCCGCCGCCGGTCGCCCACAGCACCCGTAGTCGCTCGTCGGTGAGGAGGAGGGCCGCCTGTTCCGTGCCGAGGGCGGGGGCGATCCGTTCGAGGACCGGCCGGGCCGCCGCCAGCAGGGCCGACCCCTCCGGCCGTACGGGAGACGGCGCCGGGTCGGGGACCGGGTCCCGCGTGTCGTGTCGTACGCCGAAGAACCGGGCGCGCTTCCACGCGGCGACGACCTCTTCCGGTACGTCGTCCGGCAGTTGCCGCCCCAGCAGGAACAACTCCCGGGCCCTGCGCAGCGAGGTGAGGGTGGGGCGGACGGAGACGGAGGGCTGCTCTGTGGTGGTCACGACACCGCTCACCGTACCGGCACAGGTTGAATGAGCAACAAGCGCCCCGTTTCCGTACTCCGTGCCGTGGGCAGCCCGATACGGGCGTCCAACTGCCCCGTGTGCCGAAGTGTCTCGTATTGAGACACCCATGCTCCCGCGCCCCCGTCCATGATCTTCGACGGTCGGTGCCTGTTCTCATGCCCCTGGAGCGTTCCCCGTGCACACCGTCGAGCCCGATGTCGTGACCGACGTACTGATCGTGGGCAGTGGCCCCGCCGGCGCCTCCGCCGCGCTCGCGCTGAGCACGTACGGCGTGCCGAACATCGTCGTCACCCGCTACGCCCGCCTCGCCGACACGCCCCGCGCGCACATCACCAACCAGCGCACCATGGAGGTCCTGAGGGACCTCGGCGTCGAGGACGAGGTCGTCGCGAAGGCCACCCCGCAGCACCTGATGGGCGACACGACCTTCTGCACCAGTCTCGCCGGCGAGGAGCTGGGCCGGGTCCGCTCCTGGGGCAACGACCCGCTCGTGCAGGCCGCGCACGACCTCGCCAGCCCCACCCGTATGTGCGACATGCCGCAGCACCTGATGGAGCCGGTCCTGATCGACGCCGCGGTCGCCCGCGGCACCAACCTGCGCTTCAGCACCGTCTACAAGTCCTTCGTCCAGGACGCCGACGGCGTCACCGTCACCGTCGAGGACCGGCTGCGCGGTGACGAGTACACGATCCGCGCCAAGTACCTGATCGGCGCCGACGGCGGCCGCTCCCAGGTCGCCGAGGACGCCGGGCTGCCCATGGGCGGCCAGATGGGCGTGGCCGGCAGCATCAACATCGTCTTCGACGCGGACCTCACGAAGTACACCGCGCACCGGCCCTCCACCCTGTACTGGGTGCTCGCCCCGGGCGCCACCGTCGGCGGCATCGGCGCGGGCCTCGTGCGCTGCGTCCGCCCCTGGAACGAGTGGCTGATCGTATGGGGGTACGACGTCACCGCGGGCGCCCCCGACCTCACCACCGAGTACGCCGAGAGCGTCGTCCGCAAGCTGATCGGCGACGACGAGATCCCGGTGACCGTCAAGTCGTCCTCGGCGTGGACGGTCAACGAGATGTACGCGGAGACGTACTCCGCCGGCCGGGTCTTCTGCGCCGGCGACGCCACGCACCGGCATCCGCCGTCCAACGGCCTCGGCTCCAACACCTCCATCCAGGACTCCTACAACCTGGCCTGGAAGCTCAAGCTCGTCCTCGACGGCACGGCCTCCCCTCGACTGCTGGACACCTACACCGCCGAGCGCGCCCCGATCGGCCGGCAGATCGTCACCCGCGCCAACAAGTCCATCGGCGAGACCGCGCCCGTCTTCGAGGCGCTCGACGGGCTCTCCCCGCAGACCCCGGAACAGCTGTGGGCCAACATCGCCGCCCGCAAGGACGCCACCGAGGCCGCCGAGAAGCAGCGGGCGCGGCTGCGCGAGGCCATCGCGTTCAAGGTGTACGAGTTCAACGCGCACGGCGTCGACCTCAACCAGCGCTACACCTCGGAGGCGATCGTCCCCGACGGCACGCCCGACCCCGGTTTCGACCGCGACCCCGAGCTGTACCACCAGCCCACCACCCGCCCCGGCGCCAGGCTCCCGCACGCCTGGCTCACCTCCGGCACCCGCACCCTCTCCACGCTCGACACCGTCGGTCAGGGCCGCTTCACCCTGATCACCGGCATCGGCGGCGACCACTGGACGCGGGCGGCCGAGGCACAGGACCCGGCGATCACCACCGTCGTCATCGGCCCCGGCCGCCAGTACGAGGACCCGTACGGCGACTGGGCCCGGCTGAGCGAGACGGCCGACGGGGGAGCCCTGCTCGTCCGCCCCGACGGGTACGTGGCCTTCCGGCACGCCACGGCCGCCGCGTCGGCCGAGGACGCGGAGCGTTTGCTGTCGGCGGCGTTGCGACGGATCCTCGGACATGCCTGACGGGAAGGATGCCGGGACATGAGCACCGACACGAGCACCGACATGAGCACCGATACGAGTACCGACATGAGCACCGATACGAGTACCGATACCAGGACCGACACGAGGACTGGCACGAGTGCCGGCATGAGCGACGCGTTCACGACCCGGATCACCGAAGCGGTCGTCGACAGCATGGACGGCACGCCCGACCCCCGGCTGCGCGAGCTGCTCGCCGCCCTCACCCGCCACCTGCACGCCTTCGTCCGCGAGACCGGGCCGACCATGGCGGAGTGGGAGCGGGCCGTCGCCTTCCTCACCGCGACCGGACAGGCCTGCACCGCCACCCGGCAGGAGTTCGTGCTGCTCTCGGACGTGCTGGGCGTCTCCATGCTCGTGGAGACGATCAACAGCGAGCGCGGCGCGGGGGACCGGGACGGCGCGGACGGGAGTCGCGGCCGAAGCGCCGAGGCCGGTGCCGTGACCGAGTCGACCGTCCTCGGACCCTTCCACATGACCGAGTCCCCGGCCCGTGCGCTCGGCGCCGACATCGACCTCGTCGGTGGCGGGGAGCCGTGCGTGATCAGCGGGCGTGTGCTGTCCCGCGACGGCACCCCGCTGCCCGGCGCGGTCCTCGACGTGTGGCAGGCGAACGCCGAGGGCTTCTACGACGTGCAGCAGCCGGACGTGCAGCCGCCCGGCAACGGGCGCGGACTGTTCACGACGGACGACGAGGGCCGCTTCTGGTTCCGCACCTGTGTGCCGAGCCCGTACCCGATCCCGACGGACGGCCCGGTCGGCGCGCTCCTGAAGGCCACGGCCCGCCACCCCTACCGCCCGGCCCACATCCACTTCATCGGCTCGGCCGAGGGGCACCGGACGGTCACCACGCACATCTTCGTGGCGGGCAGCGACCACCTCGACTCGGACGCGGTGTTCGCGGTCAAGGAGAGCCTCGTCCAGGACTTCACCGCGACCGACGACCCAGAACTGGCGGGGGAGTTCGGCGTTCCGAACCCGTTCCGGCACGCCCGTTTCGACCTCGTGCTCGACACCCTCGACACGCCCGACACGCCCGACACGCCCGACACGCCCGACCGGGAGGAGGCGTGAGGGAGTTCGTCCACGAGTCCCCGCCCATGCGGGTCGTGCTCCGCGCCGGCGCCTCGGCGACCGCCGTGCCGGGCGAGGCCGAACGCCTCGGCCTGCGACGGCTGTTGGTGGTGTCCGGCCCGCGCGGCGCGGAGACGGCCGGTGCCGTCGCGGACTCCCTCGGCGACGCCTGCGCCGGGCTGCACACCGAGGCCCGTATGCATGTGCCCGTCGAGGTCGCCGAACGGGCCGTCGAGGTGGCGCGCGCCGCCGGGGCCGACGGGTGTGTCGCCGTCGGCGGCGGCTCCGCGATCGGCCTGGGCAAGGCCATCGCGCTGCGCACCGGCCTGCCGCTGATCGCGGTGCCGTCGACGTACTCGGGCTCGGAGATGACCCCCGTCTGGGGGCTGACCGAGCACGGTGCCAAACGCACCGGCCGCGACCCGTCCGTCCTGCCCCGCAGTGTCGTCTACGACCCCGAACTGACCCTCTCCCTCCCCGTGCCGCTGACCGTGACCAGCGGCATCAACGCGGTCGCCCACGCGGCGGAGGCCCTCTACGCGCCGGACGCCACGCCGCTGGTGTCGCTGACGGCGGCGGAGGGTGCCCGGGCCATGACGCGCGCGCTGCTCGAACTGGCGGCCGATCCAAAGGACCCCGACGCCCGGGGTCGCGCGCTCTACGGCGCCTGGCTGTGCGGTGCCGCGCTCGGCGCGACCACGATGGGCCTGCACCACAAGCTCTGCCATGTCCTCGGCGGCACCTTCGGCCTGCCGCACGCCGAGACCCACACGGTCGTCCTCCCGTACGCGCTGGCCCACAACGCCCCCGCGGCCCCCGAGGCCCTCGCGGCACTCGGCCGGGCCCTGGACACCGACGACGCCCCGTACGCCCTGTGGGAGCTGTCAGGACGCCTGGGCGCCCCGCGCTCCCTCGCCGAACTCGGTCTGCGGGAAGTCGACTTGGCGGTCGCCGCGTCCCAGGTGGCGGGGCAGGCGTACGCCAACCCGCGCGAGGTCACCGAGGCGGGCGTCCTGGACGTACTGCGAGCGGCGTACGCGGGGGACCGACCCTCACCCACCTGACCCGACCGACCGCACATCGAGAACTGAAAGGTGAACAGCATGCCCCTCGGACTGCTCCGGCGGCGATCCTCCCAAGCCACCCGGGGAGCCGCGGGCCTGACGCTTCCGGTCCCGCCCGGTGCGGGTGCCCTCGTCCGTGAGGTCCTGGACCCGGTGAACCAGCCCATGGGCGCGGCCGAGGTGACGGTGACGGAACTCCGCAGCCACCGGGTCGCGGCCCGCGGCACCACCGACCCGTACGGCTACTTCATGGCCGTCCTGCCACCGGGCGCGTACAGCCTGCTGATCGTGGCCGAGGGGCTCGAACCCCACCGGGAGTCGGTGGAGATCGTCCCGGACGCCGGCCCGGCCCCGGAACGCGTCTGGCTGCGCTCGGCCCGCCAGCTGGAACTCCCCGTCCCCGGCACCTGGCTCTTCGACCCGCCGCACACCGCGATCCGTTTCATCGCCAAGCACGTCGGCATGGCCCACGTCCACGGCCGCTTCGAACGCTTCGAGGGCGGACTCCAGGTCGCCCAGGACGTCACCGAGTCCCGCGTCCACGTCCGCATCGACGCGTCCAGCATCAACACCGGCAACAACACCCGGGACACGCACCTGCGTTCGGCCGACTTCCTCGACGTCGAGCGCTTCCCCCACATCGACTTCACCAGCCACCGCTTCGCCTACCGGGGCGGCAGCAAGTGGACGCTCCAGGGCACCCTCACGATGCACGGCGTCAGCCGTTCCGTCGCCCTCGACACGACGTATCTGGGCACCGTCAACGGCGGCTACGGCGAGGAACTCCGCTGCGCCGCCCTCGCCAAGGCCGAACTGCACCGCGAGGACTACACCCTCAACTGGCGCACGATGCTCGCCCGCGGCATAGCCGTCGTCGGCCCCACGGTCCAACTGGAACTCGACGTCCAGGCGATGTACCGCACCCACGACACGCCCACGCCGCCGGAGTAGGGCGCCGAGCGTTTCCGGGCCGTCTTCGGTACGGCCCGGTGCAACCCCTCCGTCTGCTGCGGGGTATGTAGGGTAGGGTTTACCTGCGCGTTCACACGGAGCACGAGTCGGTAATGCGGGCACCGTGGAGGTCGCGACGGGACGTGGCGCAGCTTGGTAGCGCACTTGACTGGGGGTCAAGGGGTCGCAGGTTCAAATCCTGTCGTCCCGACTCGAAAGAGTCGTACATGAGGGCCGGTTTCGGATGTTTCCGAAACCGGCCTTTTCCGTTCTCACCGCCCGCCGGTTCGTCGAATGAGTGGCCTGGGAAATCGCTGGGCGATTTGAGGCGATATGTGCTTGATCTCCGTTTTTGCGGTCCCTAGTGTGCGCAGGGGCAACACCGCGGGGCCCGAGCCCCTGTCACCGTCCGGAAGCGAGGTGTGGAGCGCATGCACGCGAGGTGCGGCTGCCGGCCGGTTTCGGGTCAGCGGGGACGTCCCCGAGGGACGCGCTGGCTCCGGGCGTTCGCCGTGCTGCCGTTGCTGGCGTCGGTGCTCACCGCCTGCGGTGACGACGAGGGTTCCGGTACGCCCACCCTCAACTGGTACAACTTCCCGGACGACTCCGGCGCCCTCCAGAAGGCCGCCGACGGGTGCAGCCGGGCGTCGGGCGGGCGCTACCGGATCAGCTACAACAAGCTCCCGCGCGCCGCGGACGGCCAGCGCCAGCAGATGGTCCGCAGACTCGCCGCCGAGGACGACTCCCTCGACATCCTGGGCCTGGACGTCACCTGGGCGGCGGAGTTCGCCGAGGCGCGCTGGATCCGGGAATGGACGGGCGCGGCGAAGCGGCAGGCCACCGAGGGCACCCTGCGTGTACCGCTGCAGACCTCGACCTGGAAGGGCAAGCTGTACGCCGTCCCGTACAACGCCAACACCCAGCTCCTGTGGTACCGCGCGGACCTCGTGCCCAGGCCGCCCACGACCTGGGCCGAGATGCTCGACATGGCCGAGGCCCTCGCCCGACAGGGCAAACCGCACTTCGTGGAGATCCAGGGTGCCCAGTACGAGGGACTGACCGTCTGGTTCAACACGCTGATCAACAGTGCCGGCGGCACCATCCTCAACGCGACCGCGACCGCGCCCTCCCTCGGTCCGCCTGCCGTCCGGGCCGCGCAGGTCATGCGTGATCTCGCCGACTCGTCGGCCGCGGACCCCTCCCTCCCCAACCAGATGGAGGACCAGAACCGGCTCGCCATGGAGTCGGGAACGGCGGCGTTCGAGCTCAACTACCCCTTCGTCTATCCGTCGATGAAGGCGAACAACCCCGCGCTGTTCAAGAACTTCCGCTGGGCGCCGTACCCCCGGGTCGACGCGGACCGCCCGGCGCGGCCCACCATCGGAGGCATCGATCTGGCGGTGAGCGCCTACTCGCGCCACCCCGATCTGGCCTTCGAGGCGGCCCTGTGTCTGCGCAACCGGGAGAACCAACTCGCCGCGGCGCTCGAGGGCGGTCTGCCCCCCACGCTGCGCGCCCTGTACGACGAGCCCGCGTTCATGAAGGAGTACCCCTTCTCCCGCGACGTGCTGGCCGCCCTGGAGGCGGGAAGCGTGCGCCCGATCACCCCGGTCTACCAGAACGTGTCGATCGCGGTCTCCCACACCCTGTCCCCGCCGTCCGGGATCGAACCCGTGAGCTCGGTCGAGACCATCAAGGAACAGATCGACGATGCCCTGCGATCCGAGGGTGTGATCCCGTGAACCACCTCCTCCCGCCGCCCTGTGCCGGTCGGCTCTCCCGTGCGCGGGCCACGTCCTCGGACGGCCCGAGATGAGCACGCGGGCGGAACCGGCCGGAGCCCCGCCGCCACCCGGGACACAGACGGGCAGGGCGGAACCGGACCGGTCGGCACTCTCGGCGGGCGCCAGACAGGAGCGCCGACTCGGCTGGCTGCTCTGCGCGCCCGCTGTCATCGTCATGATCGCCGTGACCGCCTACCCCGTCGGATACGCCGTGTATCTGTCCCTCCAGCGCTATGACCTGCGCTTTCCCGGACGGGCGGAGTTCGTGGGACTGAGCAACTACGGGGCGGTGCTGACCTCTTCGTTCTGGTGGGACGCCTTCTGGGTCACGTTGTTCATCACCGCCGTGTCCGTGGCGATCGAACTGGTCCTCGGAATGGGGCTCGCCCTCGTGATGCACCGCACGATCTTCTGGCGAGGCGTCGTCCGCACCTCGGTCCTCATCCCGTACGGGATCGTCACCGTGGTGGCCGCCTTCTCCTGGCAGTACGCGTGGACCCCGGACCTCGGATATCTGGCCGAGCTGCTGCCCCAGGGGGACGCTCCCCTGACCGAACAGTGGCCCGCCCTCTGGCTGATCATCCTCGCCGAGGTGTGGAAGACGACGCCGTTCATGGCCCTGCTGCTGCTCGCGGGCCTCGCGCTGGTCCCCGAGGAGACCCTGAGGGCGGCCATGGTGGACGGTGCCACCGCCTGGCAGCGCTTCACGAGGATCATGCTGCCGCTGATGAAACCGGCCATCCTGGTGGCGCTGCTCTTCCGCACCCTGGACGCGTTCCGGATCTTCGACAACATCTACATCCTGACCGCGGGCGCCCAGGGCACCGGCTCGGTGTCGATCCTCGGGTACGACAACCTCTTCACCGCGCTGAACCTGGGCATCGGCTCGGCGATCTCCGTCCTGATCTTCATCTGCGTCGGGATCATCGCCTTCACCTTCGTCAAACTGTTCGGCGCTGCCGCACCCGGCGCGGAGGTGAAGCGCTGATGGCCGCGGTGGGAAAGACACACGCCGCCCGATGGGGTGTCCTGAACGTGCTGGTCGTGCTGTACGCCCTGTTCCCCGTGGGGTGGATCGCCGCACTGTCCTTCAAGGACCCCAGCACCCTGACGGACGGCAACTACATCCCCACGGACTGGACCTGGGACAACTACCGGGGCATCTTCGAGACCTCCGAGTTCACCCGGGCACTGATCAACTCGATCGGTATCGCCCTGATCGCCACGGTGATCGCGGTGGCACTGGGCACCATGGCCGCCTACGCGGTGGCCAGGCTGCGGTTCCCCGGCAAGCGGGTACTGATCGGCATGTCGCTGCTGATCGCCATGTTCCCGCCGATCTCCCTGGTGTCGCCGCTGTTCAACATCGAGCGGATCATCGGGATCTTCGACACCTGGATCGGGCTGATCATCCCGTACATGACGTTCTCCCTGCCCCTCGCGATCTACACCCTGTCCGCCTTCTTCCGGGAGATCCCCTGGGATCTGGAGAAGGCCGCCAAGGTCGACGGGGCGACGCCCGCACAGGCCTTCCGCATGGTCATCGTGCCGCTGGCCGCGCCGGGCGTCTTCACCACGGCCATCCTCGTGTTCATCTTCTGCTGGAACGACTTCCTGTTCGCGATCTCGCTGACCTCCACCGAGTCCGCGCGTACCGTGCCGGCCGCGATCGCGTTCTTCACCGGGAGCTCCCAGTTCCAGCAGCCCACAGGGTCGATCGCCGCGGCCGCCGTGGTCATCACCATCCCGATCATCGTCTTCGTCCTGCTCTTCCAGCGGCGGATCGTCGCCGGACTGACCTCAGGGGCGGTGAAGGGGTGAACTCCCCGACCGCGGCAGGCAGAACACGCGTCCTAAGGCAAGGAGGCACCACCCATGGCCGAGATCATCCTCGAGGGAGTCACCAAGCGCTTTCCCGACGGGTCCCTCGCCGTCAAGGACGTGGACCTCGAGATCGCCGACGGCGAGTTCGTGATCCTGGTCGGTCCGTCGGGATGCGGCAAGTCCACCACACTGAACATGATCGCCGGCCTGGAGGACATCACCGAGGGCACCCTCCGCATCGGAGACCGCGTCGTCAACGACCTCGCTCCCAAGGAACGCGACGTCGCGATGGTCTTCCAGAGCTACGCCCTCTACCCGCACATGAGCGTCCGGGAGAACATGGGCTTCCCGCTGCGCCTGGCCAAGGTGGACAAGCCGACCATCGACGCCAAGGTCACGGAAGCGGCGCGGATCCTCGATCTGACCGAGTACCTGGACCGCAAGCCCGCCAATCTCTCGGGCGGTCAGCGGCAGCGGGTGGCCATGGGGCGGGCGATCGTCCGTGACCCCAAGGCGTTCCTGATGGACGAGCCGCTGTCCAACCTCGACGCCAAACTCCGGGTCCAGATGCGCACCCAGATCTCCCGGCTGCAACGGCGCCTCGGTACGACCACCGTGTACGTCACCCACGACCAGACCGAGGCGATGACGCTCGGCGACCGTGTCGTGGTCATGCGACAGGGCCTGGTCCAGCAGATCGGGACCCCCGCCGAGCTGTACGACCTGCCGCGCAACATCTTCGTCGCGGGCTTCATCGGCTCCCCGGCCATGAACTTCCTGAACGCCACCCTCGAAGGCGGTGTCCTGCGCTCACCCCTGGGGGACCTGCCCCTCGACGACCGTACGAGACGGGCGTTGGAGGAGCAGAACGCGCCCCGCGAGGTCATCATCGGGCTGCGACCGGAGGCGTTCGAGGACGCGACCCTCTCCCACGAAAGGGACCGCACGAGCCCGGTCTTCACCGCCACCGTGGAGGTACTGGAGTCGCTGGGCTCCGATGTGTACGTCTACTTCACCGCGGAGGGCGGACCCGCGACGACCACCGAGTTGGAGGAGCTCGCCAAGGACTCCGGTCTGCGCGACACCGGCGCCGACACCCATCAGATCGTGGCCCGTCTGGACGCCGCCACACGGGCGCGCGAGGGTGAGCCCATGGAGTTGCGGGTCGACATGGCCAAGGCCCATGTGTTCGACCCGGCGAGCGGAGCGAACCTCACGCACCCGGAACGGGTGGACTGACGGCGTCCGGTGTCGGAGCCCGGTCGGAGGCCGTTGTCCCATCGGTGGGAGAACGGCCTCCCCGTGGTCCGTGTGCCCTGTTCCGTCCCTCCCGCGGGCTCGGTCAGACCTCGACCAGCACCTTGCCCCGGTTCCCCTCCCGGTTCACGTAGAGGCTGCGGTACGCGTGCGGGATCGCGTCGAAGCCCCGGTGCACGGTCTGGTGGTACTGGATCTCACCGGCGCGTACGAGACCTCCCAGCTCCTGGTGCATCCGCGTCAACAGCGGCTCGTGGAACCACTCCTGGGCGAAGATGCCGCGGATCGTGGTGCGCGGGAACATGATGTACGGCAGCAGCCGGGGCCCGGTCAGTTCGCCGTTCACCGTGGTGGCCCACTGCCAGCAGACCGCCACCTGGCTGTCCACGTTGAGCATGGTGAACACCGCGTCGGTGATGGTTCCGCCCAGGTTGTCGAAGTACCGGTCGACCCCGTCGGGCGCGGCGAGCAGCAACTCCTGCCGTACCTTCTCCGCGTCGTCGGCCTGCGCGTAGAGCACCACCTCGTCGAAGCCGAGCCCGCGCAGGTACTCGACCTTGCCCGGTGAGGCGGTGGTGCCCACCACCCGGGCGGCGCCCGCCCGCCGGGCCAACTGGCCCACCAGCGTGCCGACCGAGCCGGACGCACCGCTGACCACCACCGTGTCGCCGGGGCGTACGGTCATGAACCGGGTGAGGGTGCCCCACGCGGTCATCCCCGGCGCGCCCATGACGCCGAGCGCGGTGGACAGCGGCAGCCGCTCGTCGTACCGCTCCGGGTCGAGCCGGCGGTAGGCCGGGAAGACCATCGGGAAGGTGCCCGTCCGCCACACCTCCTCGGCGCCGTTGTGGACCACATGGCTGCGCCAGCCGCCGAAGCCCTGCACCAGGTCACCGACCGCGAACGCGGCCTTGGGCCCCGCCTCCAGCACCTCCATGATCGAGTCCGCGCCCATGGGGTGGCCGAGCGGCGTCTCCAGCGCCAGCCCGTTCTGGTACGGGTCGACCGACACGTACCGCGTACGGAACAGCATCTCGTCGGGGCGGAGGTCGATCTCGACGTCCTCCACCACCTTCTCGTAGATCCGGTCCACGTCCGGGACACCGCCCAGGTGCTCACGGACGACCCACTTCTCGATCCTCATGTCAGGGCTCCTGTCTCGGTGTTCGAGGGACCGCTCGTCGTACCGCCCCGGTCGGCGGCCCGCGCCTGCCGGGGCGGACCGCCGACCGGGATGACCACATGCGTCGGGGGCGGGGCGCTCCGGTCGATGTCGGCGGTGAACTCCACACCGTCGTCCCGGCAGATGAACTGCATGACGTGCCGGCCCGCGGCGGCCGCCCGGATCAGGCCGCCGATGGTCGCCCAGACCCCGGAGAGGTAGAAGTCCGACAGCCCGGGCAGGACCGGGCCGCTGCGCCTGATCTCCTCCTCCACCGTCTCCGCGCCCTCCACGAACGGGTTCCAGCCCGGGAACGTGCCGTCGTAGACGCCCGTGTAGCGGACCTGCGTCAGTGGGGTGGAGACGTCGGCGACGGCCACCGCGTCCTTGAACCCGGGGAACCGCTCGTCCAGAAAGGAGACGATGCCTTTGCGGACCTCCCGCTTGGCGGTCAGATAGTCCCTGCCGTGCCGGACCGGCAGGGTGTGCAGCTCCTGACCGCGCCGGACCCGGGAGGAGCGTTCCGGTCCCTGGTGCAGCTCCCGCCAGGGCCCGATGTCGGAGAAGTACGTCGCGAACACCACGGTGGACTCGCGCGGCGCCAGCTCCGGGTAGTGCCGGGTGCGGAACTGCACGTTCATCGACGGGCAGCGGATCCCCGTCAGCGCGCTCGCCTGCTGCTCCGTCAGCAGATAGGTGGTGCACGGGTCGCCCTCCGGGAAGGGCTTGCGCAGCCCCAGGAAGAGGGAGACGTAACCGGGGGACAGCTGGCCGGGCTGGTCGATCAGCGAGGTGTAGAGCCTGCGGTAGGTGTCGTTGAGGTACCTGCCGCCCAGCAGCTTCATCACCGTGGTGTGGCCGTCGGCCGCCGAGACCACGATGTCGGCCCGGTACTCCCGGCCGTCGCTCAGCCGTACCCCCACCGCGCGGTCCCGCTCGACCAGGATCTCCTCGACCCTGGCGTTGTAGGTGATCTCACCGCCCAGCTTGCGGTACCGCTCCTCGACCGACCGGGCGAGCCCCAGCGAACCGCCCTCCGGCACACCCGCCGCCTGGTTGGCGTGCGAGGCCAGCTGGAAGTAGAACGGCAGCACCGGGAACGCCGGATGCCTCTCGTAGAGGATGAAGTTGAACGCCTCACGCAGCAGCGGGTCGCGGAACCGCTGCGCGTAGTCCGTCATCAACACCGTGATCGACTTGCGGATGGTGGTGAAGTACGGGACGAAGGAGGCCATCATCCGCCACCGCTCCCACCGGCCCATCAACCCGACCGGCTTGAGGAACGGGTAGACCGCCAGCGCCTTGCGGAACGTGCGGATGCCCGCGCAGAACTCCCGGATGGGCGCCGCGTCGGCCGGAGAGAGCGTGAGCAGGTGCGCCTGGAGCCGGTCCGGGTCGGAGTAGAAGCGGACCGCCCGGCCGTCCCGGCCCCGGACGATGTTGAACACGTCGAAGTGCCGCATCTCCTTGCCCTGGAGCGCGCCCAGTTCGAGCCAGATCTGGTACATCTCGTTGCCCGGACCGTTGCCGAGGAGCCAGCTGACGCACCAGTCGAAGGTGAAGTCGCTGCGGTCCCAGCCGGTGCACGAGCCGCCGGGGATCTCGTGCATCTCGAAGATCCGGGTCCGGTAGCCGTTCATCCGGGCGTAGCACCCGGTGGAGAGACCACCGAGACCACCGCCGATGATGATCATCGACTCCCGTCGACGGCCGGTACGGGTGTCGGTCCCGGTGCCGTTCGAGGTGTCCGTGCCCTTCTGTCGCGCCAAGTCCACTGTCCTCCTCGTCGTACCGGTGGGGGGTGCCGGGGTGCCGTTCGCCCGCCCGGTCACCAGGCGACCGGGAGCGCCTGGAGACCGTTGACCATCGCGTCCTGCTTCCAGCTCAGTTCGCTCTCGGGGACGGCCAGCCGTAGACCGGGCAGCCGGTGCAGCACCCGCTCGATCGCCACCTGGAGCTCCAGCCGGGCGAGATGGGCGCCGACGCAGTAGTGCACGCCGTGGCCGAAGCCGATGTGCGGGTTGGCGTCGCGGTCCATGACGAGGCGCTCCGGCTCCGGGAACACCCCCGGGTCGCGGTTGGCGGCGGCGGTGGCGATCATCACCGCCTCGCCGGCCCGGATCGTGATGCCGCCCAGCTCGACATCGGCGGTCGCGTACCGTGCCAGGTTGAAGCCGGTGAGCAGCGGCACGTAGCGCATCAGCTCCTCGACGGCCTTCGGGATCAGCTCCGGACGCTCCCGTAGTCGCGTCAACTCCTGTGGATGTACGAGGAGTTGGTGGAAGAAGTTGCCGATCTGGTTGGTGGTGGAGACGAAGCCGGCGATCAGCAGGTCGCAGGCGATCGACAGCAGTTCCTCCTCGCTGATCAGACCCTCCTCGCGACAGGCCCGGACCAGGGTGGTGAGCAGGTCGTCGCCCGGCTCGCGGCCCCGCAGCTCCAGCACACCGACCATGTACTCCATGAAGGCCCGGCCCTCGGTGGCGAGCACCTCCTGGGGGGTGATGGCGGAGAGCACCGTCTCCGCCCAGTGCCAGAGCATCCGGTGGTCCTTGGCGGGGATGCCGAGCACCTCGCAGATGATGGTGGTCGGCATGGGGATGGCGAAGTCCTCGACCAGGTCCGCCGGTCGGCCCGCGGCCACCATCCCGTCGATCAGCTCGTCGGCCAGTTCTCCGGCCCGCGCGCGCAGCGGTTCGACCCGGCGGGCGCTGAACTGCCGTGCGACCAGCGAGCGGAGCCGGGTGTGGTCGGGCGGCTCCGTGGAGAAGAGACCGGCACCGGTACGGGCCACCGGGCGCATCCGCGGCTGGTCCCGGTGCATCGACGCGGCCAGGCTGAACCGCGGGTCGGCCAGGACGGCCCGTACGTCCTCGTACCGGGTGACCAGCCAGGCGTCGTCGCCGTACGGCATGCGGATACGGGCCGGTGCGCGCTCGCGCAACTCCGCGTAGGCGGGGTCGAGGTCGAGGCCCCGTGGGGCGAAGGGGTAGGGGAGTGGGGGGTGTTGATCGGGCATGGGGGATCCGTTCCTCTCACGGGGCGGTGGTGGGGGCGGTGTGAGGCCGGGCCGGGGCACGGGTCGGTTCAGGTGCCGGGGTCACGGCGTGTGGGGTGGGGTTCCGGTGAGGATCGACCGGGTGAGCCGGGCGTTGTGGGCGGTGAACTCGTGGTCGAGCATCTCGGCGTGGGTGCCGTGGCCCGTGAGGACCGTCGTGCGGGTGGCCGAGCTGCCGTGCCAGGCGCCGTGGTAGCCGGCCTCGTGGAGCGCGGCCTGCTCGGCGTCGGAGATGACACCGATCTCGGCGGTGATCACGCCGACGTTGGGCGTCAGGCTGCAGAACCGCAGGTAGTCGCGGGCCTGCGCGCGGGTCTCGTCGGCGACCGCCGTCGAACCGGTGTGCCGCCACAGATGCTCTTCCAGCTCACGCTCGAAGGCGGCGACATGCTCGTCGGCCAGGTCGAAGGGCTCCGGGATGCGGTGCGAATCCACGATCACCACATGGGAGACCGTGCGGCCGCGCCGCTCCAGTTCCTTGGCCACCTCGAAGGCGAGGTTGCCGCCGAGCGAGTAGCCGAGCAGCGCGCAGGGCCCCTCCGGCTGGAGTGAACCGACCAGGTCCGCGTACGCGTCGACCTTGCCGTCGCCCGACACGTAGTTGAAGGCGACCAGCCGGTACTCGGGCAGGTGCTCCGCGAATTGCCGGTACACCAGGCCGTGGCCGCCGGCCGGCGGGAAGCAGAACAGGGTCTGCCGCTGCTCCCGGTTGAACCAGAGGTACGGTCGGCCGCCCTCGATCCGGCCGGTGATGATGTGCTCGACGGTCCGGGCCATCCCGTGCAGGGTGGTCACCTCGAACAGCCTGCTCACCGGAACGGTGATGTTGAACTCGCCCTGGAGGCCGTGGATCAGCTCGATCAGCCTGATCGAGGAGCCGCCGCACTCGAAGAAGTCGTGCTGGAGCCCCGGCTTCTCGATGCCGAGCAGCGCCTCCCAGTGCTCGGCCATCCTGACCTCGTACAGGGTCGCGGGCGGTTCGGCCGTCCGCTCCACGCCGTCCGTCGCGGGGGCGGGCAGCGCGGCGAGATCGACCTTTCCATTGGCGGTGAGCGGCAGGGCGGGCACCTCGGTGAAGTGCGCCGGGATCATGAAGGTCGGCAGCAGGCCGGCCAGATGACGGCGGAGCTCACGCCGGTCGAGGGTCCTGCCGGGGGCCGGCACGCAGTAGGCGCAGAGCGTGTTCTCGCCCCGCCCGTCGGCACGGACGGTGACCACCGCCCGGTCCAGTTCGGGCCATTCCGCGAGTCGGCTCTCGATCTCCCCCGGCTCGATCCGGTGCCCTCGTACCTTGATCTGTGTGTCGGCCCGGCCGAGCAGACGCACCCCGCCGTCCGCGTCCCAGCAGGCGAGGTCACCCGTGCGGTAGACCCGGACCGGCTCGGTGCCGTCGGCGCCACCCAGCGGCAGGCTGGTGAACCGCCGGGCGGTCCGTTCCTCGTCGCCCGCGTAGCCGAGTGCCACGCCGGAGCCGCCGATCCACAGTTCGCCGGTGACACCGGGCGGGACCGGGCGGCCGTGCCGGTCCAGCAGATAGAGGGTGCTGTTCGGGAAGGGCCGTCCGATGGGCACCATCCGGCTGGGCTCCAGCCCGTCCACCGGACCCTCGAAGTACGCGCTGTCGATGGTGGCCTCGGTGAGGCCGTACGAGTTGACGACCCTGGTCGCCGGGCCGCACAGGGCGCGCAGCCGCTCGTACTCCTCGACCTTCCACACGTCCGAGCCGACCACCAGCAGCCGCATGAAATCCAGCCGCAGCCCGTCCCGTTCGCAGTGATCGGCGAGGACGCGGGCCACCGCCGGGACGAACTCGGCGGCGTCCACCCGCTCGGCGCGCATCACCTCGTGCAGCCGGGCCGTGTCGAACAGCAGTTCCCGTCCGACCAGCACCAGGGTCCCGCCCGAGCAGAGGGCGCGGACCACGTCCCCGGTGAAGACGTCGAAGGAGGGGGCGGCCATCTGGAGGTGCACCCTGACGTCGGTGTCCAGCCGGTACTCGGCACGCCACGCCTGGTACGCGGAGGCCAGATTGCCGTGCGACACCCGGACGGCCTTGGGGCGACCGGAGGACCCGGAGGTGTGGATGATGTACGCGGGCGCCTCCAGACCTACTGGTTGATCCGCGAACTCGGCTCCCGCCGTGCCCAGTTCGCCCGTGGTGACCAGCCGGGCCGGGAGCCCGTCGAGCCCGTCGAGTCGGTCGGTCCGGTCGTGGTCGTCGGTGATCAGCAGGGCCGCTTCCGCGTGCGCGACCAGGTGGGCCAGCCGGTCGGCGGGGTCGCCGGGGGCGAGCGGGAGATAGGCGGCGCCGGTGCGGAGCACCGCGAGCAGGGCGACGATCAGCTCCGGGGACTTCTCCAGGCAGAGGGCCACCACCGAGCCGGGCCCGGCGCCCAGCGCACGCAGCCGGGCGGCGGCCCGCGCCGAGCGTTCGGCCAGCTCGCCGTACGTGAGGCGGACGGCCGGGCCGGACCCGGCCGGCAGCACCACCGCCGGCGCCGTCGGGGCGGCCGCCGCCGCACGCAGGATCAGTTCGTGCACCGGCTCGTCGTACGCGACCCGCCGCTCCGCGCCGCTCCACCGCCCGAGGACCAGCGCCCGTTCGTCGGGGCCGAGCAGGTCGAGACCGGTCGCGGCGCGCTCCGGGCCCGAGGTGGTCAGTGCCGTGAGCACGTTGACGTAGTGTCCGGCCAGCCGGGTCACCGTCTCCGGCAGGAAGAGGTCGGTGTTGTACTTGAGCACACAGTGGAAGCGGTGCTCCGACTCGTCCTCGTACGCGGAGAGTGTGAGGTCGAACTGGCCCTCTTCCTCGGGGAGTTCGATGTACTCCAGCCGGTATCCGTACTTCTCGGTGGCGACCTTGTGGTGGAGCAGGATGAACATCGCCTGGAAGACCGCCGAGCGGCTGGGGTCGTGTTGCAGACCGAGCTTCTCCACCAGCAGCACGAACGGGTACTCCTGGTGGTCGAGGCCGCCCAGCACGGTGGTCCGCACCCGGTCCAGCAGCTCGGCCACGGTCGGCTCCCCGGCCAGCGAGACATGCAGCGGCAGCGGGTTGACGAAGTAGCCGTAGACGCCGGCGAACTCCTCGTCCGTGCGGCCCGTCACCGGGCTGCCGACGACGAGGTCGTCCTGACCCGAGTACGCGTGCAGCAGCAGGTAGTAGGCGCTGAGCAGCACCATGAACACGGTGACGTTGTGTTCGCGGGCCAGCGCGTGCACCCGGGCGCTCAGCTCCTCGTCCAGGACGAAGAACTCCGAGGCGCCGTTGTGGGTCTGCACCGCGGGGCGCGGCCTGTCGGTGGGCAGTTCGAGGGTCGGCACTTCGGCGGGCAGCCGTGACCGCCAGTAGTCGAGCTTTCTCGACGCCTCGCGCCCGGCCAGGAACTCGTTCTGCCGGTTGAGGAAGTCCAGGTAGCGCGCTGAGACCGGGGGCAGCTGGGCCGCCTCGCCGCGCCGCAGCCCCTCGTAGACCGCGAGGAGCTCCTCGATGAAGGTGAACGTGGAGATCGCGTCCGAGACGATGTGGTGGACGGCCTTCATGATCACCCAGCGGGCCGGGCCCCGCCGGAACAGGCGGAACCGTACCAGCGGGTCGCGCTCCAGGTCGTACGGCCTGCGGTACTCCCGGACGATCATCGCGTGGATCTCGTCCCAGTCCAGGTGCTCGACGTCGACGACCGCGAAGTCCGGCTCCACCGCGGCGGAGATCCGCTGCACCGGCCCGCCGTCGTCGAGCACGAAGTTGGCCCGCAGACCGGGATGCCGTTCGACCATGGTGCGGAAGGCGAGGGCCATCAGCTCGGGTTGCAGCTCCACCCGGACCTCGACCGCGCCGCCGATGTTGTAGGCGAACCCGTCCGGGTCGAGCTGCTTGAGGAACCACAGGGCCTTCTGGTTCTGCGTCAGCGGGTACGACGACTCGTCCTCGTACCGCTCGACACCGGTCCCGCCCCGGTCGGGCCGCTCCTCGTGGAGCAGCTCGGCCAGCGACTCGTACAGCTGGGCCACCAGCTCGGCGACCGGCGCGTTGCTCAGCAGCGCCACCAACGGGAGGGTGGTGCCCAGTTCGGTGGTCAGGCGGGCCCGCAGCTCCATCGCGAGCAGGGAGTCCAGGCCGAGGTTGCCGAGTCCGGCGCCGGGTTCGATCTGGTCGGCCGGCACCCTGAGCACGGAGGCGGCCAGCCCGCCGAACCACCCGGTGAGCAGGGACAGCCGCTCGGCCTCCCCGGCCGCCCGCAGCGTCTCCAGTGGGCCGGTCGGCTCCGCCGCCGGGCCGGACTCCCGGGCGGCCGCGGCCAGGTCGGCCACCAGCGGCGGCGGAGCGGGGTACCAGGAGAGGAAGACCGGCCAGTCCACCACGGTGGCGATCAGCAGCTGGGCCCGGTCCTGGCCGAGCACCCGTTCCAGTACGGCCATCCCGGTCTCCGGGGCGAGCGAACTCATGCCCCGGCTGGCGCGGTAGTGGTCGATCAGACCCAGTTCCTCGATCATCCCGGTCGCCCAGGGGCCCCAGTCGAGGCTCAGCGCGGGCAGACCGAGCGCCCGGCGGTGGTGGGCCAGCGCGTCCAGGAAGGCGTTGCCCGCGGCGTAGTTGGTCTGCCCGGCCGTGGTCAGCAGCGAGGCGATCGAGGCGAACAGCACGAAGTGGTCCAGCGGTTCGCCGGTCAGCTGCCGGTGCAGGGCGAGCGCGCCGAGCACTTTCGGGGCGTACGCCGCGTCGAACGTCTCCCGGTCCAGCTCGCCGACCAGGGTGTCCCGGACCTGGCCCGCCAGATGGAACACGCCGCGGATCGGCGGCCGGTCCAGCCGCCGGTACTCGGCCAGCCAGGCGGCCAGCGCCGACTCGTCGGTGATGTCCAGCCGCGCCGGGACCGGTTCGGCGCCCAAGGCCTCCAGCTCCCGCAGGAAGGCGACGCGCAGGCCCTCCGGGCCGGTCGGGTCGACGTTCCGCCACTCCTCGCGCGGTGGCAGCGGGCCACGGCCGACCAGGATCAGCCGGCGGGCACCGCGCCGGACCAGCGTGCGGCACAGCAGCCGGCCGAGCGCGCCGAAGGCGCCGGTGACCAGGTACGCGGCGTCCGGCCGGAGCCGCGGCGGCAGCGGTCGGCTCAGCCCCTCCGCGCGCCGCAGTCGGCAGGTGAGCCGAAGGCCGTCGCGCAGCGCGATCTCGTCCTGGTCGCCCAGCGTGAACTCACGCAGCAACGCGGCGGCCTCGCCGTCGCGGTCCCCCTCCGGGCCGAGGTCGACCAGCTTGCCCGGGTGGCCGGGCAGCTCCTGATGGCGCAGCACCCTGCCGATGCCCCAGGCGGGCGCCCCCAGCGGCTGGACCGGCTCACCGGCGACGGTGGCCTGCGCGCACCGGGTGACGATGTGCAGTCGGCTGCCCGGCAGTTCGGCCGACATCAGTGCGGCGAGGACGACCAGGTTGTAGGCGCCGGGGGAGGTGTCGTCGGGGGTGAGTGCGACCGGGGTGGCCCGGGCCCCCGGGGAGGTGGGGTCGGCCGGGGCGATGGGGTCGGCCGGCGCGGTGGCCTTGCCCGGGGCAATGGGGCCGGCCCGGTGGGACAGTCCCGGTCGGTCGAGGTTCCACAGGTGGACGACGGCGGCCGGGTCCGGTGCGCCGGAGGCCCGGTGGTCGGCCAGGAGGCGGGCCAGGTCGGTGGCGGAGCCGGGATCGACGACGGCCGGAGCGTCGCCCTCGGCGGGCCGGTACCCGGCGCCGGGCCGGACGAGCAGGCAACGGCCGCCGCGTGCGGTGATCCGCTGGGCCAGCGCGTCGGCGACGCCCCGCCCGTCCGCGAACACCAGCCAGTCGTCGGCGTGGCCGAGCGGCAGGTCGGAGGCGTCCGACAGATCGGGGGCGTCCGGCAGCGGGGTCCAGACCGGTTCGGCGAGCCAGCCGTCGATGGTCGCCGGCCCGACCGCTGTCGCGGCCCGCTCGACATCGGCGGCCCGGAACCCGGTGATCCCGCCGAGCGGTACGCCCTGCTCGTCGTGGACCGCGATGTCGCCGACCAGTTCGGCGCCGGTGTCATCGGTGACGGTGGCGTGCGCCCACAGGGTGCGATCGCCCACCGCGTCGAGCCGTACCTCCTCGATGGAGACCGGCAGCCGGATACCGGCGCCCGCGGGGCCGGCCGTCGACAACTGCGGGGTCAGCAGGGTCTGGAACAGCGCGTCCATCACCACCGGATGCACCTGGTGATCCACTCCCTGCCCGCCGACCGCCGACGTCGGCCGGATCCTGGCCAGCGCCTCACCGGCACCGATCCAGACCTCCTCGATGCCCTGGAACGCCGGGCCGTAGTGGTAACCGAGCGCGGCCAGCTCCGCGTAGCACTCCGGTCCGGTCAGACGGCGGACGGCCCGCTCACGCAGCGCCGTAACGTCCAACAGCCGTGCTGGGCGGCGGCTTTGGCCGGGCCGGACGGTGCCGACGGCGTGCACGGTCCGCTCGGTTCCCTGCCCGGCGGGGGTGGCGACGGTGAAGTCGCCGTGCTCGGTCGAGAGGGTGAGCTGGACGGCGCGGCTCTCCGCGTCGGGCAGGAAGAGTGCCTTGCGCAGCTCGATGCCGGCCAGCGCGGCGTCGGCGCCCCCGGTCAGGGCGCGCACCGCCTGCACCGCCATCTCCAGGTAACCGGCGGCGGGAAAGAGGACGCTGCCCTGGATGCGGTGGTCCTCCAGGTACGGCAGTGCCTCGACGTCCAGCCGGGCCTCCCAGGCCGGTTCGGCGCCCGGCAGCCGACGGCCGAGCAGAGGGTGGTCCCACCGGCCCTGCCGGACCACGGCGACCGGCCGGGGCTCGACCCAGTGCCGGTCCCGTCGGAAGGGATAGCGCGGCAGCGGGACCGCCCGCCCGGCGGGCTGGAGCACGGACCAGTCGACCTCGACACCGAGGTTGTGCAGGGCGGCCAACGACGCCGTGAACGTGACCTGTTCGTCCTCCTGGCGGCGGATCGACGGCAGCGTGCGCACGCCGGCGGGATCGGCTGCGGCGGAGCGGCCGTCACCGCTCCCGCCGACCGCCCGGTGCTCGACCGTCTCGGCGATCGACCGGCCGAGCACCGGGTGCGGCCCCACCTCCAGGAACAGCCGGTACCCGTCGTCGGTCAGCCGCTCGACCGCCTGCTTGAAGCGGACGCGGTCACGGACGTTGTGCCACCAGTAGGCGGCGTCCAGTTCGGTGCCGCGCGCGGTGCCCTCGCGCCCGGTGAGATGGAGCGGAACCCGGGCCGGGCGGGGCTTGAGACCGGCGAGCGACTCCAGCAGCTCGTCCTTGATCAGCTCCATGCGGGCGCTGTGGTACGGCACTTCGACGGCCAGCGGGCGGACGAAGACCTGCTCGGCGGTGAGCGCGGCGGCCAGCTCGGCCAGCGCGGTCTCGTCCCCGGCGAGGGTGAGCGAGGTAGGGCTGTTGACGGCGGCCACCGAGATCGCGTCGCCGTACGGGCGGAGCCGGCGGACGGCCTCCGCCTCGCCGAGGGCGACGGCGAGCATGCCCCCCGTGCCGGCCAGCCGCTGCTGGAGCCGGCTGCGGTGCACCACCACCTTGACCGCGTCGGCCAGGTCGTAGACGCCGGCCTCGTGGAAGGCGGCGACCTCGCCGGTGGAGTGGCCGACGACGGCGTCGGGGTGGACTCCACGGCTGTGCCAGAGCGCGGCCAGTCCCACCTGCACGGCGAAGTTGGCGGGCTGGGCGAGCCAGGTCTCGGCCATCCGGGAGTCCGCCTCGTCGGCGAGCTCCTCGGTCAGCGACCAGCCAGTGAGCTCGGCGATGTGCTCGGCGCAGCGCTCGACGGCCTCCCGGTACACCGGCTCGGTGGCGAAGAGCTGCCGCCCCATCGCCCACCATTGCGGGCCCATGCCGGTGAAGACCCAGGCCAGCCGCCGGTGCCGGGGTTCGCGACGGTGGTCCGTGAGTACCCGAGGGTGCGGCTCGCCGCGCACATGGGCGGAGAGCGCCTCGTCCAGCGACGCGCGGGCGGCGGCGCCACGGGAGTCGTACACGACCGAGAGCCGGGCGTCGTGGTGCTGGCGTCGATGGGCCAGGGTGTGACCGACGTCGGCCGGCCGGGCCGGGTCACCGCCCCGCACACCGGCCAACTCGCCCTGGATCCCGGCGGCGACCACGGGCAGAGCGGCGGCTTCCCGTGCGCTCAGCGGCAGAACCGTCCAGACAGGGGACGCGGCGCCGACCTCGACGACACCGTCCCCGGGGCCTTCCAGGACGACGGGCGCCTGAGCTTCGCCGCCTTCCCCGCCTCCGACGGCCTCCTCGACCTCGACGCCCGCTTCGGTCCTGGCGTCTTGTGGAGCTACGGCACCTTCCGTAGTCCCTGCATCGACCGGTTCCGGCGCCGGCTCCGGGTCCGGCTCGGGTGCGGCCTCCAGCAGGACGTGCGCGTTGGTGCCGCCGAAGCCGAAGGAGTTGACGCCGGCTCTGGCCGGTCCCCGGTGCGCGGGCCACGGGGTGGGCGCGGTGGGGATCTCGTACGGGAGGGTGGCCGGGTCGATCGCGGGGTTGAGCCGCTCCAGGTTGATGTGCGGGGGGATCAGGCGGTGCTTCAGCGCCAGCGCCGACTTGATCAGCCCGGCGAGGCCGGCCGCCGACTCGGTGTGTCCGATGTTGGTCTTCACCGAGCCGACGTAGCAGCGGTCTCCGGGCCGGCGGCCCACCGCCAGGGCACGGGCCAGTGCCGTCGCCTCGATCGGGTCGCCGACGGGGGTGGACGTGCCGTGCGCCTCGACGTACTGGAGGCTGCCGGGGACGATCCCGGCCTCGGCGCAGACCCGTTCGATCAGGGCCACCTGGGCGTCCGGGTTGGGCACGGTGATGCCGTTGGTACGGCCGTCCTGGTTGACGCCGCTGCCGATGATGACGGCATGCACGGGATCGCCGTCGCGGACGGCGTCGGAGAGCCGTTTGAGGGCGACGATCGCGACACCCTCGGCGCGGACGTAGCCGTCGGCGGCGGCGTCGAAGGTGCGGGAGCGGCCCTGTGGGGAGAGGAAACCGCCCTTGGTCTCGGCGATGGTGTACTGCGGCGCGATGTGGAGCAGGGTGCCGCCGGCCAGCGCGAGGTCGGTCTCGCCGCGGAGCAGGCTCTGACCGGCCAGGTGGACGGCGACCAGGGAGGAGGAGCAGGCGGTGTCGAGGGAGACGCTGGGGCCGCGGAAGTCGAAGCAGTGCGAGATGCGGTTCGACACCATCGTCATCATCGTGCCGGTGGCGGTGTGCGCGGCGAGTGTGTCGAAGGAGAGGTCGGAGAACTGGACGATCTTGTAGTCCAGGGTGAACGCGCCGACGTAGACGCCCACGTCACGGCCGGCCAGCTCGGCCGGTTTCTGGCCGCCGTCCTCCAGGGCCTCCCAGGCCACTTCCAGCAGTTTCCGCTGCTGCGGGTCCATGTGGTCGGCCTCGCGGCCGCTGATGCCGAAGAAGGCGGGGTCGAACTCGTCGAAGCCGTCGATGTATCCGCCCCGGCCGCCGACCAGCCGGCCCGGCTTGGCCTTGTCGCGGCTGCCCAGGGTGGTCACGTCGTACCGGCTGCGCGGGGTCGGGGTGATGCAGTCCTTGCCGTCGACCAGATTCCGCCAGTACGCGCGGTGGTCGTTGGCGCCGCCGGGCAACCGGCAGCCGATCCCGATGATCGCGATCTTCTCGCGCTCGGTCTCGGGGAGGCCGGGGCAGCCGGCGCCGCCCGACCGGAGCGAGAGCGGTGCGCCGCCCGGAGCCGCGGCGGTGTCCGGGGCGGCGGGGGGCGGGGTGGGGGTGGGGTCCGGGGAGGGGACGAGGCATGAATCCGTCATGGGCGAGTCCTTCGGACGCTTCGTTCGCGTGGGCGAGGCGATCAGGGCGCGTTCGCGCGCGCAGGGGACGGTGGCCGCGCCGCGCCGCGCCGAGCCGTACCGACCGGAGGCCGTGGCAGCGGCAGGGGCGGAGGGCGGAGGTCACGAGTGGAGCGGACAGTCGGACGATGAGCTGCTGGTCCGCCGGGTACGCCGGGTACGCCGGGCGGGCCGGAGTGCTGCTGGTCCGGCCGGGTGGGCCGGGCAGGACGGGCTGCTGGTGGTCCGGCCGGAGGGGCCGGGGAGCTACGGGCTACGGGGCTGGTCGAGGTGCTACGGGGCTGGTCGGCTCACCCCGGCCGGGCCGGTGGGGGAGCTGTCGGGACGCGCGGGCCGGCGCCATGCCTGGAGGTGGCTCGCGACCACCTCGCCGGTCCGGGGGAAGTCCGCCGGATTCCGCAGGCCCACGGCGACCGGCCGCCGGCCGGGCCGCCAGGTGAAACTGCCGAACGCGTGGTCCCAGACCGAGAGTTCGGAGCCGTAGTGACCGGCTTCCGACAGGTCGACGCTGTGATGAAGCCGGTGCTGCTCGGGTCCCGCGAGGACGTGGTTGAGCGGGCCGATCCGGACATCGATGTTGGCGTGCACGAAGTAGCCCTGGGTGACCACGAACAGACCGATCACGAAGACCGACGCGGTCGAGAATCCGGCCAGGGCGAGTGAGCACTGCACCACGCCCTGCGTGAGCACGACGTCCAGTAGGTGGTTGACCCCGTTGTTCCCGACGTTCACCTTGTCGGGCACATGGTGCACACCGTGCAGCCGCCAGAGCCGAGGGCTGGTGTGGCACCACCGGTGGATCAGGTAGTTGACCAGCGAGCCGAGGAGCAGCGCCAGCGGGATCTCCGCCCAGAGCGGCAGGGCCGGATGCCGTGGCGCGGCCCGGTCGACGATGGCCGCCACCGGTAGCTGGGCCAGGGCCCCGCCGGTCGTCGTGAGAACGAAGTAGACGCCGTACCAGCCCCATTCGCGGGCACGCGGCGCCCATTCCCGCTCGTACGGGATCAACCTTTCGAGCAGGGTGAAGTAGGTGATGGTGCCGACGAGGAAGAGCTGGCTCACCCGGCCGAGGTCCCAGCGCAGGTGCAGTGCGGCGACCGCCGTGGCCACCAGCGCGGCCAGCAGGATCGGGTACGCGACATGGCGCAGCAGTGTGCGGAAATGCCCGCGCATGTCGCCCCCCAGGCTCGCGGATAATCACCGACAGTGTTCGGATCGATACTAAGGGTGGTCAACGCTCGGTGCGAGGGGCTTCCGGCGAGATTCAGAAAGGGTGGTCTTATCCGATAATCATCGCGCGATGTGCGAGGTCGCACGGTCCGGTGCAGGCTGGGGATCATGCCAGGCAAGCGGGTGAGGCGCCGGGAGGCCGAAGGGTCCGTCGGGCCCGACCGGCCGGACGGCCCCGACGTCGAGACGGTGCTCGACGAGCTGTACGTGACCCCGCCGTCGGACTTCGTCGGCCGCCGGGAGGTATGGGCGGCCGCCGCCAGGACGTCCGGTCGCGGCGACGACGCGCGGGCCATCCGGGGCGCGCGTCGCCCCACCTTGGCGGCGTGGGCGGCCAATCTGCTGCTGCGCTCCCGGCCGGAGGAGAGCCGGCAGTTCCTCGAGCTGGGGGAGTCGCTGCGCGAGGCGTACCGCACGCTGGAGCCCAGCGGTCTCAAGGAGCTGTCCGACCAGCGGCGCCGGGTCGTCGCCGCCCTCTCCCGGGAGGCCGCGGGGCTCGCCCGGGCGGCCGGGCAGCCGCTGTCCGGCTCGGTGGTGCAGGAGGTCGAGTCCACGCTGCGCGCCGTGCTGGCCGACGCGGACGCCGCCCGGCGCTGGTCCGGAGGTCGGCTGGAAACAGCCCTTGCCCCGCCGTCGACCTTCTCCTCCGGCACCGAACCGGCCGCCGCGGCCCCTACGACGGCGAAGCGGTCCGCGCCCACGACGGCGAAGCGGCCCACCCGTGGGGCGGAGAAGCGACCGGCCCCCGCGGAGGGGAAGCGGTCCGCCTCCGTCGAGTCGCCGGCGGCATCGACGCACGGCCGCGGCAAGAAGGACGAACTCACCGAACGCCGCCGCGAACGGCAACTGCGGTCGGAGCGGGAGCGGCAGGCGGAGCGGGAGCAGCGGCTCGCTCAGGCCCAGGAGGAGGCCGCGGCAGCCGAGCGGCGGCTCGGCGACCGGCGCGCGGAGGCGGAGGACGCCGACGCGACGTCGCGGCGGACCCGTGACCACCGTGACTGGGCGAGGCGCCAGGTGTCCGCCGCCGAGCAGCGGCTCCGCAAGGCGCGGGAAGCCCTCGAACGCGCCCAGGAACAGCTCGGCCGCGCCGAGGAGCAGGTCGGTCGCGACCAGGAGCAGGTCGGTCGTGCCGAGGAGCACGCGGGCCACGCCGAAGAGGACCTCGACCGTGCCGAACAGGAGCAGCGACAGGCCGAGGAGAGGCGGCGGACGGCCACCGCGGCGCTGACCGAGGCCGAGCGGGAGGCCCGCGACGCCGCCCGCGCCGTCCACCGGCTGAACCGCTCGGGCGGTGACTAAGGCGTGCCCGCTGTCGGCCGACAGGACCGGCCGGACAAGTCCTGGTCGGCCTCGCCCTCAGCGGCCCCGGCCCCAGCGGAGTTGCCCCGCTTACCCGCCCGCCCCCTTCCGGCCTGCCCCCTTCCGGCCCGCCCCCTTCCGGCCCGCCCCCTTCCGGCCCGGCCCGCCCGCGCGCTTCGCTCCGCTTCGCTCCGCTTCGCGCACGCTTGACTTCGCGCGCGCTCCAACCTGAAGACTCCCTGCCGAGGCCCGTCGTCACCTTGCGCACGCCGCCCCGGCCGGGAAGGAACCCGGCCGGGGCGGCGGTGTGTGGCCTTACGGGGGTGGCTGACCTGGGGACCCCGGGCGAGCCGGGGTGCCGTCAGGTCGGCCGGACCGAACGGAGCGTCAGGCGAAGTTCGCCAGCGCCTCGTTCCACGTGGCCGACGGGCGCATGACCGCGGCGGCCTTGGCCGGGTCGGGCTGGTAGTAGCCGCCGATCTCGGCCTCCTTGCCCTGGACGGCGATCAGTTCGTCGACGATCTGCTGCTCGTTCGCGGAGAGCGTCTCGGCGAGCGGGGCGAACGCCTTCGCCAGGTCGGCGTCGTCGGTCTGCGCGGCCAGCTCCTGCGCCCAGTACAGGGACAGGAAGAAGTGGCTGCCGCGGTTGTCGATGCCGCCGAGACGACGCGAGGGGGACTTGTCCTCGTTGAGGAAGGTCGCCGTCGCGCGGTCCAGGGTGTCGGCGAGCACCTTGGCGCGGGTGTTGCCGGTGGCCTCGGCGTACTGCTCCAGCGACGGGACCAGGGCGAAGAACTCGCCGAGGGAGTCCCAGCGGAGGTAGTTCTCCTTGACCAGCTGCTGGACGTGCTTCGGGGCGGAGCCGCCGGCGCCCGTCTCGAACAGGCCGCCGCCCGCCATCAGCGGGACGACCGACAGCATCTTGGCGCTGGTGCCCAGCTCCAGGATCGGGAACAGGTCGGTGAGGTAGTCACGCAGGACGTTGCCGGTGACGGAGATGGTGTTCTCGCCGCGCCGGATGCGCTCCACCGACAGCTTGGTCGCCTCGACCGGGGCGAGGATCCGGATGTCCAGGCCCTCGGTGTCGTGGTCCGCCAGGTAGGTGTTGACCTTGGCGATCAGGTTGGCGTCGTGGGCGCGGGTCTCGTCCAGCCAGAACACCGCCGGGTCACCGGTGGCGCGGGCGCGGGTGACGGCCAGCTTCACCCAGTCCTTGATCGGGGCGTCCTTGGTCTGGCAGGCGCGGAAGATGTCACCGGCGGAGACGGTCTGCTCGATGACGGCGACGCCGTTGCCGTCGACCAGACGGACCGTGCCCGTGGTCGCGATCTCGAAGGTCTTGTCGTGGGAGCCGTACTCCTCGGCCTTCTGCGCCATCAGACCGACGTTCGGGACCGAGCCCATCGTCGACGGGTCGTACGCGCCGTGGGCGCGGCAGTCGTCGATCACGGCCTGGTAGACACCGGCGTACGAGGAGTCCGGGAGCACCGCGAGGGTGTCGGCCTCCTGACCGTCCGGGCCCCACATGTGGCCGGAGGTGCGGATCATGGCCGGCATCGAGGCGTCGACGATGACGTCGGACGGCACGTGCAGGTTGGTGATGCCCTTGTCGGAGTCGACCATCGCCAGCTCCGGGCCCTCGGCGAGCTCGGCGTCGAAGGAGGCCTTGATCTCGGCGCCCTCCGGCAGGGCCTCCAGACCCTTGTAGATGCCGCCCAGACCGTCGTTCGGGGACAGACCGGCGGCGGCCAGCGCCGCACCGTACCGCGCGAACGTCTTCGGGAAGAAGGCACGCACCACGTGACCGAAGACGATCGGGTCGGAGACCTTCATCATCGTGGCCTTCAGGTGCACGGAGAACAGCACGCCCTCCGCCTTGGCCTGGGCGACCTGGGCGGTGAGGAACTCGCGCAGCGCGGCGACACGCATCACGGAGGCGTCGACGACCTCGCCCGCGAGGACCGGTACGGACTCGCGCAGCACGGTGGTGGTGCCGTCGTCGCCGACCAGCTCGATCCTCAGCGCGCCGTCCTCGGCGATCACCACGGACTTCTCGGTGGAGCGGAAGTCGTTCTCGCCCATCGTCGCCACGTTGGTCTTGGACTCGGAGGTCCAGGCGCCCATGCGGTGCGGGTGGGTCTTGGCGTAGTTCTTGACGGAGGCGGGGGCGCGGCGGTCGGAGTTGCCCTCACGCAGGACCGGGTTCACGGCGGAACCCTTGATCTTGTCGTACCGGGCGCGGATCTCGCGCTCCTCGTCGGTCTTCGGGTCGTCCGGGTAGTCCGGAAGCGCGTAGCCCTGGCTCTGCAGCTCGGCGACGGCGGCCTTCAGCTGCGGGATCGACGCCGAGATGTTCGGCAGCTTGATGATGTTCGCCGCGGGGGTCTTGGCCAGCTCGCCCAGCTCGGAGAGGGCGTCCGGGATGCGCTGCCCCTCCTGGAGGTACTCCGGGAAGACGGCGATGATGCGCCCGGCCAGCGAGATGTCACGGGTCTCGACGGAGACACCGGCCTGCGAGGCGTACGCCTTGATCACCGGCAGGAACGAATACGTCGCCAGGGCCGGGGCCTCGTCAGTGTGTGTGTAGATGATGGTCGAGTCAGTCACCGGGTGCTCCGCTCCACGTCTGCAACATTGCTCGACATCAAGATATCTCGTGCGGGGGCGGGGTGGCGCATGGGGCCGGGCGCCCAGTGACTCGGGGGTGCGCCTTCGTCGGCGGGTGCGGGTTCGTTGTGGTTGTTCGCGCAGTTCCCCGCGCCCCTGAAAAGCGAGGAAGTGCGCGAGAAACCCCCACTCACCCGCACGTACGCACCCCCGCGGCAGTCCCTACCGTGCCTCGACGGAGTCGATCGACGCCTCGCGCTGGTGCGGGATCTCGAGCCCCGTACTCGCACCCGCACCCGGCTGGAGCGTGACCGTCCGGCGGGGTGCCGGGATGTGGATGCCCTCGGCCCGGTAGCGCCGGTGCAGGCGCTTGATGAACTCGTGCTTGATCCGGTACTGGTCGCTGAACTCCCCGACCCCGAGGATCACGGTCATACCGATCCGCGAGTCACCGAACGTGTGGAAGCGCACGGCCGGCTCATGATCCGGCTTGGCGCCCTCGACGTCCTTCATGGTCTCGGCGATGACCTCGTTGGTGACCCGCTCCACATGCTCCAGGTCGCTGTCGTAGGCGACGCCCACCTGCACAAGCAGGGTCATGTCCTGCTCGGGCTGGTTGAAGTTGGTCATGTTCGTGCCGGCGAGCTGCCCGTTCGGGATGATCACCAGGTTGTTGGAGAGCGACTTGATCGTCGTCTGCCGCCAGTTGATGTCGACGACATAGCCCTCCTCGCCGCTGCTCAGCCGGATGTAGTCGCCCGGCTGGACCGTCTTCGACGCGAGGATGTGGATGCCCGCGAAGAGGTTGGCGAGCGTGTCCTGAAGGGCCAGCGCCACCGCGAGACCGCCGACACCGAGGGCGGTGACCAGCGGCGCGACCGGGATGCCCAGGGTCTGAAGGATCACCAGGCAGCCGAGCGCGAGGACCGCGACCCGGGTGATGTTCACGAAGATGGTCACCGAGCCGGCGACCCCGGCCCGCGACTGGGTCACCGTACGGACCAGACCGGCGATCACCCGGGCCGCGGTGATCGTGGCGACCAGGATCAGCAGCACGGTCAGCGACTGGTTCACATTGTGGTGGACCGTCCGCGTGAGCGGGAGCGCCGCCGCCGCGGCCGCCGCGCCGCCGACGAACGCGCCCCAGGGGACGAGGGAGCGCAGCGCGTCGACGATGACGTCGTCACCGCTCCAGCGGGTCTTCGTCGCGTGTCCGCCGAGCCAGCGCAGCAGCAGGCGCAGCAGGAACGCGGCAGCCAGGCCCGCGACCAGGATGATTCCGGCCACGAGGCAGTCGTCGACGGTGAGGGTCCGGGTCATCGGTCGCCTCCCGAGGGGCGGGGGGAGCGGTCGACGGGCAGTATGTCATGTCCCGCGGACCGTATGTGATGTGTCGTCACCTTGCCACCTGCTCGAATCCGGAATGCACGATCACGCTTGCCCGGACGCGTGTGCGACGTCGGGCGCGACCGCTCATCCTGCCGCACTCGTGCCGCTGATCGGCACCGGACCTGCGTGGATCGGCCATTGACGACCCGTCGAACGCGGCGGAATGTCCGATACGCGCCACCGCGCCGCACCGCCACCGCGCCGCACCGCCACCGCGCCACACCGCTACCGCGCCACTTGTCACCACCGCGCTCCTTGTCGCCGGTCTCGGGGGTGACCCGGTCCGGGTGTCCGACCCGGTCCGCGTCGACCCCGTCGGTGGCGGCCGCGCGCCCGCGCCCGCTCAGAGCACCTTCAGCCGCACCAGCGCCCCCAGTGTCAACGCCCCCGGCAGCAGCGGCAGCCAGAGCGTGATGACCCGGTACGCCAGTACCACCGCGGTGGCCACGGTGGCCGGGGCGCCCGCCGCGATCAGGGCGACCACGAGCGCCGCGTCCACGGACCCGAGGCCGCCCGGTGTCGGGACCAGGGCGACCGCGACGGTGGCCGCGAGATACGCGACCGCCATGTGGATCGCGGGTATCCGTATGCCCAACGCCAGCCCGACGGCGGCCAGTCCGGCCGCCTGGAGCGCGGGGAAGGCCAGCGAACCGCCCCACAGGGCGAGCACCCGGACCGGCCGTGAGTGCACCGAGCGGGCCTCGCTGAGTGCGGTGCGCACGAAACCGGACACGGCCGTGCGCAGCCGTCGTACGAGCAGGAGCGCGAGCGCGGCCGCGCAGACCACCCCGGCCACGGCGGCCAGCAGGGGAGCGGTCGACCCGTCCGGGAGGAGCGGGCCGAGGCGCAGCGCACCGGGGAACGCCAGCAGCAGGGCCAGCAGCAGACCCAGTCGGGCGACGGACTCGGCCAGCAGGTACAGGGCGAGCGCCGCCGACGAACGGGTCGGCGGCACTCCGCACACCGTCATGAACCGCAGGTTCACCGCACTCGCCCCGAGACCGCTGGGCAGCAGATGGTTCGCCGCGCCGGCCGCGAACTGGGTGGCCAGCAACCGCCGGGCGGGCAGCCGCTCGACGAGGGCACCCTGCCGGGTCACGGCCGCCGCCACCCAGGTCAGGCAGGTTGCGCAGACCGCCACCGCCAGCCAGGGCCACCGCGCGGTCGCCAACTGTCCGAACCCCTCGACGAGGACGGAACGATGGCGCACGGCGAGGACGAGGACCAGGGCAAGGGGGAGCAGGCACAGGAACCGGCGGACCGGGAGGATCCGGCGGACCGGGACACGCCTGGGGAGCCCCTCGGGGAGCCGTATCGCTGTCACACCGGGAGAGGTTCTCCGCCACGTCCCAACGGCGGGTTGCGGACGCGCGGACGGGCGGTGACCGGCGCGGGACTTCACCGCGTGCGGGATGCTCCTGGAAAAACAGTTGACCTCAAGATTGGTTGAGGTCCTAGCGTCCTTCCCATGAGTATGGAGATGACCGCCTGGAGCCAGCTGCAGGGCATGTCGAACGCCCGGCGGCCGAGCCGCCCCTTCGCCCGGACGACGCTACGGCGCGTCGGGGTCTTCGCCCGTCCACATCGTCGCCGTATCGCGTGGTTCGTCGCGGTGAGTGTGGTGACCGCCCTTCTCGCCGTCGCGACGCCGGTGCTCGCGGGGAACGTCGTAGACGTGATCGTGTCGGACGGGGACGAGGCGCTCGTCGTCCGCCTTGCCGTGCTCATCGCCCTCATCGCGGTCGCCGAGGCGGCCCTCGGGCTGCTGGGCCGATGGCTGTCGGCAAAGCTCGGCGAGGGACTCATCCTCGATCTGCGGACCGCCGTCTTCGATCATGTGCAGCGCATGCCGGTCGCGTTCTTCACACGTACTCGTACGGGAGCGCTCGTCAGTCGTCTCAACAACGACGTCATCGGCGCCCAACGGGCCTTCAGCAACACCCTGTCCGGAGTGGTCGGCAACCTGGTCACCCTGGTCCTCACCCTCACCGTGATGCTCACCCTGTCCTGGCAGATCACCCTGCTGTCGCTGGTCCTGCTGCCCGTGTTCGTGATCCCCGCCCGCCGGACGGGCACCCGGATGGCCCGGCTCCAGCGGGAGGCGGCCGACCTCAACGCGGCCATGGGCACCCGGATGACCGAACGTTTCTCGGCGCCCGGCGCCACCCTCGTCAAACTCTTCGGACGTCCGGCCGACGAGTCCGCCGAGTTCGCCGAACGGGCCCGCAGGGTGCGGGACATCGGCGTGCGCACGGCGATGGCGCAGTCGGTGTTCATCACCGCCCTCACCCTCGTCTCCGCCCTGGCGCTCGCCCTGGTCTACGGCCTCGGCGGCTGGTTCGCGCTGCGCGGCACCCTCGAAGCGGGCGCGATCGTCTCCCTGGCCCTCCTGCTGACCCGCCTCTACGCCCCGCTGACCGCCCTCGCCGGCGCCCGCGTCGAGATCATGAGTGCCCTCGTCAGCTTCGAGCGGGTCTTCGAGGTGCTCGACCTGAAACCGCTGATCGACGAGAAACCGGACGCCCGCGAGGTGCCCGAGGGTCCGGTCTCCGTGGAGTTCGACGACGTCCGCTTCGGCTACCCGTCCGCCGACAAGGTCTCCCTCGCCTCCCTGGAGGAGGTGGCCGCCCTCGACACCCGGGGCGGCAGCGAGGTCCTGCATGGGATCTCCTTCCGCGCCGAACCCGGCCGCACGATCGCCCTCGTCGGCTCCTCCGGCGCCGGCAAGTCGACCGTCGCCCAGCTCCTGCCCCGCCTGTACGACACCGACGCCGGCACCGTCCGCATCGGCGGCGTCGACGTACGGGACCTGAGCGCCGAGTCGCTGCGCGGCACCGTCGGCATGGTCACCCAGGACGGGCACCTCTTCCACGACACCGTCCGCGCCAACCTGCTGCTTGCCCGCCCCGGAGCCACCGACGACGACCTGTGGGAGGTCCTGCGCCGCTCCCGCCTCGACGACCTCGTACGGTCCCTGCCCGACGGCCTCGACACCGTGGTCGGCGAACGCGGCTACCGGCTCTCCGGCGGTGAACGCCAGCGCATGACCATCGCCCGGCTGCTGCTGGCCCGCCAGCGCGTCGTCATCCTCGACGAGGCCACCGCCCACCTCGACAACACCTCCGAGGCCGCCGTCCAGGAGGCCCTCACGGAAGCACTGGAGGGCCGCACCGCCGTTGTCATCGCCCACCGCCTGTCGACCGTACGGGCCGCCGACCAGATCCTCGTCGTCGAGGCCGGCCGGATCGTGGAACGCGGCACCCACGACGAACTCCTCGCGGCGGGCGGCCGGTACGCGCAGCTGTACCGCACGCAGTTCACGAAGGACAAGCCGCCTGTGACGGTCGCCTGAGGGCTCCGTGGACCCCGGGCCGGTATCCCGACCGGTCCGGGGTCAGCCCTCCACCCCGGTCGAGGTGTGGGCGGAACCGACCGGCTTCGACTCCGGGGAACCGCGCTGACGCAGATAGATCGAGAGGATCGCCATGGAGGCGATGGCGAGGAACTCCGACTGCCAGTTCTGCAGCGTACGGTTCCAGAAGTCGGCCGCGAGGACGTACTGACCCCACGTCAGCGGCGCCTGGAGCTGACGCAGCTGCTCCTCGTTGTACGCGGCCACGCCCGCGATCGACTGGGCGAGCCAGGACAGCACGAAGATCGCCCCCATGACGTACCCCAGCGAACTGGCGTACAGCCTGAGGCGCACACCCCCGGCCGCGGCCCACCGCGGTGACTCGGGCCCGGCGTGCGGCCCGACCCGCTGCTCCTCGTCGGACTCCACACCGATCTTGTCCAGGCTCTTGGACTCCGGGGAACCGCGCTGGACCAGCCAGACGGTGAGGAAGAGGAACAGGAAGAACTGAAGGTACTCGGACTGCCAGTTCTCCATGAGGTCGACGGCGAAGTCCGAGGACGTCACGTACTCGCCGAGGGAGATCTCCTGGAGGTCCTCCGCCGCGAGCTGGTTGTCGAGGTCGGCGTGACCGGCGAACGCCTGTCCGATCACGGCGAGGGCGAACAGCGTCAGAAAGGTCAGTCCCAGCCCGTTGTCGCGCAGGAACCGCCGCACGGATCCGCTCACCGGTGCAGCACCCCCAGCGTGACGCAGTAGGCCAGACCGGTGGCGATCACCAGCAGGCACAGCACGAACATGGTGCGCACCGGACCGTCACCCGCCCTTCAGAAGGCACTGGTAGGGCCGCTGCGGACGCGGTGTGCAACCGGCGGCGACGACCTTCCAGCCACCGGAGAACCGGGACAGGAACAGGGTGTCCCCGGGGAACTCCACACGGGCCTGCCGCCCGTACACGTCGACGCCCGCGCCCCGCTCCCCGGCCCCCTCGACGGACGGTACGTCCTCCTCCAGGACGCCCTCCTCGCACGCCGTACCGGCGGACTGCTCGACCTCCTCGCGTACGGCGGGCGCCAGCACCCCGCACACGGCCCCGCCGTCACGCGCGCCCATGGCGCGTTCGAAGTCGAGGGCCGCGTCCAGGGCGGCCGTACGCCGCTCGTCCACCGATCCGCAGCCGGTGGTCAGCACGAGGGGCCCCAGAGCGGCCCCCGTCACCACCACCGTGCGCAGCCGCCACCACCGCCGCCGCCAGGGCATTGCCGCCTCCCGTTCGACCGTCCAGGGACGTGTCGAGGGAAGGTAACCCCGCCCCGCCGTCCGGCAGGGGCGCCGCGCGACGGGCACCCGCCCGCCTTCCCCCGGCTGGGGCAACCCGGCGCTACGCCGCGCTGGTCGCCGTGGCGGAAGAGCCGTCCACCGGCAGCCCGTACACGGCGAAGGCGCGCCGGATGACCGGCTGGGCGACATTGCGCACCCGTACCCCGCCGCTGGTGATGCCGTGCTCGGTGCCCAGATGGGCGTGGCCGTGGACGGCGAGGTCGGCGCCCGACTCGTCCACCGCCTCCGCCAGCAGATAGCTGCCCAGGAACGGGTAGATCTCCAGCGGCTCACCGACCAGCGTGTCCGGCACGGGCGAGAAGTGGGTGAGCGCGACACGCACCGCGCAGCCGTCCGCCGCCAGGCCGTCGAGGGCCCCGCGCAGCCCGTCCGCGAGTCCCCGGGTGTGCCGGACGAAGGCCTTCATCTCGGGTTCGCCGAACTCGCTGCCGCTGCGCCCGGCGAAGCCACCGCCGAACCCCTTCGTCCCGGCGACGCCCACCCGGACCCCGTCGACCTCGACGACGGTCCCCTCGCCCTCCAGCACCGTCACGCCCGCCGAACGGAGGACGTCCGTGACGTCGTCGGGCCGCTCGGCGTGGTGGTCGTGGTTGCCGAGGACGGCGATCACGGGCACCGGCAGCCCCGCCACCTCGTCGGCGACGACCCGCGCCTCCTCGGGAGTGCCGTGCCGGGTGAGGTCCCCGGCCAGCAGCAGCAGATCGGCCTGCTGGTGCAGCGTCTCGAACGCGGGCCGGAGCAGACCACGGCTGTCCGGCCCCAGGTGGATGTCCCCGACGGCGGCTACCCGGATCACGACAGATCCTCCGGATGGTCCGGCGCGGACACGTCGGCCAGCGCGATGTCGGCCCGGACGGCGATGCCCGGCAGCTCCTCCGCCGCCAGACGCAGGATCGCCTCACGGTCGTGGGCGGTGGACGCGGTGCCGGTGATGTGCACCGAGTCGCCCCGCGACTCGATCCGCATTCCCAGCTCGGCGAGATCACCACCGGCGAGCCGTTCGCCCAGGTGGGCGATGCGGTACTCGGTGTTCGAGGTGGGGTGCGCGGTGTGCGCGGCCTGCCCGGACCGGGCGGACCGCTCGGACGGCGCGGGGCCGGTGGGGGCGTCCGGTTCGCCGGTGGCGTCCGGGCCGGCTTCGGCGCGCGTGCCGTCGTCAGATGGTGTCGCCATGGCCGGTCTCCTCCGGCTCGATCACATGGAGGCGCTCCAGCAGATACAGGAAGGCCGCGGGCATCGGTACGGCACCGCACTCCCGCCGGACCCTGGCCCAGTCGATCTTCTCCCGCAGGGTCCGGGCGATCGGCAGCGCGGAACCGAAGTCGCAGTAGTGCTCCGAGAACGACATCAGCCGCCCCATGAGCAGGTCCGTCGCCGACAGCACCGGCATCCACACGGACTGGACCGACAGCACCTCCGCCCGGTCCAGCAGCTCCCGGCTCACCGGCACCCGGGCCGGCCGGAAGATCAGATCGACCTCCTGCCCGTGACTGCGGGTCTTCAGCAGCCAGTCCTCGGGAGGCTGGACCACCGCGAGGCCCGCCGACTCCAGGGTCACGGTGACGGCGTCGATGTCCTCGGGCAGGACACAGAAGTCGACGTCGTGCTGGAGGGTGCCCGGGCCGCCGTGGGCGTACACGGCGACGCCGCCCGCCAAGGCGAAGGGGTGCCCGCCCGCCTTGAGCAGCGAAGCGACCTCCTTGGCCGCCTCGAGAATCGCCTGGGTGCGGTCCGGTGGGAGCCCGTCGTCGTTCGGGTCGGCGAGCTCGCCCGCCGACCGGACTCCGCCGTCCCGCGTCTTCACGCGCGCCCTCCGGCCGCCGCCACGAAGAGTGCGGGGCACCGCTGGAGCACGTACGGGTTCTCCATGCCTTCCACGATAGTGCGGCCGCGGGCGATGGCGAGGCGGGCGACCGGGGGCGGGACCGTACGCCGCTCTGAATCGTGTCCTCATCCACGCCAGACGCGTTCGATCTCTTCGAACTCGGCGGAGTGGCTGCCGGGCGGCAGTGCCGCCCGTAGATGAGGCAGGTCGGTGGGCCGCAGCAGCCGGAGAGCCGTCGGCGGCAGGGCGTCCAGGATGCGGGCGGCGTGCGCGGCCAGCCAGCCGGTAAGGCCCAGATCCGCAGCGATGCGGAGCAGGCTGATGAGGTAGGCGGGGTGGTGGCTGGCTGTCCGGGCCAGGTTGAGGTCGGTGACGATGTCGTCGAGCAGCGCTTCCGCCGTGCGCGCGTCAGGCATCGCGAACCACTCCCATGCGCTGCTGGAGAGTCCCGCCTGTGCCAGGAGCAGCAGGGAACGGACCTCGTGCTTGCGGGTGAGCGTCTCATGCAGGGCGGTGAGTGCGTCGACCAGTTCGGTGCTCTGCCGACCCACGGCACGGTGCAGGCATTCGAACAGCGCGACCTCCGTGGTTCGACGGATGGGCTGCACACGTGCCAGGCCGCTCTTCAGCCTGTCCATGATGTCGGTGAGTTCCGCGTCGGAGAGATCGGGAACGTCGTGCACCAGCTGGCGGACCACGATGTCCATGCAACGGGAGGCGTCCTCTTTGACCACGAGTGCCGCGATGCCCCGCAGACATCTGTCGTAGGAGTCATGCAGTCGGGGCCGGGACTCGGTGTCCCGGGCGATCAGGGCTATGAATGCCTGGGCCGTCGACCGCAAGCGGTTCTCGCTGTCGTAGTAGTACGACTTCATGGCTCCCGGTACCTGGCGCAACAGCGGATACGCCGCGTGCAGCAGCAGGTCCGCGTCGGGGTCACCGGCGAATCTGACGCTCGCGACCAGACTTTCCGTGGTGCGGCCCTGCACAGGCGTCTGTGTGGGGGCCGACGGTGGCCGCTGGTCCGGTTCCGTTTCGGCGCGCAGGCCGAGGTGGTGGTCCTGGACCGATGGGGGGCGGGTGCCGATCAGCAGATCCGGCCGCGCCGGGGACGTCGGCGTGGCGGGACGTACACAGTGCTCCACGCCCAGGGAGGCCGAGAACTGCTGCCAGGACTCCTCGGGCAGCTGGGACTGCCACATCAGCACATGCCGTCGCCAGCTGTTCATCAGGTCCTGGGCGTGCAGGAAGTGTGACCCGTGGACGGACTGGTCGTCACCGCTCCACGCGGCGATCAGGATGAGGTTCGCCTCGTACACGGCATTGCGGTGCGTCCTGGTCATGGGCACCGGGGCGTAGCCGGAGACCGAGCGTTCCGGATCCCACGCGGCGGCACGGAAGTGACCGCCCAGCAGCGCGGGGAGCCGGTGGCGGGTCGCGTCCGGCCAGGTGGCGAGCATGTCGCCCAGGTTGGACACGACCTGTGCGCGATCGGTCAGAGGGACGAAGGACAGGAGGTCGTACAGTTCGCCGTCGTCCGGGACGGTGTCGGCCTCCAGGCGTCGCAGTGCCTTGTCGATGAGGCGTGCGGTCAGATGCTCGCCGAAGGTCGCGTGCATGAACTCGTAGCAGCGCAGGCGCTCGTCGGCGACGACGGCCTGGGCCTCGTGGACGAAGAAGAACCGCCCGAAGAGCAAACCCGGGACACGTCCGCCGTCGCCGGGTGCGGGGGTTTCGAGGGCGTCGAGAGCGTGGTTCGCGTCCTCGCCGCTGATCGACTGGCTGCCCCGGTGGAACATGCCGGCGGCCACGATCGACAGCCGGTCGAGCTCCCGCTCGGCGGCAGCGGCCTCCTCCGCCGGTGGAAGGGGCCCGTCCTTGTCCACCTGGCGTCGGGCGAACTCCGTGAGCAGACGGTCGTACAGTTCCGTCCGGCTGATGCCATTGCCGCGCAGCCGGGGCAGGGCGTTGTCCGCCGCGTCGTACAGGGCCAGCATGAGCAGCAGGAGGGGCTGGGCCGCGAGGTCCCTGTGGGCGGGCAGGACGGTTTCGGGGCTGAGGGGCTGGAGCCCGTTCCGCTCGAAGTACCCCGCGTTCTCGGTGTTCCAGATGCGCAGCCAGCGCCTGGTCTCCGTCTCTTCGAACGGGGCGATGTGGAGTACGTGGCTGTCGGGTGGGATCTCGGCGCGGTCCGCCACGACGGTGCGACTGGTAACGATCACGACCAAGGGGCGGCCGAGGCCCGCTTCCCGCTTCTGGAAGGTCCTGATGTCCCTGAGATAGCCCCACAACCGGGTGGGTTCGAGTTTCTGCGCTCCGGCCTGGAGCAGTTCGTCGAAACCGTCCAGCAGGACAACGGGGATCACGTCGGGCGCGCCGTCGCCGTACCACTCGGCCCAGCTCACGGGTCGGCGTACCAACTGGCGCAGCGCGTACTCCAGTTGTTCCTGGAGGTCGCCCTCAGCCGGAGTGAACCGCAGTTCGACCGGTACGGTACGGAACTCGCTGGCCGGGAGCCTCGCCGCCAGCAGCTTGGTGAGCAGCGACTTGCCCGCCCCCGGGTCGCCCAGGACGACCAACGGCGCCATGAGGGCGGGGAGACCGAGGAGAAAGGACGCGAGGTAGCGCTCGATGCCGTCCTGCGAGGGCTGCCCCGCCCACCACTTGTCCGAGGCGATGCTGTCGCGCGATCCGTCCGCCGGATCGGCAAGCCGGAACCGCGGGTTCACATAACCGTCCGCGAGGTTCGGCACCCGTGGCCCCGACGTGTCCTCGGCCGACCCGCCGAGTCGGGCGATGGGCTCATGCAGGTCCATGGAACCGGCCGACGAGACGTCCTCCAGGCCCGCGAACTCCGCCAGCGTCTTTCCCAGCCCGGCCAGAGCGACTTTGTCCCGGTCGTCCGTAGGCAGGTCCGCGCCCCCCGGGCGCACACCGGCGACCAGGGCGAACTCCGGGCAGGCCGCGGCAAGGGGGGAGGCCAGCTCGCGGTACGCGTCGAGGAACTCAGGAGAGCGCTGTGGCGTGGCGGCGTCCTGGAGGGAGGCCAGCGGCGACCGGTGAGCGAGGTGAGTGGCGTCCGCCAGGTTCCGCACCAGGCGGGGGGCCTCGTCGCGGTCCGCGAACCTCATGACCGACGCTGTCACCAGCACCACGCGAGCGGCCTGGATGAGAGCGAGGCGTCCGACCCCGCGTGCTGCTCGCACCCGCGCAGGAAGCCGCTCCAGCAAGGTGTCCAAAACGGCCGGTCTCTCGTAGCCACCCTGCCGTCGCTCAGGGGGAAGCAGTAGCTTGCGCACGGCGGTGGACGGGTCGACCGACCGGCCGACCAGGAGGAGGTCCACCGCCTGCTCGATGCCCATGCCCAGACAGGCACTCGCGTGGAGGGTCGGGGTGGGAGGCAGCGGAGGCGTCGTGGTGGTCCGTTTGCGGTGCTCGCGGATCGTCTCCATCGTCCGTTGCAACTCGGCGTGACGCGTCTTCCACAACTGCTCGTCCGCATGGACGCCCAGGAGCGCCGATTGCCCCTGGGGCATCTGTGGGGCGCACAGGGCGACGATCGTCCGCACCACCTCCCACTGAGGCTCCCGCTTCTGCCGCCCGTTGAGCATCTCCGAGACGGTGGATTCGGTCCGGCCGAGCGCCGCGGCGACCTCGGTCCGGGGCACACCGCAGTGGTCGACCAGGCGGCGAAGTTCCCGCCAGAAGACGGCGACAGGGCCGGACAAGGGATCGGTCAACTCCTCCTCCCTTCGGTTCGGTTCGGCGCGTAGTTCGGAAGCGTAGGGCCTGACCTGCTCTTCTCGCCCGGAGTTCGGGACGGATCGGAGTTCGGCAACGCCGGGTTCCCGCAGGTCCAAGCTCGTTGAGGAGAACGCCCACACTCTTTCGTTTCGGAGGAAGTACCTTGCCGACGTTGCTCTCGATTCCCGTGTCACGCGCCCTCGCCGCGGATGCCGCGGCGGACGGGGACGCCCTGACCGCCGCGCTCATCGGCGGGGTTGTGGCGGTGGTGCTCGCCCTCATCGGATGGCTTCTGCACGCCTGGTTCCGCCGACGTGACCACCGGCGGGCCGACCTCACGGAGACGGCGCGCACGCTGGGACGGGTGGATCTCGAAGTGCGGCGGCTGATGGCGCTCCGCCGGGCCCTCCGGGTGGAGGACTTCGAGACGCTCGACGAGCTTCTCCTCCATGTCCAGAGGGCCGCGGCTCGCAGCACGCAGGGCCGCAGGCTGAAATCCCTGGAGTCCCGGTTGACGCGACTGGCCGACGTGGTCGCACGGTTCACGGCCACGGCGAGTGCCGCCACCGAGGACGTCGAGCGGGCGCACCTCGCCGTCTCGGCGCTGACCGACGTGCCCGCGGCACTGAGCCTGCACGGACTGGTCGGCGCCGTGCAGGACCAGGTACGAGGGGCCGAGGAGGTCGCCGCGGCGGTGCGGGCCGCGGAGGACCGTGTGGAAAGGCTCCGGGCCGCCTGACGGTGGTCCCGCGATCGGCCGCAGACGACCTGGCTGATCGTCACCGGCAGAACGGCCACGAGAAGTCGCCGCTCCCGTACAGTCCGTGCTGTGCCGTGTGGCGGCCGTGCCCGGCGGTCGGCCAGGGGAGGAGACATGGATACCGCAGCCGGTTCGGGCCCGCCGCCGTCCGCCCCCGGAGCGGACGCCCGGCCCGTTCCCGAAGTCGAGCCCGAGGTCGTCGAGCGGTGGCGGTCCGGGGGAGGCGAGCTCGTCGAGCTGTTGACGGAGGTGCGCGCGCGGCGCGGCGGTGTCGCGGCCTTCCGTCTCGGACCGTCGCCCACCGTCCTCGTCACCGACCCGCAGGCGGTCCAGCACGTCCTCGCCCTGCGCCCCGAACGGTACGTCAAGCGCTCCCACCGTGCCCGTCTGCTGGTCGGCGACGGTGTCCTCGCCGCCACCGGCGCGGCCTGGAAGGCCCAACGCCGCCTGTTGCAGTCGCAGTTCACCGGTACCGGCATGCGCCGACACGAACACCGGATCACTTCCGCCGCGCAAACCACCGCCGCACGCTGGAACGCGTACGCCCGTGACGGCCGGACCCTGGACGTCGGGCGTGAGATGCGCCGCTACGCCCTGGACGCCATCTGGCGCACGCTCACCGGACATCCCCTCGACGACGAGACCGAGCGGGAACTGGCCGCTGTCGCCGGCGTCGGGGCCGCCCTTCCCACGCTGCCCGCCGATACCACCGCCGCGCGGGACGCCGTCGCCGCCGATCTGGCCCGGATCGACGCGGTCGCCCGGCACGCCATCGAGGCCGCCCGGAGGGGGGAGGCCGGTCCCGACGGTCCCGGCGTGCTGCACGTCCTGCTCGACGTGGCCCGCGAACGCCCGGAATACACCGACCAGTTGATCCGCGACGAGCTGGTCACCCTGCTCGCCGCCGGGCACGAGACCACCGCCACGACCCTGACCTGGCTGTACCTGCTCCTCGACCGGTACCCCGGTGCCCGTGAACAGGCGCTCGCCGCCGGCGGCGACGGCTCCCCCCAGCGTCGCCAGGCCCTCCAGGCCCTGGTGCACGAGACGCTCCGGCTCTACCCGTCCGCGTGGATCCTGCCCCGCCACGCCGCCGAGGCCGACACCCTCGCCGGCCACACCGTCGACGCGGGCACCGACCTCCTGGTCTGCCCGTACCTCACCCACCGGGACCCCGAACTCTGGCCCGATCCGGAGGAGTTCGATCCCCGCCGCTTCACCACCCCGGACGGCCGCCCCACCCACCCCGGCGCCTACTACCCCTTCGGCGTCGGCCCCCGAGCCTGCCTCGGCCTCCAGTTCGCCCTCCGCGAGTCCACCGTCGTCCTCGAACACCTCCTGCCCGCCCACACCTTGACGTTCTCCTCCACCCCCACGAGAACCGTGTACGGCATCACGATCCGCCCCGACGGTCCCACCCCCGCCACACCGAGACCGCCGACTGCCTGAACGCGACGCTCAACGCAACCACCGGACCATGAAGAGCGCCTGCTCGCCGGCGAAGGCGAGGGCGTGCCGCATAAGGCTTCGGCACTCCGGTTTCCCCGGGCTCGGAGTCCGACGGTGTCCGCGAGGCCGTGGAGAACCGGGCTTTCGGGTCAGCGTGGGTGTCGACAGCAGGGCTTGGGCGTTCGTAAGGCCGTCGAAAGCCTGCCTCGGCGTCCGTGGCGCCGGCTCAGCTCTGCCAGCCGGTGTACGGGGAGGTGAAGTCCTCGCCGGGGAAGGGCGGTTCAGGGGCGGCCGGGCCGGCAGGGGCGCGCGTGAGGGCGTCCGGGGGCTCGGGCGGGCCTTCCCCGTCGGTGAGGTCGCTCGGGAGCATGACCAGGGAGGTCGTGCCCGCCTGCTCGCCGGAGGGGCGGAGCTGGACGCGGATGCCGTGGCGGTCGGAGAGGCGGCCGACCACGAACAGGCCCATGCGCTGGGAGATCGCGGTGTCCACGGTCGGCGGCTCGGACAGCCTGTGGTTCACGTCGGCGAAGTCCTCGGCGGTGAGGCTGATGCCCTGGTCGTGGATCTCGATCATCAAGCGGCCGTCGGGCAGACGGGTCGCGGTGACGCGGACCTTGGTCCGGGGCGAGGAGAACGTGGTGGCGTTCTCGAGGAGTTCCGCGAGCAGGCGCACGAGGTCGGTGACGGCGCGGCCGTGGATCTCGGCCTCGGGGACACCGGACAGCTCGATGCGCTCGTACTGCTCCACCTCGGAGGAGGCGGCCCGCAGCACGTCGACCAGCGGGACGGGCTGGTCCCAGCGGCGGCCGGGTTCCTCGCCGGCGAGGACCAGGAGGTTCTCGCCGTTGCGGCGCATACGGGTGGCCAGGTGGTCCAGCTTGAAGAGGTTCTCCAACTGGTCGGGATCGGCCTCGTTGTGCTCCAGGTCGGTGATGAGGGCCAGCTGGCCCTCGATCAGCGACTGGTTGCGGCGCGAGAGGTTGGTGAAGATCGCGTTGATGTTGCCCCGCAGCAGGGCCTGCTCGGCGGCGAGCCGGACGGCCTCACGGTGGACCTGGTCGAACGCGCGGGCGACCTCGCCGATCTCGTCCGTGGTGGTGATCGGGATCGGCGCCACCCACGTGTCCACCCGACCGGGGTCGGTGCGCGAGAGCCGGTCGTCCAGCACGGGCAGCCGCTGCTCCGCGATGGTGAGGGCGGCGTTGCGCAGCCGGCGCATCGAGCGGCTCATCCGGCGGGCCATGAGCGCGGTGACGAGGAACGCGGCGAGCAGGGCCACCACGACGACGACACCCTTGACGACCGCGGCACGCCGGGCATCGGACGCGGTCCGGGCGGCCTCGTCCACCGCGGCGTCGATCAGCTGCTTCTCGGCCCTCCCGTACGCCTCGAACTTCCGGGTCGAGGCGGCCATCCAGGTGGCCGGGGTGATGCCCTGCGCGGCGAGGACGGCGGGCCCCTCCCCGGCCGCGATCCGTTCCGTCATCCGTTCCAGGCCCGGTAAGGCCGCCCGGCTGGGGCCCCCGACCGTCGTGCGGTGCTCCCCGCCGGACACCAGCCGTCCGGGCTCCGCGGGCCGCTCCGTCTCCCGCTCCGTACGGTGCCCCGTCGGCCACGTCGTCTGTCGCTGCGCCGTGCCGGAGGTGAGTCGGGTGACGGCGACGTCCGTCCCGGTCGCCCCGTACGTCCGGGCCGCGATGGTCTCCAGACGGCGGTACGCCAGGAACGCGTTGAGCTGCTGTTCACGAAGCGGCCCGGTGTCGCCGGGCCGGACCATGAGGTGCACGCCGACCGACCGCTGGAGGGACGCGGCCTCCTTCGCCAGGGCGAGGGAGTACACCATGCGGCCGTACGCCGCGGAGTGCTCCATGCCGGACCCCAACTCGTTGGCCAGGCCGATGATCAGCCGGCCCAGGACGGCGTAGCCCTCCTCGGTGGCCACCGGGTCCGTGCCCGTGGTGAAAGCCTGCGCGCGTAACGCTCCCAGTTGGGGCCAGACCCGTTCGACCTGGCTGATCCGCTGCTCCAGGCCGTGCCCGGCGGGCAGCGCGTCGACCTCCCGCCGGAAGTCGGCCGCGCGCAGGTCGGTGACCGTCCGTACCTCCCGCACCAGGGGGCTGTCCCGTCTGCCCTGGAGCAGGGGTGCCACGGACAGGTCCCGCTCGTCGAGAAGCGCCGAGTGGTAGGCGCTGCCGGCGGCGACGATCCGCGCCACGTGCTCCGCGATCCTGGCCGACCGCCAGGTCTCCACCGACGACCGCACCTGCATGCCGCCCAGCACCAGATTGGTGAGCACCGGGACGAGCAGGATCACGGCCAGCCGTGTGGACACGTGCCACCGGCGCGGGAGAACACCACGGGGCGCCGAGGCTTCGCGCGCCGATGCCGCCGCCACGATCTGTTTGCTTCGCCTCATTCGAAACCCTCACCTCTCGGCGTCGGCGCGCGGGGCGTCCGGGGTACCCCGCATGGCACGTTCCACCTTGACTTACGCCTTCGGAGGGCCCTTCGAACGCGCCTTTCCGGACTTCCTGTGGACGGGTCGAGGCTTTGCTCTGGCTGATTCGCAACCTCGGGTGACCTCGCAGGCGTACGAACCGCTCCTTCCTCGTCGAAAGATTTCGGAGTCGGTATCGAATCTTGCGAGAGGTATTGACGCCGTTCAACGGCTCCCTATGATCCGAATTGGTCGACACTCCGCCTCTTGTTCGAAATCACGTACAGGTCGCCGGGGGTTCCGCTCGGGCGGCGGGACACCTCCGGGCCGCGCACGCCGAAACAGTTCGAGCCGCAAGGAGTACGTCGCTCATGCGTATGTCATGCCCTCGTCACCCTGCCGGGGTGAGTCGCGCGGAGACACGGGGATCCCGGTCGCCCCCGTGCTCACGGACCGCCGTCAGCCGCACCGCATCGACAGTCCGGCCGCCCCTCCGACCGGGCCGGCCGGGAACCGTTCACTCCAGAATCGAGAGGTCGTCATGCGCAAAGGAACGTTCAGCCGTAAGCGTCTGTCTGTGGTGCTGGCCGCCGCGACCGCGGCCCTGATCTCGGCGGCGTCGCTCGTCGCCAACCCGGCTCAGGCCGCCACCAGTGCCGCCTGCGCCCTCCCGTCGACGTACCGGTGGACGTCGACGGGGCCGCTGGCGCAGCCCTCGAACGGGTGGGCCTCGCTGAAGGACTTCACCAACGTGACGTACAACGGCAAGCACCTGGTCTACGGGACGAACTTCGGCTCGAACTGGGGCTCGATGATGTTCACCCCGTTCACGAACTGGTCGGACATGGGCTCGGCCCGCCAGAACAGCATGAACCAGTCCACGGTGGCGCCCACGCTGTTCTACTTCGCGCCCAAGAGGGTCTGGGTCCTGGCGTACCAGTGGGGTGCGTGGCCCTTCATCTACCGCACGTCGAGCGACCCGACCAACCCCAACGGCTGGTCCGCGCCGCAGCCGCTGTTCACCGGAAGCATCTCCGGTTCCGACACCGGACCGATCGACCAGACCCTGATCGCCGACGGCCAGAACATGTACCTGTTCTTCGCCGGTGACAACGGCAAGATCTACCGGGCGAGCATGCCGATCGGGAACTTCCCGGGCAACTTCGGGTCGTCGTACACGACGATCATGAGTGACACGAAGGAGAGGCTGTTCGAGGCGCCGCAGGTCTACAAGCTCCAGGACCAGAACCAGTACCTCATGATCGTGGAGGCCATGGGGGCGAACGGGCGCTACTTCCGCTCGTTCACGGCCTCCAGCCTGAACGGTTCGTGGACCCCGCAGGCCGCCAGCGAGAGCCGCCCCTTCGCGGGCAAGGCCAACAGCGGCGCCACCTGGACCAACGACATCAGCCACGGTGACCTGGTCCGCAACAACCCCGACCAGACCATGACCGTCGACCCCTGCAACCTGCAGTTCCTCTACCAGGGCAAGGCCCCCAACTCGGGCAACCTCCCCTACAACCGCTGGCCGTACCGGCCGGGCGTCCTCACCCTGCAACGCTGACCGGCCTGATCCGGGAAGCCGACCAACGGGTGCCTGACGGGGTTCTCCCACGTCAGGCACCCTCGCGTGGGAGGACGGAGCGACGAGGTGCGTGCGTCGGCGGCCGAGGGACCGCCGGTGCCGTGTGCTAGCGTCATGCGTTTGCGTGGTCGTCGCGGTAGGTGGTTCCGCGTGTTCGGCCGGCACTGGTGCGTGGGCCGTTCGATCCTGCCGGGCCTTCCCCATACGTCCTCTGCGGAAGGCAGTTCATGAAGCATCCCGATGACTCCGGCACGGTGGCTCACGGCGGTTCCGACCGGCCCACGGCCACGGCGACCCCGGAGCCGGCCTCCCCGGCCGTCTCCTTCGCCGGTGCGGGACTGCCGGCGGAGGTGCTGCGGACCCTGACCCGACTCGGCGTACGTGAACCCTTCCCCATCCAGGCCGCCACCCTGCCCGACGCGCTGCGAGGGCGCGACGTCCTGGGGCGCGGGCGCACCGGCTCGGGCAAGACGCTCGCCTTCGGTCTGCCGCTGCTGACCCGTACGGCCGGGCGGCGCGCCGAACCGAAGCAGCCGCACGCGCTGGTCCTCGTGCCGACCCGGGAGCTGGCCGAGCAGGTCACCGAGGCGCTGGCCCCGTACGCCGAGGCGCTGCGGCTGCGGATGGCCACGGTCGTCGGCGGCCTGTCGATCGGCCGGCAGATCGCCGTGCTGCGTCAGGGCGCGGAGGTGGTCGTCGCCACCCCCGGACGCCTGCACGACCTGATCGAGCGCAAGGCCTGCCGTCTGGGGCGGGTGAGGATCACGGTGCTGGACGAGGCCGACCAGATGTGCGACCTGGGGTTCCTGCCGCAGGTCGTCGACGCCCTGGACCAGGTGCACCCCGAGGGCCAGCGCATGCTGTTCTCGGCCACGCTGGACGGCGACGTCGACCAGTTGGTCCGCGGCTACCTTCGCGACCCCGTCGTCCACTCGGTCGACCCGGCCGCGGGCGCGGTCACGACGATGGATCACCACGTCCTGGTCGTCCACGGCCCCGACCGCTACGCCGTCACCACGGAGATCGCCGCCCGTGACGGCCGCGTCCTGCTGTTCCTCGACACCAAGCACGCCGTCGACCAGCTCACCCGGCATCTGCGGGCGAGCGGGGTGCGCGCCGGGGCCCTGCACAGCGGCAAGTCGCAGCCCCAGCGCACCGGGACGCTGGCGCAGTTCAAGGACGGCCGGATCACCGTTCTGGTGGCGACCAATGTCGCGGCGCGGGGCCTGCACGTCGACGACCTCGATCTCGTGGTCAACGTCGATCCGCCCACCGACCCCAAGGACTATGTGCACCGGGCGGGCCGTACCGCCCGCGCCGGCGAGTCCGGCAGGGTGGTCACGCTCGTCCTGTCGGGCCAGCGCCGTGAGGTGAGCCGGATGATGGCCGGGGCGGGCATCGAGGCGACCGTCACCAAGGTGCGCTCGGGGGAGGCGGAGCTGAGCCGGATCACCGGCGCGAAGGCTCCCTCGGGGACCCCGCTGGACGGCGGGCCCGCCGCCTCCCGCCCCAAGAACACCAACGCTCCCTTCCGGGGCCTCGGCACGTCCAAGGGCGCGGCCAAGGGCACCTCCCGCGGTACCGGCGGCACATCGCGCGGTACCGGCGGCACGTCCCGCAAGGCCGGCGAGGCCCGCAAGCTGGCGGAGGCCCGCAGGGCGGCCGCCGTGCGGCGCAACAACGGCTGATACCGGCGTCAGCCGCAGCGGCGCCCCGAGTTGATGCAGAGGACCGCACGCTTCATCAGCCGGTCGGTCATCACGTTGATGAAGTCGTTGTGGTCGGTGATCGCGTTGTGCCGCTGCCCCTGGAAGCCGTCGACGGCGAAGTTCGGTGCCGAGGGGGTCTGGTAGGTGAGACGCATCGTCAGCCGAGGGACGGCCTTGAAGCCGGGTGCGCAGTTGCCGTCGGCGTCGGCGAAGGCGACATGGCTGCGGTGGTCGGCGCTGTCGGTGTTCCTGCCGTCCCAGCAGCTCTGGAAGGAGAAGCTGCGCACCACCCTGCTGCCCCTGGGGCAGATCGGGTACTTGTCGGTGAGCTGGACCTTGTTCTCGAATCCGGTGCAGCTCCAGTGGGCATTGGCGTTCTTCGTGCCGTTGGTGAACGCCTTGGCGTCCCCCGTGATGATCCGCAGGAAGCGCGGCATCGCCACGACCTTGCCGGTGGGGCTGCCCAGGTAGGTGATCGAGACGGTCCTCGGCACCAGGATGGCTCCCCGGTTGCCCTCGGCACCGCCGCCGAGCTCGTTGGCGTCGGGGCCCTGACGGGTGGTGTCCCGCAGGACGGGCCAGTAGTACGCGGACTGGTCGCCGTTGGTGCAGGAGGTGCCCTGGGCGCTCAACGACTCGTTGGTCGAGGTGAAGTCCACCTTCCGGTTGCCGACGTAGTCGTGGACGTGGTGGGCGCCGTTGCGCACACCGGGGGCCACGATGTCGTTGTCCGAGTTGTGCTGGCCCTGCTTGTTGACTCCGCACCGGGAGGTGAACGCTCCCGTCGAGGCGCCGGCCCGCGGGCGGACCCGGCGTACGTTGGGGGTCACCTTGGTGATGTCCACGAAGTCGGCGGCGGTGGGCCCGTCGTCGCCCTGATTCGCCGCCCCCGGCGGGGATGCCGGGGTGCCGGGTGCGCTGACGCCGAGGGTGCAGGCGGCGAGGACGTCCAGTCCCGTGGGCTTGGCGGCGGACCGCCCGATGGCGATGGCGATCCGGTCGATGGTCGCCTTCCTCTTGTCGGTCAGAGGGCCGAGGATCGCGTTCCGCACGAAGTTCGGTCCCCCTTGCTCACGGGTTTCGACCAGCCGCCGGTCGGCCTCCGCGGTCTGGCGGTCCAGCAGTCGCAGATTCCGGTCCACCTCGGCCCGTGCCTGCTGGGGCACGGCAGGCAGCCTGCCCTTCACGTCCGGACAGCTGATGGACGGGGCCGACCGCGTCGAGGGAGGGGTGGCGCCGCCGTTGGACGCGTTGGCGGCGTAGTTCACACCCATGAGGCCGCCACCCCCTGCCAGGAGCGCCGTGACCGCGATGAGGGCGTTGCGGCGGCCCCGGCCGCGCCTGTGATCTGCTCGCATGAGAACTCCCGATGTCACCATGTGGTTCCTGACCCGGCGGCGATACGCATCACCCGCCGCTCGGACACCACCAGCCTCAACCGAGTGATCGACGCATGGCAGCAGTTCACGGCGCGCGTCATGGACACGTAAGAACTGGGCAAGCGCGTGGCACAGGTGTGACCGACGAGTCCCGATCGCGACGACAGGTGCCCGTGTACAGTGAAGACCGCCCTTGACCTGCACAAAGCGGGCAGGGAGCCGTCTTCCAGGAGTTGAAAATGCTGCGCACCATGTTCAAGTCCAAGATCCACAGAGCCACCGTCACCCAGGCCGACCTGCACTACGTCGGGTCCGTGACCATCGACGCCGATCTGCTCGACGCCGCCGATCTGCTGCCCGGTGAGCTCGTGCACATCGTGGACATCACCAACGGCGCCCGTCTGGAGACGTACGTCATCGAGGGCGAGCGGGGCTCCGGGGTCATCGGCATCAACGGCGCCGCGGCCCATCTCGTGCACCCCGGAGATCTGGTGATCATCATCAGTTACGCTCAGTTCTCCGACGCCGAAGCCCGGACGATGACGCCCAGGGTGGTGCACGTGGACGGCGACAACCGGATCGTGGCCCTCGGCGCGGACCCGTCCGAACCGGTACCGGGCTCTGACCAGCGGCGCAGCCCCCAGGCCGTCACGGCCTGAGTCCACGGGCGGCCGCCCGGCGACGCCGACCGTACGCGAGGAGAACCGCATGAGCGACATCGAGATCCGCGACGACCGGGCCGGCGGCCGCCTGGAGGCCTTCGCCGGGGACGAACTGGCCGGACACATCCAGTACTTCGTCCTGGAGGCCCCGCGACGCGCCCTCGTCCCGGTCCACACGATCGTCGAGACCGCGTACGAGGGCCAAGGCGTCGCCGGTTCGCTGGCACGGTGGCTGTACGGCACGGCGGAACGCGAGGGCATCGTCGTCGCGCCGCTGTGCCCGTACGTCGTCAAGTGGGCGGAGCGGCACCCCGACGAGGCCCCGGCGGCCGACCCGGAACTGCTGCGGGCCGCCAAGGAGTGGCTCATCGCCCACCCGGAGGGCTTCTGATGGGCGACGTGCTCGCCCTGCTGCACACCTCCCCCCTCCACATCCCCGTCTTCGACGCCCTGCGCGACGAGGCCCATCCCGGCCTGGAACTGCGGCACTTCGTCGCCGAGGACCTGCTGACCCGCGCGGGCACCGACGGTCCCGCGTCGGTCGCCGGCGAGGTCCGGTCCCTGCTCGACGCGGCCGTCGCCGAGGGCGCCACGGCGGTGCTGTGCACCTGCTCCAGCATCGGTGCCGTCGCCGAGGCGACCGACGTCGGCGTGCCCGTGCTGCGCGTGGACCGTCCGATGGCGGCCGCCGCCGTGGCCGCCGGGCCGCGGATCGTCGTCCTCGCCACGGTGCGCAGCACCCTGGCCCCGACGGTGGCCCTGATCGAGGAGGAGGCCACGGGCCCCGTGGAGATCCGCACCCTCCTCCTCGACGACGCCTGGGCGCTGTTCGAGGCCGGTGACACCGAGGGCTACGCCCGCACGATCGCCGGGGCCGCCGACGAGGTCACCGACGCCGACGCGATCGTCCTGGCCCAGGCGTCCATGACGCCCGCCCGGCGGTGGACCACGACCACGACCCCCGTCCTGTCCAGCCCCCGACCGGGGCTGGCGGCCGGCGCGGCGGCGGTGCGGCCGACCGGGTGACTGCCCGTGGGGCGCCCGGGTACCCGTGGCACAAGTCCATGGCCGACATCCTCTGGCTGGAGGACACGATGACCCACCCAGAACCGGACCCCGTGCGGCCCGGCCCCACCCCGGGCCCGGGCCCCGACCGCCCCGAACCCGTCCCGGCCCCGAACCCCTACCCCGACCCGGTGCCCCCACCGGAACCCGCCCCGGCCCCGGAGCCGGACCCGGTCCCCCAACCCCCGGGCCCCGACCCGATCCCGGGAGAACCCACCCCCAAACCCCTGTCATAGCCCGCCCGATGGGCCGACGAACGACAAGTGGCCCGGCGTGAACCACTCCACGCCGGGCCACTGCCCTGTCACTTGAAGGAGAAAGTCAGGAAACCGCCGAGCCCGACCACGACCGCCCGGCCCCGGCGACGTCCCCCGAGATCACCCTGTTACGCCTCGACCTCCGACCGGTCCCCGCCCCACAGCGTGTGGAACGAGCCCTCGCGGTCCACCCTCCGGTACGTGTGCGCGCCGAAGAAGTCGCGCTGGCCCTGCGTGAGCGCCGCGGGCAGCCGCTCCGCGCGCAGCGCGTCGTAGTACGCGAGCGCCGCCGCGAAGCCCGGCGTCGGCACGCCCTGCCGGGTCGCGGCCACGATCACCTCACGCCAGTCGTCCTGCGCCGCGGCGATCTCCTGCGCGAACGTCTCGTCGGACAGCAGGCTCGGCAGGTCCGGCCGGGCGTCGTACGCGGCGCGGATACGGTCGAGGAAGGCCGCCCGGATGATGCAGCCGCCGCGCCAGATCGAGGCGACCTTGCCGAGGTCGATGTCCCAGTCGTACTCGGAGCGGGCCGCGTCGATCTCGTGGAAACCCTGCGTGTACGACACGATCTTGGAGGCGTACAGCGCCTGCTCGACCCGGTCGGCGAAGGCTCCCGCCTCGGCCTGGCTGAGCGGCGCCGCCTTCGGGCCCGCCAGCGAGCGCGAGGCGTCCCGCAGCGCGGCGTGCCCGGACAGCGAGCGTGCGAAGACGGCCTCGGCGATACCGGAGACCGGCACGCCCAGGTCCAGCGCGATCTGCACGGTCCAGCGGCCCGTGCCCTTCTGCTCCGCCTGGTCGACGACGACGTCCACGAACGGCTTGCCGGTCGCCGCGTCCACGTGCGCCAGCACCTCGGCGGTGATCTCGATCAGATACGAGTCGAGGCGCCCGGTGTTCCAGGTGCGGAAGATCTCCGCGATCTGCGCGGGGGAGTAGCCGGCCACATCGCGCAGCAACTGGTACGCCTCGCCGATCAGCTGCATGTCGGCGTACTCGATGCCGTTGTGGACCATCTTCACGAAGTGCCCGGCGCCGTCCGGACCGACGTGCGTCACGCACGGCGAACCGTCGGCGGCCTTCGCGGAGATCTTCTCCAGCATCGGGCCGAGGGAGTCGTACGACTCGGCCGGGCCGCCCGGCATGATGCTGGGCCCGTTGAGCGCGCCCTCCTCACCGCCGGAGATGCCCGCGCCCACGAAGAGGATGCCCTGCTCGCGCAGCGCGGCCTCGCGGCGGCGGGTGTCGGCGAAGTGCGCGTTGCCGCCGTCGATGATCATGTCGCCGGGCTCCAGCAGCGGCGCGAACTCCTCGATCACCGCGTCGGTGGGGCCGCCGGCCTTCACCATCACCACCAGACGCCGGGGGCGCTCCAGCGCCTGGACGAAGTCCTTGGCGGTCTCGGCCGCGATGAAGTCGCCCTCGTGCCCGTGCTCCTCCACCAGCGCGTGCGTCTTCGCCGCGGAGCGGTTGTGGACGGCGACCGTGTAGCCGTTGCGGGCGAAGTTGCGGGCGAGATTGCTCCCCATGACCGCGAGGCCGGTGACGCCGATCTGGGCTGAAGTGCTCATGCGGTGGGCTCCTATGGATCCTGGAATCAGTGGTGCCGGTGAATCGGTCGAGTCGTGATGGTCACGTCGTGATGCACAAGTGGTGCCGGTAGGTCCTCATATTGGTGCTGCCGTCAGTGCTCGCCAGTATTGCCCTTCCGGTCATCCTGACGTGCGGCGGCCCCTTGCGCGCCGCGCGGCACGTCGTTCTTGAGTACGCGGAAAGGGCCCCACCTGCCTCAATGGAGCGCGCAACCGGCGCGCGTCACGCGCCGCACCCGCTCACGCGTGCGCCGGACACAGGTACTTACGCGCCGGGACAGGTCGTTTCCACGCCACTCGCGGGGTGGGTGCGGCTGGATTTTCGTCTTGTCATGGCCTGTTCGCGGCGCTTACTTTTGCGGCTTCGTGGCAGAGGCGAGGGGGGCTACTCCATGGCCGTACGCGGCCGGCACCGCCGGTACCAGCCGAACAGGATCAACCGTGCTTCACTCACGGTCACAGCCGGCGGCGCCGGCATCGCACTCCCGCTGATCGGCACGGGAGTCGCCGAGGCGGCCGACGTGGACACCTGGGAGAAGGTCGCGGCCTGCGAGTCCACCGGTGACTGGGACATCAACACCGGCAACGGCTACTACGGCGGCCTCCAGTTCAGTCAGTCGACCTGGGAGGCGTACGGCGGAAGGGCCTACGCCGCGCGCGCCGACCTGGCGACCAGGGAACAGCAGATCGCGATCGCCGAGAAGGTGCTGGACGGCCAGGGCCCCGGCGCCTGGCCCCACTGCTCGGTCCGCGCGGGACTCACCCGCGGCGGCGACGCGCCGCGCACCATCAAGGACGTCAAACCGCAGACCACGCCCCAGTCGCAGGCGGGCAAGGTCGAGATGTACACGGTCGTCCGGGGCGACACGCTCTCCGAGATCGCCGAGTCCGAGGAGGTCAAGGGCGGTTGGCGCGGGCTCTACAACGCCAACCGCAGGATCATCGGCTCCGACCCGGACCGCATCCTGCCGGGCCAGCGGCTGAGTCTCACCTCGGCCGCCCCGAAGAAGGAGCACGAGAAGGAGCAGCCGAAGAAGGAGCGGCCCGAGAAGGAAGAGAAGAAGGAGCGGAAGAAGGAGCAGAAGCGGGAGCAGCGGACCGACTCGCGGCAGGAGTCCGGATCCCGGGTCGCCCCGGTGAACGCCTCCCTCGGCACGCCGTACCGCGCCTCCGGCTCCTCCTGGTCGAAGGGCTACCACACGGGTGTCGACTTCCCCGTGCCGACCGGCAGCACCGTGAAGTCCGTGGCCTCCGGTGAGGTCGTCACGGCCGGCTGGGGCGGCTCCTTCGGCTACCAGGTGGTGATCCGGCACGCCGACGGCCGGTACACGCAGTACGCCCATCTGTCGGCGATCTCCGTGAAGGCCGGGCAGCAGGTGAGCGCGGGCCAGCGCATCGGCCGTTCCGGTTCCACCGGCAACAGCTCGGGCCCGCATCTGCACTTCGAGGTGCGGACGGGGCCCGGCTTCGGCAGTGACGTCGACCCGATCGCCTATCTCCGGGCCGGAGGGGTGCGTCTCTGACGCGCCCGACGTGACCGCGCCGCGACGTACCGCGGGAGGCCCGCTCCGGGCCTCCCGCTCACGTCCCTACATGGTCCCGATGCCGGTCGCCGTGCGGCCGCGGCACATACAGCTCGCCGTGGAACGGTCGCAGCTCCAGCTCGGGCCGCCCCTCGTCACCCGTGCCACCGGCCCCGCGGAACGGTGCCGGTACGACCACCCGCTGGTCGAGGCCGATCGACCCGTCGGCCGTCGCCGGGACCCCGGCCGGCCGTGCGGGAAGCCCCGCGAGCAGCCGCTCGACGGCGAGGGCCGCCTCCCGGTCGGCGACCGTCGACGCGTCCGCCGTGTCCTCGTCCCCGACCCGTTCGGGCCGCGCCTCCTCGTGGAGCCGCTCGGTGGTGAGCAGGATCAGACCACCGGCCGCGACAACCCCGCAGCCCAGGGCGAGGAGGGTGCCCGTGGTGCCGTAGCGGAACGTCTCGCCGAACATCGTGATGCCGACCGCCGCCGCCACCACCGGGTTCACGACGGTCAGGGTGGCGAGCGGGGCCGCGAGGCCGCCGTTGCGGTAGGAGGCCTGGGACAGCAGCAGACCGGCCGTGGCGAAGACACCGATGACCGCGAGGGTCGGAAGGTCGGCGAGCGCGACACCGTCCGTCCAGTCGACGGCCACCGTCTTGGTGAACACCGAGGACATGCCGAACGCGACACCGGACGCCACCGCGAGCAGGATGCTGCGCGTCGTCGGATGCCGGTGCGCGGCGTGGGCCGCCGTCATCAGCGCCGCCACCGCGCCCGCGCTGACCAGCGCCACCAGCACGCGCTCGGTGGTGTCCAGGGACTGCGCGTCGGCCGTGCCGACCAGGGAGAGCAGGCCCGCGAGACCCACCGTCGCCATGATCGCGCCCCGCCAGGCCGTCGCCCCGGCCCGGCGGCCGACGAAAAGAGCCGCCATGGGCAGGGCGAAGACGATGGTCAGCGCGCCGAGTGGCTGCACCAGGCTGAGCGGGCCGTACGCCAGGGCCACCACGTGCAGCAGCCCGCCGAGACCGTTCAGTGCGACGGCGGCCCACCAGCCCGGGCGGCGCAGCGGGGCGTAGGTCCGGCCCGGGGAGGTCACCGCGACCCGCTCCTGCACGATCGCGCCGCCCGCGTAGGCCACGGCGGAGACGAACGACAGCAGCACGGACAACGCGAGGGCGCTCATGAGCGGCTCCTCGACGAGGGGCGGGGGCGCTCGGCCCGCCGCTGCGAACGGTCGGCTTTCATGGTGACCACGATGCCTCGCGAACGTGTTCGCGTCGTCGTACCTGAGCACTCATTGAGTCGTACTGCCGATGGAGTAGGACTCGCCGCCCGTCATCCTCAGGAGGGGCGACACGGAGTGCACCCCTCCCCGCGAACACGCCCGTAGGCCCTGGTACTACTCGATGTCGTGGACCATGCCGCCGACCTCACGGACCTCTCCGCCCTCGGCGGCTTCTTCGTACTACGCACGGGGAAAGCACCGGGGCGCCCGCTGCCCACCCTCGCGGAGGCGTACGCGGCACGGGATGCCGATGTGAGAAAGGAGGTTTACGCGAATCCCGTAATTTTCCGTGTCCGGAAGGTGGCCGACAGCGTCCGGGCCCCCGAACCCCGCGTCGCGGCCTCCATCGCCCACCTCGGCCTCGCCGCCCGGCTGTGGTCGGTCGCCCTCGGCGCCGCCGCCCTCCACGACCGCGTCCCCGATCTCGACCCGCGACTGCTGCACTGGGACCCCGACGCGAGCGCCCCCGACGACCTCTGGCTGACCGGGGTACGGATGCTGCCCGCCGACCGGCTCGGCGAGGTCGTACGGGAGGCGCACCTCGTCCCCCTGGCGGCGGCCCTCTGCTCCCAACTGCCCGTTTCCCCCCGTCTGCTCCGGGGGAACGCGGCCTCCGCGCTCATGGGAGCCGTCCGGCAGATCGACCGCTGGGCCGCCGCGCACGGCCGTGCGGAGGCGGCGGACCGGGCCCGCCGGCTGGCCGCCGCACAGCTCGCCCGTTCCGATCTCGCCGGCACCCTCGACCCGGCGACCCACCGCCGCCGCAGCTGCTGCCTCTACTACCGGCTGCCCGGCGGCGGACTCTGCGGCGACTGCTGCTTCGACCGGCCACCGGCCCGGACCCGGCCGTCGGGCAGGAGGGGCGGCATCCGCTAGGGACATGGCGCTCTTCCCCAACCGCCCCGTGTGGGTGACCATGTGGGAACGAGTCATGTGAGACAGGGGGTTCCGGGTGCGAGTCGGCCTGCTGACCCGGGAGTATCCGCCCGACGTCTACGGAGGCGCGGGGGTCCATGTCGAGTTCCTCGCACGGGAGTTGAGGTCCCTCGTCGACCTCGACGTGCACTGCTGGGGCGAGGGCGCCGCGGGCGGCGTCGTACGCCACCGGCCCTGGTCGGCGCTGGACGGCGCCAACGACGCCCTGCGCACGTTCTCCGTGGACCTGTCCATCGCCGCCGGCCTCGACGGCCGGGAACTCGTCCACTCGCACACCTGGTACGCGGGCCTCGCCGGCCACTTCGGCAAGCTGCTGCACGGCATCCCGCATGTGATGACCGCCCACTCACTGGAGCCGCTGCGCCCCTGGAAGGCCGAGCAACTGGGCGGCGGCTACGCCCTGTCCAGCTGGGCCGAGCGCACCGCGATCGAGTCCGCCGACGCGGTGATCGCGGTGTCCGGCGCCATGCGCGACGACATCCTCGGCTGCTACCCGGCCCTGGACCCGGCCAGGGTACGAGTCGTGCACAACGGCATCGACACCACCCTCTACCGGCCCGACCACGCCACGGACGTCCTCGACCGCGTCGGCCTCGACCGGGCCCGCCCCTACGTCCTGTTCGTCGGCCGCATCACCCGCCAGAAGGGCGTGCCCCACCTGCTGCGCGCCGTACGGGCCATCGACCCGGACGTCCAGGTCGTGCTGTGCGCGGGCGCCCCGGACACCCCGGAGATCGACCGGGAGTTCCGCGACCTCTTCGAGGAGCTGAGCCGTGTCCGCGAGGGCCTGCACTGGATCCCGCAGATGCTGCCGCGCCCGGAGGTGATCCAACTCCTCACCCACGCCGCCGTCTTCGTCTGCCCCTCGGTGTACGAACCGCTCGGCATCGTCAACCTGGAGGCCATGGCCTGCGGCACGGCGGTGGTCGCGTCACGGGTGGGCGGTATCCCCGAGGTCGTGGAGGACGGCGTCACGGGACTCCTCGTGTCCACCGAGGACGACTTCGAAGCTCAGCTGGCCCGCGCCCTCGACTCGGTCCTCGCCGACCCCGCGACCGCCGCCCGCATGGGCGAGGCGGGACGGGAGCGCGCGGTGCGCGAGTTCGGCTGGGACGCGGTGGCCCGGCGGACGGTCCACCTGTACGAGGAAGTCCTCAAACAGGGGTAGGCACACAGGACAGAGCACGGCACAACCGGGTGTAGAGGGGCGGCGGCATGCGGCGCGGTGGACCTTCGGTGCTGGGAATCGTACTGGCGGGCGGCGAGGGCAAGAGGCTGATGCCCCTGACCGCCGACCGCGCGAAACCGGCGGTGACCTTCGGCGGGACGTACCGTCTCGTGGACTTCGTACTCTCCAATCTCGTGAACGCGGACATCCTGCGGATCTGCGTCCTGACCCAGTACAAATCGCACTCCCTGGACCGGCACATCACCACCACCTGGCGGATGTCGAGCCTGCTCGGCAACTACGTCACCCCGGTCCCCGCCCAGCAGCGGCTCGGCCCGCGCTGGTACCTGGGCAGCGCCGACGCGCTGCTCCAGTCCCTGAACCTGGTGCACGACGAACAGCCCGAGTACGTCGCCGTCTTCGGCGCCGACCACGTCTACCGCATGGACCCCCGGCAGATGCTGGCCCAGCACATCGAGGGCGGCGCGGGAGTGACCGTCGCCGGGATACGCGTGCCCCGCACCGAGTCCTCCTCCTTCGGTGTGATCACCCCCGGCTCCGACGGCCGGTCCGTGGAGCGCTTCCTGGAGAAGCCGGCCGACCCGCCCGGACTCGTCGACGACCCCGAGTGCGTGTTCGCCTCGATGGGCAACTACATCTTCACCACCAAGGCCCTGGTGGAGGCGCTCCAGCGGGACGCCGAGGACGAGAACTCCGTCCACGACATGGGCGGCTCGATCCTGCCCCAGCTCACCGAGCGGGGCGAGGCCCAGCTGTACGACTTCAGCGCCAACCACGTGCCCGGCGAGACCAACCGGGACCGCGGCTACTGGCGGGACGTCGGAACCCTCGACGCCTACTACGACGCCCATATGGACCTCATCGCCGAGCGCCCCGCCTTCAACCTGTTCAACCGCAGCTGGCCCATCTACACCAGCTCCGGCCAGCTCTCCCCGGCACGCTTCAACGCGGGCGGCATGGCCAGCGAGTCGATCATCAGTGCGGGCTGTCTGATCCGGGGCCAGGTGACCCGGTCCGTGCTGTCGCCGGGTGTGGTCGTCGACCCCGGCGCCGTGGTCCAGGGGTCGGTGCTGCACGACAACGTCCACATCGGCCGGGGCGCGGTCGTCCGGGGCGCCGTTCTCGACAAGAACGTCCAGGTGCCGCCGGGCGCCACCATCGGCGTCAACCCGGAGCGCGACGCGGAGCTGTACACGGTCTCCAGGGGCGGGGTGATCGCCCTCGGAAAGGGCCAGCAGGTGTCGTGACTCCGCACTGATGCGCGTCGAGCGGCTGTGCGGTTCATCACGCCGCGCTGGGCCGGGTGGGTTGAGATGACCCCCAAGTGACGGCAGATGTCCCAGTGGTCCCGCCTCTCCCCAGGAGGTGGGACTTAATCTGCTGTTAACTGAGCGTAGCTCGATCGTACTTGACCGTAATCGGCCATCAGCGATTGACTGCACACTCACCCGTCGTCGACGCGAGGCAAGCCATTGACTTCTGACGAGCTCGCACCACTCGACCTGGCCTTCTGGAACATCGAGTCCGCCGAACATCCCATGCACCTGGCAGCCCTCGGCGTCTTCACGGCCAACTCGCCCACCGCGGGCGCCCATGCCGCCGACCTGCTCGCCGCCCGTGCCGCCGGGGTGTCCGCGCTGCGGATGCGGATCCGGGACGTCTGGCGGCCCGATGCGCGCCTGCCGCTCACCTTCGGCGGCGCGACCCGCGAGCCCGTCGCCGACTTCGAGCCCTTCGACCACGTACGGCTCCACGCGCCGACCCGCGACTTCCACGCGGTGGCCGGCCGGCTGCTGGAACGCCCCCTGGAGCGCGACCGGCCGCCGTGGGAGGCGCACGTCCTGCCCGGCGAGGACGGCACCTCCTTCGCGGTGCTGTTCAAGTTCCACCACGCCCTCGCCGACGGACTGCGGGCGCTGACCCTCGCCGCCGCCGTCATGGACCCCATGGACATGCCCGCGCCCAGGCCGCGCCCCGCCGAACCCCCGCGCAGCCTCCTCGGCGAGGTGCGCAAGCTGCCCGCGCTCCTCCGCGGCACCCTCTCCGACCTGGGCCGGGCCGTGGACATCGGCACCTCCCTCGCCCGCACCACGCTCGACGCGACGCTGGGCGCGCGGGGCACCACCGCGCTGACCGCCGAGCCGAGCGGCACCCGCCGCACCGTCGGCGTGGTCCTCGACCTCGACGACGTGCACCGCATCCGCAAGACCGTCGGCGGCACCGTCAACGACGTCCTCATCGCGGTCGTCGCCGGCGCGCTGCGGCGCTGGCTGGACGAGCGGGGCGACGGCAGCGAAGGGGTCGCGCCCCGGGCGCTCATCCCCGTCTCCAAGCGCCGGCCGCGCACCGCGCACCCCCAGGGCAACCGGCTCTCCGGCTATCTGATGAAGCTGCCCGTCGACGACCCCGACCCGCTCGGCCGACTCCGCACGGTCCGTACGGCCATGGACCGCAACAAGGACGCCGGGCCGAACCGCGGCGCCGGGGCGGTCGCGCTGCTCGCCGACCATGTGCCGCCGCTGGGGCACCGGCTCGCCGGGCCCCTGGTGAGCCAGGCCGCGCGCCTCTGGTTCGACCTCCTCGTCACCAGCGTGCCGCTCCCGAGCCTCGGCCTGCGGCTCGGCGGCTGCCCGCTCGCCGAGGTGTACCCGCTGGCCCCCCTCGCCCATGGGCAGTCCTTGGCGGTGGCGATCTCCACGTACCGGGGGAGCGTCCACTACGGGCTGGTCGCCGACGCGGAGGCCGTGCCGGATCTGGAGGTGCTGGGGAAGGCGGTGACGGGGGAGCTGGAGGAGCTGCTGGCGGCGTGCGAAGGCTGAGCGGGGGCGCGGGGCGCCTTAGAGCTCGGGGGTGCGCGTTCGTATGGCGGGTGCGGGTGCGGGTGCGGGTGCGGGTGCGGGTGGGGTGGGGGTCGTTCGCGCAGTTCCCCGCGCCCCTGAAGGCTCGGGCCTACGGCCCGGCCTCCAGATGAAAAGCCCGGGGGCGCAGCCCCCGGCTTCTCAGGGGCGCGGGGAACTGCGCGACCAGCCACACACCACCCGCACCCGCCGACGAACCGCGCACCCCCGAGCTACTGGGCGCCCTGGGTTTGGCCAGCCGCGCTCCCGTCCGTACAATTCCCCGTTCGATGACGGGCGCGAGTCGGCGCGCCGCGGGCGATCAGGGAAACGGCAGCGCGATGACGGTGACAGAGGACGGCCCGGCGACCACGGACGAGGCCGTGTACGGCCCCGGTATCGACCCCGAGCGGCTCGCCGTCTGCCTCAGCGTGCTCGAGGAACTCGACACGCTGGACGTCGACCACCCGGACGCGATCACGGTGCGCCGCGCCACCGCCGCCATCTACCGCACGGTGAAGCAGCGCCGCCGCCAGGAGCGCCGCGCCGCGAAGACCGCCCACGACAAGGCGGTCACCGAGGCCACCGCCACCGGCTCCGCCCAGCGCATCGACGACGAGACCGAGGGCATCCTGCCGTCCTCGGTGACCGACGCGGGACAGATCGCGGGGATACTCCAGCGCCCGCGCTCCTGCTACGTCTGCAAGGCCCGCTACGTCGAGGTCGACTACTTCTACCACCAGCTCTGCCAGGACTGCGCCGCCGAGAACCGCGCCCGCCGCGACGCCCGCGCCGACCTCACCGGCAAGCGCGCCCTGCTCACCGGCGGCCGCGCCAAGATCGGCATGTACATCGCCCTGAGGCTGCTGCGGGACGGCGCGCACACCACGATCACCACCCGGTTCCCGAAGGACGCGATCCGCCGCTTCAAGGCGATGGACGACTCCGCGGACTGGATGCACCGCCTGGAGGTCGTCGGCATCGACCTGCGCGACCCCGCCCAGGTCGTCGCACTCGCCGACCAGCTCACCGACGCGGGCCCCCTCGACATCCTCATCAACAACGCGACCCAGACCGTGCGCCGGCTGCCCTCCGCCTACGCCGCCCTGGTCGAGGGCGAGAGCGCCCCGCTGCCCGCCGGGGAACTGCCCGCCCACCACGTCATCGGCGCCTTCAACTCCGGCGCGGTGGACCGGCTGACGGGACCGGCCGAGCTCCCCGTCGGCACCAGCGGTCTCGACGCGCAGCGCGTCGCCGACCTCGCGCTGGTCGCGGGCAACGCCAGCGTCGCCCGGCACCTCGACGGCACCGCCATCGACGCCGGCGGGCTCGTCCCCGACGTGGTGGACAGCAACACCTGGGTGCAGACCATCGAGCAGATCTCCCCGGTGGAGCTGCTGGAGACCCAGCTGTGCAACTACACCGCGCCGTTCATCCTCATCAGCAAGCTCCGCCCGGCCATGGCCGACGCCGCCCGTAAGGCGCCGAGCGGACGCGCGTACGTGGTGAACGTCTCCGCGATGGAGGGCGTCTTCGGCCGCGGCTACAAGGGCGCCGGCCACCCGAACACCAACGCCGCCAAGGCCGCGATGAACATGGTGACGCGGACCAGCGCCCAGGAGATGTTCCAGACCGACGGCATCCTCATGACCTCGGTCGACACCGGCTGGATCACCGACGAGCGTCCCCACTTCGACAAGCTCCGCCTCGCCGAGGAGGGCTTCCACGCCCCGCTCGACCTCGTCGACGGCGCGGCCCGCGTCTACGACCCGGTCGTCCGCGGCGAGCAGGGCGAGGACCTGTACGGCGTCTTCCTGAAGGACTACGCGCCCGGCAAGTGGTGAGACGCCCTCGCCCGGTCCGACACCAGCTCCAGCACCGTCCGCCAGTCCTCCAGCACCCCGGCGTCCACCCCCGGGACGCGGCCCGCCTCGTGCGCGTCCCGCAGCGTCAGCACGTCCTCCACCAGGGCCGTGTCGGCCCAGCCGCCCGCGTGCGTGCGCACGAGGTCGTCGGGGCCGAGGGCGTGCAGGCGTACGAGACGGGCGACCCGCTCGCCGAGCAGGGGGCGCACCGCGTCGGCGGCCAGGTCGGCGTGGCCGGTGTCGTCACCCGGACGGAGCAGACGCCCGAGGGTGTGCACCAGGCCGGCCACCTGGAGCTCCTTGTCGGCCGGCCGCGCCCGGCGCAGCACCGCGGCGGTGCGCAGGGCGTGCTCGTGCGGATCCCCTGGATCCCCAGGACCGCCCGGACCACCTGGGCCGCCCGGCGCGTCCCTGGCGCCCCGGCACGCGTACAGCAGATCCATCAGCTCGTCGATGCCGCGCAGCTCCATGCGTCGGTCCTCCCGAGTCCGCCCGCGAGAAATGCCGTTGCGACACAGGAGCAGATCATGGTCGGCTTGCTATTCGGCCAACGGGACCTGAACTGCGTGCCGAAGGCAGCGATCCGCTGGAGCCCTGGTGGAGCGCGGAGTTCAGGAACTAGGCCGATCGGGTGGCAGCAAAACGTAATGAAATAGGGCGGATCGCCACGCGATGGCCCGCTGAACGCGGAATGACTCAAGACAGTTACCTCGTGTTTTCAGCCCCATCGAGCAGGCGCCCGCTCATTTGGTTACTCTGTACCGGACGGACAGCCTTATATGGGTTCCACCCACACCCACGGTCCGTCCCGGGACAAGCCGGTCACCACGGCCTGCTCTCACCCAAATGAATCCGGCGCCACCGCGTCCGAACTGACCTCGACTCAGACCCGAGCGGATGTCAGGCGAGCAGCGGAAGGCTGGGCCGACGTCCCGAGGGTGACCCGACACATAAGGAGTGCGCGGTGACACCAGAGAAGACGAATCGCGATCAGCGCCCCAAGGAACGCACCGAAGGCGCCGGCCGGACGAAGAAGGAACTCGGCAGCCTCGACGTGTGGGCCAGGTCCGCCCCCATCCGGCTCGCGGGCTACGAGGACGACCTCGCCGAGCCCCACATCCTGCCCAGCGTGGACTGACCCCTCGGCGCCCTCGCGATCGCCGTCTGCATGGGCGTGCCAGACTCACGCCCATGCAGATCAGAGAAGCCACCGCCGAGGACTGGCCGCGGATCTGGCCGTTCTGGCACCGCGTAGTCGCCGCCGGCGAGACGTATACCTGGGACCCGGACACCTCCGAGGAAGCCGCCCGCGCCCTGTGGATGGCCCCCGCCAAGCGTGTGTTCGTCATCGAGGACGGCACCGGGGCGGTCGTCGGCTCCGCCTTCCTCACCCCCAACTACGGTGGTCCCGCCGCCCGGATCGCCAACGCCGGCTTCATGGTCGATCCCGAGCACGGCGGCCGGGGCATCGGCCGCGCCCTCGCCGAGCACGTCCTGGCGGCGGCCAAGGCCGACGGCTACCGGGGCATGGTCTTCAACGCCGTCGTCGAGACCAACCCGGCCGTCCGTCTGTGGACCTCCCTCGGGTTCACCGTCCTGGGCACCGTGCCCGACGCCTTCGAGCACCCTCGGGACGGCAGAGTCGGGCTGCACGTCATGTACCGGGCCCTCTAGGGGCTGTCGTCCGGAGGCCGCCTCGGCCCCCGTCAGTCGAGCGGGGCCGTTCGCCGCCACGGGTGCGACTCCTGCAACTGCTCCGCCACGGCGAGGAGTTCGAGCTCGGAGCCGGGGCGGCCCACCAGCTGCACCGCGCAGGGGGCGCCCGACGGCAGCGTCCCGAACGGCACCGACATCGCCGGCCAGCCCGTCAGGTTCCACGGCGGGGTGAGCGGCGAGTAGTTCGTGTTCACCAGCAGATTGCGCAGCCACCCCCGCTCGTGCCAGGGCGCGGCGGCCGGCCCGCGCCGGGCGAGCGCCGGGGTGAGCAGCACCTCGTGCTCGGCGAAGAACGGCTCCATCCGCCGGCGCAGTTGCTCGCGGCGGTCGCCCGCCCGGACGCCTTTCACGAAGCGGCGCCCCACCGCGGCGTGCACCCGGGTGCGCCGGGTCAGCAGCGCCGGGTCGAGACCCTCGGCGTCCACCGCCGTTCCCGCCGTCCAGTGCGCCAGCGACGTCGTGCCCAGCCAGAGCGGATACGGCGGATCGGCGCGCCGCACCCGGTGGCCCGCCCCGGCCAGCGCCTGTGCCGCCCGCCGCGCGGCATCGGCGTACGGGCGCGTCACGGTCACCCCGACCAGGGGGCTGCGCACGGAGAGGGCGATGCCGCGGGACGAGGAGGAGGGGGCCGGTTCGCCGGGGTCCGTGCCCGCGAGGACCCGGAACATCAGCCGGGCGTCCTCGACGGTCGTCGCGAGCGGGCCGTTCTCCGACATGCCGAACCAGTCGCCGTGCCCGATGTCCGCGGGGACGACACCGAAGCCCGGCTTCAGCCCTACGAGGCCGCAGTTGGCGGCCGGTATGCGCAGCGAGCCCATCCCGTCGTTGCCGAGCGCGATCGGCACCAGGCCGGCGGCGACCGCCGCGGCGCTCCCGCCGGACGAGCCACCGGTGGTGCGGGTGAGGTCCCAGGGATTGCGGGCGGTGCCGTGCACCCCGTCGGTCGTACCGAAGACGCACAGCTCGGGCACGTTGGTCAGGCCCACGACCACCGCGCCCGCCGCGCGCAGCCGGGCCACCGTCACATGGTCCTCGTCGGCCGGGTCGTCCGGTGTCGCCGCCGACCCGTTGCGTGTGGCCTCGCCCCGCACGGCGAGGTTGTCCTTGACCGCCACCGGGACCCCGGCCAGCGGCAGTCCGTCCAGATCGGCGCGGGCCGCCACCTCGTCCGCCTCGGCCAGGGCCGCCTCCGCGCGGACGGTACGGAACGCGCCGATCCGCCCGTCCAGCGACGCGATCCGCGCGAGATGCTCCGCCACCACCTCGCGCGGAGTCACCCGCTTCTCCTGTACGGCGGCGGCGATCTCGGCGGCGGTCCGGCCGACCCAGCTGGTCACGGGGGCTCCTTGTCGATCTGGTGTGCGTGGGAGCACTGTGCCCCCTGGGGTGGCGCCGCGTCGAGAGCCATGACCAGGGACCTGCATATCCGGGTGACGCGCACGCGGCAGCCCGCGCGGCTCGCCGAGTTCGGCCGCCACCGGTCGCGGCCGTGACCGGCCCTACCGGTCCCGGACCGTCGGCACGGCCAGCCGTGTCGGCGGCATGAACTCCCGTACGTATGTCCGCTCCCAGCAGGCACCCGTCGCCCGCAGCTCCCGCCACGTCGTGTAGCGGTAGCGGAAGAGACGGGCGCGGACGAAGCGCGGCGGGGCGCCGGCGGGGAAGGGGGACCGGCGCAGCAGCCTCAGGGTGTCGCGGTCGTTCTCCAGGAGGCGTTCCACCAGGCCGCCGAACCAGGGGTGCGCGTACGCCGGGGAGAGCGCCGCGAACCACATCAGCCAGTCCAGCCGCAGGTGATACGGGGCGAACTGGCGGGGCCAGCGACGGGGGTCACCCGGCTTGCCCCGGAACTCGTACTCCAGCCAGCCCGCGTCCTCGCGCGGCACCTCGTCCGCCGTCCCCTCCACGACCACCTCGTACCGGACGCGGCTGACACTGCCGAAGGCCCCGTAGGTGTTGACCAGGTGCAGCGGGTCGAAGGAGCGGTTCATCACCTGGCGGCGGGAGACCATGTTGCGCACCGGGTGGTAGCTGAGCCAGAGGACCAGCGCGCTCATGGCGAGGACGACGATCTCGTACCACAGGGGTGAGCCCGGGGCGTCGGGCGCACCGGTGCCGAGGTCGACCGCCGACAGGGCCAGCACGATGGTGATCCAGTTCAGCCAGCTGAAGTTGCCGGACAGCACCAGCCACAGCTGGGTCAGGACCATCAGCGAGGCGGCGGCCGTCGCCACCGGCTGCGGGGCGAACAGCAGGAACGGGACGACCAGCTGGGTGACGTGGTTGGCGGCCACCTCGACCCGGTGGAGCGGCTTCGGCAGGTGGTGGAAGAACCAGCTCAGCGGGCCGGGCATCGGCTGCGTCTCGTGGTGGTGGTCGAGGCAGGTCAGCTTCCGCCAGCACTCGTCGCCGCGCATCTTGATCAGGCCCGCGCCGAACTCCACCCGGAACAGCACCCAGCGCAGCAGGAACAGTACGACGATCGGCGGCGCCACCTCGTCGTTGCCCAGGAACACCGCGAGGAAGCCGACCTCCAGGAGCAGCGACTCCCAGCCGAACGAGTACCAGGTCTGGCCCACGTTCACGATCGACAGGTACATCACCCACGGCACCAGCCACAGCAGCATGCCGCCCCACAGGGGCAGCAGCGAGTCGACCCCGGCGACGAGCGCCGCCGACACCGCGCAGCCCGCCCACGCCCACACGGCGAAGAACCGGTCCGAGTAATGGAGGTGGAACACGCTGGGTGACCGCCGCCAGGGCGTCCACGCGACGAAACGGGGGATCGGCAGCATCCCCCGCTCCCCGAGCAGCGCCCGGAACTGCAGGGCCGCCCCCAGAAAGGCCACCAGGTAGATCACGGCGAGGGAGCGCTGGAAGAGCAGCCGGCCGAGCCAGTAATCGGATGCGGTGAACCAGTCCATGGCTGTCGCGCTCCTGGGTCGCGCGCCGGAAGCAGGGGCGGTACCGACACTAGTGATCGGATCCGGAGGGCTGAAACAGGACAGCCCGTCCCCACTCGAATAATCGGGCAAACCCTGGCAAAGTGGCCACATGGTTGATCGGGGAGCGAGTGAGCTGCCGCTGCCGGACGATTGGCTCGCCCACCCGGACCCCGTCCTGGCGCTCAATCTCATGGGCAGCTTCGACTGGGACCTCGACGCCGGCGTGATGCACATGGACGCCACGGCCCACGAGGTCTTCGACCTGCGCCCCGACGAATACGACGGCCGCCCCGAGAGCCTGACCGTCCGGGTCCCCCCGGTGGAGGGCCGCAAGCTCGACACCCTGGTGTCCCAGGCCCTCAAGGACGGCAGCGAGAACTACGGCGCCTACTTCCGCATCCGGACGCGCGACGGGACCCTCCGCTGGACCCACACCCAGGGCTACATCCGCCGCGACGAGACCGGCCGCCCGTACCGGGTCATCGGCATCGTCCGTGACGCCACCCGCGAACTGCGGGAGATCAGCGCCCGCACGGAGCAGGCGACCCTGGACGAGGCCCGCCGCAGACGCACCGACGTCGTCCAGGTCATCACCGCCGCCCTGGCCCACGCCCGCACCGTCCAGGACGTGATCGACGTCCTGGAGGACACCGACGGCATCACCCACCTCGGCGCGACCAGCCTCGTCATGGGCCTCGTCGAGGCCGGCCGCATCCGCATGATCGCCGCCGGCCCCCGGGCCAGCTATGTACCCGGCACCCGGATCACCCGCCTCGACGTGAAGTACCCGATGAACGAGGTCGTACGGAGCCTCGCACCGCACTTCATCGAGTCACCGGAGGAGTTCGCCGAGTCGTACCCGCTGCTCTGGCCGCACATCACCGACCTCCAGATCACCTCGGCCGCCTATCTGCCCCTGATCGTGCAGGCCCGGCCCATCGGCGCCATGGGGCTGCTCTACAACGACCGCAGGGGCTTCACCGGCGAGGAGCGCGACGTCCTCGTGGCGCTCGGCAGCAGCATCGCCCAGAGCCTTCAGCGGGCCATGTTCTACGAGGGGGAGAAGGACCTCGCCGAAGGCCTCCAGCAGGCCATGCTGCCCCGGTCCATCCCCAGCGTGCCCGGCGCCGACATCGCCGTCCGCTACCGGGCCGCGTCGTTCGGCGGGTCCCTCGGCCGGGACATCGGCGGCGACTGGTACGACCTCGTCCCCCTGCCCGGCGGCCGCGTCGGCGCGGTCATCGGCGACGTCCAGGGCCACGACACCCACGCCGCCGCCGTCATGGGCCAGCTGCGCATCGTCCTCAAGGCGTACGCCACCGAGGGCCACACCCCGGCCACCGTGATGTCCCGCGCCTCCGCCTTCCTCCACGAACTCGACACCGACCGCTTCGCCACGTGCCTGTACGCGGAGGCCGACCTGTCCACCGGAGTGGTCCAGGTCGTCCGGGCCGGACACATCGACCCCCTCATCCGGGCGCCCGACGGCGGCTGCCGCCGGGTCACCGTCGACGGCGGCCTGCCGCTCGGGCTGTCGGCCGAGTTCGGGGGCCTGGAGTACCCCGTGAGCACGATCGAGCTGGACCCCGGCGACACCTTGCTGCTCTGCACGGACGGCCTCATCGAACAGCCCGGCGCCGACCTCGACGACGGCATGCGCACGTTGCAGACGCTGATCACCACCGGCCCTGACGACGTCGACGACCTCGCCGACCGGCTCATCGACGTGGCGGAGGAACGCGGGGGAGACGACGACGTGGCCCTGCTCCTGCTGCGCCGCCGCAGCCGCAGCGCGGAGCAGCCCGGCGGGCGGCTCCAGCAGCATGTCGCCCCCGGCGACCCGGAGGCGCTCACCGAGGCCCGGCACATGATCGGGGCGGCCGTCCGCACATGGGGCGCGCGGGAGCGGGCCGACGAGATCGAACTCGTCGCCGACGAGCTGATCACCAACGCGCTCATGCACACGGAGGGCTCCGCGATCGTGACGCTCCGGGCGCTGACCGGCACGGAATGGCGACTGCGGGTGGAGGTGGAGGACTCCTCCAGCGCGCTGCCGCGGCGTCGGGAGGCGGGGGAGTCGGGTGTCTCGGGGCGGGGGCTGCTGCTGGTGGACCGGCTGACGGATGTGTGGGGGGTGGAGGCGCGGGGCGGGGGGAAGTGCGTGTGGTGCGAGTTCTTGTTCGCCCAGTAGCTCGGGGGTGCGCGTTCGTATGGCGGGTGCGGGTGGGTGGGGGTTGCTCGCGCAGTTCCCCGCGCCCCTG
>NZ_OLMK01000143.1 GCF_900290235.1 Streptomyces sp. MA5143a
CGCCGCGCACCTGGTGGAACCACTCCTCGTACGGGTCGACGTGGTAGTCGGTGCGCTGGTTGGGGCCGCCGACGACCTGGACGATGAAGTCCGATCCCAGGGCCATGGTGCGGTTGTTCACGGGCGGCTTGAGCAGGTGGGCGTGGTCGTCGATCCACTTCTGGAAGTGGATGACCTCGGGGAGGGCGGTCATGACGGGTCAGGAAGCTCTCCAGGCCCGGGGTCAGGCCCGCCACCTGCCCGGGCACGAGCCGGTACAGGACGTAGTAGCCCTCGCGGCGGCGCTCCAGCAGGCCCGCGTCCGCCAGCACGCGCAGGTGCTTGGACAGGGCGGCCTCGCTGACGCCGACGAGCGGGGCCAGTTCCTGGGTGCTGCGTGGGCGTTCGGCGATCAGCCGGAGGGCACGCAGCCGGGTGTCGTCGGCGAGCGCCCGCAACGTGCCGACGAGCCGGGTGGGTGGAATCCTTGGGCGGGCTTCCCGGGCGATGGAGGAGACCGGGAAGACGAGGCCGAGAGGCCACGGACCGTCGCAGTTGACGCGTACGTGCGGCCACACATAGGAGCTGGGGGCGAGCACGAGGGTGTCGTCCGGACCGATGGCGACCTCGTGATCGTGCGGTCGCTCCAGCCAGAAGCGTTCGGTCTGAGGATCGCTGCGCACCTCCGGCCACAGGCCGCGCAGCATCCCGTACAGACCGCGCTGCTCGATCTGGTGTCCGGCCTCGCTGACGCCGGCGGCGAGTTCGGGTTCGAGCCGTGCCCATTCCTCCTCGAACGCCTCCCGCCAGTAGCGCTCCAGCATGCTCAGGAACCGTTCGAGCAGCGCGCGGGGGTCGTCGAGGAGCATCGCGGCGATGGCGTCGTCGCTCTCCCGTGCGAGCCGCTCCCGCAGCAGCCGGCGTACGTCCGGTTCGTCCAGCACGCGCGGGTCCCTGCCCTGGCCGCCGCCCGGCCATGGCGAGAGCAGCGGGATGGCGAACTCCAGCCGGACCAGCTCCGGATCCGCTGTGCGCAGGGCGGCCAGTTCGTCGGCGAAGTCAGTCAGTCCGCCGGTCGGCTGCGGAAAGAGGAACTCCGGGAAGTACGAGCGCACCGCGTAGGAGAACGCCTCGATCTCCCGCTTCAGCGCCGGGGACAGCATGCGCATCGCGCGCACCCAGCCGTGCTGGACGGGGTGGTGCTTGGGCTCCACCAGCACATGGAGACTCAGTACGGCTTCCATCGTCGGCGAGTAGGCGAACCCCACCCGCTCCGCACCAGTGGCCGGAATCCGGAACACGATCGTCATGACCCATCATCCTCTACCGGGCAACGGCCGCGAGCACGCCGTTCTCGCCGTACCTGCCCCGACATGCTGAGCGTATGCAGGACGGCGTCCGCTGGCCGTGCCGGTCTCCCGCAGCACCGCGCTGCGCCATCTGCGGCACTTGCCACTGCCACAGCAGGTGGTCCCGAGGGTGATCGGCGTGGACGGAGCCGCGGCCGCCGCGCGCTGAGCAAGCCGCCTGGCCGGCTCCGGTCGGTGGTCAGCGGGTGTGGCGGCGGACCGCGTCCAGAAGCTGGTCGATGTCTTCGGAGGTGTGAGAGAAGGAGGTGACGAGGCGGACGATGCCCGGCGCCCAGCGATCGTGGTAGAAGGTGTAGCCCTCCGCGAGAAGCCCTTCGGTTGCCTGCTGGGGCAGGCGGCAGAAGAGGATGTTGGCCTGCGAGCTGCTGAGGAGTTCGGTGCCGGGATGGCCTTGAGACCGTCGCCGAGCCGGGCGGCCATCGTGTTGGCCCGGCGGGCGTTTCGCAGCCACAGACCGTCGGTGAGGTAGGCGTCGAGCTGGACGGTGTGAAAGCGCATCTTGGAGGCGAGCTGGCCGGCACGCTTGGCACGGAAGGCGAGTTCGCTGGCCAGTGCCGGATCGAAGGAGACGATGACGTCCGCGGTCATCGCGCCGTTCTTGGTGGCCCCGAAGGACAGCACGTCGATGCCGGCCTGCCAGGTCATCTCGGCCGGTGTGACGCCCAGGTGGTCCAGGGCGTTGGCGAAGCGGGCGCCGTCCATGTGGCAGCGCAGTCCCGCGTCCTTGGCGATGGTTGCCGGACGGCGGATCTCGTCGAGGGCGTAGACGCTGCCGCGCTCCGTGGCCTGACTGATGCTCACCACCGACGGCTGCACACTGTGAACGTCACCGGCCCTGCGGCGCACCGCCTCGCGGAGCGCGTCGGGGTCGATCTTGCTGTCGTGGCCGGGAACCGTGACGAGTTTGGCGCCGCCCGTGAAGAACTCCGGCGCACCGCAATCGTCGACGTTGATGTGACTGGCCGGGTGGCACAGCACGCTGCCCCAGGGTGGGGTCAGGGCAGCCAGACCCAGGCAGTTCGCGGCGGTTCCGGTGGAGACCGGGATGACCTCGACCTCACGTTCGAAGATCTCGCTCAACCTGTGGCGGACGCTGCCAGTGAAGGGATCGTCGCCGTACGACAGGGCATACCCGGCCGCCGCCGCGGCGACAGCCTGCGCTATCTCGGGCGAGGCGCCCGCCATGTTGTCGCTGAGGAAGGCCTGATTGGAAGGGATGACGTCGGTGCTGATGCTCATAGGTGAGGTTCCTTGGCTCAGGTGCCGATGGGGGAGGCGAAGACGCCGGTGATGTCCACCGCCTCGGCGGCGGTGCGGTAGAAGTGCGGGACATCGCCGGCGAAGGCGAGCATGTCGCCGGGGCCCAGGTCCTGCGGGGCATCGACCGGCCAGGCGGTCACGTGCCCGGCGGCGATGAGCAGGTGCTCGATCGTGCCGGTGGCGTGGGGGACGCCGGTCAGCTCCGTCTCGGGCGGGATACGCAGCCGCCAGTTCTCCAGGCTGATGCGGCGCAGCAGGTCCCGGGCGACCTCGCCCGGCTCAGCGGGGTTGCCCGGCCGGTAGACCGGCCCGGTGTCGGCGTCGCGCGCCGGCAGGTCCGCGATCGGGATGCGCAGCGCGACGGCGATCGCGTCCAGGGTGCCAATCGTCGGATTGCCCTTGCCCGCCTCCATCTGCGACAGCGTGGCATTGCTCAGCCCGGCGCGCCGGGCAATCTCCGCGGCGCTCATGCCACGCTGCCGGCGGCGCAGACGGATCTTCGCGCCGACCGCGGCCGCGGTACTGCTCACCGGCCGCTGGCCGGACCCAGACGGCGCGGCCATCGGTGGCGGGAGTGGGTGGCGGAGTAGGACACGCGGATACGGCCAAGGTCATTTGGCGACCACCGCCGAATTCGCCAACGGTGTCCTGAGAGGGACGTGACCGAAGCCGGCCCCGAACTGCCCGCCGGCATCAACCCCCTGGGCACCCGAGACCGATACCGGCCGTCGCTGGGTCGGCCCACCGCACTGCGGGTGGTCAGCGCCGCCGCCCTACGGATCATCCACCAAAACCGACCAGAGCTGTCCCGGACCGTGAGGACGCCGCGTCAACGCGCGCAGTTCATCCATTGGCCATCTTGAGTACTCCTGGAATTACCTCGCAATTCTCAGCTGCTTCTCACATCCCACCGGTTTTGTGTCCTGCGTCGCCCGATCGGGCCGTACGACGAAGGAGGCGCATGGTGGCACTACCGGTGACCACGTGGCGGAAACCCGAGAGCCGGGGGGAGGAGCAGCGCCCGGCAGAGGAGCAGCCGTTGCACGTGGCCAGCAGGCTGCACTCGTTCAACCGGTTCGAGCTCAAGTACCTCGTACCGGTCGAGGAGGCGGCCGAGATCCGGGACGAGCTGGCCGAGCGGATGGACCGCGATCTGAACAGCCCGGTCGGCGGGTACGGCGTGTGGAGCCTGTACTACGACACCCCGCAGCTGCGGTTCTACTGGGAGAAGATCGAGGGCCTGAAGTTCCGGCGAAAGCTGCGCATCCGCCACTACGGGAACCTGGACGGGGTGACCGACGAGTCCCCGGTGTGCGTGGAGATCAAGCAGCGCGTCAACCGGGTCACACAGAAGCGCCGCATCACCCTTCCGTACGGCGTCGCCCGCCGGCTGTGCGACGGCCGGGAGATGGTGGAGCACTCCGCCAAGGAAAGCGCCTTCATCCAGGAGGTGCTCGAACTCGTCGTACGGCTGAATCTCCAACCCACCGCGATCACCGGCTACCAGCGCGAGGCCCTGGTCGGCCGAGACGCGGACACCGGACTGCGGGTGACCTTCGACCGGCGCATCCGTGGCCGGGACCGGGACTTCCACTTCGGGACACCGACCCCCGAGAACCGGTTCACCATCCCGCCGCACCTGTCAGTGATGGAGATCAAGGTCAACGAGCGCACGCCGTACTGGATCACGGACCTCGCGGCGCGTCGGAACCTCAACCTGATCCGGGTCTCCAAGTACGTGCAGTCCATCGAGGCGTTCGGCCTGGCACCCCGGTCCGTGTTCCACATCCACGAGGCGGACCACCAGCCGCCGCACACGTATTCGGCGCACGAAGCGCCCTTGAAAGAAGGAGCACAGTGAACTTCGATCTGCAGGAACTCAGCGGTACGTTCAGCGTTACCGACGTCGTCGTCGCCATGGCGCTGTCGTTCATTCTGAGCACGTTGATCGGCCACGTGTACCGGTACACGCACCGCAACGTCTCCTACAGCCAGTCCTACGTCCAGACGCTCATCATCGTCGGGATGGTCGTCGCCCTGATCATGCTGGTGGTCGGATCGAACCTGGCACGGGCCTTCTCGTTGGTCGGCGCGTTGTCGGTGATCCGGTTCCGGAACGCCATCAAGGAGACCAGGGACGTCGGCTTCGTCTTCCTGGCCATGGCCATCGGCATGGCCTGCGGTGCCCGCTTCTACACCCTCGCCGCCGTCGCGGCCGTGGTGATCTGCGTGGTCGTCGTCGTGATGTTCAAGTTCAACTGGTTCGCCCTGAGCGTCCAGCGCCAGGTCGTCAAGGTCCAGGTCCCCGCGGGCGAGGACTACACCTCGGCCATCCGTGACGTCCTCATCCGGTACACCACGGAGTTCGAGCTGGTGAGCACCGAGACGATCCGCGGCGGCGCGCTGACCGAGGTGTTCTACACGGTGCGCATGAAGAAGGGCACCGAGCCCGGCGACCTGGTGGCCGCGCTGCAGGAGCGGACATCGGGCCAGCGGGTGACCGTGCTGACCGGTTACGACTCGACCGACCTGTGATGGCCGGCGGCAGCGAGGCGGCTCCCCGGCGCAGGCCGCGGCGGCTCCGCGACCGGATCCCCGTACGGCTGCGGCACCACTGGAAGCCGGCCGGCGCCCTCTGCGCGGGACTGGTGGTGATGGTCTACTTCTTCGGCGACGCCCGAATCTCGCCGTACGTCACCTCCTCCTCCCGCGTGGAGGCGGACGCCATCACGGAGAACGTCGAGGGCACGGTCGACCTGTACGACACCTCGGTCTCCCACTCCATCCAACTGGAGTACGACCAGACCGACTTCACCAAGATGATGAAGGAGTTCCGCGAGGACGGGACCAAGGACTACATCGAGGCCGACCTCACCATCGACGGGGTCTACCTCGAGGACGTCGGAATCCGCCTCAAGGGCAACTCCACACTGTTGTCCCTGCGCGGAAGCGGCCAGGGCATGCGCGGTGGCGGCCGGACCATGCCCGAAGGCGCCGAGCAGGGCGCCCCGGAGGCGCAGCAGGACGGCGCAACCGGGGGCCGGGACCGCGGCCAGGCCAATGGCCGCGGTCCCGGCGGGGCCGGTGGCATGGGGGGCGGGATCACGCAGTACAACCTGTCCGACAAGAAACCCGAGGAACTGCCCTGGCTCATCAAGATCGACGAGTTCGTCGAGGGCCGCGCCTATCAGGGCGAGCGTGAGATCTCGCTGCGCCCCGGAAGCAACGGCCAGGTCCCGGTGAACGAGGCCCTCGCGCTGAGCCTGACGGACACCACCGGTCAGAAGAACGAGCGGTACGCCTTCACGTCGGTACAGGTCAACACCCGCCCGGTCGCCACCCGGTTGATGGTCGAGAGCCCGGACACGGATTACGCGGAGTCCATCGCTGACGGCAACGGCGTGCTCTACAAGGCGCGGGCCGGCGGCAGCTTCGAGTACAAGGGCGACGACCCGACCGACTACGAGGAGTCGTTCGAGCAGCTCAACAAGGTGGGCAGTCAGGACCTGGAGCCGGTCATGAAGCTCATCAAGTGGGCGAACGAGGCGTCGGACGAGGAGTTCGAGAAGGAACTCGACCAGCACGTGGACGTCGAGTCCCTGGCGACGTACCTCGCCGCGCAGAACCTGCTCATGAACTTCGACGACATGGCCGGACCCGGCAAGAACTACCTGCTGTGGTACGACCTGGACACCAAGAAGTTCTCGGTCCTGGGATGGGACTACAACTTCACCTTCACCGGCGATGCGACCTCGGGCCCGGACGACGACACGGGCATGGGCGGTGCCTTCGGTGGTGGCGCTGGAGGTGCCACTGGGCAGAGCAGCCAGGGCGGCCAGGGCACAGGTGGCCAAGCCGCGCAGAACATGCCCTCCGGGATGCCGTCAGGAATGCCCGAAGGAATGCCTGAAGGAATGCCTTCGGGGATGCCCGAGAATCTGCCGGAAGGCATGCCGTCCGGAATGCCTTCCGGTCTGCCGGGCGGTCAGAACGGCCAAGGCGGTCAGGGCGGTGAGGGCGAAGGCGGTGGGTTCGCCGGCATGATCGGCCACCCGCTGAAGGAGCGCTTCCTGGACTCGGACACCTTCGATCCCCTCTACAAGAAGGCGTACAAGGAGCTGTACCAGAAGTTCTACGGCTCCGGGACCGCACTGAAGGCGCTGAACGCCATCGCCGAACAGGCGGGGAAGGCCGGTGCCGACGGCAAGGAGCTGGACTCAGCCGTCGAGAAGCTGCGAAAGACGGTCACCGAGCGTACCGCGGCGCTGGCCAAGAACAAGGAGGTGACCGGCTGACCCCCGGTGCCCGGACGGCAGTCCCCCATGGGGCGCCGTCCGGGCGTTCGGCGCACCGCGAACGCCTCACCAGCGAAGGAAGGTCCATGCCCGTCGTGCCGTCGGCGCCCGCGCCACCCCAACACAATGTGCTCGTCGTCGAGGACGACCCCAGCATCCGCACCTTGCTCACTTCCGCCCTGCACGCCGCCGGCTACTCCGTGAGCACCGCCGACACAGGCCAGACCGCCATGTTCGAGGCCGGTCGCGGCCAACCCGACCTGATCGTGCTGGACGTCGGCCTTCCGGACATCGACGGCTTCGCGGTGACCCGTCATCTGCGGGCTGAGGGCGTCTATACGCCGGTGCTGTTCCTGACGGCGCGCACAGACGTCGAGGACCGCATCATCGGCCTCAGCTCCGGCGGCGACGACTACGTCACCAAGCCGTTCCACGTGCAGGAGGTGCTGCTGCGCATCCGTGCCATCCTGCGGCGCAGTGACATGCCACCGGGCGGAGGGACCAGGAGGCCGCCGCTGCGGTACGCGGATCTGGTGCTGGACCAGCAGACCCACGAGGTGCGCCGGGCCGGGCTGCCCATCCAGCTGTCGCCCACCGAGTTCCGGCTCCTGGTCTGCCTGCTTGCGCAGCCAGAACGCGTGGTGGGCAAGAAGCAGATCCTGTCCGAGGTCTGGCACTACGACTTCGCCGGTGACGCCCGCATCGTCGACACCTACGTACGCAACCTGCGGCGCAAGATAGACCGGTTCGAGCCCCAGCTCATCCAGACGGTCCGCGGTGTCGGCTACTGCCTGCGGGCCGCGCGCCCCGGACCGGGGGCGGCGGCGCTGTGAGGCGGTGGCTGCGCCGGCTGAGACCGCGCTCGCTGCGAGCCCGCCTGGTGCTCGGCGTCACGCTGCTGGCCACCTCGGCGGTTCTGCTCTGTCAGGCGGCAGGACTCGCCCTGCTCCACTCCTGGCTGACGGACCAGGTCGACCGGCGACTGACCCGTTTCCAGCCGGTGCCCCAGCTTTACAAGGACGTGGCCGACGGCCGGACGGCGTCAGGGGCGCCCGGCAGGACGGGCAGCCTCCCTTCGGACTACCGGGTGTACTTCTACGACAGAGGCGGCCACCGGATTGCCATGTCGCTGAGCGGCGACGGGGGCAGTGCCGGGCCGCGACTCCCGAAGGCGGAGGCGGAACTCGGCCTCAAGAACGGCCGCCCCGCCACGGTCGCCGCGACCGACGGCGGCAGCACCTGGCGGGTGATCGCCCGGTCCGGCACCGACGGCACCCGGGTCGTGGTGGCGCTGCCTCTGAAGGAGGTGGACGAGGCGACCTCCCGAATGCTGTGGTTCAGCCTCGCTATCGGGGTGGCCGTCGCAGCGGGGGTCGTCCTCTTCGGCACCCTCGCCGTGCGGCTGGGACTGCGGCCGCTGGTCGGCGTCGAGCGCACTGCCAGGCGCATCGCCGAAGGTGAGTTGGAACTGAGCGTTCCGGACCGGCATGCGGTCACCGAGGTCGGCCACCTCAGCCGTGCCCTGAACACGATGCTCGACCGGCTGCGCACCGCGCTGCGTCGCACCGAGGCGTCGGAGCAACGGCTGCGCCACTTCCTGGCGGACGCCGGCCATGAACTGCGAACTCCCCTCACGTCTCTGCAGGGCTTCGCCGAACTCCTGGTGCAGGAGCCGGAGATGAGCCTGGAACGACGCCGGGAGGCGCAGCAGCTGATCGTGCGGAACGCCGACCGGATGAGCCGTCTCATCGAGAGCCTGTCCCAACTGGCCAGGCTCGGTGAGGTCCCCGCGACGCGGTGGCAACCGGTCGACCTCCTCTCTCTCGTGGCCGACGGTATCGCTGCCGTCGCCGTGCGACACCCCGGGCGCAGCATCGGCCTCGGCACTCTCGCCGACCCCGAGGACGACGCCCGCGTGGACGAGCTGGACGTCGTCGACGCCGTCGGCGACCCGCATCAGCTGGCGCAGATCCTGTCGAATCTGCTCACCAACGCGTGCGTCCACACTCCGACCGGGACACACATCCAGGTGCGCGTCGGCACTCTCCGAGTCCGCCCACACGGGCCGGGCACGACGGGACCGGGCCGTACCAGCGCCAACGCTCCGCTCATACCCGGCACTCGGGTCTGTGTCGTCGAGGTCGCCGATGACGGGGCCGGCCTGACCGAGTCGCACGCGCGGCGGGTGTTCGAGCGGTTCTACCGCGCCGATTCGGCCGAGCGGGCCGCGGCAGCGGGGTCCGGCCTGGGGCTTGCGATCGCCGTCGGCGCCGCGGAGGCCAACGGCGGACGTCTGGAACTCGAGGCCAGGCCAGGTGAAGGCTGCACATTCCGTCTGCTCCTGCCGTATCAGCCCGCCGTTGCAGCGACGGCTGCCCCGGCTCCCCACACCTGCGTATAGGGCCGCATCGCTACCAAAAGGAGTGCCACCGGTGAAGCTCAGCACCGTACGACTGGGACAAGGCCGTACAGCCGCCGCACGTCTGCAGAAGAAGCACTGCGTGGTGCTGCCCTACCCGGACGTCGGGGCGCTGATCGCCTCCGGCGAGGACTGGCGGGAACGAGCCGCTGAGGAAACCGGTGAACGCCACCGGCTGGACGACATCTCCTACGCGCCCCTCATCACCCGGCCGAGCAAGATCGTTCGTGTGGGACCCAACTACGCCACACGGGTACGAGAGACGGGCACCTCCTTCCCCACCGTTCCGGTGTTCTCCGTGCGGCAAGGCGGCCAAGGCGTTGCCGGTGCCCGCGACGCCATCTGCCTGCCGGCCGAGGGACGGAACGTGGACTGGGGCGTGGAGTTGGGCCTGGTGATCGGGTGCCGGACCCGTGGAGTCACGGCCCGGACGGCGCTGCGCCATGTCGCGGGCTACACCGTCGTCAACGGCGTCGCCGCGCGGAGCGACTCGGGAAGCGCCCCCGCGGCGGGACTGTCCACGGACGTCACCCTGGTGGGACCCGCCATGGTCACCACCGACGACGTGCCGATGGGCGGCCGCGGTCTGACGATGAGCTGTGTCATCGACGGGCGGGTCCGCCAGAAGGCGAACACCTCGCAGCTGATCTTCGACGTCGTCACCGTCATCGCCCAGGTCAGCACCGTGACCACGCTGCTGCCCGGAGACCTGATCACGATGGGCACACCGGCCGGACCCGGCACCGTTGGCGAACCCGAGGTCCTTCTGTACCCCGGTGCGGACATGGTCACCGAGATCAAGGGTGTCGGGGAACTCAGGAACTCCGTGGTGCGGTCGTGTCCGCAGTGAACCGTGGGAGCACTTTCGGCCATAGATCTGACTCCCCGTCAGTTCCCAGCATTTTTTCCCCGCCTCCACAGGCAGGGCGGCAACAGTGAGGCCGCGGCCCGGACCAGGGCCTCAGAGCCGCAGTCTGCCGTCCCCTCACGCCTGAGGAAGCCATGACTCCCACCCCCCACCTCACCGAGACCACCGCCCGCCCGGAGCGCTTGGCCCCGTTCCAGCAGGTCGAGCGGTCCCTTCACGCACATGCCGGTACCGCGACGGTCGACATCGTCGTGCCGGTCTACAACGAGGAACGCGCCCTGCCCGGCTGCCTGCGCACACTCCACGCCCGACTGGCGACGGACTTCCCCTTTCCGTGGCGGATCACTGTCGCCGACAACGCCAGCACCGATGACACCCTCGCCACCGCCCGTCGCCTCGCCGACGAACTGCCGGGCGTCGGCGTCGTGCACCTCGACCGCAAGGGCCGCGGGCTCGCCCTGCGCACCGTCTGGGGCGCCAGCGACGCGGACATCGTCGTGTACATGGACGTGGACCTGTCCACCGGCCTCGACGGGCTGCTTCCGCTGGTTGCGCCCCTGGCCAGCGGTCACTCGGACCTCGCCATCGGTTCCCGGCTGGCACCCGGGTCGCGCACGGTGCGCGGCCCACGCCGCGAATTCATCTCCCGCTGCTACAACGGCATCATCCGGCTCACGCACGGCGTCCGGTTCACCGACGCCCAGTGCGGATTCAAGGCCGCCCGCACCGAGGTGCTGAAGCCGTTGCTGCAGGTGACCCGCGACGACGCGTGGTTCTTCGACACCGAGCTGCTGCTGCTCGCCGAGCACAACGGACTGCGTGTCCACGAGGTCCCCGTCGACTGGGTCGAGGACGTCGACACCCGGGTGGACATCGTGGGCACCGCCACGGACGACCTGCGAGGACTGTGGCGGATGGGGCGGCTCAAGGCATCCGGCGGCGCCCGGGTCGACGTACCGTCTCGCCCCGCACCGGCCGCCGAGCACCCCGACGCGGTCCTCGCACCCGCCACCCGACGTGGCGCCTTGTCCTGGGAGGTCGGCTGCTTCCTGGCGATCGGTGTCGTCTCCACGGCCGGGCAGGCGCTGCTGTACTGGCTGCTGCGCGGTTGGTGGAGCCCGGCTGTCGCCAACCTGGTCTCGCTGCTCGTCCTCACCGTCCTCAACACGGAGGCGAACCGACGCCTCACCTTCCGGTACTCCACGGCTCCGCCCGCGCGGGCGCACCTGGGCGCCGGCGGCCTGTTCGTCCTGGGCTACCTGGTCACCTCCGGCGCGGTGCTGTGGTTCAAGTCGATCGACCCCGGGGCCTCGACAGCCGCGGAGACCGCGATCCTCGCCACGGCATCCGTCGCGGTCACCTGCGTGCGCTTCGCCGTGCTGCGGCTGGCCGTCTTCACCAGCACCCCCCGCCGTACCCGTTGACGAGAGCGACTTCCTACATGAGCAATCCCACGCACCTCAAGCCCGTAACGGCCGCCTCAACACCCGACGATTCGCCTGCGTTCGTCCGCTCGCTGCCCGCCTGGGCGGCACCGGCCGCACTCGGAGCGATCCTCGTGCTCGCGGCCGTCCTGTACGGCTGGGCACTGGGCTCTCTGGGATGGGCCAACAGCTACTACTCCGCGGCCGTGAAATCGATGGGGAAGAGCTGGACCAACTTCCTCTTCGGCTCCTTCGACCCGGCCGGGGTGATCACGGTCGACAAGCCGCCGGCCGCGCTGTGGCCGCAGGTGGTCAGCAGCAAGGTCTTCGGGTTGCACGGCTGGGCGCTGGTGCTGCCGCAGATGATCGAGGGCGTGGCGGCGGTCCTCGTCCTGCACCGCACCGTGCGGCGCTGGGCGGGCGAGGGGGCGGCGCTCGTCGCCGCACTGGTGCTCACTCTCACGCCCATCACCGTGGCCATCAACCGGGACAACAACCCCGACACGCTGCTCGTCCTGCTGCTGGTGTCCGCGGCGTACGCGCTCACCCGCGCGTTGCAGGCCGAGGGCAGGATCGCGACCTGGTGGCTGTGTGCGAGCGGCTTCCTGATCGGGTGCGGATTCCTCACCAAAATGCTCGCCGCCTGGATGGTCATTCCCGCGTTCACCCTCGCCTGGCTCGTGGGAGGAAGCGGCCCCTGGATACCGCGAGTGCGGAGTCTGCTGGGCGCGGGGGCCACCCTGGCGGCGTCCTCCTTGTGGTGGGTCGCCATGGTCGCCCTGTGGCCGGGCGACCGCCCCTACATCGGCGGCAGCAAGGACGGTTCGGCCTGGGATCTCGTGGTCGGCTACAACGGGCTGGGCCGGGTCTTCGGCTCGAGCGACGGAATGTCCCAGAGCATGGGCGGGTTCGGCGGCGGGTTCGGTGGCGCGTCCGGCCTGGGCCGGTTGTTCAACGCGCAGGTGGGCGGCCAGATCAGCTGGCTGCTGCCGGTCAGCGCGCTGGCCTTGGCCGTCGCCCTGGTCGGCGTGGTGATGCGCCGACGCGGCATGCTGTCCGCCGACGCCCTGCTGCCGGCCTCCGGCTGGCTGCTGTGGGGGACCTGGCTGGTGGTCTGCGCGGCCGTGTACTCGACACAGAAGGGCATCTTCCACCCCTACTACACCACTCAGCTCGCTCCGGCGATCGCCGCCCTGTGCGGCGGACTGACCGCCGCCCTGGTCCGTGTCCACCGTGCCGGCGTGCGCTGGGCGCCCCTGGTGGGCGTGGCCGCGGTCGTGGTCAGCGCGGTCTGGGCCGTAGCACTGGTCCGCCGTGACTCCGACTGGAACGGCTGGCTGGTGTGGCCGGTCCTGCTGCTCGGCTGCGCCGCGGTCGTCCTGCTGCTCGTCGCGCGGCGGCGTGGTCGGCTGCTGACGGTCGCCGTGGGTGCTGCCGTCGCGTCGGTCCTGGTGGCCCCGGGAGCGTGGGCGGTCAGCGTACCGGGCTCGGCATCCGCTATGGGCGGGTCCAACCCGACGGCCGGTCCGACGACGTTCGGCTTCGGCGGGGGCGGCCGCATGCCCCGGCAGAGCGGGAACGACGGCGACCTTCCGTCGGGGATGCCGTCGGGCTTCCCGGGTGGTGACGCGCCTTCGGGGCAGTCCGGTCAGCCCTCCTCCGGCGATGTTCCTTCGGGAATGCCGTCAGGTATGCCGTCCGGTATGCCCACAGGGGGAGCGACCGGCATGCCCGGCATGTCCGGAGGCTCTACCTCGGGAGACAGCGACATGCCGTCATTTCCCGGCGGCGGTTCCGGGATGGCCCCGAGCGGACGCGGTGGCTTCGGCGGCGGCGCGGAACTCACCAGCGAGCAGCGCAAGATCCTCGACTATGCCGTGGAGCACGCACCTCAAGCCCGCATCAAGCTCTCCGTCGAAGGCGGTGCCATGGCCGCCAGCTCCTTCATCCTGGGCTCGGACGAGACCGTCATCGGCATGGGTGGTTTCATGGGCAGCGACAACGCGCCGTCGGTGGACCAGTTGAAGGAGTGGACGAAGAGCGGGGAACTACGCTACGTCCTGGGCTCCGACACGAACAGCGGCGGCAGGCCGGGCATGACCGGGTCCCGCAACTACAGCAAGCAGCGTTCCGACTGGATCGCCGACAACTGCACCCAGGTTCCGGCATCGGCGTACGGCGGCACGACGTCGAAGGCGAGCAGCGGTAGTGCGATGGGCTTCGGAGCAGGAGCCGACGTGCTCTACGACTGCACTGCCAAGTAGGCGACGCCGGAGCAACAGGGACCACCCGGGAGAACGGACCAGCATCACGTCATGACCGAGCAGTCCGCAACGACTCGTCCGCGACATCGGCTTCTCGTGGTCGAGGACGAGCCCAGCATCCGCACCCTGCTGGAGGCGACGCTCCGCCTGACCGGATACGAGGTGAGCAGCACCGACACCGGACAGTCCGCCCTCGTCGAGGTCGAACGCCTGCGACCGCACCTGGTGCTGCTCGACGTGATGCTGCCCGACCTGGACGGCTTCGAGGTGACCCGCAGGCTGCGGGCGGCGGGGGACGAATGTCCGATCCTGTTCCTGACCGCCCGCACCGGCACCGACGACCGCATCCAGGGCCTGAGCGTCGGCGGCGACGACTACGTCTCCAAACCGTTCAGCATCGAGGAGGTGCTGCTGCGTATCGAGGCCATCCTGCGCCGCACGGCACCGGTGGACGCGGCACTCCCGCTACCGAGCGTCCTGCGCTACGCCGACCTCGAACTCGACGAGGGCGCTCACGAGGTGCACCGCGCGGGACAGTACATCGCCCTCTCCCCGACCGAGTTCAAGCTCCTGGCCTACCTCCTGTCCAACGCCGGCCAGGTGGTGAGCAAGGTCCAGATCCTCGACCACGTCTGGAGCTACGACTTCGCCGGTGACGCCAGGATCATCGAGACGTACGTCCGCTACCTGCGCAGGAAGATCGACTCCTTCGAGCCGCCGCTCATCCAGACCGTGCGCGGCGTCGGCTACTGCCTGCGGCTGCCCCGCGACCACGAGGGAACGCCGGAGCAGTGATCCCCCGCCTGCCACGGCCACCCGGCTCACTGCGACAACGACTGATCCTCGGCGTCACCGTCCTCGCCACGGCGGCGGTACTGACCTCCCAGGCCATCGGCTACGTGGTGCTCCGCTCCTGGCTGCTCGATCGCGTCGACCAGCAGCTGGTGGAGTTCCACCCCCCGACCCCGACCTTCCACGACGCCCTCCGGAATGCTTTCCCCGCGCCGACCGAGCACCTGGACGCCCTGCCGTCGGATTTCCACGTCTACTTCTACGACTCCTCCGGGCATCGCCTGAACAACTCCCTCGGCACGGAGGCAAAACCGGGGCCTCGGCTGGCCGATCAGGAACAGGACCTCGACCTGAGGGACGGGCACCCGGAAACCGTGTCCGCCATCAGCGGTGACGGCCGCTGGCGGGTACTGCTCAGCCCTGGCCCGGACGGCATGAGCGCGGTGGTCACCCTGCCGCTCGACACCGTCGACGGCGCCACCTCGAAGCTGTTGTGGCTGAACGCCGTGCTGCTCGCTGTCACGATCGCCGGCCTGCTCGCCCTGGGCAGGTCGGTGGTGAGGCTGGGGCTGCTGCCACTGACCAGGACGGAACGAACTGCCCAGCACATCACCGCGGGCCGGCTCGACCTGCGACTGCCGCACACCGACCCGCGCACCGAGATCGGACGACTGGGCCGGGTGTTGAACTCCATGCTCGACAGACTGCAGACCGCCCTGCTGGCCCGCGAGACCTCCGAGGCACGGCTGCGCCGGTTCATCGCGGACGCCGGGCACGAACTGCGCACTCCGCTCACCACCATCCAGGGGTACGCCCAGCTCGCGCTGCGTCCGGAGCGGCGCCCGGAGCGTGAGCTGCGGGAGGCCAACCGGTTCATCGCGCAGAACGCGGAGCGCATGAGCCTGCTCGTCGACGACCTCCAACTGCTCGCCACCCTGGACCGCGAACCCTCCTACCGCAGAGAACGGGTCGACCTGCTCTCGCTCGCGGCGGACGCAGTGAGCGCGGCCGCCGTCCACAGCCACTCCCACCCCGTCGACCTCGGCCCGCTGCCCACTCCGGCAGATCCGGGCGGCACCGAGGAACTCGACGTGGCCGAGACCGTCGGCGACCCGCGCCGACTGGGCCAGATCCTGGAGAACCTGCTGTCCAACGCCCGCATCCACACGCCGCCGGGCACCCGTGTCCACGTACGGGTGGGCACGACAGAGACCGGACCCGGAACCGGCGGCACCGACCGGCCGGGACGCACCTCCGCATCGCCGCCGCTCCCGGAGCGCCTCCCGGTCAGCGTGATCGAGGTGGCGGACGAAGGACCGGGCCTCGCCCCCGTCGACGCCGAGCACGTCTTCGAGCGCTTCTACCGGGCCGACCCCGCCCGTTCCCGCAGCCACGGCGGGAGCGGCCTCGGCCTCGCCATCGCCGCGGCCATCGCCCAGGGCCACGGCGGCCGTCTCGAACTCGACACCGTCCCGGGCGAGGGCTGCACCTTCCGCCTGCTCCTCCCAGCAGCCGACCTCGGGCAGGGCCGTTGATGAGTCGGTGCCTTCGGGTGCCAGAGGTGATGCGCGGTGCTCGCGCCGGTACGGGCGTCCGACGTTCCGACAGACCGTCGGCCACGCCGCGTCATGGCTGCGCCGAGGGTTGTCAGGCGCCGGCGGCGGGCGGCTCCGGGCGGGTCCGCCGTCGGCTGGGCTCCTGCCGCCGGGGCTGGTGCAGAGCTCTCGTACTTGGCGCGGCCTGATCGACGCGCGGATAGCGCGGCAGCAGGAAGATCAGCAGGAGAGCCCGTTGTACTTGACCTGCGGAATCGACCGGGCTGAGGATCACCACGACGTCGCCATGGTCGACCAGGACGCTCGACTGCTCGGCAAGCTCAGGATCGGTGATGACGCATCGGGCTTGCAGGACCTGCTCCCTTGCTGGCCGAGCACGGTGACAGTCCTGAGGACCCGATCCCGATCGCGATAGAGACTTCTCGTGGACACCTTGTGACCTGTCTGCAGGCTTCTGGCCGCCGGGTATACGCGATCAACCCGATGACTGTCGCTCGGTACCGCCACCGGCACGTCGTCTCGGCTGTTCGAGGGGGGTGTCCAGGTGTGAAAGCGGGGGCGTGGTGCGGTCGCCGCCGGAGGAGAACGACATCAGCCGCGGCGACCGCGGGACGCCAGCGAGCAATCCACGGCCCGTTCAACGCCCCTCCGGGCCTGTCGGCGCCCGGGGTGTGCGGGAGTCACCTCGGTGGACTGTCACACCGCAGGGGCGGGACCTGGAACCGCGGGAGCCGCCGCAGCGCACCGTTCCGGCGTCTTCTTCCCGTTCCGCCCGCTGTACCCGGTTCCCCTTGTGGAGACCGCTCACCTGGCGGGCGGGACGCGCGGACGTCGACCCCACGCGCCTGGCCATCGGTGGAGCGAGTGCGGGCGCGGGGCTCACAGACAGCCGTCCGCCCATGGATGGCCGCCGTTTCCGCACCGTCCACCACCCCTACCGGGCCGCTGCCGGGTGGCACACCACCCACTCGCCGAAGCCCGGCGCGAAGGACCTCGGCACCTGCGGCGGATAGACGTGCACCTCAGGAGCCCCCCTCACGGCTCGGCCGGGAGGTTTCCCCCTCGGGAGCGGCTTGGTCCCCTGGCTGACCTGGCTCGGGGATCCTCCACTGCGTATGGTCGGGCCAGAGCAGGACACCCAGGGCACCGTCCAGGTCCACGAACGACAACATGTCGGGCCAGACCGTGCCATTGAGCACGTTGGTGATGACCTGCCGATTGACACCACTCCTCTTCGCGAGGGCGTTGGCGCTGACTCCCGCTCTCCCATCGCCTCAGCGAGCTTGCGGGCTATGGCCTGTGCGACGAGAGCACCTCGATGCGGCTCCATCACGGCGTGCGGCCAGTCGCCGTCGATGACGAAGCTGCTCGGCTTCTTGGCACGTCTGATTCCTCGAGGCACGGCATAAGCGTGGCCGAGGTGCACCCAAGGTGCGCCTGCGCCACCTGACACAAGCCTTCTTGCGGACAGGGTCTGGGCCAGCCCGCAGCCCACTGCTGGCACGCTCATCGTGGGAGCTGACCGCGTCGCACTCGATTCCGGCGTGGCCTGCATTGGCGCTGCACTTCCACGTCGCGTGCGTGGACCCGGCCGTGGACTCGTACGCGGAGTCTGTGGGGTGTTGTGGTGCCTGGCAAGCGGGCGGTCATCCACGAGGCTGAGGTCCCAAGCGGACGCGATCACCGCCTAAACCGGTCAGCCGGTTTGAGGGCTGCGGATCTCCGAGAAGGACAGCGCGTGCGGCGTCGTGATCGACAGCGACTTCAGACCATGGCCAGGACGGCCGAGACCAAGGACCGCAGGCAGACGCGCTCGGCTTCCTCGTCCGGCAGGGAGAGGTGTTGCATCGTCAGTCCGTCGAAGCCGGCCAGGAAGAACCTCGCGATCGCCTCGGCGGGCTGGCCGAGCCGGTGACCGGTGCGTTCGGCGGCCTGCTCGACCTGCTTCGTCGTCACCGCCAGGATCTCGCCGTGGTGGCTCTGAAGAGCCTCCTTCAGGTGTGGCGTACGCAGGGCGAACATGCTCAGCTCGGTGAGCAGCTGATACGACGCGGGCTGTTCGAGCACGGTACGCCAGAGTGCTTCGGCGAGCGTGACGAGGGTTTCCTCGAAGCTCGCGTCCGTGGGCGCGGCCCGTGTCACCTGGTCGACGAGGTCGTGCGTGAGCTGTTGCATGACGGCCCGGTACAGCTCCTCCTTCGTGCCGAAGGTGTAGTGCAGGGTCGCCTGGGCCACGCCGAGCTCGGCGGCGATGGCACGGGTGCTGCCGGCGGCGACGCCCTCTCTGGCCATGAGGCCGATGGCCGCCTTGATCAGTTGTGGGCGGCGCTCCGCCGCGGATACATGAGCCATGAAGCGATCCTATCCGACTCAGTCTGTCGAACAGGTCGCTCGACAAATCGTCGGTACATGATGAGGGCCGCTCCTGGGCGGCGGCCGGCTGGACCGGCGGACCGGCCGCCGGCCCAGGAGCATTCACCGTCTGTCAGCGAGCGGTCCTCGATGCCTCGGAACGGAGCAGGGTGTTGAGGTTGGCCATGGAGGTGCGCATTCCGGCGCGCATCGCGGGCTGCTGTATGGAGTCGAGGAGCTGGCCCAGGGGGCCGAGGCCGATGGTGTACTCGACCTGGTAGAGCATCTCCGTCGCCTCCTGTCCGTCGGCGGTCTGGACCGGGCGGAACTCGAAGATGTTGGTGATGTCCTGGAGTGGGGCGAATCCGACGCCGGTGTCGACGCGGCGCTTCAGGGGCACGATCTCCTCGACGGTCCAGACCGAGTCGGTCTTGAGCGGGCCGAGGGTGCGGTTGCGCTCGGAGTAGGTCTTGCCGATGGTGGCGACGCCGTGGTGGTCGGTGACCTCGATGGCTCCGGCGACCCACTCGGCGTACCGGTCGGTGCGGGCGATGACGTCCCAGACTCGTGTCACGGGGGCGTCGATGACGGCGGTCTCGCTGACCACGTACTTGTTCATCGCGGGATTTCCTCTCGGATGTCGCTTGCGCTCAGTTCTGGTGGA
>NZ_OLMK01000027.1 GCF_900290235.1 Streptomyces sp. MA5143a
GAACCGCGACCGTGGGTTCGACCGTGGTGGCCGTTCCTTCGAGCGCCGTGACGACCGTGGTGGTCACCGGGGCAGCGACCGTCCGTTCAACCGGGACCGCCAGGGCGACCGTCCGGGCTTCCGCTCCGGCGGCCACGAGCGTCCGTACGGCCGCCGTGACGACCACCGTGGCACCGGCTCCTTCGGCCGCCGCGAGGACAAGCCGCGCTGGAAGCGCAACGGCTGACCGAGGCCGAGCGCCCAGTATCTGAACGCCGTGGCCCCCACCTTCCGGGTGGGGGCCACGGCGTTTTATGTCGCGCTCCGGGGCGGCGGCGGTGGCGGGTGTGCACCGGAGCCCGGGAGGCAGGCCGGGCTGGGCCGATTTTCAGCCATCGTGTGACGCATGTCACGCCCTCCGTGAGGGAATTGCTGGGGGCATGACAGATTACGACATAGCCCGTGGGGCGTCCGGGGCCTCGGTCCCGGATTCGGTGTCGGTCACGGTGTCGGACGAGGAACGACTGGCCCAACTGGGCTACACCCAGGTCCTCGCACGCCGTATGTCCGCGTTCTCGAACTACGCGGTCTCCTTCACGATCATCTCGGTCCTGTCCGGCTGCATGACCCTGTACCTGTTCGGTATGAACACCGGCGGCCCGGCGGTGATCACCTGGGGCTGGGTCGGGGTCGGGCTGATGACGCTGTTCGTCGGCCTCGCGATGGCCGAGATCTGCTCGGCCTACCCGACCTCCGCGGGCCTGTACTTCTGGTCGCACCGGCTGGCGCCGCCCCGGACGGCGGCGGCGTGGGCGTGGTTCACGGGCTGGTTCAACGTCCTCGGCCAGGTCGCGGTGACCGCCGGCATCGACTTCGGCGCGGCGTCGTTCCTCGCCGCGTACCTGAACCTGGAGTTCGGCTTCGAGGTGACGCCCGGCCGCACGATCCTGCTGTTCGCGGCGATCCTGCTGCTGCACGGCCTGCTGAACACCTTCGGCGTGCGTATCGTCGGCCTGCTGAACAGCATCAGCGTGTGGTGGCACGTCCTGGGTGTCGTGGTGATCGTCGGCGCCCTCGCGATCGTCCCCGACGAGCACCGCTCGGCGTCCTTCGTCTTCACCGAGTTCGTCAACAACACGGGCTGGGGCAGCGCGTTCTACGTCGTCCTCCTGGGCCTGCTGATGGCGCAGTACACCTTCACCGGGTACGACGCCTCCGCGCACATGACCGAGGAGACCCACGACGCGTCCACGGCCGGCCCCAAGGGCATCGTCCGCTCCATCTGGACGTCCTGGGTGGCGGGACTCGTACTGCTGCTCGGCTTCACCTTCGCCATCCAGTCCTACGACGGCGCCCTGAAGTCGGCGACGGGGGTGCCGCCGGCCCAGATCCTGATGGACGCGCTCGGCGCCACCGCCGGGAAGCTGCTGCTCCTCGTCGTCATCGGCGCGCAGCTGTTCTGCGGCATGGCGTCCGTGACCGCCAACAGCCGCATGATCTACGCCTTCTCGCGCGACGGCGCCCTGCCGTTCTCGCACCTCTGGCACACGGTCAGTCCGCGCACCCGGACGCCCGTCGCGGCGGTGTGGCTGGCGGCGGGCGGGGCGCTCGTCCTGGGCCTTCCGTATCTGATCAACGTGACGGCGTACGCGGCCGTGACCTCCATCGCCGTCATCGGCCTGTACATCGCCTATGTGATCCCGACGCTCCTGCGGCTCCGCAAGGGCGACGCGTTCGAGCGGGGGCCGTGGCATCTGGGCCGCTGGTCGCGGACGATCGGTGTCATCTCGGTGACCTGGGTCTTCGTCATCACCGTCCTCTTCATGCTGCCCCAGCTCTCCCCCGTCACCTGGGAGAACTTCAACTACGCCCCCGTCGCGGTCCTGGTGGTCCTCGGCTTCGCCGCGATCTGGTGGACCGCCTCGGCCCGCCACTGGTTCCTCAACCCCGAGCACGAACGGAACGTGGCGCGGGCGAAGGGGAGGGAGGGGGCACCGGAGCCGGTGGATCCGTAGGGCGGGGGTGCCACCGTCCCCGCCGGGCCCGGACCCGTTGATGTGCCTCTGCTTCCGCCGATCTTCCGCCCGTTCTGTTCTGTGGCGAACCTTTTTGCGGCTCCCCGACGCGGCCGGGTCACCGATACCCGATCGGAGTCCCGGCCTCGTCCGGCTATGCTCGGGTAGGCAACATCGCCTGGGCCCTTAGCTCAATTGGCAGAGCAGTGGACTTTTAATCCATTGGTTGTGGGTTCGAGTCCCACAGGGCCTACGGTTCGCGGGTGAGGCACTGCCTCTCTGACCTGCGGTGCGGCGCCCGGGTCGGCTTCGGTCGGCTCGGGCGCCGACGTGTTTTCGGGGCCGGGCGCGCGGGTGCGCGGGTGCGCGCAGAGGGCGCCCGCCCGGTGGGACGGGCAGGCGCCCTCGCGGCGATGGATCAGACGGGCCGGGCGGTTACTCGCAGGCGGTGGTCGCCTCGGTCCGGGCGGCGGCGCCCTTCTGCGCGGCGGACGAGGCCGTGGACGAGGTGGTCCCGGTCGGCTCGGCGTTCCGGAGGGCCCGGGCCAGGTCCGAGGCGCCCTTGCCGGTGAGTTGGTCCTCCAGGGAGTGGTTCGGGTCCTCCGGGTCGTCCTCGGCCTTCGCCGCGGCCAGGGCGCGGGCCGCCGACGTCACCGATCCCTGGGACTCGCCCTGCCCGAGGACCTTGCCGTCGAAGGGGATGTTCGAGTCGCTGCCGAGGCCCCGCCACTGGCCGGGTATCTCGTCGTCGCCCTCGGCGCACACCGGGGGCTGCCATTCGATGGCCATGACGTAGCTGTGCCCCAGCTCGATCCGGGGCTGGTCCTCGCCGGTCATCTTCTCGCGGTGGGCGGTGTCGCCGCCCGTGAACTGCCAGCCGTGCGCCACCCACGAGAACGACGCCGGCGCCGGCTTGCCCGGGGTGTCGCTGGACCAGAGGACGTCGTCGACCCGGAGGGTCACGTCGCGCAGTATCAGGCCCTCCCCGTGCTCGAGTTCCTCGGCCGTCGGGCTGATCTCCCGCTCGGCGACCGGTGTCACCGCGACCACGTGGTCGGCGTAGGTCACCCAGTCCGCCGCCGTCTGGCTCGGATGCCGGTCGCTGCCGTGCGCGACGATCAGACCGCCGGACGTCGTGGCCCGGCCGGCCGCCTCGGTGCGCGACGGGTCCCGCGCGACGAGAGCCGTCACGCAGACCGCCGCGGCGGTCACGGCGGCTGCCGTACCGACGAGAGTCGCGAGGCGCGTGACGCGGCTCAGCCGCCGCACACGGCGGTCACCTTCACCCGCGGCCGCCTCGCTGCCGGCCGCGGCTCCTTGCGGAGTCGCGGCCCGCTCCGCGGTCGCGCCCCGCTCTGCCTGGCCCGCGCTGTCGCCGTCCTCCACGGCCCGCCTCGCGGCCGTCGTGTCTCTCTCCACGTTCTCCATGCTCTCCCCCGTGTTCCCTGCGGCCCCGTCAGTAGTTGGCATTGATGTTTTCCCGGTTGTTCGTGCCGAGGCTGTCGGCGAACCCGGGTGTCTTCTTCATGCAGCCGAGCTTGGAGTCCTGGTTGGGCAGTGTGGGGGAGGCCTCGGCGCCGTGGAGCAGGCCGACGGCGTGACCGGTCTCGTGGCAGGACAGGCCGGGGCTGTAGTGGCCGCCGCCCTCGATACGGACGTACTGCTGGTCGCACTTGAAGGCGCCGGGGCTGTTGTCGTTGCACCAGGTGAGGCCCTCGTCGCTGCCCGGGACGGTGGCCTCGGCGTAGTAGATGTCCGTCTCCGAGTCCCCGGTCCAGGAGGGCGAGGAGTCGTAGCTGACCTTCAGGTCGGTCTTGTCGTGGAACTCCTGGATGGCCACCCGGACGTTCGCCTTGTCGATGTCCTCCAGCTTGTCGTTGCCGCCGCTGTCCATGTAGTAGGTGACGTCGGCGTTGTCGGTGCGGCAGACGGTGCCGCCGGACATACCGGTGAGGCAGCCGACGGTGTAGTTGTTCGTGGGGACGAGGTTGTCGGTCGCCGCGGCCCAGGTGACGGCCGCGGCGGCGATGACGGTGATGCCGGACAGGGCGACGGCGATGCCGGCCCTTCGGCGGTGGGACTGCGCGGATCTCGGTGGTGCCGCAGAGGCTGGTGACACGGTTCCCCTCGTTTCACTCGCGGTCGGGCTCGAGCAGCCCGAGGGGACGCGTGTCGCCGGTCCGGCGGGCGCGGGCGAAGAGCCCATGGCGGCCCCCGGACAGCGGGCGAGTGAGGTCTCGGCGAGGCATGGTCGATCGGTCGCCCCGCCGAGATGTGGTCAGTTGCGTGTTTCCCCCGGGCAACTGAAGCCACGATTAGCGCACTTGTGTTCGCCCGCGGTCAAGAGTTAATCGTTTCAAAGCGATTGGTATCAGCCATGTGCTTTCTGGCCGCCGGCCGTCGGCTACCCCTGCCCCGGCGTATCCCTCCACTCGGGAGGGCATTCGGTGCCCGCCGCGTCGGGCAGGCCCTGCTCGATCTTGGCTCGATATGACTGGAGTTGGTCGCCCTGGAAGACGTCCGTCTCCTGGTCGCGCCGTTCCGGAACGACGATCAGAAGGTGCTGCCCCTGCTTCCAGGGCTCACGGACACCTGCCTCGGTGGGGTCCACCACGTCGAGGGTGATGCGTTCCGCGCCCCGGGCCGGCTTGATCCAGTCCTGGACGTCGAAGGTCACGACGACCCGGCCCGCCTCGGAGGACGGCTTCACGGCCACGACGTCCCCCTCCGCGATGGTCCGCCCGCAGGCGATCCATTCGAGGAGGGTCTGCCCCTTGCCGGACGCGTTCTCGCCGCCCCCCGACCGGTCGGAGCCGGCGTTCGTCGTCCCGCCGCCGATCAGGGTGGACCCGAGGACCCCGGCGCAGAGCGCGGCGGCGGAGACGAGCCCCGCCAGGACGACCCCGCGCCGACGCCACCACACCGTTCCCGTACGGGAGTTCGAGCCGCCGACCGAAACTGAGCCGCTGGCCGAAACTGAGCCGCCGACCGAAACTGAGCCGCCGGCCGGACCTGAGCCGCCGTCCGGACCTGAGCCGCCGGTCGGACTCGGCCCCGCACCGGCCGGTTGCGGGTCGGCACCGGCCCGTCGGGTATCGGCGCCGCTCACCCGCCCCTCGGTGACGGGTGTCGAAGAGAGGGGGTCGGGGCGTCCCGCCTCCTCGCCAATCAGGGCGAAGGCCCGGCGCAGCAGGGCCTCGTCCGACTCGGGCTGATAGGTCACCTCAGATCACCTCCATCTCTCGCAGCCGTGCCCCGATGGCAGCGACCGCCGTGTGCAGTCGGCTCTTGACCGTGCCCTCGGGTATGTCGAGGAGCCGTGCGATCTCCCGTACCGGCAGATCCGTGTAGAAGCGGAGGGCGAGGATCTGCCGCTGTACTGCGGGCAGCCCCTCCAACCCGTCCGCCACCGCCAGGGCCAGCAACCTGTCCTCCTCCGAGTGCTCCACCGGAGGGCGCTGCTGCCAGCGGGCGGCCAGCCGTTCGTGCAGGCCGGCGTCGCGGGCGCGGGCCCGGTGCCAGTCGACGGCGACGCGGGACGCCACGACCGACAGCCACGCCTGCCGCTTGCGGATCACTTCTCCGGTCTGCCGGGCCTGGGTCTCCAGCAGCTTCAACCGGACCTGCTGCACACCGTCGTCGAGCTCACCCCACGGGACTCCGCCGAGAAGCAGTACGGCACGCACCAACTCGACGTCCGCGGCCTCCGACAGCGCGGCTTCCGACAGCGCGGCCTCGGACCGCGTGGTCGCCGCCGGCGCGACCGCCGCCTCCGCGGCACCCCCGTCGGTGAGCCCCGCCGGTCCTGTTCTGTGCTTACGGGCCATCCCCGCCTTCCCTCCTTTCTCATTCGACGGAGTACACCGAGGAAACGTTCGTGAGCGGGAGCGGCGGCGACGACGCCGGGAGGGACGGGAACCCCGATTGAACGTCCGTCGCGTCCGAAGGCGCAGCGGGGGCGTGGATCAAGGTGCGCCCCCTCGAATCTGCCGACACAGGCCGCTCGATCCGGACCTACCGCACGGGCGCCGACATCCGTTCCTCTCCGGCGGCGGCCTCCGGCACCGTGTACGTGGGCAACGGCAGCGGCACGGTGTACGCGGTCAGGGCCTGGCCTCCGGCACGCATACAAAAGACCCGGGGCCGGAATCCTCATCGGATTCCGGCCCCGGGTCCTTCAGTAGCGGGGACAGGATTTGAACCTGCGACCTCTGGGTTATGAGCCCAGCGAGCTACCGAGCTGCTCCACCCCGCGTCGGTGAAACCAGTGTACGTCATGCGCGGGACTCGAAGCACACGGGTTTGTCGAGACCCCGAACACAGCCGTTCCGCGACGCTCTGCCCCCGTTCCCCTGCTGCCCCAGCTGCCCAGCTGCCCCCTGTCTACCCGTGCCCCCTGCCCTCCCGTCCCCCTCCTTCTCAGCCCACCAGATGCCGGTTCGGCTCCTTCGCCCGGTCCTCGTACTCCGGTACGACGACGACCACCGCGCCCTCCTCGGCCAGGACCGCGTTCCCGGCCGAGGCGTCCGGCACGAAGGTGTCCGGCTCGCGCCAGGCGGTGACGACGCGTCGTACGCCGGCGTCGAGGATCAGCCGGGCGCAGGGGGCCGGGCGGGAGGCGCGGCGGGCGCAGGGTTCCAGGCTGCTGTAGACCGTGGCGGAGGCCAGGCGCGGGTCGGTGGGGTCGAGCTTGGCGAGGGCCGCCTCCTCGGCGTGGGCGACGGGGTCGCCGCCCTCGCGGGAGTGGCCGCGGGCCAGCTCCGTACCGTCCGCGGCGACGACGACCGCGCCCACGCTGAACGCCGTCCCGGAGGGCGGACACTCGGCGGCCAGTTCGCAGGCCAGGGACAGCCAGTGGCGGTCGGCGGCGGACACGGCGGGGCCGGTGCCGGGGACCGTGGGGACGTAGCGGATGAGGACGACGTCGCCGACCGGTCGCGTCTCCACCAGCCTCAGCCGGCTCGTGGCGCCTCCGGGATACGCGCCCGTCCCGAACATCCGCGGTGCCTCGGCCTCGCCCACGAACACCGGTGCGACGGCCAGCTGCAGTTCGTCCGCGAGGCCCTGCTGGAGCAGCTGGGTGTGGACGCGTCCGCCGCCCTCGACCATCAGCCGCCCCACGCCGCGTACGTCACCGAGGTGGTCGAGGACGGCGGGCCACTGAAGGTCGGGGCCGACGGAGACCACGTCCACGCCGGCCGGGCCGGTCGGCAGGCCCAGCGTGCGGAGGTGTTCCGCGCCCTTGTCCGTCGTGTACACCACCTTCTCGCCGCCGGTGTGCCAGAACTGGGCGTTCGGGTCCAGGTCGCCGGACGCGCTGACCGTGACCTTGAGCGGGTACTCGGGGAGGCCGGCGGCGACGCGGGCGGCGCGGCGTTCGGGGGAGTTCACCAGCAGCCGGGGGTTGTCGGTGCGCAGGGTGCCGGCGCCGATCAGGATGGCGTCGCTGGCCGCGCGCACCTCGTCGACCCGGTCGAAGTCGGCCGGCCCCGACAGGAGCAGCCGCTCGGGCCCGGTGTCGTCCAGATAGCCGTCGAGGGAGACGGCGGCGGACAACAGGACATAGGGCTGGGGCATGGAGACGCTCCCTGGTCTGACTGGCCGGAACGACGGGCCGGCGGGCTGGAACGGTGGGCCGATGGGCCGGAAGGACGGGCTGACCGGCCGGGCTTGGTTCAAGTTTTAAACAATAACTACACTGTACGTATGACGACCCGCTGGCTCACCCCCGAGGAACAGCGTGCCTGGCGCGCCTACCTCGCCGCGAGCACACTCCTGGAGGACGCGCTCGACCGGCAGCTCCAGCAGGAGGCCGGCATGCCGCACCTCTATTACGCGGTGCTGGCCGTGCTCTCCGACGCGCCGGACCGGCGTATGCGGATGACCGATCTCGCCGAGCACGCGAAGATCACGCGCAGTCGGCTGACGTACGTCGTGACCCGGCTGGAGAAGGATGGGGCGCTCCGGCGCGAGAACTGCCAGTGGGACAAGCGCGGGAGCATCGCCGTCCTGACCGACGAGGGCCTCGCCCTGCTGGAGCGGCTGGCTCCCGGGCATGTGGAGTCGGTCCGCAAGGCGGTCTTCGACCACCTCACCCCCGAGCAGATCGGTCAGTTCGAGGAGATCTGCTCGACCATCGCGGCGGCGATCGAGGGGGAGGAGGCCCAGCAGAACGGCCCCGACGACCTGCCGTGGCGCCGCCGCTCCTGCTCCTCGGGCCAGTGACCTTCCCCGAGCCCGTCGCCGGTCGCCCGTCGGTGATCGACGGGGGCGGCCTTTATTCCCCCACCGCCCGTGATGGGACGCATCCCAAAACCGGTTGCTTGAAATTTGAAGCAGGGGATAGAGTCGCGGCGAGCGCTGTGATTCAAAACTGAAGCACAGCGGCCGTCGCACCAGGACCGGAGAACCCGCATGCCCGACTTCCCCGCTGCCACCCCGCGTGCCCGCGTCCGGGTACCGCTGCGCTTCCAGGACGGCTACGGCGTCGACGCCGAGATGGTCACCTTCCACGGCCTCGTCGACGGCCGTGAGCACCTGGCGATCGTGCTCGGCGACCCCGCCCCCGGCACGGCCCCGCTGGTCCGGATGCACTCCGAGTGCCTGACCGGCGACGTCTTCGGCTCGGCCCGCTGCGACTGCGGTCCCCAGCTGCGCGAGGCGGTGGAGCGGATCGCCGACCGGGGCGGGGTGCTCCTCTACCTCCGCCAGGAGGGCCGCGGCATCGGCCTCTACAACAAGCTTGACGCGTACGCCCTCCAGGACCAGGGCCTCGACACCTACGAGGCGAACACGGCCCTCGGGCTGCCGGAGGACGCCCGCGACTACACGGCGGCGGCCCAGATGCTGGGCGCCCTCGGCATCGACGAGCTGGACCTGCTCTCCAACAACCCCGACAAGGCGCAGCAGCTGCGCGACCTCGGCGTCGGCGTCCGGCACCGCGTCCCCACCGGCGTCTTCACCACCGCCCACAACGTCCGCTACCTCCGGGCGAAGGTCCTCACCACCCAGCACACCCTGCCCCTGGCGGAACTGACGGCGGGCTGAACACCCGGAGGGGACGACAGCCGCTAGCCCACTCGGCCCCACCGACTGGCTCTCCTCCGGGCGCACCGCGAACCTGGGACGGGTGGGGCAGTTACAGGGTGCGAAGAGGCCGGACGGCCGACGGTTCTTCTTCGCCCGCGCCCTCGTGCGGGCCCTGCCCGTCCTCCTCGTCCTCGGCGGCCTCTGCTACGACCACTTCATGCCGCGTGTACTCACGGCCGTCCCCTTCTTCACGGCGGCGCCCCTGGTGGCCGCGCCGCTGCTGTCGCTGGCGGGCACCGTGGTGACCGGTGCCGCCTCCATCGGCGGCATCCTCGCGGTACGCCTCCGGTACAGCAGCGTGGGCGAGGCGGACACGCTCACCGAGATCTCGACCGTCGCCACCGTCGCCGTCCTGGCCGTGGCCATCAACCGGCTCGTCCGGCGCAGCGACGCCCGCCTCGCCACCGCCCGCGAGATCGCGGAGGCGGCGCAACGGGCCGTCCTGCCGAGGCCCCAGGAGCGGATCGGAGGGCTGGAGATCGCGGCACGGTACGAGGCCGCGCAGGCCGGGGCCTCGATCGGGGGCGATCTGTACGCGGTGCAGGACTCCCCCCACGGCGTACGGCTGATCGTGGGCGACGTACGCGGCAAGGGGCTCGGCGCGGTGGCGGCGGTGGCCGTGCTGATCGGCGCGTTCCGGGAGGCGGCCGAGCAGGAGTCGACCCTGGAGGCCGTGGCCCAGCGGCTGGAGCGGGCGCTCGCGCGGGAGGTGACCCGGCGGGACGCCGCGCGGCGGGACCCCACCGTGCCGCACGAGGGGTTCGTGACGGCCCTCCTCGCGGAGTTCCCGCACGGCGCCGGACTGGCCCGCATCGTCAACCGAGGGCATCCGGCGCCGCTGCTGCTCCACGCCGACGGCGCGCTGTGGACCCTCGACACCCCGTGGGCCGCGCTGCCGCTCGGCCTCGACGAGCTGGGCACCTGGCCGGACCGCGCGGAGGAGGTCGCGTTCCCGGCCGGCGCGACGCTGCTGTTCTACACGGACGGCCTGTCCGAGGCGCGGAACGCGGACGGTGTCTTCTACGACCCGGCCGCCCGGCTCCGCGGCCGTACCTTCCCCGCTCCGCGCGCCCTGTTGACGATGCTCGCCGAAGAGGTCCGCGAGCACACCGGTGGCGGTACGACGGACGACATGGCGCTGCTCGCCGTGCGTCGCCCCTGAGAAATATCACTGAGCGTGCCCACGCGAACCCCCTCCGCATTACAACTGACGCACCGTCAGCGTCCCTGGGGTGTCCCCAGCGGGGCCAACTCGCCCGTTTTCCACCCCTCATGACCCGTAAGTCCAGCGTAGAAAGCCGAACGATCATTCAGAATCGCTTGGAATGCCGCCCCCGCGTCTATTAACGTTCGATAACGCAGCGCGGTCGTCCCAGCCGTCACAAGAGACGGCTCCGTGCTCACGCGCCGAATCCCGTAGGGAACCGGGGAACCACCACCCTGGGGTGAATCGCGCGGAAACCGCCGTGGAAGCACGTTCGGTTTACGCGCGTAGGAGACCTTCCGCTCCGAACCCGTCAGCTAACCCGGTAGGCGGTAGGAAGGAAAGGAGTACGCCCACGTGGCGTCCAACCGGTCCGCGACCGAAGCCCCCTTTGTGCCGAGCCAACGCAGCGGTGAGCCCGAGACCTTCGGCTTCGGCAGCTACGACAGCGACAACGAGGGCCCCTTCCAGGAGTGGAACCCCACCGCGGAGTCCCTCCGTCCCGTCCGTGGCCGGCACCGTGTGGCCAAGACCAAGCAGCGTGGCGGGTTCGCCCGTAGCTCCACGGTTCTCGGCGTCGGCGTCATAGCCGCCGTCAGCGGCGCCGGCATGGCCAGCGCCCAGAGCGGCAAGGCCCCGGTGGCCATCTCGATGCCGGACATGCCGAACGTGGGCTCGGTCTTCGAGGACGACGACGCCGCCGACGAGCCCGAGGGCTCGACCGCCCCGCTCAGCCAGGCGGGCCTCATCGCCGCCGACACCCAGCAGGGCGCCACCGACGCCGGCGAGGCGCTGCGCGCGCGCATCATGCAGCAGGCCGAGTCGCAGCAGGACGCTTTCGACCTGAAGGCCGCCGAGGCCGCCCAGACCGCCGCCGCGAAGAAGGCCGCGGACCAGGCCGCCGAGGAGAAGAAGGAAGCCGAGGCCAAGGAGGCCGCCGCCAAGAAGAAGGCGGACGAAGAGGCCGCGAAGAAGAAGGAAGCCGAGCGCCTGGCCTCCGTGGCCAAGCAGTACACGCTGCCGACCTCTTCGTACACGATCACCTCCACCTTCGGCCAGGCCGGCCCCTACTGGTCGTCCGGCTACCACACCGGCCTCGACTTCGCCGCCCCCACGGGCACCCTCATCAAGGCCGTCCACAGCGGCACGATCACGCAGGCGGGCTGGGACGGCTCGTACGGCTACAAGACCGTGCTCACGCTCGATGACGGCACCGAGATCTGGTACGCCCACCAGTCCTCCATCGGCGTCAGCGTCGGCCAGAAGGTCGGCACCGGCGACGTCATCGGCCGCGTCGGCGCCACGGGCAACGTCACCGGCGCCCACCTCCACATGGAGGTCCACACGGCGGGCTCGGGCAACGGCATCGACCCGGCGGCGTGGCTGCGCGGCAAGGGCCTGACCATCTGACCTCGGACCCCCCGAAACGCATGTGACGCCGCGTGAGGCCAAGGCCTGACGCGGCGTCCGTCATGTCACGGTCCGACCCTGACAGAGGCATCGGAGTAACCCCCACCGGCGGCGCAAGCCCCTACGGCGGGTGTGCCGCACGCGGACGAGTCGGCGCACGTCACCGGGGCGGCGCAAGCCCCTACGGCGGCCCGGTCGCGTACGGACGTGAGGGGGTGTGTCGGGGGGTGTCCGCCCGCAGCGGTTGGCGCGTCAACTGGTTCAGCTTCTCGGGCGACCGATTCCGCGCCGTTCCGAGGACGGACACCCCCCGGCGCGCCCCCGACCCGCCCACACCGCAGGCGCCCCAGCCCCCACAAGCCGCGAGCAACCCGCCGACCGCTAAGACCAGTACGGCCGATACGGCACAGCCCTGTACGGCGTCGCCGCCGCCTGAGACCCGTAGCCAAGCGCCTGCCCTTGGCCGTACCCGTACCCGTACCCCGGCCCTGGCCCTGGCCCTGGCCCTGGCCCTGGCCCCGGCCCGTACCCCACGCCATACCCGGCCCCATACCCCGGCCCAGGCCCCGGCATGGGCGGAACCGGCGCGGCCACCGGCACCACCCCCCGCCCCGCATAAGCCAACGCAGGCCGAGCCAGCTCCCGCCGCCGCCACAGCTCGAACAGCAACTGCCGCTCGCGGAGCACGAAGTCACCCCCGCCCCGCCCCAACCGCCCCCGCCGTCGCAGAAACGCCAGCGACGTCGCGTACGCCTCGTACTCCGCGACGACCCGGGCACCCCCCTTGCCGAAGTGGTACGACGCATAGTCCCGCGCCACCCGCCGCGCCCGCATCGACCCCAGCACGAACGGCTCGGGCGGCGTCAGCCACCCCGCCGCCGCGTACACCGGCAGTTCCTCCCGCACGGTCCGCAGCTCCCGCTGCCGCACCCAGATCGACAACCACGTCAGCAGCCCGAACATCGGCACCATGAACACCGCGTAGACCGCGAAGAACCCGTACTCCCCGAACGCCGCTGACCCGTTCCAGACGGCGTGCATGCCCATCGCGAGCAGGAGTCCGCCGACCGGCACCAGCACCCGCCGCACGGGCTGCCGTTCCCCGGCCCTGGCCGCGATCCCGAACCCGATGCCCGTGAGCACGGTGAACAAGGGGTGCGCGAACGGCGACATGATCACCCGCACGAAGAACGTCGCGGCGGTGACCGACGCGAGCCCGCTCCCCCCGCTGAGCTGGTCCGTCCCGAACGCGGTCCCGAGGTACAGGATGTTCTCGGTGAACGCGAACCCGGTCGCCGTGACGCCCGCGATCACCACCCCGTCGACGAGGCCCGTGAAGTTCCGCCGCCGGAACAGGAAGATCAGCAGCACGGCCGCGGCCTTGGCGGTCTCCTCGACGACGGGGGCTATGACGGTGGCGCCGAGCGTGTCGGCGTGCGACGGGTCGGCGGTGGCCGTGGCTATCCACTGGGTGGCGAAGCTGTTCGCCACGATCGCGATGAGCGCCGCCGCGCACGCCCCCCAGGCGAACGCGAACAGCATGTTCTTCCAGGGCCCGGGTTCCACCTGGTCCAGCCACCGGAACGCGGCCACGAGCAGCGGTACGGGCAGCACCGCGAGCCCCAGTCCGACGAGGAACCCCTCGGTGCCGGTCTGCTCGCGGACGAGCGCCAGGATGACGAGCCCGGACAGCGCCAGCAGCGCGATGAGAGAGCCGTACTTGACGCTCTTGCGCTGCCACCAGCGCGGGGGCCTGAACGCACCTGCGCCGGCGGTGCCGCTGGGGTGCGTCGGGTAGAGGGGACCGGTGGCCATTGCGTTGACCCTAACGAGCGATGGGCGCTGCCCGCGACGTCGTACCGTACGACCGGTCGCGGGGTGTGGGGGTACTGTTCGGGCGCCTATGGGGGGTTGGAAGCGGTTCCTACTGATCTACGCGACGGAACAGCAGATCGTTCACCACATGACCCTTGTCCAGTCCCTGGGCCTCGAAACGGGTCAGCGGCCGGAAGCCGGGACGTGGCGCGAACCCGCCGTCGGGCCGGGTGTTCTCGAAGTCGGGGTGGGCGGTCAGCACGTCCAGCATCTGCTCGGCGTACGGCTCCCAGTCCGTCGCACAGTGCACGATCGCGCCGGCGCGGAGCCGTGACGCGACGAGGGTGAGGAACTCCGGCTGGATCAGCCGCCGCTTATGGTGGCGCTTTTTCGGCCAGGGGTCGGGGAAGTAGACGCGCAGCCCGTTCAGCGAGGCGGGGGCGAGCATCTCCCGCAGCAGGATGATCGCGTCGCCGTTGGCGACCCGGATGTTGGACAGTCCGTTCCGGTCGGCGAGATTGAGGAGGTTGCCCTGGCCGGGGGTGTGGACGTCGACGGCGAGGACGTTGGTGCCGGGGTCCGCGGTGGCCATCTCGGCGGTCGCCTCGCCCATCCCGAAGCCGATCTCCAGGACGACGGGGTTCTCGTTGCCGAACAGTTCGACGAGGTCCAGCGTCCGCCCGTCGATGTCGAGCCCCCACTTGGGCCACAGCCGCTGGAGGGCGTCCGCCTGCCCGGCCGTCACCCGGCTCCGCCGGGGCTGGAAGCTCCTGATCCGCCGCTCGAAGTGCGCCCCGGCGGGATCGGCCTTGGGCCCGTCCGGAAAGCGGGGCTCACCCTTGGCACGGGCACGACGAAGGGAGGCACCGGAGGTGCGGGACTCAGGGGCATTGGCAGACTCAGACACAGTGCGCCCAATTTTACGGACCGCACGAAGCGGGACCCAAGCGGACCGCCAACCGCACCGGCCCCGAAACCCAAGCCGCGGCCGCTCCCAGGCCGAAGCGGCAGCAGTCCGCAGCGGAACCCGGAGCCCAAGCCGCGGCCGCTCCCAGGCCGAAGCGGCAGCCAGTCCGCAGCGGAACCCGTAGCCCAAGCCGCGGCGGGCCCCTTTCCGGCAGCGGACCGCAAGCCGAAGAGGGACCTAAGCCGTACCGGCCCCGAGGCCCAACCACAACGGACCCCAAGCCCTCCCCCCCCGCAGCGTCCCCCGAGCCGCGGACGGCGGCGGCCGCGACCGAAGTCACACCGCGGCCAGCGCCGCCAGCGCTCTCCTCCCGACCTCACGCCCGATCGGCAGTGACGCGGTCGCCGCGGGCGACGGCGCGTTCAGTACGTGCACCGCCCGCGCACCCTCCCGGATCAGGAAGTCGTCCACCAGCGTCCCGTCCCGCAGCACGGCCTGCGCCCGCACTCCCGCGGCGGCCGGTACGAGGTCCCCCTCGGAGATCCCGGGCAGCAGCCGCCGCACGGCCCCCGTGAACGCCCGCTTGGACACGGACCGCCGTAGCTCCCCGGCGCCGTACCGCCAGTGCCGCCGCGCTATCCGCCAGGCTCCGGGCCACGCCAGGGTCCCGCCCAGTTCCCGCACCCGTACGGTCCCCCAGCCGTACCCTTCGCGGGCGAGTGCCGGCACCGCGTTGGGCCCGAGGTGGACGCCTCCGTCGATGCCCCGGGTCAGATGCACCCCGAGGAACGGGAACGCCGGGTCGGGCACCGGATACACCAGCCCCCGCACCAGCTCGGGTCGGGCCAGCTCGTAGTACTCCCCCCGGAACGGCACGATCCGCATGCCGGGCTCGTCCCCGGTCAGCCGGGCCACCTCGTCGCAGTGCAGCCCGGCGCAGTTCACGAGGACGCGCCCCCGGACGATGTCACCGCCGCGGATCCGGACGGCCACGCCGAGCGAGGCCCGCCGGTCGATCTGCTCGACCTCGGCGCCGTACCGGATGTCGGCGCCCGAGGCGGCGGCGAGCTGCCGGGCGACGCCCACGAAGTCGCAGATGCCGGTGGTCCCGACGTGTATGGCGGCGAGTCCGCGCACCTCCGGCTCGTACTCGGTGATCTGGGCGGGGCCCAGTTCCCGGACCGGTATGCCGTTCTCCCGGCCGCGCTGCACCAGGGCGTGCAGCCGGGGCAGCTCCGAGCGCTCGGTGGCGACGATCAGCTTCCCGGTGACCTTGTGGGGGATGCCGTACTCGGCGCAGAACTTCACCATCTCGGCGGCGCCCTTGACCGCGTACCGGGCCTTCAGTGATCCGGGGCGGTAGTAGATCCCGCTGTGGATGACCCCGCTGTTGCGCCCGGTCTGGTGCCGGGCGGGGCCCGGCTCCTTCTCCAGGACGGTCACCCGTGTCCCCGGCGCGGCGCGTGTGATCGCGTACGCCGTCGACAGCCCGACGATCCCGCCGCCGACCACGAGCACATCACAGTCGTAAGCGCCCAGCCTCCGCACGCGCCCCACCTCCCGACTCTGATAGTGCACTGCACCACTGACAATGCCCTCAAACCCGAAAGACGTCTCCATGGCCTCGGTCACGTCAGACCACCGGCCACGCCCCGAGGGGCGCGGGGAACTGCGCGAATTCCCCCCCCACACACACCCGCACTCGCAAAGCAGCGCAAACCTGGCAGACGAGTAGGTGATCCCCACCCGCCCCCGCGAGACCCCACGCACCCGGCACACGAGCAGGCGCCCGGCCCTCAAGCGGAGCGCCTACGCCGGGGTCATCAGCAGCGGCCGTGCCCTCTCCCGCAGCTCGATCACCCGCGGCTCGTCCCCGTACGGCTCCAGCCGGTGCAGGAGATCCTTCACGTACTCGGTCGTGCGGGCCGAGGAGATGCGCCCCGCGACCTCCACCGCCCGTACGCCCTGCTCGCACGCCGCGTCGAGGTTGCCGGACTCCAGTTCCGCGACCGCCGACACGACGAGCCGCAGCCCGTGCGAACGCACGAACTCCTCCGTCGGCCGAGACAGCGCCTGCTCGGTGAAGCGGCGCACCTGCCGCGGCGCCTTGAGGTCGCGGTAGCACTCCGCGGCGTCCGCGGCGAAGCGGTCGTAGCCGTAGAAGCCGAGCCAGGACGGGTCGTTGTCGCCGTCGCGGGCCCGCTCCAGCCACCCCTCGGCGGCCTTGAGGGCGGCCCCGGCGGCCACCGCGTCGCCCGCACGCGCGTGTGCCCGTGCCTCGACGAGCCGGAAGAAGCTCATGGTGCGGGCGGTGGCGAGCCCGCGGTTGCGCTCCAGCGCGGCCTGCGCGAGGTCGACGCCCTCGTCGCCGAACCCGCGATAGGTCGCCTGCAACGACATCGTGGCCAGCACATACCCGCCGAGCGGCACGTCGGCCGCGGCGCGCGCGAGCCGTAAGGCCTGGATGTAGTACCGCTGGGCCGCCTCCTGTTGACCCGTGTCAAAAGCCATCCAGCCTGCGAGGCGGGTGAGTTCGGCGGAAGCTCCGAACAGGGCGCGTCCCACCTCGTCGGAGTACGAGCCGAGCAGCAGTGGTGCGGCCTCGACCCGCAGGCATTCGGGGACCATCGACGAACGCCAGTCGCCGCCGCCGTACTTGGAGTCCCAGCGCCGGGCGTCCTCGGCGGCCTCGCGCAGCTTCTGCACGTCGCTGTGGCCGACTTTCAGCGGCGACCCCGAGCCCTCCGCGGAGCTAGCCTCACGCGCCACCGAGCTGTCGGCCGGGGTTATCAGCCAGCGTGAGGCGGGCGTCGCGTACGCGCTGACGGCGAACGATCCGGCGAGGGACTGCCAGATGCCGCCGGAGCCGGCACGGCGGCCCGCGAGGTCGAGGCGGTACAGCTCGGTCGCCGACCGCACGGCCTGTCCGACGTCACGGGGGAAGGCGAGGCCCACCTCGGGTGCGGGATCCGCGTCGGCCAGGCCGATCTCGTGCAGCGGCACGGGCCGGCCGAGCTTCTGGCCGATGGCGGCCGCGATGAGGTGCGGCGCGGCGCCCTGGGGGACCATGCCCTTGGAGACCCACCGCGCCACCGACGTCTTGTCGTAGCGAAGCGTCAACCCGCGTTGAGCGCCAAGATCGTTGACGCGACGCGCGAGTCCTGCGTTGCTGATTCCCGCGAGGGCGAGAACGGCGCCGAGCTTTTCGTTCGGCCCGCGTTGCTCCCTGGACATGCGCCACCCCTCGAACAGACGGCTGCCGCGGCGGCATAGGCACGCGGCATTCGTAAACCCAGCGTAGTTCGCCGCATCCCAAGCGTTAAGGGGCTTAAATCCGGATGGCGGGAATGTGGTCCGTACGAAAGTACGGACAGAGTACGGACTGTTGCCGCGTGCCCCCGCTGTGTGGCCGTGCGCCTGTCCGTGCGCTCTACTCCGGCCAGTGGGGGAGCGGTTCCATGGTCGTGCGTGGGTCGGCCCGCTGTACTGGATCCAGTGGGCTGGGGGACACCGCCGCCCCCATCCCCGCGGGCGGCGGACCGGTCCGGGAGGTGAACACCGCCTCCCGGACTGTTCGTTGACACTGAGTCGCCATCGGGGTCGGTACGGAGGGTGTGTGAGTTCTGTCCCACGATCCCGATTTGGCCGAAAATCGACGGTGGGTGCGGGGGGTCAATACCCCTCCGACCACGTCTCTTGAGGGCGCGTTAGGAGTTTTGGGGGAGCGTATCGGGGGCGCATTCGCGTCGTAGACCCGGGGTCCACCTTGGTCGACCGTCCCGCTTCCGGGGCCGTCCGACGGTGTGACGAGGGGGCGCTCAAGTCCCCCCAGGGGCGCACTTGCCGGTGCGCAAGCAGCTCCGCACGCCCTCCATCGAGCCTCCTTCGTGGCAGCATGGGTGCCGTTCGTACGGTGCACTGGACTGTCCACAGCCTGTGGAGGCGTCGATGCGGTGGTTGGTGGGATGGAGCAGTACCGCCGCTGGCTCGCACGCCCTGGGCTCCGCCGGAGCCACCGGCCCGGACGGCGAGGCGGTGCACCCGGTCGGCTCCCACCCGCTGTGGGGCGACCCCGATCCCCTGTGGGCCGTAGGTGACTGGCGCCCCGACGAGGTGCGGGTCGTGCGGGCCGACGCCGAGACCAGGATCGCGATCCTCGGCATCTGCGGGGCCACCGACGAGCAGCTCCGCGTGGCCCTGTTCGCCGCCCGCGGTGGTGCCCTGCGCCATCTCACCGCCTGGCCCGGCAGTTACACCGCCGTCGTCCAGGTCGGGCGCCGGGTCACCGTCTGCGGTGACCTCGCGGGCGCGCGCCCCGTCTTCTACACGCCCTGGGCCGGCGGCACCGCGTACGCGACGGCCGCCCTGCCGCTGGCCGACCTCGTCGAGGCCGACCTGGACTTCGGGCACCTCGCGGCCCTGCTCGCCGCCCCCGACGTACCGGACGCCCTCCATGACTCCACCCCGTACGACGGCGTGCGCCGCATCCCCCCGGGGCATGCGCTGATCCTGCGCGCCGGGGCGCGCGAGATCGCCGGCTACGAGCCCGTCGCGTCCCTCGCGGTCGCCGCACCCGCCGCCGACCCGGACAGCGCGGTGGACGCGGTGAGGGACGCTCTCGTAGAAGCAGTACGCACCCGTCTGTCTGCTCCGCGCCACGTACCGGACGTCGATCCGGGCCCCGTGCCCGGAATGGGCCCGGCGGAGCGCCGCGCCGCCCGCGGGATGCCGGCCCCCGGCATCGGCGCCGACCTCTCCGGCGGCCCCGCCTCGAGCACACTGGCCCTCCTCGCCGCCGGCCTGCCCGGCGCCCCCGGCACGGTCCTCGGCCACGGCACGGGCGCCGGCGAACGCCTCCTCGCCGTCACCTTCAACGACCTGGCGACCTCGGGCCGCGAGGCCGAACTGGAACGCGCGGGCACCCTGGCCGCCAACCCCCGCCTCCGCCACGTCGTCGTGACCGGCGACGAGGACGTCCTCCCGTACGCGGACCTCGACGTCCCGCTGACCGACGAACCGGGCCCCTCCCTCGTCGTGGCGGCCCGCCACCGCGCCCGGCTCGCCGCCGGCAGCGCCGACCACTTCACCGGCTACGGCGCCCGCCAGGTCCTGGACGCCCACCCCGCGCGCCTCGCCGACCTGCTGATGGACCGCAAGCGCCGCCACCTCGTCCGCCCGGTCGCCGCCCTCGCCAAGGCGGACGGTTCGGTGATGGTCCCCGCGCGCGTGTACGGCGCCGCCCGGAAACTGGCCCGCACCCCGTACCGCGCGGGCGTCGAGGTCCTCGCCGACCGTCTGATGCGGCGCCGTTTCGACGAACCCGGCGGGGCCGTCGGAGCCTCGCTCGCCGCGCTCACCTGGGCGAGACCCGGGCCCGCCGCCCGCTGGCTGACAGGCGAGGCCCTGGCAGAAGTATCGATTCGCCTGGGTGCCGTGTCGGGCCGCCCGAGCGTCGGTCCGGGCCAGCGCCCCGGTGACTTCCGGGCCCGCGCGGCCCTGGCCCGCCACGCCGCCGACCTGCGCGTCCTCGAACAGGCCGCCGAGATCCGCTCCCAGCGCCTGCACACCCCGTTCCTCGACAACCAGGTCGTCCGCGCCTGCCGTGCCCTCCCCGAGGCCCTGCGCGTCCAGCCCGGTGCCCGCGCCGCCATCCTCCGTACGGTCCTGGAGGGCGCCGGGGTCACCGACCTCCCGCCCGGCTGGGGTGCCCCCTCCCACGCCACGTCCGCCGCCGCGACCCGCACCGGCCTGCGCGTCGCCGCCGACACGCTGATCGGCCTCTTCGACACACCGCTGCTCGCGCAGGCCGGCCTGGTGGAGGCCCGGGTCGTCCGCAAGGCGCTCCGCGCGGCAGCCGCGGGCGAGCCCCTGCCCCTGGACGGCCTCGCCGACCTGGTCTCCCTGGAACTCTGGCTGCGCCGCCTCCTCTCCCGCCGGGGCACCTGCTGGACGGGCACTCCGGCCAGACAGCGCGCCGTGCCCGCCGGGATCACCCCCCAGCGGGGCGCCCTGGGCGCGGGGGCGACGGCCCGGCAGGCGTAGCGGTAGCCCGGCAGGGGCGGTAGGGATGATGTAGCGGAATCTCGGAGTCCGGACGTGTACAACCAACGGGGCCCTTCGACGGTCTCCCCCCGCGATCGGACAGATGTCCGGCTCCCCGGCACCTCATGTGCACGTACGCGCCCCCCGACGCAGGGCACACACGAGGTGCCCGTAGCTCTTGTGCCTGGAGAACCATGCGTACACGTACGGCCGCGGCCGCCGTCCTCGGCACCTCGGTGCTGCTCCCGCTGCTCGCCCCCGCCGCCGCCCACGCGGACACCGCGAAGGGCGACACCGTCTTCACCTCGGTGGCCTTCAACAAGAAGACCTTCAACGTGGGCGTCAGTACGGCCCAGACGGTCAACGTCGCGGCCACCGCCAAGGACGGGTCGGGCATGCAGGGCATCCTCGGCGCCAAGCTGATCAGCTCCGACGACCGGATCATCCACGCCTACGCCGCCGACTGCACGCGGCCGACCCCCACCACCATGAAGTGCGTGTTCCGGTTCACCCTCGACCCCGACCGCGGCGACTACTACGACCTCAAGAACAGCTCGGCCGGCACCTGGCGCTTCACCGCCGAGGCCGTCGCCAAGGACCGCGACTTCTACGACCTGGAGACCAGCGCCAGGATCCAGGTGAAGCGCCTCGCCAGGCTCGCCACCACCCAGGCGGGTCCCGAGCCCGTGGCCAAGGGCGCCAAGCTCACCGTCACCGGCGCGCTGACCCGTGCCGACTGGAACACCAACGCCTACGCCGCCCACGCCGGCCGGTCCGTGGCCCTCCAGTTCAAGAGGTCCGGCACCTCCACGTACACCACGGTCAAGACGGTCACCTCCGACGCCGGCGGCAAGCTCCGCACCACGGTCACCGCCTCCGCGTCCGGCACCTGGCGCTGGAAGTCCACCTCGACGTCCACGACGAGCGGGGCGACGGCGTACGGCGACACGGTGACGGTGCGCTGACGGCGACGGTGACCGTCACGGTGCGTTGACGCGGACGTGGACAGGGGCGGGGGCGGGGGCGTGGGCGTCGAGTGAGGGGCGGTGGGGGCCGAGAAACCTTCCCCGCCCTCGCCCGCCCCGGCGACAATGATCCGGTGCGCTACGCGATCCTGGGCCCGGCCCGTGCCGAGAACGACGAGGGCACCCCCGTCCCGCTCGGCGGCCCCCGGCTCCGCGCACTCCTCACCGCCCTGGCGCTCCGCGCCGACCGTCCCGTCCCCGTGTCCACGCTCGTCGACGACATCTGGCCGGCCACCCCGCCCGAGGACGCCCCGGCCGCCCTCCAGGCCCTCGTCGCCCGCCTGCGCCGAGCCCTCGGACGGCAGACGATCACCTCGGAACCGGGCGCCTACCGCCTGGCCACCGCACCCGCCACCGTCGACCTCTTCGTCTTCGAGCACCTCCTGAAGGACGCCAAGGCCGCCCTCGCCCGGGACGACGACCCGGCCACCGCCGCCACCGCCCTCCGCGAGGCCCTGTCCCTCTGGCGCGGCCCGGCCCTGGCCGACCTCCCCGACCGCACCGCCGCCGCCCGCCCCGAGGCCCTGCACGCGGAGGCGACCCGCACCCGCATCGAGGCCGATCTCCGCCTCGGCCTCGCCTGCGACCTCGTACCGGAACTCAGGGAACTCACCGGGGCGCACCCCTACGACGAGCCCCTGCACGCCCTGTTGATCCGCGCCCTGCACGAGGCCGGCCGCACGGCGGAGGCCCTGGCGGCCTACGAGACCGTACGCCGGGCGCTGCGGGACACCCTGGGCACCAACCCCGGCCGGGAGCTGCGCGCCCTGCACGCGCTCCTGCTCGACCCGGACGCGGGCCGCCCCTCGTCGAACGGCTCCCGCCCAGGCCCTTCCACGAGCCCCGGTCCGGCCGCCCGCCCGTCGCCGAACGGCTCCCACCCCGGCCCCGCGCCGAGCCCCGGCCCCGCAGGCGGCCACCCCGGCGCCGGGCACCCCACGACTCCGCAGCTCCCGCCCCCCTCCCCGTACCTACCGCCCCCGGACCCCTCCGCCCCGCGCCCCCGTACCGGCAACCTCCGCCCCCGTCTGACCTCCTTCGTGGGCCGCGAGCGCGAGCTGGAGGCCATCCGCTCCGACCTGCGCCGGACCCGCCTCGTCACCCTCACCGGGCCCGGCGGCTCCGGGAAGACCCGCCTCGCCGAGGAGGCCGCCACCGCCCACCCCCGGGCCTGGCTGGCGGAACTCGCCCCGCTCGACCGGCCGGAAGCGGTGCCGGGCGCGGTGGTCAGCGCCCTCGGACTGCGCGAGACGGCCCTGATCACCCATGAGCCGGCGGCGGCGCAGGACGACCCGGTCGCCCTCCTGGTGGAGCACTGCGCCCAGCGCGACCTCCTCCTGATACTCGACAACTGCGAACACGTGATCGAGGCCGCGGCGGACCTGGCGGAGACCCTCCTCACCCACTGCCCCGGCCTGACGATCCTTGCCACCAGCCGGGAGCCCCTCGGCGTACCGGGCGAGACCGTACGCCCGGTCGAGCCCCTCCTCCCGGCCCCCGCCCACCGCCTGTTCGCGGACCGGGCCGCCTCCGCACGCCCCGACGCGGACACCGTGCTGCGGGCCGACCCGGAGGCCGTGGACGAGATCTGCCACCGCCTGGACGGCCTCCCCCTGGCCATCGAGCTGGCGGCGGCCCGACTGCGTCTGCTCACGCCCCGCCAGATAGCCGACCGCCTGGACGACCGCTTCCGTCTCCTCACCTCGGGAAGCCGTACGGCCCTGCCGCGCCAGCAGACCCTGCGGGCCGTCGTCGACTGGTCCTGGGACCTGCTGGACGAGGCCGAGCGCACGATGCTGCGCGACGTGTCGGTGTTCGCCGGCGGCTGGGACCTCGGGGCGGCGGAGGAGGTCTGCGCGGGCGGCGCCACGGCGGCCGACCTCCTCGGCGCGCTGGTCGACAAGTCCCTCGTCGTCGCCACGCCGTACGAGCACGACCCCGGCGTCATGCGCTACCGCATGCTGGAGACGATCCACGAGTACGCCACGGAACGCGCCGCCGAGACCCCCGCACTCCGGACCGCCGCCGAACTCCGTCACACCACCTGGGTCCGCGGTCTCCTGGCCGAGGCCGAGCCCCGGCTCCGCTCGGCCGAGCAACTCCCGTGGATCCATCGCCTGGAGACCGACCTGGACAACATCCGGGCCGCCCTCAACCGTGCCCTCACCACCGCCGACGAAGCCACCGCCACCCACCTCGTCCTCTCCATGGGCTGGTTCTGGTGGCTCCGCAACTTCCGCCAGGAGGGCGCCCAGTGGGTCGACGGCATCCTCCGCCTGGGCGCCACCCTCGACGCAAGGGCCCGACACCACCGCCCTCATAGCGTCGCGCCGCCCGTCGAGGCGCCCGACCCCGTCGCCGCCTTCCTCGCCGACCCGGCCCCCACCCGGCACCCCCGCCACCACCCCCGGATGGCCCTCCGGCTCCTCCACCTCGCCCTGATCGCGGAATCCGGCCCCATCGGCGTGCCGAACGACCCCCAGGCCCGCGCCTACATCACCCGACTCAGGGCCCTGTCCGGCCACACCGGCCCGGCCGCCGCCCGCTTCCCCGGCCTGGTCTGGCCCCTCACCGCGTACATGCTGGACGGCACCGCCACGGTCGACATCCGCACCCTGATGGACGAGGCGGTCGCCAACTGCCGTGAGCACGGCGGTGACTGGGAACTCGGCTTCACGCTCATGCTCCGCACCCACATGCTCGTCGACTCCTCCGGCAACATGCTCGGCGTCGAGGACGACCTCACCGAACTCCGCTCGATAGCCGACCGCGTGGGCGACCGCTGGATGCGCGCCCAGGTGCGCAGCGCGGCGGGCGAGGCCGCGATGGCCCGCGGCCGCTTCAGCGAGGCGAAGGGCGCGTACGAGGAGGCGCTGCACCTCGCGTACGAGGTCGGCGCGAACGCCGAGTCACCGTTCCTGATCGCCCGCCTGGGCGAGATCGCCTACCGCTCCGGTGACCGTGAGGCGGCCCTGGCCGCACTGGACGAGGCCACGGCGGCCGCCGACCGCTTCGGTGTCCCGGACTCCCGCGCGTTCGTCAGTCTCCTGCGCGCCCATATGGCGCTGGACGACGGCGATCACGTCCAGGCCCGCGCGTTGTGGCGGTCGGCGCACGAGGAGACCCGTCGTGGCACGCCTCCGCCGCAGTTCAAGGCGTTCCTCGACCTGGTCGACGGGCTGGTGACGACCGCCGAGTCGGGCCCGGCGGCCGGACTGCGCAGGCTGACCGAGGCCCTGCGGACCGCGGTGGACAACCGCTGCGCCGAGACGGTGATCGCGGCCCTGGCCGACAGCGCGGCGACGGTACTGTCCCGCCTGGGCGACCACGCCCGCGCCGTACGCCTCCTCGCCGCCGCGAACCGCTGGCGCGGCGACCACCCCTGCGCCCTCCCGGAACACGACGAACACGAACGGACCCGGACCGCCGCGCTCACCGCCCTCGGCGGCCCCCGCCACGACGCCGAGGCCGACCGGGGCAGGACGTACACCCCGCGCACGGCACTCGCTGACCTGAGCGAATCCCTCGGATCCCTCGAATCCCTCGGATCCCTCGAAGCCCCCGAAGCGCTCTGAGCGCCGCCCCTTCCGTGCCCGGCCCACCCTAGACCTGCCGCTCCTACTCGCAGCTGAACCGCGACTCCGCCCAGTCCGCCACGGTCGTCCCGTCGAAGTGGCCGTGCGGTTCGACGACCAGCCGTACCGTCCGGCGTCCGGCGATGTTCACCCGCACCGGTACCGCCGCGTCGCCGCCCTCGACCAGTGCCGACTTCCACAGCCGCACCCCGTCGCCGTAGACGGAGAAGTACACCTTGCCGAGGCCGAGCGTCATGTCGTCGATGCCGACGAGCGCGTCGTACGAGGCGCACCGGCGGTTGAGGTCGACGGTGACGGAGGAGCCGCCGTGGACGGTCACCCCGTGCGCGTACCGCTTCCGCGCGACCGACATCCCGTAGCGCTGCCACACCCAGCTGCTCTCGCCGAGCCGCATCTCGGGCTCGGTGCCGTCACCGAGGAGCCCGTACCGCAGCTCGTTCCACGGGTAGACGGCCGGGGGAGCGGGGGCGGGAGGGGGCGGGGGAGGCGGCGTGGGCGACGGCTTCGGCCGGGACGGGCTCGGCGTGGGGGCGGGGGTCGGGGTGGGCGACGCCTTCGCGGGCGGCGCGGGTGCCCCGGACGGCTTCGGGGTCGGTGCGGGCGCCGGGGAAGCCTTGGCCAGGGGTGCCATGGCCGGGGGCGCTCCGGGCGAGGGCTCCTCCGTCGGCGGCTTCGACCGGGGCGGCTCGGGTGAGGACTCGGCGGCCCGGGTGGGGGGCGGTTCGGCGAGCGGCTCCTTGTCCTCGGCCTCGTGGCCCGCAAGGGCGATCGCCACCGCCGCGGCGACCATTCCGGCGACGCTCACCGCGATACCGGCCTTCGCGGGCGCGCCGAGCCCTTCCACCGCGGCTCCGCCGCCGGCCCCCGCTCCGCCGGAGCCCCCGCCCGCCGCCGACGCCGCGCCCGCGACCCCGGCCGCACCGGCGCCCGCGCCCCCGGCGACGATCGCGGCGGCCTTGGCGTACCCGGCGGCCCCGAACCACCCGATGACCGCCACCGGTACGACCGCGGGGATCCCGCCGGCGACTTCCTTGATCTGCCCGGCGGCCACCCGGCACGCGGCGCACTCCTCCAGATGCTTGCGCAGGCCCCGTTCGGCGCGGGTCCGCAGGGTGCCGCGGGCGTACGCGCCGAGCCGGTCGGCGTAGCGCCCGCACTCTGCGGAGTTGCCGGCCAGGGAGGCGCTCACATGGGCCTGGAGATACGCCTGCTTGAGCCCTTCCCGGGCCCGGCTGGCGAGCACCCGGGTCCCGTTGGCGTCCAGGCCGAAGAGCACCGCCACCTCGCTCGGCGACTCGTCCTCGACCTCGGTGTGCCACAACACGGCCTGCCAGCGCTCCGGCAGCGACCGGAAGGCCCGCATCGCCATCGACTGCTCGGCCTCGTGCATCGCCCGGACGTCCGCGCCGAAGTCGAGCGTGTCACTGCCCGACGCCTTCGCGCCGCGCGCCGCCTGCGCCGCGAACACCGCGAAGTCGTCCACCAGTTGCTCGCGCCTGGCGGAGGTCGTCCAGCTCGCGGCGACCCGCCGCACCGAGGTGAGCAGATAGGCCCGTACGGCGTGCTCGGGCCCGGAACCGCCGCGTACCGCCTGGAGCATGCGGGCGAAGACCTCGGCGGTCAGGTCGTCGGCGGTGTGGGCGTCCCGGCAGCAGGTGCGCGCGTAGCGGCGCACGGCCTCGGCATGGCGCCGGTACAGCTCCTCGTACGCCGAGTCCAGGCCCGCCCGCATCCGTTCGATGAGGTCGGCGTCGGACGGCGCCCGGACGCCGTCCCACTCCCGGGGCGGCGGCTGCACCCCCGAGTCGGACCGGGCCCACTGGGCCGGAACCTCACCCCGGCCGCCCTTGCCGGGCACCCGAGACGCCTCCCGGCGATCCGCCCGCGCCTCCGGGGACCCCCCACCCGCACCCGGCGACTCGCCCCGCCCGTCCACACCCATCGCGGAAGCCCCCGCCGCCTGCCGACACAGTCCCGAACACCGAGTCACCCTGCCATATTGGCTTTTGTTCACCCCCCGGCCTCAAGGGCATATCACCCGTCCGGGCGTCCCCCCGGCTCTCCGTGCACGAGTTCACCCGTACGAGTGGTCGACGTCTGATGGCGAGAGCGGGAGCGCGAGCAGCGGCAACGGGAAAGGGCGGTGGGGGCGCAAGCCCCACACCGCCCTACGAGGTGGCACACCAACTGCGGCGCGCTACCTCCACCCTCAAGCCGGCCGGGACCGAAGCCCCTCCAGCAGGATGTCCAACAGCCGGGCCGAAGCCGCGGCCTGCTGCGCCGCGTCCGGCAGGGACGGCGCCGCCGTGGCGATCACGAGCAGCACGTCGGCCACGGTCACGTCCTCCCGCAGCTCACCCGCCGCCCGGGCCCGCTCCACCAGCTGCCCCACGACCTCCAGCAGCGCCGAGGCCCCGGCGTCGTCGGCCGGCCCGGCACCCACCGGCGCCGACGCGTCCGACGACACCAGCCGCAGCTCGGCCGTCGGCTGGACCCGCTGCTGCGGCACCCGGTGCTCGTCGGCGATCCCGCCGACACCGACCTCGGTCCCGTCCTCCGCGACCCCGACCCGCAGCACCTGCGGCGGCAGCAGCCGCCCGGCACCCGAGGCCACCGACGTCCGCAGGAAGCGCGACAGCGCCGACCACGGATCCTCCTCCTGCCCGAGCGCCACCCGTGCCTGGTCGGTGAGCCGGGACGTCTCCTCCTCGGCTATGCGCCGGACCAGGACGTCCTTGCTCGGGAAGCGCCGGTACACCGTGCCCACACCGACCCGCGCACGGCGGGCGACGTCCTCCATCGGCGCGCCGTACCCCAGCTCGCCGAAGACCTCGCGCGCCGCGCGCAGCACGTGCTCGAGGTTGCGCTGTGCGTCCACACGGAGCGGGGTCGACCTCGACCCGTCCCCGCGCCCGTTGCCGCCCGCCGTGCCGATCGCGCCGCTGGGCGCGAGAGCTGAGGCGGACGACCAATGAGAGTCCTGAATATGCATATGTGTTCCCCCGGTAATGACGTCTCCCCCCGGAGACTCTCCCCGTCATCGGAAGCCGGAGCGGCGGGACGAGCGTTCGTGGTCCTGAACGGTTCCGAGCCTGAACCCGGCCGAATCCCTTGAACGCATCCCCCATGCACCCCGTCGAGACACGAACATAGTTGAGAGGGAGTCAATTCAGAAGGGGCACGTTCCGCACGGAGCGCCCCTCGATCGGAGTACGGGCGGTTTAGGTACCGTTTGCGCCCCCCGCTGCCACCCGGCTCACACCATCTGACCTGCGCACCTGCCGCTCACGCCGGTGAATCGGCCAACCCCGCGCCCGCTGGGCGACCGGTCACACAAATTGCCGGGGCTGTGGACAAACCAGCGAGAGAGGTGCGTCATGGGATGGTGAAGGAACGGATGCGCATCCTCATCGTCGGCGGCGGCTACGTCGGGCTGTACACCGCGCTGCGTCTGCAGCGTCAGCTGAAGCGGGAACTGAGTAGCGGCGACATCGAGATCGTCGTAGTGTCCCCCGACCCATATATGACGTATCAACCCTTCCTTCCGGAGGCCGCGGCGGGCTCCATCTCGCCCCGCCATGTCGTGGTGCCGCTGCGTCGCGTCCTGAACCACTGCAAGGTCGTCATCGGCGAGGCCACCGAGATCAACCACGCCAAGCGCGTGGCGACCCTCACCACTCTCGCCACCGAGGAGGAGGGGTCGCACGCCGAGCAGCTGTCGTACGACGAGCTGGTCCTCGCGCCCGGCTCGATCTCGCGCACCCTGCCCGTCCCCGGTCTCGCCGACTTCGGCATCGGCTTCAAGACCGTCGAGGAGGCCATCGGACTGCGCAACCACGTCATCGAACAGATGGACATCGCCTCCTCCACCCGCGACCCCGCGATCCGCGACGCCGCCCTGACCTTCGTCTTCGTGGGCGGCGGCTACGCCGGCGTGGAGGCGCTCGGCGAACTGGAGGACATGGCCCGCTACACCGCGCGGTACTACCACAACGTCAAGCCCGAGGACATGAAGTGGATCCTCGTGGAGGCCTCCGACCGCATCCTCCCCGAGGTCGGCGAGGAGATGGGCCGCTACACGGTCACCGAACTGCGCCGCCGCAACATCGACGTACGCCTCCACACCCGCCTGGAATCCTGCGCCGACCGCGTCGCCGTCCTCAGTGACGGCGCCCGCTTCCCGACCCGTACGGTCGTCTGGACGGCCGGCGTCAAGCCGCACCCGATCCTCGCCGCCACCGACCTCCCGCTGAACGAGCGCGGGCGCCTGAAGTGCACCCCCGAGCTGTCCGTGGAGGGCCTTTCGCACGCGTGGGCCGCAGGCGACGCGGCCGCCGTGCCCGACATCACCGCGAGCGAACCGGGCAAGGAGACCGCCCCCAACGCCCAGCACGCCGTACGCCAGGCCAAGACGCTCGGCGACAACATCGTCCGCTCGCTGCGCGGCCAGCCCCTGGAGGCGTACGCGCACAAGTACGTGGGCTCCGTGGCCTCCCTGGGACTGCACAAGGGCGTGGCGCACGTCTACGGCCGGAAGCTGAAGGGCTACCCCGCCTGGTTCATGCACCGCGTCTACCACCTCAGCCGGGTGCCGACCTTCAACCGCAAGGCCCGCGTCCTCGCCGAATGGACCCTCGCCGGCCTCTTCAAACGAGAGATCGTCTCCCTCGGATCACTCGAACATCCCCGTGCGGAGTTCGAACTGGCTGCCGGTGGAAAGGCTCCTGAGGACCCGAAGGGGTCGTCCTGACCGGATCCAGGAACTCCACCGTTCAGGCCGACGTCTGACGGATGTCGGCCCGGTCGGACAGACTGGTCCGCGACATGATCCATGATCTCGGGCGGGGTCACCGTCCTGCCCGCGCAGGACCCGACGAAGCCCGTACGAACCAACCCCTGAGCACCCCGAAGTACCCACACGCCCGCACGACCAGGCGTCCCCCAACGCTGCACACCGGGGCCACCCCCCGGACCACCGGGGTCACCCCCGGAGCACCGGCCGGAACCGGAGCCGGCCACAGACAACACCACGAGGCACGAGGCAAGGATTCGGTGAACTTCACGCGCTGGAGCGCCCGGCTCCCCGGTACGCAGCGCCGCGCCGCAGCGCGGACCGAACACACGGTCACCCCGGACCGGCGGGGGGAGGGCGCCGTGCCCGCGGCCCGCGCCGAACGGCAGAGCGACGACCCACCGGACGACACCCCGCCCGTGCCCGCCGTCGACGACCTCCCCACCCGCGAGATCCTCGACCGCATCCCGGCCCTCGTCGCCCTCGTCCACGGCCACGACCACCGCACCGCCTACGTCAACGACGCGTATGTCGCGGCCTTCGGCGTACGCCCCCTCGGCGCACCGGCCCGCGAGGCCCTCCCCGAGCTGGACGCCCTCGGTCTGCTGCCCCTCCTCGACCAGGTGCTGCGCAGTTCCAAGCCCCGCACGGTCAAGTCCCGCAAGGCCCCCTCCGGCCGCTCGTACACGATCACCTGCACCCCCGTCGACGTCCCTGGTGGCGCCGACCCGGGCGAGGGCGGCGTCCTCATCTTCGCCGCCGACGTCACCGACCACGCCGAGGCCGCCGAACGCCTCCGCGCCAGCGAACGCCGCCAGCGCGAAACCGCCGTCACCCTCCAGCGCTCCCTCCTCCCCCAGGAACTGGAGGAGCCCGACGACCTGCGCATCGCCGCCGTCTACCACCCCGGCGGCACGGAGACCGCCGTCGGCGGCGACTGGTACGACGTGATCACCCTCGGCGGCGGCCGCACGGCCCTGGTCATCGGCGACGTCATGGGCCGAGGCGTACGCGCCGCAGCCGTCATGGGACAGCTCCGTACGGCCGTCCGCGCCTACGCCCGCCTCGACCTCCCCCCGCACGAGGTGCTCCAGCTCCTGGACGGCCTCGCCACGGAGATCGACGCCAACCAGATCGCCACCTGCGCCTACGCCGTCCACGACCCCAACGAGGGCCGCCTGGTCTACGCCTCCGCCGGCCACCTCCCGATCCTCGTCCGCGACGAGAACGGCACGGTCCAGCGCGCCGACGAGCCGATCGGCCCTCCGCTCGGCACCGGCGGCTGGATGCACGCCTCCGGCTCCATCCCCCTGTGCCCCGGCTCCACAGCCGTCCTCTACACGGACGGCCTGGTGGAACGCCGCAACGAGGACCTGGACGAGGGCATCGCAGCCCTGGAAAGAGCGCTGGCCGGCGCCACCGGGACGCCCCAGGTGATCTGCGACCGGCTGGTCCGCTCGACCGGAGTCACCGCCGACCACGACGACGATGTCGCCGTCCTCGTCCTCCAGCACCCGTCCCGCACCGGCCCCGACGGCGACCTCTTCCGCAACGCCGCCCTGGAACTCCTCGGCGGCGTCGAAGCGGCCCCCCGAGCCAGAGCGTTCGCCTCCGGCGTCCTCACGAGTTGGCGGTTCCCGCCCGAACTCCACGACCTCGGCGTCCTCGCCGCCAGCGAACTCGTCGCCAACTCCCTCCAGCACGGCACCCCGCCCATGCGGCTGCGGCTGCGCCGCACCGACCGCCGCCTGATCGTCGAGGTGACCGACGGCAACGACCACCTTCCGCGCCGCCGCCGAGCCGAACCCGTCGACGAGTCCGGCCGAGGCATCGCCATCATCGCCACGATCGCCTCCAACTGGGGCAGCCGCCGCACCCCAGGAGGCGGCAAGGCAGTGTGGTGCGAGTTCGCCCTACCGCGGTCCACGCCGTAGGGGGTGGGTCCGGGGGCGCGTTGGCGCCAGCGGGTGCGTGGGGGCTGGTCGCGCAGTTCCCCGTGCCCCCGAAAAGCTGCCGCGCCCCGTGCCTTTCAACGGCGCCGTGGGACGAAGGCCGGGCCGCAGGCCCATGCCTTCAGGGGCACGGGGAACTGCGCGAGCAACCACGACGAACCCGCACCCGCCTACAACAGGCGCCCCCGAGCTATATGGCGCCCGACGCGGGGTCGAAGGGGCGGCAGCCCCTGGTGGATGGGACGGGCAGGGGCGGCGGGGGCGAGGAAACTCAGGCCCGAGCCACCGCGGACTCGACCCCCGCCCCACCCCGAGCAACCACCCGACTCTTCCCAGACCCAGGCAGATCCTGCACCCCCGTAAGCACCCGCCCCAACCGAACCGCCAGCCCCACGATCCCCAGCGAGAACAACAGGAACACCACCACATACGCCGCATGCCACGACGCCCCCATGGGCCCACCCACGGCCGGCCCCACAGCCAATGCCAACTGCTTCACCAGCGCGAACGCGGAGTTGTACTGCCCGGCCATCCCCTCCGGCGCCAGATCCGCCACCAGCGGAGCCACCGTCGGCGACAGCATCGCCTCACCCAGCCCGAACAACGCGTACGTGGACACGAACGCCGCCGTGGCCATCGTCTGGCTCACCTGCCCGAGCCCCGCGACCCCGGCGACACCCCACGCCACGGCCCAGATCAGCCCGACAGCCGCGATCACCCGAGACCGCCGACGCCGCTCCACGAACCGCAGCACGACGAACTGCGCCACCACGATCACCGCGGTGTTCGCCGCCAACGCCGTACCGAGCGCGGACGTCGATATCCCGGCCGCCTCGACCCCGTACGCACTCAGCCCCGACTCGAACTGCCCGTAGCAGGCGAAGAACAGCGCGAACCCCAGCACACTCAGCTGCACCATGGCCCGATTGCCGAGCAACTGCTTCCAGCCCTCCCTGGCAGACCCCGTCGCCCCGGCAGCCCCTGCCGACACCTCCGCGCCCTTCGCCGCCCGAGGCATCCGCACGGTCGCCATCACCGCGACGAGCAGCAGGAACATCGCCGCCTGTATGGAGAACAGCAGGGTGAAGGACCCCGCACGCGACGGGTCCACGAGATGCCCGCCTATGAGTCCGCCGACACCGAGCCCCAGGTTCTGGAGAAAGAACTGCGTGGCGAAGGCCCGTGACCGCGTCTCCGCACCTGAGCAGTCGACGATCATCGTCGCCAGCGCCGGCTGCATCACGGCCTGCCCGGCCCCGAGCGCCGCCGCGGACAGCAGCACGCTCGTCGCACCGGCGGCCAGCCCCAGGCTCATGGACCCGACGGCAGCCATGACCAGGGCGGCGAGCAGCACCGGAAGCGGACCGCGCCTGACTATGGCCCGTCCGGCGAACGGCAGCACCACGAGCGCGGCCACGGCGAAGATCGCGAGCACGAGCCCCGCCGTCGTCGCACCGAGATCCCGCACCTGCGCCACATAGACGTACAGATACGGGACGGTGAAGCCGAGTCCGAACGCGCCGAGCGCGTTGCCCACATGAATCCGACGCATCGCTGCGCCCGTCCCCCTGGTCACGTTCACCTGCCTAGGTAGAAGAAGGCCTCCACCAAGCATTAGAGGTGAAGACTTCGAAGCTAAAACTTAGAAGCTAAACACTACACCTCGAAGGACTTCGACGCCAAGCGGTGGCGTGCCATACTGCGGCCATGGGCGACACCCCGGGCAGCAGCGGCACCGCCGAGCCGACACTCGAAGAGCAGATCGCCGCGTACCAGCGCGAGTTCCAGGGCCTCGACCCCCAGGTCGAGAAGATCGTCTCGGCGCTCTCCCGCCTCAACCGCCGGATGAACGTCGCCTACGGCCGCCAGACCGCCGCCCTCGGCATCAGCAACGCGGAGTGGGAGGTCCTCAAGGCCCTCGTCCTCTCCGGGGCCCCGTACCGCATGGGCCCGAGCGATCTCGCCAAGAGGCTCGGTCTCACCCCGGCCGCCATGACCCACCGGATCGACCGCATGGTCACCGAGGGCCTGGTGACCAGGGAGCGCGACGAAGCCAACCGGGTCCGCGTCATCGTGGAGCTGACCCCCGACGGCCGGGAGAAGTGGCTGGAGGCCATGCGCCTCGCCTCGGTCTTCGAGGAAGACCTCCTCCAGGACCTCTCTCCCCTGGAGCGCACCGTCCTCGGAGAGGTCCTGACCCGACTCCTACGCCGTGTGGAGGACGCCCAGCCGGACGCCGGCGGTCGGCTGACCGACCTCGACTGAGGCCGTACGCTTGAGGGGCGCCCAAGGTTTGACCACGGGCCACCGAGGGGATGCTTGACAGTCCACCCGCAGATCCGTAGAGTTCTTCGGGTTGCCACGGAGCCGTAACGGTTCTGCGACAGCACCTCCGCCGCAGAAGCGGCACCCAAACCAACCAGTGCGATCTCCCAGCCGGGATGAATTCGGCGTGCCCGAATTCAATTCGATTTGGGTTCGACAGGCCCGATTGGGAACTGCCGAGCAGATCCGCTAAGGTTTGAGACGTCGGAACGGCCCAACAGCCGT
>NZ_OLMK01000019.1 GCF_900290235.1 Streptomyces sp. MA5143a
TCGGCCAGCGCCCGCTCGCCCGCCTGCCGCATCGCGCCCACCGGGGCAGCCTTGCAGCCGGTCATCTGCTCGACCTGGAGAACCGCCTGGTGGACCAGCAGGTCGAGTCCGCTGACCACGGCACCGCCGTACGCGGACCAGCGCGCCGCCAGCTCCGTGGGCCAGGGGTGGTACAGCACGTCGAACAGCGTCGTCGGCCGCTCCGGTACGGCCCCGGACAGGGCGTCCGTGGCCCCGGCCGGCGTCGTGGCGATCACCAGCGGAGCGCTCAGCGCCTGCTCGGCGTCCGCCCAGTCCGCCGTCCGCACCTCGACGTCCAGCCACTCGCCCCACTGCCGCATCTCGGCGGCCCGGGCGTCACTGCGCACGTACGCCACGACCTCACCGGTGCAGATCCGCGCGAGCGCGGCCAGCGCGGACGACGCGGTGGCCCCGGCGCCGAGGATCGCGGCGGACTCGACCTGCTCGATTCCCCGCTCCCGCAGGGCGGCGACCATGCCGGGGATGTCGGTGTTGTCACCGATCCGCCGCCCGTCCTCGCCGAACACCAGCGTGTTGACCGCCTCCACCGATCTCGCCGTCTCGCTGATCTCGTCCAGCAGCGGCATGACGGCCCGCTTCAGCGGCATCGTCAGCGACAGCCCCGCCCACTCCGGCCCGAGCTGCTCGACGAACGCGGGCAGCGCCTCCTCGTCGACCTCGAACCTGTCGTACGTCCAGTCGGTGAGCCCGAGTTCGGCGTAAGCGGCCCGGTGCAGGACGGGAGAGAGCGAGTGAGCGATCGGCGAACCGAGCACGGCGGCACGGTGCTTGCTGGTGGTGCGGCTCATTGTGCGTTCTGCGCTTCCTGGTACTTCCTGCGGTTCCGGTTGTGCTCTTCGTTGGTCACGGCGAACAACGTCTCGTCCTCGTTGATGGAGACGAAGTAGTACCAGCCACCCTTGGCGGGATCGAGGGCTCCCTCGATCGCCTCGTCACCGGGGTTCCCGATCGGCCCGGGCGGCAGCCCCTTGATCTTGTACGTGTTGTACGGGTCGTTGATCCGGCGCAGCGAGTCGACCGACCCCGTCGCCAGCTTGGATTCACCGCGCAGGTAGTTCACCGTGGAGTCGAAGTCGAGGAGACCGAAGGTCTCCTGGTTGGTCGGCTCAAGGCGGTTGTAGACGACCCGCGCGATCTTCCGGAAGTCCTTCTTGTTGTTGCCCTCGGCCTGGACCAGGCTCGCCACCGTGACCACCTGGAGCGGACTCTCCAGCTTGAGGCCCTTCGCCTTGCCTTCCAGGTCGAACTGCTCGTACTTCGCCTTCGCGAGGTCGACCATTTCCTTCAGGACGTCCTTGGGCTTCATCCCCTTGGCCACCGGATAGGTGGACGGGTAGAGGAATCCTTCCAGCGGATCCTTGATGTCCTTGTTGTCGTTCGCCCACTTGGGAAGCCCGAGCTTCGACCACTCCTTCTCGGCGACGTCGGCGGTGGTGCCCTTCTTGATCCCGAGTTCCTTGTCGATCAGGACGTAGACCTGGGCGTTCCGGAGACCTTCCTGGACGGTGAAGTTGTTCTGGCTCTTGGGGTCGAGCATCAGGGCGAGGGCACTCTTGGCGGACATCTCCTTCTTGAGGACGTAGACGCCCACCTGGATCTGCGGCTTCGAGGGATCGTTCGCCAGCGCGGTGGTGAACGCTTCCACGCTTTCGACGACCCCCGCGTCCTTCAGCTTCTGCCCGATCACCGAGCCGAATTCGCCCTTGTCGACCGTGATCGTGACCGTCTCGTTCGTGCCGGATCCCGCGTAATCGGGAGCCTCGCCGAAACGGCTTTGGTAGAACTGGTACCCGAAATAGCTGACGCCCGCGAAACCACCGCCGAGGACCACGACGACCACCAGGCAGGCGATGCCGCTACGGCGCTTCTTGCCGCCCTTGCCCGACTTCCCGGACTTGCCCCCGCGCCCTTTGCGTTCGCTCCGGCTGCCGCGCTCCTCGGCTTCGTCGTCCTCGTCATCCGCGCCACCCGCGCCACCCGCGCCACCCGCGCCACCCGCGCCACCCGCGAAGAACGCGAGCTCGCCCTGGTCCGGTCCGGGGTCCCAGTCGGTGCGCTCGCCGGCCTGCTGCTCCTCGCGCTCGGGCGCAGCCGGTGCCGTCGGCGCGGGTGCCGGTTCCGCGGCACGACGGGACGGCGGCTCCGGCGGCTGATACGCGTCGGGCGTGGCGTAGAAGTCCTGCTGACCGCCGCCGTAGGCCGCCGCCTGCTGCTGTCCGTACGGGTCGGAGGGGTCGGGGGTGTAGGCGCCCTGCGCGTGCGGGTGCGAGCCGTTCGCCCAGCCGCCGTCGGCCTGGCCGTAGTGCTGCTGGTCATGGCCGGGGTACTGCTGCTGGTGCTGGCCGGCGTACTGCTGCTGTCCCGGGTCGCCGTACTCCTGCTGGTACTGCTGCTGGGCGTAGGCGTCCTGCTGGCCGTTGCCCCAACCACCGTTGCCGTTGCCGTCGGCGTACTGCTGGTACTGCTGCTGCTCGGGGTAGTGCTGGTGTGGCTGGCCGTCGTAGGGGGCCTGCTGGCCTGCCTGGGCCTGCTGCCCGCCCCATCCGCCGTCCCCGTACAACGGGTCGTCCGGATGCCACGGTTCGGAGCCCGGGCCCCGGCCATACTCAGTCATCGATCCCCTAGAGCCGCGAGGCGGCGGTCACGCGGGGCCTGTGGCTCGGCTGTCGTCCCCGCCTCTTTCTGTGCGGTGGCTGTTCGAAGGCCACCGCATCGCGCGGAACGTTACCGTATCGCGATCAGATGACCACTTCGACGCCCTCGCCCGGAGCTTTGCCTGACATCCGTTCGGATTCCAACGCCTGTTGCAGGATGATCACGGCCGCTGCCTGGTCGATGACCGACCTGCCTTTTTTGGATTTCACACCCGAGGCACGCAGCCCTTGACCGGCCGTCACCGTGGTCATCCTCTCGTCGATGAGCCTGACCGGAACGGGCGCGATCATGCGGGCCAACTCCTGGGCGAAACCCCGTACCTTGACGGCCGCCGGACCCTCTCCGCCTTTCAGAGAGCGTGGCAGCCCGACGATTACTTCGATAGGTACGTATTCGTCGACCAGTTGTCTCAATCGCCTCTGTGCCGCCGGGACATCGCGTCCGGGAACCGTCTCGACGGGGGTGGCGAGGATCCCGTCGGGGTCGCAGGAGGCGACCCCGATACGGGCGTCCCCGACGTCGATCGCGAGGCGACGGCCGCGGCGCAGGGCCGGGCCGTCACCTTCGCTCGTGTGATCCGTGGTGCTCACTTGGCCGTCTCGGCGACCAGGCGCTCCACCGCGTCCACGGCCTCACCGATGGCGGCCGGGTTCTGGCCGCCGCCCTGGGCGACGTCCGGCTTGCCGCCGCCACCGCCGCCGAGGGTCTTGGCGGCCGTGCGGACCAGGTCGCCGGCCTTCAGACCCCGCTCACGGGCGGCCTCGTTGGTGGCGATGACCGTCAGCGGCTTGCCGTTCGCCGTGGTGAACAGGGCGACCACGGCGGCCCGACCGCCCTGGATGCGTCCGCGCACGTCGAGCACCAGCTTGCGGAGATCGTCGGCGGTCGTGCCGTCCGGGACCTGACCGGTCACCAGCGCGACACCGCGAACGTCCTTGGCGGACTCGGCGAGCCCGGCGGCGGCCTGCAGCACCTTCTCGGCGCGGAACTTCTCGATCTCCTTCTCGGCGTCCTTCAGCTTGCCGAGCATGGCGGAGACCTTCTCCGGGAGCTCCTCCGGACGGCCCTTGATCAGCTCCTGGAGCTGGGCGACGACCGTGTGCTCGCGGGCGAGGAAGTTGTAGGCGTCGACACCGACGAGGGCCTCGATACGGCGCACACCGGAACCGATCGAGGACTCGCCCAGCAGCTTGACCAGGCCGAGCTGAGAGGTGTTGTGCACGTGCGTGCCGCCGCACAGCTCCTTGGAGAAGTCGCCGATGGTCACGACGCGCACGCGCTCGCCGTACTTCTCGCCGAACTCGGCGATGGCGCCCTGCTTCTTGGCCTCGTCGATGCCCATGACATCGGCGCGCACGTCGAGATCGCGGGCCAGCACCTCGTTGATCTTCTGCTCGACATCGGTCATCACGGCCGTCGGTACGGCGGACGGGGAACCGAAGTCGAAGCGGAAGCGGCCGGGCTGGTTCTCGGAACCGGCCTGGGCGGCCGTCGGGCCGAGGGCGTCGCGCAGGGCCTGGTGGGTGAGGTGGGTGGCGGAGTGGGCGCGGGCGATGGCCGTGCGGCGGCGGGCATCGATGGAGGCCTGGGCCTTGGCGCCGACGGTCACCTCGCCGACCTGGACGACGCCCTTGTGGACGTAGACACCCGGGACCGGCTTCTGGCAGTCGCGGATCTCGACGACGGCACCGGAGTCGATCCTGATCCGGCCGGTGTCGCCGATCTGGCCGCCGCCCTCGGCGTAGAACGGGGTGCGGTCGAGGACGATCTCGACCTCGTCGCCCTCGGTGGCGGCGGGCGAGGAGACACCGTCGACGAGGATGCCGACGACCGTGGACTCGCCCTGGGTGCTGTCGTAGCCGATGAATTCGGTCTCGCCGGCGTTGTCGGCGATCTCGCGGTAGGCGCCGAGGTCGGCGTGGCCGGTCTTCTTGGCCTTGGCGTCGGCCTTGGCGCGGTCCCGCTGCTCCTTCATCAGGCGGCGGAAGCCGTCCTCGTCCACGGACAGGCCCTGCTCGGCGGCCATCTCCAGGGTGAGGTCGATCGGGAAGCCCCAGGTGTCGTGGAGCAGGAACGCCTTGTCGCCGGAGAGGACCTGGCCGCCGGCCTGCTTGGTCTCGGTGACGGCGGTGTCGAGGATGTTGGTGCCGCCCTTGAGGGCCTTGAGGAAGGCGGCCTCCTCGGCGAGGGCCACCGTCTCGATGCGCTTGCGGTCGGTGACGAGCTCCGGGTACTGCTGGCCCATCATGCCGATGACGACGTCGATGAGGTCCTGGACGACCGGGCCGGTGGCGCCGAGGAGACGCATGTTGCGGATGGCGCGGCGCATGATGCGGCGCAGGACGTAGCCACGGCCCTCGTTGCCGGGGGTGACGCCGTCACCGATGAGCATCACGGCGGTGCGGATGTGGTCGGTGACCACGCGCAGGGAGACGTCGGAGTCCTTGGCGTCGCCGTAGCGGACGCCGGTGAGCTCGGTGGCCTTGTCGATGACGGCCATGGAGGTGTCGATCTCGTACATGTTCTGCACGCCCTGCAGAATCATGGCGAGGCGCTCCAGGCCGAGGCCCGTGTCGATGTTCTTGCTGGGCAGCTCGCCGAGGATCTCGAAGTCCTCCTTCGAGGTGCCCTCGCCGCGCTCGTACTGCATGAAGACCAGGTTCCAGATCTCCACGTACCGCTCGTCGTTGACGGCCGGGCCGCCCTCGACGCCGAACTCGGGGCCGCGGTCGTAGTTGATCTCGGAGCACGGGCCGCACGGGCCGGGGACGCCCATGGACCAGTAGTTGTCCTTCATGCCGAGGCGCTGGATGCGCTCCTTGGGCACGCCGATCTGCTCGTGCCAGATGCGCTCGGCCTCGTCGTCGTCCTTGTAGACGGTGATCCAGAGCTTCTCCGGCTCCAGGCCGTAACCACCCTTGTCCTGGGGGCTGGTGAGCAGCTCCCAGGCGTGCTTGATGGCGCCTTCCTTGAAGTAGTCGCCGAAGGAGAAGTTGCCGCACATCTGGAAGAACGTGCCGTGCCGGGTGGTCTTGCCGACCTCTTCGATGTCCGGCGTACGGACGCACTTCTGCACGCTGGTGGCGCGGGCGAAGGGGGGCTTGACCTCACCGAGGAAGTACGGCTTGAAGGGGACCATGCCCGCGTTGACCAGGAGCAGAGTCGGGTCGTCCGCGATGAGCGACGCCGAAGGGACAACGGTGTGACCGCGCTCCTCGAAGAAGCTCAACCAGCGGCGACGAATCTCGGCCGACTCCATCAGTGGTCCTCATTCCGGTTGTACGGGTACGACGAGTTGTCGACGTACCTCGGATTCCTGCTGTACTTCGGGGTGTTGCTGTTCTCGATGGCGACGACGCGCCGGGGGGCCGGGAGTTCCGGAAGGCGATCGGGGTTGGCCTCGATACCGAGGGCCTCGCCCAGTTCGGCCTCCCGCTGGGCCATGTTGTCGCGGACGTCGAGCGCGAAGCCGACCGCCCGGTCCTTGAGCTTGTGGCCCGCCTCGATCGCCTTGTTCGCCGCCTGGGTGGCGAGGTGTTCGGGCGTGAGCTGCTTCAGCTTGCGGTTGACCTTGGTGGTCGCCCACACTCCGGCGGCGACACCGGTGGTGAACCAGAACGTACGGCGGAACATCGCTCGGTCAGTCCTTCTTTCCACGGGTGCTGCGCTTGCTCCGACGGGCCCCCGGGACCGTGCGGCCCACGATCACCGTACGCCGCTGGTCCCCGGGCGCCTCGCCCTCGCGGCGGCCGCCGAGGGCCCGGCGCACGCCGTAGCCGAAGGCGGCGACCTTGACGAGGGGGCCGCCGAAGGTGGAGGCGACGGTGGTGGAGAGCGCCGAGGCGTTCGACGTGACCTCCTGGACGTCGGACGCGATGGCGTCGACCCGGTCGATCTGGGTCTGCGCGGAGCGGACGGCGGTGGAGGCGTCGGCGAGCAGGGGCACGGCCTGGTCGGTCACGTCCGCGACCAGTTTGGTGGTCGCCTTGAGCGTCTGGGCCAGCCTCGCCAGCGCGACGGCGAGGAAGGAGACCAGGATCGCCCAGAAGACGGCCACCAGGATCCCGGCCACCTCTCCACCGGACACTGTGTGCCACCCGCTCCCTGAGACATGCCTGAACATCGAGAAGTCGTGTCCCGAGCCTATCGCGCCGGGACGGTCACTCCGAACCCCATTAACGCCCACCGCAGAAGGCGAGAGCCCGCCGTCCCGCCCGCCGGAAGAGGCGGGAGGACGACGGGCTGACGCGTGGTCCGTACTACGTCCGTCGAAGGATCAACGGGCGTAGTACTCGACGACGAGCTGCTCGTCGCAGATGACCGGGACTTCCTTGCGGTTGGGCTCGCGGTCCAGGCGGAACGCCAGGGCCTTGAGGTTCACCTGGAGGTAGCGCGGGGTCTCACCGTCCGCGGCGAAGCCACCCTCGCGGGCGACCTCGAACAGCGGCTTCTGACGGCTGCGCTCACGGACCATGACGACGTCGTCCGGCTTGACGCGGAAGGACGGCTTGTCGACCTTCTGGCCGTTGACCTCGATGTGGCCGTGGACGACCATCTGGCGGGCCTGGTAGATCGTGCGGGCGATGCCCGAACGCAGGACCAGCGCGTCGAGACGGCGCTCGAGCTCGATGATCAGGGCCTCACCGGTCTTGCCCTGGACCTTGGAGGCACGCTCGTAGGCGCGGACGAGCTGGCGCTCGGACACGTCGTACTGCGCGCGCAGACGCTGCTTCTCGAGCAGACGGACCTTGTAGTCCGAGTTCTGCTTGCGGCCGCGGCCGTGCTCGCCCGGCGGGTAGGGACGGGCCTCGAAGTACTTGACGGCCTTCGGGGTCAGCGCGATGCCGAGGGCACGCGACTTCTTGACCTTGGGGCGGGACTGGTTCGCCACTGTTCTTCCTTTTCCTGTGTTCGGCTGCCTCAGGGTTACGGGAGGTCGCATCCGCAGCCGGGGATTCCCGTCAAATCCACGAGGGACTTCCGGGCAGCCGCTCCCTGGTCTGGGCACATACGTGCAGCACACGAACGGCCCACCGACCGGTCCCGGGAATCCGGGTGGTGGTGGGCGGCCCGCGACACCTACGACGGTGCGCGACGCTCCTGGATCCGAGGATCCGGCTGGATGTCCCGCCTGAGGCGCCGACCGGAGCCGGACACGGGACGCAGCACTGAAGGGCAGTCTACAGGGGGTTCATGACTGCTTACGACCGAGGCGCTTCCTGGTCCACTCCACGGCGTCCGCGTACCGGGCCTCAGCCCCGTGGCGGGTCGGGGTGTAGTAGGCGCGGTCCTTGAGGGCGTCCGGCGCGTACTGCTGGGCGGCGATCCCCTCGGGCAGGTCGTGCGGGTACACATATCCCTGGGCGTGGCCGAGCTTGGCCGCGCCCTTGTAGTGGCCGTCCCGCAGGTGGGGCGGCACCGGGCCGGCCAGCCCCTTGCGGACGTCCTCCAGGGCGGCGCCGATGGCGGTGGTCGCGGCGTTCGACTTGGGGGCGAGGGCCAGGGCGATGGTGGCGTGGCTGAGGGTGAGCGCCGCCTCCGGGAAGCCGATCATGGCGACGGCCTGGGCGGCGGCGACGGCTATGGACAGGGCGTTCGGGTCGGCGAGGCCGATGTCCTCGCTGGCGGAGATCATCAGGCGGCGGGCGATGAAGCGGGGGTCCTCGCCGGCCTCGATCATGCGGGCCAGGTAGTGCAGCGCGGCGTCGACGTCGGAGCCGCGGATGGACTTGATGAGGGCGCTGGCCACGTCGTAGTGCTGGTCGCCGTCGCGGTCGTACTTCACGGCGGCCCGGTCGACGGTCTCCTCCAGGGTCGTCAGGCCGATCTCCTCCTCCCCCTTGTCGAGGGCGGCGCCGGCCGCGGCCTCCAGGGCGGTCAGGGCGCGCCGGGCGTCGCCGCCGGCGATGCGCAGGAGGTGGGCCTCGGTGTCCTCGGGGAGGGTGACGGCGCCCTTGAGGCCGCGTTCGTCGGTGAGGGCCCGCTGGAGGAGGCCGCGCACGTCGTCGTCGGTGAGGGGTTCGAGGGTGAGGAGCAGGGAGCGGGAGAGCAGGGGGGAGATCACCGAGAAGTACGGGTTCTCCGTGGTCGCGGCGATCAGGGTGACCCAGCGGTTCTCGACGGCCGGGAGGAGGGAGTCCTGCTGGGCCTTGCTGAAGCGGTGGATCTCGTCGAGGAAGAGGACGGTCTCCTTGCCGAAGCCGCCGGTGGCACGGCGGGCGCCGTCGATGACCGCGCGGACCTCCTTGACGCCGGCGGTGATCGCGGAGAGCTCCACGAAACGCTTGTTGGTGGCCTTGGAGACGACGTACGCGAGGGTCGTCTTGCCCGTGCCGGGCGGGCCCCAGAGGATCACCGAGGAGGGCCCGGCGGGTCCGCCGCCGGACTCGCCGACCAGTCTGCGCAGGGGTGAGCCGGGCTTCAGCAGATGCTGCTGGCCCACGACCTCGTCGAGGGTGCGCGGACGCATCCGCACGGCCAGGGGGCTGGCGGCCGGGTCCTTCTCCTGGCGTTCTTCGGCGGCGGCGGTGAACAGATCGGGCTCCACACTTCCGGAGCCTACGTCAGAGGTACGACACTCCCCGCCGCGACCGCGTCAGGCCCAGAGGTTGGCGCCCCACCGGGTCAGGATCAGCATGCCGATGACGCCCACGTGGGTGACCGGCAGGACCCAGGTGAACTCGCCGAGGAACCGCTTCAGCCAGCCGGGGGCGGGCAGGAAGTCGTGGCGGACGTTGAACGAGGTCACGTACCAGAACATGGTGATCGTCGCGACCCAGGCCAGCGAGCACCACAGGCACAGCGCGTTGATCCGGTACAGGGACTGGAACTGCAGCCAGGTGCAGAAGGCGACGCCGAAGAGGGTGCCGCCGTTGAGGGTCAGCCAGTACCAGCGGGGGAAGCGGGCGCGGGCGAGCAGGCTCATGCCGACGCAGATGACGATGCCGTAGGCGACGAGGCCGAGCATCGGGTTGGGGAAGCCGAAGACGGAGGCCTGCTTGCTCTCCATGACGCTGCCGCAGGAGACGACCGGGTTGAGGCTGCACCCGGGCGTGAACGTCTCGCCCGCGACCTTGGCTTCGAGGATCTTGAACTTGTCGATCGTGATGACCCACGCGGCGAGCAGTCCGGCCGCGCCGGTGAGCACCAGCATGAACGCGAAGGCACGGCCGGCGCCCACCGTGCGCGGGGCGTCGTGGTGTTCGGGTTCTGTGGAGACGTCCCTGACTGTCGTCTTGCTCATCACGTCGTATCCGTAGGGTCGAAGGGGCCTCTGGGGCACGGTCATTGTGCCGTACACCCTCGCGCGTCCACCGTTCGCTGGACATAAATGTCGCCCCCGTCGCCCTGATCGGGCGACGGGGGCGGCATCGGCTTGACTCAGCCCAGTCGGGCTTCCAGCTCGGCCACGATCTCGTTCACGCCGATCGCCACCTGCTCGCCGGACTCCATGTCCTTGAGCTGGACGACACCTTCGGCGAGGTCCCGCTCCCCCGCGACGATCGTGTAGCGGGCGCCGCTGCGGTTGGCGTTCTTCATCGCGCCCTTGAGGCCCTTCCCGCCGTACGAGAAGTCGGCCGCGATGCCCACCTTGCGCAACTCGGTGACCTTGGCGAACAGGACCCTGCGGGCCTCCTCGCCGAGCGGGACGGCGAACACGCTGGTGGAGGAGGGGAGTTCGAGCTCGACGCCCTCCGCTTCCAGGGCGAGGACCGTGCGGTCGACGCCGAGGGCCCAGCCGACGGACGGCAGCGCGGGGCCGCCGATCATCTCGGACAGACCGTCGTAGCGGCCGCCGCCGCCCACCGCGGACTGGGAGCCGAGGCCGTCGTGGACGAACTCGAAGGTCGTGCGCGTGTAGTAGTCCAGGCCGCGGACCAGCTTGGGGTCGTCCTCGAAGGAGACGCCCGCCGCCGTGATCAGCTCGCGCACCTCCTCGTGGTACGCCTTGCAGCCGTCGCACAGGTAGTCACGCAGCAGCGGGGCGTCACCGAGCTGCTTCTGCACCGACTCGCGCTTGTCGTCGAGGACGCGGAGCGGGTTGATGTCCGCCCGGCGCAGCGTGTCCTCGTCGAGGTCCAGGCCGCGCAGGAAGTCCTGCAGCGCGGCCCGGTAGACGGGACGGCACTCCTTGTCGCCGAGGCTGTTCAGCAGGATGCGGAAGTTCCTCAGGCCGAGCGAGCGGTACGCCTGGTCGGCCAGGATGATCAGCTCGGCGTCCAGCGCCGGGTCCTCGGCGCCGATGGCCTCGGCACCGACCTGGGAGAAGTGGCGGTAGCGGCCCTTCTGGGGGCGTTCGTAGCGGTAGTAGGAGCCCGAGTACCAGAGCTTGACCGGGAGGTTGCCCGCCTTGTGCAGGTTGGCCTCCAGGGCCGCGCGCAGCACGGAGGCGGTTCCCTCCGGGCGCAGGGCCAGCTTGGTGCCGCCCTTGGTCTCGAAGGCGTACATCTCCTTGGTCACGATGTCGGTGGACTCCCCGACACCGCGCGCGAACAGCTCGACGCTCTCGAAGCCGGGCGTCTCGATGTAGCCGTAGCCGGAGTTGCGCAGCGGCGCGGCGATGGCCTCGCGGACGGCCAGGTACTTGGCGCTGTCCGGGGGCAGCAGGTCGTACGTGCCCTTGGGGGCCTGGAAGGTGCTCACGGAAGGTCTCTCGTCACATTCCTCGTCGGGGAGGGGTCGTCGGACCCGTTCCGCGTTCTTGGCGGCCTCCGGCCGCCATCTGCCGCAGATACGGGTTCGTGGCGCGCTCCTGGCCGATGGTCGTCTGGGGGCCGTGGCCGGACAGCACCACGGTCGAGTCGTCGAGCGGCAGGCACACGCGGGCCAGCGAGTCGAGCATCTCGGCCATGTCACCGCCGGGCAGGTCGGTGCGTCCGATGGAGCCGGCGAACAGCAGATCCCCGGAGAAGAACACGGAGGGGATCTCCGTGGTCTCGGGCATCCGGAAGGTCACCGACCCCTTGGTATGGCCGGGCGCGTGCGCGACGGACAGCTCCAGACCGGCCAGCTCCAGCTTCGAGCCGTCGGTCAGCTCCTTGACGTCGCCGGGCTCGCCGATGGTCAGCTCGCCCATGAGCGGCATGCCGATGGAGCGGCCGAGCGCCTTCTCGGGGTCACTCATCATGTACCGGTCCTCGGGGTGGATCCACGCCGGTACGTCGTGCGCGCCGCAGACCGGGACGACCGAGGCCACATGGTCGAGGTGGCCGTGGGTGAGGACGACGGCGACGGGCTTGAGCCGATGCTTCTTCAGCGTCTCCTCGACTCCCTGGGTGGCCTGGTGGCCCGGGTCGATGATCACGCACTCCTCACCGGCGGCGGGGGCGACCAGATAACAGTTGGTCCCCCAGGCCCCGGCGGGGAACCCGGCAATGAGCACGATCGTCCTTCTTGTGTCGTACGAGGGGTGGGTTGCTGTGGATCAGAGCCTACCGGCGCTGCCGTTTCCTCAGCGAACCCATATACGGTACGGGTCACACACAATCAGTCGGCTCACGAGACGCACGACGGACCCGTCGACGTACGAGACGCATAGGGAGAGAACCCGGTGGTCAGCCAGGAGCAGCGGCGGCGTCAGCTCGCCCGGGAGAAGTTCTTGCGGCAGCAGCAGCGGCGTACCCAGGCCCGGCGCAAGGCACATGTCCGCAACGCCGTGATCGCCTCGGTTCTCGGCGTGATCCTGGTCGGCAGCCTCGCGCTGTACACGACCGGGGTCCTGAAGGACGACGGCAAGAAGGAGAACGCGAGCTCGGAGGTGTCGCCCAGCCCCAAGCCCAGCAAGGCGCCGGATCCGTGCGAGAAGCCGGCCGCGGGCAAGGTGAAGGAACTCACCTTCAAGAAGGAACCCGCGATCACCATCGACAAGACCGCGACGTACACGATGGACCTGCAGACGACCTGCGGTGCCATCGGGATAACGATGGACGCGGCGAAGGCCCCGCACACCGTCAACTCGTTCGACTTCCTGGTGAACAAGGGCTACCTGGACCACACCAAGTGCCACCGTCTCACCACGCAGGGCATCTACGTGCTCCAGTGCGGTGACCCGAAGGGCACCGGCATGGGCGGCCCCGGCTACACGATCCCGGACGAGAACCTGAAGGACGCGCGCCTGAAGGGCAACTCGTACCCGGCGGGCACGGTCGCGATGGCGAACCAGTTCAACGCTCAGACCGGGGAGGGCAAGAACAGCGGCGGCAGCCAGTTCTTCCTGGTGTTCCAGGACAGCCCGCTGCCGGCCAACTACACCCCGTTCGGCACGGTCACCAAGGACGGCATGAAGGTCCTGAAGAAGATCGCCGACGCGGGTGAGAACACGGGCATGGGTGATGGGACGCCCAACGCGACCGTGGTGATCAACAAGGCGACTGTCAAGAAGTCCTGACCGCCAACAGCGAAAATCCGGTCGCGCGGGATGCGGACAGGCAACCCGCTGGTCGCCTATGTTGGCCGTGACGAAACTGTGGACGATGCCCGGGGGAGCCAAGGCCCCCCGCAGGCATCATGTGGAGGAGGCGCTGTGAGCAGCGACCCGTGGGGCCGCGTCGACGAGACGGGGACCGTGTACGTGCGTACGGCCGACGGCGAGCAGGTCGTCGGTTCCTGGCAGGCCGGCTCCCCCGAGGAGGCGCTGGCCTACTTCGAGCGCAAGTACGAGGGCCTGGTCGTCGAAATCGGCCTCCTCGAGAAGCGGGTGAAGACCACCGACCTGTCGGCGAAGGACGCCCAGGCCGCGATCGACCACATTCGCGAGCAGGTGGACGCGCATCACGCGGTCGGTGACCTGGACGCGCTCAAGGTGCGGCTGGACAAGCTCGTCGAGACCGTCGAGGCGCGCCGTGAGGAGCGCAAGCAGCAGCGGGCGAAGCAGTCCGACGAGGCGCGGCACGCCAAGGAGGCGCTGGTCACCGAGGCGGAGGAGCTGGCGCAGTCGGACCAGTGGCGGGCGGCCGGTGAGCGGCTGCGCGCCCTGGTGGACACCTGGAAGGGCCTGCCGCGGCTCGACCGGAAGTCCGACGACGAGCTCTGGCACCGCTTCTCGCACGCCCGGTCGGCGTTCTCCAAGCGCCGCAAGGCCCACTTCGCGCAGCTCGACGCGCAGCGCGAGGAGGCCCGCAAGACGAAGGAGAAGCTGGTCGCCGAGGCCGAGGCGCTGTCGAACTCGACGGACTGGGGCCCCACGGCCGCGCGCTACCGCGAGCTGATGGCCGACTGGAAGGCGGCGGGCCGCGCCCAGCGCGAGCACGAGGACGACCTGTGGAACCGCTTCCGCGGCGCCCAGGACGTGTTCTTCGCCGCCCGCAGCTCGGTGTTCGCCGAGCGTGACGCCGAGCAGTCGGAGAACCTCAAGCTCAAGGAGGAGCTGGCCGGCGAGGCGGAGAAGATCCTTCCGGTGACCGACCTGAAGGCGGCCCGTGCGGCCTTCCGCGCGGTCAACGAGCGGTGGGAGGCCATCGGCCATGTGCCGCGCGACGCCCGCCCGAAGGTGGAGGGCCGGATGCACGCGGTCGAGCGGGCCATCCAGGAGGCCGAGGAAGCGGAGTGGCGCCGGACGAACCCGGAGGCCCGCGCTCGCGCGGCCGGTCTCACGGGCCAGCTCCAGGCCGCCGTGGACAAGCTGAAGGGCCAGATCGAGCAGGCCCGCGCCCAGGGCAACAACGCCAAGGCCGACAAGCTCCAGCGTGAGCTGGACGGCCGCCAGGCGCTGCTGGACCAGGCGCTGAAGGGTCTGCAGGAGTTCGGCGGCTGACGCCGCGTGCTCGACGACGAGTGAGGGGCTCCCGTACGCACCGTACGGGAGCCCCTCACTCGTTTCCGGTCCGCTCGGGTCAGCCGGGCCTGCGTGCCGACGTCACCCGGTACACGTCGTAGACGCCCTCCACTCCCCTGACGGCCTTCAGGACGTGGCCCAGGTGCTTCGGGTCGCCCATCTCGAAGGTGAAGCGGGAGGTGGCGACGCGGTCGCGGGAGGTCTGGACGGCCGCCGACAGGATGTTGACGTGCTGGTCGGACAGGACGCGGGTGACGTCCGACAGCAGCCGGGAGCGGTCCAGGGCCTCGACCTGTATGGCGACGAGGAAGACCGAGGACTGGGTGGGTGCCCACTCGACCTCGAGGATGCGCTCGGGTTCCCGGGACAGCGACTCGACGTTGACGCAGTCGTTGCGGTGGACCGAGACGCCGCTGCCGCGGGTGACGAAGCCGATGATGGGGTCGCCGGGGACGGGGGTGCAGCAACGGGCCAGCTTGACCCAGACGTCGTCGACGCCCTTGACGACGACACCGGGGTCGTTGCTGCCGCGCCGCTTGCGGCGGTTGCGGGTGGGCGGTACCGACTCGTCGATCTCCTCGGTGGCCGCCTCCTCGCCGCCGAGTGCCTGGACGAGCTTCTGCACGACGCTCTGCGCGGAGACATGGCCCTCGCCTATGGCGGCGTACAGGGCGGAGATGTCCGGGTAGCGCATCTCGTGCGCGAGGGTGACCAGGGAGTCGCCGGTGAGGATGCGCTGGATCGGCAGGTTCTGCTTGCGCATGGCGCGGACGATGGCGTCCTTGCCCTGTTCGATGGCCTCGTCGCGGCGCTCCTTGGAGAACCAGGCGCGGATCTTGTTGCGGGCGCGGGGCGACTTCACGAAGCCCAGCCAGTCGCGGGAGGGGCCCGCGCCGGCCGCCTTGGAGGTGAAGACCTCCACCAGGTCGCCGTTGTCGAGGGTGGACTCCAGGGGCACCAGGCGGCCGTTGACGCGGGCGCCTATGGTGCGGTGGCCGACCTCGGTGTGCACCGCGTACGCGAAGTCGACGGGCGTGGCACTGGCCGGCAGCGCTATGACGTCGCCCTTCGGGGTGAAGACGAAGACCTCGTTGCGGGACAGGTCGAAGCGCAGGGACTCCAGGAACTCGCCCGGGTCCTCGGTCTCCTTCTGCCAGTCCAGCAGCTGGCGCAGCCACGCCATGTCGTTGAGGTGGTCGTCCTTGCCGGTGCTCCGGGGGGCGTCCGTGCGCACCTTGGAGGCGCCGGCGACGGCCTCCTGCTTGTACTTCCAGTGCGCGGCGATGCCGTACTCGGCGCGGCGGTGCATGTCGAACGTGCGGATCTGGAGTTCGACGGGCTTGCCGTTGGGCCCGATGACCGTCGTGTGCAGCGACTGGTACATGTTGAACTTGGGCATCGCGATGTAGTCCTTGAACCGCCCCGGAACCGGGTTCCAGCGGGCGTGGACGGTGCCCAGGGCCGCGTAGCAGTCGCGGACGGTGTCCACCAGGACGCGGATGCCGACCAGGTCGTAGATCTCCGCGAAGTCACGGCCGCGGACGATCATCTTCTGGTAGACGCTGTAGTAGTGCTTGGGGCGGCCGGTGACGGTCGCCTTGATCCGGGCCGCGCGCAGGTCCTGCTGCACCTCGTCGGTCACTATGGCGAGGTACTCGTCGCGCTTGGGGGCACGCTCGGCGACGAGGCGGACGATCTCGTCGTACATCTTGGGGTAGAGGATCGCGAAGGCGAGGTCCTCCAGCTCCCACTTGATGGTGTTCATGCCCAGGCGGTGGGCGAGCGGCGCGTAGATCTCCAGGGTCTCGCGCGCCTTCTTCTCCTGCTTCTCGCGCTTGAGATAGCGCATCGTGCGCATGTTGTGCAGGCGGTCGGCGAGCTTGATGACCAGGACGCGGGGGTCCTTGGCCATGGCGACGACCATCTTGCGCACGGTCTCGGCCTGGGCGGCCTCGCCGAACTTGACCTTGTCCAGCTTGGTGACGCCGTCGACGAGGAGGGCGACGGAGTCACCGAAGTCGCGGCGGAGCTGGTCGAGGCCGTACTCGGTGTCCTCGACCGTGTCGTGCAGCAGGCCCGCCATCAAGGTGGCCGGATCCATGCCCAGCTCGGCGAGGATCGTGGTCACCGCGAGGGGGTGGGTGATGTACGGGTCGCCGCTCTTGCGCTTCTGGCCCCGGTGCCAGCGCTCGGCGACCTGGTAGGCCTTCTCGATCTGGCGGAGCGTCGACGTCTCGATCTTCGGGTCGTTGCTGCGCACGATCCGCAGCAGCGGCTCCAGGACCGGGTTGTACGGGTTGGAGCGCTGCACGCCGAGCCGGGCGAGCCGGGCGCGGACGCGGTTGGAGGAGCCGGAGCGGGCTGGCTGGCCGGGGGCGGCGGAGCGGGCCGGGGGCGCCGGGGTGGGTGCGGGGCGCTCGGGCGCCTTGTCCGCGCCCGTCCGGCCGGAGTCGGCGGGGGCGGGCTTGGGGCGCGACGGCTCGGCGGCCTTGTCGGCGGGCGCGGACTGGGCGTGCTCGACGGAGCCCTGCGCGGGGTTTGTCGCCTGCGTCGCGTTCTGCGCGGGCTTGGCCGCGGGGCCCGAGGCGGACTCGGGCTTGGCGGCGGTCAGGTGCTGGGCCTCGTCTGCCAAGAGGGCTCCTCGTGCGCGATCCGGGTCCCCCGGTCAGGCTCCGGAGCACCCATGGTAGCGATCCTGCGCTCCGGCCTCGCCTTCAGGCCAGTGTGAGACCCGTCCTCCGGTGAAACGCGAGAGGCGGGCGCCGGATTCCTCCGGGCCCGCCTCGGGGTGCGCGCCGTGGTCGGTCACCGCACGTCAGGCGTCGGCGCCACGTGAGCACCGGGGCACCCACATGGAACGGGCGCCCCGGGGACGAATCCCGGGGCGCCCGTTCCGGATGGGGTCGCGCGAACCGTCTCAGACGGTGATCAGCGCCTCCAGCGGCGCTCCGCCGAGCGCCGGCTCCAGACGCTGCCGTCCGGCCAGGAACGCCAGCTCCATCAGCACCACGACGCCCGCCACATCGGCGCCCGCGCGGCGGATCAGCTGAAGGGAGGCCTCGGCGGTGCCGCCGGTGGCGAGGACGTCGTCGATGACCATGACGCGGTCGCCCGCGACGAGGTCCTCGGCGTGCACCTCGATCTCGGCGGAGCCGTACTCCAGGTCGTACGCCTGGCTGAGCGTCGCTCCGGGGAGCTTGCCCGCCTTGCGTACGGGGATGAAGCCGACGCCGGCCCGGACGGCGGCCGGGGCGCCCAGGATGAAGCCGCGGGCCTCCAGGCCGACGATCTTCGTGGCGCCGTGCCGCACGGTGACCTCGGCCAGCGCGTCCGTCAGCGCGGTGAACGCCGCCGGGTCGGCCAGCAGCGGGGTGATGTCCTTGAACATCACGCCCGGCTCGGGGTAGTCCGCGACATCACGGATGCGGCTGAGCAGCAGCTCCTTGATGTCGGTCATCGCCGCTTACCGCCCCGGCCCCGGCTGCGGGCCCCGGACTGGGAGCGCGGCCCGACCACGGCGGGGGTCGCGTCCTCGCGCTGGTCCCCGTGGGTGCCGTCGGCGGCGGTCTCCACCGTCTGCTCCGCCTGGGCGCGCTTGGCGAGGACCCGCTTCTTCAGGGCCTTCATCTGCGGCTCGCGCTCCTTGAGGTCGGCGACGAGCGGCGTGGCGATGAAGATCGAGGAGTACGCGCCGGCCGCGAGACCGACGAACAGCGACAGCGAGATGTCGTTGAGCATGCCCGCGCCGAGGACACCGCCACCGATGAAGAGCAGACCGGCGACCGGCAGCAGCGCGACCACCGTGGTGTTGATGGACCGCACCAGGGTGCTGTTGATCGAGCGGTTGGCGATGTCGCTGTAGGTCCAGCGGGTCTGCTTGGTGATGTCCTTCGTCTGCTCCTTGAGGCTGTCGAAGACGACGACCGTGTCATAGAGCGAGTAACCGAGGATGGTCAGCAGACCGATCACCGTACCCGGCGTCACCTCGAAGCCGACGAGGGCGTAGATGCCGACGGTGATGGTGATGTCGTGGATCAGGGCGACGAACGCGGCGACGGCCATGCGCCACTCGAACGCGATCGCCAGGTAGATCACCACCAGCACCAGGAAGATCGCGAGACCCTGCCAGGCCTTGTTGGCGATCTGGTCGCCCCAGCTGGGTCCGACCAGCTCGGCGCTGATCTTGTCCGCGTCGAGCTTGAGGTCCTCGGCGATGTCCTGCTTGATCTGGTCGGCCTGGCCGGTGTCCACACCGGAGACCTGGATCCGCAGGGCGCCGGTGCCGAGTCCCTGCACGATCGCGTCGTGGCCGGACGCCTTCTCCGCGGCCTCCTCCGCCTGGGTGGCGGAGACGCTGGTCTTCGGGGTGGTGAAGACGGCACCGCCCTGGAACTCGATGCCCATGTTCATGCCGCGCACCGCCAGGCCGAGGATGGCCGTGATGGTGATCAGGATGGAGACCGCGTACCAGATCTTGCGGTTGCCGACGAAGTCGTAGCCGACCTCGCCGCGGTGGAGTCGTGCTCCGAGGTCACCGAGCTTGGACATCTCAGGCCTCCTTCGGGTCGGCGGGGGCGGGACGGCGCGTGCGGCGCAGCGGGGGCTGCACACCCAGGCTCTTCGGGTCGAGGCCGGACCAGCGGTGGCCGCCTGCGAAGAACTTCCTGCGGGCCATCAGCGTCAGCAGCGGCTTGGTGAAGAAGAACACCACGACGACGTCGAGCAGGGTGGTCAGGCCGAGCGTGAACGCGAAGCCCTGGACCTTGCCGACGGTGACCACGAAGAGCACCGCGGCGGCGAGGAACGACACGAAGTCGGAGACCAGGATGGTGCGTCGGGCACGCGGCCAGGCGCGCTCGACGGCCGGACGGAGCGTACGGCCCTCGCGGATCTCGTCCCGGACGCGTTCGAAGTACACGATGAACGAGTCCGCCGTGATACCGATCGCGACGATCGCGCCGCACACCGCCGGCAGGTTCAGCGCGAAGCCGATGGCCGGGCCGAGCAGCGACATGATCACGTAGGTGAGCGCCGCGGAGACGAGCAGCGAGGCGATCGCGATGAACGACAGGCCGCGGTAGTACACGAGCAGGTAGAGCACGACCAGGGCGAGCCCGATGGCGCCGGCGATCAGACCGGCGTGCAGCTGCTCACCGCCGAGCGCGGCGTCCACCGTGGTGACGCTGGACTCCTTGAAGGTCAGCGGGAGCGCGCCGTACGACAGCATGTTGGAGAGGTTCTGGGCCTCTTCCTGGGTGAAGCTGCCGGAGATCTCGGCCTTGCCGCCGGTGATCGGGCCGTTCACCTCGGGGTGCGAGACCACCTCGTCGTCCAGGACGATCGCGAACTGGTTCTGCGGGGAGGGCTGGCTGGAGAGCTTGGTGGTGACGTCGAGGAACTTCTTGCTGCCCTGGGAGTCGAAGTCCATGACGACCTTCCACCCGCCCGCGTTCTGGGTGTCGAGGATCGCCTGCGCCTTGGTGATCTCCGTGCCGTCGACGCCGACCGGGCCGAGCAGGAACTTGCTCCAGACGTTCGGGGCTTCCTCACCGCAGGCGATGATGGGCTGGTCGTTCTTGCCCTTGCCGGCCGTGGCCCGCTGCTTGGGGTCGCTGCAGTCGAGCTTCGCGTACGCCGCTTCCAGGTCCTGGGTGGCCTTGTCGGCACTCGGGGTGGGGGTGGGCGAAGCCTTGTCGGAGGCCTTCGGGGAGCCGGAGCCGCTCGGGGTCGGCGTCGGGTCGGCCTTCAGCGCGTCGGTGACGGCGCGGCCCTGCGAGGTCGCGGAGCCCGTCGGGCTCGGGGACTCGGGAGAGGTCGCCTTGTCGGTGCCGTTGTCCGCGTTCTTGTCGCCGGACTTCGACGGGCTCGGCGAGGCGCTGCCACTGGCGTCACCGCTCGGCGGGGTCGTCGGTTGGGCCGCGGCTCCGCTGCCCTCGACCTTCACGACGGGGCGGAAGTAGAGCTTCGCGGTGGTGCCGACCTGGTCCCGGGCTTCCTCGGAGTCCGTGCCCTTGGGGATGTTGACAATGATGTTCTCATTGCCCTGGGTCTGCACTTCCGCCTCGGAGACGCCCAGACCGTTGACACGGCGGTTCATGATCTCGACCGCGGTGTCCATGTTGGTCTTGTTGATCGCGTTGGGCTGGCCGGGCTCGTTGATCGCCGTCAGCGTGATGCTCGTACCACCGGCGAGGTCGATGCCGAGACGCGGCTTGGTGTGTCCGGAGGCAAACATTCCCCCAGTGAGCGCCACGATGGCGATCAGGATGAGGGCCAGCGCGCGCCCAGGCTTGCTCTGGGCGCTGGCGCTCCGGCCCTTCTTCGGTGCTGCCACCTTCTCGTACTCCCTCTCGGGCCGCCGTGCGCGGGGTCAGCGCGGGGGCGGCCATGACTGGTGTCGGGAATCCGGGCGAGAACGGCACGTGCCCGGGGCGCGGGCGGTTCTCGCCCGTGCTCCCGGGACGTGACTACTTCGCGTCGGACTCGCCGTCTGTCTTCTTCGGCTCTGCTTCGTCGGCCTTCGCCTCGACGGTCTCGTCGGTCGCGTCGTCGGACACGTCCTTCTTGCCGAGGTCGATGGGCTTGTCGTCGGAAGCGGCGGAAGCGTCGTCGGAGGGCTCGTCGGTCTCGGTGAGGGAGGAGGCGTCGTCAGGGACGACGTCGGACTTCAGGTCGTGCTCGATGCCGTGGACGATGCGGTTGTACTCCTCGTCGCTGAGGACGGCACCGATGGCGTTCTTCGCGAACAGCAGCTCGACGCCCGGCCCGGCGTCGAGGAGGACCGTGTCCTCGCTGACCTCCTTGACCGTCGCATACATGCCCCCGATCGTGCGGACGCCGGAACCGGGCTGCATCTGGTTCCGCATGTCGACGGCCTGCTGCTGCTTCTTCTTGGCCGATCGGGTCATCAGGATCATGGCCCCGATGAGCACGATGAACGGGAGGAGGGTCACGAGACTCACGGGTCGGAACTTCCTTCACACGACCGCGATGGCGAGCGGCCTGATGGTTGGGGGTATGTGTGCTGCCGACAAGGGCGGCATCGGCGGAGTCTAAGCGAGTCCACCGTGATGGAACAACGCACAGCATGTCACCGTGGTTCCTTGCCGGGCGAGTACCGCGCCGTCACGAGACGGTCACGCCCCGAAGAGGTCCTGTTGTCCGTTTGCGCCGGTCGTGCCGCGTGGCGGGGTGAGTCCGAGGTGGGTCCAGGCGGCGGGGGTGGCGACCCGTCCACGGGGGGTACGGGCGAGCAGTCCCTCGCGGACGAGGAAGGGTTCGGCGACCTCCTCGACGGTCTCGCGCTCCTCCCCCACGGCGACGGCGAGGGTGGACAGGCCGACCGGTCCGCCGCCGAAGAGCTTGAGCAGGGCCTCCAGGACACCGCGGTCGAGACGGTCGAGACCGCGGGCGTCCACCTCGTAGACGGCGAGGGCCGCGGCGGCGATCTCGCGCGTGATGTTCCCGTCGGCCTTGACCTGCGCGTAGTCGCGGACGCGGCGCAGCAGGCGGTTGGCGATACGGGGCGTGCCGCGGGAACGGCCGGCGATCTCGGCGGCGCCCTCCGGGTTGATCTCCACGTCGAGGAGGTTCGCTGAGCGGTGGATGACCCGTTCCAGTTCGGCGGGTTCGTAGAACTCCATGTGCGCGGTGAAGCCGAAGCGGTCGCGCAGCGGCGGCGGCAGCAACCCCGCGCGGGTGGTGGCGCCGACCAGGGTGAACGGGGGGAGTTCCAGCGGGATGGCGGTGGCGCCGGGGCCCTTGCCGACGATGACGTCGACCCGGAAGTCCTCCATCGCCATGTACAGCATCTCCTCGGCGGGCCGGGACATGCGGTGGATCTCGTCGAGGAAGAGGACCTCGCCCTCCTGGAGGGAGGAGAGGATCGCGGCCAGGTCGCCCGCGTGCTGGATGGCGGGGCCGGAGGTGATGCGGATGGGGGCGCCCATCTCGGCCGCGATGATCATGGAGAGGGTGGTCTTGCCGAGGCCCGGGGCGCCGGAGAGCAGGACGTGGTCGGCCGTCGCCCCGCGCGCCCGTGCGGCCCGCAGGACGAGGTCGAGTTGTTCGCGGACCTTCTCCTGGCCGATGAACTCGTCCAGGTCCTTGGGGCGCAGGGCCGCCTCGACGGCCTGGTCCTCACGGTCGGCGACAGAACCCACCAGGCGGTCGGGGGCGGTGTCGTCGGTCGTGTCGTCCCAGTTCATTGCGTGTGCCTCGCGGGTCGCGGTCGGATGGAGCGGAAGGGGGGCGGCGGCCCGTCCAGTGATGTACGGGCGCTTCAACAGGGCGGTCGCGCAACAGGGCGGTCAGCGGGCTCTGTTCAGAGTCTGGAGGGCGGCCTTGAGCAACTGGCCCACCTGGGGCGTGCCTTCGGCGGCCTCGGCCTGGGGGGCGACGGCCGACACGGCCTCGTCGGCCTCACGGGTCGCGTAGCCGAGGCCGATCAGGGCCGCGTGCAGCTGGTCGCGCCAGCCCTGGGTGACCGGGGCGCCGATCGCGGGGGCGCCGATCGGTTCGCCGAGGCGGTCCTTCAGTTCCAACAGCAGCTTCTGGGCGCCCTTCTTGCCGATGCCGGGGACGGCGATCAGCGCCTTCTCGTCGCCGGTCGACACGGCCCGGCGCAGGGCGTCGGGGGTGTGCACGGCCAGCATCGCCTGGGCGAGGCGGGGGCCGACGCCGCTCGCGGTCTGGAGCAGTTCGAAGACCTGGCGCTCGTCGTCGTCGACGAAGCCGTACAGCGTGAGGGAGTCCTCACGGACGACCAGGGAGGTGGCGAGCTTGGCCGGCTGACCCGTGCGGAGCCCGGACAACGTGTTCGGCGTGCACTGGACCGCGATGCCGATCCCACCGACCTCGACCACCGCGGAGTCCGGAGCCAGGGCGGCGACCGGGCCGCTGACGAAGGCGATCATGACGTACGGCCTTTCGATGCGTGCAGGGCCACGGCCTGCTGGAGGCGGTTCTGAGCGGGGGCCCGCCAGATGTGGCAGATGGCGAGGGCGAGGGCGTCGGCGGCGTCCGCCGGCTTCGGGGGCGCGTCGAGCCGCAGCAGACGGGTGACCATGGCACCGACCTGGGCCTTGTCGGCGCGGCCGCTGCCGGTGACGGCGGCCTTGACCTCGCTGGGGGTGTGCAGGGCGACCGGGATGCCGCGGCGGGCCGCGCACAGCATGGCGACGGCGCTGGCCTGGGCGGTGCCCATGACCGTGCGGACGTTGTGCTGGCTGAACACCCGCTCCACTGCGACGAATTCGGGGCGGTGCTCGTCGAGCCACTGCTCGATGCCCTGCTCGATCGCGACGAGGCGGTGGCCCAACTCGGCATCCGAGGGCGTACGGACGACACCGACGCCGAGCATGGTGAGCGGCCGTCCGGCGACGCCCTCGACCACACCGACACCGCACCGCGTCAGTCCGGGGTCCACCCCGAGTACACGCACCACGCCCCCTCCCACTCGATCTCCCCCAGCTACCGCTGGGAGGTGCCCCCAGTTTGTGCAGGCTATCTGCTGCCACCGACAACGGCGGCGGGCCGGTGGGTGTGTCCCACCGGCCCGCCCGATCCGCTCGGTTCGCGGCAGCGCTACGCGTCGACCTTGGCCATCACGTCGTCGCTGACGTCGAAGTTGGCGAAGACGTTCTGGACGTCGTCGCTGTCCTCGAGGGCGTCGATCAGCTTGAAGATCTTCTTGGCGCCCTCCTCGTCCAGCTCGACCTGCATGGTCGGGACGAAGTTGGCCTCGGCGGAGTCGTAGTCGATCCCGGCGTCCTGGAGGGAGGTGCGGACCGCGACCAGGTCGGTGGCCTCGCTGAGCACCTCGAAGGACTCACCCAGGTCGTTGACCTCCTCGGCGCCCGCGTCGAGCACGACCTCCAGGACGTCGTCCTCGGACAGCTCGCCCTTGGGGACGATCACGACGCCCTTGCGGTTGAAGAGGTACGACACGGAACCCGGGTCGGCCATCGAGCCGCCGTTGCGGGTCATGGCGACGCGGACGTCGGAGGCGGCGCGGTTGCGGTTGTCGGTGAGGCACTCGATGAGCACCGCGACACCGTTCGGACCGTAGCCCTCGTACATGATCGTCTCGTAGTCGGCGCCACCGGCCTCGAGACCGCCGCCGCGCTTGACCGCGGAGTCGATGTTCTTGTTCGGGACCGACTGCTTCTTCGCCTTCTGGATGGCGTCGTAGAGAGTCGGGTTGCCCTCGACGTCGACGCCGCCCATCCGGGCCGCGACCTCGATGTTCTTGATGAGCTTCGCGAAGAGCTTGCCGCGCTTGGCGTCGATCACGGCCTTCTTGTGCTTCGTCGTAGCCCATTTAGAGTGGCCGGACATCTGCCTGTCTCCTTCGCGTAACCCATCTCTGCAACGAACCCCAGAGATCCTACAAGGACTCCGCCACCTGGTTCGCGCGCACCATGTCGACGAACAGCGCGTGCAGCCGGTGGTCGCCGGTCAGCTCCGGGTGGAACGACGTGGCGAGGGCGTTGCCCTGGCGTACGGCGACGATGTGGCCCTCGTGCTCGGCGAGCACCTCGGTCTCGGCGCCCACGGACTCGACCCAGGGGGCGCGGATGAAGACGCCCTCCACGGGATCGCCCTCGACACCCTTGACGTCGACCGCCGCCTCGAAGGACTCGTTCTGACGCCCGAAGGCGTTGCGGCGCACGATCATGTCGATGCCGCCGATGGTCTCCTGGCCCGAGCGCGGGTCGAGGATCTTGTCGGCGAGCATGATCAGGCCGGCGCAGGTGCCGTACACGGGCAGTCCGGAGCGGACACGTGTGCGCAGGGGCTCCATGAGGCCGAAGAGGACGGCCAGTTTGGAGATGGTGGTGGACTCGCCGCCGGGGATGACGAGACCGTCCACCTCGGCGAGTTCCTCGGGGCGCCGCACCGGCCTGGCCACGGCGTCCGCCGCGGCCAGGGCGATGAGGTGCTCCCGTACGTCACCCTGGAGAGCCAGGACGCCTATGACGGGGGTGTTGCTCATGGGTGCTTACCAGCCCCGGTTCGCGTAGCGCTCGGCCTCGGGGAGGGTGTCGCAGTTGATGCCGACCATGGCCTCGCCCAGGTTGCGGGAGGCGTCCGCGATGATCTTCGGGTCGTCGTAGAAGGTGGTGGCCTTCACGATGGCGGCGGCGCGCTTGGCCGGGTCGCCGGACTTGAAGATGCCGGAGCCGACGAAGACGCCCTCGGCGCCCAGCTGGCGCATCAGTGCGGCGTCGGCGGGGGTGGCGACACCACCGGCGGAGAAGAGGACGACCGGGAGCTTGCCCAGCTCGGCGACCTCCTTGACCAGCTCGTACGGGGCGCGCAGCTCCTTGGCGGCGGCGTACAGCTCGTTGTTGTCGAAGCCGCGCAGCTTGGCGATCTCGTTCTTGATCTGGCGCAGGTGGCGGACGGCCTCGACGACGTTGCCGGTGCCGGCCTCGCCCTTGGAGCGGATCATGGCCGCGCCCTCGGCGATACGGCGCAGGGCCTCGCCGAGGTTGGTGGCGCCGCAGACGAAGGGGGTGGTGAAGGCCCACTTGTCGGAGTGGTTGACCTCGTCGGCCGGGGTGAGGACCTCGGACTCGTCGATGTAGTCGACGCCGAGGGACTGGAGGACCTGGGCCTCGACGAAGTGGCCGATGCGGGACTTGGCCATGACCGGGATCGAGACGGCCTCGATGATGCCCTCGATCATGTCCGGGTCGGACATCCGGGCGACGCCGCCGTCCTTGCGGATATCGGCCGGGACCCGCTCCAGGGCCATGACCGCGACCGCGCCCGCGTCCTCGGCGATCTTCGCCTGCTCCGGGGTGACGACGTCCATGATCACACCGCCCTTGAGCTGCTCGGCCATGCCGCGCTTCACGCGGGCGGTGCCGGTCTCGGGGGTCTGGGCGGCGGAGTTGGGCAAGCTGGACACGGGTTCGACCTCGCTCGGTGGAAGAGGGTTTCTGCAATCACCGAGGAAACGGGAGGGGCACAGGCCACTGCAAGGGCCAATGGGGAGGCGGTGGATCGTTTTCCACCGGGAGTCCGCCAGGGCTGGGGTTCGCGGAGCCGCTCGGGGCGGCCGGGATGTGCGACTGGTGCGGCTGGTCCCGCTGTTCGCCCGGTGGCGTACCGCGCCTCTGACCAGCAGGTTTGCGGCCCCTTGGCTTGGCCTCGGCCCCCGTCACCGCCCCCGCGCCGCGTCGTCAGGTGGTCGGTCGGTCGGCCAGGGCGGCCGGGGGCTCGTCGTCCATCTCGAAGGCCAGCGGGAAGGGCGCGTGGCCGGCGAGACGGAACCAGCGGACCTTGCGGTGGCGGCGCAGGGCGCGGGCCGCGCGCACGGCGTCGTTGTGGAAGCGGCGGGCCATGGGGACCCGGCGGACGGCCTGGGCCAGCTCGTTCGCGGCGTCCTCTCCCCCGGGCGCCTCCCGTACCGCCTCCACCTGCTGCGCCTCGCCGAACACGGCACGCAGCGCCTGGCTCAGCTCGCTCTCGGCGACCTCGCGCTGCTCCTCCTCGGCCTGCCGCGCGGCGTGCGCCGCCTCGTAGAGCACGATGGAGGCGGCCGGGTCCAGCACCCCGGAGGTGGCCAGCTCCTGGGCGACCGAGGCACGGCGCAGCAGCTGCGCGTCGAGCGCGGCACGGGCGGCGTCGATCCGCGCGTGCAGACGGTCGAGGCGCCCCGCCGTCCAGCTCAGGTAGAGGCCGATCGCGAAGAGGACGACCGCGATCCAGATGAGTGTCGAAGTCACGGGCCGCAAGGCTACCGGTGCCGGGCGCGACCGCCGGACCCACCCGAGGCCCGGCCTTCACGGCACCCGGCCCGCACCGCCGCCCGGGGGTTGCCCACCGGGGCGGCACGGCCCCTGCTCCCGCCCGGCCGGCGTGCCGGAGCCCGGCCCTTCTCAGTCCCTGGCCAGACCCAGCCGGGCCCGCAGGCCGATCCGTTCGTCCGCCGCCACCGACGCCGCGCCCTCGGTGACCGTCTCGTAGACGCCGAGGATGTCCGCGCCGACCGTCGACCAGTCGAAGCGGCGGACGTGGGCGCTGCCCCGTTCGCGGAGCTCGGCGCGGCGGGCGGGGTCGGCGAGGAGGCGTACGGCGGCGGTGGCGAGCGCGTCGGCGTCCTCGTTGGCGAACAGCTCACCCGCGGCGCCCTGGTCGAGGACCTGGGCGAACGCGTCGAGGTCGGAGGCGAGCACCGGGGCGCCCGCCGACATGGCCTCGACGAGGATGATGCCGAAGCTCTCGCCGCCGGTGTTGGGGGCGACGTACACATCGACACTGCGCAGGAAACGTGCCTTGTCCTCGTCGCTGACCATGCCGAGGAACTCCACGCGCGCACGCAGCTCCTCGGGCAGCGAGGCCACGGCCTCCTCCTCGTCCCCGCGCCCGGCGACCAGCAGCCTGGTCTGCGGACGCTCGGCGAGGATCCTCGGCAGCGCCTTCATCAGGACGGGCAGGCCCTTGCGGGGCTCGTCGATACGGCCGATGAAGCCGAGCGTGTCACCCTGCCAGTCGGGCTCGGGCTTGGCGCGGGCGAAGAAGTCGACGTCGACGCCGTTCGGGATGACGACCGCGTCGCCGCCGAGGTGTTCGACGAGGGTGCGGCGGGCGTACTCGCTCACCGCGATGCGCGCGCTGATCTTCTCCAGCGCGGGCTGGAGGATCGGGTACGCGGCGATCATCGCCCGCGACCGCGGGTTGGAGGTGTGGAACGTGGCGACGATCGGACCCTGGGCCGCCCAGCAGGCGAGCAGACCGAGCGACGGTGAGGCCGGCTCATGGATGTGGATCACGTCGAACGTGCCCTCGTGCAGCCAGCGCCGCACCCGGGCCGCCGACAGGAACCCGAAGTTCAGGCGGGCCACCGAGCCGTTGTAGGGAACCGGGACCGCGCGGCCCGCGGAGACCACGTACGGCGGCAGGGGCGTGTCGTCGTCGGCGGGGGCCAGGACGGACACCTCGTGGCCGAGGCGGATGAGATGGTCGGCCAGGTCGCGGATGTGGAACTGGACTCCCCCGGGTACGTCCCAGGAGTAGGGACAGACGATGCCGATCCTCACGGGCGTCCCTTCTCGGGGTCCTCGGAGGACTCCTTGGAGGTCCTCCCAGGATCCTTCGCGGGATCGAGGTCCGCGAGCCACAAGCGCTGGAGCATGTGCCAGTCCTCCGGGTGGTCGGCGATGCCGGTGGCGAAGGCATCGGCCAGCGCCTGTGTCATGACAGACGTCTTCTCGGCGCGGGTACCTGACTGGGGTACCTCGATCGGGGGATGGACCCGTCCCTGCATGACGGGCGAGTCGTCGTACCAGAGCGTGACCGGCAGGAGCAGGGCGCCGGTCTGCTGGGCGAGGAGGGCCGGTCCGGCGGGCATCCGGGTCGGTTCGCCGAAGAAGTCGACCTCGACGCCCGAGGCGGACAGGTCGCGGTCGGCGACCAGGCAGACCAGGCCGCCGTCGCGCAGCCGCCGGGCCAGCGTGCCGAAGGCGGTGCCGCCGTTGTGCGGCAGGACCTCCATGCCGAGCCCCTCGCGGTAGGCGACGAAGCGGTCGTACAGGGATTCGGGCTTGAGGCGTTCGGCGACCGTCGTGAACGGCGTCTTCAGCTCGGTGGTCACCCAGGCGCCGGCGAGGTCCCAGTTGGCGAGGTGGGGCAGGGCGAGGATGACGCCCTGGCCGCCGGCGAAGCCGTCGGTCAGATGGTGGAGGTCCTCGGGGGCGAAGCCGGTCCTTATCCGCTGCTCGCTCCAGGCGGGGAGCCGGAAGGACTCCATCCAGTAGCGCAGATACGACCGCATGCCCGCGCGGGACAGCTCGGCGAGCCGCTCGGGGCTCGCGTCCGGCACCACGCGCGCGTAGTTGGACTCCAGGCGGCGGACGAGCGGGCCGCGCCGCTTCCAGGTGGTGTCGGCGATCGTGGTGCCGAGGCGGACGGCGACGGGTTCCGGCAGCTTCTTCACGGTGCCCCAGCCGAGGCCGTACAGCCCGTCGGTGAGGCGCTCCTGCAAACCGCTCACGAGGTCGCCTCGCTGTTGCGCGCGGAGTCCCCCGGAGCCGTGTCCGCCGCGGCCGCGGCCTCCGCCTCGGCGGACTCACGACGCACGGTGACCACGCGCTGGATCAGCGTGACGAGGCTGCCGACGGCGACGATCCACAGGGCGATCGGCAGCAGGACCTCGATGCCGGGCACGCCGAATGTGTGGAGCCCCGAGAGACCGGCGGCGACCAGCGAGATCACCAGGCGCTCGGCGCGCTCCACGAGGCCGTTGACCGCCACCGGCAGACCGATCGACTCGCCGCGCGCCTTGGTGTACGACACGACCTGGCCGCTGGCCAGGCAGAAGATCGACACCGCGCACAGCACGTTGTCGTTGCCGCCGCCCGCGTACCACAGGGCGAAACCGCCGAAGATCGCGCCGTCGGCGACGCGGTCGAGCGTGGAGTCGAGGAAGGCGCCCCAGCGGCTGGAACGGCCCATCTGGCGGGCCATGTTGCCGTCGACGAGGTCCGAGAACACGAACAGCGTGATGACGACGGTGCCCCAGAAGAACTCGCCCCGGGGGTAGAAGACCAGCGCGCCCGCGATCACTCCGGCGGTGCCGAGGAGCGTGACCGTGTCGGGGCTGACGCCCCTGCGGATCAGAAACGCGGCGAACGGTGTGAGGACACGCGTGAAGAATGCACGCGCGTACTTGTTCAGCATGGCCTTCCCGAGGGTCGGTGTCGCCGGGCGGCCCCTGCTGGCCGTCGGCTGGCCCATCGTAGCCACGGGCGTGCGCGGGTGGCCGTCGGGCATCGGCCTGCCGTGTCCTGTCCTGAACGCACCGGTGGCGCGGCGGGGGCGCGGCCGACCGTCACCGCGCCCCACCTGCTCGGGAGGAGGGATCACGTCCGTCGTATGGACGCACCGTGACGGGAGTGGAAAGCTCGAAGGACCGCGGGCGTCGCCGGAGCCGCCACCGCACGCGGCCCTCGCGTGTCCGCGCCCACAGTGACCTCACCGTGCACGGGAGGCAGGACCATGGGCGACAAGGCGAACGCACACCCCGGGGCCGCCGGCAGGGCTACGGCGGCCGACCACCCCGCGTCCGTACGGAATGTGGTGCTGGTCGGCCACTCCGGATCGGGCAAGACGACTCTGGTGGAGGCTCTCGCGCTGACCGCGGGAGCCGTGAACCGGGCGGGCCGTGTGGAGGACGGCGGCACCGTCTCCGACTACGACGAGATCGAGCACCGGCAGCAACGCTCGGTGCAGCTCTCCCTGGTACCCGTGGAATGGGGCGGGTACAAGGTCAATCTTCTGGACACCCCCGGATACGCCGACTTCGTCGGGGAACTCAGGGCCGGTCTGCGAGCGGCGGACGCGGCCCTCTTCGTCGTCTCGGCCTCCGACGGCGTCGACGGCTCGACCCGCACGGTGTGGGAGGAGTGCGCGGCGGTCGGCATGCCGCGGGCGATCGTGATCACGCATCTGGAGGCCGCGCGGGCGGACTTCGAGGAGATGACGCGGATCTGCGCGGAGACGTTCGGCGGGGACGACCCCGACGCCGTGCTGCCGCTCTACCTGCCCCTGCACGGCCCGCAGAACCCGGACGGGCACGCGCCCGTGACCGGGCTGATCGGCCTGCTGTCGCAGAAGCTGTTCGACTACGCGTCCGGGGAGCGCAAGGAGTCCGAGCCGGGCCCCGAGCAACTGCCGGACATCGAGGAGGCCCGCAACCGGCTGATCGAGGGGATCATCTCGGAGAGCGAGGACGAGACCCTCATGGACCGCTACCTCGGCGGGGAGGAGATCGACCTCAAGACGCTCATCGACGATCTGGAACGGGCCGTCGCCCGCGGTGTCTTCCACCCCGTGCTGGCGGCGGCGCCCGCCGCCGACGGCGCCCGGCAGGGCATCGGCACCGTCGAGCTGCTGGAGCTGATCACCGGCGGCTTCCCCACGCCTCTGGAGCGCGAGGCCCCGTCGGTCACGACGCCGGAGGGCGCGCCGCGGGAGATCGGTGCGGCCTGCGATCCGGACGGCCCCCTGGTCGCCGAGGTCGTGAAGACGGCCAGCGACCCCTATGTGGGCCGTATCTCGCTGGTGCGGGTCTTCTCCGGGACGCTGCACCCCGACGAGACGGTGCATGTCTCGGGGCACGGGCTCGCCGACCGCGGACACGAGGACCACGACGTCGACGAGCGGATCGGCGCCCTGTCGGCACCCTTCGGCAAGCAGCAGCGGACGCTCACGCACTGCATCGCGGGCGACCTGGCGTGTGTGGCGAAGCTGAACCGCGCGGAGACCGGCGACACCCTGTCGTCGAAGGACGACCCGCTGCTCATGGAGCCGTGGGAGATGCCCGACCCGCTGCTGCCGCTCGCGATCCAGGCACACAGCAAGGCCGACGAGGACAAGCTCTCCCAGGGCCTCTCCCGGCTGGTCGCCGAGGACCCGACGATGCGGCTCGAACAGAACCCGGACACCCATCAGGTGGTGCTCTGGTGCCTGGGCGAGGCGCACGCCGACGTGGCGCTGGAGCGGCTGCGCAGCCGGTACGGCGTCCAGGTCGACGTCGTCCCGCACAGGGTCTCCCTGCGGGAGACGTTCGCCGGCAAGTCGGCCGGGCGGGGCCGCCATGTGAAGCAGTCCGGCGGGCACGGGCAGTACGCCATCTGCGAGATCGACGTGGAGCCGCTGCCCGGCGGCTCGGGCATCGAGTTCGTGGACAAGGTGGTCGGCGGGGCGGTGCCCCGGCAGTTCATCCCGTCCGTCGAGAAGGGCGTACGGGCGCAGGCCGCCAAGGGGGTCGCGGCCGGCTATCCGCTCATCGACGTGCGGATCACGCTGCGGGACGGCAAGGCGCACTCGGTGGACTCCTCCGACGCCGCGTTCCAGACGGCGGGCGCGCTGGCGCTGCGCGAGGCGGCCTCCGACGCGAAGATCCATCTGCTGGAGCCGGTGGCCGAGGTGTCGGTGCTGGTCGGCGACGAGTACGTGGGCCCGGTCATGAGCGACCTGTCGGGACGGCGCGGCCGGGTCGTGGGCACGGAGCAGGCGGGCGGCGGACGCACCCTGGTGCGCGCCGAGGTCCCCGAGATCGAGATCGACCGGTACGCCGTCGATCTGCGCTCGCTCTCCCACGGCACCGCGCGTTTCGGCCGCCGCTACACCCGGCACGAGCCGATGCCGCCCCAGGTGGCCGAGCGGCTTCGCGAACGGGCGAAGGAGAACTGAGGGCGAACTGACGGTTCGGGTTCGACGGAAGGGACTGCCGGCCTGTCGGCGGGCGGCTGCGGCCGCCCGCCGACGGATGCCGGGGCTCCGTCCGCCCGCGCGGGAGGGCAGGGCCAGGTGGGTTCCGTGAATGTCCGTTCTTCGCGCCGCGCGATGTCCGTGGCTACGGATACGCTGATCACCTGATCGACAAGTGTGGCTTGATCAGCTCCGGATCGGGTGATGACCTGATCAACAGGTGTGCGGAGCACGGAAGTCGGGAAGAGCCGCAGGAGCGAGTGTGCGGCGATGGGGGCGGCGGTGGCGGACGAATTCGATTTCACTCCCGGGGCACAGGTCCCGCTGACAGGCACCGCGGGACAGACGGCGGCGACGTACGCCCTGGCGTCCGCGGCCTACCGGGACAACGAGGTCGACGAGATCCTCAAGGCCAACAACGAGTGGCACAAGTCCTCGGTGAAACCGGGCCGCAAGTGGGCCACGATCTTCCGGCCGAACCTCGGGGAGGCGTTCTCCCTCGCGGTGCGGGACCGGATGGTCGGCGCGGGCCGCAAACCGCTCATCCAGTCCTTCGGCATGGAGCCGCAGGTCGTCGTCGAGCACTGCCTGGCGGCGACCAACATCCGCCGGGAGCGCGACAACTGGCTCTCGGCGGTGATGGTCCTGTGCGGCCTGCTCTTCCTGCCCGGCCTGCTGCTGTGGCTGCTGGTCTTCCAGATCCGCACGACGATCTCCAAGCGTGAGGACAAGCGGGCCGGTGCCCTCGGCACCACCCTGCTCGTCGCCGTGGGCGCCCTCGCCGTGATCTTCCTGCTCAGGATGCCGTTCGACGGGTTCTGGGCCTGGTACGCCCGCGCGTGCGTGGTGCTGCCGGTCGTCGGCTGGTTCTGGGCCAAGCAGATCTGCGAACGCACCGCCCAGGACCTGCGGGACCGCTGGTCCGGTCTGCTGTCCGGCGGCGGTATCGGCGCCAAGGTCCCCGAGGCGGTGCCCGGCAGCCCCGGCGAGACCAAGGCGGAGCAGCTGCGCAAGGAACTCGCCCGGCTCAGCGCCGAGCAGCGCTCCAACCTCGTCTTCTACGCCGGCCCCAAGGGCATCCTGGGCATGGGCACCCGCTGGGGCAGCTGGCAGCTCGCCGAGGACCTGGTGCCCGCCGAGTCCGGCAAGGAGATCCACCCGTTCCGCAGCTGGGACGTCATACGGGCCATCCACGACCAGCTGCGGATGCTGGAGCGCACCCCCCTCAACACGGGTGGTTTCACGGCCCCTTCCATCAAGCACTGGATCGTCAGCCCCATCGGTGAGGGCGCCGCCGCCGTGGCACGGCCCGACGGCACCGACGTGGAGGCGTACCAGTACAAGACGCACGCCATACAGGAGATCTGCAACAAGCAGCACTTCGGCAGCGGCAACCGGCACTACCTGGGTGTGCAATGGACGCTCTGGGACGGACAGTTGATCATCACCATGCTGGTGACGGTCACCGTCCTGCACCAGACGCTCCGCATCGAGGTGACCGGGCACGCCCTGGGTCCGGTGCACGGACTGTTCACGACGGGTCCCGCGGCCAAGGAGAAGGAAGTCCAGAAGTCGGTCAGGTTCTGGGAGACCCGCAAGGTCAAGCTCCCCCTCGTCGACGCCGACGAGGTCGTACGGCTCACCGCGCGCGCCCCGCTGACCTGGTACCCGCCGCTGCTCAACTGGCTCGGCGGCTCCATCGGCCTGCCGGAGCCGTTCGGTCTGCGGCACGCCTGGGCGGACCAGCCGTGGCGGCACCGGTTCATGGCCGACGACGCGCTGCGCGCCGCGACACCGGTCCTGCGGGTCGTCCACAACGCCGCGATCAAGGTGCTGGCGGAGAACGGCGTGGACACGGAGAAGTTCGGCTCCCGCTCGGCGTTCCTCAGCGGGGCGGTGCAGGATCCTACGCCGCGTAAGGCGGACGTCTACGACGCGTGAGCGCTGCGCCGGCTTGGGCGGGGCGCCTAATCGCTCGGGGGTGCCTGTTCGTTGGCGGGTGCGGGTGGTGTGTGGTTGCTCGCGCAGTTCCCCGCGCCCCTGAAGGCTTGGGCCTGCGGCCCGGCCTTCAGATGAAAAGCCTGGGGGCGTAGCCCCAGGCTTTTCAGGGGCGCGGGGAACTGCGCGATCAGCCACAGCTGACCCGCACCCGTCGGCGATCAGGCACCCGGCAGACAGTGAGGCGGCCTCACACGCTGGGCCAGGCCTCCGCCAGCATCTTCCTCGTGTCGGCCAGGAGCTGCGGCAGCACCTTCGTGTGGCCCACCACCGGCATGAAGTTCGTGTCGCCGCCCCAACGGGGCACGATGTGCTGGTGCAGGTGCGCCGCGATGCCCGCGCCGGCGACCGTGCCCTGGTTCATGCCGATGTTGAAGCCGTGCGCGCCGGAAGCGGTGCGCAGGGCGGTCATGGCCTGCTTGGTCAGTTCGGCCAGCTCGGCCGTCTCCGGGAGGGTGAGGTCCGTGTAGTCGGCGACGTGCCGGTACGGGACGACCATGAGGTGGCCGCCGTTGTACGGGTAGAGGTTGAGCACCGCGTACACATGCTCCCCGCGCCGGATGATCAGGCCGTCCTCGTCCGACTTGGCCGGGATGGAGCAGAACGGGCAGCCGTCGTCGGCCCCCGGACCGGTCGGCTTGTTCTCGCCCTGGATGTAGGCCATCCGGTGGGGCGTCCACAGGCGCTGGAACGCGTCCTGCGTTCCCACTCCGATCTGCTGTTCCGGCTCACTCGTCATGCAGTGCAGCATATGGCTTCGTCCGTTCCCGGCGTGTCGCCGGGTGGCGGGGCGGGACGGACGAGCGGAGGCCCCCGGGGATCCGAACCCCCCGGGGGCCTCCTTCTCACGCGCTCAGCCGCGAGGGCGGCTCACACCTGGACGCGGCGCTCCACCACGTCGGCGAGCTTCGCCAGCGCCTCGTCACGCGGGATGCCGTTCTCCTGCGAGCCGTCCCGGTAGCGGAACGACACCGTGCCCGCGTTCATGTCCTCGTCGCCCACGATGACCATGAACGGCACCTTCTGCTTCTGCGCGTTCCTGATCTTCTTCTGCATACGGTCGGAGGACGCGTCGACCTCGACGCGCAGCCCCTTCTTCTTCGCCTCCGCGGCGAAGCTCTGCAGGTACTCGACGTGCGCGTCGCCGATCGGGATCCCGACCGCCTGGACGGGCGCCAGCCACGCCGGGAACGCGCCCGCGTAGTGCTCCAGGAGCACCGCGAAGAAGCGCTCGATGGAACCGAACAGCGCGCGGTGGATCATGACGGGGCGCTGCTTGGAGCCGTCCGGGCCGGTGTACTCCAGGTCGAAGCGCTCCGGCAGGTTGAAGTCGAGCTGGACCGTCGACATCTGCCAGGTGCGGCCGATGGCGTCGCGGGCCTGCACGGAGATCTTCGGGCCGTAGAAGGCGGCGCCGCCCGGGTCCGGCACCAGCGGCAGGCCCTGCTTCTCGGCCACCTGGCGCAGGGTCTCGGTGGCCTCCTCCCACGCCTCGTCGGAGCCGACGAACTTCTCCGGGTCCTTGGTGGACAGCTCCAGGTAGAAGTCGGTGAGGCCGTAGTCCCGCAGGAGGTTCAGGACGAAGGTGAGCGTCTTGTCGAGCTCGTCCGCCATCTGCTCGCGGGTGCAGTAGATGTGCGCGTCGTCCTGGGTGAAGCCGCGGGCCCGGGTCAGCCCGTGCACGACGCCGGACTTCTCGTACCGGTACACGGTCCCGAACTCGAAAAGGCGCAGCGGCAGTTCACGGTAGGAGCGGCCGCGGGCGTCGAAGATCAGGTTGTGCATCGGGCAGTTCATGGGCTTGAGGTAGTAGTCCACGCCCTCGTCGAGCTGCATGGGCGGGTACATGCCGTCGGCGTACCAGTCCAGGTGGCCCGAGACCTCGAAGAGCTTCCCCTTCGTGGCGTGCGGGGTGTAGACGAACTCGTAGCCCTCCTCCTCGTGGCGGCGCCGCGAGTAGTCCTCCATGACCCTGCGGATGATGCCGCCCTTGGGGTGGAAGACGGCGAGTCCGGAGCCGATCTCGTCCGGGATGGAGAACAGGTCGAGTTCGTTGCCCAGCTTGCGGTGGTCGCGCTTCTCGGCCTCGGCGAGGAAGTCGAGGTGCGCCTTCAGCTCCTCCTTCGAGGGCCAGGCGGTGCCGTAGATGCGCTGGAGCATGGGGTTCTTCTCACTGCCGCGCCAGTACGCGGCGGCGTTGCGCATCAGCTTGAACGCCGGGATGTTCCGGGTGGTGGGCAGGTGCGGACCGCGGCAGAGGTCCTTCCAGCACAGGTCACCGGTCTTGGCGTCGAGGTTGTCGTAGATCGTCAGCTCGCCGGAGCCGACCTCGACGTCCGCGCCGTCGTCGGAGGAGGCCGAGCCCTTGAGGCCGATCAGTTCCAGCTTGTACGGCTCGGCCGCGAGCTCCTCGCGGGCGGCCTCGTCGGTGACGACGCGGCGGGAGAAGCGCTGGCCGCGCTTCTGGATCTCCTGCATCTTCTTCTCGATGGCCTTGAGATCCTCGGGCGTGAACGGCTTCTCGACGTCGAAGTCGTAGTAGAAGCCGTCGCGGACCGGCGGTCCGATGCCCAGCTTGGCCTCCGGGAACAGCTCCTGGACGGCCTGGGCCATGACGTGCGCGGTGGAGTGGCGCAGGATGTTCAGGCCGTCCTCGGAGGAGATGTCGACGCCCTCGACGGTCTCGCCGTCCCGCACCTCGTACGCCAGGTCCTTCAGTTCACCGGCCACGCGGGCCGCGACGATGGCGCGCTCACCGGAGAAGAGGTCGGCGGCCGTAGTGCCCGTCGTCACCACGCGCTCTTCCCGCTCGGAATCGCGTTGGATGATCACACGGACGTCTGACACCGGTCTCTCCTGCCTGATGGTGGTCGCGCACGCGTCCGCGTACGCAGACAGGAATCGTACCGAGCCGGGGGTGCCCTCTGCGAAAGGGTTACGCCCTCACCGGTCCCCGCGACCCGGCGAGGGGCGCCGAGCACCCGTACGCCGGGGCTCTCACTCCCCTCCGCACGCCTCCTCGAAGAAGGCCGTGATCTCCGCCGTCTCCTGGAGCGACTTCATCAGGCGGTCCCGCTCCGCCTCGTCGACCTCCACGGGTGCGACGCCGCCCGCGTCGGTGAGCCGGCGGAAGCCGCCCCGGCTCTCCAGCCGTCCGTGGACCCGTACGGGCAGCCCGACGAGATGGGCGTGCCCCGCGATCCGGTACGCCTCCTCGTCGAGGGTCATACGGACGTGCGGGACCTCGGCCCCGGCGAGGACGCGCAGCCGTACGGTTCCCTCGCCACGCGCGGCGGACCGGCGCATCCGGACCACGGCCCCCGTGAGGCGGACCGGCACGGAGGGTTCCTCGCGGAGGTAGCGGGCTCCGGCCTCGCGCAGCACGGGCAGGTCGCCGGGTGAGAACTCGACGGGTTCGGGCGGGGTCGACCCGCCCTCGGGGACCCCGGCGGCGGGCGCCCACTCGACGGCGACGCGGGCGCCCTCGGTGCCGCGGACGAGGGCGACGAGGGCCTCGGTCAGCTCGTGGGACACCCCGGCCTCCACGGCGCCGTCGAAGGCGTCCATGCCGCCGGTGGCGCGCTGGTAGTCGATGGCCTCGCGGGTGGCGTACAGGGCCTGTTGGAGGCGTACGGCGAGGGGGCGCCCGGTGGTGACGGGCACGAAGGCGGTGAGGCTGCGGCCGCCGGGCGCGGCACCGACGAGCACCCCGTCGAGGAGGGCGGCGGCGGGCAGGCGGTGGCGGGCGCCGTGGTAGCCGGCTCGCGCGCGGGTGGCGAGGGCCGCCGCGAGGAGCATCTGGCGGGCGGCGGAGCGGAGTTGGTCCTCGACTGCCCAGGAGGCGGTTCCCACGGGTCCGGTCGGTACGTCACGCCACCAGCGGATCTCGTCGCTGGGGACGGCGAGGCCGACCAGGACGTCGCGTGCGGCCGGCGATCCGCTGCGGAAGAGGGCTGTCAGCGCCTCGCCGAGCAGGTCGTCGCTGTCGGGGAAGGCCCGGTTCTCCGGGACGAGCAGGCTCATGCCCCGTCCGCCGGGGCCCGGTGGGGTCCAGCGGCCGTAGCGTCCGGCGGCGCCGCCGCGCCGCTGCCAGCCGTGCCGGAGCAGCAGGGCGCCGAGCACGGCGGGATCCACGCGGGCGGGGTCGGGCGGCTGGGTCAGGACGGGGTCGACGGGGTGGGGCCGTACCGGGCGGAGGGGCTGGTCGATGGGCCCGTGGGTCACGGTCTGCCTCCCGTTCCGACCCGCGTCATGATCTCGCAGAGCGCTCGGTCGTCGAAGATGCGCGAGGTCGGTATGCGCACGGTCGTGCGGTGCCGCCCGGTGATCGGGTGTCCGGCGAGGTTGATCCAGTAGCAGCAGTGCCGCAGGTCGAGGCGGTCGTGGCCGGCCCGCAGCCACTGCTCCCGCGATCTCGGGACGATCATCACGACGAGGATCTTGTGCACCGTGACGGGTGTGCGGGCGAGCTTCGCCAGGTGGTCGTTGTCGAGCGTGAAGGAGAAGGTGCGGCCGGAGGGGTTGGGGGCGACCTGGTAGGTGGCCTTGAGCTGCACTTTGATGGTGACCTCGTCGTCGACCGTGTGCCCGGGTGAGCCGTGGCTGACGTGCCAGTCGATGCCGTTGTCCGGAAAGGGCTGGGACAGGGAGCAGCCGGCCGCGGCGGCCACCGCGTGCAGATAACCCACCTGCAGTGTCTCCATGCAGGCGGTGGTGGCGAGGGAGCCGCGGTGTGACTCCGCGTGCTCGGGCAGCAGCCCGCCCCGCTCGGGCTGCGCTATGGCCATGACCAACAGCCTTCCCCTACAGGTCCTTCCCCGTGCCGAGCCCCTGAACTGCGCAGACCCGTACTTCTGTTGTCTCCTTCCGGCGTACGGCGCAAACAGCCCGGGTATCACCAAACGGGCAGAAGACGGGGCGTCAGCTGCTCCGGGTGAACGAGGAGTTGAGTACGCATGACGTGTTGGTACGAGGGGCCCTTGGCGGCGTTCGACACGGAGACCACGGGTGTGGACGTCGAGACCGACCGGATCGTGTCGGCCGCCGTCGTCGTCCAGGACGCGCCCGGCACCCGCCCCCGGGTGACCCGGTGGCTGGTGAATCCGGGGGTGCCGGTCCCGGCCGGGGCGACGGCGGTGCACGGGCTGACGGACGAGCGGTTGCAGCGCGAGGGGCGCTGGCCGTCACCGGTGATGGAGGAGATAGCCAGGGTGCTGGCCGAGCAGGCGTCGCGTGGCCGCCCGCTGGTGGTGATGAACGCGCCGTTCGATCTGACGTTGCTGGACCGGGAGTTGAGGCGTCACCGCGCATCGTCGCTCGACCAGTGGTTCGAGGCGACGCCGCTGCGAGTGCTCGATCCCCGGGTCCTGGACAAGCACCTGGACCGCTACCGCAAGGGCCGCCGCACCCTGACCGATCTGTGCGCGCACTACGAGGTCGTGCTGGACGGCGCGCATGACGCGGCGGCCGACGCGCAGGCGGCGATGGACGTCGTACGGGCCGTGGGGCGTCGTTTCGCCACGAGGCTGGCCCGTCTCTCCCCCGCCGAGCTGCACACGCTCCAGGCGGTGTGGCACGCGGCGCAGGCCCGCGGCCTTCAGGCGTGGTTCGCGCGCAGCGGCTCGGAGGAGGCGGTGGATCCGGCGTGGCCCCTGCGTCCGGGGCTGGCCGCTGCGGCGTGAGCGGCAGAACCACCGGCCGAGGGCGCGCCGGTGCCGGCGGCACAGCGGAGAAGCAGTGGCACAACAAAGAACCGGCCCGACTGTGTCGGACCGGTTCTTTTCCGGGTGGGCGATACTGGGTTCGAACCAGTGACCTCTTCGGTGTGAACGAAGCGCTCTCCCACTGAGCTAATCGCCCGGGAACGGACTGAACAATACAGGTCCAGACGGCTCTGGTTCAAACCGCTTGTCCGTCGGCCGCGAGGTACGCGGCGAGCCCTCGGCGTCCCGCCCGCATCATCAGCGCGTGGTTGGCGCGGAACAGGGGCCGGCCGGGCACGGCGAGCCGGCGCATCAGGGGCTTGGTGACATCGACCTCCTGGTCGTAGCGGGCGAGGGTGCCGGTCCCGTCGGCGGTGAGCGTCCAGCGGGCCCAGCCGTCGAGGTCCCCGCTCATCTCGATCTCCAGGATCCCGGTGGCCGGATCGCGCCGTACCTCGCGCGCGGTGATGACGAGGTCGTACGGCAGGACGGAGCGGATGCGCAGGGTGCCGCTGGTGTCGTCGGCCGGGGTCACCTCGCGCACCTGGGGCCACCAGCGCGGATAATCCTCGGCCCGCTGGAGCGCGTCGTACACGGTGGAGGGCGGCGCGGGCAGGGGCCAGAGGCTGCGGAAGCGGTAGAGGCACCAGTCCATGCTCGGATTGTGCCCGCCGGTGGACCTCGTACCGGGCTGATGGTGGCTGGATCTGAGTACCGCCCTGAGTATGTGCGCTCATGTCCTCGGCGCGTGACCCGGACCACACTGCGGAACATGACGCATTTTCCGTCCCCGGCCGAGGAGTTGCGCCTCCTCGACACAGAGTTGCGGCAGCTCGACGCCCGCCGCGCCGTTCTGCTGACCCGCCGCGCCTGGCTGGTCAACGCGATGTACGCCCAGGCCGCCGGGCCCTCTCACCCTTCGGCGCGTCCGCCGGCCCGGGGCCCCGAGGCGACGGCACCCGGTGTCCAGAATGTGCTGCTGGTCCTCGGCGGGGTCCTGCTGACCGTCGCGGCGATCGCGTTCACTCTGGTCAGCTGGGGGCACATGGGGATCGCCGGCCGTTCGCTGGTCCTGGGTGGGGTGACCCTCGCCGCCCTCGCCACGCCCGTGGCGCTCCTGCGGCGGGGGCTGCGCTCGACCGCGGAGGCGGTGGCCGGCCTCGGCATGGCTCTGACGGTGCTCGACGCGTACGCCCTGCACGAGGTGGTCCTCCCGGGGACCGGCGGCACGGGGTTCGCGGCGGCCGCCTCGGCGGTGCTGGCGGCGACCTGGGCGGCGTACGGCCTGGCCGTGGGCGCGGCGGTCCCGCCGGCTGTACACGGCTCGCAGGACCGTTCGACCGCCGGTGACGCGGAGGACAGGCCCTCGGCGGTCGCGGGGGCGGGAGCCCTGCGTGTCGCTCTCCGTCTGCCGTTGCCCTTCGCCCTGGTCGCCGCGCAACTGCCGCTGCTGCTCTGGGTGTCGGCGCTGGGCGCGGGTGCGGAGACGGTCACGACCGTCGTGCTGGTGACGGCCGCGGCGGACAGCGCGGTCGCGCTCCGGACGCGGATGACGCCCGTCCGGATCGTCGCTCTCGTGGGCGCGTTCGGCTGGGGCGCCTGGGGTGTTCTGGCGGCCGGGTGGCTCTCGTGGTCCGCCGCGGGTCCGGGCGCCGCCGCCCGTGCGGCGGCGCTCCTCGCCCTCGCCGCCGCGACCGCCCTGGCCGTCGCCCGGTTCGCGCCGAAGCCGGGCCCGGCCCTCGGTACCGCCCTGACCGGCGGTCTGCTGATGGTCGCGGCGCTCGGCGGGGTCCTGCGGTCCGTGCTGCCGGACGTGTGGACGGTCCCCGGCTACCTGCTGTGCGGTGTCGCCCTGTTGGCGGTCGTCCGGACCCGTGTCCCCGATCCGGTACGGCGAGGTCTCGCCCTGTCCTCCGCGGTTGTCCAGGCCATCGCCGCCCTCACCGCCTTCCCGACGGTCGTCGTCACCTTGCTGGGCCCGGCCGGCTGGGTCGAGCGGATCTGGTCCGGCGCTCCCGACGACGCCCGGGCCGTGGTGACGGTGGGCGCCCCGTGGCCGCCGCTCACCGCGACGGTCCCCCTCGTCCTGGCCGTGCTCGCCGGGGTGCTGGCCCTGGCCGGGCGTGCGACCGCGTGGCGCACCCCCGCCCTGGTGGGCGCGCTCGTGCTGGGCTGGGCGACGGGCCTGGTGCTCCCGGCCGTACTCGAACTCCCGTACACGGCGGGGCTGGTGGCCCAGGGAGCCGTGGCGGTGGCGGCGCTGATGGTGGCGGCCCGTGTACGGCCGGCCGCCGGCAAGCGCCTCCAGGACCCGGCGGCGCTCACGGCCGCGCTGCTGGCCCTCGTCACGTCGGGGGCCCTGGCGTCGGCGGCGCTCGCGACCGAGTCCGCGACGCTCACGGTGCTCGCCGCCTCGACCGTCCTGTTCGCCCTGGCCGCCTGGCGCACGGACCTCGGTCCGCTCACCGCGCCCGCCGCGCTCGTCCACGGCACCGCGCTGACCTGCGCGATCGGCGCGTCGGCCGGCTGGGAGCCGCGGCACACGGCCCTGCTGGTCCTGGTGGTGCCGGCCATCGCCGCGCTGCTCGCGGCGCGCCTCGGCGCCTCCCCCATGACCGTCCCGGTCGAGGCGACCGGCGCCGCGGCGGGCCTCCTGGCCGTCGCCCTCTCCGTCACCGACGCCCCCATGCTGGCCCTGACCCTGGCGCTCTGCGGCGTCATCGCGGCGGGGACCGCCGTACGCCAGGAGCGACGCTACGTCGGCTACGCGGCCGCCGTGCTCCTGGTGCTGGCCGGCTGGGTGCGGCTGGCGGCCTGGGAGGTCGGGTCCCCGGAGGCGTACACGCTCCCGGTGACCGTCCCGGCGCTGGCCGTCGGCCTCCTCCGGCGCCGTCGTGACCCGGCGGCCTCGTCCTGGACGGCGTACGGGCCGGGCCTCGCGGCCACCCTGCTGCCGAGCCTCGCGGCGGCCTGGGGCGACGCGCACTGGCTGCGCCCCCTGCTGCTCGGCACGGCGGCGCTGGCCCTCACCTTCGTCGGAGCCCGCCACCGTCTCCAGGCCCCGCTCCTGCTCGGCGGCGCCACCCTCACGCTGGTGACCCTGCACGAACTGGCCCCGTACATCGCCCAGGTGGTCGACGCCCTCCCCCGCTGGGCGCCTCCGGCCCTGGCCGGCCTGATCCTGCTGGCGGCGGGCGCCACGTACGAGCAGCGCCTGAGCGACGCCCGCCGGGTGCGGGACGCCCTCGGGAAGATGACCTGACGATCCCCGAGCCCCCGCGCCCCTCAGGGGCGCGGGGAACTGCGCGACCGGCCACAGCGGACCCGCAGTTCCCCACCCCCGAGGCGCCCCCGTAACCCCCGGCCCCTCAGCGGAGCGTCACGGCATCTTGTCGCCGACGAGCGCCAGGTTCTGGATGGCTGCCAGCCCGTACAGCGCGGTCGCGTTGGTGGACACCCACGCGGCCTCGCTGCCGGGGACGAGCCCCGTCGGCCCCTCGACCTTCTTCGTGGACCAGTCGGTGGACTCCTTGTAGTCCCAGGTGTCGGCGCTGTTGTAGAACTGCCGCCACGCGCGGGCGGCGAGCTTGTCGTCGCCCAACTGCACGGCCGCGTAGGCGTCCTGCCGTGAGTGCCCCTGGAAGAGGAGCAGCGTGCCGAAGTTCGAGCCGTAGCGGGCGGCCTGCTCGGCCTTCGTGGCGTTGAAGTAGCGGCAGTAGTCCAGCCATGCCTCCTTGAACTTGGGCATGTCGATCTGGTCGATGAGTTCCGCGCACATCTCGACCAGGCCGAACATCGCCGACAGGTGCGAGACCCCGACGACCGGCTTCTCCGCGACCGCGAACTCCCCGGTGTCCAGGTCGTACAGCCCGGTGCCCTGGACGAAGCCGTTGGGCTGGGCGGCGATGGTCTCCATGGTCGACAGCACGCGCGCCCTGGCCTTCTCCCACTTCGGCCCGCGCCGTTCCCACTCCGTCAGCCACGCGGAGACCAGGCCCGACCAGTCCGTGCCGAAGCCGATCGACAGGGCGTTGCGGTCGGGGGTGTACGGCTCGGTGCGGATCTTGCGGATGGGGTCGAGGACGAGGAACGTCTCGTCGGAGTCGACGTTGGCGTGCATGAGGTCGCCGACGCGTTCGTCGGCGGTGAGGAAATAGTAGTAGCGGCGGTAGGTGGTGTTGGCGATGCGCTGCTGCTTGGCGCTGTCGGCGTAGTGCTGGACGCCATGGCGGGTGCCGAGGCCGGCCCACTTGCCGAGGTGGTAGACGTCGACCTCGCCGGTGTGGCGGGTCATGGCCTCCGCGAAGCGGAAGATGTCGGCGCGGCCGGAACGCATGTACGCGAACCACAGCCACAGGTCGGGCGAGAGCTCGGAGTTGTCCCAGGCGTAGCCGCCGACGTCGTAGCACCACTGGTGGCGGCTCGGGTCGTAGCTGTGCATGATGTCGCCGTAGTCCCAGAAGCCGTACCAACGGCGCATCTCCACCTGGTCCTTGTAGTAGGTGAAGAGGAAGTCGAGGTGGTCCTCGATCTTCGCCTTGGCGGCGGTGGAGCGGTCCGGCCGGGAGAACAGCCTGCCGAAGACACCGGCCCTGACGAGTTGCTGGGGCGGCGCGGCGAGCTGCGGGGGTGTGCGGACGGCCTCGACCTGCCTGGCCATGTCGTCGGCGGCGGGCGTCGACTCATGGGCCCAGAAGAGGAGTTCGCTGGTACGGGCGATGCCGTAGGGGGTGCCGAAGCCGGGCTCGTAGTCCTCGTAGGTGATGTTGAGACCTTCGAGCTGCTCGGGGTAGGTGTCCTGGCCCATGCCGTCGTGGTAGAAGCGCAGGTCCATGGGCTGCGCCTCGGGAGACCACAGCCACATGGTGACCTCGGCCTCGTCGGTGTGGGCGTCCCGGATGTCGAGCTGCGCGGGGAACTTCTCCCAGAAGTCCCTGAGGCCGACGGCGAATCCCCCGCTCGCCCCGCCGACGTACCCGAAGCCGCTGGCCCGCCGGCCGCCGCCCGCCGGGATCCAGCCGTGGCCCTTCTTCGTCCGCTTGCGGACCGAGAAGCCGTCGGCGGAGAGCTGGGAGAGGGTGTAGTCGCCCCATTCGGGGATGTACTGCAGGCGGGTGGTGACCCGCTGGTCCCACGTGGACGGGTCCGGCAGCTTCTTGCCCTCGAACTGGGCGGTGCGCACGGCCGAGCCGGGGTCCCGGCGCAGTCCGGTGACGCCCTTGACGGCCTCGCGGAGCAGACCGGTGCCCTCGCCGCCGATGCGGATGTGCCGGTCGTACGCGGCGTCGCGCATCGGGACCTTGAAGCGGACGCCGATACCGCGGATGAAGTCGCCGCTGGCCTTCCCGGGCTCCTGGGTGCCGTCGAAGGTGATGGTGTGGACCATGCGGAACGATTCGGCGCCCGCGTAGAAGTAGAGACGGATCGAGAAGGGGAGCCGGCTGCGGCCGCCCTTGCGGTGCTTGCCGTCGATGCGGACCACGGCACGGACGGGGCCCTCCTGCTCGACCTCGACCTCGTCGATGACGCTCTCGAAGCGCTCGTACTTGACCGTGCCCTGGTCGCCGTCCTCGATCTCGGGCTGGCGCAGCAGGACGAGGCGGCCGGTGCGGGCGACCTCGGTGGAGCCACGCAGCACCGACTTGACGAGGGTGGAGCCGCTCTTGCCGATCTTGGCGGTGATGACGCCGGTCGAGACGTCGATGGTGCCGACGCGCTGATGGACGGTGACCTTCTTCGCCGGGGCGGCGGGGGTGCCCGCGGTCAGGGTGAGCTTGCCGGAGCCGGCGCCCGCGCCGACCGCGTGCGCGGTCCACTTCAGGGAGCCGTCGGGCCAGTAGCCGATGGGCCAGGACTGGACGGGGATCTCCTTGCCGTCCTCGTCCTTCAAGGAGAACGACTGTTCCTTCTCGTACGCGCCCCTGGGCCAGGGCACGCCCACGGTGGAGCCGGGCGCGGCGCCGAGGCCGCCGTCCTCCAGCCAGTCCAGGGTGACCGGTTCCGCCTCCGCGGTCTCGGCTCTCGGTGCCGCCTGGGCGGCCGTACTCCCTGGCGCCCAGCTGAACTGCGCGGCGGCTCCGGCGACGGCGGCCGCCTTGAGCAGGGACCTGCGGTCGATGGGGGACATGGCCTTTCCTTTCCGTACGGGAAGTCTTGCGTGCGGGGTGGTCAGGGGCATGACAGAGAGAGGTGCGGCGCCCGGGGCGCCGACCTTGTGCGAGGCACCGCCTGGGGTCAGCGGCGGCGCCGGTACCGCTCCTCCACGGCGAGGGCCGCCGCGGCGACGGCCCCGAGGACCGGGACCGCCAGCGGGGCGGTGAACCAGGCGGAGCAGGCGACCACGGCCAGCCCGCCGACGACGAGGAAGGACCCGGCGGGATCGAGCACCGTCCGGCGCCCGGCCGCCGCGAGCAGGACCCGCCAGGCGGCGCCGGGCTGCCAGACCGCCGCCGCGCGCAGGATCGTGACGGCGGCGCCGATCAGCGCGAGGACGCCGACGGCGCCGACCAGCGGCCCGCCCGGGATCCCGGCGCGTACGGCCTGGACGTCGACCCACACCGCCGCGAGTGCGGCCCAGCCGGCGAGCGCGACGAGCCATCCGCCCCGCAGCGCCGCCCGGAAGTCCGCCACGAACTCGCGCAGCCCACCGCCCACATGAGCGGTGCGGCGGCGCAGATGACGGGACCCGGCGGCGAACGCGGCGGGGTACGTCACGAGCGGCAGCGCGGCCACCGCGATCCACACCCCGGTGAGCAGACACTCGGCGAACAGCGCGAACCGTTCGGCGAGCGGGGACTCCCCGCGGGGCTTGGCGGCCTTCGTCCGGGCCCGGTCCATGGTCGGTTCACCTCAGCCCTTCAGGCCGGACGTGGCCATGCCGTCGATCAGATAGCGCTGGAAGGCGAGGAAGAAGGCCAGCACCGGCAGCAGGGCCACCAGCGACATCGCGATCATGCCGCCGTAGTTGGCCACGGCGTCCTGGTCCACGAACATCTTCAGCCCGAGCGAGACCGTGTACTTCTCGGGGTCGTTGAGATAGATCAGCGGACCCATGAAGTCGTTCCAGGCGTTGATGAAGGTGAAGATCGCACTGGTGATGAGCGCGGGCCGGGACAGCGGCAGCACGATCGACCAGTAGATCCGGACGTGCCCGCAGCCGTCGAGCCGGGCCGCCTCGTCGAGCTCCCGGGGCAGGTTCCGCATGAACTGCACCATCAGGAAGACGAAGAACGCCTCCGTGGCCAGGTACTTCGGCAGCAGCAGCGGGACATTGGTGTTGATCATGTCCATGTTGCGGAACAGCACGTACTGCGGGATGAGCAGGACGTGGTACGGCAGCAGGAGCGTGCCGATCATCAGCGTGAACAGCAGGTTCCGGCCGGCGAACTTGATCTTCGCGAAGGCGTAAGCGGTCAGCGAGCAGGACACCAGGATCCCGATCACCGAGCCCACGGCGAGCGTGAGCGAGTTCAGGAAGAACGTGGAGATGGGGATGTCGGCGATGCCCTCGGAGAGCCGTGTGTAGTTGGAGATGATCGGGTCGCTCGGGAACAGGTCCAGGCTGCCGACGATGTCGTCACTGTTCTTGAACGAGCCTCCCACGACCCAGATCACCGGGTAGAGGATCACCGCGAGGATCAGCAGGGAGCCGATGTGCCAGGCGAGGGAGCCGGGCAGCTTGCGCCGCAGGGCGCCGCCCTTCGCCGTCGGCGCCGGGGTGATCTCGGTGGCCTGCGCACTCATCAGGCACCCTCCTCGTAGTGCACCCAGCGCTTCTGGGACCAGAACAGCACCGCCGTCACCAGGGCGACCGCGACCAGCAGCACCCAGGCCATGGCGGAGGCCAGGCCCATCCGACTGTTCTCGAAGCCCTGGACGTACAGATAACAGGTGTAGACCATCGAACCGTCGGCCGGACCGCAGGCGTTGCCGCCGGCGCCGCCGCCGACGATGTACGCCGAGCTGAAGATCTGGAAGGAGTGGATCGTCTCCAGCAGGACGTTGAAGAACAGGACCGGGGAGATCATCGGCAGGGTGATGTTCCAGAACCGCCGGAACGTCCCCGCCCCGTCGACCTCGGCCGCCTCGTACAGCTCGCGCGGGACCTGCTTGAGACCGGCGAGGAAGATCACCATCGGGGCGCCGAACTGCCAGACGGTGAGCGCCACGAGGCTGTAGATGATCAGGTCGGGGTCACCGGTCCAGCCACCGACGTCGATCCCGAACAGCTTCTGCGTACGGTCGACGATGGCGTCGTCCGAGAAGATCGCCTTCCACACGATCGCGATGGAGACGCTGGCGCCGATCAGCGACGGTGCGTAGAAGGCGGCCCGGTAGAAGGCCTGACCGCGTCGCTTCTGGGCGAGCAGCAGCGCCACTCCGAGGGCGGCGATCAGCTTGATCGGCGTACCGACGGCGACGTACCAGAGCGTCACCTTCACCGAGTTCTGCCAGCGCGGGTCGGCGAACATCTCGGAGAAGTTGTCGAGGCCGATCCACTGGGGGGCGTCGAACAGGTTGTAGTCGGTGAAGGCGAAGTAGAGCGAGGCGACCATCGGGCCCGCGGTCAGCAGCAGGAACCCGGCGATCCACGGGGACATGAAGAGATAGCCGGCCAGGGTCTCCCGGCGGCCCCGCCGCTTGAGCGCGGCGGGGCGGGGGGACTTGGCCGGACGGTGCCGCGGCTCGGAGTCCTGGGTCAGGTCCTCCATCGCAGGGGCGTGTGTCACGGCGGTTCCCATCAGCTGCCGAGAGCCGTCTTCGACTCGGTGAAGAACTGCTTGACGGCGTCGTCGACCGACCGCTTGCCCAGGGCGAGCTCCTCGGCGATGCGCATGAACCCGGCCTCGCAGATGTCCGCGCCGTTCGGGTGCGGGGTGATGGGCTCCAGGACACCGGCCGCGACGAGGGACTCCTCGTACTCGGCGATGGCCTTGTTGACGGGGTCGGTCGGCTTGAACGCGTCGTACTGGGCCTGCGTCGCCGGCACGCCCCGGTCGTAGCCCATGATCTTGGCGACCTCGGGCTCGTGCACCATGAAGTTGATGAACTGCGCGACTTCCTTGGGGTGCTGGGTGCGCTTGGACGCGCTGAGCATGAGGGAGCCGAGGTACTGGCCGGTCTTCTTGCCGTCGGTGGTCGGGATGGGGGCCAGACCGTACTCGCTCTTGCCCTCGGAGGTGTAGCGGACGGTGAAGTTGTCCCAGGTGAACTCACCGGCGGCGAGCTCCGCGGCGACCGCCGACTTGGGCTTGGTCTGGGCGACCTTCTTGGGGTCGGCGTAGAGGCCCTGCTTGATGCCCTTCTCCGCCTTCGTCCACCACTCCTTGAGGTCCGCCTCGGTGAAGCCGAGGCCGTCCTCGGTGAAGAACGCCTTGCCGTTCTGACGCAGGTAGAGGTCGTAGAGGTACATGACGCCGTACATGCCGCTGTCGCCGGCCCGTCCGGTCCTGTCGTGGATCTTCTTCATCGCCGCGTCGAAGTCGTCCCAGGTCCAGCCCTGTTCCGGCTTCACCCCGGACTTGGTGTAGACGGGCTTGTCGATCACCAGGGCCATGGAGTTGGAACCGACGGGGACTCCGAGCAGCTTTCCGTCGACCTCGCCGAACTTCTCCAGGCCGGCCCGGAAGCCGTCCAGGGAGAGATTGCCCGCCTCGACCTGTGCGTTGAGATCGAGCAGCACATTCTTCGCATCGTATTTCCGCAGAAAGCCGATGGCATTCTGGAAGACGTCCGGCGGATTTCCACCGGAGGCCTGGGTGTTGAACTTCTTCCAGAAGTCCGGATACACCTGGAAGTCGGTCTTCACCTTGATCTTCGGGTACTTCTTCTCGAATAGCGCGATGGTCTTCTTGATGCGCTCCGCCCGGTCCTCGGCACCCCACCAGGCGTAACGGATCGTCACCGTCCCGTCCCCCGACCCGCTGCCGCCACCACAGGCCGTGGCCGTCGCCCCGAGCCCCGCGACGGCCAGTGAGACTCCGGCCGCCTTGAGGACAGTCCGCCTCTCAACATTCTTGTCCTGGTGCATGGTTGGGCCTCCCCGCGACGCTGCGTCCGCCTCATGAATCGTTTCAAGTAAGCGCTTGCTGGCACAAGGTACGGAGCCCCTCAGGAGACGTCAATGATTCGGACAGGAATTGATGGAAAGCGGAGGGGTCGCCGCGCGGGGCCGCGCGGCGGCTGCGGTGACCTCTCGTCAAGTAAACGTGCAGGTCGGCGAGTTGCGGCCGACCCGTCGAACGCGAGACGGACTGTCGGCCGGAGCCGCAGACAGGCCGAAAGGAGTCAGGCGGCGCCACGCCGGGAGAGACGGCTCAGGCCCTGGCGACTGCGCGATCTGACTGTGGGTGAGGGCCGTTGGGCGGGTGGCGGCGAGGGGAGTGGGCGGCGCCGGAGGGCTGAAAACAGCCAAATGTTGGGGGTGAGAGAGGGCTGGGGTGGGGTGAGTGGGGGAGGGCGGGGCCGCACGTGGCTCCGGACCTCGGATCCGGCCTCCCCGCCAGCCCGGGGCCCTCCTGGGCACCTGGACACCTGGACACCTGGACACCTGGACACGGTCGCCGGTCCAGGCATCCAGCCTCCGCGCCCCTGGCCGGCAGCCTCCGGTCCTCGACTGCTGACCTGTGGCCCCTGCCCCTCGGCCCCGGACCTGCGGCTTGTGGCCCCCTGCCCCTGCCCCTGCCCCCCGACTGACCCTCCCCCCTGGAACCAATCGGCACGCGGCGCCACGCCATCACGCGCGCATTGGTCCGTACATGCGAAACGACCTGGTCCACGGGGTGTCCGTGGACCAGGTCGTTTCGACTGGTGGGCGATACTGGGTTCGAACCAGTGACCTCTTCGGTGTGAACGAAGCGCTCTCCCACTGAGCTAATCGCCCGGGCGCAGGAAGAACATTACCCCATGTCAGGGGGTGCCTCGGACGCGGTGCCGGCGCTCGGCGAAGGTCCGGCCCGCGCCTACTGGTTCTTGATGTTCCAGGGCATCTCGAAGCCGAACTTCCAGAGGTAGACCCCCATGAGAACGGCCACGATCACCAGGCCGATCGACGTCAGGATGAGGTTCCGGCGACGGACCCGGGGGTCGAGGGCGCGCTGGGTCGCCTCGGTGACCTTGCGCTTGGTCCAGCGGAGCACCAGCTGGGCCCATACGAACTCGGTCGCCCAGATCGCCATGCCGCCGAAGATCACGACCCAGCCGGGGCCCGGAAGGGGAAGCATGATCACGCCGGCCACGACCACCGCGAGGCCGATGATGAAGACGGCCACCTGCCAGCTGAGGTGCAGCATCCGGCGCGCCTTGACGAATTCCGGCGCACGGGACCCGAGCGGCGCTTCCTTCTTGGCCACATCGGCCTCGCTGTTCGCTACGTCCGTCTCTCTGTTCGATCCGTCGGCCGCCACCGCGACCTCCCCCGTTCCGTTACTCCCCGTGTCCATACGGCCAAACCCTACCGGAGAGAAACCGGTCACCGGAATGGCCGTACCGGATGAAGTCGGACTCGGCCGGATGAGCTACCAAAAGCGACGCAAAACTCCCAGAGGGGTTTACAACGGCACCGTAGGTGGCATGTCGATTTCGCCGACGTGCGAATCCCCGAGCGCACACTGAGCGAAAGGCCTTGGCGCTTATGAACACCACGGTCAGCTGCGAGCTGCACCTGCGCCTCGTTGTGTCGAGCGAGTCCTCACTGCCTGTACCCGCGGGACTGCGGTATGACACGGCCGATCCCTACGCCGTGCACGCCACCTTCCACACCGGAGCGGAGGAAACGGTCGAGTGGGTGTTCGCCCGCGACCTCCTCGCCGAGGGCCTTCACCGGCCCACCGGCACCGGCGACGTCCGTGTCTGGCCGTCGCGCAGTCACGGTCAGGGCGTCGTCTGCATCGCCCTGAGCTCTCCGGAGGGCGAGGCACTGCTCGAAGCCCCGGCGCGAGCTCTGGAGTCCTTCCTGAAGCGCACAGACGCCGCCGTGCCACCCGGCACGGAACATCGGCACTTCGACCTCGATCAGGAGCTCTCGCACATCCTGGCGGAGAGCTAGACCGAGACCCCACAGAGCCGCCCGGCGCCGTCCACTCGGGGAGACGGCTCGGGCCAGGACAACCGCATACGGCTCAGGCCGACCGATCGACGCCGTCGCAGCGGGTCTCCGCGCGGCGGCGTCCGTATGCGCCGGGTGACGGAGCGTGGTCGGTCACCCGCCGGGCGCATCCCTTCCGGTCACTTCGGCTCCGGCGCCCCCGCTGACCACGCCCCCGCGGTTTCCCGGGCTCCGGGCCGGTCCGTCCGGTCCGTCCGGCGCGGGGAGCCGTTACCATCGGCCAGCATCGGCGGGCGGCTGCCCGACCCTCGCAGGCCAGGGAGCGAAACGTGTTGATCACCCACGACACCCGGTGTGCCCTCGACACCGTGGTGGATCTGGTGAACACCGCACCGGAGAACGACACGGCGGCGGACGGGCTCACGGACGTCGCGTCGCTCGCCGCCTTCGTACAGGAGCACGACATCAGCGATGTCGGCGCACTGTCGGAGTTCGACCTCGCCGCCGTGCGCAAGGTACGCGGCAGGTTCGCCGAGGTCTTCTCGGCGCCGGACCCCGGCTCGGCCGCCTCCGTCATCAACGACCTCGTCGCCGCGGCGGGCACGACGCCCCGGCTCACGAACCACGACGGCTACGACTGGCATGTGCACTACTTCGCGCCCGGCGCGTCCGTCGCCGACCATCTCGCGGCCGACTGCGGCATGGCGCTCGCCTTCTTCGTCGTCGCGGGGGAAGAGGAGCGGCTGCGCCGCTGTGAGGCCCCGGACTGCCGGCGCGCCTTCGTCGATCTCTCCCGCAACCGCTCGCGCCGCTACTGCGACAGCCGTACCTGCGGTAACCGCCTGCACGTGGCCGCGTACCGGGCGCGCCGCAAGGAAGCCGCGGGCTGAGGAGACACCGGGGAGTGACCTGTGGCGGGCCAAGGCCGTGACGGGTGTTGCTGGGGCTTACGGAGCCCTCGACGGGTGACGTCAGGGGCTCCGTTTACGGCTCAGAGCATCAGCAGGTCGTGCAGTGACGCCATGAGCAGCAGGCAGCCGATCACCGCAAGGAAGATCATCAGCGGCGGCTGGGAAAGCGCGAAGAGACAACCTCGCCGCTCCTCGGGCGGGGCGGTGGTGTCGCTCTGTTCTGTTGTATCCAGCATCTCGCGGCGATGATGACGCAGCGGAGGCCCTCCGCGCGATCAACCGACCCGGAATGACGGAGAGTTCGCCAATATCCACAACCTCCGGAGCGATCGTGATCACTTCGGCGTCACCGGTGGACCTACTGTGTCGTTTCAGTCCGATGCGTTCTGTATCGGTGAAGGGCGGCTGATGCGGGGCGTGTGGTCAGATGCCGTGCTTCTTCAGGATCGCCTCGATGTCGCTGAAGTCGTCCGCGGCGGACGCGCCGGGGCTCGTCGGCCGGGATCCGGTGGTGGGGCGGCCCGCCGGGCGGGCGCTACCGCCCAAGGAGGGCGCCGAGGCGGCCGGGGCTATCGCCTCCGTGCGGGACGCCTTGGCCGCCTTGCGGTCCTTGCCGGTGTCGCCCCGGCGTCGCTCCACCGCGCGTGTGGTCATGAAGAGGAACCAGGCGGCGCCCAGCACTCCGAAGCCGGCCCACGCGGTCGGGCTGAACGCGGTGTCCGCCACCCACTCGACGACTCCGGTCATCACCAGGCCGATGGGAACGAGCGCGTAGGCCGCGATGCGCGTCGCCCTGAGGAATCGCTTCCGGTACGCCGTGATCGCGGCGAGGCCCAGGCCGGCCGCTGAGACGGCGGCGCAAACTGTCTCGGCAATCATCGGGTCCTCCAAGGCGCAGCGCGGTCGGGCGGATCGGTCCGTCCCTTCCATCCTGCACCGCCCCGCGCCCGATATGCCATGGTCCGGGGAGACCTCAGGGAGATCTCCGGGTCGTCTCGGGGTCGCCACCGGCGAGGGCGGCCCGACCGGGCCGGACGGACCGGTGCGCGGCGGGTGGGGCAGCCGGCATGAGGACGGTCGATTGGGCCGGTGCGGTCCCGGGCTGGAAGACTGATCGCATGAGCGACTCCTCCCCCGTACCGTCGTCCGTCGTCCTGGACGTCTGGTGCGAACTCCAGTGTCCCGACTGCCGCCAGGCCCTCGACGACCTCCGGGCGCTGCGGGCCCGCTACGGCGACCGGCTCGACATCCGGCTGCGGCACTTCCCGCTGGAGAAGCACAAGCACGCCTTCGCCGCCGCGCAGGCCGCCGAGGAGGCCGCGGAGCAGGGGCAGGCGTGGCCGTACGTCGAGGCCGTACTGGGCCGGGTGGAGCAGCTGGACCGTGCCGGTGAGCCGTTCCTGGTGGAGGCGGCCCGCGAACTGGGGCTGGACGCCGAGGAGTTCGACACCGCACTGATCGACGGCCGGCACATCCTGATCGTGGACGCCGACCAGGCCGAGGGCAAGGCGATCGGTGTGACCGGCACCCCGACGTACGTCATCGGCGGCGAACGCCTCGACGGCGGCAAGAGCCAGGAAGGACTGCGCGAGCGCGTCGAGGAGATCGCCGACCGTCTGCTGGCCGAGAGCGCCTGAGACCCGGCACCGCCGCCCGCGAACGCGCGCCCCGCACCCTCCTCAGAGCAGCGGCTTGGACAAGTGGTAGGTGGTCGTCTCGTAGCCGAGGGACTCGTAGAGGCATTCGGCGCGGACGTTCCCCGCGAAGACGTTGAGCACGAGGACGGTGCGGCCGGCCGCCATGGCCTGGGCCTCGGCCAGCAGCATGAGCGAACGGCCGTGCCCCCTGCCCCGGTGCGCGGCGTCCGCCTCCACGTCGTAGACCCAGGCGGCGTCGGCGGTCAGCCACACCCAGAGGGTGCCGACCCTGGTGCCCTCGTGCTCCAGCACGCTGCACACGTTGTTCGGGGAGGCCGGTCCGTGGGGCAGGCACCGCTCGTAGCCCTCGGCGGCACGCGCGTACGCCTCCGTCTCGGGCACCCCGTGGGTGGCCAGGTCCTGCGCGTAGCCGTCGAGCCCCGCCTCCTTCCAGGGGCCGAACTCGGCCTCGGTCATGGGGCGCGCCCGGCTGCCCTCCGGCAGTTCGGGCGGGGCGCCGTCGAGGGGCTTGCGCATGTGGCGGTTGCGCAGGACGTAGCCGAGGGTCTCTGCGAGCCGCAGGGCGGGCTCCGCGCCGGCCGGGACGGACGCCTCGATCCGTCGGCAGCCCCAGCCTCGGGCCACTTCCTCGGCGGCCAGCGCGGCCACCGTGGCCCGGCCGCGCCGACGGTCCGGTTCGTCGATCCGCAGGTCCAGGATCCGGGCGGCCGAGGAGCTGGGCTCAGGGCGGGTGCCGAGGTGTATTTCGCCGACGGGACGGCTGTTCACGCACACCTGGTAGCGGCGCGAACGGGACCCGTCGGCTGCGTACTGGAGCGGCTCGATGGGCCGCAGGGTGGTGGTCATCACGGGTGTTCTACCCGTCTCACCGCCCCATGTCCGCCGAATATCGCCCGGTTCTACGGATCGAGGTCGTTCCCGGACCGCTCGTCGAAGATCCGCATGGCCTTGGCGGTGACCGGGCCGGGCGCGCCGGGCAGTTCACGGCCGTCGACGCGGTGCACGCCCTGCACGTCCCGCAGGCTCGACGTCAGGAAGATCTCGTCGGCGCTCTCCAGGACGTCCAGCGGGAGGTCCGTCTCACGGGCGCCGGTCCATTCGACGACGAGCGCGCGGGTGATGCCGGCGAGGCAGCCGGAGGCGACCGGCGGGGTGTGGATCTCGCCGTCGAGGACGACGAAGACGTTGGAGCCCGTGCCCTCGCAGAGCCGCCCGACCGTGTTGGCGAACAGGGCCTCGCTCGCGCCCTGTTCGTGGGCGCGGGCGAGCGCGACGACGTTCTCCGCGTACGAGGTGGTCTTCAGGCCGGTGAGGGCGCCGCGCTCGTTGCGGGTCCACGGGACGGTGATCACGGCGGTGGAGTCGGCGCGCCGGGAGGTCTCACCGAGGGCGACGACGAGGGTGGTGCCGTGGTCGCCCCGGTCGGAGCCGAGCGGGGAGACACCGCCGGTGTACGTGACGCGCAGCCGGCCGAGCGGCACCGGGTTGGCGTCGAGGACGGCGGAGCAGGCGCGGCGCACCTCGTCGTGGTCGGGCTCGGGCAGCCCGAGGCCGCGCGCCGAGCGGGTGAGCCGGTCGAGGTGGCGGGTGAGCGCGAACGGCCGCCCGTCGACGGTCTTGACGGTCTCGAAGATGCCGTCGCCCACGGTCAGCCCGTGGTCGAGGACGGAGACACGGGCGGAGTCGATGTCCTGCAGTCCGCCGTCGAGCCAGATCTTCACGTAAGGGTCCTCCCACTCGCCTCGTACGTTCCCGACGCTACCGCGAGCAGCCGGGCTGCCTTCAGTTCGGTCTCCCGCCACTCCGCCTCGGGGTCCGAGCCCCAGGTGATGCCGGCGCCGGTGCCGAACCTCAGCTCGCCCGAGGGCCGGTCGATCCAGAAGGTGCGGATCCCGACGGCCAGCTCTCCGGTGCCCCGGTCGGCGTCGACCCAGCCGATGCCCCCGCAGTACGGGCCGCGGGGCGCCGTCTCCAGGGCGTCGATGATCCGCAGGGCGCTGGACTTCGGTGCGCCGGTGACCGAGCCGGGCGGGAAGGCCGCGGCGAGCAGCTCCGGCCAGCCGGCGTCCGCGTCGAGTTCGCCCCGCACGGTCGATACGAGGTGGACGAGCCCCGGGTGCTTCTCGACGACGCACAGGTCCGGGACGGTCACGGAACCGGTGGCGCAGACCCGCCCGATGTCGTTGCGGACGAGGTCGACGATCATCACGTTCTCGGCGTAGTCCTTCTCCAGGAGGTCCGCCTCGGTCCGTCCGGTCCCCTTGATCGGGCCGGACTCGACGCTCCGGCCGTCGACCCGCAGGAACAGTTCGGGCGAGGCGGTGGCTATCTCCACGCCGTGACCAGGCAGGCGAATCGTTCCGGCAAAGGGTGCCGGGTTGCCTCGGGCCAGCAGCGCGGTCAGCGCGTCCACGTCGGCGTCCGGCGCGACGGGCGCCGACAGCACCCGGCAGAGGTTCGCCTGGTAGACCTCGCCGGCGGCTATGTGCTCCCGGATGCGGCGTACACCCGCCGTGTACGCGCCGCGGTCGAGCGACGACGTCCAGTCGCCGACGGCCGGACCGCGCCACTCCCCCGGCACCGGCCGCGGGACCGGCTCGTGCCGGACGTCACTGAAGCGCGCACACACCACGCCACCCTCGAAATCGGCGCGGACCGCCCAGAAACCGGACGAGTCCAGAGCGGCGGGATCGCTGGTCACATCGGCGAGACCGGAGGCGACAAGGTTGCCGAAGCGGGCGAGAGGAGGCAGGTCGGACACGCAGTCGAGTCTAGGACGGGCGCCCGCCCGGCGGCCCCGGCCGGGTGGCGGAGAGGACGCACCGCAGCACGCTGCACAAACGCGTTTTTGTGCTGGCCCCGGAATCCGCTAGAGTTCAACTCGTCGCCGGGACGCGAGAGCGGACCGAAACGACAAGCGGACGTAGCTCAGTTGGTAGAGCGCAACCTTGCCAAGGTTGAGGTCGCGAGTTCGAGCCTCGTCGTCCGCTCGTAGGAACAAGGGGATCTTCCCGAACCCCTCACTCCTGGTGGAGTGGCCGAGAGGCGAGGCAACGGCCTGCAAAGCCGTCTACACGGGTTCAAATCCCGTCTCCACCTCCAAGGACGATTAGCTCAGCGGGAGAGCGCTTCCCTGACACGGAAGAGGTCACTGGTTCAATCCCAGTATCGTCCACTGGATCTTCGACAGATCATCGAAGGTCTGACCCGCGCGATTAGCTCAGCGGGAGAGCGCTTCCCTGACACGGAAGAGGTCACTGGTTCAATCCCAGTATCGCGCACGCGGTATCACCGTGATCCTCGGATCACATCCCGAGGACGATTAGCTCAGCGGGAGAGCGCTTCCCTGACACGGAAGAGGTCACTGGTTCAATCCCAGTATCGTCCACACCTCGAAGCCCCCGTCCGTCTCTGCGGCCGGGGGCTTCGCCGTGCGTGGGTTCAGCTGGAGAACAGCATGTGACCGAAGCCGCGGTTGTGGTGGCCGCCGTGGTGACCCCCGTGGTGGCCGCCGTGCGGGGCGCCCCAGGCGGGAGCGGAGTGGTGACCGCCTGCCGGGTACTGCGGGGCGGCGGGGGGCGGCGGAACGGCCGGGCCGCCCCACTGGGACTCCAGACGGGTCAGCGCCTCCAGCTCGCCGTAGTCGAGGAAGATCCCGCGGCAGCCGCTGCACTGCTCGATCTGGACACCGTTGCGGTTGTACGTGTGCATCGGCGCATGGCACTTCGGACACTGCATGTGCATGGTTCGGCTCAACTCCTCGCCGTTGGCGCTGCTTCGTGTTACGCCAGGACAGACACTGCCCGGCGGTGGTCGGTTGCACCCTACTTCGGGAAATCGCTCGCCAACTCCGGCGGGACGGTACTCATTCGGTCACATGCGTCGATAACGGCCCCCTCCACGTCGTCGAGGGGGCGGCCGGCCGCCGTGGACTTGGCGATGGCCAGTGCGGCCGTCTGCACGGTGAGTGCGCGGGCCGGTACGTCCAGTACCGGCCAGGGGTCGGCGTCGGCGGGGACCGCCGGGCCGTCCGCCCGCTGGTAGGCGCCCAGAAAACGGGCCCAGACGTCGGGCGGGAGGAGGCCGCAGGCGTACCAGGCGGCCGGGCGGGCGAGGTCCCAGGCGGCGGCGCCGACCCCGAGGTCGTCGACGTCTATCAGGCGCCAGGGGCCGGTGCTCGCCGGGTGGCGGACGAGCTGGCCGAGATGGAGGTCGCCGTGGCAGAGGATGGTCGGGCCGGGCATGGGGGCCTCGGTTCTCGCCCAGGCGGGGAGCGTGCGCCAGGCGCGGAGGACGGGGGGTGCGGCGGGGTGGTCCGGCGCGGTCCCGGTGAGCCGCGCGACAGCGCGGGCCGCCTTCACGGGACCCCGCATCGGCGGGAGGCCCGGGGGTGCCTCGCGTCGGTGGAGGTGGGCGAGGAGGGTGGCCGCCTCCTCCCAGGGGGCGTCGTCGGGGGTCTCGGGGTCGACCGGGGTGCCGTACGGCCAGAACGTGATCAGACGGCCGTGGAGGGCGGACGGGTCGGGGCGGAGGGGGGCCAGGAGGAGGTCGGGGTGGGCCGTGGCGACGGTCAGTCGGAGGGCGAGGTGGGCGGGGTCCGTGTCGGGGGCGTGGGCCTTGGCGACCGTGTCCGCGTGGCGGACGACCGTGCCGTCCTCCCGTTCCGCGAGGACGGCGTCGGGGTGGGAACAGGGGGCCGCTTGTGGATGGGCCGCGCCGCGCACCGTGGCCCTGAGGGCGGGCAGGACGTCGGTGGTGGTCATGGGCTCCCCCTGCGGACGGTACGGCACGCTGCCGGTGAGCCTACGCAAACGGGCGCCGGCGGCACGACGGTCCGCCGCCGGAAGGGACGGTGGCGCCAGGCCCCAGGAGGCCCACGACGGCCGCGACGCCGACGGAGTCCGCGGGGGCCACGGATCCTCGGGGCCGGGGCAAGCGGGGTTCGCGGGGCACAAGACAACGCCCGCGCAGCTCCCCAGCTGCGCGGGCGTCTATTTGCCGTCCGCCGCACCCCCGTCCCCACGGGGTTTCATGGATGGATGTCCCCACCCGGACCGCTCTTCCGGGCCTGGAGTCGCCGCTCAGCGCCCCAGCATCACACCCACGGACGACGCCTGTGTGACCACTGCCTCCCAGCCGCCGAAGGCGTACACGAGCAGGGCCGCCAGGGGGAGGACCATCGCGGTCGCCACCAAGGGGTGGCGGCGGCCCGCCCCGCGCTCGGCGGTGAACACCCTGCGCTCTCGCGTGCGGAGCGCAGTCCGCGGAGCCGTGTGGGCCATGATCCCTCCTCCTGACCGATCTTGTCTGTCTCTTGTCTGTGGTGCTTGTGCGTCTTGCCTGTGGTGCTTGTCGTTGGCAGCGGCGGGTGCCTGACCTCGGGGGACGAGTGCTGCACCCGCCGCTTGACCTCAAATCTAGGCGCGCGGGGGGCAGGGGTCGTCATGCCCTCGTACCGATTGGCGGGCCTCCCGGAGGATGAGCGATGACGTGCGGCGTACTCCCCAGGGTGGAGACGGGGTCCTAGGTCTCGGGGTCTTCCCGGAGGGGACGGCCGGGAGATGCGTGGAGTGCCCCTTCTGCCGGGGGTCACCACGGCCGGGTGGGAGCACGCACGGAAGAGGGTGACTTCGCTCACTTCCGTCACACCCCGGCGTACCGCCGACGGCGTCCGACGGTCGGCCGTGAAGACGATCACCCCGCCGCTGCATGTCATGTTCCCGACGTTCCTCGCCCCGTTCACCCGCTCTCCGTCCGGTCCGCCAATCCCCCCTGTCTGTCGGGACGTTGAGATCATCGAAGACCCAACACCGCCCCGAACTCTTGTTCCCTGACCACCTTTCATGTCGCGTGCGCGGGGCCGACAATCGATCCGGTCGCGAGGGCGCGGCCTCTGCGCACGCCCGGCCGTGGAAACGTAAGCTGTGGCTCGTCAGACGGAACGGGCAGCGGGGATGAACATGGCGATGATGCGCCTGAGGCGCGAGGACCCGCGCGTCGTCGGCTCGTTCAGGATCCACAGACGGCTCGGCGCGGGCGGGATGGGCGTTGTCTACCTGGGCTCCGACCGACGTGGACAGCGAGTCGCGTTGAAGGTGATCCGGCCGGACCTGGCGGAGGACCAGGAGTTCCGGTCACGGTTCGCGCGCGAGGTCTCGGCCGCGCGGCGGATCAGGGGCGGGTGCACGGCCCGGCTGGTCGCCGCCGACCTGGAGGCGGAGCGGCCCTGGTTCGCCACCCAGTACGTACCGGGGCCCTCGCTGCACGACAAGGTCAACGAGGAGGGGCCGCTCTCGGCCGCCGAGGTGGCCGCGGTCGGTGCCGCCCTCTCCGAGGGACTGGTGGCGGTGCACGAGGCCGGTGTCGTCCACCGCGACCTGAAGCCGTCCAACATCCTGCTGTCCCCGAAGGGGCCGCGGATCATCGACTTCGGCATCGCGTGGGCGACCGGCGCCTCGACGCTGACGCACGTCGGTACGGCCGTGGGGTCGCCCGGCTTCCTCGCCCCCGAGCAGGTGCGCGGTGCCGCCGTCACCCCGGCCACCGACGTCTTCTCCCTCGGGGCGACGCTCGCCTACGCGGCGACCTCCGACTCCCCCTTCGGGCACGGCAGTTCTGAGGTCATGCTCTACCGGGTCGTGCACGAGGAGCCGCAGCTGCGCGGCGTGCCCGACGCGCTCGCTCCGCTCGTCCGGGCATGCCTGGCGAAGGACCCGGAGGAGCGGCCGAGCACCCTGCAACTGTCGTTGCGGCTCAAGGAGATCGCCGCCCGTGAGGCGCGGGGGCTCCCGGACGTCCGGCCGCCCGCGCCGCGCACCGACCCGGACCGGCCCTCGGGGCGGCTCGCCGAGCAGTACGTCGAGCAGCGCACGCTGCGGCAGCCGCCGGAGGCCCGTGCGACGCAGCCGAGGACGCCGCTGCCCCGCACCGGGGGCGGCTCCCGGACCGGCGGGGACGCACGGACCGGGGGCGGCTCCCGTCCCGGGGGCCGGCCCGCCTCGGGCCGCGGCGCCACCGGCTCCGGGAAGCGGCCCGCACC
>NZ_OLMK01000128.1 GCF_900290235.1 Streptomyces sp. MA5143a
GTGCGGGTGACGGCCATGCCGCCGGTGCCGGGTAGCACGCGCGGCACACTCACCACGATGTGGACCAGGCTCTCCCCGTCCAGCGACTCGTACACGTGCGGCCGGTCGCCCGGGTACCGGACGAAGTCGCCGGCCGTCAGCTCCACGGGGGCGTCGACAGGGCCGACCCGTACCCGGCCGCTGATCACGTACAGGTGCTCCAGAGTGCCCACCGGGTGCGGCTCGGACGGCCTGTCCGCGTCCGGCGAACGGCCCACGCGGACCAGGTAGTTCTCGATGACACCGGAGCCGTACACATGGTCCAGGGAACGGGACTCGTACCCGTCGTGCCGCTCCCAGACGACGTCGTCACCCCGCTGCACGGTCATCACCTGTTCCCGCTCGGACACCAGCCGGGTGACCGGCACGCCGAGCGCGCCGGCGATGGAGAACAGCGTGTCGACGGTGGGATTCCCCGTCCCCAACTCCAATTTGGACAGTGTCTGTTTGGCCAGGCCGGCCTGGCGGGCCAGTTCCGCCAGAGACAGGCCTCGCTGCTCTCTGAGGCCGCGCACATTGCGCGCCACCACGCTGTTTGCCGAGGACACGGCACCACTGTAAGGGAGAGGGCAATAGCGCACGCAGGGAAGTCGACTCCGGCTCGTTCGGCGGACGCCGAGGTCCGTAGCGCGCTCCACGCCCAGCGGGCGGTGCCTCGAACGCGCGGTACGCCGGAACCGGCAATGGCTCCTTGACGCCGTGTCCAATTGGCTCTGGTGACCCGGCCGCCCCCCGCCTACCTTGTTGAAGTGTCAAGCGACCCGCCGGAGACTTCCGGCCGGTCCCCCCCCCCGCAGATGGCTTTTTCCCTCCCCGCCTCCCCCCAGCCGAAGAACTCGGACCGCAGCCAGGGATTGGAAGCCCACCCCTCATGCAAACGGAAATCCACGCGTCGAGCTTCTCCGTCTGGCACCCCTGCGCGGGTCTTGTCGCCGAGGAGAATGCCGAAAGTCTCGTCGTCGCCGATTCATGGCTCCTGGCCGACGGGAAGGCCCGCGCGTACGAAATGCACTGGGCGCGGTTCACCCGGGCCGTCGCAGAATTCGGCGTCGAGCCCGGGACGGTCCGCCCCTTCCGTGCCGAGGTCACCGAGACACTGCCACGGACCGGTACCTGGTTTCCCCGCGTCGAACTCCTGGCCGGAACACAGCCCAGACTCGCCTTGCGGGTCCGGCCGGCGCCTCCCTTGCGGGAAAGGGCGAGCGTCAGGGTGGCGGACGGACCCGACCCCCGCACCCGGCCCGACCTCAAGGGCCCCGACTTCCCCCTCCTCGAACCGCTCCGCCGACGTGCCCAGGAGCAGGGCGCGGACGAGGCCGTACTGCTGGACGAACACGGCAGGGCCGTCGAGGGCGCCTTCAGCAGTCTTCTGTGGTGGCAGGACGACGTGTTGTGCACACCTGCCGAGGACGGCCGGATCCTCCCGGGCGTGACCCGGCGCCTGCTGCTCGACCGGGCCGAGCGGCTCGGCGTCACGGTCCGCCACACCCGGGCCACACCGGCCGAACTCGCCGGGCGGGAGGTGTGGATCACCAGCGCCCTGCACGGCATCCGGGTGGTCACCGACTGGGGGCCCGGGCTCCCCGTGCCCCCGGCGCCGACCCGCGTCGACGAGTGGCGCGCCCACCTGACGGACCGCCTCGCACCCCTGCCCCGCCACTGACCACCCGCCACAGGCCGTCGGGCCCCCGGCCCGCACGTCCCCGCAACTCCCTCACCCAAGGAGAGGTCGAACATGAAACTCCGTTCCCTGCAACGACACCTGGCCTCTGTCCGGCGCATGCACCTCGGCCCGTCGCAGCGCGGTCTGCGGGCCCGGCTGGAACTGGTGGCCGAGAAGTCCCTGGGGGTCGGCACCTTCCTCTGGCACACGCTCGACCGCGCGGAGGACCTGGACGCGCCGCTGCTGCACCACCTGCCGCGCGGCGGAGGCGAGAAGGACGTCCGCGTCTTCACCCTGGGGGACCTGCGGGACGCGACCGAGCGCTACGCCCGCTGGTACCACGCGGCGGGCGTGGCGCGCGGAGACCGGGTCGGCATCCAGTCCGAGGACGGCATCGCCAACTTCGTTCACTTCCTGGCCGTGAACAGCCTCGGCGCCATCCCCGCGCCGGTGAACCCGAACATGGCGCCCGACACCGCCGCACGCTACCTGGCCCGTCTGGAGCCGCGTGTCGTCGTCGCCGACTCCGGCCGGCTCACCGCCCTTCTGGAGGCCGCCGAATCACCGGGGGCCCTCGGTCTCACCGTCACACAGGAGGAGATCGACGCGGCGGGGCCCGCGGGCCCGCTGCCCACGGGTTACCCGTACCGGCACGGCGACCGGGACCCCGTGCTCATCGCCCACTCCTCCGGTACCACCGGCATGCCGAAGGCGCCGGTCCTCGGCCACCGCCAGTTCTTCACCGGCAAGCGTCCCCGTATCCTCACCATGCCGTCCGGCCTCCAGGACAAGAACCTGCTGACGTTCCCCCCGTCGCACGGATCCGGCCTCAGCTACATGATGATGGCCACCCTCACCGGCGTACCCACCCTGGTCATGGAGGACCAGCGCGGACCCGCCGTCGCCGAGGCCATGCGCTGGTGGAAGCCGACCGTGGTCATCGGGTTCCCCATCACCTTCGGTGAGTTGGCGACCCTGGGACTGGAGCCGTCGGCGGCCGCCCATGTGACGACCTGGCTGGCCACGGCGGACGCCTCGCACGAGGCGCACATCCGCGAGCTGGTCCGCCTCGGCCGGCACCGCGAGGGAGGCAAATGGCGGCAGGGCTCGCGGTACATCGACGGACTCGCCTCGACCGAGGTCGGCATGGCCGTCTTCCAGAACATCCACGGCCCGGACACCGAGGCCTATCAGCGCTGCGTCGGCTACCCCGAGCCGGTCGTGGAGGAGGCGACCGTCTTCGACGAGCACGGAAAGCGGCTCGGCCCGCACGAGATCGGCTACATCGGGGTCAAGTCACCGACGGAGACACTGGGTTACTGGGCCGACGCCGACCTGACCCACCGCTCCAAGAACGACGGCTTCTGGCTCACCGGCGACATCGGCTACTACGACGAGAAGGGCCGCTTCTACCAGTACGACCGCGCCACCGACGTCATCCAGACCGTCAACGGGCCTGTCCACAGCCTGCCGACCGAGGAGATCATCCTCAAGGCGTGCCGCCGGGCGGTGGACTGCACGGTGGTCGGCGCGGTCAGCCCCGCCGACCCGGAACTGTTCGAACCGATCGGCGTGATCCGGATGCAGGAGAACTGCGCCGACACCGCGGAACACCTGCTGTCGCAGATCAACGCGGCACTGCGCAAGGCCGGCATGCACCAGCTGTCCGCACTCGTCGTCTGCAAGGGCGAGAACGACATCCCGCTCGGTGTCACCGGCAAGGTCCTCAAGCGTGAGGTCCGCAGCGCCTACGCCAAGATCCTGGTCTCCGACGACGATCCGCGCCTCGACGTGGCCCGTGTCCGCTCGGTGAGCGGCGCGTTGGGCCAGCTGCCGCCCGCCGGTCCGCAGTCCGGCGCGGCCGCCTGACCTTCCTCCCCGGGCGGGGCCACGCCGTCTCCGTACGCCGCCGTAGGAGCTGCCTCCGTACGCCTCCCCGGTGGCCCCGCCCGCGTCCGCACCGCGTACCACGTACCAGAAGGGAAACCGGCCAGTGATCAGCGTCGCGCCCGGCACCGTGGCCGTCTACGCGGACCTCGCCTGCCCGTGGGCCCATGTGGCGGTCCACCGGCTGTGGCAGACCCGAGCCGAACTCGGCCTCACCGACGTGGTGCGGTTCGACCACCGCGCCGTTCTGCTGGAGATCATCAACCGAGGCACGCTGCCCAAGCCCGTCATCGACGCCGAGATCCCGGTCACCGCGAAGATGGAACCCGACGCGGGATGGCGTTCCTGGGACGAGCCGGACTGGCGCTGGCCTGTCAGCCGCCTGCTCGCCGCCGAGGCGGTCCAGGCGGCCAAGGCGCAGGGCCTGGCGGCGAGCGAGGCCCTCGACCGGGCCCTGCGCCGCGCCTTCTTCGCCGACAACGCGTGCATCACGATGCGCCACGTGATCCTCGAGGCCGCCGAGTCCAGCGCCGAGGTGGACGCGAACGCCCTGCGCGAGGCCCTCGACCACGGGCGTGCCCGGGCCGCGGTCCTCGCCCACGTCGACGACTTCACCTCCGGCCAGGTCGTCACCAGCCCGCACCTGTTCACCGCGGACGGCGGCGCCTGGGCGAACCCCGGCGTCGACTTCCACTGGGCCGGGCGCCCCGGTGCCAGTCCCGTCGTCCTCGACGAGGACGACCCCACGGTGTACCGCCGGATCCTGACCCGCGCGGCTCAGCAGCCCCGCCCCTGACCCGCCCAGGCCTGAAGGACACGCATGAGTTCCACGCTGGAGCCGACCACCACGACCGGGTCCGCCCACGACTCGGGGCGCGGGCGACGGATCGCGCACTGGGACCCGGAGGACGAGGAGTTCTGGCGGAACGGCGGAAAGCGCGTCGCCACCAGGAACCTGGTGTTCTCCGTCCTCGCCGAGCACATCGGGTTCTGCGTCTGGAGCCTGTGGTCGGTGATGGTCCTGTTCATGGGACCGGAATACGGACTGTCCGCCGCGGACAAGTTCCTGCTGGTCTCCGTACCGACCCTGACCGGCGCCGCGCTGCGCGTTCCCTACAGTCTCGCGGTCAGCTGGTTCGGCGGGCGGAACTGGACCGTCATCAGCGCGCTGCTGCTGCTGATCCCCACCGCCCTCGCGGCCGTGGTCATGCGACCGGGGACGTCACTGGGCACCTTCGTCCTCGTCGCCGCCGTGGCGGGGGTCGGCGGCGGAAACTTCGCCTCGTCGATGACCAACATCAACGCGTTCTTCCCGCAGCGCCACAAAGGATGGGCGCTCGGTGTGAACGCGGGCGGCGGGAACGTCGGTGTCGCCGTCATGCAGGTGCTCGGTCTGGCCGTGCTGGGCACGGCCGGCGCGAGCCACCCCCGGCTGATGTTGTGGGTGCTGTGCGCGGCGATCGTCGTCGCCGCGGTCTGCGCCGCCCTGTTCATGGACAATCTGCCCGGCACCCGCAACGACACCGACGCACTGCGGGCGGCCGTCAAGGACGTCCACTGCTGGTTGCTCTGTCTCCTCTACCTGGGCACGTTCGGCTCGTTCATCGGGTACGGCTTCGCCTTCGGGCTGGTCCTCCAGCACCAGTTCGGGCGCACGCCCCTGCAGGCGGCGGGGCTGACGTTCCTCGGGCCCCTGCTCGGGTCACTGACCCGGCCGGTGGGCGGGTGGCTGGCCGACCGGTTCGGCGGCGCGCGGGTCACCTGCGCCGTCTTCGCCTCGCTGACCATCGCCACCGCGGTCGCCGTATGGGCGTCCCACGTGCACTCGCTGCCGCTCTTCACGGCCGCTTTCATCACCCTGCTCGGACTGGCCGGCGCGGGCAACGGATCGACGTACAAGCTGATCCCGGTGGTCTTCCGGGACCGGGCCGCCCGAGAGCCGGGTGGCGGGGACGCCGGCCCGGATCCCGTGCGGGCACGACGGCTCGTGGGAGCGGTGATCGGGGTCACCGGAGCGGCCGGCGCGCTCGGCGGGGTCGGTATCAACCTCGCCTTCCGCTTCTCCTTCGCCGAGTGGGCGAGCGGAGTGCCCGCCTTCATCGGGTTCCTGCTCTTCTACGTGGTCTGCCTCGCCGTCACCCGGACCGTCTACGTGCGCGGCGGCCCCCCTGGCGGCCCATGAGCGAGTCCCAGCCCCCACCCGGACGGCCCGTGAGCGACGGCCCGGTCCGGGCACCCCGGCGGCACGTGAGTGACGACCGCCGACTCCACGTCGTGCGATGCAAGGAGAGACCATGACCCTGCTCATAGATCCGGTGCTCGATCTCCCCACGGGCCGGGTCCCCGACCCGGAGGAGTTCATCGCCGCCGCCATGCGCTGGCACTTCAGCCCGGAGACGGGGTCGCCGTACTGGCTCGAAAGGGCCAGGACCCTGGACTTCGACCCCCGGCGGGACGTCCGCACCTTCGCCGATCTCCGGCTCTTCCCGAACGTGGTCAACGAGTTGCGGAACGTCCCGGTCCGCGATCTCGTCCCGCGCGGCTACGGCGCGTCCCCCCACATCGTCGGCGTGTACGAGAGCGGCGGCACGACCGGCGCCCCCAAGCGGGTGCCGCTGCTGGCCGATTGGGCGGACCGCTTCGTGACCTGGTGCACCGGCCACATGGACGAGCGCGGTCACCCGCGCGACGCACACTGGCTGGCCGTGATCCCCACCGGGCCGCACATCTGGGGCGAGATGGTCGCCCGGCAGGCCCGGCACCGCGGCGGCTTCGTCTCCTACGTCGACCTGGACCCCCGCTGGGTGAAGAAGTGCCTGGCCGAGGGCCGGACCGAGGAGGCCGAGCGCTACGCCGCCCATGTGATCGCACAGGCGGAGTTCGTCCTGGACAACCAGGACATCGGCGTCCTCGTGACCACGCCGCCGCTGCTGGAGCGCCTCGCCCGCAGTGAACGGCTGGTCGAACTGGTCAACGACAAGGTGCGGGCCATCATCTGGGGCGGCGCCCACATGGACCCCGACACCCGGGACCTGCTGCGCACGGAGGTCTTCCCCGGTGTGCAGCTGTTCGGCCAGTACGGCAGCACCATGATCCTCGGCGGGATGGTCGAGCGGGAGGGCATCGACGACGCGTGCGTCTTCGACCCGTTCACTCCCTACGTCACCTTCTCCGTGATCGACCCCGAGTCGGGCAAGGAGGTCGCCCACGGCGAGCGCGGCCAGGTCGTCATGAACTTCGTCAGCAAGAGCGGCCTGCTGCCCAACAACCTCGAACGGGACCTCGCCACGAGGATCGCCCCCCTGCCCGGCCAGGTCGGCGACTCCGTGGCCGACGTCAGCCCGGTTCCCTCCTTCGACAACGAGGCCGTCATCGAGGGGGTGTACTGATGGAGGCCGGCCGTGGCGGGCCGATCCCGCTCGACGCCCTCGGGCCGCGCGGCTCCCACCGGACCCGCAACCGCCTGACCGTGCCGGACGTCACCGGAAGCCCGGTGGCCGAACTCAGCCTGGTGCCCAGGCTGTTCGTGCAGCGCAGCCTGGCCGCCCTGCGCAAGGCGCCACCGCCGGACGCGGACGAGCTGTCGGCCGTTCTCGCCCGGGCGGGGGAGGCGTTCGCCACCGGCACGGTCGGCGGTGTGTCCGCGGCCGCGTACCGGCATCGGGTGAGCCGGGTCACGGGCCTGCCCATGTCCGTGGTGCGCAAGGCGACCGAGCACATCGCGCACTGTGCCCGCGAGGTGTTCCACACGGTGGAGTGTGCCCGCCCCCGCGGCACCGTCAGCCACTGGCAGGACCCGCTGACCCGGCGTGGCGGCGGCATCTGGACCCGGCGCGGCGACGTCTTCGCGGTGCACGCGGCGGGCAACCACCCCGGGGTGCACGCGCTCTGGCTGGAGGCCCTGGCCCTGGGATACCGGACGGCCGTACGGCCCTCCAGCCGCGAACCCTTCACCCCGCAACGGCTGGTGACGGCACTGCGGGAGGCCGGCGTCGGCGACGACCGGCTGGTGCTGCTGCCCACCGACCACACGGTGGCCGACGACATCATCAGCGGCGCGGACCTGTCGCTCGTCTACGGCGGCGACCCGGTCGTGACCAAGTACCGCTCCGACCCGACGGTGCTCACCCAGGGCCCCGGACGCTCCAAGATCCTGCTCTGCGCCGGTCAGGACCCGGCCGCGGCGCTCGACACCATCGTGGCCTCGGTGAGCGAGGAGGCCGGGACCGCGTGCGTCAACACCACCGCCGTCCTCGTGGACGGCGACCCCGCGCCGGTGGCCGAGGCCCTGGCCGAACGCCTCGCGGCCCTGCCGAGCCTGCCGCCGGAAGACGACAAGGCCGTCCTCCCCGTCCACCCCGTGGCCGGGGCGCGGGCCCTGGAGAAGCATCTGCTGGAGCACACCGGCGGTGGCACCGTACGGCTCGGCGGCGACGGGATCGTCGAGGAACTCGGCGACGGCAGTGCCGTCCTGCGGCCCGCGGTGATCCAACTGGACCGGCCCGACGCCCCACAGGCCGGCATGGAGCTCCCGTTTCCCTGTGTGTGGGTGGCGCCGTGGGCACCCGCCGACGGCATCGCCCCCCTGATGAACTCGCTCGTCCTGACGGTGTTCGGCGGCGACGAGGCTCTGATCGAGCGGTTGATCGCCGAACCGAGCATCAGGAACATCCACCTCGGCGACCGCCCGACGCACTGGATGGCACCCGGCGTTCCCCACGACGGCCATCTCGCCGAGTTCCTCATGCGCAGCAAAGGCATCGTCAGATCGGCGACGGCCGGACCGTGGAGGGAAGGATGAGGGAAGAGTGACCCGCCTGCTGCACATCGCCGCCTCCCCGAAAGGCGCGGATTCAGATTCCCGGGCGATCGCGGAGACATTGGTCGAGGCGTATCGCGACGCCCACGAGGACGGGATCGCCGACACGTTCGACCTGTGGAAGGAGCCGTTGCCCGCCTTCGACGCGGCCGCCGTAGCGGCCCAGAAGGCGGTGCTCGCCGGGAAGCCGCTGGAGGGGGCCGCGCACGCGGCGTGGCAGGCGGTGCGCGGCACCTTCGAGCGGTTCGACAGCTACGACAGATATGTGTTCAGCGTGCCGATGTGGAATTCCGGAATTCCCTATGTGTTGAAACACTTCATCGATGTGGTCAGCCAGTCGGGGATGCTTTTCCGGCTCGATCGGACATCGGGTTACACCGGGCTGCTGCAGGGAAAGAAAGCAGTGGCGATCTACACGAGTGGCGTCTACGCGCCAGAAATGCCTGAGGGCTTCGGCTCCGACTTCCAGTCGGCGACCTTCAACGACTGGCTGCGCTGGGCAGGCATCACCGAGATCGACGAAATTTCCGTCAGGGCACTGCGGTTCGCCGCGGACCCGGATACCTTGCGCCGCGAGGCACACGCCCGGGCGCGGGAACTCGGCAAGACGTTCTGATCCGTCGGGAGAGAACATTCCCCCGTCCCGGTAAATCGGCTCTCTTCAGTGCCGAAGTCATCCTCGAATTGGCTCTGTTCCCCGCCGAACGACATGAATTACCGTGGCCGGAACGACCTCGTTTTTCCATGAAGAACCTTCGCTGTGGCGGCCCGTCAGGACAACCGTGCGCCGTGCGCCGAAGTGTTTCGCCTCAATTCGGTGGAGGAATAGCCGCATGTTACTTTCCCCCTCGCTCCGGCGAGCTCGCCCGGTCGACGACCCGGCCTGGCACCCGGCCTCCTGGCGTGGACGGCCGATCCAGCAGCAGCCGCCGTGGCCGGACCCTGACGAGGCGGCGGCGGTCTCCGACCGCCTGGCCGTCATGTCGGCCCTGACCACCCCGCACGACATACGCAACGTACTCGCGGCCATGGTCCGGGTACAGGCCGGTGAGGCGTTCCTGCTGCAGGGCGGGGACTGCGCGGAGCCCTTCGGGCCGGAGGCCGTCGCCGGGGTCCGGGCCAAGCACCGGGCGCTGGGCGGCCTCGCCGAGCGCGTCAGCAACCGCCTGGACCTGCCGGTGGTCACCGTCGGCCGGATCGCCGGACAGTTCGCCAAGCCGCGCTCGCGGCCGGTGGAGACGGTGGACGGTCAGGAGCTGCCGGCGTTCCGGGGACTGATGGTCAACGCCCCCGGTCCGAGCACGTCCGACCGCACGCCCGACCCGCACCGCATGCTGTGCGGCTACTACACGGCGAAGGCGGTGCTGCACGAACTCGCCTCGCTGGCCCATTCCACCGCTCAGACCCTCGGCCCCCAGGTGTGGGACGCGCGGGCGGCCCGCGAGCTGCCGCACGTCCCGGGCCGGGCGTACGAGCACGACGGCTCACTGCGCTCGATCGTCCCGGGCTATGGGCAGACCCGCTGGTCCGAGGGGCCGGGATGGCGGCACACCGGGCTGTGGACCAGCCACGAGGCGCTGCTCCTGGACTACGAGGAGCCACTGACCCGACGGGACCCCCTCACGGGAGAATGGTTTCTGCTCTCCACTCACCTGCCGTGGATCGGGGACCGGACGCGCCAGGTCGACGGCGCCCACGTGGCGTTCCTCGCGGGCATCTCCAACCCGGTCGCCTGCAAGATCGGCCCGGCCGCCGAACCCGACGACATCGTCCGGCTCTGCGAGCGACTCGACCCCTTCCGCAGGCCCGGCCGGCTCACCCTGGTCTGCCGCATGGGCGCGAGCCAGGTCCGGGAACGCCTGCCCGCGCTGGTCTCCGCCGTACGCCGTGCCGGGCACCCCGTGATCTGGGTGTGCGACCCGATGCACGGCAACACGACCACCACCGCCACCGGCCTCAAGACCCGTCACCTCAAGACCGTGGTCGACGAGGTCACCGGCTTCTTCGAGGTGCTGCGCGGGCTGGGGGAGTGGCCCGGGGGCGTCCATCTCGAGATGGCGGGCGGCGATGTGACCGAGTGCCTCGACGGCTCCCGCCTGACCGACGAGGCCCACCTCACCGAGGCCTACCACACCCTGTGCGACCCCCGGCTCAACGACGAACAGGCGCTGACGCTGGCCGACATGGTCGCCAAGCTGGCCGGCTGAGGCCGCCAGGGCGAGTCCGCCTCACCACGCGGCCCTTCACCGCCGCGCACCCCCTTTCCGGACCCCGCCGGGTCCTTCCGCGCCGCTTCCCCGAGGAGAGCGACGATGCGAACCCTGCTCATCGACAACTACGACTCCTACACCTACAACCTCTTCCAGCTCGTCGCGCAGGTCAACGGCACCGAACCCGTCGTCCTCGCCAACGACGCGCCGGAGTGCGACGGCATCGACCTCACCGACTTCGACAACGTGGTGATCTCCCCGGGCCCGGGCAACCCGACGCGCGCCAAGGACTTCGGCGTCTGCGAACGGATCATCGCCTCGGCACCGCTGCCCGTCCTGGGCGTCTGCCTGGGCCACCAGGGCATCGGCGCGGGCGAGGGCGCGGAGGTCGTCCGGGCCCCGGAGGCCCGGCACGGTCACCTGACCGCCGTACGACACGACGGAGAGGGTCTCTTCAAGGGCATCCCCCAAAGCTTCACCGCCGTCCGCTACCACTCTCTGTGCCTGCGCGAGCCGCTGCCGCCCGCGCTGGCGGCCGTCGCGTGGGCGGAGGACGGGGTGCTGATGGGCATCCGACACCGTGAACGGCCCGTGTGGGGCGTGCAGTTCCACCCCGAGTCGGTCGCGACGGAGTTCGGGCACGAGCTGCTGGCCAACTTCCGGGACCTCACGGAGCAGTTCCACACCGCTCACCGCCGCTCACCGGCCCGCGCCCCGGCCGTGCGCCTCCCCCGGCCCGCCGCCCCGCGCCCCGCACCGTCCACGGCGCCCGGCCCCACGCTCGCGCAGCCCTCCCCGCCCGCCGGAGCCCGTCCCGCGCCCCCACACGCCGGCGAAGGAAGCGGACACAGCGGGCGGCCTGCCCAGAGCGGGCAGCCGCACGCCCCACGGCGCTCCTACCGGCTGCGCACACGGATCATCGACTCCGCGGTGAACACCGAGGCCGCCTTCAACCGGCTGTTCGCCTCCTCCTCGCACGCCTTCTGGCTCGACAGCTCCCTGGTCGACCCCCGGCTGTCCCGCTTCTCCTTCCTCGGTGACGCCTCGGGGCCCCTGTCCGAGGTCGTCCGCTACCGCGTCGGCGAGGGCACGGTCGAAGTGACCGAGGCCGGGCGCCCGCCACGGAGGATCGACGGCGACGTCTTCGAACACCTGCAGTCCGTGCTGCACAGCCGCCGGGTCGACGACCCAGGGCTGCCCCTCGACTTCACCTGCGGCTACGTCGGGTATTTCGGCTACGAACTGAAGGCCGACTGCGGCTCCACCGCCAAACACACCGCGCCGACCCCCGACGCGTACTGGATCTTCGCCGACCGGATGATCGCGGTCGACCACCAGCAGGGCGTCACGTACCTGCTCTGCCTCACCGACGGCGCCCTGCGCTCCGACACGGAGGCGACCCGCTGGCTGGAGCAGACGGCGTCGACACTCGCCGCGCTGCCCCGGCCCCGGCCGACACTCGTTCCCGAACGCGTCGCCGTGGACGCCACCCGGCTCGAACCGGCGCTGGTCCGCGACCGGGAGCGGTACCTCGCCGACATCGAGGAGTGCAAGCGGCAACTGCTCGCCGGGGAGAGCTACGAGATCTGCCTGACCAACGCCGTCCAGCTGCCCCGCCCCGCCGACGGGCTGCGCTTCTACCAGGCGATGCGCCGCTACAACCCGGCCCCCTACTCGGCGTACCTGCGTCTGGGCGAGGTCGAGATCGCCTCGTCCTCACCGGAGCGCTTCCTGAGGGTGACCCGCGACGGCACGGTCGAGAGCAAGCCGATCAAGGGGACCGCGCCGCGCGGCGCCACCGAGGAGGAGGACGCCCGCCTGCGCCGGGAACTCACGACCAGCGCCAAGACCCGCGCCGAGAACCTCATGATCGTGGACCTGCTGCGCAACGACCTCGGCCGGGTCTGCGAGGTCGGCAGCGTCACGGTCCCCCGGCTGATGAAGACGGAGACCTACGCCACCGTGCACCAGCTCGTGTCCACGATCCGTGGCAGGCTGCGCGCCGACGTGGACGCCATCGACTGCGTCCGGGCCTGTTTCCCCGGCGGATCCATGACCGGCGCACCGAAGCTCCGCACGCTGGACATCATCGACGCGCTCGAGACCCAGGCCCGCGGCGTGTACTCCGGCACCATCGGCTTCCTCGCCTGCAACGGCACCGCGGACCTCAACATCGTGATCCGCACCGCCGTCATGACGGGCGACCAGCTGCACGTGGGCGCGGGGGGCGCCATCGTCCTCGATTCGGACGCCGTCGAGGAGTACGACGAGATGCTGCTCAAGGCGACGGCACCGCTCCGGGCCCTGCTGGCGGGCGCCCTCGACACGGACACCGCGGCACCCCGTGGCGCGCAGCAGGCCCGGGCGGCCGGAACAGCCGCGCTGGACGACCGATGACCGAGCCGACGGGCACCCCCACGCACTGCCCCTACTGCTCGCTCCAGTGCGGGATGGTCCTGCGACCCACCGACGACCGCACGCACCACGCGGGACCTCCCGCACCCAGCACGCCGGCCACTCCGCTCTCCGTCGAGGAGTGGCCCGGCTTCCCCGTCAACCGGGGCGCCCTCTGCGGAAAGGGCCGCAGCGCCGCCGACCTGCTGAACCCGGCCGTACGGCTCACCGCTCCGCTGGTCCGCGACCGGCCCGGCGCGCCCCTGCGCCCCACGACCTGGAACGAGGCGCTGGACCGGGTCGTGTCCGGGGTCCGCCGGATCCGTGACGGGCACGGCGCCGAAGCCGTCGGCGTGTTCGGCGGCGGCGGGCTGACCAACGAGAAGGCGTACCTGCTGGGCAAGTTCGCCAGGGTCGCCCTGAGAACACCGTCGATCGACTACAACGGCCGGTTCTGCATGTCCTCGGCCGCCACCGCCTCGAACCGGGCCTTCGGCCTGGACCGGGGACTGCCGTTCCCGCTGGCCGACATCGCCGCGACGGACTGCGTGCTGCTCGTCGGCAGCAACCTCGCGGACACCATGCCGCCCGCGCTGCGGTACCTGACCGAGCTGACCGGGCGCGGCGGACGGCTGATCGTGGTGGACCCGCGCCGCACCCGTACGGCGGCGCAGGCCCATCTGCACCTCCAGCCCCTGCCCGGAAGCGACCTGGCCCTGGCGCTCGGCATGCTCCACCTCGCCATCGACGGGGGCCTGGTGGACTCGGAGTTCGTGGCACGGCGCACGACCGGCTTCGAGGCCGTGCGCACGATCGCCATGGACTACTGGCCGACCCGTGTGGAACGGCTGACCGGTGTGCCCGTGCACCAACTCCGCCGAGCGGTACAGACGCTGGCCGCCGCACCCGCCGCCATGGTGCTCACCGCCCGGGGCAGCGAACAGCACAGCAAGGGCACCGACACCGTGCACGGCTGGATCAACCTGTGCCTGGCCCTGGGCAAGGCCGGGCGCCCCCGCAGCGGCTACGGGTGCCTCACCGGCCAGGGCAACGGCCAGGGAGGCCGCGAACACGGCCAGAAGGCCGACCAGTTGCCCGGCTACCGCAGCCTGACCGACCCCACGGCGCGCGAGCACGTGGCGCGCGTGTGGGGGATCGAGCCGGCCGACCTGCCCGGTCCGGGCCGGTCGGCGTACGAACTGCTCGACAGCGCCGGAACGCCCGGCGGCGTACGGGCGTTGCTGGTCTTCGGCTCCAACCCGGTCGTGTCCGCGCCCCGGGCCGCCCATGTCGAGGAGCGGCTGCGGGCGCTGGAACTGCTGGTCGTGAGCGACGTCGTGCTATCGGAGACGGCCGCGCTCGCCGACGTCGTCCTGCCGTCGGCCCAGTGGGCGGAGGAGACGGGCACGCTGACCAACCTGGAGGGCAGGGTGGTGCTGCGCCGCAAGGCCGTCGACCCGCCGCCCCAGGTGCGCACCGATCTGCAGATCCTCTCCGCGCTGGCCGACCGGCTGGGCGTCCCCCACGGGTTCCCCGCCGAACCCCGAGCCGTCTTCGAGGAGTTGCGGCGCGCCTCCGCCGGCGGCCCGGCCGACTACTCGGGTATCAGCTACGACCGGATCACCGGCGAAGGAGGAGTGTTCTGGCCGTGCCCCGGCGAGGAGCACCCGGGCACGCCCCGGCTCTTCCTGGACTCCTTCGCGACCCCGGACGGCCGCGCCCGCATGGTGGCCGTGGACTACCGTCCGGTCGCCGAACCTCCCGACGAGCGGTATCCGCTGTACCTGGTGACCGGGCGGGTGCTGTCCCACTACCAGAGCGGAGCACAGACCCGACGGGTGCCCGCCCTGCGGGCCGCCGAGCCCGGGCCGTTCGTCGAGCTCCATCCGCATCTCGCCGACCGGCTCGGCGTGGCCGAGGGCGACCAGGTGGCCGTGGTCAGCCGCCGGGGCCGTGCCGTCGCCCCGGCCCGGCTCAGTACCGCGATCCGCTCGGACGTGGTGTTCATGCCGTTCCACTGGGCCGGGCCCGGGCGGGCCAACACGGTCACCAACCCGGCGCTCGACCCGCTCTCCGGCATGCCCGAGTTCAAGGTGTGCGCCGTACGCCTGGAACCGGTGACCGCCCCCGTCCCGAACCCCGCCCGCAAGGGCGTTCGGCACATCGTCGCGCACGGGGAAGCGGCCCCGCACACCGCCGCCCCCGTGACCTCACGGACCTGACCCAGGAGGTAACCCATGGGAAGGAGCGTCGGCCGCCGAGTGGTCGTGGTGGGCCAGGGCATGGCGGGCGCCCGCTTCGTCCGCCGACTGGCGGCCTGGGCCCCGGACGTCCGGATCACCGTCTACGACACCGAGGCCCGCCCCGGCTACAACCGCCTGCTGCTCACCGGCGTCCTGGCGGGCCGTCACCGGCCCGAGGACATCTCACCGCCCCAGGTGCCGGGCATCGACGTCCACGCCGGAGTCCACCTCGTCGCGGTGAACCGGAACACCCGTACCGTCATCGCCTCCGACGGGACCGCGCAGCCGTACGACACGCTGGTGCTGGCGACCGGCAGCCGCCCCACCCACCCCTGGCGGCTGGGGCGAGCGGGGGACGGACGGGCGCTGCACACCCTGACCGACTGCCTGCGGCTGCGCGAGGACACCAGGAAGGGGCGCACGTCGGTCGTCGTCGGCGGGGGCCTGCTCGGGGTCGAGACCGCCCTCACCCTGGCGGGACGCGGCCAGGACGTGACCCTCGTCCACCGCGGCCGGCATCTGATGGACCGCCGCCTCGACGCCGCGGCCGGCGCCATGCTCCGCGCGGTGCTCCGCGACTGCGGGATCACCGTCCGGACAGGCGTGTCGGCCTGCGCTCCACTTCACGGGCCGGGGGCCACCGGCGTGTTGCTCGACGACTCCACGGTGGTGTCCGCCGACACGACGGTGATCGCCTGCGGTGTCACCCCGCGCGTCGGCCTCGCCCGTGCCGCCGGACTCGCGGTGAACAAGGGCCTGATCGTCGACGCCGCGCTGCGCAGCGTCACCGACCCGTCCGTCCACGCCATCGGCGCCTGCGCCGAGCACCGCGGGGTCGTCCACGACACGGCGCTGCCCGCCTGGGAGCAGGCCGACGTCCTGGCCGCGCGCCTGTCCGGCCGCGATCGTGGCGCGACCTACCGCGGCACCCGGGTCCTCACCCGTCTCACCGCGGCGCCGGTCGACCTGGCGGTGTTCGGAGTGACCAGGGCCGACGAACCCACCACGCGAGGGCCGTCGGCGCCTGCCCGACCGGACACCGACGTGGTGTGCCTGTCGGACGCCGTACGCCGGATCTACAAGAAGGTCGTCACCCGGGGCAACCGGGTCGTGGGCGGCATCCTTCTCGGCGACCTGTCCACGGTCGACGTGGTCCGCCGCGCCTACGAGGAGGCCGTACCCCTGCCGCAGGACCGCGTCCACCTGGTCTCGGCCGTCGGAGCGGCATCGTGAACGAGCGTCTGGTGCTGGTCGGTTACGGGATGACGGGCCACCGGCTGCTCACGGCGTTGCGAGCCGCGAGCGGGCCGCACGGCAGACAGGTCACGGTCCTCGCCGAGGAGACCCGGCCCGCCTACGACCGGATCCGGCTCTCCGAGTGCCTGCGCGGCACCCGGCCGGAGAGACTCCTGCTCGACGACGTCACACCCGGCGGTGACGGCGCCGGTGTCCGCGTTCACCTCGGCGACCCGGTCGTGGCCGTCGACCGCGCAGGGCGCATGGTCACCACGGCGTCCGGTCGTACGTTCGGCTATGACGTCCTCGTCCTGGCCACCGGATCCCGGCCCTTCGTGCCCGAGGTGCCCGGGGCGGACGCGGAGGGGTGCTTCGGTTACCGGACCGTCGACGACGCGGCCGCCATCCGCGACCGGGCCTCCCGTGCGGGCACCGCGGCCGTGGTCGGCGGGGGACTGCTGGGGCTGGAGGCCGCCGGAGCGCTGCGCGCACTGGTTCCGGACACCCACATTGTGGAGTTCGCACCCTGGCTGATGCACCGCCAGCTCGACGAGCAGGGCGGCCGCACCCTGCGCCGTCACATCGAGGACCTCGGTGTGACGGTGCACACCGGTACCCGCGTCACGCACGTCACCACCGACGAGCACGGCCGGGCGTCCGGACTGCGGCTCGCGACGCCGGACGGGGATCCGCTCCCCGGCGTCGACGCCGACCTCGTCGTCTTCGCCGCCGGAGTACGGCCACGCGACGAACTCGCCAGTGCCTGCGGGCTCCTCGTGGGCCCCGGTGGCGGCATCGTCGTCGACGAGTCGTGCCGCACCAGCGATCCCCGTGTCCACGCCATCGGCGAGTGCGCGCTCACCCCGGACGGCCGGGTGCACGCCCTCGCCGCCCCAGGCTTCGCGATGGCCGATGTCGTCGCCGACGGGCTGCTCGGCACGGCAGCCGCCTTCACCGGGGCGGACACCTCGACCAGCCTGAAGCTGCTCGACGTGGCCGTGGCCAGCTTCGGGGACGCGCTCGGCGAGACCCCCGGCGCACACGAGGTGCGCTACCTGGACACCGCGGCCGGCGTGTACCGGAACCTGCGCGTCGGCGACGACGGCCGGCTGCTCGGCGGCGTCCTCGTCGGCGACTCGTCCGGCTACGCGGCCCTGCGCTCCCTGACGGACGCCGCCGTCCCCGGGGCCTCCTCGGCCCGGGACCTGGTCGTCCCGGGCCCGGCGGGAGCGGCGGTCGCCGGACGGATGCCGGACGACGCGACCGCCTGCTTCTGCCACCACGTGTCGGCCGGCACCGTGCGTCGCGCCGCCGCGGCGGACGGCCGACCGGACCTGGACGGGGTACGGCGGCGGACCCGCGCCGGGACCGGGTGCGGCAGTTGCGTGCCCGCCCTGGCGTCACTGATCGACGAACAGCTCACCGCGCATGACCACGGATGAGATCGGCGGCCTTCTCACCGATCATGATGGTGGCCGCGTTCGTGTTGCCGCGCACCAGGGTCGGCATCACGGAGGCGTCCACCACCCGCAGTCCTTCGACACCGAGGACCCGCAACCGGGGGTCGACCACACCCCCGATCGCACAGGTGCCGACAGGGTGGAACAGACTGTTCATGACCCGCCTGGCGAAACGCAGGACGTCCGCCTCGTTGTCGGACTCCGGCACGCTGAGCGGGGCCCGTCGGTGCGCCTTGAACGCCGGCTGTTCGGCCACCTCCAGCAGCATCCGCACACCCCGGACCGCCGTCTGCCGGTCCTCCTCCGTGGTGAGGTAGTTGTGCACGATCCTCGGCTCGCTGCCCGGCATCGTCGTGCGCAGCGACACCTTGCCGCGGCTGGTGGGGCGCAGCAACGTCGGGCCGAGCATGAAGGCGTGGTCGTACGGGGCCGTCAGCCCCTCGTCGAGGAACATGGCCGGACTCGCCGTCACCTGTACGTCGGGGGCGTCCAGATGAGGCAGGGTGCGCAGAAAACCCCCGGCCTCGCCGAGGTTGGAACTCATGGGTCCGTCCGCGGTGTCCCGCCACCGGGCGAGGTTCTCCGGGGTGAAGTCGGTCTCCTTGGTCCGGGTGTTGGAGAGATATACGAGCGGGATGTGCGGGTGGTCCTGGAGGTTCTCCCCGACGGGCAGGTCCGCCAGCGGGGTGATGCCCATCGGTTCCAGGTCGGCCGGGCGCCCGAGGCCGGAGAGCATGAGCAGCTTGGGCGAGTTGTACGACCCCGCGCACACCACGACCTCGCGCCGGGCGCGCAGCTGGACCACCGCACCACCGTGCGAGGCCTCCACCCCGACCGCGCGCGTGCCCTCGAAGAGCACCCGGTGCGCGAGCGTGTCCGTGAGGACGTGCAGGTTCGGTCGGTGCGCCGCCGGACGCAGATAGGCGTCGGCGGCGCTGCACCGCCTGCCGTCGCGGACGGTGACCTGGTACCAGCCGAACCCGTCCTGCTCCGGGCCGTTGAGATCGGCGTTGAACGGATGACCGGCTTGCAGGCCCGCCTCGATCAGATCCGACATGATCGGATGCGGCGCGGCGTTGTCGGTGACCCCGAGCGGGCCGCCCACCCCGTGCAGGGCGTCCGCTCCGCGTGTGTTGTCCTCCGCGCGCTTGAAGTACGGCAGCACGTCGTCCCAGCCCCAGCCCGTGGCACCGAGCGCGGCCCACTCGTCGAAGTCGAGCCGGTTGCCCCGTATGTAGATCATGGCGTTGACCGAGGAGCCGCCCCCCAGGGCCCGCCCCGCGGGCAGCACCCGGCGCAGCCCGTCGAGGCCCGGCTCCGGCTCGCTCAGATACGCCCAGTCGTAGACGGAACGCATCAGCCGTGGCCAGGCGCTCGGCAGCCGGATCTCCTCCGCGGTGTCGTCGGGGCCGGCCTCGATCAGCAGCACACTGGTGTGGGGATCCTCCGTGAGCCGGCCGGCCAGAACACAACCCGCCGATCCCGCACCGACGATGACGTAGTCGTACATGGACTCCTCCTGGAGATCGTTGATGTGAGGTCGCTCAGACCGCGATCCGGGTCGCCCGCGACACGGCGGCCGCGAGGTGCCGGGCGCCGAGGGCCGCCTGCGCCGGGGGAGTGGCGCCGTAGCCGAGGACCAGACCGGGGACGGGTGCGCCCGTCTCGGAGTAGTAGGAGGACAGCGGATAGACGGTGGTGCGGGACTCGTTGCAGAGCGCCGCCACCCGGCTGTCGTCCGTCCCCGTCGGCAGCCGCGCCACCAGATGCATGCCGGCGGACGCGCCGGTGAGGCTCACCAGCCCGCCGAGCCGGCCGCGCAGCGCCGCGACGCAGCCCTCACGCCGCTCGATGTAGGCCTGTCGCATCCGGCGGATGTGCCGGGCGAAGTGGTCGTCCCGGATGAAGTCGAGTACGGCTGCCTGTTCGAGCACCGGCAGCGCTCCGGTGGTGACGCGCTGGGCGGCTGTCACCGGGTCCACGAGGTCCGGTGGCACGACGGCGTACGCCATGCGGAGCGCCGGGAAGAGCGCCTTGCTCAGCGTGCCGACGTACACCACGTGGTCGGCCTCGTCCATCTGTTGCAGAGGCGGCGACGGAGTGTCCGACCAGAACTCGCCGTCGTAGTCGTCCTCGATCACCCAGCCGTTCACCCGCTCTGCCCAGTCCAACAACTGGCCGCGCCGGGAGCTCGACATACGCACACCCAGGGGGAACTGGTTGTTCGGCGTGACCACCGCCAGGCGGGCGCCCGGATGGCGCTTCTCACCGAGGGCGATGCAGAGCCCCTCGTGGTCGACCTCGACCGGACAGGGGGCGACGCCCGCGACCGACAGCGCGGTCCGGACGCCCGGGTATCCCGGGTCCTCGACGAGGGCCTGCTCGCCGGGTTCCAGCAGGATCCGGGCCAGCAGATTCGTCAGTGCCTGGGTGCTCGACGCGATCAGTACCTGCTCCGCCGTGCACTTGACGCCGCGTGCCAGGCCGAGATAGGCGGCCAGTTCCTTGCGGAGGGGCCAGTATCCGGCGGGGTCCTGATGGGTGAGCTCCGCGCTGCTCAGCCGCGCGGCGCGGCGGGAGAGGACTCGGCTCCACAGGCCCGTGGGAAACAGGTCCAGCGCGGGCACACCGAGCACGAAGGGCTGGGCCACGGGGGAGGCCGTCTGGTGACGGACGCCGTAGGCGCGCGCCGCCCGCAGCATGCCGTGGGTCGCCCGGGAGAGCCGAGGGACGGGGCGCGCCATGACGGGCGGCACCGGAAGGCGGGTCACCGTGCGCGGGCCGACGGCGGCGACCCGGTGGCTCCGCGCGGCCACCCGTGTGCCGGACCCCACCTGACTGTCGGCGAGACGTTCCGTCACGAGTTGCTCGTATGCGACGAGCACCGTGTTGCGGGAGACCTGGAGCTCCTGGGCGAGGGCCCGTGTCGCGGGGAGGCGGAGGCCCGGCTGGAGCTGCCCGCTCTCGATGCCGGCCCGGATCTGTACGTAGAGCTGCTGATAGAGCGGGACCGGAGACTCGCGGTCGAGAACGAATCCACCGAAGGGAAGAGACGTCGATTCTCTTGGCACGCGGACCTAACCTCCTGGATCGGATGGTTTGGGGGGAAGGGGCCTCGTACGGTCGACCTCCAGATGAGCAACTCTCTGTTGCCGTCCCGTCACGGTAAATTGCCGTGCCCGGGCGGACGAGGTGTCGTGCCGAGGGGCGGAACAGCCCGTTCCAGAGAGTGACTTGACGTGCACCCGAGCCTGCCGGGAACCGGCTGCGAACCGGCCCGCTGAGCGCGCCTGTGGGCTCCCCGTTCGGGTGGTTCGGACGACCGGTCCGCAGTTACCGCGGGTAATCGCTGCCCGCGCCTTGACGCGCCTACTTCGAACAGCTGAGATGTGGGCACTTTCGTTGGAAAGTGTTCTTTCCACCCGCTCGGAGAGCCGCATGCCGCACATCAACGCACGAAGCTGGACCCGCCGGATCACGGCCCAGTTCCTCACCCTCGGCCTCGCCGTCGTCGGTCTGGCTGTTGTGGGCGGCCAGGAGTCCCCGTCGGTCCTGCCGGTCGAGCCGGCCGCAGTCAGCACCGACCAGATCGACGTCACGCCGCCGCCGATGGGCTGGGCGTCCTGGAACACCTTCTTCAGCAGCATCGATCACAACGTGATCAAGCAGCAGGCCGATGCCCTGGTGTCTTCCGGGATGGCTGCGGCCGGCTACAAGTACGTCAACCTCGACGACGGCTGGTGGCAGGGGCAGCGCGACGCGAACGGCAACATCGCGGTCGACGAGACCCAGTGGCCCGGCGGTATGAAGGCGGTCGCCGACTACCTCCACAGCAAGGGCCTGAAGGCCGGTATCTACACGGATGCGGGCAACGACGGCTGCGGCTACTACTTCCCGACCACGAAGCCCGCGACGCCCGGCTCCGGTATGGAGGGCCACTACCAGCAGGACCTGGAGACCTTCCAGCGGTGGGGCTTCGACTACGTCAAGATCGACTGGTGCGGCGGCCGTGCGGAGAAGCTGAACCAGGAGACCCAGTACAAGCAGATCGCCGCCGCCAACGAGGCGGCCTCCGCTGTCACCGGCCGCAAGCTGGTGCTGTCCTTCTGCGAGTGGGGCACCGGTCTGCCGTGGAACTGGGCGCCGGGCCACGGCGACCTGTGGCGTACGAGCGACGACGTCCTCTTCTTCAGGGAGACGCCGGGGCTGACGAAGATGTACCGCAACTTCGACCAGGCACTGCAGCCCGCCGCCCAGCACACCGGCTACTACAACGACCCCGACATGCTGATGGTCGGCCTGAACGGTATGAGCGCCCAGCGCAACCGGCTGCACATGAGCCTGTGGTCCATCGCCGGCGGCCCGTTGCTGGCCGGCAACAACGTGGCCACGATGACCACCGAGACCCGTGACATCCTCACCAACCCCGAGGTCCTCGCCATCGACCAGGACCCGCGCGGCCTACAGGGCGTCAAGGTCGCCGAGGACACCCGCAACCTGCAGGTCTACGGCAAGGTGCTCTCCGGCAGCGGCAAGCGCGCGGTGATGCTGTTCAACCGCACGGGCTCCGCCGCGAACATCACCGTCCGCTGGGCCGACCTCGGACTGACCTCCGCGTCCGCCACCGTCCGCAACGCCTGGACCCGTGCCGACGCCGGCTCGTTCACCACCGGCTACACCACGTCCGTCCCCGCGAACGACGCGGTCCTGCTGACCGTCTCCGGTACGGAGGCCGCCGGTTCGACGTTCGAGGACACCACCACCGCCGCCACGCCCACGCTCACCGGTGTCACCGCCGGCTCCGCGGGCACCAAGCTCATCGACATCACCTACGCCAACGGCGGCACCACCGCGCGGAAGGCCACCGTCCAGGTGAACGGCCAGTACGCCTACCGCGCGGCCTTCCCACCGACCGGCTCGGCCACCACCTACCGCACCGTGTCCGTACTCGCCCACCTGGCCAAGGGCGCGAACACGGTGAAGTTCGCCGCCGTCTCCGGCAGCACCGCCCCGGACATCGACGCCATCCGCGTCCAGGGCATCCCCGGCACCGACGGCACCGCCCTCGCCGGCGGCGCCTCCAACCGCTGCGTGGACCTCGACAGGAACACCTACGTCAACGGCACCCAGGCCCAGCTCTGGGACTGCTCGGGGGGCCGCAACCAGACCTTCACGCAGACCTCGCGCGGCGAACTCGTCGTCTACGGCAACAAGTGCCTCGACGCCCTCAACAGCGGCACCACCAACGGCACCAAGGTCATCATCTGGGACTGCACCAACGCCACCAACCAGAAGTGGACCGTCAACCCCGGCGGCACCATCACCAACAACCTGTCAGGGCTCTGCCTGGACGCCTCGAACGGGGCGACGGCCAACGGCACGAAGCTGATCCTGTGGACGTGCAACGGCCAGAACAACCAGAAGTGGACCCTCAACTGACCCACCCCTGACCACCCGTCGCGAAAACGCGACCCCAACCTCCGGCGACCCTACTGAGTATCCGCCGCTGCCCACACGGTGGCGGAGCCGTCCTTGGCTACGAGCGCGAGCCGGCCCCCGCCGTGGCAGAAGGCGAGGCGGACGAACTCCTCGGCCAGCCAACCGGTCGTCGCCACAACCTGGAGATCCTGGATCCGCAGTATCACGACCATCCGTGAACCGATCCCGGCAGCGATGAACCTGCCACTCGGATCACAGGCCAGCTGCGTCACCGGGCCGACCCCGAGGTCGTGGTACCTGGGGACGGTCGCCTTCCGCGACAGAACACCGAGGTACGTGGGGTGGGGCAGGTTCTCCGTCATCGCTGAGTCCACAGCCCCCTGCAGGCTCCACAGCATGGTCCGGTAACGCGAACCCCAAGTCGAGGAGCGAATGGCGCCCAAGCGTTTGTGGAAGTCCTCCGACGGCGCACTGAAGTAGACCGTGCCCGAGACGGGGGCCACCGTCGCGCAGATCGCGTACGGCAGTACGACCAGGTGGTGGCTCCCGGACTGCTCTCTCAGCAGTTCCGACCTTCCCGTGCCCGCGGCGACCACTGTCCGGCCGCCCGGCCCTACGGCCAGCCAGGCCCCGCTGCCCTGATTGAAGTGCGCCCGTGCAGGATCCCAGCCCTCCGACGTGGCACTGCCGAGGGTGGTCGGTTGGTAGTGGTCGGAGATACCGCCGGCGAAAGAGCCGTCCCGGTCCGTCATCAGGGCCTTGACCGTCACTCCGGTCTCCCAGGTCGGCTTCCAGACGCCGGACGTCGAGGCCCAACGTTGGACCTTCTCGGAGGAAGCCAGCAGCGCACAGTCCGGTCCGGGCATCACCACGTGCGTGACGGGCTGCCCCATCCGGATGACAGTGATCGGCTCACCCGACTCCAGGCTCAGGATCTCCACGTCACGGGCGCCCGGGGCGACGACACGGGCCAGGCGCGTGCCGTCCGTGCTGACGGCGACCGGTCCGCAGGGCTTCGTGGCGGGAACGCGCATGCCGGGGCGGAGGATCCGCAGGCCGTCCTCGGCGGCGCCGAGCGGGGCAGCCCGGACACTGGCCAGCCAGTCTTCCGAGGCGAAGCTCTCGCCCTGACGGCGGTGCTGGTGAACCAGGGTGCCGGGCATATGGGTACGCAGGTCCCACAGGGTGCCGTCGGGCAGGGACACCCGAGCCACGGGGGCACCGTCGGCGAGACGTTCGCCGGGCTGGGCCAGCCACCGGCTCAGGGTGGCTCGGCCCTGCGGGAGCGGCCAGCACAGCGGGACCAGATCGGGGGCGGGCCGCCCCGGCAGAAGCGTGCGAGTGGGGGCGCTGCGGGCCCAGGCCGTGGCACCGTCCACCACCGCACAGCCGATGTCCATGGGGCGGAACTGCGTGAACGACGCCAGGAGTTGGGTGACCATGGGCATCCGGCTGGTGCCGCCCACGAGAAGGACCCCTGCCAGCGCCTCGCGGCTGACGCCGCATTCGTCCAGCAGCTTGTCCACCAGAATGAGGGTGCGTTCCAGCAGGCCCGACTGGTGGACGAGTTCCTCCAGACGGTCTCGGGTGAGGCGGATGCCCTCGTGCAGGGGGCCCAGGTCCACCAGGCAGGACGGGTCGCTGGAGAGCTGGTGCTTGACGTCGCGCGCGGCGATCCGGAGGGCGCTCTCGGCCCGGTGCAGGGCTTGGCCTTCGAGGCCGGACATGCCGACGATCTCCTGGAGGATCAGCGCGTCGACATCGGCGCCGCCGCAGTCGGGCAGGGAGTCGGCGGCGATCACATGATGGTGGTCCTCGCTGATGCGGACGACGGCCGCGTCGAAGGTGCCGCCGCCGAAGTCGTAGACCAACAGCAGCTGTCCGGGCACCGGGGGGCGGCCGGAGATCGGCGCGAAGGCGGCGGCGACCGGTTCGTGGAGGTACTCGATGTCGCGGAAGCCCGCGGCACGGCAGGCATCGTCGAGTTCGGCCCAGCGCTGGTCGTCCGGATTGCCGATGGCGAAGTCGCCGGGACAGGTCACGAGCAGCCGGTCGATGGCGGTCTCGGCCAGCCGCTCGGCCTCGGTGCGGATGGCGGAGAGGAGGGCGGCCGAGAGGTCGCCCGCCGTGACGTGGCGGCCCGCGGGCACTGTGCCACCGGGCGGAAACGAGCTTGGGTGGGGCGGCCCGCCCCGGTGGTCGCCGGCGGGGAACTCGATGTACTCGCGGGATATCGCCCCACCGCCGAGACGGCGCTTGAACTCCGCCCGGAAGCGCAGCGGATCGTTGCGGCGGCGGCCGTCGGCGAGTTCCCCGACCACGATCTCATGAGGCTCGACGAATGCGTAGCTCGGCCAGGAGCGGGCTCCGGCGACCGGCTCGGGGATCGGCTGGGCCTCACCGCCCATGAGCAGAGTGGCGGTGGTCATGGTGGTTCCGAGGTCGACGACGAGGATGTGTTCCCCGGTCGGGTCGGCGGCCTGGCCGGCGGCGGCTGCCCCGGGCTGGGCGTGGGGCGGTGTCACCTTGGGTCCTCCAGATGGCGTCGGGCGGCGTCGATGTGGGCGATGAGGTTCTGGCAACGGTCGTGGACGATGCGGGCGGTGGCGCGGTTCCCGCCGGGGAAGCCCAAGGCGGTGCGCGGCAGCCAGCGTTCGGCGAGTTCGAGAGCCCGGCGGCGGGCCTCGTCGAGCGGTGTCGCGGGCGGCAGCCCGAGGCGGGCGTGGACGGCCCGTCCCCGCGCTCCGACCAGGGCGAGGAGTTGCTCCTGGTCATCGGCGGTCAGGGCCAGTTGGCCGGTGGCGATCTGGTGCAGCAGGTCGAGCTCGCGAAGTGCGGGTTCGTGGGTGAGGAAGCCGGTGAGCAGGCGCTCCACCGCGTCCGCGGCGAACCGGTCCTCGCCCGTGAGGCTGTGGCGCAGCCGCCGTACCGATGCGATCACCATGCCCGCGACCATGCGGATCTTGATGGTCTCGGAGCGGTGCGCGAAGTGGTGGTTGACGGTGCCGCGCAGTGCGTTGATACCGGATGCGTCCTCCAGGCCGGCTCTCAACGTGGACGAGGTGTCCGCGCCCTCGCGCACCAGGCCGGTGGCGGTGAGCAGCCCGTAGCCGCTGAAACGCTCGTACAGTGCGGCCCGGCGCCCGGGGGTGAGCGGAAGATCGCGGTCCGCGCGGGAGAAGACCTGGGCGGTCAGCAGATCCGCCCGGAGGCGTTCCGGCGGTACCCGGGCGAGTGCTCGGAGATCCTTCAGGTCCTCGACGCTCAACCGGGTGGCGGTCTCGGCGAGCAGTCCGCACACCGGGGTGACCTCGAACATCAGACGGCGGATCGCGGGGCGGGCTGTCAGCCGGGCGATCAGTTCGCGCGCGGTGGCCATGGGGTCCGGGCTTTTCGGCCACAACTCCTCCACCTTGGTGATCACACCGACGGCAGTGACCGGTGAGCGGGTGACGGCGTCGGGTCCGAGGAAGGCGTCGAGCATCTCGGTATCCGTCTCGGCCATGCCACGCCTGCTCATCACGACGATCAGCCCGTCCGCCTGGGTGGAGGCGGCCGCCGTCTCGGCGTGCACGTTCTCCCGGCTGCGGCTGAGGAAGTCCAGGGTCCGCCGGGAGTCCCCGTCCCGGACCGAGCACAGCCCCGCGGTGTCGATCAGGTCGAAGCCGGTCAGGTGCCGACTGGGGCAGACCACTTCCAGGTGGTCGATGGCGGCGAGCAGCTCCTGGTTGTCCGTTGCGCGCGCGGCGTACCGCTCCAGTTCGTCGAGGTCGGCGGGGAAGGACGTGCCGTCGCGGTGGTGCACGGTCAGTGAGGGGGCATCGCCGTAGCGGACGCGGTTGATGCTGTACGACAGCTCCAGGGCGCCGGTCGGTGTCAGGCGTTCCCCGATCAGGGCGTTGACCAGTGTGGACTTGCCCTGGCTGACCCGGCCGACGACGGCGACCCCCATTCTCGTGCCCAGCCTCGCGGCCCCGGTCCCGATGGTCTGCCGCACGGGGTCCAGGGCCGGCCGGTCCGCCGCCCGTTCGGCCTCCGTCAGGACAGTGAGGAACCGCCCGGTCAAGGTGGACTCGTCGTGCGGACCCGCGCTCACTCCTCTTCCCCGTCCGCCGGGTCGCCGGAGGCGTTGCTGCCGGCTCCGTCGTCCCCGTCTCCGGGTGTGCTGCCTCCGCTGTGTGGGGCGTGCGCCTCGCGGGCCAGGGCTTCGGTCTCCTCGAGCAACCGCTCGGCGGCTTGGCGGGCCGTGCGCAGCGGCTGCTGGGCGTCGGCCAGCGTGCCCAGGGTGGCCAACGCCGCCTCGCGGGTCGCCCGGCGGGCCTCCTCCAGAAGCGGGAGGGTGATGTCGAGGGACTCTCGCTCGCGGTCGATGAGGCTCTCCATCTCCGCGATCACGGCCTTGGCGAACTCCGCCACGCGCGTGTCGATTTCGCTCGTGACGACCTGCTGGGCGAGGGGGCGCAGCCGCAGCAGGTCCGACTGGAGCTGGGCACGCCGGGCGGCCAGACGGGAACGCGGAATGTTCCTGATCTCGACGGTGGTGTGGCCGGGGCCGCGTACCGTTCGGGTTTCCTGCACGTAGCGGACGTTGAGTGCCCGACCGACCTTCTCTCCCATCGCCGCGCTGAAGGTGCGGGCCAGGCCGGCGGCCCCGCTGCGAATGATTCCGGCGCGGTTCCCCGACCCGTCCTCCCAATGGGCGCCGATCACCTCGGTGCGTTGCGGGCCCGCGTGGTACACCTTCTTCTTCTTGGGCCTCAGTCTCCGGTACGAGGGCAGGTCGACCACCGAGGAGTGGGCGGAGCCGGCGAACGCGGGCGCCGCCAGGGCCAGTCCGGACTCCGCGGCGAGGGCCTGGACGATGCCGGTGGCCTGCCGCGCTCCCCACTCGTCCACGGAACCCATGGCCAGCAGGCACTCGTTGTTGACCTGCTCGTCCAGGTGCTCGGGCTGGGTCAGGTAGTACTCCTGGGCGCACAGTTCGGTGGACGCGCGCTGCCAGATGCTGTCGAAGGCCTCCGTCACTCGGCGTTTCATCTCGCCGTGCAGCTCCTCCAGTCTCGCGGCGGCCTGTTCACGCCACCTTGCGCTCTGCTCGGACAGTTGGTCCAGACGGTCCCGCTGCGCGGCGGCCTCGGCCGCGAGCCGTTCCAGCTCGCGGCCGGTGGTGTCGCGCAGCGCCGTCTCCTGGGCGACGAGCGGGGCGAGGAGGGCCTCGGCGGTGGCCCGCGCCTCCTGCAGCGGGGCACCGAGCAGCACACGTATCCGGCGCGCCGCGAGAGTCCGCCACAGCGCCTCCTCGAACGCGGGTAATCCGCTCTCCTCCAGGAAGGCCGGATCCCCGGTGCACAGATAGTGCAGCTTGCCCAGCGCGGAGACCGGGTGGACCGGAGTGGCGGCGGGGGTTCGCCCGACGCGTTCCGCCACCCGTCGCCGCATCTCGTCCGCGAACGCGTGGTAGTCCGGCCTCTGGTCGATCATGTTGAGCACCACGAGCAGAGCGTCCTCGCTGTCGGCGGCTCGCAGCGCAGTGCCGGCCGTGGCCAGGAACGTCAGCTCGGGCTTGGTCAGCGGATCGGTGACATCGGCGACGAAGACGATCGCGTCGGCGAGCCGCAGGGCGGCGTGGGTGATCCGTGAATGCGCGGGGAAGGTACCGCCCACGCCGGGCGTGTCCACGAGTACGAGTCCGGAGCGCAGGCGCGGATTGGGCAGGCGCAGGTGCACGGTGACCGTGGCGTCGGTGTGCTCCTGCCCAAGTCCGTGGGCGGTCTCCCCGGCGTGGTCGTCGATCTCCTCACGGGTGATACGGCGCTCCTCCACCGAGCCGTCGCCTCGGGTGACGCGGACGTGGTACTCCTCCGTCTCGCCCCACTCGACCGTGGTCACCAGCCGGGTCGTCGGGTACGGGGCCGTCGGGAACAGATCGGTGGACTGGTCCAGCAGTACGTTCAGCAGGGTGGACTTGCCCCGGTTGAACTCACCGCAGATCACTACGGTGAGCCGGCCGTCGACGAGGCGTTGCAGGACCTCGTCGAGCCGTTCCGCGGTGTGTGGGGCGGCCGCGTCGTCCACCCGGCGCAACAGGTCCCGGCAGAGGCCGGTGACATCCTCACGGAGTTGTTCGAAGGTGTCGGTCACGGTGGCTGTGCTCTCCTCGGTCCGGGTGGGTGCGGCCGGTGGGGCGGTGGGACATGCGAGCGGGAAAGAAGGATCGCGCCCGGAGCGCGTCGCGCGAGGGGTTCTGGAGCGAGGCAGGGGGTGGCGTGTCCCGGGGGCGACGGACGCGGACGGCTATCCAGTGCTGGGGTTCGGACCGCCCTCCTGCCGACCCTCCCCGGGCGTCGGGACGGAATCCGGGGCGGAATCCGGATATGCCGTCAGCGGCAGGCGGGGCAGGGGCTCGTCGAGTTCGGCCACGGCCGCGCTGCGGTGCCGGTCCAGCGCGGTCGCCGCCCGGCAGCCGAGATCTTCCGCCCACAGCGCGTTCAGTGCCTCCCGCGCGTCCTCGTAACCGAGCCGGTGCAGCGCCTCCACACGGGCGGGGGACAGGTCGAGCGCCGCGCTCGTCGTACCCAGCACCGGCGCACGGTGGGCGAGCGAGCGGCGGGGGTAGATCTCCACGATCTCGCAGCCGGGGTGCCGGCCCGGCTCGAAGAGCGGGGCGTGCGACAGGTGCACGGCGATCACCCGCGTCGCGGCGATCCGGCCCGCCAGGGCCGGAACCGGCAGATTCCCCCCGCCCAGCACATCCCCGTCCCGGTAGGCGACCCCGCCGACCATGCGCGGCGGCATCACCAGCGGGATGGCGGCGCTGCCGAGGATCGCCTGGTGGATCCGGGAGTCCGGCAGATCGTTCACGTACAGCCAGATGGAGCGGCGGCGCAGCACCTTCGAGCGGGCGACGTCGGCGACCCACGTCAGTCGCAACGGTCTGCCGCGCAGCGCCGGGCCGTCATGCGGATCGCGGGGCAGCAGGTCTGAGGCATGCGCGCTGATGACGTCGGGCGGCAGAGACCGGAAGAGGGTGGCGTAGAACGGCACCCCGGCCCTCAGCCGCGCCGGATCAACGCTCCGCTCCACCAGGGAATCCAGATATCCGGGCCGGAGCATCGGGCCCTTCAGCCGGTGGACCAGATTGCCCATCTGGTACCCGGCCGGTTCCCCGAAGGGCTCGTGGTGCGGCCGGGGCGGCGCACCGCTCTGCTCGGCGGTCTCCTGCCACAGCCGGCTCAGCCGCCCCGCCGCTTCCTTCAGGGAGGGCGCGCAGGCCACGACCGCCCCGTTGAGCGCGCCGATACTGGCCCCGGCGACGGCGACGACCGGCACGCCCTGCTCCGCGAGGAAGGCCACCACTCCCGCCTGGTAGGCGCCCTTCGCCCCGCCTCCAGCCAGGACCAGCCCGACCGGCAGCCTGCGCGGGTCCTGGAGCCCCGCTTGCCGCAGGACCTCCACCGGATCCCGCAGCCCGAGCGGCTGGGGAACGGGCAGCGGTGCCCCCTCCGTCCAGACCGGGCCAGAGGCCAGTGCCTCGGCTCGGGACTGCACCTGGCGGGCCCGCCGGGCGACTTCTTCGGGGTCCACGGCCCATCACCTCCGCCCAGGGAAGGGGCAGGCGTCCCGCCGGGCGCGCAGAGCGTGGTCGGCCTGTTCGTCCACGGCTTGGCGGACGAAGCCGCGCCCGTCCAGGCGGCCGGGCATCCAGCCGTCCGAGCGTGGCGGAGGCCCGTCCTCCGGAGAGAGCCGAACCCTCAGTGCCGCGGTCAACGGCCCTCGGGGGCCGTCCAGTTCCGGCAGCAGCCCGGCCCCCAGGATCTCCGCGACCAGCAGCCGCGGTTCACCGTCGCCCAGATCCTGGGCGACGGCGTCCAGTACCTCCGCCAGCGGGCGCCGCCGCGTCCAGGCCTTCGCGGGCTCGGCGAGCAGCCTGTCCGCCAGTTCATCGCGGTACCGGCGGACATCACCGGTGAGGAACTCGTACATGCCGCAAGGCCCCCGGAACACCTCCTCCGCCAGCAGCAGCACCTGGCAGGTCCAGGGAAGTCCGGTGTAGGTCTGTCCGGATCTCCATCGGCGGACGGCCGTACGCAGATGGAAGTCGGCTGCGTCGGCGGCCTCCAGCCCCTCCACCCGACGCTCCAGGACACCCAGCGCACCGCTCAGTTCGCCCCATTCCCGCTCCATGCGGCTGTGCAGGTCGCCGATGAACTCGGCCAGACCCGCAAGGCTCTCGCCCAGCTCCGCGACGAGTCGGGCGTTCTCCAGACCGCGCCGCTCCACGGCGTTGAGGATCATGTCGGTACGCCGCAGGTGGCCGGCGATCCGCGCCACCTCCGCGTCCACCCGCAGTGCCTGGCTCGACAGTCGGTCCAGGTGACGAGCCACCTGCACCTGGTTGAACACGAGAGCCCGGTCTGCGGACACGCGTTCCTTGTGCGCCCGGCCCCGAACGACGGCCACCAGACGAGCGAACGGTCCCCGCCCCGCACTTGTCTCGATCTGGGTCTCGGTACGCCGCACGCCCCGCATCAGCTGCTGAAGCATTTCCAGATCGGCGCGGCCGCGTGCCGCCGGCACCCGTAGAACAAGGCGCTCCAGCTCGTCGCCGCGCTTCACCACGCGGCCCGCCGCATGAGGCGGGCGCGGTGCGCCCGTATGTGTCTGCTCCGATCCCACTGCACGGCCCCCCGCGCATCGCCCCCACCGGATCGGCGCGCATGCGCCTGACCGAATCAAGTCACCCTAATACGGTCCTTGTCGGTGTGCCACCGATAGAACCGAAATACCTCCCGAACTCCCCAATGCCGGTCAGTCGGCCTGTGTTCTGGATGTGTCGGACTATGTCGCGCGGGACCGGCAACGGCCCGAGATGCCGCTCGGTGTCCGGCCGACGGGCGGTGCGTCGAAGCACTCGATGAGCCGGCTGCCGCCGGTGGTGGTCGCGCCGCGGCTCAGGCCCCGCACCCGTGTGCCGCCACGCGGCTCCACCCCTGGCAGCTCCGCCACACGCCGCCGGACCACGTGCTCGACCAACGGGCGGATCGCGGGGACCAGTTCCAGCACGGGTGTGCCGGAGGGCGCCCATCCGCGTTCGCCCAGCCCTGCCAGGTCGCCCGTCCGGCGGTACCCCGCCCGCGTCGACCAACTGCCCCCGCAGCCCGGGAAGAAGCTCCTCGATCGCCGACAGCCCGCGGTGGAGCGGCACACGGGGCACACGGGCTCAGAGGAAGGCGTGCCCTTCTCCCCGGTAGGTGGGGGCCTGGCCGACGATCTCGCCGCCGGAGACCAGGTGGAGGATGTTCACCCGCTCGCACAGTTCGCCGGCTTTGGCGTGCCGGAACCACACGTGGTCGCCGAGACGCAGTCCGTGGGCTGCCGGGCCGAGCACCGGTGTCTGCGCTTCCCCCGCTCCTTCCAGCGGGTGCATCCGCAGGCCCCGGGGCCAGCTGAGAGTGGGCAGACGGTCGCGGCCGGGCGGGCCGGAGGCGACCCAGCCGCCCTCGAGTACGGTGGCGATCCGGTCCGTGGGACGGCGTACGACGGGCATGACGAAGTAGGCGGCGGCCCGTGGACGGAAGCGCCGGTAGAAGTCGAACAACCCGGGCCCGTACAGGCCCGAGCCCGCGCCGATCTCGGTGATGACGTGCTCGGCCGAGGTCTGCTCCACGGAGCCGGTGCCGCCGCCGTTGACGAACTCCAGCGGGGCGACGGTCTCGACCGCGGCGATCGCGGCGGCACGCCGGTCGGCCAGTTCGCGTGCCGAGAGGCGTTGCACGGCGCGGAGCGCGGCGCGCTTGAGCGGGGATCCGGGCTGGTTGTCGCCCATGCCGGCGATCTGTCCTTCGTAGGACATGACCCCGGCCAGGTGGAACCCCTGACGGCTCTGGATCGCCCGGGCGAGCGTGGCGGCCTGGTGCGGGGTGTGCACGGGGGAGCGGTACGGGCCCAGGTGGATGCGCCCGCCGGCCAGTTCCAGGGAGGCGTCCAGGTCGATGCACAGCCGCAGAGGGAGGCGGGCGGCACCGACGGCCTCGTCGATGAAGTCCAGTTGGGCGACGGAGTCGATCATGAGGGTGACGCGGGAGGCCGCCCTTTCGTCCTTGGCCAGGTGCACCAACGCGGTGCGGTCCGCGGTCGGGTAGCCGATGACCACGTCCTCGTGGTCCTCGGCCAGCCACAGGGCTTCGGGCAGGGTGAAGGCGAGAATGCCCCGGTAACCCTGACGCTTCAGGACACGCTGGATCAGGTCGCGGCTGCGGACCGACTTGCTGGCCAGGCGGATCGTGGCGCCCCCGCCCGTGCGGTCCGCCAGATCGCCGGCGTTGGCGTCGAAGGCATCGAGGTCCACCACGGCGAACGGCGGGTCCAAGTGCTGGGTGGCCCGCTGTATTTGGGTCATCCGGACCTCGCTGAAGCCGGCCACGGCGGAGGCGGCCGATTTCACGTCCGGCCAGGACGCCACACGTGCGCTCACATCCGCACCCTTTCTCGATGGTTCGGTGGACCGGCCCGGTAAGCGGCGGCCGGGAACCCCGTCAGCCGGCCGAGCGGTCCGAGGGCCGCGCCGCATCGGACCGGCGGCGGCCCGTGGGGTCGATGATGCGCTCCCGTTTCCTTCTTCCCCTGGTCTCGGCGAGCGGGATCACCCACCGCATCAGGCGGGGGAGGACGCCGGCGATCCGCTGGACACGGCCGCCCAGGGCAGGGAACACCACCTCGACCGGCCTGGAGGTGATCGCGTCGACGACGGCCTTGGCGATGTCCTCCGGCGCGCAGGACTTCTCGGCGAAGGAGATGGCGCAAGCGGGGTCGGCCAGTTCCTGCTCCAGCATGTCCGTGCGCGTGGACGGAGGATGAATGATCGTGAAGTCCAGTGGCCCGTCGCGTTCTTCCAGGGCCGCGCTGTGGTGAAAGGCCCGCAGCCCGTGTTTGGAGCCGCAGTACGTCGCGTATCCGGGGAGCGGGAGGAACGCCGTCATGCTGCAGACGGTGATGATGTGGCCGCGGCCCTGCGCGGTCATCCGCTCGATCGCCGTGCAGGTGCCGGTGATCGCGCCGAGCAGGTTGACCTCCAGGATGTCGCGGTGCTGTTGGGGGCCGAGGTCACGTGCGTGGCCGGTATGGATGATGCCGGCGTTGTTGACCAGCACGTCGACGGCTCCGAACGCGGCCTCCGCCGCTTCGAAGGCCCTGACCCACGCCTGCGGGTCCCGGACGTCCAGGACACAACCGGCGGCCCGGCTGCCCAGACTGAGCGCCCTGGCCCGCACGGCCTGCTCGTTGACGTCGGACAGCATCACGCGGTGACCCCGTGCGACCGCCGACTGCGCGATCGAGGCCCCGATGCCGGAGGCCGCGCCGGTGACGAGGAGGACCCGGCTGTCTTCAGACACATCATTCATGGCCACAGAGTCTCCTGGTCGTATGTCCAAGTCAACCGTCCGACATGAAGTCGCCCCCCGTTGTCGCCCGCGGGTTCACAGCCGGAGCATCTCGACGCGACCACCGTTCAGCTCTGCGGCGCGGACGGGGTCGTCGGTCGGTACGGTCGCGGCGAACAGGGTGCGTCCGTCGTGACCTGCGACCAGGCAGCTCAGGGTGTTCTGGCTCGTCGTCACGCGGTCGAGGACGCGACCCCCCTCGGCCACCCGCACGCATTCGCCACGCAGTGCGTTCGCGATCCACATCGTCTCGCCGTCGCTGTGCCAGGCGATGCCGTCGGGGGCGATCGGTGAGGCGGAGCGCTTGGCGATGGCCGGGTGGTCCAGCAGCGCGGAGATCCTGCGGGTGATGCGGCCGAGGAGCCCCGGATGGTTCACGGCGTGCCACAGGAACGGCGAGATCAGCGGGGCCCAGGGGCGCGGCTGTCCGAGTGTGCCGTCGGGGAGCACGGGGAAGGCGGTGAGCCGCATGGCCAGGGTCTCGGCCGCCACCATGGTGGTGCCGTCGGCCGTCAGGGCGCATCCGTTGGGGAAGAGCATCGGCTCGGTCAGTCCGAGCAGGGTCCCGTCCGGGGCCAGGCACGCGATCGGTGCTTTCGTCGGGCCGGGCGGCGCGTAGAGCATGGCGTTGGCGTGCTCGCGGGCGAACGCGTGGTAGTCGAAGCCGAAATTGCCCACGTAGGCACGTCCGCGCGGGTCGACGAGCATGTCGTTGACCGGGCCGCCGACGAGATGCCGCAGATCCGCGTGCTCGACGAGCTCGCCGTCCGTCTCCAGCCGGTACACGACACCTCCGTCCATGGAGGCGACGAGCAGGCGCCCGTCCGGAAGCCAGCCGAGCCCGCCGGCCCGGCCGGGAACCTTCAGGACCGTCTCCGCCTCGCCCGCGCCGTCCCAGCGGTGCACCGTGCCATGGGCCAGATCGGAGAACCACAGGGCTCCCTGATGCCAGCGCAGTGACTCGGGAACACCGAAGCCGCTGAGCGCGACCGATGCCGTCCGTTTCATTCCAGCCGCTCCTTGGTGACGGGCGTCGGGCCTGGTTTCTCTGCCGCCCAACAAGTTGGTCACTCGTACAAGACGCTTGACTTGTACGAGTGACCGTCTCATTCTGGGCAAACCGAAGTCAACGTTCCGGCAGGAGTTTTTCCGTGGCCCGGACGCGATCGCCCACACCCGACGGCGCACGGGCGGACGCCCCCGTCGCAGGAGGTGGCGCGAGCGGGCGCACGAGCCCGACAGGCCCAGCCGGGCTGGGCCCAACTGGGCGCCCGAAGCCGTGCGGAATTCCTCGCGCACGCTCGCCAGTGGCTGTAACGGAATCGGGCGGGCTGCGGCGGCCACGGCCCCCACACCCCGCCCGACTTCGTCATGCGTCCTTGGCGGCGAGACTCACGAGGTGCTCACCGGTGAGGCGGAGCACCTCGCGGGTGTTCTCGCTGTCACGGTCGGCCAGCCAGCACAGCGTGACGCCATCCAGCACCGCGTTGAGGTAGCGGGCCAGCACGGGAAGGGGCACCGTCCATGTGATGCCCGCGCTCTCGGCGGCCTCGGTGAGGAGCTGCTCGTGGACTTCCAGATAATGCTCGTACTGCCGACGGGCCAGATCCTCGAAGCCCTCCTGGCGCAACGCGTAATGGGCGAGCTCGTACCCCACCAGATGCTCTCCCGGGCTGAGCTCGACTCCCTCCCAGAAGGCGAACAGGCTCCTGGCGATGCGTTCGTCGAGGTCGCCTCCTCCCTCGAACACGTCCCGGGCCTTGGCCACGCCGCTGTCCGTGATGCGGGTGATCACTTCCTGGAGGAGTTCCTCACGTGAGGTGAAGCAGTAGTGGAAAACCCCCAACGGCATCTTCGCCTCGTTGACGACAGCGCGGGTCGTGGTCCTGGCGACTCCGTCGCGAACCATGACGCGGAACGCCGCGGCGATGAGTTCTTCCCGACGATCCTTCGCTGCCATGCGAGACATCCGGTCCACCGTTCCATCAAGAGTGAAATGCTCGTTTCATGCTAACCGCCGTCTTGGACGCTTGACCAACTACGATGCCGGTCGCCCCGTGACCAACGGCGGCGGGCCTCGGACGGCACTGGGGCTGCGGACATGGACAGCATCAGCGGACCGACACCACGTTCGGCGCACCCCGGCACCGGCACCCTGCCCAAGGCTGAAGACCGCGTCGGCCGGTCGTCGTACCCAGGCCCGATTGAATTGGGTCCCCGACGGCGACGTCGGCGGCGGCCCGCCAATTGTCAGTGGGTCCCCCTACGGTGTGAGCAGTGGGATCCGCTGGAAAGGCCACGGGTCCGCTGTGGGGAGGGGTGTGTCATGTCTGCCGGGGCTGCGGTGTCGACGACGTATCTGGAGTTGTCGCAGGAGGGTGACGGTGCGCACAAGTTCTACGAAGTGACCGTCGACGGGCAGGTGGTGACGGTGCGCTACGGGCGGATCGGAGCCGGCGGACAGACCCAGACGACGACGTTCGCCACGGCGGAGAAGGCGCAGGCGGCGGCCGCGAAGAAGGTGGGCGAGAAGGTCCGCAGGGGATATGCCCCGGCCGTACCGGGACAGCGTGCCCCGCGTGCGGTGACCAGGCGTCAGGTGGCTTCGGCGCCGTCCACCGCGCGTGCCGTTGCCCCGGTGCTGTGGCGGTTCGCCACCGGCTCCTCGGCGTTCGGTATCCACGTCGACAGTGAGCGCTGCTGGGTCGGCAACCAGGCGGGCGACGTGTACACCCTGGACCACGACGGCAACACGCTGGCGCGCTTCAGTCTGCCGGACGGCGTGAAGTGCCTGGTGGCCGACGACTTCTGGATCTACGCCGGCTGTGACGACGGCAAGGTGTACGACCTGTCCTCCAAGCTGCCTTTCGCCGCCTATGACATCGCGGCGGACGTCGACATCTTCTGGCTCGACATCCACGAGGGCGTCCTGGACGTCTCCGATCGCGAAGGCCGACTCACCGTCATCGACCACGAGGACGAGCACCAGTGGTCCCGGCGCAGTCAGGGTGAACACGCCTGGATGGTCCGCGCGGACGACCGGGCCGTCTACCACGGCCACCACCGGGGGGTCACGGCCTACGCGCCGGACGGCGGCGGGGAGCTGTGGCACACGCCGACCCGGGGCGGTGTCCTGTTCGGCTGGCAGGAGGACGACGCGGTGTACGCGGGTACCGCCCACAAAGTGGTCCAGCGGCTGTCGAAGGGGACCGGCATGATCGAGGCCACGTACCCCTGCGACAGCGCGGTGTACTCATGTGCCACGTCACCCGGGGGACAGTTCGTCTTCGCGGGCGACGCGGCCTCGTCCGTCTACTGCTTCGACCAGGACGGCACACGCCTGTGGAAGCTCGGCACCGGCGGTGGTTCCGCTTTGTCGATGCAGTACCACGACGAGCGGCTGTACCTGGTGACCACGGACGGTTCGCTGGTGTGCGTGGATGCGAGCGAGGCCGCCGTCACCGCGGCGCAGCAGGGCACGGTGCCAGTGGTGCGGGACGTCAAGCTCGCCGCAGCGCTGCCGACCTACGAACCGGCCACGGCCGCTGACGCGGTGACCACCGTCGCCCAGGCCCCGGCGGGAGCGGTCGTCGTGGAGTGCGTCAAGGAGGCGGGACGCATTCGGGTGCACGTGGTGTCCGAGGGCTACGACCAGGCGCTGAACGTCCAGTTCCCGCGCGCGATACGCGAGCCTGGAGCACGCTACGTCGTGGACGCCCTGCACGCTGCGGCAGGCGGCTTCTACCGGGTTCGCGGCGACATCCGACGACTGCTGTGACATGCCGAAGGGCTCGGCCGAACTGTTCCTGGCCTCGACGGCCCGACGGGAACCGACGGGTGGACAACGGCATGCCCGGCCGGACACACCTGGACGGCTCCCGTCCTGCGAACAGGAAGGGAGCCGTCCAGGTGGGCCCGGAGGCGTTGTGCCTTCAGCGGGTCAGGCGTGACGGTGCGAGCGCCGGTTGCCGGTGACGAGGCGGTAGAGGGCGAGGAGGATGACGGAGCCGGCGATCGCGGCGACCCAGGTGGAGAGGTCGAAGAACCCGTCGATGGAGTCGACGCCGAAGATGACCTTGCCGAGCCAACCGCCGAGCAGACCACCGACGATGCCGATGAGCATGGTGATGATGACGCCGCCGGGGTCCTTGCCCGGCATCAGGGCCTTGGCGATGGCGCCGGCGAGCAGGCCGATGATGATCCACGCGATGATGCCCATGGTGCGTCTCCGCTTCCTGTATAGAGGTTGTGGCAGTTCACCGTCTGCACCGATTGCGCTCGAACAAACATCTGACCATGTCGGCTCCTGACTCGTGAGGAGCGGGCGCCAGGGGGGGAGGGCGCGATCAGAGAACGCGGAATGCCGACTCTGTGGCCTCCCTTGTGTCCAAGTGCGAGCGTGAGGTAAGGGTCGGCTGGTCTGGTCGTTGGTCGGGTCATGGGGAAGCGTGAGGCAGGGCTGTGGATCCTGTCGGCCCGCCGATCCGAGTTCTGCCTGATCGGTCACCGGCAGAGCCGGCCGGACGGCCGCGATGGTACCGGTGCGTTGGCCAGGACGTCCGCCGTCGCGGCTGTCGTTGATCGGGCGCGAATCAGCTGCTGGCAGACCTCGCGGCCTGCTCCGCGCGCATCGACCTTCTTGCTGAAACCGAGTGCGACCACAGGACCACACACGCGTCGGGCGGTTGCTTCAGACTCCGACGTGGCAGCTGTGACAGCCTGCGGACATGCCAGAGCTGCGCGTTCATGCAGGCCGCCACTACGCCATCCAGTACCACTACGCCTTGCCGGACGACGCATGGTGTGTGGAGCTGAGCGAGGCCGTTCCGGTGCCGGCTTCGTGGGCTGACATTCCCAACGCAGAGACGCACCTGCCAGGAACCGCGTTCGTGGTGGCGGTGATACCCGACGAGGACCCGAGTCTGGAGCCGACCGTCCACATCCACAGCCACGACGAGCACGTCATCCCCTACGAGATCATGCGCTGGTTCATGGAGCAGGTCGCCGAGCAGGTTGAACGCTGCCGCCTCGCGTTCGAGCAGGGAGCACCTGAAGCAGTGGAATGATCGCGCAGTGACTGGTGTGATCACGGCGTCGGAGCCTTCCTGAATAGCCCCGTTCAGCGGACTGATCCCGTCGGCAGTTCGGCAAGTTGATCACCGCGTGACGACGCGAGGGCGTAGACCCCGTCCGCAAGGGACGGCCATGGACCTGCCGCTGGAGGACCGGGTCCTGCTGGTCGCCGCGCACTGGCGGAGGAGGGCGTCAACGCGGAGCGTTGGCAACCGACGACAACGCCGCAGATGCGCGTGCCAAGCCCCGCGGCCCAGGCGTGATCCAAACGACAGGCCCTGCGGCCCTCGCTGGCTCTGCAACGGCGCAAACGGTTCCGCAAGGACACCATGCTGATCGTGGACGGCACCCTGGTGCCAACCCGCGATCACACCATCGCCGAGCAGTCGAAGAACAACCGTTGCTCAACCAACCACCAGGTCGTCATCGACGCTGACACCCGACTCGTCGTCGCTGTCAGCCAGCCCCTGCCCGGCAACCGCAACGACGGCAAGGCATGGGAGCTTTCCGGCGCGAAGGACGCCGTCGGCAAGACCACGGTCATAGCGGACGGCGGCTACCGCGGCACCGGTCTGGTCATCCTCGGCCAGGGCCTGCCGGGACACCTCCACGGCCAGCGGCGCCAGACTGCCGCAGCATCGCCGGTGACGCCGCAAGTCCCCTGCCCGGCCCGCCGAGCACAGCTCGCGCCGCCGGGCGGGCTGGGGGAGATCGCGAAGCCGCTGATCCCACTGTCGAAGGTGCGGCCACACACATGCCCGGCGGGTCGGGTCACCCCCGTGGTTCGCGACACGTGTGTGCGTCGTGGCGGCCGTACGGGCCGCAGCTGAAGACCTCGGTGGGCATCTCCTTCATTGCCGGAATGCGGTCGATGCGCAGGAGCGACAGAGGTTTGCCGACGGGCTCGCCCGAGCCCGGGGAGTAGACGAGGTGGCCGGTGACGCCGGGCCAGCCGCCGGCCTGGTTCTGTCGGAGGATCTCGGCGTGGACGGCTGCCGGGTCGAGCATTCGCCCGTCCCATCGTTGCGGCCACACACGGACACGTCCGGCCAACTGCTCCACCGCTTGGGTCAGGAGCATGGTGGCGTCGTAGGCGAGCCCGACGTGCTCCCCCAGCCATTCCTGGGCACCGGGTTTGTGGACACACCTCGCGGGGCGGAGCAGGCCAGGCCTTCCCACAGCGGCCAGGAACTGGCTGGCCACCGTGTCCGAGTCACTGCGACGGCGCAGCGCGGCGCAGGTGGCCAGGCCGGACTTCGACACGTACAGCATGGTCAGATTGTCCGGCGCCGCCTCGCGCAGCGTCGGGTTGGCCATGAAACGGTTGACGGAGTCATCGGCCACGAGATGACGTGGCCAGCGCTGGTTGCGGCAGTCCTTCGCCAGGCCGTGCAGGAAGTCTCCGTACTCCGACCACCGACCGGCGAAGAAGAGCATGCCCTGGTAACCGCACTCCTGTGCCATGGACAGCCCGCTGTGCCAGTCACGGAAGGTGAGGTCATGGGTGCCCTTGAACTGTGACCGAAGGTCCTCCAGGAGCGTGGCGACGTAGAGGTCGTCCTGGCGGCTGGACCCCTCCCCATAGGTGGCGTAGACATGCAGCCCCTTCCACCCCTTCCGGCGCGCGTAGTCGGCCAAGAGACGGGCCTGATCACGGTTGGGCGGCGCGATTTGCAGGTAGAGGGCGGAATTCTTGTCGATGTGGTCGGCGGAGAGTGCCGGCGCGATGGCGGGCAGACCGATCCGGTTGAGGTGACGCAGGGCGGCGGCGCTGGCCCTCCGGCTCTCGACCGGGCCGACGACACCGATCACGGGGGCATCGGACTCCCGACGCGTCAGCTCGGCGATCATGTCAACAGCGATGTCGGCCTGCTTCATCTGGAAGCCGGCATTGGCGATGACGATGCGCAGCAACGGCACCGAGAAGTTGTTCACCGGCGCCCGCAGCCCGATGTGCTGGGCGACGGCCATGCCCTCCAGTCCTTCACGTTCGGCCGCGTACGCTTCCTCACCCCGGCGCGTGGCACGGCCGGTCAAGGTGCCCAGGTACACGATGGTGGCGTACGGGCGGCGACGGCCGCCGCGCTCCCAGAGGTCCTCCGCGTCCCGGTTCTGAGCGAAGATACGCTGCTGGATGTCGTGCAGTCGCTCCTGCCCGGGCTCGTCGTTGAAGGTGAACGCTTGGGCGTCGCTGAAGCCGATGCACTGTCCGCCCACGTCCCTGACGGTCACGTCACCGGCAAGGGGCCGGTGTGGACAACCCGGCAGGCCCAGTTGATAGCCGGACCATGCCACGGTGGGAGCGAGAAGTGCCAGGCATGCGGTGAGAATGACGACACGCCGACTGAACCATGGTGGCAAAGGTGCCGTGACAACGACGGATGCGGGCACTCGTTCCGTCTCGGTGGAGTCGTCCACCCAGAACCGACGCTGCGCACGGACCCGGGCCGGTGGTACGGAGCGTCGCGGGCGCAGACGAGTGCTGTAGGAGACCGGGGCCCACTGCGTGGGGTCGATCGCGGGCACGTCTGTCATGTCCAGAGCGTCGGCGGGCGCGGATGGGCCGCCCAGGCCACCCCAGTGTCGGCGGTGGTCGAAGTGCACGAGGAGCACGGGGACGGGCCGCCCGGTCTCCTCACGTACCTGTTCCACGAGTCTGAGCAGGGTGCGCCCCGCGTCGGTCGCCTGGGTGCCTTGGAGGACCACCACGGGATAGGCGGTGTGCCGCCATCCGCGCCGTCGGAAGGGACCGCGCCGAAACGCGCGGCGCAGGTCTTCGAGAAAGGCGTGCACCAGCAACTTGGCCACGTGGTCGGCGGGTTCCTCGCGCCGGTAACCGACGGTCAGCCGCTCGGTCAGGCCGAGGAAGTCTCCCGACAGCTCCGGCCTGAGGTAGGGCTGACGCATGAACCACCAGTAGCCGCGCCCGAGGCCGGGCACACGTCCGCTCGCCACCACTCGGAACAGCGCGGGTGGGACCACCAGTATCAGCACACTCCACAGCAGTTGCAGCAAGGGGTTCACGGCACCGATGCCGATACCGATACCGCTGTGGTCGGCGGCAGGGAGGGTACCGCGCAGGAAGTCGCGCAGTCGCCGGGCGAGTTCGGTGTGATGTGTGTCGTGACGGCCGTCGTTCGGAAGTCGCTCCCCCATGGCCCAGTTCACCAACGAGAAGTGGCGGAACCGCAGGCGCGGCTGTCCGCTTCGCTGTGGTGCGAGGCCGTGGCAGATCCGGGCGAGAAGATCACGCAGCGCGTCGGCGTCCTGATGGCTGACCACATGGCCCGCCCGGCCGGCGCCGTCGGACAGGAGCGTCGTACCGGAGCCGGTCCTGGGATCGCGTGTGCCGTCGTCGGGAGCGGGTCGGCTGTGGCCCGGCGCACCGGCCTGGGGCATCTCGCCTTCGGAGCGGTCATCGTCGGCTTCGCGGTGGTCACCGTTGTCGTCGGGACGGTCATCCGCATCCGGTAGGTGCACCACGCAGTGGGGGACGGGCCGGGCAGCCTCGTCCAGTCGACTCTTGAGCGCGGCTTGGACGGCCCGGGCACCCGGGCCACCGATCTCGAAGGACGGCAACCACCGTTCACCGCGTGGGGGTCTTTCCACCAGTGACCGCACCAGCCGTAGAAAATCTCCTGTTCCCGGCGGCCCGTCCAGCATCCCGTTGTCGGCTGCCTGCCTGAAGGCATAGCGGTCCTCTGCCATGTGCTCCCCCGATGCGTCCACCATTGTGCAGCTTGCCCGCACCGGTATAGCAGCAGACAGTGAGCGTGCGGGTGCACTTCGCTACAACCGGGGATACCCGTAGACCAGGTGCGTCCCTGCATGACGCGGATGTCTGCCGATGCCAACTGGCGTATCACGACATGGGTGTCACCGTCGTTCCGCATGTGTTCCACGACGGTGCGGGGGCCAACGGTTCGGTGTCCAGTGAGCCGGGCACGCGGCCGGGTGAACCCAAGAACGCCTGACGGAGGCTGACCGTGAACCGGCGCAACGACGCCGTACGCCGGGCGCGTGAACTCCGGCTGTTGGGACCCTCGCGTCGTCAGCGTGGCGCGCCGGTGACCGGGGCCCGCGTGGTGTGCCCTGAGATCTCGGAACAGCTCACCCGTGAAGGAGAGACAGGGCATGTTCGGACAATCCCAGGCGTTCAGCGGCTTCGCGGTCGACGACCTCGGCGAGGCCCGCCGGTTCTACGGTGAGACTCTCGGTCTCCGCGCGGAGGAGAGGGGGGAGGGGGACATGCGGATGCTGACCCTCACGCTCGGCGGAGGCGCACGGGTCCTCGTGTACCCGAAGGAGTCACACGTCCCCGCGACCTTCACGATCCTCAACTTCCCCGTGGACGACATCGAAGCCGCTGTCGACGAGCTGGAGCGGCGCGGAGTGAGCCTTGAGCGCTATCCCGGGTTCGACCAGGACGAGAGGGGCATCGTCCGGGCCGGTGACGGCGGCCCCGCCGCGATCGCGTGGTTCACCGACCCCGCGGGGAACGTTCTCTCCGTACTCCAGGAGACATGAGGACGGTGGGCACGCGCGCTGCGGGAGGAGCGCGCGTGCCCACCGGGGAGGCGTTGCTGGAACTGCGGGCGAGCGGCGTTCAGCGCTCCGAGCCGGACATCGGATCGAGGAGAGGTCGAACCGATCGCGGTTCATCACCTTGTCCGAATACGTGGGCCCCGGGCTTGAGCACGGCGAACGACTGCGCGACGGCCGCGCACCCGTCCATCTGGTTCCGGGCCGATGTACGCGGGGTCGACCGCGCCGTGACATTTGCCGAATGTGTGGCCGTCGAAGATAGGTGCGACCGTCTTGAGGTCGCCGACTTGGTGTCGCGCCTTGAACGCAGCCCCAACCGGCGCGCGTCCACGCAGATCAGGGCCCTGGACGCATCGTTCTCCAGGCTTGATGTGTCCGACGAGACATCGGCTCGCTGAACCGGATCACTTCATGGGTGGCGTGTGATCGGCAGGCAGCTCCACATCGCCGAGACCCGCCACCACATGGCCCGGCGGATCTTTTTCGGCCAGTGTGACGAACTCGGTTCACGTTCGGTAGCGGCTGTGGCGCCGGCGCGAGAGGGCAGCGGCGCCCTGGCAGGCGAGGGTCGCGGCATCGTCTGCGTACTGGGGGATGTCGTCGGGCCATTTCGAGGTCGGCTGGAGAATCAGCAGCGAGACGGCACCGTGCAGCGACGCGCAGATGGCCCGGGTCAGCGCCGTCACATCGCCGTGGAGCATGTCGGCGTCGGCGCATCGCTGCACCGTCTCCCGCAGGAATCGGAAGCAGGTGTCGGCTACCTGCTCGGTGGCGGCTGTCGCGGGTCCGGTCGCGACCAGGCGGTAGCGCAGGGGGTGGGCGAGCCCGAACCTGATGTAGGCGACACTGCGCTGGTGGAGTTCGGCGAACGGGTCGGTGGTCTGGGCGCTGATGCTCAGCATCCGTCGGCTGAGTTCGTCCCAGACCCCGAGGCACACGGTGTGCAGCAGTTCCTGTCGGTTGTCGAAGTGCAGATACACCGAGGGGGTGCTGACCCCGACAGCCTGTGCCACCGCGCGGATGGTCACGCCGTCCTCGCCGGCGTCGTCGAGCAGCGTGTTGGCCGCTTCGATGAGCTCGTCCCTCAGTCGGCCGCCTTGGCCTCGCTTGGCGCGACTGCGCCGACGGCCTTCGGCTGTGCCGGCTCGGCCGTCGGCCGTGTTCTGGCCAGGGTCCTTAGTCATGGCGCCTCCGGAGGGCGACGAGTTGAGTGACGCGGGCGCAGAGCCGGTCCCTGTCATCCCGGATATCGATTTCCACGGTGACCGTTGACTTGCCGACATGCAGCGGGCGGGAGGTCGCGTAGGCGCCGGTGCCGTGTACGGGCCGCAGGAAGTGGGTGGTGGATTCCATGGTCGCGGGGAGGGCGTCGGCGGTCCCGTTCAACGTGGCGCACACGGCGCCGGCTACATCGGCCAGCCCCATCAGTGCCCCGCCGTGCATCGCGGCACCGACGGTGGACTGCTCGGGCGTGTAGGCGAGTTGTGCGGTGACAGCGTCGGCCTTGAGAGCTCCGAAGCGTATCCCGAGCGTCCTGGCGAACGGCGCCAAGGCGTAGACGTCTTGCTCGGTGATGGTCATCGCGGCCCCAGGTTGTCGCAGTTAAGTTAACGGTGACAAGTTATGTGGATGCCACGCTTCGTGTCCACCTCTGTGGCACGAGGCGGCAGGGCTGTGCCGTCTTCCGGCGCAGTCGGGGGTGGGGCGGGAGATGCCGCGACGTCACTCGGGTGACACAACGTCACGTACCTGGAGAGTCAACCCACTTCGGTTCGCCGGCCCACCCCGGCCGCAGAACAGAATCAGGCGGAAGTTTTGGCTCTCCGTGTCCCCGCTCCTGGTGGCGTCCACCGGGCATCAGCGGTCCCGGAAGAGGCGCCGCGACCGCCTGACACACTGTGGGTCCATGCCGTTGCCGCCAGAGGGCTGAGGGCTGAGGGCTGAGGGCTGAGGGCTGAGGGCTGAGGGCTGCGGGGCTGCTGGGTGACTGGCACGTTCCGGTGAAGTTCTCGCTGTTCCGGGCAGGGGTCGTCTGGATCGGAGCCACTGCGGGTGCTGTACGCCACCACTGCCAGGCCGATGGCCACCGGAGCGACGCCGGGCGCGTTCTGGCGAACTCGCGGCTGCCGGCCGTGGACGGAACCTGCTGGGACGCCGCGGACAGCGAAGCCGACGAGGCCGCCTTCGGTCGGCCGGGCAACGGTCGTGGGACGGGCGGGAGGGCGTATCCGCACGTGCGCCTCCAAGACGGTGACGGGCCCCTGGAGACCCCCGTCCCGGCGACCGGCCCGTACGGTGGTAACAGCTGTTACCATGCTGGTATGGCGAAGACACAGCTGGGCGCTCGGGTGGACGAGGACATCGCGGAGCTCGCGAAGAAGCGAGCCGCGGATCTGGGGGTGAGTGTCGGGGACTACCTCGCGCGGCTGGTGCAGGACGACGCCAGCGGGCTGCGCGCCCGTGCGGTGGGGGCGGCGGCCCGTTTCCTGGCCGACCACCAGGCGGTCTTCGACGAGGCCGAACAGGCCCAGCAGGCGTCCCGGGGAGCGCACGCGGCCTGATGGACCTGAACATCGACGTTCCCTGGATCCTGCAGGTCGCCGAGGCGGCCGGAGCGGACGACCCGGCGCCCGACGACTACGGTGTGCCGGTCTCGGCGGTCGCCCGTCACCGGGCCGAACTGTTCGAGCGGCCCGTCTACGACGGCCCCTACGCAAAGGCTGCCGCCCTGGTGCACACGCTGGGCCGGTGCCGCTGGCTGGAGCGCTCCAACATGGCCGTCGCCGCGGCTACGGGTGTCATGTACCTCGAAGCCGCCGGGATCTCCGTCAAGCCCGGCCGCGAGGACGCCATCGCCCTGAAGGACCTGCTCCTCGACCCCGCGTGCACCGCCGGGAAGATCGCCGCTCTGCTGCGGACCTGGCCCACCACCACCTGACGCTGCCGGCCCGCCCGGCGCTCGGGCTCGGTTTCGGCCCGAGTCGAGGCGTACTCCGGCGTCATCGCGCTTTCGCCGTCCTGTGCGTCACTGGACCGTTGCGGCAGCCGTCAGTGCTCCAGGGGCTGTCACCGGTCCTCGACATGAGAGGGTGGCGAGCAGCTCCCGCCTTGGCGTTCGTGAAGCGGTGCGTGAGAGGCGGGTGCCCGGCTGGAGGCATAGGTGAAGCGCCCTGACATGTCCCGCGGTGCCCGTCTGGCAGCCCACGGTGCCGTTTCCACATCGTTGGCGCTGTGCAGTGATCGCAGACTGCACGAGCTCGTGGACGCCGCCACACCGATCGGTTCCGGCATCGGCGGGAAGACAGTACTGCTGGAAGTCGACGGAACCCCGGTCTTCGTCAAGCAGATACGCCTGACGGATCTGGAGCGGCGGCCGGAGAACGTTCATTCCACGGCGAATCTGTACGGCCTGCCGGCCTTCTGTCACTACGGCGTCGGGAGTATCGGCGGCCCGGGGTTCGGAGCCTGGCGAGAGCTGGCCGTGCACACCATGACGACGAACTGGGTGATCGCGGGAGACTACGAGGGCTTCCCTCTGATGTACCACTGGCGGGTGCTCCCAGATCCTGGCCAGCCGCTTCCCGAGGAACTGGCCGATGTCGAACGAGCTGTCGCCTACTGGGGAGGCGGAGCGGAGGTACGCAGCCGGATCGAAGCTCTCCAGCAGTCCTCGGCCAGTCTCACGGTGTTCCTGGAGTACCTCCCGCACAACCTGCACGACTGGTTGAGCGTCCAGATGGGCGCCGGTGAGGAGGCGGCGGAGCGGGCCTGCACCATGGTGGACAACGAGCTGAAGGCCGGAATCTCGTTCATGAACGCTCGCGGGCTGCTGCACTTCGATGCCCACTTCGAGAACATCCTGACCGACGGTCGGCGGCTCTTCTTCGCCGACTACGGCCTTGCGATCTCCTCTCGCTTCGAGCTCACACAGGACGAAGCCGACTTCTTCGACCAGCACCGCACCTACGACCAGAGTTACGCCGTCACCTATTTGGTGAACTGGCTGGCCGTCGCTCTGTACGGATACCCACCGGAAGAACGCAAGGCTTTTGTGCAGGCCTGCGCACAGGGGGATCACCGGGGACACATCCCAGCGGCGCTCGCGGCAGTCCTTGTCCGCTACGCGCCGGTCGCCGAAGTGATGGGTGACTTCTATCGCCGATTCCAGCAGGAGAGCCGGGCAACCCCCTTCCCGCTGGAGGCGATCTGCCAGATCGGACAGCAAGAACAGCGGTCGCGGGATGCATGGCCCGCTGGGCCGCAGCCGGGGTGATCGGCCAGATCCGTGACCATCTCGGGGGCGGATCCGCCGGGACATGGGCAAAGGCCCCCGCGGTGGGCACCGTGATCGACTCCCAGAGCGTGAAAGCCGCGGAGACTGTCGCCAAGGTGATCGTGTGGGCCGACGCCGCCTACGCCTATGATCACTGCGGACCGAACGCTCACTCGCGGCGAGTGATGATCCCATCGACTTGAGGTCTGTCATGATCAAAGAGTTGCTTCAGGAACTCATGTCGACCGCGTTCGGTGGCTGGACTCCGAACGACGGTTGCGCTGATGCCGAAGTCACGGCTGCCGGGGATCGCTTGGGGATCAGCCTGCCGGACGCTTTGCGTGACTATTACGCTGCCGCGGGCCGACACCCGGAGCTGATGGGCATGGGCGGCCACGAGCACACCCTCCGGGTGATGGTTCCCGGGCACCTGGGTGTCGAGGACGAACATCTGGTCTTCTGTGGGGAGAACCGATGGCCCGCCCAGTGGAGCGTGCGCCCGGATGACGCCGGCTGTCCCGACCCCAGGGTCCATGGCCGAAGCGAGCCAGGCGGGAAGTGGTACAGCGAATCCCGGAGACTGTCGTCCTTCCTGATCAATGTCGCCGGCAGGCAGGCCGTGAGGTCACTGCCGCACCAAGCCACCTGCCGGATCCGTGAGCAGCAACTGGGGGTCGTCGAGTCAGTCCTCAGCTACGTCGGGTCTCGCGAGATGCAGAAGGGCGGTGACTGGCTGAGCTTCGTCGACCAACCGCGACGCATTCTGGCCAGTTACTCCTACAACACCGGCACCTTGCGCGTCGCGGCCGTGGACCACACCGCACTTGAATCCCTGCACGAGCGTTCAGGTCTGCCACTCAAACCGGCATGAAGCCGGGAAACGGCTACACACATTGACGCGGGCGGCCTCCGAGGGTCTGCGTCCCTGCTGAGGCCCGCCCCCGTTGCGGCTCTGCGGTCATGGCTGGTCAACGGCGGTCCGGTTCTCATGCATCGTGCCGCACGAAGCACCACAGACCAGAAACACGCAAGCTCGTCGCAACACGCGAGTGATCACGTGATGCGACGCTCGCTCAATTCCACCGGTACGGCGCGCCAGAGCCCTGCCGCGCCGTACCACTTCTTGCCGCCGGTACGCGTTGCCTTGAGCGCGGTCGGCAACGGACGGTTACGCCGTGCCGCAGTCCGGCAGATTGCCGGTGATCTCGCGGATGTCCAGGTCCCAGATGTAGCCGACCGTGTTGGCCCACTGGGTTCCGTTGCGTCCCGGCCGTTCGATACCGAGAACCATGCGGTTGCCGTTGTTGTCGTTGATCTTGCAGATGCCGGCCACGTCGTCACCCGCCCACGCGGTTCCGATCCGCGGTGTGCTCAGGCCGGGAGCGGAATACAGGCCGGTGTCGATCCGCGGGTGGACGCTTCGGCCGTAGACGTCGCACGACGGCAAATGGTCGGTGTTCTCGCGGATGTCGCCGTCCCAGATGTAGCCGACCGTGTTGGCCCATTGGGCCCCGTTGCGTCCCGGCCGTTCGATACCGAGAACCATGCGGTTGCCGTTGTTGTCGTTGTCCTGGCAGATTCCGGCCACATTGTCGCCCGCCCACGCGGTTCCGATCCGCGGTGTGCTCAGACCCGGTCCGGAATACATCCCGGTGTCGATCCGCGGGTGGACGGCCCAGCCGATACCGAGGGGGCCGGCGGCGGGTGCGGCGGTGGCGCTCAGCGCCACGGTCGCGCAGGCCGCGATGACGACAGACAGAGGCCGTGAGATGTGCATGGTGGTTCCTCCCGTTTTCGGTGCCCTGGCCATACCGGCCGCGGGACAGGTGTGCCGTTCCCGGATGGGCTACGCCCTCCGGCTCATCAGGGCTGCTGATCGGGCCACTCGGGAAGATCGCACCCCTGGACTTCCCGGCAGCATCGCGTTCGTACCCGGCCCCTGGCGGAACGGCTTTACGGCTGGATCGGCGGCTTGCCGCAGCAGGCAAGCGAATGTGTGACGCCGTTGACTATCACACGGTCAAGACAGGGACGTCATCGAACGAGAGGCACAGGATTCGTGGCTATCGATAACATGCTCGTTATCGCAGCAAGTTGGGCAGTGAAGGGGGATTCTCCGTGGGGGCGTCGGTGTCGAAAGAACCGAGCATTCATCAGCTTCGGCTCTATCTCACGCTGAGCGAGGAACTCCATTTCGGACGTGCCGCCGCGCGCTTGTTCATCACGCAACCGGCGCTGAGTCAGCAAATCAGAGAGCTGGAGAAACGCTTGGGGGTACGCCTGGTGGAGCGCACCAGCCGGGCGATCACTCTGACCGATGCAGGGCAGGCACTGCTCCCCGAGGCCTGCGCGGCGGTCGCGGCTGTCGACCGGCTGCGGCGTGTCGCCGAGGCGCAGTTGCGACAGGTCTCCGGACGGCTGGTCGTGGGAACCATGGGAGCCGAGGCATCCATGGCGCACACCCGTGCCGTACTCAGGCTGCTGCCAGACCGTCACGCCGGGACGAGCGTGCAACTGGTCAACCTCGGCTTCGGCGATCACATGGCCGCGCTGGCACAGCAAGAGGCCGACGTGGTCTTCCTCCGTCCTCCGGTGACGGACGACATCGAACTGCACCACCTGGCCACCGAGCCACGAGTGGCCTGCCTCTCCGCCGGGCATCCCCTGGCGATCCTGCCCCGGCTCACCCTGGCTCAACTCTCCGGCGTCCCGGTGGTGGACATGCCTGAGCAGGTTCCGCGGCTGTGGTGGGACTTCTGGGCGGCTGATCCCCGCCCGGACGGCAGTCGCGTTCACTACGGGCCGGTGGTCACCGACATGGAGTCGTTGCTGCACACAGTGGCCGCCGGAGAAGCGATGTGCTTTCTGCCGGCGGCCGCCCGTGAGTACTTTCCACGCCCAGGCATCAGATACATCGACGTGGTCGACCTAGCCCCCTCCACATCCGCCCTCGCCTGGCTCCACCGAAGACGTTCCGAATTCACGATCAGAGCCATACGGCACGCTGCGCAAGAAGCCACGAGACGGGGTTACGCCGAAGCCCTATGACGCATCCAACAGCGGTTACTTGACCGAGGTCGTGGAGCCGGCCGACCACCTACTCTCTGCCGCCCAACGCGCCGGACCTCAACCCCGTCGAAGGCGTTCTGGTACGACTGCGATCTTCCTTCGCTGCGCGGCTCGTACACTGACGACAATGGAGGACCAGGCGGCCACAGGGATCGGTGCACGTCCGGCGCCCGACTTGCGGGAGTACGTCGACTCGTATGTCGGCTTCGACCTCCGCGGGCTCCCGACGGGGGTGCACTGCGGCCCTCCGAGCCGCGCGCTCACTGCGGTGATCAGCCTCTCGGATCCTTTGGAGATGGCGGCGGGCGTAGACGACGGGTCACCGGTCACCCGATTCGGCAGCGTGGCCGGCGGTCTGATGAGCCGGTCCGTCGCGATTCACCACGACGGACGCCAGCAGGGCATCAAGGTTTCGCTGACACCGCTTGGGGCCCGGGCCATCTACGGCATGCCGGCCGCCGAGCTCGCCCACCAACTGGTCCCACTTGACGAGCTTCTCGGAGCGCTTGCTGTCGAGTTGGTCGACCGGCTCCGATCGGCGACAACATGGGCGGCACGGTTCACCACACTGGACGAACTGCTCCTCCGAGCCGTCGGCCGTGGCGCCTGCGGAGACCCTGTGCGGTGGGTGCGCCCCGAGGTGGCCGAGGCATGGCGCCGCCTTGTCGCCGAGCGGGGTCGCGTCCAGGTCGGTGCGGTCGCCGCGGAACTCGGCTGGAGCCGTCGGTACCTCAGCGAGCGGTTTCGCGGTGAGGTGGGCCTGTCTCCGAAGACCTTCGCCCGAGTCCTGCGCTTCGAGCACGCGCACGAAAGGGCAGCGGCGCAGGACCCGCTGCCGTGGGGCGATGTGGCAACCGTCTCTGGCTATGCCGACCAGGCCCATCTCGTACGGGACTGGCGCGAGTTCACGGGCCGATCGCCGACGGCCTGGCGTCGCAGCGAAGTCCTCCTGGGAGCCGGGTAGCAGTCAACCGTCTGTCCTCCGCGTCGGCTTCTCTTCCCTTTTCTTCAAGACCGCCCGACCGCTGTCGTGGACGATCGTCGGCATGAGACTCGGCAACCACGAACGCAACGCCATGGACCTGCGAACCACCCCCGTGCACCTCGGACTGGGATCGAGAGCGAAACCCGTCGAGGGTTTCACCTGGGACCCGGAGGTGCTCCAGGCCTACAGCGCCGCGGTCGCGGCAGACGGTGCCGGGGTATGGCACGTGGTCGACATGGAGGGGCCGACGTCCGTCCTCTCCATCACAGCGACCCTCGGCACCGACCACCGTCCGCGGAACGACACCCGCCCGACCGAACACATCGGCACGCCCAGCCCGGAGGAAGCGCCGTGACGACACGCATCGCGTGCCTCGGCGACAGCCTCACCCGCGCGCAGTTCAGCGTCGACTACCTGGATCTTCTCGGACGGCGCCACGCTCCCGGTGACGTGCAGCTTGCCCGTTTCGGCGCCAACGGCGACTTCGCCCACAACCTCTTGCAGCGCCTCGATACCGTCGTCACGAACCCACCCGATGTGATCACCGTGTTGATCGGGACCAACGACGCCCGAGCAAGCCTTGCCGGCTACCCCGTCGAACAGGCCATGAAGCGCAAACAGCTACCCCATCGCCCGTCGGCCGGCTGGTTCCAACAGTGCCTGGGAGCCGTCGTCGCACGGCTGCGAGCGGAGACCGACGCGACGATCGGTCTGCTGTCGCTGCCAGTACTCGGCCAACAGCTCGACGGTGCAGCGGCACAGGCATCGCGGGTGTACAGCCGGATGATCGCCGAGGTCGCCTCCGCCAACGAGGTGGCCTACCTTCCGCTCCACGAACGACAGATCGAGGAACTGCGCCAAGCGGACCCGCCGCCGATCTCCTACCGGGAGGTGACGCCCGCAGCGGCCGTCGGCGTCCTCGTCCAGCGCGCAGTGCTGCGCCGCAGCCTCGACACGATCTCGCGGCGGCGAGGTCTCGTGTTCACGACCGACCACATCCACCAGAACAGCCGGGGCGCCACCCTTGTCGCTGAGGTCATCGACGCCGGTCTGCTGACCCAAGGGGGACCGCCACCAGGGCAGGCGGTCCCCGCCGGTTAGGGCCGACTATGTCGGGTACTCGCGCGGCTGCACGGGCATTCGACAGTCCAACCTCTGCTGGGCGTCACCACATTGGTTCAAGGACAGATGCCCACCTCACATGCGATAGGACGTGTACATCCCTGTCGCTCCGACGCCCCTCGGGCACGACACGCTGTTGTAGTCCCCCCTCCACCACGGGCTGGCGTCGTACGAACGTCCGTTGGCGCAGTACACCTTGATGCGCACGTCGGCACGAGAGCACGTGGCGTGTGCCCAGCCCGTGCGACCGGCACCGAGGTCGGTCCACTCCGATCCCGACGTGGGACAGTTCTCGTAGACCCTCGGCGCGGGTGCCGCGGAGGCGGAAGAGGTCGTCACCGCCAGGCTGCCGGTGACAGCCAGGACACCACCGGCGAGTGCTACCGCTGTGCGATTCATCTTGCGCATCTCTCTTTTGACCCTCTCTTGTTGATCTCGGACATGACGCTTCCCGGCCGCGACGGATCTCCGCAGCAGTGCCACGGTTCGGCCGCCGGCCAGGCACGGCTCAGACTGCTGGCCGTCGGCAGGTCGAGACAACAACGGCTGACTGTCCCGGACAGGCGCCGACTGTCCGGGCTGGTCAGGGCCTTGTCCGGACTGTGTCCCGGACACTCAATGGCTCAATGGGCATAGCGTCGTTGCCGCACCGGCCGCGAGCACACTGCGGCCACAGGAGCACTTCCCGGCGTTCCTCCGGGGCAGCCCAGGGCCCGGCCAACCGGCGGCCGCTGGGAGCACGCCGCGCCGGGCCCGCGCACGTCGCACCCCGTGGCGGGTGCAGGGAGCACAAGCAGATGCGCTGCCGCATCGACACCAGGTAGGGCCCCTCCCCGCGACCGCGGGGGATACGCCATTGCGGTGCGGGATCACGTCGCCGCGGCGGGACTATCGCGCGAAGGGGGAAGCGGGCGCCGACGTCGGCGGGTGCGTCGTGGGGGAGGCGGAGGGTTGCTCTCCGGAGGAGGCCGTGGTGCCGGCTGACGGGCCACTCGGCACTGTGGTCGGTTCCTTCTCCTGCGGGGTGGCCGTGATCGCGGTGAACACGGCGACCACGGCGGCGGTGCCCGCCACGATCAGGGCCCACCGCGTGCGTGCGGTCCGGATACGCGCAGGCGCGCCGTTCGCGGAGACGACCGTCTCCCGCGGCGGTTCGGCGACGAGCACCGCAGGGTCCTTCGGTGCGAGCGGAGGCGGATCGTCCGGCACCGTCTCCGGCTGGGTTTCGCCAGTGCGCGCTTGCGCCGAGCGTGGCTCCGGCGCCGAACCGGACATGGATGCCCCGGCCCCGCCCCCGGCGGCCGTGGCCCGCCGGTGCCGCTCCCATGCTGCGTCCGCCAGGACCCAGCGTCGGTGTAACTCCCTCAGCTCCTCGGGAGTCGCCTTGCACACCCGGGCGAACCGGGCGACGGCAGCGTCGTCGGCCGGCACTCCTTCCCCCTTGCAGTACCGGTGCAGCGTCGAGGTGCTCATACGGGCCCGCTTCGCCAGAGACTCGTAACTCAGCCCGGATCGCTCCTTCAACTCGCGCAGCAGCGCGGCGAAGTCAGCTATCTCTACAGCCGCCTCCATCAGTTCCTCATCCCGTTCGGCGTCCCACGATGGCCGCGTTTCTCCAGGTCAGAGCCAGTGCGCACATCCCAACATTCCGAAACTCCCGATGGAATGGCGGATGGGACGCCGCACGGCACAGGCTTGGGCCATCCAAGCACGGCGCCTTCCCGGACACCGTGGCCGACCCCTCTCACCCTTTGAGGGGCCCGTACTTCCGTGTCCACGCACACACAGCACAACCACGCCGCGCCCAGGATGACTTTCGGGTCGACTCCCTCCCGGGGCAGGACCTCAACCACCTGTTACCCGGGAAGGCGAAAACCCGGCATGGCACCAACGAGAGTCGATGTCAGGGAGAGCTTTCGATTCGAAGCGGCCGCACCGATCGAATACCAGGCATCGAGCACCGAGCAGAGGAATCAGGCATGAACCGAAAGCCCAAGAGGATATTCATGGTCGCCTTGGCGACGATCGCCGCGTCTGTCGCCAACGCGGCACTGTTCGCACCAGCCGCGAGCGCCACCGAGAACACCTGGATCAAGATGGACTACTCGGTGGGGACGGACAGGTGTGTCACCGCCAAGTCGACCGTGCTCTCCTCTGGCAGGTGGGATGTGGCCGTCGAAGAGTGCCGTTTTGGGGATCGGAACCAGCTGTGGGACCGGAGAGGGGCGGAAATCGTCAAGGCGTACACGAATCAGTGCCTCGACAGCAACGCGGCTGGCGACGTGTACTACATGCAGTGCAACGGTGGCAACTATCAGAAGTGGGAGTACCGACAGGACTCTGCCGGTACTCGGGCAAGGAACGTGGCCACCGGCAAGTATCTGTGCGCCGCGGATGAGTTCGCGTGGGATGTGATCACCCAGTCGGACGGTTCGTTCAGACAGTGCGCGTGGTCGTTCTCCGGCGGCGAGTAGTCCTCCCGTAGGAAGGATTGACGCGTTTCCGGGCCGGCCCTGTTGATCAACCCGGCGACAGGGCCGGCCCAGCCATGTCCCCACGCCGATTCCAGCACGACAAGTCGAAGCCGACTTCAGGTAAGCGGCCCTGCCTTGGCTGATCACGCAGATCCCGCTGCCGGGCCCCTGGCGTCACCGCGCCGGGCTGGGTTGGGCCTACGGCCCGCCCGCCCATCGTGAAAAGCACGGGCGCAGCCCGGTCGCTTTTCAGGGGCGCGGGGAACTGCGCGAACAGCCCTCATCCACGACGGTCAGAAAGGCGGTTCGTTGCCGCAGCCGCCCGGATCGGCGCCAGGCGTCGGTCCCTCGACGAAGAAACGAGGACAGCTCCCCGCTTCGTGCTACGGTCGCGTCCGACACCTAAACGGGGGATGGTCCCCACTTCTTACCGGGAGCCGCCGATGCGCACCCAGCGCCATACCGTTCGACTCGTCGACCTCACCGACGACTTCACCGCCGACCCCTACTCCGCCTTCAACTCGCTGCGCTCCCGCGGCTCCGTCCACCACGTGCGTTTCCCCACCGGGGACGAGTCATGGCTGGTGGTCGGGCACGAGGAAGTGCGTCTCGCGTTCGCCGACGCCCGGCTGCGCAACGACGTACGGCACTCTGCCGACTTCGAGGACGACGGGCTGTACTCCGTGGGCCGCAACATGCTCCAGGTCGACCCACCCGATCACACCCGACTGCGGACGCTCGTGGCCCGCGAGTTCACCGCCCGCCGCGTCCAGGCGCTGCGGCCCCGCGTTGAGGAGGCGGCCAGTGCGCTTCTGGACGCCATGGACGCCATGGCCGCCGACGGCCGTGCCGACCTTGTGGCCGCATACGCCTATCCGTTGCCGCTCACCATCATCTGCGAGCTGCTCGGCGTGCCGGACGTGGACCGGGATGCCTTCCGGGCGTGGTCCACGAAGGTCGTCGCCCTCGACGATGCGGAGCAGTCCGCCCGCGCCAGCCAGGAGATGACCATGTACCTCGCGGGGCTGGCGGAGGAGAAACGGCGGCTTCGGGACGCCGCGGACAGCGATCTGCTGCACGCCCTGGTCCGCACCCACGACAGGGACGGCGGTGACCGGCTCACCCCGGAGGAACTGCTCGGAATGGCCTTCCTGCTGCTCGTCGCAGGGCACGAGACCACCGTCAACCTCATCGCCAACGCCGTCCAGCTGCTGCTCGGCCATCCCGGGCAGCTCGCCGCCCTCCATGCCGACCCCGAGTTGCTGAAGGGCGCCGTGGAGGAGACGCTCCGCTTCGAGTCGCCCGCACCAGCTGGCACCTACCGCTACGCCGCTGAACCGATCACTCTCGGCGGCGCCCGGATACCGGCGGGCGCACGTGTCGTGCTCTCCATCGCCGCCGCGAACCGCGACCCCGCGCGCTTCCCCGCCCCCGACCGGTTCGACATCCGTCGTGACCCCTCCGAGACCCGTGCTCACCTTGCCTTCGGGTATGGCCTGCACCATTGCCTGGGTGCCCCGCTGGCACGACTGGAGGCGACCCTGGCCCTGCGTATCCTGCTGGACCGTTTCCCCCGCCTGGCATTCGACGGTGACGGCACACCACGGTGGCGCCCCAGTCTCATGCGGAGCCTGCGGGAGCTGCCGGTGCGCTGGTAGACACGATGGAAGTGCGTGGACAGGGCGTTCGAACAGTCGGCAGGCTCGAACGGTCGCGGCCGGCGATGAGGGTGTCCTGACCGCGAGGCAATGGGCCGCGGGAGCAAGTACTGTTCGAAACTGCCGAATTGTTCCCGCAAGGGATCGCACATGGATTCACCCGTCCGCATTACCTTCTCCGTGGATTCATCGGCATTTGCATGCCGAAGTCATATAGGGAGCAGCATTCGCGCATGGAGAATCCTGCATGCGGCGGAACACCGTCGGCAGAGGAGATTTCGTCCCGACTCGGGGTTGTCTTCACGGCGGACTTCGCGTCCACCCGTCAATGGGTGGCGGGGCGTTCGTGGGCCTATCCGAACGGCGGACCGATCAACCCGGGCGACAACAAACTGGATCATCTGACGGCGGAACCCGCATACAGCCGCTCGGGCACCTTCCGTGCCACCCTCCGCAAGGACGGTCGGTGGGACACAGGCCTGCTCACCACCGAGGGGAGTGAGGAGGCCTTCACCGTCCGCGCCGGGGACCTTCTCGAGGCGCGGGTCAGACTGCCGTACGAAACGGGGGCCTGGCCCGCCATCTGGACCTGGCGCGACGGCGACCAGGAGATCGATGTCTTCGAGTACCACCCCGACAACCCCGACCTCCTGGAGCTGACCAACCACGTCCGCGGCGCCAACCTCTACTACCGCGACTCCGCCATCGGCCCGGGTGCGTGGGTCGATCTTCGCGTCGAGTTCGGCCCGAGGTCCGTGATCTGGTGGGTGAACGGCAGCCAGGTGTTCGCCGACCGCCGAGGCGTGGGACGTGCCTGGCACGCCTACCTCATCGTCAACCTGTCCGTGTGCGCGGGCCGCTATCACCCCCGACCGGCTCCCCATGTCAAGGAGATGTCGTACGAGGTCCAGCGCCTCGTGGTGAGGCGGCCGACGGCATTTTCGGAGACACTGTCCGACGAGGCCGAGGCTGAGGCTGAGGCGGGGGGCCGAGGCTGAGGCGGGGGCGGGGCGGGGGCCGATAGCGGCGCACCGTGAGTCTGCGGGGGACGGCAATCTTCCGCACTGCTCGTGAGCTGACCGTGAAGTCGCGGGGAAGGCGCTG
>NZ_OLMK01000113.1 GCF_900290235.1 Streptomyces sp. MA5143a
CACCGGACCAGGACCGCCATTCACGCAGCCCCGCACCACACTCGCGTCGGGCCGGTCGTCAGCGACGGCGGTGATGCCCCGCAGCAGGTCCTCGCGGTCGGCGCCGACCACCACCGCCCGGTGCTCCAGGTCCGCGCGGGACACGGCCAGGGTGTGGCCCACCGCGTCGGCGGCGAGGTGATCACGGCTCGTCAGATGGTCTGCCAGGCGGGTGGCCTGGGTTCGCAGGGCGTGCTCGGTGTTGCCGGACAACGTCCAGGGGACCGGACCGGAGCACGGCGCGGACTCCGCCGTGTCGTCGGGTTCCGGGGCCTGTTCCAGCACCACATGGACGTTGGTGCCGCTGATCCCGAAGGACGACACCCCGGCCCGACGCGGCCGCCCGGTCTCCGGCCAGGCACGCGCCTCGGTCAGCAACTCCACCGCCCCCGCCGACCAGTCGACCTCCTTCGACGGCTCATCCACATGCAACGTCCTCGGCAACAACCCCTGCCGCAGAGCCAGCACCGTCTTGATCACACCAGCGACTCCGGACACCGCCTGCGTATGACCGATGTTCGACTTCAACGACCCCAGGAACAACGGCCGTTCACGATCCTGGCCGTACGTCGCCAACAACGCCTGCGCCTCGATCGGATCACCCAGCCGCGTCCCCGTACCATGCGCCTCCACCGCGTCCACCTCCGACGGCGACAGACCTGCACTCGCCAGAGCCTGCCGGATGACCCGCTGCTGAGCAGGACCGTTCGGCGCACTCAAACCGTTCGACGCACCGTCCTGATTCGCCGCCGAACCACGAACCACCGCGAGCACGGGATGACCGTTGCGCCGAGCGTCCGACAGGCGTTCCACGACGAGGAAGGCGACCCCCTCGGACCAGCCGGTGCCGTCGGCGGCGTCGGCGAACGCCTTGCAGCGGCCATCGGCGGCGAGACCTCCTTGCCGGGCGAACTCGTCGAAGGCCCCCGGGGTCGGCATGACCGCGACACCGCCGGTGAGGGCCAGGTCGCACTCGCCGCCGCGTAGGGCCTGACCGGCCAGGTGCAGGGAGACCAGGGAGGAGGAGCAGGCCGTGTCCACCGTCAGGGCCGGGCCCTCCAGCCCGAGCGTGTAGGCGATACGGCCGGACATCACGCTGCCGCTGTTGCCGGTGAGCAGATAGCCGCCCGCGTCGGGGCTGTCACCGACGACGCTTCCGTAGCCCGTGGGTGAGCCGCCGACGAAGACACCGGTGCGGCTGCCGCGCAGGGACGACGGGTCGATCCCGGCCCGTTCCACGGCCTCCCACGACACCTCCAGCAACAGCCGCTGCTGCGGGTCCATCGCCAGCGCCTCGCGCGGCGAGATCCCGAAGAACTCCGCGTCGAACCCGGCGACGTCCGTGAGGAAGCCGCCCTCGTGGCCGCCCGCCGCGCCCCAGGCGTCCCAGCCCCGGTCACCGGGGACGGTGGAGATCGCGTCGCGGCCTTCGGTGACGAGCCGCCACAGGTCCTCCGGCGCGGTGACGCCGCCCGGGAGACGGCAGGCCATGCCGACGATCGCCAGCGGCTCGTCCTGCGCGGCACCGCGCACGACGACCGTACGGGCGGCCGGGTCGGTGCCGCCGTACAACGCGCGGTGCAGCTCGTCGGCGAGGGCGGTGGGGGTGGGGTGGTCAAAGACGAGGGTGGCGGGCAGGCGCAGTCCGGTGGCGGTGTTGAGCCGGTTGCGGAGTTCGGTGGCGGTCAGGGAGTCGAAGCCGAGGTCCTTGAAGGGGCGGTGGGCGGCGACCTCCGCCGTGTCCGTGTGGCCGAGCACGGCGGCGGCACGGGAACGCACCAACTCCAGCAGTTCGGTACGCCGTTCGCCTTCGGTGAGATCGGCGAGCCGGCTGATCAGCGCGGAGGAGGTGCTGTCGGCGTCCGCCGTACCGGTGGTGTCCTCGGGTGTTCCGGTGGTGTACGTGTCGCCCTTGAGCGCGCGGGCCGCTTCCGGGATGTCCTCGATCAGGGGGCGGTGGCGGGCGCCCGCGTAGACGGGAGCGAAGCGGGACCAGTCGGTGTCGGTGACGGTGAGGCAGGTCTCGCCGTGTTCGACCGCTTCCCTCATGACGGACAGCGCGAGCGCGGGGTCCATGAGGGCGAGGCCCATGCGGGTGAGGGACTCCTCGTCGAGGTCGGCCGCCATGCCTTCGGAGCGCCAGGTGCCCCACGCGAGGGAGGTGGCGGGCAGCCCCCGGGCACGGCGGGACCGGGCGAGTCCGTCGAGGTAGGCGTTGGCGGCGGCGTAGGCGCCCTGGGAACCGCCGCCCCAGGAGGCAGCGCCCGAGGAGAACAGGACGAACGCGTCGAGGTCGATACCGGCCGTGAGTTCGTCGAGGTGGCGGGCGCCCGCCACCTTGCCGTCGACGACCTCGTGGATCTCCTCGGGGGTCAGATGGCGCACCTTGGTGTAGCGCACGACGCCGGCGGCGTGGACGACGGCGGTCAGCGGTGCCTTCGGTGGTATGTCCGCCAGGACGGAGGCGACAGCTTCCCGGTCGGCCATGTCACAGGCCGCCAGGGTCACTTCGGCGCCCAGGGCACGCAGTTCGTCGGCCAGGGCCTCGGCCCCCGGCGCCGCGGCACCGCGGCGGCTGGTCAGCACGAGATGCTCCGCGCCCTCCCCGGCCAGCCAGCGGGCGACGTGGGCGCCGACCCCGCCGGTACCGCCGGTCACCAGGACCGTGCCCCGCGGCGTCCACGGCCGGGCCGGGGCACGCCCGGCCAGCGGGGCCCGTACCAGGCGCCGGGCGAACACGTCGCCTCCGCGTACGGCCACCTGGTCCTCACCACCGGCCGCGCCTGCCAGTACGGCCGCGAGCGACTCCCCCGCGCCGTCGTCCCATACGGCGGGCAGGTCGACGAGCCCGCCCCACCAGCCGGGTTCCTCCAGGCCGACGACCTGCCCGAGGCCCCACAACTGGGCGGCGTCGGGTCGTACGGTGTCACCGGAGCGGACGGCCACCGCGTCCGCCGTCACCCACCACAGCGGAGCCTGCGAACCGGCGGTGCGCAGGTCCCGCACCAGCGAGACGGCCTCCTCGACCGAGCCCGGCAGCGCCACCACACCCGCGAAGTCACCGGCCACGGCATGGTCCGCCACCTCCACGTCCGCGCCCGCCGCCCGGAGCGCCTCCGCCACCCGGGCACCGACGGCGTCACCGGGTTCCACCAGCAGCCAACGGCCGGTCGGGGTACGGTCCCCGGTCAGCGCACGGCGGCGCCAGGTGACCTTGTAGCGCCAGTCGTCCACCAGTCGGCCACGACCGGCGCCCACCCGGGTGTCGGGCCAGTAGCGGCGGTGCTGGAAGGCGTACGTA
>NZ_OLMK01000004.1 GCF_900290235.1 Streptomyces sp. MA5143a
GACGATCCTGCTGGGCGTGATCATCGCGATCCTCGCCGGCTTCACCCCGCTGACCGAACTCGCCGCCCTGGTGAACATCGGCACCCTGTTCGCCTTCGTGGTGGTCGCGATCGGTGTGATCATCCTCCGCAGGACCCGCCCCGATCTGCACCGGTCGTTCCGCACCCCCTGGGTGCCGGTCATCCCGATCCTGTCGGTCTGCGCGTCCCTCTGGCTGATGATCAACCTGCCCGCCGAGACATGGCTGCGGTTCGCGTTGTGGATGGTCGCCGGGTTCGTCGTGTACTTCCTCTACGGCCGCTCGCACAGCCGCCTCAGCCGCCGCGAGGAGCCCTCACCGGGCGACGTCGCCCCGCCGCCGGGACGCGGTGCGTAGGAGCCGCCCATCCGCCGCCCCGGCCCGTCCGCCTGACCCGGTGTCACCGACGGTGTCGCGGGCCCCTTCCGGCCCCGTACGGCCCGCTTCCGGGCCTGTACGGGGCCGGATCACGTGGGCCGCGGGTCCGGACCGCGTGACGGCAGCCGTCGTCAGGGGTCAGGTGTCGCCGCGGACCGTGCGCGGGCCCGCCACCTCGGCGCCCAGTTCCCCCACCCGGCGGCGCAGTTCGCGGTCGGCGGTGACGACGAGGGTCGGGCGGTCCCGGCCCTCCTCGGCGACCAGCTGGACGATACGGTCGTCGCCGCTGCCGGGGGCCGTGTCGACCCGTACACCGGGGACGGACTCCACCCCGCGGGCCGCGCCCTCCACGACCATGACGAGCTCCACGGGCTCGTCCCGGCCCGGGACCCCGTCACGGGCGAGCCGGTCCCGCAGACGCTCCGCCGCGCCGTGCCGGTCGCGCCACCAGCCGTCGGGGACGGAACCGATCACGTTCGCGGCGTCGATGATCACGAGGGTCGTCATGCTTCCCCATTGTGGACCCGGGACGGCGACACCCGGTCGGCCGCCCACCGGCGGACCGGCGCGGGCCGGGCATGGAAAGAGGGCCTCCGTCCGGGGACGGAGGCCCTCTTCACACGGCTGC
>NZ_OLMK01000046.1 GCF_900290235.1 Streptomyces sp. MA5143a
GGCGGGGGCGCCATCCCCGCCGCACCGCCCGGTGCCCCGCTCCGGCAGCGCCGCCCGTACCTCCGACAGGAGCCGCAGGGTGAGCGGATGCCGGGCATCGGCCCCCGCGAGCGCCCCTTGCGGGATCCCGTACCGCAGCCGCGCCCGCCGCGCCTCACTCTCGGTCAGCTCACCCAGCCGTACGCACGGCGGCAGCGACCTCCCCTCACCCTCCGGCCCACCCCCGTGCAGCGCCTCCGGCGGGAACTGCGCCCCCGCCTGCTCCCAGTACTCGGCCCGGCACGCCACCACGAGCCGTGCCCCGTTCGCCCGCAGCCAGGCGACCGTGCCGTCGGTCCACTCCGCCAGCCGGTGCGCGAGGGCGGGCGGCATCTCCTCGGGACCGTCGAGCAGCAGCAGCAACGGCCGCCCCTCCTGCGACGCGAGCCGAGCGAGCCGCTCCGGCCGGATGTCCCCCAACGCACCGTCGTACCGCCCGCCCGCCACCGGTTGCCCGGCCACGCAGCCGAACGGATCGACCACGGCACCGAACGGGTCGTCCGGCGCGGTGGAAGTGCCCGTACCGGGGGACGCGGCCACGATCCGCCCCGCCCGCTCCAGGGACCGCCGTGCCGCGTCGGCCACCGATCCGTCGTCGGCGAGGAGGTCGGCACCCCGGAGCCACAACGTGGGGGTGGGCTCGGGTCCCCGGGCACGTCGGGCGGCGAGGGCCGCGAGGGCTGTCGTACGACCGCTGCCGGGCGCCCCGACGAGCCCGAGGACGGTGGCCGGTCCGTCGGTGAAGTCGGCGAACTCCCGCACACTTGCGGCGCGTTCGACGGGTTCCGCGGTGACCGCCGCGCTGGGCCCCGCCGGCGGTCGGGGCCCGTCGGACCCCACCGTGGTGGCCGTCAACTCCAGGACCCCGGCGAGGTTCAGATCCGTCCCGTAGGCCGGGACGGTCGCCGCGTTGCGCGCGAGGAGGTCGGCCAGCGGCGGTACGGCCCGCCATCCGCTCAGGGGCACGGCGAAGCCGGTGGACCGGTGGGGTGCCTCCAGTGCGGTGCCGAGGACTCCCACCACGGTCCCGGTGGTCATGTCGAGGACGGGCCCGCCGGCCGCTCCCCCGCCCGGTCGCAACGCCTCGCTGCCCGCCGTCCCGATCGCCAACTCCAGGGCACCGGGCAGGAGATGGAAGCCGTCCGGCGCGGTGTAGGTGACGTCCGCCGTACCCAGCACACGGGCCTCGCGCCAGCCGGCGGCGGCGATGCGGACATAGGCGCCGACCTCGACCTCGTGGCCCGGCGCGAGGGGCAGCGGATCGACGCGGAGCCCCTCGGCGCGGATCAGCGCGAGATCGAGGGAGGGCAGCGGGGTCACCGCGTCGGAGGTCACCACACAGGTGCGGTCCCCGGTGGTGTGCAGCACGATCCGGGCCAGCCCGTCCACCGCCTCGTGGCTGGTGACGACCGTGCCGTGGTGATCGGCCACGAAGCCCGTGCCGCGCGGCCGTCCCGCAGGATCGGCGACCCGCACCAGGACCTCGTCCCGCGCGGCCCGGCCGTCGCCCGTCGCCCGACGGCCCCGTACCGCCATCCCTGACCTCCCCGTCGTACCTCTGTTCCGACGGTAGGCAAGCGAAGATCAGCAGGACAGACCGCTCCGCGAACGCGCCCCCTTCCGCTCCCTCGGTTCACTCCGAGCGCCTGCACGAAGGGGTGAATAGACGTGGGCGGATGGATACACCTCTGGGTGGGGGAACCGAGGGGGGACCGTGGAGCGGCGGGAACAGCAAGCCCCGTGACCGTCGCTCCACGCTCGCTCCACCGGACCCCACCCCGGTTCCCGGGCCCGCGGCGCACCCGAGGCCCGCGGACCCTCCGGCCCTCAGCCGAAGACGGCCAGGCTCTTGGCCTTGCCCTTCAGGTTCTCCACCAGGGCCAGGAAGCGGCCGTCGGCGTCGAAGACCGCGACGGCGCCGGCACCCGCGTACTCCTCGGGCATCTCCAGGCGCACCCCGTTCAGCAGCAGCCGGGCCCGCTTGGTGTCCACGTCCCAGCGGGGGAACGCGGCGGCGGCCGCCTCGGCGATCGGCATCACGGTCAGCTCCTCCTGGTGCTGGTCGAGAGTCCGGGCCGAGTCCAGCTTGTACGGGCCGACGCGGGTCCGGCGCAGGGCGGTGAGGTGGCCGCCGACACCGAGGTCGGCGCCCAGGTCACGGGCGAGGGCCCTGATGTACGTCCCGGAGGAGCACACCACCGACACCACCAGGTCGAGGACGGGCGTGCCGTCCTCGGCGACCGCGTCACGGATGTCGTACACGGCGAAGGAGGAGACGGTGACGGGCCGGGCGGGGATGTCGAAGTCCTCGCCGTCCCTGGCCCGCTTGTACGAGCGCACCCCGTTGATCTTGATGGCGCTGACCTTGGACGGCACCTGCATGATGTCGCCGGTCAGTTTGGCGACCCCGGTGTCGACGGCGTCGCGGGTGACCTTCGACGCGTCGACCGACGCCGTGATCTCGCCCTCGGCGTCGTCGGTGACGGTGGTCTGCCCGAGCCGGATGGTGCCCAGGTACTCCTTCTCGGTGAGCGCGAGATGGCCGAGGAGCTTGGTGGCCTTCTCGACACCGAGGACGAGCACACCGGTGGCCATGGGGTCCAGGGTGCCCGCGTGCCCGACCCGGCGGGTCCGTGCGATGCCGCGCATCTTGGCGACGACGTCGTGCGAAGTGAAGCCCGACGGCTTGTCGACGATGACAAGTCCGTCGGGCGTGGTGTTCTTCTGGCGCTGCTCGGTCATTCGGCGGCGTCGTCCTCGTCGTCGCCCGGCTTCCTGTACGGGTCGGCGTCACCGGCGTACTTCGCGCCCGAGGCGCTCTCGCGCACCTTGGCGTCCGAGGTCCGCGCCTTGTCGAGGAGGTCCTCGATGGTGCGGGCGGTGTCCGGGAGGGCGTCGGCCACGAAGGTGAGGGTCGGGGTGAACTTCACGCCCGCGGCCCGGCCGACCTCGGAACGGAGGATGCCCTTGGCGCTCTCCAGTCCGGCGGCGGCCGCCGCCCGCTCCTCGTCGTCCCCGTACACCGTGTAGAAGACGGTCGCCTCCCGCAGATCCCCGGTCACCCGGGTGTCCGTGATGGTGACGTGTGAGCCGAGCCGCGGGTCCTTGATCCCGCGCAGCAGCTTCTGGGCCACCACCTCTCGGATGAGGTCCGCCAGCCTCTTGGCGCGCGCGTTGTCGGCCACTGGTCCGTCTCCTAGCTCGTTCTGCGTTACCGCTGTTTCTTGAATTGTCCCTGCGATCCGGCTCCGCGACCGGTCTAGTCGTCGCCGCCGTGCAGCCGCCGTTTGACCGAGAGCAGTTCCACCTCGGGACGACCGGCGACCAGCCGCTCGCACCGGTCCAGTACGTCGGACAGGTGCCCCGTGTCACCGGAGACAACCGCCAGCCCGATGACGGCCCGGCGGTGCAGATCCATATGGTCGACCTCCGCCACGCTCACCGCGAACTTCCGCTGGAGCTCGGCCACGATCGGGCGGACGACGGAGCGCTTCTCCTTCAGCGACCGTACGTCGCCGAGCAGGAGGTCGAAGGACAGAGTCCCCACGTACATGTGTGTAGCCGGTTAACCCGCCGGGCCGGGGTAGATGGCCTGCGCCGTGTCCGGGCAGGAACATCTGAACCGTACCCCGAACCCGCGGTGCGGCTCGACGGGATATCGGGCGCCCAGTGACTCGGGGGATGCGGGTTCTTTTGGCGGGTGCGGGTGGGTGGGGGTTGTTCGCGCAGTTCCCCGCGCCCCTGACACCCCCGGGCCCGGCCCGTGCTTTTCAGGGGCGCGGGGAACTGCGCGACAAGCCACATCCGACCGGCAGTCTCACGACGACCGATCCACCCCCTCTTCTCGTGTGCTCAAAAGGAGGCCCGGGGGCGGCAGCCCCCGGAAAACGGCCACACCGGCCGGCGGTGCCATCGCACCCCCGGCCGGCATGAACCTCGGCTTACGCCCGCGGCTTCTCCCGCATCTCGTACGTCGCGATGACGTCGTCCACCTTGATGTCGTTGAAGTTTCCGAGGTTGATACCACCCTCGAAGCCCTCGCGGATCTCGGTGACGTCGTCCTTGAAGCGACGCAGACCCTCGATGTTGAGGTTCTCCGCGACGACCTTGCCGTCGCGGATGAGGCGGGCCTTGGTGTTCCGCTTGACCTCGCCGGAGCGGATGAGAACACCCGCGATGTTGCCCAGCTTGGACGACTTGAAGACCTCGCGGATCTCCGCCGTACCGAGCTCGACCTCTTCGTACTCCGGCTTGAGCATGCCCTTGAGGGCCGCCTCGATCTCCTCGATCGCCTGGTAGATGACCGAGTAGTAGCGGACGTCCACGCCCTCGCGCTCGGCCATCTGCTGCGCACGCCCGGCGGCGCGCACGTTGAAGCCGATCACGATGGCGTCGGAGCCCATCGCCAGGTCGATGTCGGACTCCGTGACCGCACCGACGCCGCGGTGCAGGACGCGGATGTCGACCTCTTCGCCGACGTCCAGCTGGAGCAGGGAGGACTCCAGGGCCTCGACGGAACCAGAAGCGTCACCCTTGATGATGAGGTTGAGCTGCTGGACCTCGCCGGCCTTGAGCACCTTGTCCAGGTCCTCGAGCGAGACGCGGCGCGTGCGCTTGGCGAACGCGGCGTTGCGCTCACGGGCGGCGCGCTTCTCGGCGATCTGACGGGCCGTACGGTCCTCGTCCACGACGATGAAGTTGTCGCCCGCACCCGGGACGTTGGTGAGACCCAGGACCTGCACCGGCGTCGACGGGCCCGCCTCGAGCACGTTGTTGCCGTTGTCGTCGTGCATGGCACGGACGCGGCCGTACGCGTCGCCGACCACCATCGTGTCGCCGACCCGCAGCGTGCCTCGCTGGACGAGGACCGTCGCCACGGCACCGCGGCCGCGGTCGAGGCGGGACTCGATGGAGATGCCCTGCGCGTCCTGCTTCGGGTTGGCCCGCAGGTCGAGCGAGGCGTCGGCGGTCAGGATGACCGCTTCCAGCAGCGAGTCGATGTGCAGACCCTGCTTGGCGGAGATGTCGACGAACATCGTGTCGCCGCCGTACTCCTCGGCCACCAGGCCGTACTCGGTCAGCTGACCGCGCACCTTGGTCGGGTCCGCGCCCTCGACGTCGATCTTGTTGACCGCGACGACGATCGGGACGTCGGCCGCCTTGGCGTGGTTGAGCGCCTCGACCGTCTGCGGCATGACGCCGTCGTTGGCCGCGACGACCAGGATCGCGATGTCCGTCGACCGGGCACCACGGGCACGCATGGCGGTGAACGCCTCGTGACCCGGGGTGTCGATGAAGGTGATCTTGCGCTCTTCGTCGTTGACCTCGGTCGCCACCTGGTAGGCACCGATGTGCTGGGTGATGCCGCCGGCCTCGCCCGCGATGACGTTCGTCTTGCGGATGGCGTCGAGCAGTCGGGTCTTACCGTGGTCGACGTGACCCATGACGGTGACGACCGGCGGGCGGACGACCAGGTCGTCCTCGTCGCCCTCGTCCTCGCCGAACTCCAGGTCGAAGGACTCGAGCAGCTCGCGGTCCTCCTCCTCCGGGCTGACGATCTGAACCGTGTAGTTCATCTCGTCGGCGAGGAGCTGGAGCGTCTCGTCGGAGACGGACTGGGTCGCGGTGACCATCTCGCCGAGGTTCATCATGACCGCGACGAGCGACGCCGGGTTGGCGTTGATCTTCTCCGCGAAGTCGGTGAGGGACGCACCGCGCGACAGGCGAATGGACTCGCCGTTGCCGCGAGGCAGCATCACGCCGCCGACCGACGGGGCCTGCATGGCCTCGTACTCCTGGCGCCTCTGCCGCTTCGACTTGCGGCCACGACGCGCCGGACCGCCGGGACGACCGAAGGCGCCCTGCGTGCCACCACGGGCACCCGGACCACCGGGACGGCCACCGAAGCCGGGACGACCGCCACCGCCCGCACCCGGACCACCGGGACGGCCGGCGAAGCCGCCGCCACCACCGGGAGCACCGGGACGACCGGCGAAACCGCCACCGCCGCCACCGGGACGGCCGGCGAAGCCGCCGCCACCCGGACGACCGCCGCCACCACCGGGACGACCGCCGCCACCGGGGCCACGACCACCGGGACCGCCACCACCGGGACGCGGGCCGGCAGCGGGACGCTGCGGCATCATGCCGGGGTTCGGACGCGGGCCGCCGGGGCCGCCACCGGGACGGGGACCGCCCTGCGGACGAGGCATGCCACCGGGCGTCGGACGGGGACCGCCCGGAGCCTGGGGACGCGGACCGCCACCGGCCGCACCCTGCGGACGGGGGGCCTGGCCGGGAGCCTGCGGACGCGGGCCGGGGGCACCGGGGCCACCGGGACGCGGCGCACCGCCGGGACGGGGCGCCTGCGGGCGGCCCATGCCGGTGGAGCCACCGGAGGTGAAGGGGTTGTTACCGGGACGCGGACCGGCCGGACGGGCGCCGCCGGGCTTGGGCGCACCGGCACCGCCGGGACGCTGACCGCCGGGGCGGGGCGCCTGGCGCTCGCCGCGCTCCTGGCCGGGGCCGGACGGACGCTGCTGGCCACCGGGGCGCGGGGCACCGGGGCCGGGACGGGCGCCCGGACGCGGGGACGGGGCGGCCGGGGCCGACGGGGGCGCCTGGAACTCGGGCACGCTCGGAGCCGGGGAGGCCGGAGCGGGCTTCGGCGTCGGCGGCTTCGGGCCGGGCACGGGGCGCGGACCCGGGGCCGGCGCCGCGGGCCTCTCCGCGGCGGGCGGCTTCGGAGCCGCCGGACCCGGACGCGGGGCAGCCGGACGGGCGGCCTGCGTCGGAGAGGGGGCCGCCGGACGGGCCGGGGCGGCCTTGCGCGGGGCGGGCTTGCCGCCACCGCTGCCCTGCTGGAGGGCGTCAGTCAGCTTGCGTACTACAGGCGCCTCGATCGTCGAGGACGCCGAACGGACGAATTCACCGAGCTCTTGGAGCTTGGCCATGACGACCTTGCTCTCAACCCCGAACTCCTTGGCGAGTTCGTATACCCGGACCTTAGCCACTTCGCTCCTTTTAGGTCCGGGTTGACGCCGGACCGTCGCTACTTCATGGGCGTACTCATCGCGTGCTCATCGAGTGCTCATCGCAATCTCGACCTACTTCCAACTCGCGGGGTACCAGGGCCGCACGGAGGTTCCATGCGACGCGTCTTACTGTGTTGCCTGCTCGACGGTGAGGCGCAACGCCGCGCTGTCGAGCGGTCCCGGGGCACGAAGCGCCCGCGGAAACGCCCGGCGGCGAACCGCCAGGTCGAGACAGACCAGGGCGGGGTGGATGTACGCACCCCGGCCGGGCAGCGTACCGCGATGATCGGGGACGCATTCGCCCTCGATCGCCACGACGCGCAGCAGCTCGGTCTTGGCCGCTCGTTGCCTGCACCCCACACAGGTGCGTTCAGGGCATGCGCGGGCACACGTCCGGCCAGACACCGCTAAGTCTACCTCCCCGCACCGACCTCACCCCTTTGGGGCAAGAATCGAACAGTTGCCGCGCATATAACTGACGTGATCTGAGCGACCTGCGGCTTGGATCTATTCCCGATCATGCGCCGGCCGGTCGTCCTCCGCTATTCGGACGGCTGCTCGGTGTCCGGGCGGATGTCGATGCGCCAGCCGGTGAGACGGGCGGCGAGGCGGGCGTTCTGGCCCTCCTTGCCGATCGCCAGCGACAGCTGGTAGTCGGGCACCGTGACCCGCGCGGAGCGGGCCGCGAGGTCCACCACGTCGACCTTGGAGACCCGGGCCGGGGAGAGCGCGTTGGCGACCATCTCGGCCGGGTCGTCGGACCAGTCGACGATGTCGATCTTCTCGCCGTTCAGCTCGCCCATGACATTGCGCACACGACCGCCCATGGGGCCGATGCAGGCACCCTTGGCGTTCAGGCCCGAACGGGTGGACCTGACGGCGATCTTCGTCCGGTGACCGGCCTCCCGTGCGATGGCGGCGATCTCGACGGACCCGTCGGCGATCTCCGGCACCTCCAGGGCGAAGAGCTTCTTCACCAGATTGGGGTGCGTGCGCGAAAGGGTGACGGACGGACCGCGCACACCCTTCGCCACCCGAACGACGTACGACCTCAGCCGCATTCCGTGCGGGTACGTCTCCCCGGGGACCTGCTCCTGCACGGGCAGGATGGCCTCCAGCTTGCCGATGTCGACGAGCACGTTCTTCGGGTCGCGGCCCTGCTGGACCACACCGGTGACGATGTCGCCCTCGCGGCCGGCGTACTCGCCGAGCGTCGCGTCGTCCTCCGCGTCCCGCAGACGCTGAAGGATCACCTGCTTGGCGGTGGTGGCGGCGATACGCCCGAAGTCCGACGGGGTGTCGTCGAACGCGCGTGCCTCCTGCCCCTCCTCCAGGTCCTCGGGGTCCTCCTTCGCCCACACGGTCACATGGCCGGTCTCCCGGTTGAGCTCCACGCGCGCGTGGCGGCGGCTTCCCTCGGTGCGGTGGTAGGCGATGAGGAGGGCCGCCTCGATCGCCTCGACGAGCAGGTCGAAGGAGATCTCCTTCTCCCGCACCAGGCCCCTGAGGGCACTCATGTCGATGTCCACGGCTACGCCTCCTCCTCTTCCTTCATGTCGTTCTTGTCCTTGCGGTTGAACTCGACCTGGACGCGGGCCTTGTCGATCTCGTCGAAGGCGAGCCTGCGGGTGGTGGCCTTGCGGCCCTTCACTCCGGGCACCTCGAGGTCGAGGCCGTCGTCGTCCACGGTCAGGATTCTGGCGATCAGTTCCCCGCCCTCGCGGAGTTGGAACTTCACCAGTCGGTCCACGGCCCGCCGATAGTGGCGGTGTTCGGTGAGGGCGCGCTCGGCGCCCGGCGTGCCGACTTCCAGGGTGTACTCCGCCTGGCCCATCGCGTCCGTCTCGTCCAGCTTGGCCGAGAGCGCGCGGCTGACGTCGGCGACCGTGTCCAGATCGGCGCCCTCGTCGGAGTCGACGGTCACACGCAGCACCCGCTTGCGGCCGACCGCGTCCACGGCGATCTCTTCGAGGTCCAGACCCTGGGAGCGTACGAGGGGTTCCAGCAGCTCTCGCAGCCTCTCGCTCTGGGTGGTGCTCATCCGGGTGACTCCTCGGCCGCGTGTGCTGTTGTGGGTAGGGCGCGTGTCAGGTCAAAGGGTAGCCGCTCCGCTGGGGTGTTGCCGTCCGCCCGCACACTCGAGGGACGCGGTCCGTTGGCGCGAGCGGGTTGTCCGCGGCCGGTCGCGCGGTTCCCCGCGCCCCGCGTGGGGCGCGGCCGGGTAACGTGATCACACCGCTCTTTTGTTCGTACGACCCCCCTAGGACGTCTGCTGTGTCGTTCAGCCTGCCGTCGCGTGCCCCGTCGGGGCCGCGCAGAAGGACTTTGCTCGCCGGGGCCGCGGGTCTGGGCCTCCTCGTGGGGTGCTCGTCCGGGGGCGAGGGGTCGGATGCCGCCGGGGGGAGTCCTTCGGCGACCGAGAAGGCGCGCGCCGGGGCGGCGCGGGACAGTGAGGCACTCGTCGAGCGGTACGACGCCGTGCTCGCCGCCCATCCCGATCTGGCCGGACTGCTGACGCCGCTGCGGGCGGAGGCCGTACGCCACGCGGAGGCGTTCGGGGGCGGGAAGCGCGCGACGAAGCCCTCCGCGTCCCCCTCGCAGTCGCAGTCGCCGTCGCCGTCCGCGTCCGCGTCGGTCTCGCCCTCCGGCGGGCCCGACCCCGTACCGGCCGAGCCGAAGGCGGCGCTCGCCGAGCTGGCCGCGGCCGAGCGGAAGCTCGCCGACCGGCGGGGCAAGGCGTTGGAGGAGGTGCCGGGCGAGCTGGCCCGGCTGTTGGCGTCGGTGGCCGCGGCGGGGGCCGGGCACGCGTACATGTTGACGGAGGGCGCGAAGTGAGCGGCGCGGAGCTGAAGGCGATGCAGGCGGCGCTCGGGGCCGAGCACGCCGCCGTGTACGGGTACGGGATCGTCGGCGGGAAGATCGGTGACGCGCGGCAGAGCGAGGCGCGGGAGGCGTACGACGCCCATCGGGCCCGGCGGGACCTGTTGACGCGGGCGGTGCGGGACCTCGACGGGCGGCCCGAGGCCTCGGCGGCCGCGTACGCGCTGCCCTTCCCGGTGACGGACGCGGATTCCGCCGTACGGCTGGCCGTGCGGCTGGAGGAGGGGGTGGCCGGGGTGTACTCCGACCTGGTGCGGGCGGCGACCGGGGAGCGGCGCGCCTCGGCGGCCGAGGCGCTGCGGGAAGCGGCGGTGCGGGCGGTCAGGTGGCGCGGGGCAAGCGTAGCCTTCCCTGGTCTCGCCGAGCGGGCGGCCGGTGCCACCGCCTCGGCGGCACCGCGCACCTGATCACGGCCTGGAAGGGAACGACTCGCACATGACGCGCAGGGCTTTCGAGGCTTTCGAACCGCCGCAGCGGCTTGTGCGGGCGCTCGCCGAGACCCGGCAGAGCGGGGGCGACGGCGCCGAGGAGTGGCTGTCGCGACTGCCTGACCTCCTTCAACGGGCCCTGGATCTACGCGAGTTGACCGTCGAGCGGGTGCAGGCACCCGGCGGCCGCAGCAGTCTGGTGCTGCTCGTACGGCAGATCGACGGCACCCCGGCCGTGCTGAAGCTGGCGCCCGAGCGGGCGCGGCCGGAGAGCGAGCGGTCGGCGCTCGCCCACTGGGACGGGCGGGGCGCGGTGGAGTTGCTGAACCCCGGGGACAGTCAGGGTGTGCTGCTCCTGGAGCGGCTGCGCCCGGACCTGTCGGTGCGGTCGCTGCCCGAGGCGAAGGCGCTGCTGGAGGCGGCGGCCACGCTGCGGCGGCTGTGGGTCGAGCCGCCCGAGGCGCATGTGTTCGAGACCGTGGGTGAGCGGACGGGCCGTCAGGCCGAGGCGATGCGTGCGGGCGCCGAGGCCGACGGTGAGGTCCGGGGCCTGGTCGAGGCGGCTCTGGCCGCGCGGGAGGAGTTGCTGACCGCCGCTCCCGAGGAGCGGTTGCTGCACGGGACCTTCCGGCAGAGCAAGGTGCTGGCCGGGGACCGGTTGCCGTGGCTGGCGGTGGGGCCCGATCCGGTGGTCGGGGAGTGCGCGTTCGATCTGGCGCGGCTGGTGCGGGACCGGGTGGAGGACCTGATCGCCTCCCCGTCGGGGGCGGCGACGACACGGCGACGGGTGAGGAAGCTGGCCGACTCGCTGGACGTGGACCAGGAGCGGCTGCGGGGGTGGACGCTGTTCCGGGCCGTGGAGTCGGGGGTTCGGGCCCGGCGCGTGGGGCGCCCGCGCGACGCCGAGCTGCTGCTGGAGTTCGCCGGCTGGCTCTGAGGTCACCCCTCGGAAGCGGTTGGGGTTCGTCGACGGACGCGGGTGCGTGGGGGCTGGTCGCGCGGTTCCCCGCGCCCCTGAGAAGCGGGGCTGCGCCCCGCGCTCCTCATCGGCCCGCAGGGGCGTTCCGGGTGCGGGGGAACCGCGCGAACAGCCCCCCACGCACCCGCTCGACGCCGGTGCCGGGTCAGGCCGCCGTCAGCCGGGCGATCGCCTCGTCGACGGTCAGTTCCTCGCGCTCGCCGGTGCGGCGGTCCTTCAGCTCCAGGACGCCCTCGGCCGAGCGGCGGCCCGCGACCAGGATCTGCGGCACACCGATCAGCTCGGAGTCGGTGAACTTCACGCCCGGCGAGACCCCGGCGCGGTCGTCGACGAGGACGCGCAGGCCGGCGGCCCGCAGCTTCTCCGAGACCTCCAGGGCGAGTTCGGTCTGGAGGGCCTTGCCGGCGGCGACCACGTGCACGTCGGCCGGGGCGACCTCGGCGGGCCAGCACAGGCCCTTGTCGTCGGCGGTCTGCTCGGCGAGGGCCGCCACCGCGCGGGAGACGCCGATGCCGTACGAGCCCATGGTGACGCGGACGGGCTTGCCGTTCTGGCCGAGCACGTCGAGCTTGAGGGCGTCGGCGTACTTGCGGCCGAGCTGGAAGATGTGGCCGATCTCGATGGCGCGGTCCAGCCGCAGGCCGGTGCCGCACTTCGGGCACGGGTCGCCCTCCTGGACGACCACGACGTCCACGTACGCGCCGACCTCGAAGTCACGGCCCGCGACGACGTTCTTGGCGTGCGTGCCGCCCTTGTTGGCGCCGGTGATCCAGGAGGTGCCGGGGGCCACCCGCGGGTCGGCGACGTAGGTGACCTTCTCGCCGAGGCCCTGCGGGCCGACGTAGCCGCGGACCAGCTCGGGGTGGGCGACGAAGTCGTCCTCGGTGACCATCTCGACGACCGCCGGGGCGAAGTGCGCCTCGACCTTGCCCATGTCGACCTCGCGGTCACCGGGTACACCGATGGCGACGATCTCCCCGTCGACCTTCACGAGGAGGTTCTTCAGGGTGGCGGAGGCCGGGACGCCGAGGTGGGCGGCGAGGGTCTCGATGGTGGGGGTGTCGGGGGTGGGGATCTCTTCGAGGGCGGGCACGCCGTCCCCGTCCACCGGCTTCAACTCGTAGGTGATCGCCTCGGTGTTGGCGGCGAAGTCGCAGTGGGGGCAGTCCGCGAAGGTGTCCTCGCCGGCGCCGGCCGGGGCGAGGAACTCCTCCGACTTGGAGCCGCCCATCGCGCCCGCGGTGGCGGCGCAGATGCGGTAGTCGAGGCCCAGGCGCTCGAACACCTTCTGGTACGCCTGGCGGTGCAGGGCGTACGACTGGGCGAGGCCCTCGTCCTCCAGGTCGAAGGAGTACGAGTCCTTCATCAGGAACTCACGGCCGCGCAGGATGCCGGCGCGGGGGCGGGCCTCGTCGCGGAACTTCGTCTGGATCTGGTAGAGGATCACCGGCAGGTCCTTGTAGGACGACGCCTGGTCCTTCACGATCAGCGTGAAGATCTCTTCGTGGGTGGGGCCGAGGAGGTAGTCGCCGCCCTTGCGGTCCTGGAGGCGGAACAGCTCCGGGCCGTACTCGTCCCAGCGGCCGGTCGCCTCGTAGGGCTCCTTCGGCAGCAGGGCGGGGAGCAGCACCTCCTGGGCGCCGATCGCGTCCATCTCCTCGCGGACGATGCGCTCCACGTTGGCGAGGACCCGCTTGCCGAGGGGCAGCCAGGTCCACACGCCGGCGGCGGTGCGGCGGACGTAGCCGGCGCGGACCAGCAGCTTGTGGCTGAGTACCTCGGCGTCCGCCGGGTCGTCGCGCAGCGTCTTCGCCATCAACTGGGACATGCGCTGGACCGGTGCGTTCGCCATGGTTCTCGTACTCCTGCTGCGGGTCGGTTGATGGCAGGAGGTTAGCCGGGGGGCGGGGGACCGTGGAAATCCGGCGGTGGCGTACGGGGCCGGGAGGGCGGCTACCTGCGGCGCAGGGGAAGGGGGGCGCCCATGACGGCGTAGGGCCTCGGGGCGCTGGGGAAGAGGACCTGGCGGGCGAGGTCCTCGTAGCCGAGGGAGTGGTACAGGCCCCGGGCGGGGCTGTCGATGTCGATCGCGGAGAGGATCGAGCGGGGCTCGTTCGCGCTGTCGGTGATGGTGGTGATCAGGGAGCGGCCGACGCCTCGGTTCTGGTAGGCGGGGTGGACGTGCAGCTCGGTGATCACGAAGGAGCCGTCCAGCCAGTCCTCGTGGCCCCGGGCGCGGAGGTAGGGCTCCACGACGGTGGACCACCAGTGGGTGCGGTCGTTGGGCATGCCGTAGACGAACCCGACGAGACGGCCGCCGGCCGTGGCGCCGAGTGCCCTCGCTCCGGGGTAGGTCATGTGGCGCAGGACGATCTGGCGGCGTACGGCCACCTCGTCGGCGCCGAGACCGAAGGCCACGGCTTGGACGGCCAGGGCCTCGTCTACGTGGGCGGGGAGGTCCAGGGGGCCGATGACGAGGCTCATGTTGCGGATGCTACAGGGGGGTTCGGGTGGTGCGCGGGGGGCCGGTCGGATGTGGCCGACCCGGCGGTTCCCCGTGTCCGGGACGGGGTGTGTCGGCCTTCGTCAGAACAGGACGCTCATGAACTCGCCGACCTCCTGGAAGCCCACCCTGCGGTAGGTGCGCCGCGCGGCCGTGTTGAAGTCGTTGACGTAGAGGCTGACCAGAGGGGCCACGTCGGCGAGGGCGTAGCGCAGGACCGCCGCCATGCCGGGCCCTGCCAGGCCCCGGCCGCGGTACTCGGGGGCCACCCAGACGCCCTGGATCTGGCAGGCCTGGGGGGTGGCGGCGCCGATCTCGGCCTTGAAGACCACACGGCCGTCGGCGTCGAGGCGGGCGAAGGAGCGTCCGGAGCCGACGAGTTCGGCGACACGGGCCTGGTAGAGGAGGCCGCCGTCCCCGGCCATCGGGGAGACACCGACCTCCTCGGTGAACATCGCCACGCACGCCGGCATGATCGTTTCCATCTCGTCCTTGCGGATCCGGCGGACGTACGGGTCGGGGGCGACCTCGGCGGGGTCGGGAAGCCGGTCGGTGACCATCAGCGGCTGGTGCGCGCGCACCTCGCGGGCAGGGCCCCAACTGGGCTCCAGCAGGCGCCAGAGCTGGGCGGTGGGTTCGGCGGGGCCGACGAGCGAGGAGCAGCGGCGGCCGGCCCGGCGGGCCCGGTCGGCGAAGGCGCGAACGGCGCGCGGGGTGGCGCAGATGGGGACGAGGTTGGCGCCGGCGTAACAGAGGGAGGTGAGGGCGCCGTCCTCGTACCAGCCCCACATCTCGCCGCCGAGCCGCCAGGGGTCCAGGCCGGCGATCTGGACGCGGGACGTCACGAAGGCGTTCGCGACGGGCTCGCGGTCGAGGACGGCGAGTGCGGCGTCCAGGTCACTCGGTTCGAGGACCCGGGTGGTGGTCTGGGTCAACACGTGCGGGGGCCTCACCCTTGGTCTGCGCTGATGTCCGCACGATACCCTGCGGGGCTGTGGCCGGGCGCCCCTGTGGCTGTGCCACGGGCCGGACGCCCAGGGGCCTCGGGGTATCAGTGCTCTGGCGGGTGCGAGTGCTTCCTGGCTGGTCGCGCGGTTCCCCGGGCCCCTCACGGGCGCGTGTGGCGGCCCGTGCCGCCGCCGGGCGCCCAACGGCTCGGGAGTGCCTGTGCTCTGGCGGGTGCGGGTCCGTCGTGGCTTGTCGCGCAGTTCCCCGCGCCCCTCAAGAGGCCTGCCTGAGACGAACCCTGCGGCCCTTGGGAGGTGACTGGGGCGCCCCGAATCCCCGTGGGGCGCCCTCGGTGTTCTCAGCCCGCTACCGCCACCGTCGGTTCGCCCGAGGTGATGCCGGCCTTCTCCATCTCCTCGGCGATCTTCATGGCCTCTTCGATGAGGGTCTCGACGATCTTGGACTCGGGGACGGTCTTGATGACCTCGCCCTTGACGAAGATCTGGCCCTTGCCGTTGCCGGAGGCGACGCCGAGGTCCGCCTCGCGGGCCTCGCCGGGGCCGTTGACGACGCAGCCCATGACGGCGACACGGAGGGGGACCTCCATGCCGGTGAGGCCGGCGGTGACCTCTTCGGCGAGCTTGTAGACGTCGACCTGGGCGCGGCCGCAGGAGGGGCAGGAGACGATCTCCAGGCCGCGCTGCTTGAGGTTGAGGGACTCCAGGATCTGGTTGCCGACCTTGACCTCCTCCACCGGGGGCGCGGAGAGGGAGACCCGGATCGTGTCGCCGATGCCCTCGGAGAGGAGCGCGCCGAAGGCCACGGCGGACTTGATCGTGCCCTGGAAGGCGGGGCCCGCCTCGGTGACGCCGAGGTGGAGGGGGTAGTCGCACTGGGCGGCGAGCTGACGGTAGGCGTTGACCATGACGACCGGGTCGTTGTGCTTGACCGAGATCTTGATGTCCCGGAAGCCGTGCTCCTCGAAGAGGGAGGCTTCCCACAGGGCCGACTCGACCAGGGCCTCGGGGGTGGCCTTGCCGTACTTCTGCAGGAGACGGCGGTCGAGGGAACCGGCGTTGACACCGATGCGGATCGGGGTGCCGTGGTCGTTGGCCGCCTGGGCGATCTCCCTGACCTTGTCGTCGAACTGCTTGATGTTGCCGGGGTTGACCCGTACGGCGGCGCAGCCGGCCTCGATCGCGGCGAACACGTACTTCGGCTGGAAGTGGATGTCGGCGATGACCGGGATCTGCGACTTCTTCGCGATGACGGGCAGGGCGTCGGCGTCGTCCTGCGTCGGGCAGGCGACCCGGACGATCTGGCAGCCGGAGGCCGTCAGCTCGGCGATCTGCTGGAGCGTGGCGCCGATGTCGGACGTACGCGTGGTGGTCATGGACTGGACCGACACCGGTGCGTCCCCGCCGACCGCCACGGACCCCACCTGGATCTGCCGGCTCTTGCGGCGCTCGGCGAGCTTGGTCGGAACGGACGGCATGCCGAGAGAAATCGCAGTCATCTGCTGTGCAACCCCAAGTTGTGGATCAGGATCGGGTCCCGGAACAGGCGGGCTCCAGGCTTCGAGATTACGGCACGGCCCTGGGCCCCAGCACATCACGGGCCGTAAACCCACCCGTAAGGGAAGGCCGGGGCGGGACAGCGAAGCGGCCGGGCACCCCAGGGTGCCCGGCCGCCGTGAACGCGGGGTGTCTACGAGATGCGCACCGGGTTCACGAGGTCCGCGATGAGGACCAGCAGCGTGAAGCAGATGAAGACGCCGGCCACGACGTACGCGACGGGCATCAGCTTCGCCACGTCGAAGGGGCCGGGGTCGGGCCGGCGGAGCACCTTGGCGGTGTTCCGGCGCACCGACTCCCACAGGGCGCCCGCGATGTGCCCGCCGTCGAGCGGGAGGAGCGGGAGCATGTTGAACAGGAAGAGGGAGAGGTTGAAGCCGGCCAGCAGGATGAGGAAGCTGGCGAGCTGCTGGGTGGCGGGGATGTCCATGGTGAAGATCTCACCGCCGACGCGGGCGGCCCCGACCACGCCCATGGGCGAGTCCGCCGCGCGCTCGCCGTCGCCGAAGGTGGCGTCCCACAGGGCGGGGATCTTGGCGGGCAGCGAGATCAGGGACTGGACGCCGTTCTCCATCATGTCGCCCATGCGGTCCACGGACTGGCCGAAGGAGAGCGGGACGATGTCGACGGCGGGGGTGAAGCCGAGCCAGCCGGCGGAGACGAACTTGTCCTCGACGTAGCCGCCCTGGCCGTCGGTCTGGGCGACATCGTTCTTGATGAGGGTGGGGGTGATGTCGACCTGCTTTCCGTCACGCTCGACGGTGAGGACGATCTTCTTGCCGGGGTTGTCGCGGATGTCGGCCTGGAGGGCCGACCAGTCGGTGACGGGGGCTCCGTCGAACGCGACGATCTTGTCGCCGGGCTGGAGGCCGGCGGCCTTGGCCGGGGCCTCCTTGTCGCCGTCCTTGCACTTGGTGCGGTTCTCGCTGGCGGAGATGACGCAGTCGGAGACCTTGCTGACCGTGGTCGTCTGGGTCTTGGCGCCGAAGGACATCATCACGCCGACGAAGATCACGACGGCGAGGATCAGGTTCATGAAGGGCCCGGCGAACATCACGATGACGCGCTTCCACGGCTTGCGCGTGTAGAAGAGGCGCTGCTCGTCGCCGGGCTGGAGCTCCTCGAAGGACGCCTCGCGGGCGTCCTCGATCATCCCGCGCCACGGAGAGGTGGAGCGGCTCTCGATGCGGCCGTCGTCGCCGGGCGGGATCATGCCGATCATGCGGATGTAGCCGCCGAGCGGGATCGCCTTGACGCCGTACTCCGTCTCACCCTTCCTGCGGGACCAGATGGTCGGGCCGAAGCCCACCATGAACTGGGGCACGCGGATGCCGAACATCTTGGCCGTCGAGAAGTGGCCCAGCTCGTGCCAGGCGATCGAGAAGGCCAGGCCGATCACGAAGACCACTATGCCGAGGATGAACATCAGGGTCGTCATGCACGGGCCTCCGCGGTCGTCCGCTCGGTGGGTTTGCCTGGGGAACCGGTCAGTTCACGGGCGCGGGCGCGCGCCCAGGTCTCCGCTTCGAGGACGTCCGCCACGGTCAGGGAAGTTCCCGTGGCGGGGGTGCCGTGCTCCTCGACGACCCGGGTCACCGTCTCCATGATCGCGTCGAACCGGAGACCGCCGTGCAGGAACGCGTCCACGCACTCCTCGTTGGCCGCATTGAACACCGCCGGGGCCGTGCCCGCGAGCCGGCCCACGTGCCGGGCGAGGCCGACCGAGGGGAACGCGTCGTCGTCGAGGGGGAAGAACTCCCAGGTGGACGCCTTGGTCCAGTCGAAGGCGGGCGCGGCGTCGGGGACGCGCTGCGGCCAGCCCAGGCCGATGGCGATGGGGCCGCGCATGTCCGGGGGCGTGGCCTGCGCCATTGTCGATCCGTCCGTGAACTCAACCATCGAGTGGACATACGACTGGGGGTGGACGACGACCTCAATGCGATCGAAGGGAATGTCGTAGAGGAGGTGCGCCTCGATGACTTCCAGGCCCTTGTTGACGAGGGTCGCGGAGTTGACCGTGATGACCGGGCCCATGGCCCAGGTGGGGTGGGCGAGGGCGTCGGCGGGGGTGACGTCCGCCAGTTCCGCCTTGGTGCGGCCGCGGAACGGGCCGCCGGAGGCGGTGACGACCAGCTTGCGCACCTCGGCGCGGGTGCCGCAGGCGAGGGCCTGGAAGAGGGCGGCGTGCTCGGAGTCGACCGGGATGATCTGGCCGGGCTTGGCCACGGCCTTCACCAGCGGGCCGCCCACGATGAGCGACTCCTTGTTGGCGAGCGCGAGGGTGCGGCCCGCCTCCAGGGCGGCGAGGGTGGGCGCGAGGCCGATGGAGCCGGTGATGCCGTTGAGCACCGTGTGACAGTCGGAGGCGGCGAGCTCGGCGGCGGCGCCGGGGCCCGCGAGGATCTCGGGGAGCGGCTCGCCGGTGCCGTACGCGGCGGTCAGAACCTCGCGCAGCGCGGGGACGGTGTCCTCGCGGGCGACGGCGACGGTCCGCACCCGCAGTCGGTGCGCCTGCTCGGCCAGCAGCTCCACCCTCCCTCCGGCGGCGGAGAGCCCGGTGACCCGGAAGCGGTCCGGGTTGCGCAGGACGAGGTCGATGGCCTGGGTGCCGATCGAGCCGGTCGATCCGAGGATCACCACGTCCCGGACCCCGTCGACGGGGTCGAAGACGAGATGGGGATCGGCGAGAGGGGCGGGACTGTCACTCATCCCCCCATTGTTGCCGCATCCGGTGTCCGGCAGGACCGCGCGGCCCCCTGTTGACCCACTTCGGGTGGTGTGCCGTCGACGATGCGGTTTCTCCGTTTGTGAAGCAGGTGTGAAGGCAGGGTGATATGACTACTTCCCAGCTGATCCGAAAGTCGTATCAGCCGATCGCTGTGCCGCTGAAGGACGACGGCGATCGTGTACGAGGACCCTGGGGGGAATCCATGCGCAAGCGCATTCGCGCCGCCCTGCCCGCGCTCGCCGGAGCCGTGGCACTCACCGGCACGGTGCTGGGCAGCCCGGCGGAGGCGGCGGGGGGCGTCACCATCCACCGCGTGTACTTCGACAGTCCCGGCAAGGACACCCGGACCAACACGAGCCTCAACGGCGAATGGGTGCAGATCAGAAACACCGGCGCGGCGGCCGTCTCGCTGAAGGGCTGGGTGCTGAAGGACCCCGACAACCACAAGTACACGTTCCCGGACGTCAAGATCGGGGCGGGCAAGTACCTCAAGGTCCGCACCGGCTCGGGCACCGACACCAGCGCGACCAAGTACCAGAACCGCAGGGCCTACGTCTGGAACAACACCAGCGACACGGCGACTCTGCTGCGGGCGGGCGGGACCAAGGTCGACTCGTGCTCGTGGACCACGCGCGACGCGAGCGACAAGTACTGCTGAGCGGCGGCGGTACGCACCGCTGACCGGCTACGACCGCCGGGCGCCCTCCACCACGCCCTCCGCCGTGTCGACGGTCGGGGCCGTGAAGTGGAGGGCGTCCTCGTCGCGGGAGGGGGCGAGGCCGGCGGAGGCGGAGTCGAGGTGGAAGACGTAGCCGACGGACTCCTCCTTGATCGCGTCGGTCATGGCGACGAACATGTCGAAGCCCTCGCGCTCGTACTCGACGATGGGTTCGCGGCCCAGGGTCCAGCGCAGCCCGATGCCGTCGCGGAGATAGTCCATCTCGTAGAGGTGCTCGCGCCAGGTGCGGTCCAGGACGGACAGCACCACCCGGCGTTCCAGCTCGCGCAGCGTGCCCTCGCCCAGCTCCGCCTCACGCTCGGCGTAGTGGGCGCGGATGTCGTCCGTGAGGGCCGCCACCAGGTCCCCGGCGGTGAGGTTCGCGCGGCCGCCGTGCTCCCGCTCCAGGTCCTCGATCGTCACCCCGACCGGGTAGAGCTGCCCGAGCGCCCGCCACAGGGCGTCCAGGTCCCACTCCTCCGGGTACCCCTCGGCGGTCTCGGCGGCGACGTACGCCTCGACGGTGTCGTCCATGAAGCGCAGCAGCTGGCCGCGCAGGTCCTCGCCCTCCAGGACGCGGCGGCGCTGGGCGTAGATCAGCCGGCGCTGGCGGTTGAGGACCTCGTCGAACTTCAGGACGTCCTTGCGGGACTCGAAGTGCTGGCGCTCCAGCTGGGCCTGGGCGGAGGCCACGGCACGGGTGACGATCCTGTTCTCGATGGGGACGTCCTCGGGCACGTTCGTCGCGGCCATGACGCGCTCGACGAGCTGGGCCTGGAACAGCCGCATCAGATCGTCCTGGAGGGAGAGGTAGAAGCGGGACTCCCCCGGGTCGCCCTGGCGGCCGGAACGGCCCCGCAGCTGGTGGTCGACGCGGCGGGCGTCGTGGCGTTCGGTGCCGAGGACGTAGAGGCCGCCGAGTGCGGTGACCTCGGTGTGCTCGGCCGCCACCTGGGCGGTGATCCGGTCGAGGACCGCCCGGCGCTCCTCGTCGTCCGCGTCGTCGGGCAGCGCGGCCCGGGCCAGGGCCTCCGGATTGCCGCCGAGCATGATGTCGGTGCCCCGGCCCGCCATGTTGGTGGCGACCGTCACCGCTCCCCTGCGCCCGGCCTGGGCGACGATCATGGCTTCGAGGCGGTGGTTCTTGGCGTTGAGGACCTGGTGCGGGACGCGGCGGGCGCGCAGTCGGGCGGAGAGCGCCTCGGAGACCTCGACCGTGGTGGTGCCGACCAGTACCGGCTGGCCCCTGGCGTGCCGCTCCGCGATGTCGTCGACGACCGCCGCGAACTTGGCGTCGGTGGTCCGGTAGATCAGGTCCGGCCGGTCCTCGCGGATCATGGGCCGGTTGGTGGGGACGGGGACGACCCCCAGCTCGTAGATCTGGTGGAACTCGGCGGCCTCCGTCATCGCCGTGCCGGTCATGCCGGAGAGCTTGTCGTAGAGACGGAAGAAGTTCTGCAGGGTGATGGTGGCGAGGGTCTGGTTCTCGGCGTTGACCGACACCCCCTCCTTGGCCTCGATCGCCTGGTGGAGGCCCTCGTTGTAGCGGCGGCCGGGGAGCAGGCGGCCGGTGTGCTCGTCGACGATCAGGACCTCGCCGTCGATGACGACGTACTCCTGGTCCCTCCGGAACAGTTCCTTGGCCTTGAGGGCGTTGTTGAGGTGCCCGATCAGGGGGGTGTGGTCGGACTCGTAGAGGCTGTCGATGCCCAACTGGTCCTGGACGTACTCGACGCCGGGGTCGAGGATCGCGACGGTGTGCTTGCGCGGGTCGTACTCGTAGTGGTGGCTCGCGCGCAGTCGCTCCAGCCGGTCCTTGTCGGCGGGGCGGGTGAAGCGCTCCTCCTGGATCTCGACGCCCCTCATCGGGCCCACGAGGGTCGCGAAGGCCTCGTACCAGTGTGTGGCCGGGTCGGCCGGGCCCGAGATGATCAACGGGGTGCGGGCCTCGTCGATGAGGATGGAGTCGGCCTCGTCGACGATCGCGAAGTGATGGCCGCGCTGCACGAGTTCGGCTCGCGACCAGGCCATGTTGTCGCGGAGATAGTCGAAGCCGAACTCCGTGTTCGTGCCGTAGGTGACATCGCAGGCGTACGCCGCCCGGCGTTCGTCCGGGGTCGATTCGGAGCGGACGACGCCGACGGTCAGCCCGAGGAACTCATACGCCTTTCCCATCCATTCGGCGTCCCGGCGGGCGAGGTAGTCGTTGACGGTGACGACATGGACGCCTTTTCCGGTGAGGGCGTTCAGATAGACGGGAAGAGTGGCCACCAGGGTCTTTCCCTCGCCCGTCTGCATTTCGGCGACATTGCCGAGATGCAGGGCCGCGCCGCCCATGACCTGGACGTCGAAGGGGCGCATGCCGAGGGTGCGGCGGGCGGCCTCCCGCATGGTGGCGAAGGTCTCCGGCAGCAGGTCGTCGAGGGTCTCGCCGTCCGCCAGCCGCTGCCGGTACTCGTCGGTGAGGGCGCGCAGGCCGGTGTCGTCCAGGGCCGCGACATCCTCCTCGACCGAGGCGACCTCGTCGGCGATCCGGTGCAGCCGGCGCAGTATCCGGCCCTCGCCCGCACGCATGATCTTGTGGGTGAGGGAATTCATGCCGAGTTCGGACATCGCAGCATCACCTCGGCGCTGTCGCCCCGTCCGCCGTCCCTTCGATTGTCGGCTCGTGGGGTGAGCGCGGCAAGCAGCGGGACGGCGGAGCGGGGCGACGGTGCGTTCCGCACGCGGCGGTCGGTGACGGAGGCGCGTCAGCGGATGGGGCGGTGGACGTTCTCCTTCTCACTGGCGCCCGGTGTGGCGTCCGCGATCCACGGGCCCTCACCGGAGGGGTCGATCACCCCCTGCTCCAGCCACTCGTACGCACCGCCGAGCACGCCCTTGACCACCTTGCGGTCCACGTCGTCGGTGTTGCTCCACAGCCGGCCGAAGAGTTCCTCGACGCGGAGGCGGGACTGCCGGCAGAAGACGTCGGCGAGCTGGTACGCCTCGCGGCCGTGGCCCTCCGTGGTGCGCAGCAGCTCGGCGCGGACGCAGGCCGCGCTCATCGCGAACAGCTCGGCACCGATGTCCACGATCCGGCCCAGGAAGGCCTGCTTGGTCTCCATCCGGCCCTGCCAGCGGGACATGGCGTAGAAGGTGGAACGGGCCAGCTTGCGGGCGGAGCGCTCGACGTAGCGCAGGTGGGCCGAGAGATCGGGGTGGCCCGCCGGATGGAACTCCGGGTAGGCGCGCGGGAGTTGGCCGGTGCCCGTGACCAGCTTGGGCAACCACTTGGCGTAGAAGACGCCCGCGTTGGCGCCGGCCCTGGCCTTGTCGGAGAGGGACTTCTCGGGGTCGATGAGGTCTCCGGCCACGGACAGGTGGGCGTCGACCGCCTCGCGGGCGATCAGCAGGTGCATGATCTCCGTGGAGCCCTCGAAGATGCGGTTGATCCGCAGGTCGCGGAGCATCTGCTCGGCGGGCACGGCCCGTTCGCCGCGCGCCCGCAGGGACTCCGCGGTCTCGAAGCCCCGGCCGCCGCGGATCTGGACCAGCTCGTCGGCGATGCGCCAGCCCATCTCCGAGGCGAAGAGCTTGGCGAGGGCGCCCTCGATCCGGATGTCGTTGCGGTCCTCGTCGGCCATCTGCGAGGAGAGGTCGAGCACCGCCTCCAGGGCGAAGGTGGTGGCCGCGATGAAGCTGATCTTGGCGCCGACGGCCTCGTGGTGGGCGATCGGCTTGCCCCACTGCTCACGGGCCTCCGACCATTCGCGGGCGATCTTCAGACACCACTTGCCGGCGGCCACACAGGAAGCGGGCAGCGAGAGCCGACCGGTGTTGAGGGTGGTCAGCGCGATCTTCAGCCCCGCGCCCTCCGGGCCGATGCGGTTCGCCGCAGGGACGCGGACCTGGTGGAAGCGGGTGACGCCGTTCTCGATGCCGCGCAGGCCCATGAAGGCATTGCGGTTCTCGACGGTGACCCCGGGCGTGTCCGTCTCCACGACGAAGGCGGTGATGCCGCCCTTGTGGCCGTCGGACTTCGGCACCCGCGCCATGACGACCAGGAGGTCGGCGACCACGCCGTTCGTCGTCCACAGCTTCACGCCGTCGAGCACGTAGTCGTCCCCGTCGGGCACCGCGGTCGTCGCCAGCCGGGCCGGGTCCGAGCCGACGTCGGGCTCGGTGAGGAGGAAGGCGCTGATGTCGGTGCGGGCGCAGCGCGGCAGGAACTTCTGCTTCTGCTCGGGGGTGCCGAACATCTTCAGCGGCTGCGGTACGCCGATCGACTGATGCGCGGAGAGCAGCACACCGATCGCCGGGCTGGCCGAGCCGACCAGGGCCAGCGCCTTGTTGTAGTACACCTGGGTGAGGCCGAGGCCGCCGTACTTGGGGTCGATCTTCATGCCGAGGGCGCCGAGTTCCTTGAGGCCGTTGATCACCTCGTCGGGGATCCGGGCCTCGCGCTCGATGAGGGCGCCGTCGACCTTCGTCTCGCAGAACGCGCGGAGCTTGGTCAGGAACTGCTCACCGCGCCGGACGGCCTCGTCGGTGGGCAGGGGGTGGGGGTGGATGAGGTCGAGGCGGAACCGGCCCAGGAACAGTTCCTTGGCGAAGCTGGGCTTGCGCCAGTCCCGCTCGCGGGCTGCCTCCGCCACCTGGCGGGCCTCGCGTTCGGTGACGACGGGTTTCTTGAGGGGTGGTGCGGACATGAGGGTCACCTCGCCGCGAATCGGGATCTTGTACCGGATGAGTACCTGATTGGTTACCGATGGGTGCTACTCGATCGTTGGTACCCGATCCGGACGCCCCCCGCCACCCCTCGCGTCCGCGTTCGGCCGCCGGCGGCCGAGTACCGCCCGACCCCCGAACCGGCCACTCCTCGCCATCCACGGCCGAAAGCCGTCCCCCGGCCCTAAGCTGAGGCACACTGCGCCACTCGAAGCAGCGGGCGCCCGAAAGGGGCGCGGGGAACCTCGCGACAAGCCCCCACCAACCCGCGGCCGCCGTACGACACCCTTCCCCCCACCCCTTACGCGCCGGGAGCGGTATCGAAGCGCTTCGACAGCCTATGGACACGCACTCACCTCCGAGCTAGTGTCGAGTCACCCTCACATCACCCTGTATGGAACCGACGCGCAGTCGAAGCGCTTAAACACGCTGGGAGAGCTGGATGGTCACCCTCGCCGAGGTCGCCCAGCACGCCGGAGTCTCGGCGAGCACGGTGAGCTATGTCCTCAGCGGGAAGCGCTCCATCTCCGCCGGGACCCGCCAGCGGGTCGAAAGGAGCATCCAGGAGCTGGGCTACCACCCGAACGCCGGGGCGCGGGCCCTGGCGAGCAGCAAGTCCAACATCATCGCGCTGATGGTCCCGCTGCGGACCGACATGTACGTGCCCGTGATGATGGAGATCGCCATCGCGGTGGCGACCACGGCCCGTACCCACGGCTACGACGTGCTGCTGCTCACCGGCGAGGAGGGTCCCGACGCGGTCCACCGGGTCACCGGCAGCGGCCTCGCCGACGCGATGATCCTGATGGACGTCGAGCTGGACGACGAACGCCTGCCGCTGCTGCGCGACACCGACCAGCCGTCCGTGCTCATCGGGCTGCCGGCCGACACCAGCGGCCTGACCTGCGTCGACCTCGACTTCGGGGCGACCGGCGCGCTGTGCGTGGAGCACCTGGCGATGCTCGGCCACCGCGAGATCGCCGTCATCGGCGAGGCCCCCGCGGTGTACGAGCGGCACACCGGTTTCGCCGAGCGCACCCTCGACGGGCTGCGGTCGCGGGCACGCGAGCTGGGGCTGCGGGTGCTGCACCGGCCCTGCGAGGGCGGGTACGACGCGATGGCCGCGACGCTGGCCCGGATCTTCGACGAACGGCCGGGCACCACGGGCTTGGTCGTGCAGAACGAGTCCGCGGTCGAGCCGCTGCTCGCGCTGCTGCGCCAGCAGGGCCGGGCGGTGCCCGAGGACGTCTCGGTGATCGCCGTCTGTCCCGAGCAGGTCGCCATGCAGGCGTCGGTGCGGCTGACCTCGGTCGCCATCCCCGCCCAGGAGATGGGGCGGCGGGCCGTGGAGCAGCTCGTCGCCAAGCTCGACGGGCGGGAGACGGACGAAGTGGTGCTGCTCGCCCCCGAGCTGACGGTCCGCGCGAGCACGGGACCGCTGACGGGCGGCTGACATCGGCGGCGGCTGACCGGCGGCTGACATCGGGGGCGGGGCACGGCAGGCGGGGACCAGCTCCCGTGGGCCGACGGCCTCCTCCGCCACCCGGCGTCGGTCCTGCTTCTCCGCCCGCCCCGCGCGGCTCCGGACCCGACCCCGGTCTCCGGCCGTCCGGCGTCCACCGACCCGCCCACCGACCCGCCACTCGTCCGGCACGTTCTCCCGCCGACCCGCACGTCGTCCGGGCGGCGAGCCCTGCGCTCCTCGCCCCTGCCCCCGCCCCCCACTCCCCCGGCCGCAGCGGTCGTGCCGGGTGGGCCGTCACTCCTTCCTCCCAGGAGCCGCCTCGTGAATCAGTCCGCCGAGAACGAGAACCAGACCCCGACGGGCGCGGTCAGCCTCGCCCAGTCCTCCCCCACCGTCGGCACGTTCCGTGAGCGGGACGGTGCCCTGGAGTGGAGCGGACGCCAGGAGACCCTGCGGATCGAGCCGTGGGGGCCGGACGCGGTCCGGGTCCGTGCCCGGCTGGGCGGCCCCCTCCTCGACGGGCTGCCGGGCGCCCTGCTCGACGAGGTGGAGAGCACCGAGAGCAGCGTCAAGATCGAGGAGGGGCGGGGACGGCTGACGGTCGGCGCGCTCACCGCCGAGGTCAGCGCCGAGGGCCTGGTCCGGTTCACCCGCACCGCCGACGGCCGTGAACTGCTCTCGGAGGAGCGCGCCCACTTCTGGTGGCCCGGCCCCCGCCTCTACACGGCCGTCGGCAACGGCCACCACCGGCTGGAGCAGCGTTTCGCCGCGTACGACGACGAGAAGCTGTACGGCCTGGGCCAGCACCAGCACGGACGGCTGGACCAGAAGGGGCTGGTCCTCGACCTGGTGCAGCGCAACGCCGAGGTGGGCATCCCGGTGCTGACCTCCAGCCGCGGCTACACCCTGCTGTGGAACAACCCCGCGATCGGCCGGGTCGAGCTGGCGGGCAACGGGACGCGCTGGGTCGCGGACTCGGCCCGGCAGATCGACTACTGGATCACCGCGGGCGAACCGGCCGAGGCGCAGCGCCGCTACAGCGCGGTGACGGGCCGTACGCCGATGCTGCCCGCGTGGGCGGCCGGGTTCTGGCAGTGCAAGCTGCGCTACCGCACCCAGGACGAACTCCTCACCGTGGCACGGGAGTACAAGCGCCGGGGTCTGCCGATCGATGTGATCGTGTGCGACTTCTTCCACTGGACGCATCTCGGCGAGTGGAAGTTCGACCGGAGCGAGTGGCCCGATCCGGCGGCGCTGGTGGACGAACTGGCCGGGATGGGCATCAAGTTGGTGGTGTCGGTGTGGCCGTCGGTGTCGCCGCTGTCGGAGAACCACCCGGTGATGGACCAGCGCGGCTACTTCATCGGCACGCAGTACGGTCCGACGGCCCACGCCGACTGGCCCGACAAGGAGGTCGCCTCCACGGTCCAGGTGGCCTTCTACGACGCGACGAACCCCGAGGCCCGCGCGTTCGTGTGGGCGCGGGTGAAGGAGAACTACCTGGAGCCGTACGGCATCACGGCGTTCTGGCTGGACGCCTGCGAGCCGGAGCTGAAGCCGGGCTTCCAGGAGAACCTGCGGTACTGGGCGGGCCCCGGCCTGGAGGTCGGCAACCTCTACCCGGCGGAGAACGCCCGCACCTTCTACGAGGGGCTGAGGGCGGCCGGCGAGGAGGAGATCGTCTCCCTCAACCGCTCGGCGTGGGCGGGCAGTCAGCGTTACGGGGCGGCCCTGTGGTCCGGTGACATTGGCACCGACTTCCCGACCCTGCGCCGGCAGATCGCGGCGGGCCTCAACACCGCGCTCTCGGGCATCCCCTGGTGGAACACCGACATCGGCGGCTTCCACGGGGGCGACCCGGACGACCCGGCGTACCGCGAGGTGATGGTCCGCTGGTTCCAGTTCGGCGCGTTCTCCCCGCTGATGCGCCTGCACGGCTTCCGCGAGCCCGGCATGCCGCTCGGCCCGGCCATGACCGGCGGCCCCAACGAGGTCTGGTCGTACGGCGAGGAGGCCGGCGCGATCCTGGAGTGGTATCTGCGGCTGCGCGAGCGCGTCAAGCCGTACGTCCTGCGGGTCATGCGCGAGGCACACGAGGACGGACTGCCCGTGATGCGCCCGCTGTTCCTGGAGTTCCCCGGGGACGAGCGGGCCTGGTCGGTCGACGACGCGTATCTGTTCGGCCCCGACGTGCTGGTCGCGCCGGTGCTGGAGGCGGGCGCGACGACCTGGACGACGTATCTCCCGGCGGGCGCCCGCTGGACCGACGCGTGGACCGGGAAGACGTACGACGGGGGCGCGTCCGTGACCGTGGACGCGCCGCTGGACCGCATCCCGCTGTTCCTGCGGGACGGGGCGTCGTTGCCGGTCACCGAGTAGGCGGGCGGCGGCTGTTCGGAGGCCGGGTCTACGCTATGGCGCCACGGCCATCCCGTGATCTTCAGGGGGTGTGCGCGACCCCCTGAGTGAGCGGAGACGACCAGACATGAACAGCCGTACGGGAGACCCTCGCCGGGTGCGCGGGGGACGGCAGGGGCGGCGGGGCGGTCCCGCGCGCAGACCGTTGCACCGGACGCGGACGACGATACGGACCACCGGCGGCCCTGTGGAGCTGCCGCCGACGGTCGCCCCACCGGCGCCGGTCGTCCCCGGTGGCTTCCTGCCGGGGCCCGCGCGGCACGTGGCGGTGTGGAGCGCGCTGACGCTGCTCGTCACCGGTGTCGTGGCGGTGGGCGTGTGGATCTGCGTGACGTTCCAGACGGCGGTCACGCCGGTGCTGCTCGCGCTGCTCGGCACGGCGCTGCTCGGCCCGTTCTACCGGCGGCTGGTGGCGATGCGGTTCAACAAGTCCCTCGCCGCCGGACTGACGTGCGCCGCCGTGGTCGTGGTGATGGGCGGCGCCGCGTACATCGTGGTGGCGGCGCTCATCGACACCGGCGACCAGATCATCGCCTCGCTGCGGGACGCGGCGAAGTCGCTGAGCGACGAGTTCGGGCTGGCCGGGACGTCGTTGGACGACCTCGCGAAGAACGCCAAGGAACTGCTGTCGAAGTTCGGCGGGACGGCGGCCTCCGGAGTGCTCACCGGGGTCAGCGCCGTCAGCTCGTTCGTCGCGATGGCGATCCTGGCGCTGCTGCTGATGTTCTTCTTCCTGCGTGACTCCGACAAGGCGGTCGCCTCGCTGCACTCCCTCGCGCCGCGCGGCCGCGGGGAGACGCTGGAGGTGATGGCCCGGCGCGCGTTCCAGGCGATCGAGGGCTTCATGCGGGGCACGACACTCATCGCGTTCATCGACGGCGTCTGCATCGCCATCGGTCTGCTGATCCTCCAGGTGCCGGGTGCCGTCGGTCTGGGCGCGCTGGTGTTCGTCGGCGCGTACATCCCGTATCTCGGCGCGTTCCTGTCGGGCGCGGTGGCCATCCTGGTGGCGTTCGCCGACCGGGGGCTGGTGACGGCGCTGTGGGCGGTCGGCGTGGTGTTCGCGGTGCAGATCCTCGAAGGCAACGTGCTCCAGCCGATGATCCACAGCCGGACCGTGCAGATGCATCCGGCGGCGATCCTGCTGGCGCTCACCGCGGGCGCCTCCATCGCCGGCATCCTCGGCATGCTCCTGTCGGTGCCGCTGACGGCGGCGGCGTTCGGTGTGCTGTCGGAGCTGCGGTCCCGGTACGGCGACGGGGCGGACCTGGCCGAACCGGCGCGGCCGAAGGAGGTCGCCGGAACGGCGGGATGACCGCCGCGCCCGCAGGCCAAAAGGGGGGAACCCCAGCCGACGTGCGGCTGGGGTTCCTTCAGGCGGTGCGTATCCGGCGGGTCAGCGCTGGAGGGTGAGGACACCCGGCCGGTACGGCCACGTCAGGTAGTCGGCACCGCTCGGGGTGGCGCCCCTGCCCTGGTAGAGGAACTGAAGGTTGCAGGGGTCGATGGTCTTGGTCTGGTCGGGGTTGTTGCGGACCAGGTCACCGTGGCTGATGTCGTTGGTCCAGGTGGCGCCGCTGTTGGCCTTGCCCGCGAAGGGGCTGCTCTCGCTGCCGGCCTGCACGGTCCACGGACCGTTCAGGCTGGTGGCGGTGTACGAGCGGAAGTAGCGCCCGTTCGCGCCCCGTGCCTCGACGATCATGAGGTACTGGTTCTGGCCCTGGACCTTGTAGACCTCCGGCGCCTCGAACACCTTGTCCACGGTGTCGCTGATGACCGTCGTGTACGACGAGCCGAAGTTGCCGGGGAAGTTCCCGAGCGGCATGCTCGTCTTGTAGATCTTGCCGTTGTCACCGGCGAAGAACAGGTACATGTTCTGGTCGTCGGCGATCAGGGTCTGGTCGAGCGCTCCCACGGAGCTCTCGGTCTTGGGGAGCTCGCCGGTGAACAGCGCCTGCGGCGCGGACCAGCTGTTGGGGTCGGCCGGGTTGCTCGACGTGCGGTAGTTGAACTTCCAGCCGCCTGCCCACTGGGAGGCCATCACCCAGATGTTCTTGGGCGCGAAGTAGATCAGCGTGGGCGCCACCGCACCCTGGCTCATGCCGGTCTGGGGGGCCGTCGCCATGTCCGACCAGTTCGTGACGGGGCCGAAGCCCATCGACTTCCAGCCGCTGGCGTCGGCGTACGTCCCGTAGACCAGGTGCTTGCCCTGGTACGTCACGGTGGTGAAGTCCTTCATCGAGTACCACCCGTTCGCCGGCTGCGCGAGCGCGCCGGTCGAGCTCCAGTTGTACGTCGACGGAAGGGAACACGTGGTACCCGAGGCGGACAGGCCGGTCCACTTCTGGTTGCTGCCGCCGTTGCAGGTCGCGATCTCCACCGCGGTGCTGTTGGCGGTACCGGCACCCACGACGCTCAGGCACAGCCCGGACTCCACGCCGACGACCGTGCCGTCCGTGTTCACCCGCCACTGCTGGTTCGTACCGCCGTTGCAGTCCCAGATCACCGGCCGGGTCCCGGACGTCGTGGCGTGGCCCGGGACGTCCAGGCACTTGTTGCCGTACACGGTCAGCTGGTTGCTGTCCGTCAGCGTCCACTGCTGGTTGGTCCCGCCCCAGCAGTCATAGATCTGGGTGGCGGTGCCATTGGTCTGGCTGGCGCCCGGCACGTCGAGACACCGGCCGGAACCGGTGCCGCGCAGGGCGCCACTGGAGGCCGCCTGGGCGGCGGGGCCGGCGACGAGCAGCGCCGCCAGCGAGACCAGGGTGGCGGTCGTGGCCGCGAGCACCGCGGACGGACGTCTGCGGCGGAAGCCGAGTCTGTGCATGGGGACCTCGTGTTTCTTGGTGCGCGGCTCTGCCGGCCCCTCGGAGGCTGTGCGAAGGGTGATGCGGCACGACACCCCGCAAGTTCGTGATATCGAACATATGTCGAAGTGTCGAGCAGATGGATCATAAAGATCCGGCCAGCGGCGTCAATACTTCTCACCGGATTCACCCTCCGCCGCCCCCGGCGGACCGGGGGCGGCGGATGCCGACCATCGCCGGGCCGCCCTCCCCACAGCGGACGGCCTAGCCGATGACCCGGCCCAGTTCGATGCGGTCGATGTTCGGGGCCCAGGCGGTCGCGTTGGCGAAGGCGACCTTGTTGGGGCCCTTCCTCAGGTCGACGGGGACGCCGACGGTCCAGTAGTCGTCCCCGCTCCAGGTGTTCTTGAAGGTGACCTTCCGTGGGGCACCGGTGCCGACGGTGATGTCCGCCGTGCGGGACATGATGTCGGTGTTGTAGGCGTGGCCGTTGTCCCGGCGGTCGTTGTGGGCGTAGTGGACGACCAGTACGTAGCGGCCGGCGGTGGGCGCGTCCACCGTGAACTCCGCCGCGCTGTCGGCGCTGTTGCCGAGCCGGCCGATGTAGGAGCCGGTGGAGGCGTGCGCCGAGTCGACCAGCCCGGCCCCGCCGGTGAGCGTGGCGGCGGCGGCCCCGTAGGAGAGGGCGCCGTCGGACGAACCGTCACCGCGGACGTCGAGGGAGCGCACGGCGGAGTGCTTGGCGGTCGTCTCGATCCGGTTGTTGCCCGCGACGAGGTACAGCTTCAACGGACGGCCGGGCACCGCCGCCACCGTCTGCCCGTGCAGGGCGAGCCGCACCGGCGCCGACGCGCGGGGCACCACCCGGTAGTAGCCGTCGCGCGGGGCGTACACGTCGAAGACCGCCTTGTCGCCGGGGCCGAGGACGAGGGCGCCGGTGCCGACGCCGGCCGACGAGGAGTAGTCGTACGACGGCCTGCCGCTGATGTCGGCGAGCGTGGCCTCGTAGGAGGCGGCGGGTGCCGCGGTGCGGGCGGTGAGGTCGATCCGGTCGAGGGTGACCTCGGCGGCGCCCTTGGCGAGGGTCAGGGTGTGGCTGCCGGCCGACAGCTCCACGCGGACGTCCTTCTTGGCGCGGTAGGTCCAGTTCTCGGTGGAGGGGTACGTGACCGTGACCGGATCGCCGCCGTCGATGGACAGTTTCTGGGTGGCGGGGGCGCCGGACTGGTTGCCGTAGAGGATCGCCAGGTCGTAACGGCCGTCCTCGGGCACGGTCACCGTGAAGTCGACCTTGCTGCCCGCCTGGTTGAGGGAGCCGACGTCCTTGGTGCCGGAGGCGGCGTAGCCGTTGGCGTTGCTCACGGTGCCCTGGGTGTAGACCTTGCCGTCGGTGACGGCGGCGTCCTCGGCCTCGTAGGACGCGGTCCAGGGCACGGTGGGGGCGGCGGGGGTGCCGGAGCCGCCGGGGGTGAGGACGATCCGGTAGGCGGACATCCGGTGCGGACCGCGCAGGGGGACGGTCACCGTGCCGTCGTCGGCGACCCGTACCTTCGTGCGGGCGAGGACGCGGGGCGTGGCGTGCTGTCCCTCGTAGCCGGACCAGGCGGCCTCGGCCACGGTCGCGGTGACCGTACGGCCGAAGAGGGACCGGGGGACCTCGCGGACGACGACGTCGGTGTCGCCGGCCGATCCGCCCAGCAGGACCTGGGCCTGGCGGCGGGAGGTGTCGAGGGAGGCGAGGCCCTGAAGGGTGTCGATGGTGTTCGCCCGCGGCGGGGTGACCTTCACGGTGTCGCCGGTGAGGCCCGCGTACCAACGGAAGAACCACCAGCCGCCGTTGGGGATGTTGGAGCGGACGACGTTGCCGTCCATGTTCCCGGCGGCGTCCCAGTACGCCTGGTTGGCGTACACCTTGTTCCTCTCGAACATCGAGACCCACTGCACGAGCTGGCCGGGGACGGACAGATCGCGGCGGTTGGCGTACTCATCGATGTTGATCTTCAGCGGGGCGATGCCCAACTGCCGTTCCAGGGACCGGTAGTCGTCGTAGTGGCCCTGGAAGTCACGGAGCGAGCCGGAGCCCAGTTCGTGCCAGGTCATGATCTGCGGCAGGACGTCCTCGCGCTGGGCGAAGGCGAGGAAGTCCTTCAACAGCCTGGTGTGGTACGAGGCTTCGTTGGGGCCGGCGATCCGCGCGCCGGGGTCGACGGCGCGGATGCGCTGGTACACGGTCTTCCAGTCCCGGAAGAACCGGTCGCGGTTCTTCTCGTACTGGGCCTGGTCGGCGACGTCGAGCTTGTACCAGATCTGATCGGGCTCGTTGAAGGGGACGTAGACGAAGCGGTCGCTGTTCGGGTCGGCCGCGATCTCCTCGGCGATCCTGTCGACCTTGGGGAGGTAGTCGTCGATGCCGAGGTCCTCGTAGGGCCACTTGGCGTAGATGTCCTGCATCATCACGTTGATCTCGCCGCCGCCGTTGCGGAAGAACGACTTCGACACGGTCAGCGCGTCGCCGTTGGGGTGCTGGGCGCCGCCCTCCGGCTTCTGCGAGATGCTGGTGATCTTCAGAGGGGCGAGGGCGGCGTCGCTGGGCACCCCGTCGTCGCTGAGCCCGTACAACGCGCCGTTGGCGCCCCGCATGACGGGCCCCTCGGAGGCGGAGAGGTCGACGGTGAGGCGCTGCGGGTCCGCGGCGGCGGCCGCGGGGGCCCCGGAGGCGGGAAGGGTGCCTGCCATGGCGGTGACTCCAAGGACTGCGGTGATCAGGGCGGTTCGCGCCCGGGACCTGATGCGGGTTCGTTCACGGGCACGTGTGCGGGTGGGGGTGATCACGCGGTCGGACCTCCGGTCAGTTGACGGCTCCACTGGTGATTCCGGACACGATCTTTCGCTGGCCGACGAGGAACACGGCGACCATCGGCAGGCTCGTCGCCACGACGTACGCGAGGACGAGATGCCGGTGAGGCGGTCCGGCGCGGGCGCCGGACCGGTCAGACGCGGGCGGGCGGCGGCCCCGAGCTCTCCCGGACCACCAGCTCCGGTACGGAGACCCGGTGCGGGGCGATCGGGGCGGACTGCTCCAGGACGCCGTACAACAGGGCGAACGCGGCCCGGCCGAGGCCGGTGAAGTCCAGGCGCGCGGTCGTCAGGGACGGGGTCAGATACGCGGAGTGCGGGGCGTCGTCGAAGCCGGCCACGCTGACGTCGCCGGGAACGGACCGGCCGTTCTCGTGCAGGGCGCGGAGCACACCGAGCGCCAGGTCGTCGTTGCCGCAGAGGATCGCCGTGACCGAGGGGTCCTCCGCCAGTTTCCGGCCGGCGCGGTGGCCACCCGCCGGGCCCCAGTTGCCCTGGAGCGGGCGTGGTTCGGGCGCCCCCGCCTCCCGGAGCGCCTGCCGCCAGCCGGTGGTACGGGCGCTGGTGCGGCGGGTGCTGGACGGGATGGCGACGTAGTGCACGGTCTCATGGCCGAGGGAGAGCAGATGGCGGGTGACCGCGTGCGCGGCCTCGCGGTCGTCGGTCCACACCCACGGGCGGTCGCCGTCGGGCCGGGTGGCCGGGGTCTCGACGACACCGACGACGGGCAGCTCGGCGGGCACGGCGGCCAGGGCGCCGACACCGGCCGGATCGTAGGCGATCACGATCAGTCCGCCGCCCGCGTCCGCCGCCCGCCGCACCTCGGCGGCGACGACCGCCTCCTCCGCCGACTCCAGGACGCCGATCCCGACCGCGTACGACGCCGCGCGGGCCGCCTCCTCGACGCCCTGGAGGATCGACGCGTAGCCGTAGTGGGTGGTGTTCGCGGTCAGCACGGTCACCGCGCGGCTGCGGCCGCTGGCCAGGGCCAGTGCGGTCGCGTTGCGGCGGAAGCCCAGCTCGTCGATGGCCGCCAGCACCCGCTCCCGCGTGGACTGCTTGACGCTGGGGTGGCCGTTGATCACCCGCGAGACGGTCTGGTACGAGACACCGGCGGCGGTCGCGACGTCCCGGATACTCGCGGGACGCCTTGTGTGACCGGTCACCATCATGTCAGGATTGTGACCGGTCACACTGGGAGCGTCAAGAGAACGTCAAGCGGGATTCCCGCGAGCGACCGCCCCCCGCGAGGATCTGGACCGCCCGCCGGCGACGGCCCGGGGGCGGCGTGCGTGAGCGCGGCGGCTCGGGAGGGCAGCGACTTGACCAGTACGGCGGACCGGACGGCGGACGCCTCCACCACCTCCTCCCCGACGTTCGGTTGGGGGCATCCGGCGCTGCGCGCGGAGTTCGCCGCGGCGGCGGACGGCACCCCGCGTCTGGTCCGGCTGGGCCCCACCGGGACCGCCGTCGATCCGGAGGTCGCCCTGCCCCTCGTCGAGTTGACGGCGGTCGGGCACGGGAGCGGCTGGTCCGGGCCCCGGTTCACCGGCACGGCTCTCGGGTCGCGGCTCGCCTACCGCGGGCACCGTGACGCCGGCTCCTCCGACTGGGCTCGGCTGACCGTCGAACTCCACGACCCGGTGACGGCGTTGACCGCCTTCGTCGAGCTGACCTCCCCGATCGGGCTGCCGGTGCTCCGCTCCCGGGTGCGGCTCCGCAACGACGGCACGGACCCCCTCGTCGTGCAGTCCGTCAGCAGTCTCCTCCTCGGCGGGCTGCCCTCCCCCGATGTCCTTGACGTCCACCGGGCCCGCAACGACTGGCTCGCCGAGTGCCGTTGGTACGCCGAACCGTTGCGCGACAGCGTCGCCGACATCGGCGTCGACGCCCACCAGCACGACAGCCGGGCCGCGCTCACCCTCACCGGGCGCGGCAGCTGGCCCACCGACGGTCATCTGCCGATGGGGGCGCTGACGGAGCGGGACGGTGGCCGGGCCTGGGTGTGGCAGGTGGAGTCACCGGTCGGCTGGCGCTGGGACCTGGGCGAACGAGCGCACGGCACCTACCTCGCGCTGAACGGCCCCACGGACGCCGAACACCAGTGGCGGGTGCGGCTGGCGCCGGGCGAGGAGATCACGACGGTGTGGGCGGCGGTCGCGACGGGGGCTGACACCGGGCAGGGGGCGGGGGGCGGCTCGCCGGAGGCTGACGCCGGGCTCGGCTCCGGTGCCGACTCGACCGCGGCCCCGGCGGCCGACCGGGCGGGGCCTTCGGTGCCCTCTCCGGGCGTCGGCTCGGCGCTCGACGCGGCGTGGGCAGCCATGACCGCGTACCGGCGGGCCGTGCGGCGGCCGCATCCGGACCATGGCGCGCTGCCCGTCGTCTTCAACGACTACATGAACACGCTGATGGGCGACCCGACCACCGAGAAGCTGCTGCCGCTGATCGACGCGGCGGCGCGCGCGGGCGCGGAGTACTTCTGCGTCGACTCCGGCTGGTACGACGACACCGTGGACGGCGGCTGGTGGGACGGCGTCGGCGCGTGGCAGCCGTCGACGCGCCGCTTCCCCGACGGCGGCATCGAGGCCGTGCTGGACCGGATCCGGGAGCGCGGGATGGTGCCGGGGCTGTGGCTGGAGCCGGAGGTCGTCGGCGTGCACAGCCCGGTCGCCTCGACGCTCCCCCCGGACGCCTTCTTCCAGCGGGACGGCGTACGGATCACCGAGCAGGGCCGCCACCAGCTCGACCTGCGCCACCCCGCCGCCCGCGCGCACCTCGACAGGACGGTGGACCGGATCGCCGGCGACTGGAGCGTGGGCTATCTGAAGCTGGACTACAACATCGTCGTCGACCCGGGCACGTGCGCCCCCGGCGACCTCTCCCCCGGCGCCGGGCTCCTCGGCCACGCCCACGCCTACCTGGAGTGGCTGTCCGACGTCCTGGACCGCCACCCCGGGCTCGTCGTCGAGAACTGCGCCTCCGGGGGCATGCGCATGGACGGCGCCACCCTGGCCGTCGCCCAGCTCCAGTCCCTCAGCGACCAGCAGGACCCGCTGCGCTTCCCCGCGATCGCCGCCGCCGCGCCGACGGCGGTCCCGCCGGAACAGGGCGCCGTCTGGGCCTATCCGCAGCCCGGGTTCGACGACGACCTGATCGGCTTCACCCTGGGCGGCGCGCTCCTCGGCCGCATCCATCTCTCCGGCCATCTGAACCGGATGTCGGAGCGCCAACTCGGGCTCGTCCGCGACGCCGTGGACACGTACAAGTCGATCCGCGGGGACCTGGCGCGGGCCGTGCCCTTCTGGCCGCTCGGTCTGCCGGGGTGGGCGGACCCGTGGCTGGCGCTGGGCCTGCGGGTGCCGGAGGGGCCGTCGTACGTGTCGGTGTGGCGGCGCGGCGGGGAGGCGGACGTGTCGCTGCCCCTCGGCCACTTGGCGGGCCGCGATGTGCGTCCGGAGATCCTGCACCCGTCCGCGGGAAGCGGCGGCTCGGTGGTCTGGAACCGGGACGGGCACACGCTGCGGGTGTCGCTCCCCCGCACCCCGACCGCCCTGCTGATCCGCCTCCACGCCGGGACCGGCTGAACGGCCGCCGCCCGCCGCTCCTGGCCGAGGACGGACGGGCCGGAGCCTGGGCCGTGCCGGGACGGACGGGCCCGAGCCGGGGCCGTGTGGGGGGCCGGCACCGGCTCGGGCGGGTCGGGTCAGCCGCTGCTGACGGTCAGATTGTTGGTCTGGAAGTTCAGGCCGCCGGACGACGAGGTGATCTCGAAGCCGAACTGCACGTCACCGATGGTCTCGTTGCCCATCCAGCCCTTGGTGTCCTTGAGCCACTTCAGGACGGGCAGGATCTGGACCGAGCCGGACGTGGAGTCCGCCGTCCGCAGGAAGGAGAAGACGTCCCAGTACGTGCCGTTGCTCCGGTACACGCGGCCCTTGTGGACGTTCCAGTTGTGGCCGCCGAGCGTCACGTTGCCCTGGTAGTCGCCGAGTGCGCCGACCGCGCCGTTGTAGTTGACCCAGAGCATGATCTCGTAGTCGTGGTCCGTGTCCCAGACATCGTACGAGGTGTTGTACGCGCCCGAGGACGGGACCGTGACGTTGTAGTTGCTGTTGAGCGAACCGAGCGAGGTGATCGACTTGTTGATCACCTTCTTGGAGTTGGGGTACGACTTGATGCCGCCGGTGTTGGGGTGGTTGGCCCAGACACCCCAGTTGGTGCCGGAGTTGGCCCAGATGCACTGGCTGCCGGCGCCGCCGCCCCAGATGTTGTTGTAGAGGGTGTAGCCGCCCAGGCTGGTGTTGCCCCACTGGTCACAGCTGTTCCAGACGGCGGCGGAGGCGGGGGCGGCGGCGAGACCGACGGTGGCGCCGAGCGCGAGCGTGGGGGCGAGCAGGACGTTGCCGATCCTGCTCCGGGTGCGGGTGCGTAGTGCCATGGCTTTCCTTCCACGGGTGGGGGGAACTGCGGGGAGGATCACCACGCCCCTGTGGGGAGGGCGTGGTCTTCTCCGGCGAGCGGTGGGAGCGGCTCAGCGCCGGAAGAAGTCTCGGACTCGGTCAGGGTGCGAGCACCGCCGCCCCGTACCGTCCGAGGGACAGCGGGCCGGTGACCGTCGTGCCCGTCAGGAGGTCGCGGTGGGTGCCCGGCACCTCGACGGTGGCCTCGTCGCGGCCGTGGTTGAGCAGGAAGAGGACGTCTCCCCTGCGCACCGCCTCGACCCCGTCGGGCAGCCCGTCGAGCACCGGCCGCACCCCGGCTCCGTCGGCGATCCGGGTCAGCAGCGCGCGCAGCGCGGCGGGTTCGGGCAGCGTGGAGACGTACCAGGCGCGGCCCTTGCGCAGCACCGCCGGAAGGCCGTCGAGTTCACCGCCCCGGTAGGGGATCACCTCGTCCGCGTCGGCCGCCTCCAGCTCCTCGGACCACAGCGTGCCCCGGAAGCCGTCGCAGCGGACCTCCTCCCCGGCCTCCAGCGGCCACCACTCGTGCAGGGTGCGGATGCCGAGGAGATCGCGGAGCCGGGCGTCCATGCCGCCGGGTCGGACCCGGTCGTCCTCGTCGGCGACTCCGGTCTGGAAGCCGCAGACGAGGGTGCCGCCGCCGCGGACGTGGGCGACGAGGTTCTCGACGGCGGTGTCCGTGAGGAGGTAGAGCTGGGGGACGACGACGAGCCGGTACGCCGACAGGTCGTGCTCGGGGTGGGCGAAGGCGGTGGTGAGGTGGGCCTCCCAGAGGGCGCGGTGCCAGTCCCGGACGACCTGGGGGAGGTCCACCTCGGACGACAGGCGGCCGTCCTGCGCGCCGGCCCACCAGGAGTTCCAGTCGAACAGCACGGCGACGTCGGCGGTGAGGGGCCGGCCGGACACCTCGGCGCCGATCGCGGCGAGGTCGGCGCCGAGCCGCTTGACCTCCTGGAAGGTGCGGCCCTGCTCGCCCGCGTGACTGACCATCCCGGAGTGGAACTTCTCCGCGCCCTGCCGGGACTGCCGCCACTGGAAGTAGCAGACGGCGTCGGCGCCGCGGGCGACGGCCTGGAGGGACCAGAGGCGGTTCAGCCCTCGGGGCTTGGGATGGTTCACCCCGCGCCAGTTCACGGGCCCGGCGGCCTGTTCCATGAGCACCCAGGGGCCGCCGCCCGCCTGCGAGCGGGTCATGTCCTGGATGAGCGCGCCGTGCTGGGCGCCCAGCGGGTCACGCGGGTCCGGGTACAGATCGACCGAGACGACGTCCTCCTCCTCGGCCCAGCGCCAGGCGTCCTGGCCCACCCACAGCGGCATGAAGTTGGTGGTGACCGGGATGTGGGGGGTGTGCCGGCGGACGATGTCGCGCTCCATGACGTAGCACTCCAGGAGCATGTCGCTCGTGAAGCGCTTGAAGTCCAGCACCTGGGTGGGGTTCCTCATGTAGTGGGCGCGGCGGGGCGGGAGGATCTCGTGCCAGCCGTCGTAGCCCTGGCTCCAGAAGGCCGTCCCCCAGGCCTCGTTGAGCGCGTCGAGCGTGCCGTACTTCCGGCGCAGCCAGTCGCGGAAGGTGGTCGCGGCCTCGTCGCCCCAGTCGTAGGTGCAGTACTCGTTGTTGATGTGCCACAGGGTGAGGGCGGGGTGGGAGCCGTAGCGGGCGGCGAGGTCCTCGGTGATGGCGGCGGCGTGACGGCGGTAGACGGTGCTGGAGTGCGAGAAGTGCTGGCGGGAGCCCCACCACTCGACCTGCCCGTTCTCGTCGCGCGGGAGGGTCTCGGGGTGGAGGCGGCCCATCCACGGCGGTGGGGAGGAGGTGGGGGTGGCGAGGACGACCCCGACGCCGTGCTCGTGCATCAGGTCCATCAGGGTGTCCAGCCAGCCGAACTCCCGGGCGCCGGGCCGGGGTTCGAGCTTCGCCCAGGAGAAGACGCCGAGGGTGACGGAGTTGACACCCGCCTCCTTCATGAGGCGGACGTCCTCGTACCAGACCTCCTCGGGCCACTGCTCGGGGTTGTAGTCACCGCCGAAGAGGAGCCGGCCGCGGGTGGCGTCGGCGAGGGTGGGCCCGGTGTGCCGCCGCCGGGTCATCGGAGCGGGTCCCCGTACTGGATGCCGCGGCCGTTCGTCGCCACGTAGACGCGGCCGTACAGCCGCGGGTCGCCGGCGATGGCCTCGCCGGTCCAGCCCCACTGGTGGGCGTCGTCGTTGACGCGGGTCCATGTCCGCGCGCCGTCGTCGGAGCGGAGGACGGCGGTGAGGCTGTCGACGGCCCCGATCTGGTAGATCGCCGGGTAGGCGGCGCCGGGCGCGGCCTTGCCGAAGCCGAGGACGTGCGAGGCGCGGCAGCCGGCGACCTTGGTGAAGGAGGCACCGCCGTCGGTGGACCGGTACAGGCCGTTCGTCTTGGTGCTCAGCCACAGGTCGCCGGTGCGTCCCGGGGCCGCGGCCAGCTTGTACTGGCTGTCCCCCGAGGGCAGACCCGTCGCGCCCGCCGTGAAGGAGCGGCCGCCGTCGGTGCTGGCGTACACCGTGCCGGTGTCCGTGTCGTACGCGTAGAAGCGCGTCGCGTCCGCCGGGTCGGCGACCGGGGTGGCGCCCTTGGGGAAGGTGGGCACCTCGTCCCAGGTCGCACCGCCGTCGCCGGAGCGATGGGCCGCATACCTGGTGCCGTCCCAGTGGACGAAGGACCAGATCAGCACGGTCGCGTCGGTGTTGACGGCGATCGGTCCCGGTGCGTCCTTGGCGAGGGCGGGCTGGCTCCCGAAGGGCGCCCATGTCCGCCCGCCGTCGTTCGAGAAGGCACCGTTGCCGTGGTCGCCCCAGCCGGTGCGGACCACGTACGACGGCTTCCTCGCGGCCAGCGCGAGGCCGGTCGCCGACCCGAACACGGGGTTCGTCGCCATGCCGCGCGACGGGGACGCCGTGAGCCGCTCGTGGTACATCGTGCCGATGTCCCCGAGCCCGCTGATCAGGTGCGCCTGTCCGACGGGCGGCGAGATCAGCTGGCGCACGGCGGTCTCCTCCAGCCCCCGGATCCGCGGCGCCCAGTGCCTGAGGTCGCGGGTGCCGTAGAGGGTCGCCCCGGTGCCGTACACGACATGCTTCGAGTCGTACGGGTCGAGCGCCAGCGCCTGGATCCACCAGCCGAACTTTGGCTTGTCCGCGCCCCACTTGAGGTAGGGGGTCTCGGACACGTCGAGGACGGCGGAGTCCTTCAGGGAGGTCCAGGTGCGGCCGCCGTTCGTGGAGCGGAAGACCGTGTCGATGTCCGCCCAGCGGTTGTTGGTCGACACGACGACGGTGCCGGGGCAGCGGGCGTCCACGGCGACGCCGCCGTAGCCGAAGGCGTCGGCGGAACCGTCGGCCGCCGTGCCGCCCGGCTTCACCGGGGTGACGTCGGTCCATGTGCCGCTGGTGGTGCGCAGCTTGTGCACACTGCCGTCGGACTGCCCGTTGGGGCCGGGCCCGTTGGCGTACGTCACGTACAGCTCACGCGCGTGCCGGTCGTACGCGGCGCGGATCGGGACCTTGGCGGAGGCGCCGACCGGCTGTCCGGGGACCGCCTCCCAGGTGGTGCCGTCGGTCGTGCGGTACAGGTTGGCCGTGGCGGTGGTGCCGTCGCCGTCGCCCCAGCCCGCGTAGAGGGCGCGGCCGGCGGCGACGAGCAGGGTGACGCCCTGTCCGGTGGCGGTGGGTGTGGCCGGGAAGCCGGTGGCCCTCGCCCAGGTGGCGCCCCGGTCCGTCGACCTGAGGAGGCCGTCGTGTCGGGTGCCCAGCCACAGGGTGTCGCTGTCCCGGGGGTCGACGAGCAGGCGCTCGCCCGTGCCCCGGCCGTCCTCGTTGCCGCCGAGCTTCACGGTGAGGTCGGTACGGGTCCAGGTGGCGCCCCGGTCGTCGGAGCGGAGGATCGCGCCGTTGCCGGCCCAGGACTGGGTGTAGGTGCCGAGGGCGAGGTAGACGCGGTTCGGGTGGGCCCGGTCGACGGCGATCGCCTCCACACCGAGGAGGTTCCAGTCGTCCCAGCCGAGGTGGTCGGTCAGCGGGGTCCAGCGGGCCTTGCGGTCGTCCCAGCGGTAGGGGCCGCCGATGTCCGTGCGGGCGTAGGCGAGGCCGCGGACGGAGGGGTGGAACAGGACGCCGGTGATGAAACCGGTGCCGCCGATCACGGCGGTGCGCCAGCGGTAGCCGCCGGCGGTCGGGCCGTTTCGAGCCTCGGTGGCGTGGGCCGGGGTGGGGAGTGCGGGGAGGGTGGTGAGGGCTGCTGCGGCTGTGGTCGCGGTGAGTAGGGTGCGGCGGCTCGGGTGGGGCGTGCGCATGGCATACCTCGGGCGTCGGGAGGGGGGGAGGGGTTCGTCCGGAGGGGACGGAGAGGGGGCGTCGGGAGGGGTGCGGCGGGAGGGGAGGGAGAGAAGGGCTGGGAGGGGTGCGGCGGGGGGTGCAGGGGCCTCGGGATGCGGGCTTCGGCGCCTGAGAGCTCGGGGTGCCGGGGAAGGACGGCGACTGCGGGTCGTTCGGGGCCGGTCGCGCAGTTCCCCGCGCCCCTGGAAGGGCTGCGCCCTTCGGCGGGGCGAGGCCCCGCTGACACAGGCACCCGGATGGTTCTCGGGCGGAAGGCGCCCGGCCGCTGGGCCCGCCGCGCTCGGCCGGGTGACAGGCACGGCCGAACACGGCGGGGGTCTGGCGGGCGGTGCGGGTCAGCCCTTGATCGCCCCGGTGAGCATGCCCTTCTTGAAGTGCTTCTGAACGAAGGGCGACAGGACGGCGACCGGGAGCAGGGCCATCACCATGACGGCCATCTGGATGGCGAGCGGGGAGAGTTGGCCCGTGTTGATCTGGGCCGCGAGGCCGACGGGGCGTTCCTGCTTCTGGACGAGCTGGATCATGACGTTCTGCAGCGGCATCATGTCCTGGTCGGTGAGGTAGATGGACGCGTTGAACCAGGCGCTCCAGTAGCCCACCGCGTAGAAGAGGGCGATGACCGCGAGGACCGCTCTCGACAGGGGCATCACGATCTTCCACAGGATGCGCCAGTCGCCGGCGCCGTCGATACGGGCGCTGTCGATGAGTTCCGGGGAGATGCCCATGAAGAACGACCGCAGGACCAGGATGTTGAAGACGCTCACCGCGCTGGGGAGGATGAGCGCGAGATAGGTGTCGGTGAGGCCGAGGGCCTGGACCAGGAGGTACGTCGGGATCAGGCCCGCGCCGAAGAACATCGTCGCGAGCAGGGTCATCAGGATCCAGCGGTGGCCGAGGGAGCCCGTGCGGGAGAGGCCGTAGGCGCACAGGACCGAGACGGTCATGCTGAACAGGGTGCCGACGAGGGTGACGCCGACGCTGACCAGCGCGGCCCGCTGCACCTGGCCGCCGCCGAGGAGTTCCTGGTAGGCGACGAAGGTGATGCTCCTGGGGACGACCACCAGGCCGCCCGCCTCGTCGATGGTCTTCTTCGTCTGGAGGCTGGTGACGACGACGATCCACAGGGGGAAGAGGATCGCGAAGCAGGCGAGGCCCAGGGCGACGCCCTTGCCCGCGAGTCCCGCCTTGGCGGGTTCCTCCTCCCAGACGGGGCGGGGTGGGGCGGCCCAGCGGCCCGGCTTCCTGGCGACCGGCCGCCCGTCGGCCGGACGGGCCGCCTTGTCCGCCTTGGCCGCCTTGTCGACGAGTGCGCTCATTTCTTGTACACCCCCTGCTCACCCATGAGATGGGCCACCTTGTTGGCGACCAGGACCAGGGACACGCCGACCACGCCCTTGATGAGTCCCGCCGCCGCGGCGTAGCTGAAGTCCTGGTTACGGATGCCGTTCCACCAGACGTAGGTGTCGAGGACCTCGGAGGCGTCGACGCCGACGGCCGAGCGTTGAAGGAGGAGTTGTTCGAAGCCGACGGTGAGGGCGTCACCGACACGGAGCACCAGGAGCAGGGCGATCACCGGGCGCAGGGCGGGCAGGGTGATGTGCCACATGCGCCGCCAGCGCCCGGCACCGTCCATGGCCGCGGCCTCGTAGAGGTCGTGGGAGACGGAGGAGAGGGCGGCGAGGAAGACGATGATGCCCCAACCGGCGTCCTTCCAGATCATCTCGACGGTGACCAGGTACTTGAAGGCCTCCGGATTGGTCATCAGGTCGAAGCCGTCGACGCCGTGTTGGCGCAGGGTCTGCGCGATGATGCCGGCACCGCCGAAGATCTGCATGAACACGGTGACGACGAGGACCCAGGAGAAGAAGTGCGGCAGGTACATCACCGCCTGGGCGACCGCCCGGACCCGGGGCCTGACCACGCTGTTGATGAGCAGCGCGAGCAGGATCGGGACCGGGAAGAACAGCACCAACTGGAGGAAGAACAGCACGAACGTGTTCCGCACCGCGAGCCAGAAGGCGGAGTCCGCGAAGATCCGCTCGAACTGCTCCAGTCCGACCCAGGGACTCTCCAGCATGGCGACGAAGCCGTTGTCGCTGAGATAGGGGTCGTAGTCCTGGAAGGCCACCACATTGCCGAGGATCGGTATGTAGTTGAAGACCAGGAGGAGCAGGACGGCGGGCAGCGTCATCAGGATCAGCGTGCGGTCGCGCCGGAATCTCAGCCGGAGGTTCAGTCTTCTGACGCGTTTCTCCCCCGGGGGCCGTGACCTGGCGGCGGCATCGGACGACGGGGACCGGTCGGGGGTCTTCGCCTCGGCCCTGGGCCGGGGCACCGTGCTGTGGGACACGGCCTTCTCCTTGCCTCGGGCCCCGGCTCAGCTCGCCGAGCCGGTCTCGTCGAGCAGCTTCTTGTACCAGTCGCGCAGCTTGTCGCCGCCCTTGCTCTTCCAGTCGGACACCGCCTGCTGGACGTCGCTGATCTTCTTGCGGCCGCGGACGGTGTCGTCCTCCAGCTGCTCGAAGTTGTCGGCGAGGTTGGCCCAGCGGTTGGGCTCGGTGATGGTCAGCCCGAAGAAGGGGGTCTTCTTGGTGAAGGCACCCATGCGCTGCTGCCACTCGACGATGCCCTTGGTGATCTCCGGCAGGTCGGGGTAGGCGACGTACGGGGCGGGGTTGCCGGTGTAGTCGTAGGCGCCGTTGACCTCGTTGACGCCCTGCGTGGTCTTGACCGGCAGGCCCTTCTTCGTCTCGTAGTCCGTGCCCTCGACGCCGTAGGCGGTGAGCATGAACTCCTTGGTGCCGTAGGGGGCCGCGCAGTAGTTGCAGAGGGCGAGGAAGTCCTTGATCTGCTGCTTGGTCGCCTTTTTGCTGATGAAGGTGAAGATGCTGGCCGGCTGACCGGCCCACAGCGTGGGGTCGCCGCCGTCGGGGCCGAAGTAGTCGAACGCGGCCATGTCGAAGTCGGGTTTCTGGGTGCGCTGTTCGGCCGTCTTGCCCCACCAGTCGGAGATGTTCTGGTTGTAGACCAGCACCTCCCCGGCGGTGAAGCGGTTGCCCGCGGTGCCACCGGCCTTGGTGTTGAGGGCGTCGGGGTGGACCACGCCGGCCGCGTAGAGCTTGCGCGTCCACTCCAGGGCCTCCAGGTACTCCTCGGTCTCGACGCGGTTGACCAGCTTCCCGTCGACCAGGTTCCACCACAGCTCCCTGTCACCGCCGGGGAAGACGCCGTAGATGTGGAACGCCGCCCACTTCATGTCGTCGCAGGCCCACAGCTTCGACTTGGCGTCGGTGGCCTCCTTCGCCCAGGACAGGAACTCGTCGGGGCTCTTCGGGACCTCGTAGCCCTTCTTCCCGAAGAGGTCCCTGCGGTAGAGGGGCGCGATGTTCGTGACGTACGAGCCGGGCATCGGGATCCCGCGGAGCCGGCCGCCGAAGATGGCGCGCTGCCAGGCCTCGCTGGGGACGGCGGCGAGGTTCGGGTACTCCTTGACCTTGTCGCCGGAGAGGTAGGGGCCGAGGTCGGCGAACTTGGCGTTGATGGCGCTGGGTATCTTGCCCATCAGGTTCCAGGCGGGCACGACCACCACGTCGGGGATGTCGCTGGAGGCGAGGACGGCGCCGAGCTTCTGGTCGTAGGTGATGCCGTCCTGGTTCTGCCAGGTGACATCGACGCCGACAGCTTCGTTCATCGCCCTGTAGTAGGGGTTGTCGCCCTTGGGCGGGGTCCCCCAGAACGGCGACATGATCTTCAGGCTGCCGCCGCTGCCCAGCTTCTCCGGGACCGAGGTCTTCAGGTCGGCCGAGGGGATCGCCTTGGTGAAGCCGGCCGCCGAGCCGTTCTTCGACGGGATGTCGGGCGCCACGACGTTCGACGCGACGAAGGCCGGGAGGATCTTCTTGGCGTCCTTGCCCGACGTCGTGCCCTCCTTGCGGCCTTCCTGCGAGCCGCCGCAGGCGGACAGCAGGGGAACGCCCCCCGCCACGACGGCGGTGGCGACCGCCGTGGAGGCGAGGAAGCTTCTCCGGCTCGGGGCGGAGGGGGCGGCGGAGTTCGGCGTCATTGCGTCAACCCTTCATGGCGCACACCAGGACACCCGGCGGTGGCCGTCGGCTGCGGTGTCTTGAATGGAACTGGCTGTGCTGAAGCGATGGAACCCATGACCGGCGGAGGGGAGGGGGAGGCAAGCGAAGCGATCCCTCCACAGTCGAAGCGCTTCGATGTTGCTGCGAGGTTAAGTGAACGACCGGGGGCGCACAAGGGTCGATTCCCAGATTCCCCGGAGGCACGGACCACTGGCGCGGCACTCGAACCCGGGCTGTGTGACAGCGAGGAAACGGATCTGTTGCGCCCTGGTCTCTTGACACCCACCCCACGGTCGAATGAGCATCGAAGCGCTTCGAAAGGCTCACGCAGCTCCATCGCAAAGGGATCCCACGTGACCGCTCAGACGCCGCCCGTGCCGCCGTTCCGTGATCCGCGGCTGTCGATCGCGAAACGCGTCGACGACCTGCTCCAGCGGCTCACCCCGGACGAGAGGATCGCGTTCCTGCACCAGTTCGTTCCCGCCGTCGACCGGCTCGGGGTGGCCGCGTTCCGCACCGGCCAGGAGGCCCTCCACGGGGTCGCCTGGATGGGCCCCGCGACGGTGTTCCCGCAGGCCGTCGGCCTCGGCGCCACCTGGAACGAGGACCTCGTCCGCAGGGTCGGCGAGGCGGTCTCCACCGAGGTCCGCGCCATGCGGGCGCGCGACGACCGCGTCGGTCTCAACGTCTGGTCGCCGACGGTGAACCTCCTGCGCCACCCCCTGTGGGGCCGCAACGAGGAGGGCTACTCCGAGGACCCGGCACTGACCTCGGCGATCGCGACCGCGTACACCCGGGGTCTGCGCGGCGACCACCCCACGTACTGGCGCACCGCCCCCGTCCTCAAGCACTGGCTGGCCCACAACAACGAGACCGACCGAGCGGAGACCTCCTCCTCGGTCCGCCCGCGCGTCCTGCACGAGTACGACCTGCGGGCCTTCCGTTCGACCGTCGAGGCGGGCGCGGTCGCCGGCGTGATGCCCGCGTACAACCTGGTCAACGGCCGCCCCAACCATGTCTCGCCCTACCTGGCGGAGCAGCTGCGCACCTGGACCGACGAACCGCTGCTGGTCTGCTCCGACGCGGGCGCCCCGTCCAATCTGGTCGACTCCGAGCACTACTTCGACACCCACGAGGAGGCGACCGCCGCCTCGCTGCGCGCCGGGGTCGACAGCTTCACCGACCACGGCACCGACAGCTCGACGATGATCGCGCGCATCCGGGGAGCCCTCGACCGGGGCCTGCTGGCCGCGGACGACATCGACGAGGCGGTCCGCCGCCAGCTCTCCGTCCGCTTCCGGCTCGGCGAGTTCGACCCCGACGCCGACCCGTACGCCGGCGCCCTGGACTTCGACACCCCGGCCCACCGGGCCCTCGCCCGGGAGGCCGCCGAGCAGGCGATCGTCCTGCTGAAGAACGAGGGCGGTCTGCTGCCGCTCGCCGAGGAAACCCGGATCGCCGTCGTCGGCCTCCTCGCCGACGAGTGCAAGCTCGACTGGTACAGCGGCACCCTCATCCACCGCTCGACCCCGCTGGAGGGCCTCTACGACCGCTTCGGCGCCGAGCGCGTGACGTTCGCGGAGGGCGTGGACCGGGTGAGGCTGCGCACGTCGGGCGGCGCGTACCTGGCCGTCCCCGAGTCCGGCGGCACCGCCGACGCGGTGCGCGGCGCGGAGGGTTCCCTCGATCCGGCGCTCCTCGCGGGCCGTACGGATCTGCCCCCGCTCACCACCGACGCGACCGGTACGGAACTCGCCCTGGTCGACTGGGGCGACGGCGTCCTCACCTTCCGCGCCCCGGACGGCCGTTATCTCTCGGTCGCCGAGGACGGCCGGGTCCGCGCCGCCGCCGACCAGCCGGGCGGCTGGGTGGTCCAGGAGACGTTCCACCTGGAACCGCACGAGAACGGTCACCTCCTCAGGCACACGGGGACGGGCCGGTACGTCACTGTCGCCGCCGACGGCGTGAAGGTTGCCGACGGGGATCCGGAGGTCTTCGAGCTCGTCGTGGCGCAGCGCGGCGAGGAGGCGGTGGCGGAGGTTGCCGCCGGGGCCGACGTGGTCGTCGTGGTCGCGGGCAACGACCCGCACATCAACGGGCGCGAGACCGAGGACCGCACCACCCTCGCCCTGCCCGCCCACCAGGAGCGCCTGCTGCGCGCGGCCCGCGCCGCCAACCCGAACACGGTCCTGGTCCTGGTCTCGGCCTACCCGTACGCCGTCGACCCGGCCGAACTGCCGGCCGCCCTGTGGACCGCGCACGGCGGCCAGGCCGCGGGCACCGCCCTGGCCGGTGTCCTCGCCGGTGACGTCTCCCCCGCCGGCCGCCTCCCGCAGACCTGGTACGCCTGCGACGCGGACCTGCCCGGCCTCCTCGACTACGACGTGATCGGCGGCCGTCAGACGTACCTCTACTTCGAGGGCGAGCCACTGTTCCCGTTCGGCCACGGCCTGTCGTACGGGGAGTTCGCGTACGACAACCTCGACGCCCGCGTGGAGCAGGGAGGCGGCGGCGAGGGCGAGCTGACGGTGTCCTTCACGGTCACCAACACCGGCACGGTGACCGCCGACGAGGTCGCCCAGCTCTATGTCCGCGCCGTGGACCCGTCGGTCCCCCGCCCCCGCCGCGAGCTGGCCGGCCATCGCCGCGTCACCCTGACACCCGGCGCGGCGACCGAGCTGTCCTTCCGACTGCCGCTGTCGGTACTGGAGTTCTGGGACGTGGCGCACGGCACCCTGCGGCTGGAGCCGGGCTCCTACGAGGTGCTGGCCGGCGCGTCCAGCGAGGACATCCGTCTCCGTACGACCGTCGAGGTCGAGGGCGAGCCGCTCGCCCCGCGCCCGGTCCGTGAACGCGGCCTGGACGCGGCGGACTTCGACGAGCAGCGCGGCACGGAGATCGTCGACCGTGCGAAGGTGTCCGGCGACGCGGTGACCCCGCTGGGCGGCACCTCGGGCGAACTGATCTACCACGCCTGCGACTTCGGGCCGGGCGTCACGGGGATGTCGGTCGAGGTGACGGGCGGGGGAAGCGTCGAGTTCTCCCTCGCCGACGGCCCGGTGCTGGCGACCCTGACGCTCGACACCCCCACCGGGGACCCGTACGCGTACACCACCCTGCACGCCGCCGTCCGGGCGGCCGGTGTGCACGACGTCCACCTCACACTGCGCGGCCCCCTGCGGCTCGCGCGTGTCGGCTTCTCCGGTTGAGGGTCCGGAAGCGGGCCGACACAGAAGGGGCCCGGCACCGGAAGGCATCGGTGCCGGGCCCCTTCATCCCGGGATCTGACCCCAGACTACATGAAAACGATTGTCAGAAGCTAGGGGTGGGCGTCGCCGGACAGGCGCTCTGAGGACTTCTCGATCCTCGGTCCAGGGCGCCCGTGGTGGCTCAGAGCTGGAGGCCGGTCAGCACCAGCACCCGCTCGTAGGTGTAGTCGTCCATCGCGTAGCGCACGCCTTCGCGGCCGACGCCGGACTGCTTGGCGCCGCCGTACGGCATCTGGTCGGCGCGGTAGGACGGGACGTCGCCGATGACCACGCCGCCGACCTCCAGGGCGCGGTGGGCGCGGAAGGCGGTCTGCACGTCGTGCGTGAAGACGCCCGCCTGGAGGCCGTACTTGGAGTCGTTGACGGCGGCGAAGGCCGCGGCCTCCCCGTCCACCTTCTGGAGGGTGAGGACGGGGCCGAAGACCTCCTCGCAGGAGATCGTGACGTCGGCGGGCACGTCGGCGAGGACGGTCGGCGCGTACGAGGCGCCGTCGCGCTTGCCCCCGGTGAGGAGGGTGGCGCCCGCGTCGACGGCCTCCTGGACCCACGTCTCGACCCGCTTGGCGGCGTCCTCGCTGACCAGCGGGCCGACGTCGGTGGCGGCGTCCGACGGGTCGCCGGTGACCTGGGCCTCCACGGCGGCCACGACGCGCGGCAGCAGCCGGTCGTAGACGGAGGCGTCCGCGATCACCCGCTGCACCGAGATGCAGGACTGGCCGCCCTGGTAGTTGGAGAACGTGGCGATCCGGTTCGCCGCCCAGTCGAGGTCCTCGTCGGAGGCGTAGTCGGCGAGCACGACCGCCGCGCCGTTGCCGCCCAGCTCCAGCGTGCAGTGCTTGCGCGGCACCGAGTCCATGATCGCGTAGCCGACCTTCTCGGAACCGGTGAAGGAGATGACGGGCAGCCGCTCGTCCTGCACCAGGGCCGGCATGCGGTCGTTGGCGACGGGGAGGATGCTCCACGAGCCGGCGGGCAGTTCACTCTCGGCCAGCAGCTCGCCGATGACGAGGCCGGAGAGCGGGGTGGCCGGGGCGGGCTTCAGGATGATCGGCACACCGGCCGCGATCGCCGGGGCGATCTTGTGGGCGCACAGGTTCAGCGGGAAGTTGAACGGCGCGATGCCGAGGACGACGCCCTTCGGGAAGCGGCGGGTGACCGCGAGCCGCCCCTGACCGCCCAGGTCGGTGTCGAGGCGCTGGGCCTCGCCCCCGTTGAACCGGCGGGCCTCCTCCGCCGCGAACCGGAACACGGACACGGCACGGCCGACCTCGCCGCGGGCCCACTTGATCGGCTTGCCGTTCTCGGCGGAGATGAGCTGCGCGATCTCCTCGGTCCGCTCGGCCAGACGCCGGCTGACGTGGTCCAGCGCGGCGGCCCGTACGTGCGCCGGGGTCGCCGCGAACTCGTCCCGTACGGCGTACGCGGCGGCGACAGCCTCCTCGACCTGCGCGTCCGTGGGCACGCTCACCCTGCCGACGAGCCGGTCGTCCCACGGTGACGTGACGTCGAACGTGGTCTCACCGGTGGCCTCGCGGCCGGCGAGCCAGAAGGCATGCGTGGCGGTCATAGTGGTTCCCGGCCCTTCGGTGCGTCTCTGTACAACCTCTTCTCGGCTCCACGGTAGGGCCGGGAGGCCGGGGGGTCGTTTGTCCGGGGCGTATGAGTGGGCGGGGGGGTTGCTCCGCTTTGGTGCGGTGGCGGGTGGGCCGGGCGCCTGGTGACTCGGGGGTGCGCGTCGATCGGCGGGCGCGGGTGGGTGGGGGGCCGGTCGCGCAGTTCCCCGCGCCTCTCAAAAAGCGGGGCCTGCGGCCCTCGCTTTTGATGAAGGGGCCGCAGGGCCTTCTTCAGGGGCGCGGGGAACTGCGCGACCAGCCCCCACCCACCCGCGCATGCCCACAACCCCCTGGCAGGGTCGAAGGGGCGCAGCCCCTGGGATGGGACGGGTAGGGGCGGCGGGGGCGAGGAACCCCCGGTCACTCCCCCGCCGCGGACGTCGCCTTCAGCGCCAGCCACAGCTCCATCCGTACATCGGGATCGTCCAGCGACCGCCCGAGGATCTCCTCCACCCGCCGCATCCGGTACCGCAGCGTGTGCCGGTGCACCCCGAGGTCCGCCGCCGCCGCGTCCCACTGCCCGTGCCGCGACAACCACGCCCGCAACGAGGCGACCAGATCCCCCCGCCCGGTCGCGTCGTGGTCCCGCAGCGCGCGCAGCAGCCCGTCCGCGAAGGCCCGCACCGCGTCGTCCGCGAGCAGCGGCAGCACGGACCCGGCCGCCAGTTCCTCGTGCTCGACCAGGCACCGCCCCCGCCGCCGCGCCACCGACAGCGCCTGCTCGGCCTGCTTGTACGCGGCCGATACCGCTATGGGCCCGGCGGGCGCGGAGAGGCCGACGACGAGTTCCTCCTCCTCGGTGAACGCGGAGGCCGCGGCAGCGCCCGCGGCGGAGGCCGACAGGGGGGCCGGGCCCGAGCCGGGACCTCCGGCCGGGACCGAGGGACCGGCCGCGGCCGGGGTGGCTCCCGAGGCCGACGCCGACGTGCCGCCCGTACCCCCCGCGCCCCGCGCGGTCGCCGCCCGTGCCGTCTCCAGCGCCGCCGCGAACTCCCCGCACGCGCCTACCGCCGCGCCCCCGTCCACGGCGAGCACGACCAGCCGCTCCCCCTCGGGCACGACGAGCACCGCCTCCCCGGCCCGCGCGGCCGCCGCCTCCACGACCTCGGCGAGCTGCGCGAGCGGGGCGCTGTTCGCCGTGGCGGCGGCCAGGGCCGCGGCCCGGTACCGCCCGCTCCCCCGGCCCGCCGCCCCGCCGGTCCCGGCGGCGCCAGCGTTGCCGGCCCCACCGCCACCGCCGGCGGCCGCGCCGCTCCCGGTCGACGCACCGGTCGTACCGGCCGCGCCCTCCGCCCGCGCCCGGGCCGCCGACGCGGAGCCCGACTCCGCGAGGATCAACCGGAACGGCGCGTCCAGCAGTTCCCCGTACAGGTCCCCGGCGACAGCCCGCGCGTGGTCCGACTCCCCGGCCAGCAGCATCCGCAGCACCGCCGCCCCGATCCGCTGCTCGGCGGCGTGCAAGGAACGTGACCGCTCCGTCGTCAGCGTCAGCAGCGCGATCGCGGAGTGGACGGCGTACCGCTCGGCGGTGCCCGGCGCGGCGGCCGTGCCGACGGCGAGCGCCGCGCGGGCCCGGCGGGTGGTGCCGAGGGAGTGCAGCTCGACGCGGTCCTCGCCGCCGACGACCGCGCTGGCCGGTGCGGGCCGGTCCCGCAGCCGTTCGACGTCGGCGGTGAGCCGCCCCGCCCGCCGCTCCGCCCACTCGGGCGCCGCGGCCACCACGGCACCGGAGGCGTCGTACAGCGCGGCCCACCCGTCGACCTGTGAGGCGAGCGCGGCGAGCACCCCCTCGGGACCGGAGCCCAGCGCCTGCTTGGTGAGTTCACGCTGCGCGGCGAAGCCCGCCGTCACCGCCCGGTACTGGTCGGCGGCGATGGCCGCCGACACCGCCTTGCTGATGGCGAGGAAGGGCGTGCGCCGGGGCACTTCCAGCAGGGGCAGCCCCTCGGTGTCCGCCGCCTCGACGAGCGCCTCGGGGACCTCCTCGTAGTTCACCCCGACGGCGAAGCCGAGCCCGACGACCCCGGCCCCCACCAGCCGCCGTACATAGCGCCGCATCTCCTGCGGGTCCTCCGCGTCCAGCTTGAGCGCGGTGATCAGCAGCAGTTCGCCGCCCTCCATGTACGGGACGGGGTCGGCGAGTTCGCTGACGTGGGCCCAGCGGACGGGTACGTCCAGGCGGTCCCCACCGGCCCGCACGGTCAGCTTGAGCGCGGAGTGGTGGACGAGCGAGGCGAGCGTCGGGGGCATCGGGCCTTCAGAACGGTTCGGAAACTACTCGGAGCGGCGTCGCGCCGCGTCGGGCATCGGGATCCCGGCCGGGTCGACGATCACCGTCGTACGTTTTGGCCGCCGCGTATGAACGGCCTGTGCCGATTCTGCCTCACCGTACGGTCGCCGCGCGCCCCTCAAGCCCGATCCCGCGCCCCTTCCCGCCCCACGGCCTCCGACGGCCTCCATCGTTCAGCCCCGCCGCCCAGCCCCTTCCCTCAGCCCCGCAGGTTCACCAGCAGCGGCGGCGCGTGTTCGCCGTGGACATCCGTCAGGGACAGCACCGCGTGGCCGGGCGGCACGGCGTGCGCCAGCTCGGACGCGGACCAGCGCTCCCGCTCGACCTGGCGCACGGTGACCGCGCGGGCGGTCGGCGCGGACCCGGTGATCACCCGGCGCAGCGCGTGCCACGCCTTGCCCGCCGGGGAGTCCGCGATGATCTGCCGGTCGGTGACGTCCCGCGCCTCGGTCCACTCCTTGCCCCAGACCTCGGCGAAGTCCTGGCCGTCCCACGGGGTGATCCCGGACAGCGCCATACGGCAGCCGGTCGCGCCGAGCAGCGGCCCGCGCAACGGCCGGGGCACGTCGTCGAGGGTGCGCAGGGTGAGGACCGTGCCCGCGTTGGCGGACCGCAGCCGCTGGATGCCGCGGACGGCCTCGGGGGTGATGACGCCCGTCGCGTCGTCCAGCACCAGGCAGGCGAACAGCGAGCGGTCCTCCCGTACCGACACGCTCGCGGTGAACTGCGCGAGCACCAGCCGGGCCAGGATGCGTGAGGCGTCGGCGTGGCCGCGCTGGGGGAGGTCGATCCGGACCCGTACGGGGTGGTCGAGCGCCTGGAGGGAGAAGGGCCGGGACTGGCCCGAGGTGTCGAAGAACCCGGCGAAGGCGGGCCGGTCCAGCAGGGCGACCCGGTCGGCGAGGACGGAGCCGACGTCACCGGGGTGCCCGAGCTGCCGCTCCCGCGCGTCCAGCTCCCGCAGCAGCGACTCCTGCCCGGCGTCCTGGAGCGCCTTGCGCAGCTCGCCCAGCGGGCCGGGGGCGCCGTCGAGCAGCTGCCGAAGCTGCGGCACCGACGGGAACCGCCCGTGCACCGCCCGGAACGGGCCGAGCAACTGCGCGAGGACCGTGGTCGAACGCCGGCTGTCGGCGCCGGGGTGCGGGTCGGCCAGGTCGCCGACGAGCGCCTCGGCGAGGACGGCGGCCGCCTCGTCGGGGTCGGTGGTGCCGCCGTAGAGGTCGAGGTCGTACTCGGACTCCGGGTTGCCGATGCGGACGACGACGTCGTAGGCGTCGGCCGGGCCGAGGCCCGCGCCCGCCGCGCCCACGACCACCACGGCGGCCCGGCCGGCCAGCGCGTGCAGGCACAGCGACTCGGCGACGGGCCATACGATGCCGCCGGTCTTCCCCGACCCGGCGGGCCCGACGGCCAGCAGGGACGTACCGAGCAGTTCCGGACCGAGGGCGAGGCCGGTGCCGCGGTAGGCGTACGGGTTGCGGGGGTCGTCGGCGGTCGTGCCGAGCCGGACCTGCCCGGTCACCATGTCGTGCTGCGCGAGCCGGCCCGGGAGGTCCCGCTCGCCCGACGGATGCAGACAGGCCGCCGCGCCGTCCTTCAGCACCGCGCCGCTGAACGTCGCCATGCTGTGCCGCCCGCTGCGCACCCCCTGCCACGCCCGCATGATCCGCGCGTGATCCACATCCCGCATGAGCCCGGCCCGCGCCTCGGCCCCGAGCCGATCGGCGACATCGGTCGCACCGGCCTCCCTGAGCTGCGGCCATTCGGCGGGGTCCCGCTCGGGCGGCGGGAGGACCTGCCGTTCCCGGGGCTGTGTGAAGCGCGGGGCGCCGTACCGGCGCCAGACCTCGCCCCAGCGGCCGAGCCGCCCGACGCCGATCATGATCGCCAGGGCGACGACGACGTACCAGACATAGCTGAGGACGACCGCGGAGTACGAGTGGGCGGGGGCCCAGGAGTCCGGGATCATCGCGTAGAGCGGTACCAACCACCAGCCGCCGAGGTAGCCGTTCCACAGCAGGGACCAGATGAGCCAGCCGACGAGGAAGGCGATGACCGCGCCGCCGAGCAGCTGGCGGCCGGGGACGATCTCGGGCTCCTCCTCGGGCCGCGGCCGGTGGCCGAGCCGCCAGACGCCGGGCGCCGCGTCCGGCCGGGGGGTCCGCAGCCAGGTCAGGAAGGTGTTCCCGTCGGGCCTCGGCGGCGCTCCGGGCACGCCCGCGGGCATGGGAGGCACCGCGGGCATCTCCGGCGACCCCGCCGGACGCGGCACAGGATTCGCGTGCGTGCCCCGTGCGTCCCGCGTCCCGTCGCTGTTCATCGCCTTGCCCCCTGACCAGCCGTTCCGTCCACCATCAGCGAGTCAATCTAACGCTCCCGGAAAGGGAGTTCACCGCTTACGCGGCCGGGTGCGCCCGGAAGCTGCCGGTCCGTGACCGAAGCGGCCCGGTTCACCTCCGACAACGCGCCATGTCCACCACGGACAAGCGGACTCCGCAACAACGCCCACATGGAGCATGCCCACCTCTCGTCCTCGGTCCTAGCCTGCGAGAAAAGAAGACAAGCGTCCGTAACGCCCCCAGGAGCCCCACATGAGCGCACTTCCGCAGGAGCGCCGCGTAGTCACCGCCATTCCCGGACCGAAGTCGCAGGAGCTGCAGGCCCGTCGCACCGCCGCGGTGGCGGCGGGTGTGGGCTCCGTGCTGCCGGTGTTCACCGCGCGTGCGGGCGGCGGGATCATCGAGGACGTGGACGGCAACCGGCTGATCGACTTCGGCTCCGGCATCGCCGTGACCAGCGTCGGCGCCTCCGCCGAGGCCGTGGTCCGCCGGGCCTCCGCCCAGCTCCAGGACTTCACGCACACCTGTTTCATGGTCACCCCGTACGAGGGCTACGTGGCGGTCGCCGAGGCCCTCGCCGAGCTGACCCCGGGCGACCACGCCAAGAAGTCCGCCCTGTTCAACTCGGGCGCCGAGGCCGTCGAGAACGCCGTGAAGATCGCGCGTGCGTACACCAGGCGGCAGGCCGTCGTCGTGTTCGACCACGGCTACCACGGCCGCACCAACCTGACGATGGCGCTCACCGCCAAGAACATGCCGTACAAGCACGGCTTCGGCCCGTTCGCCCCCGAGGTGTACCGCGTGCCCGTCGCCTACGGCTACCGCTGGCCGACCGGCCCGGAGAACGCGGGCCCGGAGGCCGCCGCCCAGGCCATCGACCAGATCTCCAAGCAGGTCGGCGCGGAGAACGTCGCCGCGATCATCATCGAGCCGGTCCTCGGTGAGGGCGGCTTCATCGAGCCCGCCAAGGGCTTCCTCCCGGCCATCAGCAAGTTCGCCTCCGACAACGGCATCGTCTTCGTCGCCGACGAGATCCAGTCGGGCTTCTGCCGCACCGGTCAGTGGTTCGCGTGCGAGGACGAGGGCATCGTCCCCGACCTGATCACCACCGCCAAGGGCATCGCCGGCGGTCTCCCGCTCGCCGCGGTGACCGGCCGCGCCGAGATCATGGACGCCGCCCACGCGGGCGGCCTGGGCGGCACCTACGGCGGCAACCCGGTCGCCTGCGCGGGCGCCCTCGGCTCCATCGAGACGATGAAGGAGCTCGACCTCAACACCCGGGCCAAGCACATCGAGGCGATCATGAAGTCCCGCCTCACCGCCATGGCCGAGAAGTTCGACGTCATCGGCGACGTCCGGGGCCGCGGCGCCATGATCGCCATCGAGCTGGTCAAGGACCGTACGACGAAGGAGCCGAACCCGGAGGCGACCGCCGCGCTGGCGAAGGCCTGCCACCAGGAGGGCCTGCTGGTCCTGACCTGTGGCACCTACGGCAACGTCCTGCGCTTCCTGCCCCCGCTGGTCATCGGCGAGGACCTCCTGAACGAGGGCCTCGACATCATCGAGCAGGCGTTCACCCGCGTCTGAACCCTCCGGCCAGTTCCTCGCGAGTGCCCTGCGCGCCCCCTGCCGGCCCCCGCCCGCACGGGGCGCGCATACGGAATCCCCCATCCGCCTCCGACGTCCCACGCTTCCCGTAACCGGAACGCGGCCCCGGATTCCGGTGCCTGTGCACGAGCGTCGGAGGGCGTGAAGAAGGTGTGCAAAGTGCATGTCGGGTCGCGTTTTCGCCTGTCGCCGCCGCACGGCCTGTCGTAGGTTCTTGGGCAGATGAGAGATACACCCCGCCCACAGGGGACTGTGGGCGACACCTGGTCGGGGCCTCCCCAGCTTCGCCCTGGTCGTGCCCTCGCGCACACACCCGGAGCTTCCGGCTCCGGATCTCCTCACCGATCGGATGGCCGCTCGCCCCAAACCCCCCGGGGCGCGCGGCACACCGATCCGGACGGCCGCTCTCGAACCACCCCCCCTGTTCGAGGGCGGCCGACCATTTCCTCCGGCCGTCGCGCCGGACCCCGCGGACTCGTCCGCGGTCTCCTCCTTCTCGGTCTTCCGGGCCTTTTCTTCTCGCTGATCACCTGGCAGGTCGTCGCGGACGGCCCGCTGACCCGCGTGGACGAACGCCTCAGCGACTCCCTCGTACGGCGCGGTGCCGCCGCGCGGTTCCTCGCCGACCTCGGCAACGTCACCGTCGCCGTGCCGGTGCTCGCACTCGTCCTCGTGTACGTCGCGTGGCGCGCGCGTGCCACCGGTACGGACCACTGGTGGCGGCCCGCCGCCGGCGCCGCCGCGCTCATGGCGGCCGTACCGCTCTGGGTGGTCCCGCTGAAGGAGCTGGTCGCCCGCCCCGGCCCCGCCATCATGGGCCCGGGCACGGGTTTCTACCCTTCCGGCCACACCGCGACCGCCACCGTCGCGTACGGCGCCGCCGCTCTGCTGCTCCTGCCCTGGCTGCGCGGCGCCCCGGCGCGCGGCGCGGCCGTCTGCTGCGCCGTCGTCGTCAACCTCGGCGTCGGTGCCGGCCTGGTGCGTCAGGGCTACCACTGGCCGCTCGACGTGGTGGCGAGCTGGTGCGTGTGCGCGATGCTCCTCACCGCGCTGGGCCGCTGGTCCCGCCCCCGCTCCCGCACCACCGACGGGACAGACCGGGAGGTCCGGTAGGGGAGCCCCGGCCGACCCGCGCGTCAGGCCTCCACGTCGACGACGACCCAGTCGGCGATCTCCCGCCAGAGGTCGGCCGAGCGCCGGTGGAACGGGTGGGTCGGGTAGCGGTCGACGGCCGGGACGTCGTCCGGGACGGGCCTTCGTGCTAACCGTCCTGGTCCTGGGCGAGGCCCGCAGCCGCCTCGTGCATCGCCAGTTCCAGCAGGGCCGGGTCGGTGAGGGTGCCGGTGCCGTCCGGGGGGACCAACCAGCGCACGCCACCGGACTGCCGGCCGGGGTAGGGCACCACGATCCAGGTGCCGCGGCCCGCGCTGCGCACCCCCGTGCCGAGCCAGCGGGAGGCCGTGCCCGGGGGCACGAAGAAGCCCATGCGGTCGTCGCCGAAGTCGACGAGCACGGGCCCGGGTTGGTCGATGATGCGGGTCAGGACGTCCAGCGTGGGGTAGCCGAGCTCCCCCGGCAGGATCAGCACGTCCCAGGCCCGGCCCGCCGGGAGCAGGGTGACTCCCAGGGGGTTGCGCTCCCACTCCCAGCGGCAGGCGTCCGGATCCGGCGCCACCGCCGCCAGCCACTCGACCGCCGTCTTGGCCCCAGTCATGACGGGACCTCCCTCTCTGTAGAGCTCCTTCGGACGCGGAGTCGCGTCAGGAGCACAGACAGCGGTACGGGCCGGGCATTACGCGGGTTCCCCCCATGTCTTGGTGGTGAATCCGAGGACGGCATTCGAGCTGGGCGTACGCCTGTCCAGCAAGGCGTACGCCCATGGCTCGCGAGCGCTTCGGTGCGCCCCCTCCATCCTGCGCAGTGTCAGCTGTCGAAGCCCAGCCCCAGGCGGTCCATGGCTTTCAGCCAGAGATTGCGCCGACCGCCGTGGGAGTCGGCTCGGGCGAGGGACCACTTGGTGAGGGCGATACCGGTCCAGGCGAACGGTTCCGGCGGGAACGGCAGGGGCTTCTTGCGGACCATCTCCAGCTCGGTGCGTTCCGTGCGCTCCCCCGCGAGCAGGTCGAGCATGACCTCCGCGCCGAACCGGGTGGCGCCCACGCCCAGCCCGGTGTACCCGGCCGCGTAGGCGACCTTGCCCTGGTGGGCGGTGCCGAAGAACGCGGAGAAGCGGGAGCAGGTGTCGATGGCGCCGCCCCAGGCATGGGTGAAGCGGACGCCCTCCAGCTGCGGGAAGCAGGTGAAGAAGTGGTCGGCGAGCTTGGCGTACGTCTCGGGCCGGTCGTCGTACTCGGCGCGCACCCGGCCCCCGTACGGGTAGATGGCGTCGTAGCCGCCCCACAGGACGCGGTTGTCGGCGGAGAGCCGGAAGTAGTGGAACTGGTTGGCGGAGTCCCCGAGCCCCTGTCTGTTCTTCCAGCCGATCGACGCCAGCTGGTCGGCGGTGAGCGGCTCGGTCATGAGGGCGTAGTCGTACACCGGGACGGTGTACGCGCGGACCCGCTTGACCAGGCTGGGGAAGATGTTGGTGCCGAGGGCGACCTGACGGGCGCGGACCTGGCCGTACGGGGTGCGGACCGCCATGCCGGCGCCGTACGCCTTCAGGTCCAGCGCGGGGGTGTGCTCGTGGACGCGGACGCCGAGCCTCAGGCAGGCGCGCTTGAGGCCCCAGGCGAGCTTGGCGGGGTGCACCATCGCGACGCCCCGGCGGTCGTGGAGCCCGGCCTCGAAGGTCGGTGAGGCGACCTGCTCGCGGACGGCGTCCGCGTCGAGGAACTCGATGCCGTCGGCGAGGCCCCTGCGGCTGATCTCGTCGTACCAGTCGCGCAGTTCCCAGGCCTGGTAGGTCTCGGTGGCGACATCGATCTCACCGGTGCGTTCGAAGTCGCAGTCGAGGTCGTGCCGGGCGACCGCCGCCTCGATCTCGTCGAGATTGCGGGCGCCCAGCTCCTCCAGCTTGTGGATCTCGTCCGGCCAGCGGCTGAGACCGTTGGCCAGACCGTGGGTGAGGGAGGCGGCGCAGAAGCCGCCGTTGCGTCCGGAGGCGGCCCAGCCCACCTCACGGCCTTCCAGCAGGACGACATCCCGTCCGGGGTCGCGCTCCTTGGCGACGAGCGCGGTCCACAGTCCGCTGTAGCCGCCGCCGACGACCAGCAGGTCGCAGGTCTCGGCGCCGGTGAGGGCGGGCTCGGGGTGGGGCTTGCCGGGGTCTTCGAGCCAGTACGGGACCGGCTGTGCGTCGGAAAGAGACTTTGTCCACCGGTTCATGGCGCTCGGGGCCATGATTTCAACTCCCTACGGAGATTCGACGGGCGACGTGATCGGCGTTATGCCTTCTGCCGCTTTCTGCGGTTGGTGACGACCATTCCGGCCACCACGAACAGTACGGCGATCAGGAACATGGCCGTACCGATGACATTGATCTGGACGGGCGTTCCGCGCTGTGCCGAACCCCAGACGAACATGGGGAAGGTGACGGTGGAGCCCGCGTTGAAATTGGTGATGATGAAATCGTCGAAGGAGAGCGCGAAGGCGAGGAGCGCGCCCGCCGCGATACCGGGGGCGGCGATCGGCAGGGTGACGCGCAGGAAGGTCTGGACGGGGCCGGCGTACAGGTCCCGCGCGGCCTCCTCCAGCCGCGGGTCCATCGACATCACGCGCGCCTTGACGGCGACGACGACGAAGCTGAGGCAGAACATGATGTGGGCGATGAGGATCGTCCAGAAACCGAGCTGAGCACCCAGATTGAGGAACAGGGTGAGCAGCGAGGCGGCCATCACGACCTCGGGCATCGCCATCGGCAGGAAGATCAGCGAGTTGACGGCGCCTCGCGCGCGGAACCGGTAGCGGACGAGCGCGAAGGCGATCAGGGTGCCGAGGACGGTGGCGCCGAGGGTCGCCCAGGCGGCGAGCTGGAGGCTGAGCGAGAGCGAGCCGCACAGGTCGGCGACGCCGCACGGGTCGGTCCAGGCGGCCGTGGAGAATTCCTGCCACTCGTAGTTGAAGCGGCCCTTCGGCTGGTTGAAGGAGAAGACCGTGACCACGACATTGGGCAGGAGGAGATATCCGAGGGTGAGCAGTCCCGCGATGACGACGAGATGCCGCTTGAGCCAGTTCAGGAAGGCCATTTAAACCAGATCCTCCGTCCCGGACCTGCGAATGTATACCGTGACCATGATGAGGATCGCGGCCATGAGGATGAACGAGAGGGCCGCCGCCGTCGGATAGTCGAGAATCCTCAGGAACTGGCTCTGGATGACGTTGCCGATCATCTGGGTGTTCGTGGAACCGAGGAGTTCGGCGTTCACGTAGTCACCGCTGGCGGGGATGAACGTCAGCAGGGTGCCCGAGACGACACCGGGCATGGACAGCGGGAAGGTGACCTTGCGGAAGGTGGTCAACGGGGTCGCGTAGAGGTCGCCCGCCGCCTCGTGCAGCCGCCCGTCGATGCGCTCCAGCGAGGTGTAGAGCGGCAGGATCATGAACGGCAGGAAGTTGTAGGTGAGGCCGCAGACCACCGCGAGCGGCGTGGCCAGCACACGGTCGCCCGCTGTGAGGCCGAGCCAGCTGGTGACGTCGAGGACGTGCAGCGAGTTGAGGGCGCCGACCACCGGGCCGCCGTCCGCGAGGATCGTCTTCCAGGCGAGGGTGCGGATCAGGAAGCTGGTGAAGAACGGCGCGATCACCAGGATCAGGATCAGATTGCGCCACCGTCCCGCGCGGAACGCGATCAGATACGCCAACGGGTAGCCCAGCAGCAGGCACAGGAACGTCGCCGTGCCGGCGTAGAGCACCGAGCGCAGGAACTGCGGGTAGTACTCGCCGAGCGCGTCCCAGTAGGTCGCGAAGTGCCAGGTGACCCGGTAGCCGTCCTCCAGGGAGCCCGTCTGCACGGACGTGGAGCCTGATAGACCATCGGCATCGCGAAGAACACGAGCAGCCAGATCAGACCGGGCGCGAGGAGCAGGTACGGCGTCCAGCGACCCCTTCTGCGGGGCGGCTTCGCCGTCGGGACGGGCGCGAGGGGTGGTGGCGCCTCGGCTTCGGTGAGGGTCGACATCACAGGGCCGCCCCCTCTTCGACACCGGCGTCGATGTCCTGGGCGGCGTCCAGTCCGAAGGTGTGGGCCGGGCTCCAGTGCAGGACGACGTCGGCGCCGGGGACCAGGCGGGCGTCGCGGTCGATGTTCTGCACGTACACCTCGAACTCGGGGCAGACCGAGCTGTCGATGACGTACTGCGTGGAGACCCCGATGAAGCTGGTCGCGGCGATCTTCCCGGTGATGCGGTTGCGGCCGACCGGGATCTCGCCCGCGTCGTCCGCGTGCGTCAGCGTGATCTTCTCGGGGCGAATGCCGACGATGACCTTGCCGCCGGTGGTGGCGGGCGCCGCACATCGCGCCTCGGGCAGGACGAGCTTGCCGTCACCCGCCTTCAGCACGATCTCCTCGCCGCTCCTGGAGTCGACCTCGGCCTCGATGAGGTTGGAGGTGCCGAGGAAGTTGGCGACGAAGGTCGTCTTCGGGTTCTCGTAGAGGTCGGCCGGTGAGCCGAGCTGCTCGACCCTGCCGCCGTTCATCACGGCGACCGTGTCGGCCATGGTCATGGCCTCCTCCTGGTCGTGCGTGACATGGATGAACGTGATCCCGACCTCGGTCTGGATGCGCTTCAGCTCCAGCTGCATCTGGCGGCGCAGCTTGAGGTCGAGGGCGCCGAGCGGCTCGTCGAGGAGCAGTACCTTGGGGTGGTTGATCAGGGCGCGGGCGACGGCGACGCGCTGCTGCTGGCCACCCGAGAGCTGGTGCGGCTTCTTGCGCGCCTGCTCGCCGAGCTGCACCAGGTCCAGCATCTCGTCGACCTGCTTCTTCACGCTCTTGAGTCCGCGCCGGCGCAGGCCGAAGGCGACGTTCTCGAAGATGTCGAGGTGGGGGAAGAGGGCGTACGACTGGAAGACGGTGTTGACCGGACGCTTGTACGGCGGAAGGTGCGTCACGTCCTGGTCGCCGAGCGACACGGTGCCCTGGGACGGTTCCTCCAGGCCGGCGATCATCCGCAGCGTGGTGGTCTTGCCGCAGCCGGAGGCGCCGAGGAGGGCGAAGAAGGAACCTTCCGGCACGGTCAGGTCGAGCGGGTGCACGGCGGTGAAGGAGCCGTAGGTCTTGCCGATGCCGGTGAGGCGGACGTCACCGCTGCTGTTCTGTGTGGTCTTCATGGTCCTCGTCACGCCCCCGTCAGCTTCGCGAACTTCTCTTCGTACGCCGTCTCTTCCTTCTGGGAGAGGGAGCGGAAGGCGTGGGACTTGGCCGCCATGGCGGCGTCGGGGATGATCAGCGGATTGTTCGCCGCGTCCTCGTCGATCTTGGCCAGCTCCGCCTTCACGCCGTCGACGGGGCACACGTAGTTGATGTACGCGGCGAGTTCGGCGGCCGGCTTCGGCTCGTAGTAGTAGTCGATGAGCCGTTCGGCGTTGGTCTTGTGGCGGGCCTTGTTCGGGATCAGCAGGTTGTCCGTCGAGGTCATGTAGCCGCTGTCGGGGATGACGAAGTCGACGTCCGGGGTGTCCGCCTTGAGCTGGACGACGTCACCGGCCCACGCGATACAGGCCGCGAGGTCGCCCTTGCTCAGGTCGGAGGTGTAGTCGTTGCCGGTGAAGCGGCGGATCTGGCCCTGGTCGACGGCCTTCTGGAGGCGGGCGATCGCCGCGTCGTAGTCGTCGTCGGAGAACTTCGCCGGGTCCTTGCCCATGTCCAGCAGGGTCATCCCGATGCTGTCGCGCATCTCGGAGAGGAAGCCGATGCGGCCCTTCAGCTTCGGGTTGTCGAGCATGTCGGAGACCGACGTGACCTCCTCGCCGTCGAGGGCCTTCTTGTTGTAGGCGATGACGGTCGAGATGCCCTGCCAGGGGTAGGAGTAGGCCCGCCCCGGGTCCCAGTCCGGGCTGCGGAACTGCTGGGAGAGGTTCATGAAGGCGTGCGGCAGGTTGGACGGGTCCAGTTTCTGGACCCACCCGAAGCGGATCAGCCGGGCGGCCAGCCAGTCGGTGACGCAGATGAGGTCGCGGCCGGTGGCCTGACCTGCGGCGAGCTGCGGCTTGATCTTGCCGAAGAACTCGACGTTGTCGTTGATGTCCTCGGTGTACTTGACCTTGATGCCGGTGCGCTTCGTGAACGCGTCGAGGCTCGGGTGGTGCTTGCCGCTGTCGTCGACGTCCATGTACTCGGTCCAGTTGGAGAAGGCGATCTCCTTCTCCTTGGCCGAGTGGTCCTCGGACGAGACGCCCGCGGTGTTCTTCGCCGCGGGGATGCCGCAGGCGCTCAGCGTGCCGAGCGCGCCGACGGCGAGCGCGCCGCCCGTTCCGGCGCGCAGCAGCGAACGGCGGGTCAGCGCGGCCCTGCCGTTCCTGAGACTGCGCCGCATGGCGGCCACCTGGGCCGGGGACAGGCGGTCGGGCTCGTACTGCTCCATGCGCGTGATGCCCTTTCGGGAGGTGCCCTTTCGGGAGGGTGGCGAGGACCGGCCGGAGGTCGGGCGGGCGGTCCACGGTCTGACTAGCGGTCCCCGAAGATCGTGCGGTGCCAGTCCTTCCTTGCCACCGCCGTATTGTCGAACATGACGTGCTTGATCTGCGTGTACTCCTCGAACGAGTACGCCGACATGTCCTTGCCGAAGCCGGACGCCCGGTAGCCGCCGTGCGGCATCTCACTGATGATCGGAATGTGGTCGTTGACCCACACGCACCCGGCCTTGATCTCCCGTGTCGCACGGCCCGCCCGGTACACGTCGCGCGTCCACGCGGAGGCGGCGAGCCCGTACGGGGTGTCGTTGGCCAGGCTGATGCCCTCGTCGTCACTGTCGAAGGGCAGCACGACGAGGACGGGGCCGAAGATCTCCGACTGGACGATCTCGCTGTCCTGGGCGGCGTCGGCGACGAGGGTCGGACGATAGTACGCGCCCTTCGCGAGCTCGCCCTGCGGTGCTTCTCCGCCGGCGACCACGCGTGCGTACCCGCGGGCCCGGTCGACGAAGCCGGCGACCCGGTCGCGCTGGACCTGCGAGATCAGCGGGCCGAGGTCGGTGCCGTGCGCGAAGGGGTCGCCCAGCCGGACGGTCTCCATGAGGGCGGCCGTGCGCTCGACGAACGCCTCGTAGAGGGGACGCTGGATGTACGCGCGCGTGGCCGCCGTGCAGTCCTGCCCGGTGTTGATGAGGGCGCCGGCGACGGCGCCGTGCACGGCCGCGTCCAGGTCCGCGTCGTCGAAGACGACGAAGGGGGCCTTGCCTCCGAGTTCCAGGTGGAGCCGTTTGACGGTGGCGGTGGCGATCTCGGCGACCCGCTTGCCGACGGCGGTGGAGCCGGTGAAGGACGTCATGGCCACATCGGGGTGCCCGACGAGGTGCTCGCCGGCCACCCTGCCGGTGCCGGTGACGATGTTGATCACGCCGTCGGGGATTCCGGCGTCCGTGGCGGCCTGCGCGAACAGCAGCGAGGTGAGCGGGGTCAGCTCGGCGGGCTTGAGGACGATCGTGTTGCCCGCGGCGACCGCCGGGAGGATCTTCCAGGCGGCCATCTGGAGAGGGTAGTTCCAGGGGGCGATGGAGCCGACGACCCCGATGGGCTCACGCCGTACGTACGAGGTGTGGTCCCCGGAGTACTCGCCGGCCGACTGGCCCTGGAGGTGCCGGGCCGCGCCCGCGAAGAAGGCGGTGTTGTCGATGGTGCCGGGGACGTCGAACTCACGGGTGAGCTTCAGCGGCTTCCCGCACTGGAGCGACTCGGCGCGGGCGAACTCCTCGGCCCGGTCGGCGAGCACGGCGGCGAACCGGTGCAGTGCGTCGGACCGCTCGCCGGGCGTGGTCGCGGCCCAGCCGGGGAAGGCGCGGCGGGCCGCGGCGACGGCCGCGTCCACGTCGTCGGTGCCGGCCAGCTCATAGGTGAGGATTTCGTCGCCGGTGGCGGGGTCGACGACCGCGTGCGTGTGACCCGATGTGCCCTTCGTGAGGCGGCCGGCGATGTACTGCGCACCGGCCGCGAAGCGTTCCTGCGCGGGGAATCGGTCCGGGGTGGCGGTGCCCGGGTTCTGCATGTCGCTCTCCTCCGCCTTGTCCCCCTGTGTCCTGGGGACGGGTGGCGTAGCTCCAGCTCGATTTGAGTGCCGATCCTGGCAGAGGGATGGGGCATCAACAAGTGATTCCGTTGTTGCCTTTTGGTTACGCGACGGAATCTGTCGACCAGGTGTCCAGTCGCAGGCGAAAATCGAGGACGGAGTGTCAGTGGCGGGTGCCACACTCGTCGGCATGCTGAAGATCGATTCTTGGGACGCGCTGGTCAGCGAGGTCCGGGCGGGGGCGAGGGTCAAGTACCTGCATTTCTGGGGGCACCGTCCGCGACCCGACGGCCGGGTGGGGCCGAGCTGTCTGAGTCAGTGGTGGCCGTCGCCGTTCACGGTGGACGGCGTGGAGTACGCGACGGCGGAGCACTGGATGATGGCGTCCAAGGCTCGGCTGTTCGGCGACGTGGAGGCGGAGCGCAAGGCCGTCGCGGCGACGAGCCCGGCGATGGCGAAGAAGGTGGGGCGCCTCGTACGCGGCTTCGACGAGGCCCTGTGGGAGCGGGAGCGCTTCGGCATCGTCGTCGAGGGCAGCGTCCACAAGTTCGCCGCGCACGACGACCTGCGGGCCTGGCTGCTGGGCACGACGGGCCGCGTCCTCGTCGAGGCCAGCCCCCTGGACCGCGTCTGGGGCATCGGCCTCGCGGCGGACGACGAACGCGCGATGGACCCGGCGCAGTGGCGCGGCCCCAACCTGCTGGGCTTCGCCCTGATGGAGGCGCGGGAGCGGCTGCTGCGGGGGGAGGGGTAGCCGGGGGCCGGGGCCGGGTGGCCGCAGGCCCGCAGGGGGCCGCGGCCCTGACGGCCACCGCGGCAGGCCTGTAGGGGTGGGCCGGGGAAGGGCTACCGGCTCGGCTTGGCGAGGTGGGCGAACGGCGGCGGGGTGTTCTCGGCCGGTAGGACCAGGGACAGGGAGGTGTCATAGCCGTCGTCGAAGACGTCGGTGTCCGACTCGTCCGTGCCGTCCGGTGCGACGACGATCAGGACGAAGAAGCCGATGCCCATGAGGAAGCCGGCGATGCCGCAGATGATCCCGGCCAGCGCGTGCCCGGGGTTGGTCGCCTCGCCCCGGCTCGCCTTGGCGCGGCCGATGACGCCGAAGATCACCGCCATCACGCCCAACAGGATCGCCAGCGGCCACATGCAGAAGACTGTGGCCGCGCAGATCCCGAGCACCATCGAGGCGATGCCCGTCCCGTTGCTCGGCGGGGGCGGCATGAGCGGCCAGCCGTAACCGGAGGTGGGCGTCTGCCCGGCCGGGCCGGGACCGCCACCCGGGTACGGCGCATAGCCGTACGGGAACTGCCCCGGCCCGTCGGGGCTGATCGGCGGCGGCGGCACGGGGGCGCCGCTCATCGCGCCGGGCAGGTGGGGTGGGGGTGGGTAGCCGTGGGCAGCCGGGTCCTGGGGAGCGAAGGGGGCGCCGGGTCCGGGTGTCGACGTCGGCGGAGGGTAGGCAGCGGCGGGCGCGGGTGGGGGGTACGCGGCGTAGGGCGCGGGCGTCGGGTAGGTCGTCGTCCCGTCGGAGGGCGGGGCGAACGGGTTGCTCGGGGCGGGGCCCTGCGCGACGGGGTGCGGAGGCCCTGCGGGCGGGGCGAAGGGATTGGCGGCGTGCGGCGCCGGGGAGGGCGACCCGGCCGAGGGCGGGGCGAAGGGATTGGCCGGGTGCGGCGCGGGCGCCGGGAAGGCCGTCGTGTTCCCCGGTGGCGCGAAGGGGGCGGGGGCCCCGGCCGCGGTGGCGGATGGCGGGGTCCACCCGGGAGGGGTCACGGGCTCATGCGCGGCGGGGGCCGGCCCACCGGGGCCGACCCAGGGACGGGGCGCCTCGGGCACCGGCGCGGGATCCTTCACACCGGCGGCGGCCGACTTGTCGAGCGACAGCCGAGCGGCATCCGCCACGTCGACACTGGCAGGCTTGTCTAGCGGCAGCCGGGCAGCGTCCGCCACGTCCGCATGCGCAGGCTTGTCTAGCGACAGCCGAGCGGCATCCGCCACGTCGGCACTGGCAGGCTTGTCTAGCGACAGTCGGGCAGCGTCCGCCACGTCCGCATGCGCAGGTTTGTCGAGCATGACCTGCCGGGTGGGCGCCGACGGCGCTCGGTCCTCGGGGAGGGGCGGCAGGTCCACGGGCGCGGCCTCTCCCTCCGATCCCTCCGCCCACTCCGACGTGGGCGCGGCGACCTCCCCGGCGGCAGCCCCCTCGGGCGCCGTCCCGGCCACCTCGACCGCTGCCCCGGACCCCTCGGTCCCGGCGGCGCCCTCGCCGGATATCGCCTCCTCCGCCGGCGCCACCCCAGCCCCCCGCAGTGTCGGCGGGTCTGCCGGTGTCGCCGGGGTCGTGGCCTCGTCGGACGACATGCGCGGGTCCCCCTCTGTTCCGTTCCGCGTCGTGGCGTTGCGTCTCGTTGATCCCGTCGTACCGCTGATCCCGTGCGCCGTACCGAACGACCGGACAACAGCGGACGACGGCGCACAATCAGCCGTACGTTCGGTCATGCTAAAGCCCGAGGCCCCCGGCACGGATCTCGCCGCCTACGATGATCCCCGAGTCATCGATCAGCCGATCACCCGCGTCCCCCGACGAAGACCACCGGTCCGGGCCGGACGCCGTTCCCGGGAGGAACCTTGACCGACCACCGCACCGCGCCCGGCGGCACCGGCGCCCGCGACCTGCACGCCTTCATCGCCGGCCTGCCCAAGGCCGAACTGCACGTGCACCACGTCGGCTCCGCCTCCCCCCGGATCGTCTCCGAACTCGCCGCCCGTCACCCCGACTCCAAGGTGCCGACCGACCCCGAGGCGCTCGCGGACTACTTCACGTTCACGGACTTCGCGCACTTCATCCAGGTGTACCTGTCCGTCGTGGACCTGATCCGCACCCCGGAGGACGTCCGGCTGCTGACGTTCGAGGTGGCCAGGGACCTGGCCCGGCAGCAGGTGCGGTATGCCGAGCTGACCATCACGCCGTACTCCTCGACCCGTCGCGGCATCGACGAGCGGGCGTTCATGGAGGCGATCGAGGACGCCCGCAAGGCGGCCGAGGCCGAGTTCGGAACCGTACTGCGCTGGTGCTTCGACATCCCCGGCGAGGCGGGACTCGTGTCGGCCGAGGAGACCGTCCGGCTCGCCACCGACGACCGGCTGCGCCCGGAGGGCCTGGTGTCGTTCGGGCTCGGCGGGCCCGAGGTCGGCGTGCCACGGCCGCAGTTCAAGCCGTACTTCGACCGGGCCGTCGCGGCCGGACTGCACTCCGTTCCGCACGCCGGCGAGACCACCGGGCCGGAGACGGTCTGGGACGCGATCAACGAACTGCGCGCGGAGCGCATCGGACACGGCACGAGTTCCGCCCAGGACCCCAAGCTGCTCGCCCACCTCGCCGAGCACCGGATCGCCCTGGAGGTCTGCCCCACGTCGAACATAGCGACGCGCGCGGTCCGCACCCTCGACGAGCACCCGATCAAGGAGTTCGTGGCGGCCGGGGTCCTGGTGACCGTCAACTCCGACGACCCGCCGATGTTCGGCACCGACCTCAACACCGAGTACGCGGTCGCCGCCCGGCTCCTCGACCTCGACGAGCGGGGGCTGGCCGCGCTCGCGAAGAACGCGGTGGAGGCGGCCTTCCTCGACGAGCCCGGCAAGGCCCGGCTGGCCGCCGAGATCGACACCTACACCTCGGCCTGGCTCGCCTGCTGACCCGCACCGGAAGACGACCCGCACCGGAAGCACCATGAACCCCCTGCGCACCGTGACCGCCGTGGCCCATCGCGGCGCCCCCTACCGCCACCGCGAGAACACCCTGGACTCGCTGCGGGCCGGGCTCGCGCTGGGCGCGGACGCCGTCGAGTTCGACGTACGGACGACCCGCGACGGCGTGCCGGTCCTGCTCCACGACTCCACGCTGAAGCGGCTGTGGGAGCTGGACCGGCCGCTCGCGGCGCTGTCCGCCGCCGAGGTGCGGGGGCTCACGGCGGACGGTGTGCCGACGCTGGCCGAGGCGCTGGCCGTCACCGGGGACAGCCGGGTCATGATCGATCTGCCGGGTGCGGCCGACCGCCGGGCGATAGGGCAGGTCGTGGGCGTCGTCCAGGAGTGCGGGGCGTGGGAGCGGGTGTACTACAGCGCCGGGGCCGACACCATGCTGGCGCTGCGGGCCGTCGCCCCCGGCGCCGAGATCGCCCTCACCTGGAAGACCCTCGCCCCGCCCCGCCCGGCCCTCCTCGCCGCCGTACGCCCCCGCTGGCTCAACTACCGCTTCGGGTTGGTGAGCCGGGCCCTCGCGGACCGTGTCCACCGCGACGGCCACCTGCTGTCCGTGTGGACGCCGGACACCCGTCGCTCCATGCGGCGGCTGATGGACCTCGGGGTCGACTCGATCACCACGAACCGCGTCGACACGCTGTGCGCGCTGCGGAACGGCCACTGACGACCCCGCCCGGGTCACGCCGCCCTCACCCGGTCGCCCGCCTGTGCGGCCGCGATGGTGGAGCGCCACTGCCGCCCGTCCACGCACCGTGCCGCGACCGGGGCCCTCAGGCCGTGGCCGTCATCGGCGTCGCGACCGGCGGCAGCGCCTCCAGCCGCTTGATCCGCTTCCACACGACATACAGCGGGATCACGCCGAACACCCCGAACGACATGTCGATCAGCGACCACCAGAAGGGGATACCGCGGACGGGCCCGCAGATCAGGGCCAGCGGGATGATCCCCGCACAGGCGATCATCCCGACCTCGACGACCCAGATGTTGCGCACCGGGTCGCGGTACGGCCCGTAGAAGGCGACCGCGATCACGAGGTGCGCGAAGGCCAGCCAGTCGGTGCCGTACAGCAGGAACGGGTACTCCGCGTCGGCCTGGTCCAGCCCGGCGCGCACCCGCTCGATCCACTCCATGAGCCCCGGCAGGTGATCCCCGACGGACAGCGACCGCAGCGACTCCTCGGTCCAGCGCAGCTCGTGGACGAGCGGGAAGGCCGTGGCCCCGCTCAGCACCAGGCAGACGACGAAGAAGACCAGCCACGCACGGATGCCCTTCACCAGGGCGGCTCTATCGCTCATGACAGGAGCGTACGCCCGGACTTGAACACGTTCAAAAGCACCCCCCCCCTCCAACCGCCCCCCCTCCAACCGCCCCCCCTCCAACCGCCCCCCTCGCCCGCCCCCTCACTCGCCGCCGGACCCCGCGCGGCTCGCCCCGTGCTTCCGGACGCAATAGGGCGATTCTTCCCGCTTTTCGCGACCCGCCCGCCGTTCGACGAATTACGGCGAATAGCAGGAGAACGCGACGGACAATTCGTGGCGACCGTGTGCGCGGCTCTTGAAGAAGGCTTGCGGCCCTTTCCCGACTGCCGTAGTTACGTGAATCATGAACCTGTTCAACCGTGCTGCGTCCCTGCGCCGCCCGGCTCCCCCCACTGACCGACAACTCCCCCACGATTCCCCGGCGTTCGCCGCCACCGAAACGCTGGATCCCGCCCTGGCGGGGCTGACCGGAGAATGGATCATCGACCGGGCGCACAGCCGTGTCGGTTTCTCCGTCCGCCATGCCCTGGTGACGACCGTGCGCGGAGCTTTCACGCAGTACGAGAGCCGGCTCTATTTCGACGGCCGTGACCCGTCCCGCTCGCAGGCCGAGATCCTTCTGTCCACCGCGTCGGTCGACACGGGCGTGGAACAACGCGACGCCCATCTGGTGGGCCGGGACTTCCTGGATGCCGCGACCTATCCCCGCATGCGCTTCGCCAGTACGGCGGTGCACCTCGTCGGCAACGATGTCTACCGCATGACCGGCGACCTCACGATCAAGAACGTCACCCGTCCCGTCGACCTGGAACTCACCTATATCGGCCATGTCGTGGACCCGTTCGGCTACGAGCGGGTCGGCTTCGACGGCACGACCACGATCAACCGTTCCGAGTGGGGCCTGACCTACAACCAGCGGCTCGCCGAGGGCGGAGCCATGGTCAGCGAGAAGGTCCGGCTGCAGTTCGACCTCGCCGCGATCCGCCAGTTCCCCGGGGCCTGACGAGCCCACGAGGCGCACCTGACACACACGACGGAGCCGCCCGGGGTCACGCACCCCGGGCGGCTCGGCGGCGATGACGCCTCATCCCTCGGCGGCCTCCTGCGCGATCCGCTCGAACTGGGCGCCCATGGCCTCGGAGAGCGCCTGGGCCGCCGAGAGCGGCCGCACCATCACCGTGAACTCGTCGATCACGCCGTGCTCGTCGAAGTGCAGGAAGTCGCAGCCCTGCAACTGCTTGCCCGCGACGGTGGCGGTGAACACCAGGGCGTGGTCACGGCCGTCCGGGTTGGCGATCTCACGGACGTAGGTGAAGTCCTCGAAGACGCGCGAGACGGCCCGCAGGATCGCGGCGGTGATGGCCTTGCCCGGGTACGGCTTGAAGGCGACGGGGCTGGTGAAGACGACGTCGTCGGCCAGCAGGGCGGCGACGGCGTCCATGTCGCCGCTCTCGACGGCCTTGCGGAAGGGATGCACGAGCCCACCTCACGAGCTGATACTGAACAAATTGACTATGACAAAGGCAGGCTAGAGGGCGACATCTCCCTTGTCCACACGCGGGGAGGCGGCTATGGGTCACCTCTGTGACTAGTCACACCCGCTGCTAGCGTGGGCTCATGGCGTTGCGGAACGCGGTGATGGCCGCGCTGTTGGAGGGCGAGGCGTCCGGGTACGACCTCGCGAAGGCGTTCGACGCGTCCGTGGCCAACTTCTGGATGTCGACCCCCCAGCAGCTCTACCGGGAGCTGGAGCGCATGGAGACCGAAGGGCTGGTCGCGGCCCGTGTCATCCAGCAGCAGCGCCGCCCCAACAAGAGGCTGTTCTCGCTGACGGAGGCCGGGCGCGCGGCCGTGCACGCCTACACCGTGGAGCCACTCGGCAAACCGTCCGCGATCCGGGACGAGTTGATGGTCAAGGTGCAGTGCGTGGACGCCGGCGACATCGACGCCGTGCGCAAGGCCGTCGCCGAGCGCATGGAGTGGGCCACGGTCAAGCTGGCCCGCTACGAGCGACTCCGCCTGCGCCTGCTCGACGGGCGCTCGGAGGAGGCGTACTTCGCCGAGGCCGAGCGCGTCGGCCCCTACCTCACCCTGCTGCGCGGCATGTCCTTCGAGCGGGAGAACCTCCAGTGGGGCGATATGGCGCTCCGCCGCCTCGACCAGCGCGCGGCCGGGCTCCACCGCGAGGGCTGACCACCGATCCGCCCGAGGCACACCGAGGACCGACCCCGCAGCCCCGGTCCGCGCCGGAGACCGACCCCTCTACTCGGCCACGTGCGTGGTCAGGGCGTGGCCGCGAGTACCGGGAGCAGTTCGGGGCGCTTGGGTCGGCGGCCGTCACCGGAGGACTGTCCGCGCAGCCGGCGGAGCAGCCAGGGGCCGAGGAAGGCGCCGGCCCAGCGCAGCTCGGCGCCCACGGCCCGCAGCCCCGCGGCCGCCGCCCCCTCGGCCGGCAGCGGCAGCGTCCAGCGGTCGTCGGTGCCGGGCAGGCCGAGCGCGTACGCGGCGGCGTCCGCGATGCGTTCGTGGCCGAGGGGCCCCGCGTGCAGCCGGTCGGCGCTCCACAGCCTCGGGTCGGTGGCCACCGGGTGCGCGGCCGTCTCCGCCACCACCACGCCGTGCCGTGCGGCGGCCTCGCGGATGCGCGCGTTGAGCCCGAGGACGCGAGGGGCGAGCGGGCGGGCCATCGGCGAGATACGGCCGACGTCGGGGAACATGAGCGTCGCGACCGTGGCTCCCTGCGCGGTGAGCGCGGCGAACATCGCCTCTACGTGACCGGCCACCTCGTCCAGGTCGCAGCTCGGGCGGAGCACGTCGTTGACGCCGGCCACCACCGTGGCCAGGTCGGGCCGCATCGCGAGCGCCGGGGCGAGCTGTTCGGCCCGCACCTCGCCCGCCTTGCGGCCGCGCACGGCGAGGTTCGCGTACAGCAGGCCGGGACTGTTCCGGGCGACCCGCTCGGCCAGCCGGTCCGCCCAGCCCCGGAACCCGTGCACGTCGTCACCGTCCCCGAGCCCCTCGGTCTGACTGTCACCCAGGGCGACGTACCGCAGATACGCACCGTTCGACACGGGCCGACCGCCTCCTCGCCAACACCGCCCGCGATGGGCGAACCGATCCCCCTAGGCAACTACATACCTAGGTGCATTGTTGACTATGAAGATAGCGTCGCGCTCGAAGCCCTCACAACACCGACCCCCGCGCCACCACCGCCACCACCGCCACCGCCACCGCCACCGCCACCGCAGCACGGGCTCCCGCAGCACGGGCTCCCGCAGCACCAACCCTCACAAGCCCACGATCCCGTTCCACCGCCTGGCGAACCCGGGCCGCTCCCTCGGGGTGATGTCGCGGGCGATCGCGAGGCGGGACCGCATGGTGTCGTCGGGGAAGATCAGGGGGTCCTCGGCGAGCGCGGCGGTCTCCTTGTCCGAGGCGGAGGCGAGGACGTCGCGGGCGGCGGGGACGGGGCAGACGTAGTTGACCCAGGCGGCCAGTTCCGCGGCGACCTCGGGGTCGTAGTAGTGGTCGACGAGGCGTTCCGCGTTGGTCTTGTGCCGGGCCAGGTCGGGGATCATCAGGGACTCGGACCACAGCTCGGCGCCCTCCTCGGGGACGACGAACGCGATGTCCGGGTCGTCGGCCTGGAGCTGGATCACATCGCCGGAGTAGGCCTGACAGGCGAGGACGTCCCCGGACGCCAGGTCCTTGATGTAGTCGTTGCCGGTGAACCGGCGGATGTGGCCCGCGCGGACGCGGGCCTCCACCTGGTCGCAGATCCGGTGGAAGTCGTCGGCGGTCCAGCGCGAGACATCCACGCCGTTACCCTGCATCAGCAGCGCGAACGCCTCGTCCAGCCCGGAGAGCAGGGTGACGCGCCCTTTCAGGTCGTCGGCCCACAGGTCGGACAGGCGGCGCAGCTCGCGGCCCACCTTCCGCCGGTTGTAGGCGATGCCGGTGATCCCGGACTGCCAGGGCACGGTGAACGCGCGTCCCGGATCGAAGGCGGGCGACCGCAGTTGCGGATCGAGGTGTGCGGTGACGTTCGGCTGGGCCGCCCGGTCCATCTCCTGCACCCAGCCCAGCCGTACGAACCGGGCGCACATCCAGTCGCTGAGCACGATCAGATCGCGCCCGGTGTCCTGGTGGTTCATCAGCGCCGGGCCGACCTTGCCGAAGAACTCGTCGTTGTCGTTGATCTCCTCGACGTAGTCGACCGTGATCCCGGTGCGCCTCTCGAAGGCCTCCAGGGTCGGCCGCCGTGACGCGTCCGCGTCATCCGTGTCGATGTACAACGGCCAGTTCGCCCAGCTCACCCGCTTCTCCCGGGTGGACCGGTCCTGTCCGGCCCGGTCACCGGGCGCGACATACGCGGCAGGCACCCCGCACCCGGCGAGCCCGCCGGCCAGCGCACCGGAACCGAGGGCGCGCAGAACGGAACGACGGGATGGAGGACGGACGTTGCCCCGCGGTACGAACATCACCGCAGCATGCCGCCCGGCCTCCACCCCGTGCAACGAGGCCGACAGCCCGTCAGTCCAAGGACGTCATCACGTGCTTGATCCGCGTGTAGTCGTCGAACCCGTAGCCCGAGAGGTCCTTGCCGTACCCGGACTTCTTGAATCCGCCGTGCGGCATCTCCGCGACCAGCGGGATGTGCGTGTTGATCCACACGCATCCGAAGTCCAGCGCCTTCGACATCCGCATCGCCCGGCCGTGGTCCTTGGTCCACACCGACGAGGCGAGGGCGTACTCCACGCCGTTCGCCCACTCGACGGCCTGGGCCTCGTCGCTGAACGACTGCACCGTGATGACCGGCCCGAAGACCTCCTTCTGGATGATCTCGTCGCCCTGCTTCAGCCCGGAGACGACGGTCGGCGCGAAGAAGTAGCCCTTGTCGCCGACCTGCTTGCCGCCGGCCTCCACGCGCGCGTGCGCGGGCAGCCGCTCGATGAACCCGGAGACCTGCTTGAGCTGGTTGGGGTTGTTCAGCGGACCGAACAGCACGTCCTCGTCGTCCGGCTGCCCGGTCTTCGTGTCGGCGGCGGCCTTGGCCAGCGCCGTCACGAACTCGTCGTGGATCGACTCCTGCACCAGCACCCGGGTGGCCGCCGTACAGTCCTGCCCGGCGTTGAAGAAGCCCGCCACGGAGATGTCCTCGACGGCCTTGGCGATGTCGGTGTCCTCGAAGACGACGACCGGCGCCTTGCCGCCCAGCTCCAGGTGGACCCGCTTGAGGTCCTTGGACGCGGACTCGGCGACCTGCATGCCCGCCCGCACCGAACCCGTGATGGATGCCATCGCGGGCACCGAGTGCTCGACCATCAGGCGGCCCGTGTCACGGTCGCCGGTGATGACGTTGAAGACGCCCTTCGGGAGGATCGCCCCCATGATCTCGGCCATCAGGACCGTCGACGCTGGCGTGGTGTCCGACGGCTTCAGGACGACCGTGTTGCCCGCAGCGATCGCCGGGGCGAACTTCCACACGGCCATCATCATCGGGTAGTTCCAGGGAGCGACCTGGGCGCAGACGCCGACCGGCTCACGGCGGACGATCGAGGTCATGCCCTCCATGTACTCGCCGGCCGAGCGGCCCTCCAGCATCCGGGCCGCACCCGCGAAGAAGCGGATCTGGTCGACCATCGGCGGGATCTCCTCGGACCGGGTCAGTCCGATGGGCTTGCCGGTGTTCTCCACCTCGGCCGCGATGAGCTCCTCGGCCCGCTCCTCGAACGCGTCCGCGATCTTCAGCAGGGCCTTCTGGCGCTCGGCCGGGGTGGTGTCCCGCCAGCCGGGGAACGCGGCCGCGGCGGCCGCCATGGCCGCGTCGACGTCGGCCTCGCCGGACAGGGGCGCGGTCGCGTAGGCCTCGCCGGTCGCGGGGTTGACCACCTCGGTGGTCCGTCCGTCGACCGCGTCGCGGAACTCCCCGTCGATGTAGTTACGCAGACGACGCAGCTCGGTGCTCACTGCCGTGCCCTCCAGATGTGGGTTCCAGATGGGGGTGTCCATCCTTTGAGACACCACCCTAATCCGCCGACCGACGTTTTCAACACCCCTGACACCAGACTCGCTGCGAAATCCGCAAGCTACGGCGTCGTAAACAACGAATTTCATCGATCCGACCTTGCGGAACTGTCGAGGTCTCGTGCACAGTGTGCTCGTGGCCAGTCGAAGCGCAGAGCAGAGGGACTCCCGCGAGCCCCGGAGGGACTCCAAGGAGCCCAGGAACGGCACTCCCCAGTTGGACGCCGTCTCCCTCGCCATCGTCCAGCAGCTTCAGGAGGACGGCCGTCGGCCGTACGCCGCGATCGGCAAGGCCGTCGGCCTCTCCGAGGCGGCCGTGCGGCAGCGCGTGCAGAAGCTGCTGGACCAGGGCGTGATGCAGATCGTCGCCGTCACCGACCCGCTCACCGTGGGTTTCCGGCGCCAGGCCATGCTCGGCATCAACGTCGACGGCGATCTCGACCCGGTCGCGGACGCGCTGACGGCCATGTCGGAGGTCGAGTACATCGTGATCACCGCGGGCTCGTTCGACCTGATGGTGGAGATCGTCTGCGAGGACGACGACCACCTCCTCGAGGTGATCAACAAACGCATCCGCACCCTGCCCGGCGTGCGCTCCACCGAGAGCTTCGTCTACCTCAAGCTCAAGAAGCAGACCTATATGTGGGGAACCCGATAACCGTGAGGACGCGATAACCGTGAGCCCCAAGGACCTCAGCCAGACCGCGTACGACCACCTGTGGATGCACTTCACCCGCATGTCGTCGTACGAGAACTCCCCGGTCCCCACCATCGTCCGGGGCGAGGGCACGTACATCTACGACGACAAGGGCAAGCGGTACCTCGACGGTCTCGCCGGTCTCTTCGTGGTCCAGGCGGGCCACGGCCGCACCGAACTCGCGGAGACCGCGCTCAAGCAGGCGCAGGAGCTGGCCTTCTTCCCGGTGTGGTCCTACGCCCACCCGAAGGCCGTCGAGCTGGCCGAACGCCTCGCCCACCACGCGCCCGGCGACCTGAACAAGGTCTTCTTCACCACCGGCGGCGGCGAGGCGGTCGAGACCGCCTGGAAGCTCGCCAAGCAGTACTTCAAGCTCGTCGGCAAGCCGACCAAGTACAAGGTCATCTCCCGCGCGGTCGCCTACCACGGCACCCCGCAGGGCGCCCTGTCGATCACCGGCCTGCCCGGCCTCAAGGCCCCCTTCGAGCCGCTGGTCCCCGGCGCGCACAAGGTCCCGAACACCAACATCTACCGGGCCTCGCTGTTCGGCGACGACCCCGAGGCCTTCGGCCGCTGGGCCGCCGACCAGATCGAGCAGCAGATCCTCTTCGAGGGCCCGGACACCGTCGCGGCCGTCTTCCTGGAGCCGGTGCAGAACGCCGGCGGCTGCTTCCCGCCGCCGCCCGGCTACTTCCAGCGGGTCCGCGAGATCTGCGACCAGTACGACGTGCTGCTCGTCTCCGACGAGGTCATCTGCGCCTTCGGCCGCCTCGGCACGACGTTCGCCTGCGACAAGTTCGGCTACGTCCCGGACATGATCACCTGCGCCAAGGGCATGACCTCGGGGTACTCCCCGATCGGCGCCTGTGTGATCTCCGACCGCATAGCCGAGCCTTTCTACAAGGGCGACAACACCTTCCTGCACGGCTACACCTTCGGCGGCCACCCGGTCTCCGCGGCCGTCGGCCTCGCCAACCTCGACCTGTTCGAGCGCGAGGGCCTCAACCAGCACGTCCTCGACAACGAGGGGGCGTTCCGCTCCACGCTGGAGAAGCTCCACGACCTGCCGATCGTCGGCGACGTCCGCGGCAACGGCTACTTCTACGGAATCGAGCTGGTCAAGGACAAGGCGACGAAGGAGAGCTTCGACGAGGACGAGACCGAGCGGATCCTCTACGGCTTCCTGTCGAAGAAGCTGTTCGAGAACGGTCTGTACTGCCGCGCCGACGACCGGGGCGACCCGGTCGTCCAGCTCGCCCCGCCGCTGATCTCCGACCAGTCGACCTTCGACGAGATCGAGCAGATCCTGCGCGCCACGCTGACGGAGGCGTGGACCCTGCTGTAAACCCGCCCTCCGGCGCCGCGCACGGCCCGGGATGCCCCCGTACGAGTGAGATGGGGGCGTCCCGGGCCGCGTGACGTCCGGCCCCGCCACCCCTCGTGCCTAGCGTGCCTGGTAACCGATCAGCCCTGCTTTCGTTCCCCCGGACGGGGACTCCCCACGGCAATCCCTGATCCGAACCGAGGTGTACGCCCATGGTGGCCCCGCCGGACAACGACGTGCTCTGGGCACGTGGTCTGACCTACGCGCACGACGGCTCGCCCGCGCTGCAAGGCGTGTCGATGGGTGTGCGGGAGGGCGAGATCCTCGCCGTGACCGGTCCGCGCGGCAGCGGCAAGACCACCCTCCTGCGCTGTCTCTCCGGACAGCTGCGGCCCCAGAAGGGCGAGGTGTGGTTCAACAGCATCCCGGTGCACACCATGGGGACGGTCTCGCGGGAGCGGCTGCGCCGTGACCGCTTCGGCTGGATCGACCCCGAGCCCGCGCTCGTCCCCGAGCTGAACGTCTGGGAGAACACCGCCCTGCCGCTGATGCTGCGCGGCACGGGCCGCCGGGCCGCCAAGGCCGCCGCCCTGGAGTGGCTGGAGCGCCTCGACATCCGCGACACGGCCCGCAAGCGGCCGCACGCCCTGTTGCAGTCCGAGCGCCAGCGGGTGGTCGTCGCCCGCGCCCTGGTCGCCGCGCCCACCGTGCTCTTCGCCGACGAGCCGACCGCCCCGCTGCACCGCGCCGAGCGCTCCCACGTCCTGCGCACGCTCACCGCCGCCGCCCGCTCCCACGCGATCACGGTCGTCCTCGCCACCCACGACGCGGAGACCGCCGCCCTCGCCGACCGCACGGTGACCCTGCTGGACGGCCGATGCGTAAGGACCGTCCACCTCCCGTCCACCACCGGCGAAGCGAGGCCGACCACGCGCGGGACCAGCCGGACCACCACACGAGACGACGGCCGCACCCCCGCACGAGGGCAGGCGCGGCCCGCCGCGCGCAGGAGCGGCCGCACCGCCGCGCGGGAGGAGGGCGGCACACCCGCACCGGAGGACGGCCGCACCCCCGCAACGCGCGGGGACGGCCGGACCACCACACGAGACGACGGCCGCACCCCCGCGCGGGACGACGGCCGCACACCCGCGCGAGGGCAGGCGCGGGCCGCAGCGCGCGGTGAGGCCCGGGGCGCCGGCGAGGGCGAGCGCCTCGCCGCCACCGTGGGCAAGGCCCGGCACGCCGCCGGGGACGGCAGTCGGTCCGCCTTCGAGGGCGACCGGCCGACCGCCACCCCCTCCGGGCGACCTGCCGAGGTCCGAGCCGACCGGCCGCCCGCCACCGCCACCGCCCCCGAGGGCGACGGACGAACCTCCGCCGCAGAGGACGACGACTCCGGCAAAGGGGACCGCCCGTCCGCCGCCGAGGGAGGAGGCCGGGCCGCGTGCTCGCTCTCCGTCTAGCCCGCCGCGCCCACCCCGTCGTCCAACTCCGCCGGCTGCTCGTCGCCGCGGCCTCCGGCGGCACGGGGTTCCTGCTGCTGTGCGCCCTCGGATACGCCCTGTCGCACCCGCACGCCTCCTCCGGCTCGTCGCTCCGGCTGCTCTGGTGCCTCGCCCCCGCCGCCGCCACGATCCACTTCGCGGTGGCGGTCGCCCGGACCGACCCCGGCACCCGGCCGCGTCCCGGCCTGTCCGCCATCGGCCTCGGCCCGGGCCGCCTCATGGCCGTCTCCGCCGTGACGACGGCCCTGTCCACCACCCTGGGCTCCCTGCTGGCCCTGCTCGTCTTCCTCCACCTGCGCGGCGACCTCACCGGCATGCCCTTCGACGGCACCGCCGCCGACGCCCTCGGCGCCGGCCGCCCCCTGCCGCTGCCGGCCGCCCTCACCCTCCTCGCCCTGGTACCGGTCGTGGCGTCCCTGACGACGGCACTGGTCCTGCGCCCCCGGGGGCCCCGGGCCCGCGCCGCCAACCCCCGGACGCGCTTCATGGCGTACGACACCTTCGACCTGCGCCGCCGGGTGCGGGAACCGGCGGGCGCCACCAGGTTCGAGGAGGAGCCGGAGCCCGACGAGGAGACCTCCGCGAGCGCCGTGCCCGACCAGCCGCGGGCCCCGCGCCCCGCACCCGGCGGGCTCCCCTGGGGCGTCGCCGTCCTCGCCGTCGGCCTCGCCATCGAGACCTACGCCGGGCAGTCCGACGCCGGCTCCGCCCTCGCCCTCCCCGGAGGCTTCGCCGACAGCCCCGCCGGGGTGCTCGGCGGCTGGCTGCTGACCGCGCTGGGCCTGGCCCTCGCCGGCCCCGGGCTCACCCACCTCACCGGCCGGCTGCTCCAGGCCGTGCGGCCGGGGGCGCTCAGGCTGCTGTCCGGGCGGGTGCTGCAGGCGGAGGCCCGGCGGATCGGGCGGCCGCTCGGAGTGGTGTGCGCCGTGGCCTCCGGGGCGTACGCCATGGTGACGCTGTCCTCCGGCGCGCGCCCCACGGTCGGTCCGCTGACCCTGCTGGGGGCGCTCGTCGTGGCCGGCTGCACCGTCCTCACCCTCGCCACGGCCGCCGTCGAGGCCCGCCGGGCGCACGCCGACACCACGGCCGCGCTGCTGCGGATGGGGGCGCCCGCCGCCCTGCCGCGCCGGGCGGCCCTGCTCCGCGCGGGCGCCCTGCTCGCCGTCTTCGGCCCGCTGACCTGGACGGTCGCGGAGCTGGCGGCACTCCCGCTGGCCTCCTGACCACCGACCGGCGGCGGCATCGAGGGCGCCGGAGAACTCGTACGAGAAAAATCCGCGACCGGCGATGAGTTTCACGGAGGGCCCCGGTCTACCCCCTCGAACGGACCGAGACCCACGACGGACCGACCGACGCCACGGGAGAGACCCGCATGTACCAGCAGATGATCTTCGTGAACCTGCCCGTGAACGACCTCGACGCCTCCAAGAAGTTCTTCACGGAGCTGGGGTACTCGATCAACCCTCAGTTCAGCGACGAGAACGCCGCCTCCGTCGTGATCAGCGACACCATCGTGGCGATGCTGCTCACCAAGCCGTTCTACGCGACCTTCACCAAGAAGGAGATCGCGGACGCCACGCGGACCAGCGAGGTGCTGCTGTGTCTGAGCGCCGAGAGCCGCGAGAAGGTGGACGAACTGGTGGAGAAGGCGGTCGCCGCCGGCGGTACGGCCTCCGAGAAGGTCCAGGAGATGGACTTCATGTACGGCCGCGCCTTCGACGACCTCGACGGCCACACCTGGGAGGTCGTGTGGATGAACCCCGATGTCATCGAGGGCTGACCGCCGGGAGCAGGGCCGCGCCTAGCATGGGCGGGTGCAGACGATGCCCGCCCATGCGGCCCACCACGACGACCGCGAGATCGAGACGATCGAGGAGTTCGACGCGACCGTCTCGGCCCGCGGCACCCTCTCCGGATACCGCGTCCAGGCCGTCGACCTGACGGACCGTACGCGCGAACTGCTCACCACCGACGCGGCGGGCGCCGTCTTCCTCGGCTGCCCGATGCGCGAGGACGCGGCGGCGAAGATACGCGGGGACGGAGCCCTGGTCTTCCCGCCCATACCGGATCTGCCCTTCGACCCGTACCGGGGTCTGCTGTACTCCCCCGACGAGCTGTTCGCGTCCCTGGGGGACGGCGGTTACGAGGCGACGCCGGACGCCCGCTCCTACGCCTGGTTCCAGCGGACCAAGGCCGACCGGGACATCTTCGCCTCCACCCTGCGCGCCGTCCACGACGACTCCGTCTCCGACGCGCTCGACGAACTCCTCGTGGGCGCACGGGTGGTGGGGGTGATGGGCGGCCACGCGATGGCCCGCGGCACCGCGGCGTACGAGGGTGCCGCCCGCCTCGGCCGGAGCCTCGCCCGCTCCGGTCTCACGGTCGCCACCGGCGGCGGCCCGGGCGCGATGGAGGCCGCCAACCTCGGCGCCTACGCCGCCCCGCACGACGACGCGATGCTCACCGACGCCCTACGACTGCTGGCGAAGGCACCGAAGTTCACGCCGTCGATCACCGACTGGGCGAGCGCCGCCTTCGAGGTGCGCACCCGCCATCCCAAGGGCGGCACCTCCGTGGGCATCCCCACCTGGTTCTACGGCCACGAGCCGCCGAACCCGTTCGCCTCCCACATCGCCAAGTACTTCGCCAACGCCACCCGCGAGGACGGCCTCCTCGCCCGTTGCGACCACGGCGTCGTCTTCCTGCCCGGCGCCGCCGGCACCGTCCAGGAGATCTTCGACAACGCCACCCCCAACTACTACGAGTCCCGCGGCGAACCGACGCCCATGGTCCTCGTCGACCGCGTCCACTGGACGGAGAAGCTCCCCACCTGGCCCCTGCTCAGCTCCCTGGCCCGTGACCGCTCCATGGAGTCCCGGATCGCGCTGGTCGACCGGATCGAGGACGCCCCCGAGGCGCTGGAGCGGCTCCGCGGATGAGGGCGGCGGTGGGGCGAAACGGGCCTAAACGCGTGGACTGTTCATCAATGGGCAAAGCCAACGGCTCGGACACCTCTTCGGATTGACAGTACTTATGCCGCGCTTATAAACCTGTGAGGCACATGGGGAAGCCGCTTCACCGGCGGCGCCTCCGTCACCCCCACTCCCCTGTGCTCCCCGTGAAGGGCAAACGTGTCCACATCTCCCCGAATCGCGCGAGCAGCGCGTTGTCTCGGTGTCGCCTCCGCTTCCGCCGCACTCGTGTTCGGCTTCGCGGGCAATGCCATGGCCTGCACCATCAAGGACTTCTCCGTCGTGGCGGAGTGCGACGGCGACCAGGGCGTCATCCGCGTGACCGACGTCGACCCGCTGGGCGTGCCGGCCGAGGTCACCGTCTACCTGGAGAACAACGGGGCCGACCTGCGCAAGGTCGGCACCCAGGTCATCGAGGACTCCACGGCCGAGGGCGTGACCGTCACCTTCGACGAGAAGTGGAAGCCGAAGGCCGAGTACCGCATCCACATCGCGGCGGACAAGTACGTCGACGACGACCTGCCGATCCTGGTCGCGCCCGACAAGTCCTGCAAGAAGGCGGACGACACCCCGCCGGCCTCCTCCGAGAAGCCGGAGAAGCCCGGAAAGCCCGAGAAGCCGGGCAAGCCCGCCGAGAAGGAGCCGGCCGAGGAGGGGAAGGAGCCCACGCCGTCCACCTCGGAGAGCGACACGCCCGCCGGTTCGGGCGGCACCAACAACCTCCCCTCCCCCGAGGGTGACTCCAACCTCGCGGAGACCGGGGCCGACTCCAACACCGGTCCCATAGCCGGGGTCGCGGCGGCCCTGGTCGCCCTCGGCGTCGGTGCCGTGGTCTACAGCATGCGGCGCCGCGGTTCCTCCATGCGCTGACCGTCCTCGTACGGCCGTGCGGCCCGCGCTCCTCGGTGAGGGACGCGGGCCGCACGCGTGTCGGGGGCCCGCGTCGACAGGCCCGCCCGCGCGGCTCACCCGAAGCTCGCCCGCTCCAGCCAGAAGTCCAGCAGTTCCCGGTCGCCCAGGACCTCCAGGCGACCGCCGTCCGGGGGCAGCCGGCGGTAGAAGGCGAGCAGCACGTCGGTGAGCGGGCCGCGCAGCGCGACGGTCGCCTTCTCGTGACCGTGCCGCCAGCGCACGCCCTCCGCGGTCAGCTCGACGAACCACTCGGCCGTCACATCGGCGGGGGCGTCGGTGGCGTGGAGGTGGATGCTGCGGCCGGGTCCGCGCAGTTCGGCGGCCGCGTCGTCCGGCTCGGTGCGCTGGGCGAACTCGACGATCTCCAGCCACTCGTCGATCGCGTCGGCGGCGATCTCGGGCGCCACCTCGTACGGCAGCCCGGCGGCGAGGGTCGCGTCGGCCCGGTGGACGACCAGTTCATGGGTCATCCGGCGGGCCCAGAACCCGGCGGTCCGCTCCCAGCCCCAGGACCACACCGGTGTCCCGGGCCCGGCCTCCCGCAGCGTGGCGAGGAGTTCCTCCCCCGTCCGAGCGAGCCAGGCGTCCAGCTCGGCCGGGTCCCCCTGTTCCTCGGGGCCGTCGTACAGCGGCACCCGCTCCTCGGGCACCTCTTCCTCCGCCCGCGTCCGTATGTTGAGTTCGACCCAGCGCAGGGACCCGCCGGTGTGCCGGACGAGCTGTTCCAGCGTCCAGTCGGGACAGGTCGGCACGGTCGCCGACAGGTCCGCGCCGGAGGTCACGACGTCCCTCAACTGCCTCAGCTGGTGCGCGATCTCGGCGCAGTAGCGGTCATGTCGGGCTTGGGGTTCACGGGTACGCAGGGTCATGGTGGTGGACCCTATGCGGCCGGGTCGCCGCCGAGCACGAGGATTTCGGCGGCGTCGAAGGCCACGCCCACCTGGTCACCGGGGTCCGGCGCGTCCCGCAGCGCGCACGCCGCCTCCAGTCGTGGCGCGCCCTCGGGCTGGAGGTGCACGGAGACATGGGTGCCCCGGAAGGTGCGTGCGGCCACGGTGCAGCGCAGTCCGTCGGCGGCGTCGACCAGCCGTACCCCGGCGGGCCGTACCAGCAGGGCGCCCGGCCCCTGCGGCGAGCCCTCGGGCACCGGCACCTTGCCCCAGGGGGTGTCGGCGGCCTGGCCGGTCACCGTCGCGTCGACCACGTTGTCGAAGCCGAGGAAGCGGGCCACGAACTCGTCCGCCGGGTGCTGCCACACCTCCAGGGGCGTGCCGGACTGGGCGATCCGTCCGTCGCGCATCACCACGACCCGGTCGGCCAGCGCGAACGCCTCGCCCTGGTCGTGCGTGACCGCCAGCACGGTCGTGCCCAACTCGGCGAAGAGTTCCCGGAGTTCGACGACGAGTCGTTCCCGCAGCGAGCGGTCCAGCTGGCCGAGGGGTTCGTCGAGCATGAGCAGCCGGGGGCGTGGCGCGAGGGCGCGGGCCAGCGCGACCCGCTGCTGCTCACCCCCGGACAGCTCCCCGACCCGGCGGCGCGCGGCCCCGGGCAGTCCGACCAGCTCCAGCAACTCCCGTACACGGGCGGCGCGTTCCTCCTTGGCGGCGCCGTGCATCCGGGGCCCGAAGGCGACGTTGCCCGCGACGTCCCGCTGGGGGAACAGCTGGTGGTCCTGGAACATCAGGCCGACGCCGCGCTTGTGCGCCGGGACGCCCGACTGGTCGTGTCCGTCCAGCGACACCCGTCCGGCGTCGAGGGGCTGGAGCCCGGCGACCGCCCGCAGCAGGGTCGACTTCCCGCTGCCGCTCGGCCCCAGCACGCACACGATCTCGTGCTCGACGACGCCCAGATCGACCCCGTCGAGCACGGGCCGCCCGTCGAACCGTACGGTCGCGCCCTCGATCCTCAGCAGCATCAGAACTCCCCCGTGCGATCGGTGCGCAGGCGCTCCAGGACCAGCAGGGCCACCGCGCACACCACCATCAGAATCGTCGAAAGGGCCATGGCCTGGCCGTAGTTGAGGTCGCCCGGCCTGCCGAGCAGCCGGGCCACGGCGACCGGCAGGGTCGGGTTGTCGGCGCGCGCGATGAACACGGTCGCCCCGAACTCACCGAGCGAGACGGCGAAGGCGAACCCGGCCGCGATCAGCAGCGCCCGCCGTACGAGCGGCAGGTCGACCTCGCGCCACACCCGCCACGGCGACGCCCCGAGGACGGCCGCCGCCTCGCGCAGCCGTTCGTCGACGGCCCGCAGCACGGGCAGCATGGTCCGTACGACGAAGGGGATGCCGACGAGGGCCTGGGCGAGGGGCACCAGGATCCAGGAGCTGCGCAGATCGAGCGGTGGCTCGTCCAGCGCGATCAGGAAGCCGAAGCCGACGGTCACGGCGGACACCCCGAGCGGCAGCATGAGCAGCGCGTCGAAGCCCCGGACGAGACGGTCGGTCACGGGGGTCTTCCCGTCGCCGCGGGGCCGGGTGCGCAGGGTGAGGGCGGCCGCCGCGAGCCCGCCCACGAGGACGGCGATGGCGGTCGCGGCGCACGCGTAGCTGAGCGAGTTGCCGATCGCCTCGATCGGCGCCACCAGGAAGATGCCGCTGCCGTCGCTGGTCAGCGCCTTGTAGTAGCCGAATCCCGGCGCGTCGAGCGACCGCTCGACCAGGACGCCCAGCGGCAGCAGGATCAGCACGACCACCGTGGCGAGGACCCCGGCCAGCAGCGCCCACTGCCCGGCTCCTCGCGGCCGCCGTGCCGTGAGCGAGGCATCGACCAGCCGCAGCGCGGTCTCCCGCCGCCGCACGGTCCAGGCGTGCACGGCGAGGATCATCCCGACCGCGACGAACTGCACGAGCGTCAGCACGGCGGCCGTCGTCAGGTCGAAGATCTCCGAGGTCTGCCGGTAGATCTCCACTTCGAGTGTGGAGAAGGTCGGCCCGCCGAGGATCTGCACCACCCCGAACGAGGTGAAGGTGAAGAGGAAGACCATCAGGGCGGCGGCGGCCACGGCGGGCCCGAGCGCCGGCAGGGTCACCTTCCGCCAGGCGCCGAGCGGGGACGCCCCGAGCATCCGCGCGGCCTCCTCCTGCCGCGGGTCGAGCTGTGCCCACAGCCCGCCGACGGTCCGGACGACGACCGCGTAGTTGAAGAACACGTGGGCGAGCAGGATCGCCCACACGGTGGTGTCCAGCCGTACGCCCCCCAGCTCGTCGAGCAGCCCACCGCGTCCGACCAGCGCCAGGAACGCCGTACCGACGACCACGGTCGGCAGCACGAACGGCACGGTCACGACCGCCCGCAGGATGTCCTTGCCCCTGAAATCGAAGCGCGCGAACACATACGCGCCGGGGAGCGCGATCAGCAGGGTGAGCGCGGTCGAGACGAGCGCCTGCCAGGTGGTGAACCACAGCACGTGGCGGATCCCGGGGTCCCCCAGCACCTCCGCGATCCGCCCGAACTGCCGGCCCCCGCCGCTCCCCTCGGGCTTCAGCCCCCGGACGACGATCGCGGCGACCGGGTAGGCGAAGAACACCCCGAAGAACGCGACGGGCAGGGCCATCAGCCCGAGCCGCGCCGCGCCGCTGCGGGGCCCCCGTCGGGACTCGGCCTCCGCCGGCCCGGGAGGCTCCTTGGCTACTTCAGTACGAGCGAGGTCCATGACTTGACCCACTCGTCACGCTTCTCGGCGATCTTCGCCGGCGCCATGGTCTCCGGGTCCTTCGCGGCCGGTCCGTACTCGGTGAAGTCCGCGGGCACGGACGCGCCGTCGACCACCGGGTACACGAACATGTTGAGCGGCATGTCCTCCTGGAACCTCTTCGAGATCAGGAAGTCGATGAGCGCCTTGCCGCCCTCGGCGTTGCGCGCGTTGCTCAGCAGCCCCGCGAACTCGATCTGCCGGAAGCAGGTGCCGTCGGCGACGCCGGTGGGCGCGGTCTTCGGACGCGGCTTGGCGTAGATGACCTCGGCGGGCGGCGAGGAGGCGTACGACACGACGAGGGGCCGGTCGCCGCCCGCCTTCTTGCCGTCCGTCGACCCGGAGAACTCCTGGTAGTACGCCTGCTCCCAGCCGTCGACGACCTTGACGCCGTTGGCCTTGAGCTTCTTCCAGTAGCCCTCCCAGCCCCCATCGCCGTACTTCGCGGCCGTGCCGAGGACGAAGCCGAGGCCGGGTGAGGAGGTGGAGGCGTTCTCGGTGACGAGGAGGTCCTTGTACTCGGGCTTGAGCAGATCGTCGAACGTCCGCGGCGGCGCGATCTTCTTCTCGCTGAAGTACGCCTTGTCGTAGTTGACGCAGATGTCACCGGAGTCGATGGGCGTGACCCGGTGCTCGTCCTTGTCGAGCTGGTACGCGGCGCCGACCTTGTCGAGGCCCTTCGCCTCGTACGGCTGGAAGAGGCCGTTGTCGAGCGCGCGGGACAGCAGGGTGTTGTCGACGCCGAAGAAGACGTCGCCCTGCGGGTTGTCCTTGGTCAGGATCGCCTGGTTGACGGCCTGGCCGGCGTCGCCGCTCTTGAGGACCTTGACCTTGTAGCCGGACTCCTTCTCGAATGCCTTCAGCACGTCCTTGGAGTAGTTGAAGGAGCCGTGGCTGACGAGGGTGACGGTCTTGGAGCCGCCCGACCCGGCGTCGTCGGACGACGACGAACCGCACGCGGACAGCGTGACGAGGCCGAGGCCGACGGCCGCGGCGACGAACGTTCTGATGTGCACTGATGTCCTCCTGGGGGTGACCAGGAAGAGACGCGGCCCTGCCCGGGGACCTCTGCGGGTTCCCGGGCAGGGCGCAACAGCTTGAGTGAAGACCGAACTTCCTACCCAGAATGACCTGGGCGAGGTTCAGAGGGTCTGCGGCCTGGATGCCGCACTCTCAGCGCTGTGGCGCTCCCCTGTCGGAATATGAAGATGTGTACGAAGGTCACACTACCCCGTGGCCGGATTCCGACTCCTGCCCGTCCCCGGCCGTCGGCCACCGCTCGGCTACCGTTCGGTGGCCATCGCTCGGCTACCGTTCGGTGGCCATCGCTCGGCTACCGTTCGGTGGCCGCGAGCTGGCCGCAGGCCCCGTCGATCTCCTGCCCCCGGGTGTCCCGGACGGTCACCGGCACCCCGTGGGCGGCGATGGCCTCCACGAACGCCTTCTCGTCCTCGGGCCGCGACGCGGTCCACTTCGAGCCGGGCGTGGGGTTCAGCGGGATGAGGTTGACGTGCACCGGCCGGCCCTTGAGCAGCCGACCCAGCCGGTCACCACGCCAGGCCTGGTCGTTGATGTCCCGGATCAGCGCGTACTCGATGGACAGCCGCCGCCCGGACTTCGCGGTGTACTCCCATCCGGCGTCGAGGACCTCGCGCACCTTCCACCGGGTGTTGACCGGTACGAGGGTGTCGCGCAGCTCGTCGTCGGGGGCGTGCAGCGAGATGGCGAGCCGGCACTTGAAGCCCTCGTCGGCGAACCGGTGGATGGCCGGCACCAGCCCGACCGTCGACACGGTGATCCCGCGCTGCGAGAGCCCGAGCCCGTCCGGCTCCGGGTCGGTGAGCCGGCGGATGGCGCCGACGACGCGGTTGTAGTTGGCGAGCGGCTCGCCCATCCCCATGAAGACGATGTTGGAGAGCCGGGCGGGCCCCCCGGGGATCTCCCCGTCGCGGAGCGCCCGCATCCCGTCCACGATCTGGTGGACGATCTCGGCGGTGGACAGGTTCCGGTCGAGCCCGGCCTGCCCGGTGGCGCAGAACGGGCAGTTCATGCCACACCCGGCCTGCGAGCTGATGCACATGGTGACCCGGTCCGGGTACCGCATCAGCACCGACTCGACGAGCGTCCCGTCGAACAGCCGCCACAGCGTCTTGCGGGTGGTGTCCTGGTCGGTCGACAGATGCCGGACGACCGTCATCAGCTCCGGAAGCAGCGCCTCCTGGAGCTTGGTGCGCGCACCGGCGGGGATGTCGGTCCACTGCTCCGGGGCGTGCGCGTACCGCGCGAAGTAGTGCTGCGAGAGCTGCTTGGCACGAAACGGCTTCTCCCCGATCGCCGCCACCGCGTCCTTGCGCTCGGCGGGCGTGAGATCGGCAAGATGCCGCGGCGGCTTCTTGGCTCCGCGGGGTGCGACGAAAGTAAGTTCTCCGGGCTTCGGCATAACCCTCCCAGTGTCGCAGATCGAATTGTGTGACCCGGGGGCCGCGTCCCACCCCGGTGACCCCACCCCTGCCGATTCGGCATGCGGCGAGCGGCGACAAGGGAACAATGCCCACCATGGGCGTATGGGGGACGTTGCTCGCAACCGTTGTCGGTGCCGCGATCGCTCTGCTCGGGCAGCACCTGGTGAAGCGCGCTGAACACAGGGCGCGCATCTCGGAGCTGCTCTTGGAGCAATGCGCGCTGGTGGCCGCCTCGTCCTCGGACTTCCACAACCGTGTCTGGGAGGAGCGGGTCCTCGACATGACTGACCGCGTCAGTAGTTGGGACGTATCGGCTCACCAGCTGGCGTCAGCTCGGCTGCGCATCCTTTCGAAGGACCGGGCCCTGCTCTCGGCGCTGCAGGAACTGAACAGCGCCGGTCAGCAACTCGGCAGCTACTGGAGGCGGGGCGCTGTGGACGAAGCCGAGTTCACCAGCCGCTGGAACCGGCACCGTACCGCCGCTGATCAATTCCTCGCCGCGAGCGCCGAGGTGCTCCACCGGCGCCTCACCCAGACCTGAGGACGAGTCCCACGGCCCGGAGACGGCCCCGCGCCCCGCACGTCTCCGGCTCACCCCCTCCCCCTCACGATCCCCTCGCACTGACGTGCGTTCACCGAGAACCGAACACCTGTCGTGCGCGTGATACCGGAGAACGCACACGGGAACGGGGGGACGCGCATGGGATCCGTATTACGCGTGAGGACGGTGGCGCTGGCCGGCGTGATGGCCGGGGCCATGGTCACGGGGGCGGTGTCGGCGTCGGGAGCGCAGTCGGCATCGGCGCACGGAGCGGAGGCGGCGCCGGGGGCGGAGTCGGGAGCGGGGCCGGGGGCGGCTGTCGGCGGGGGCGCCCAGGGCGGGGCCGGGACCATGGCCGGGGCGCGGCCGGCCGCTACCGTCACCTTGATCACCGGCGATCGTGTGGCCGTCGGCCCCGACGGCCAGGTCGTCGGGCTCACCCGCGGCAAGGGCCGCGAGAAGATCGGCTTCTCGGTCCGGCGTGAGGCCGGGCACACCTATGTCGTCCCGCAGGACGCCCTGCGCCCGATCGCCGACGGACTGCTCGACCGGCAGCTGTTCGACGTCGCGCAGCTGGTCGAGGACGGGTACGACGACGCGCACCGCCGCACGCTGCCGCTGATCGTCGGCTACCGGGGGGACGGTGCGAAGGCGAACCCGTCCGCCCCCGCCCGCGACCGGTTCGCGGGCGTGGCCGTGCGGGAGCGCCGAGCGCTGCCCGCCGTCGACGGCGAGGCCTTCGAGGCGCCCAAGACCGACGCCCCGGCGCTGTGGGCGGCCGTCACCGGCCGTTCCCCGGCCCCCACGGCAGGCGGAGGCGGTGCGGCGGCCCCCGAACGGCCCCTCGCCCATGTGTGGCTGGACGCCAAGGTCCGGGCCACCCTCGCCGAGAGCGTGCCGCAGATCGGCGCGCCCGCCATGTGGAAGTCCGGCTACACCGGCAAGGGCGTCAAGGTGGCGGTCCTGGACTCGGGTGTCGATCAGACCCACCCGGACCTCAAGGGCCTGGAGATCGCCCAGAAGAACTTCAGCGGGGCCCCCGACGTCAAGGACCGCTACGGTCACGGCACCCACGTGGCCTCCATCGTCGCCGGCAGCGGCGCGAAGTCCGGCGGCCGCTACAAGGGCGTGGCGCCCGACGTGAAGCTGCTCGACGGCAAGGTGCTGGCCGACGACGGCCTCGGTGACATCTCGGGCATCGTCGCCGGCATGCAATGGGCCGTCGACCAGGGCGCGCAGATCGTCAACATGAGCCTCGGCGGTGGCGACGAGCCGGGCCTCGACCCGATGGAGGCCGCCGTCGCCCGGCTCTCCGGCAAGGCCCTGTTCGTGGTGTCCGCCGGCAACAAGGGCGGCGACGGGCCCGGCACCATCCAGTCGCCCGGGAGCGCCCCCGCGGCGCTCACCGTCGGTGCCGTGGACAAGCAGGACCAGCTCGGCGACTTCTCCAGCCTCGGCCCGAACCGCGACGGCACACCCAAGCCGGACATCACCGGCCCCGGTGTCGAGATCACCGCCGCCCTGACCACGCAGAGCGAACAGCCCTCCAGCGAGGGATACGTCGCCCAGACCGGTACGTCCATGGCCGCCCCGCATGTCGCGGGCGCCGCCGCCCTGCTGCTCCAGCAGCACCCGGACTGGAGCGGGGCCCGGCTGAAGACGGTCCTGACCGGTTCGGCCAAGCCGAATCCGCGGTTGCAGGCTCATCAGCAGGGCGCGGGCCGGGTGGACCTGGAGCGCGCCGCCACCGCCCTGGTCGCCGCCGAGCCGGGCTCCCTCGGCTTCGGCCTGCAGTCCTGGCCGCACACCGACGACAAGCCGGTCGCCAAGACCCTCGCGTACCGCAACCTCGGCACCCGTGCCGTCACCCTGAGACTGACCGTCGCCGCGACGGGTCCTTCGGGCGACCCCACCCCCGCCGGCATGTTCACCGTCAAGGACACCCAGCTCACCGTTCCGGCCGGCGGCACCGCCCAGACCACCGTCACCGCCGACACCCGCAAGGGCACCGTCGACGGTGTCTTCGGCGGCACCGTGCTGGCGTCGGGAGACGGCCAGGAGGTGCGCACCGGTCTGGTAGTGGAGCGCGAGGTGGAGTCGTACGACGTCACCGTGCGGCACATCGACGCCGACGGGGCGAACGCGCAGACGTACGCGACGGTGATCACCCGCCGTGACGGGGACGGCGGGTACGTGGAGCTGCCGAGCCGTCCGAACGGCACGGTGGTCCAGCGGCTGCGCAAGGGCACCTACCACCTGGAGAGCCAGGTCTTCGCCGAGGACAACGAGCTGGGCTTCTTCGTGCAGCCGGTGCTGGCGGTGACCAAGGACCTCAAGGTCACCCTCGACTCCCGCAAGGCGAAGCCACTCGCCGTGAAGGCCCCGGACAAGGCCGCGAAGCTCGTCACCTCCGCCGTCAGCTACTACGACGAGGCCCTGGGCTCGGGCAACTCGTGGTTCACCGCCGGCGTGCCGCCGGTCCGCACCGCCGCCCTCGGCCCGGCGTCCCCGACGCTGCGGGCCCAGTACAACGGCGTGTGGAAGAGGCCGGGCACGGCCGGCAAGAACGTCGACTACCGGCTCGCCTTCACCCGCAAGGGCAGCTTCTTCACCGGCCTCAGCCGCACCGTCACCCGGGCCGAGGTCGCCGAGGTGAAGCTCGGCTTCGGCGCCTCCGTGACCGGGGCCAAGGGCCGCGTCCACATCCGGCCGCTGGACGAGCTCGACAACGGCATGCCCGTCCAGGAACCGCAGCAGCAGAAGCTGCCGCTGTCCACCACGCACTACCTCAGCACCGCCGGAGTGCGCTGGTCCTGGACGGCCACGCAACTCGACGCGCGGAGCGAGGCGCGCATGATCTACCGGAAGGAACGGGTCACCTACAAGCCGGGCTCCAGCCAGACGCTGAAGTTCAACACCGCGGTGGTCGGCCCCGATCTCCCGCCCGGTGGACTCGACGGTCAGGGCGCCGAGCGGACCGGCGACACCATCAGCGCGATGATCCCGCTGTTCACCGACAGCGGCGGCAACCCCGGGTTCTCGGCCGTCACAAGCGGCGTCGCCCGGCTGGAGTCCGGCGGCCGGATCCTCGGCGAGGGCCGGGCCACGGACATGCTGACCGCCGAGGTTCCCGCCGCGTCCGCCGCGTACCGTCTGACGGTCGAGGCGAAGCGCTCCACCGCGGACACCTCCACCAGCACCAAGGTCGCCGGGGTGTGGACGTTCACCTCGGCGCGGCCGGCCCCGAACCGTACGGTGGCGCTGCCGCTGTCGGCGGTGCGTTTCACGCCGAAGCTGAGCCTGAGCGGGACCGCCCCCGCGGGCGGCACCCTCACGGTGCCGCTGAAGGTGAGAGGCGCGGCCGCCGCGGCCGGGCAGGTCGCCGCGCTCACCGTGAAGGTCTCGTTCGACGGGGGAAGGACCTGGCAGGCGCTGGTTGTGAAGACCGACGCGAAGGGGGCGCGCTCGGTCAGCGTGAAGCACCCGGCGAGCGCCAAGGCCGTGTCCTTCCTGGTGGATCTGAAGGACAAGAACGGCAACACCGTGCGCCAGACGATCACCGACGCCTACCGACTCGCCAAGTGAGGTGACTCGGCTCGCCAAGTGAGGTGACTCGGCTCGCCAAGTGAGGTGACTCGAGCGAGGTGACGCAGGGGGCGGCGACCGACGCCCCGACACCGCCACCCGTTCCGGCCCGGTTCCCGCACCTCGGGGGCCGGGCCGGACCCGTCGGCGGCTACGCCGACGCGTGCTCCAGACGGTCCTTCAGATGCATCTCGTTGCGCGGCAGCTCCTTGCGGATCTGGGGCCGTACGACGAGGGGGACGAGTACCTTGCCGATGCCCCGGCCGTCGAAGTCGACCTCGACGGTGACCCGGGAGCGGCGGCCCTGGTCGAGCGGGGTGATCTCCCCGTGCACATGGGTGCGGACGGGGCCGTCGATGCCCTCCAGGCTCCAGGCGCGCGGCGGCTCGTACTCGGTGAACCGCATGGTCATCGGAATGTTCCGGCGGCCGAAGTGCCGGGTGACGCGCACCCGGGAGCCGACACCGACGGGGCCGGCGTCCAGCGGCTCGCTCGCGACCGCGCTCTCCTGCCACTCGGGCAGATGGGAGAGGTCGCTGACATACGCCCAGACGTCCTCCGGGCGGCAGTCGATGTCGATCGATTCACGGAAGTCGGACATGTTGCCCGCCCCCTTTCGGCGTGATCCCTCTGAGGAAATCGTCCCACTCGACCACGGCCAGGGCCACGGCTCGCGGCCGAGTACGGCGGCGGGCCCCCGCCCTGTCGTCCAGGGCGGGGGCCCGCGTGACACCGCGTACCCGTGGGGTGTTCCGGTCAGCCGGAGCCCACGAACAGCACCAGCAGCAGCCAGACCACCGGGGCGGTCGGCAGCAGCGAGTCCAGCCGGTCCATGATCCCGCCGTGGCCCGGCAGCAGCGTGCCCATGTCCTTGATGCCGAGGTCCCGCTTGATCATCGACTCGCCGAGGTCACCGAGGGTGGCGCTGGCGGCGACCGCGAGGCCCAGGAGCAGGCCCTGCCACCAGGTGCCGCCGTCGATGACGAACTGCATGAGCAGCGCGCCCGCGACCATGGCGAAGGCGACCGCGCCGAGCAGTCCCTCACGGGTCTTGCCGGGGCTGATGCGGGGGGCGAGCTTGTGCTTGCCGAAGCGCCAGCCGACGGCGTACGCGCCCGTGTCGCTGACCACGGTCAGCACCAGGAACGTGAGGACCCGCTGCGGTCCGTCGTCCGCGGTGAGCATCAGCGCGACGAACGTGGCGAGGAACGGCACGTAGAACGCGGCGAAGACACCTGCCGTGACGTCCTTCAGATAGTTCCCCGGCGGTTCCGTCATCCGCCACACGAGGACGGCGAGCGCGGTCAGCGCCGTGGCCACCCACGCGCCCTCCGGCCCGCGCACATACCCGGCGACGACCATGGCGGCACCGCCGAGCGCGAGCGGCACGAGCGGCGCCTTGATGCCCTTGCGTTCCTGCAGGCGCGAGGTGAGCTCCCACAGGCCGACCACGACGGCGACCGCTATCACGCCGACGAAGACGGCCTTGACGATGAACAGCGACGCGACGATGACCACGCCGAGCCCGACACCGACCCCTATGGCGGCGCTCAGGTCACGGCCCGCACTCTTCTTCTGCGGGGCGGGCTGAGGGGCGTCGGGCATGGGCTCCGGCTTCTGCGGCGCCTCCCCATGGGGGTGCGCCGACGAGGTCTCGTCACGGAACAGGGGACCGGTCTGCCGAGCCGCCCCCCGGTCGTCGTCCTGGTTCCCGCCATGCGCGGGTACGTCGGGCACGATGGGCATGGGCTGAGTCTGCATCGGATGCCGGTCCTCAGTCGCATCGTACGGGGGACCCGCCGGGGCATGCCCCTGGACAGGTCCCCGGTCGGTCGGCGCCCAGTACCCGGCTTGTGGCGGCGCCCCCCAGGAAGAGTCGTTCATCAGACCTCGAGGAGCTCGGCTTCCTTGTGCTTGAGCAGCTCGTCCACCTGGGCGACGTACTTCGCGGTGGTGTCGTCGAGCTCCTTCTCCGCACGACGGCCCTCGTCCTCGCCGACCTCGCCGTCCTTGACGAGCTTGTCGATCGCGTCCTTGGCCTTGCGGCGGACCGAGCGGATGGACACCTTGGAGTCCTCCGCCTTGCTCTTGGCGACCTTGATGTAGTCGCGGCGGCGCTCCTCGGTGAGCTCGGGGAACACCACACGGATGATGTTGCCGTCGTTGCTCGGGTTGACGCCCAGGTCCGAGTCGCGGATCGCCTGCTCGATGTTGCGCAGCGCGGTCTTGTCGAACGGGGTCACCACGGCCATGCGCGGCTCCGGCACGGAGAACGAAGCCAGCTGGTTGATCGGCGTCAGCGCGCCGTAGTAGTCGGCCACGATCTTGTTGAACATCGCGGGGTGCGCACGACCGGTACGGATCGCGGCGAAGTCGTCCTTGGCGACGACGACGGCCTTCTCCATCTTCTCCTCGGCCTCGAGGAGGGTCTCTTCGATCACCACTTGCTCCTGCGTGTCTTGAGTAGGCCCGGCTGCTGTACTTGGTCACGTCGGCGGCCGGCTGCGTCGCGTCTTGTTCCTGCACGGTTCCCGACCGGTAGGACATTGTCCATCCCCCGGTCAGGCTCCGTCCCCCGGGCAGGGGAAGGACCCGGTCAGGCCCGGCTTCCCTGATCACCCACGAGAGTGCCGATCTTCTCACCCTTGACGGCCCGCGCGATATTGCCCTCCTTGAGAAGCTCGAACACGAGGATCGGGAGCTTGTTGTCGCGGCAGAGCGTGATGGCGGTGGCGTCCGCGACCTTGAGTTCGCGGGTGATGACCTCGCCGTAGCCGAGGGAGTCGAACTTGACCGCGTCCGGGTTGGTCTTGGGGTCGGAGTCGTAGACCCCGTCCACGCCGTTCTTGCCCATCAGCAGTGCCTGGGCGTCGATCTCCAGGGCTCGCTGGGCGGCGGTGGTGTCGGTGGAGAAGTACGGCATGCCCATTCCGGCGCCGAAGATGACCACGCGGCCCTTCTCCAGGTGGCGCACGGCGCGCAGCGGGATGTACGGCTCGGCGACCTGGCCCATGGTGATGGCGGTCTGGACCCGGCTGTCGATGCCCTCCTTCTCCAGGAAGTCCTGGAGGGCGAGGCAGTTCATGACCGTGCCGAGCATGCCCATGTAGTCGGACCGGGCACGGTCCATGCCGCGCTGCTGGAGTTCGGCGCCGCGGAAGAAGTTGCCGCCGCCGATGACGACCGCGATCTCCGCGCCGTCACGGACGACGGCCGCGATCTCCCGGGCGATGGCGTGCACCACGTCCGGGTCGACGCCGAGGCCACCGCCCCCGGAGAACGCCTCTCCGGACAGCTTCAGCAGAAACCGGCCGTGTACCTGGCCGTCGTCGCTCTTCTCGGGCTTGGTGGTCATGGAGATCTCGCCTCTTTACGTGTCGCACATACGAAGAAGGCCATTGCCGGTGGGGTGATGTTCGCATCCCATGCGCGGCAATGGCCTCCTCGTCAGATCTGCTGTCGTCCGTCACACGCGCGCGTGCGACGGCGTACGCGAACGACTGCCTCCGACCCTATCGGGACCGGACGTCCGTCGCGGTACGGACTCAGATGCCGACCTTGATGCGCGTGAAGCGCTTCAGGGTGACACCGGCCTCGTCCAGGACCTTCTGGACGGACTTCTTGTTGTCGAGCGCGTACGGCTGACCGAGCAGCGTGGCGTCCTTGAAGAAGCCGTTGAGGCGACCCTCGACGATCTTCGGCAGGGCGGCCTCGGGCTTGCCCTCGGCGCGGGTGGTCTCCTCGGCGACGCGGCGCTCGGACTCGACGACCTCGGCCGGCACGTCCTCCTTGGAGAGGTACTTCGGCGCGAAGGCGGCGATGTGCTGGGCGACACCCTTGGCCAGGTCGGCGTCGGCCTTGTCCAGCTCGACCAGGACACCGATCTGCGGGGGCAGGTCGGGCATGGTGCGGTGCATGTAGGCGTAGACGAAACCGTCGGCGAACTGCGCGAAGCGGTCCAGGACGATCTTCTCGCCGAGGTTGGCGTTGGCCTCGTCCACGAAAGCCTGGACGGTCTTTCCGGCCTCGATCTCGGAGGCGAGCAGGGCGTCGAGGTCGGCGGGGGAGGTCGCGGCGACGTGCGCGGCGATCGCGTTGGCGGCGGCCTGGAACTTGTCACCCTTGGCGACGAAGTCCGTCTCGCACTTCAGCTCGACGAGGACACCGGAGGTGTTGTCGTCGGCGATGAGGGAGACCACGGCGCCGTTCTCGGCGGAGCGGCCCTCGCGCTTGGCGACGCCCTTCTGGCCCTTGATGCGGAGCGCCTCGACAGCCTTGTCGACGTCGCCCTCGGCCTCGTCCAGCGCCTTCTTGCAGTCCATCATGCCGGCGCCGGTGAGCTCGCGGAGCTTCTTGACGTCGGCGGCGGTGTAGTTCGCCATGAGTCTGTGAGTCTTTCTCGAAGTCTGGGAGATCGGAGATCCGCGCGGTCGGGGGTCCGCATCGGGATGTCGGTACCCATCCAGATGGAGTTCTCCGACACGGCGCTGACCTACGGGTGAACGGCGGGAGCGGAGTTCATGTCACCGCTCCCGCCGTCAACACGACGGATGCTGACCGGGTCAGGCCTGCTCGGCCTCGGCGGCCGGGGCCTCGGCAGCGGCCTCAGCGGGAGCCTCGGCAGCGGCCTCAGCGGGGGCCTCAGCCGGAGCCTCGGCGGCGGCCGGGGCCTCCTCCGCCTTCTTCTCGCCCTCGAGCAGGTCGCGCTCCCACTCGGCGAGGGGCTCGCCCGCGGCCTTCTCGCCCTTCTCACCGGTGGCGACGCGCGAGCGGGAGATGAGTCCCTCGGCGACGGCGTCGGCGATCACACGGGTGAGCAGGGTGACGGAGCGGATCGCGTCGTCGTTGCCCGGGATCTTGTAGTCGACCTCGTCGGGGTCGCAGTTGGTGTCGAGGATGGCGACGACCGGGATGTTGAGCTTCCGGGCCTCGCCGACCGCGATGTGCTCCTTCTTGGTGTCCACGATCCAGACGGCGCTGGGCACCTTCTGCATCTCGCGGATACCACCGAGGGTCTTCTCCAGCTTGGCCTTCTCACGCGAGAGGACCAGGAGCTCCTTCTTGGTCAGACCCGACGACGCGACGTCCTCGAAGTCGATCTGCTCGAGCTCCTTGAGGCGCTGCAGACGCTTGTAGACGGTCGAGAAGTTGGTGAGCATGCCGCCCAGCCAGCGCTGGTTGACGTAGGGCATGCCGACGCGGGTGGCCTGCTCGGCGATGGCCTCCTGCGCCTGCTTCTTCGTGCCGACGAACATGACCGTGCCGCCGTGGGCGACGGTCTCCTTGACGAACTCGTAGGCGCGGTCGATGTACGACAGCGACTGGAGCAGGTCGATGATGTAGATGCCGTTGCGCTCGGTGAAGATGAAGCGCTTCATCTTCGGGTTCCAGCGACGGGTCTGGTGACCGAAGTGGACGCCGCTCTCCAGCAGCTCCCGCATCGTGACGACGGCCATGGCCGTTCTCCTTGGTTTTTCTCGGTTGTGCCGCGAACACCGGACGGCATTCGCGCCTGACGCCCGCGATGCGCCGTTGCCGCTAAGGACCGAGGGGCGCTGATACGGACCGCTGAGGGCCACGTACCGGGGCGTGCGAAGTCGACCCGGTGACCCGGATCGCCTTCAGAAGTGTACGGGACCCGCGAGGCGCCGGGTGACGCCGATGTCCACAACCGGCCAGTACTCCACAGTTCCCGGCCACGTTCGCTCCACCGGGCGACGCTTCGGGCATGTCCTACGAACGAATCGACCGAGAAACCCACCGGGAGCGTCCGAGCCGGGAGGGGTGGTCCGGGTGGCTCAGGTGGACGAGGCGGCTTGCCTGGGCGGGCTGGCTGCTTGTGTGGCCAAGATGGCCAAGGTGGCCGCAGTGGCCAAAGCGGCCGGAGTGGCCATCACCGCCGGACAAGTACTCACGGCCGGGCGGGTCGGTACGGCCACCTCGGCGGGGAGGGTCGGACCGGACGGGACGGGCAAGCAAGTCCGCGCCTGCGGGGAGGTCGGCACCGACCGGGAGGTCCATGCCAACGATGAGGTCGGCCCTGTCGCGGGGGTCGGGCCGGTCGCGGGGGTCGGGCCGGTCGCGGGGGTCGGGCCGGTCGGCGGTGTCGGCGGGGCTGTTGGCCGTGCTCATGGCCATGACGTGGACGTCGGCGCCGCACGCGGCTCCGGGCGTGCCGGACCCACCAGGTGGGTCGACCGGGGTGGACGCGGTCGACCCGGTCCCGGCGATCGGCCGGGCATGGCCCGTGGGTCTGCGGCCCCTGGTGGTACGGGCGTGGGAGCCCCCACCGACCACCTACGCCCGCGGCCACCGAGGCGTCGACCTGGCGGCCCCCGCCGGCTCGCCCGTCCGGGCCGTCGCCCCGGGTGTGGTGTCCTTCGCGGGCCGAGTGGCAGGCCGAGGGGTCGTCTCGGTCGAGCTGAAGAACACGGGCGACCCTCCACTCCGAACCACCTATCAACCGGTCCGGGCATCCGTACGAAAGGGCGCCGAGGTGGCCCCGGGAGACACCCTCGGCACTCTGGAAGCCTCCCCCTCCCACTGCCCCACGGCCTGCCTCCACTGGGGCCTCCGCAGAGCCGACACGTACCTGAACCCCTTGTCTCTGCTCCCACCCTGGCTACTCCGCAGAGGCCCGTCCCGCCTTCTCCCGGTACCGGCGTGACGGCCCCGCCGCTTCCGGCGCCCCAGCGCGGGCCAGGACGACCAACGCAAGCCCCGCACGGCTGCCGACGCGCGGCCGGGTCGACGCCGAGGAGGGACCCACTGACCAGCCACACCGGGGTGCCGTGGGGGCGGATCCCGCCAAGCCGGCCAGGCGGCGGCGCTGCCGGGCGTGGCTGCCAGGCCCGATGGCGCAGTTACCGGTTGGCGCAGTCAACCGAGCAAGGCTGTCAGGCGGGCGGCGCTTGTCAGGGCGGGTCCGCCAGGCCAGGCCGGGCCGGGCCGATCAGATCAGTCCCGGCTGGGCCGGACTCGGCCAGCGCATGTCGTTACCTCCAGGCGGGCAGGGCCGCACGGACGAGGGCCGGCGGCACCAGCCGGCGGACGCTCGCCCTGCCCCGGCTGTCAACGCCCCACCATCGCCGCCCGGCCGCACAGCGGGGCCGCACCCCGCACCCCGCACCAAGGGCACCGCCGCGGTCAGCCCCGGACGCCCCGCAGGGCCATCGCGACCGCCGCGTCGGTGATGGCGGCCGGTTCCTCCGCCGCACCCAGCTCGATCCGCCGCACAGCCGCGTCCACGACACCCTGGAGCAGCATCGCGGCCAGCCTGGGCTCCGCCTGCCCCAACGCCGCCAGCGCCTCGACGATCATCGCGATCAGCCCGCCGTGCGCGGCGCGGATCTTCTCCCGGGCGCCCGCGTCCAGCTCGCTCGCCGAGATCGCCACCACGGCCCGGTGGCGCCGATCCCCGACCAGCGCCAGCTGCTTGCGCACGTACGCCTCGACCTTCTCCTCGGGCAGGTCGACAGCCGCCATCGCCGCCTCGACCTCAGCCGACCAGAGGGGAAAGTCCACCTCGCACAGTTCCTCGACCACGGCTGCCCGGGACCGGAAGTACTCATAGACGGACGACCGCGCCAGCCCCGTGCGCTCGGCGAGGGCCGGGAACGTCAACGCCTCGGTCCCGCCCTCGGACAGCAGGGACCGAGCCGCGTCCAGCAGGGCGGCTCGCTGCATCGACCGGTGCTCGGCCACGGAGGCCGCTCGAATCCTTGGCACGTAAACCACTCTACGGACGGACCGCCACCCACGGGAGTGCCTTCCCTCGACCGGCCGCCCCTCCAGCCCCCGACCGGCCCTCCCCCACCCCGACCGCTCCGATCCTCCGCCGCCCCGATCTTCCGGCCCCCGCTACCCCGGCACCCCGCAGCTCAACGGCCGAAACTCGCCAGCTTGGCCCGCAGCTGGAGCACCGACTTCGTGTGGATCTGGCTCACCCGGCTCTCGGTCACCCCGAGCACATTGCCGATCTCGGCGAGTGTGAGCCCCTCGTAGTAGTACAGCGTGACAACGGTCTTCTCCCGCTCGGGCAGCGTGTTGATGGCCCGTGCCAGAAACCTCCGCAGCTCCCGGTCCTCCGCCACCTCCACCGGGTTGTCCGCGGCGGTGTCCTCCAGCGTGTCCATCAGGCTCAGCCGGTCACCGCCTTCACCCCCGACGTGCAGCAGCTCCTCCAGGGCCACCACGTTGGCCAGCGACAACTGGCTGAAGACGGAGTGGAGTTCGTCGACCGGGATACCCATCTCGGCGGCGACCTCCCCCTCGGACGGGGTGCGTCTGAGGCGGGACTCCAGGGTGGCGTAGGCCCGCTCCACATTGCGCGCCTTCTGCCGCACGGAGCGCGGGATCCAGTCCAGAGCTCGCAGTTCGTCGATCATCGCGCCCCGGATCCGGGTGATCGCATACGTCTCGAACTTGATCTCCCGATCGATGTCGAACTTCTCGATCGCGTCGATGAGCCCGAAGACCCCGGAGGAGACGAAGTCCGCCTGCTCGACGTTGGCCGGCAGGCCGACGCTCACCCGGCCCGCGACGTACTTCACCAGGGGTGAGTAGTGGAGGATCAGTTGCTCGCGCAGTCGTTCGTCGTTCGTCGTCTTGTACGTCCGCCACAGCTCGTCGAGTGTCGAGGGGGCGGGCGGGCGCACGGTGCCGCGAGCGGCGGACGGTACCGCCGCCCGGTCAGACCCGGAGGTGTGCTGGGGCATTCGTCGCCTTGTGCCGTTCTGCCGTGAACTGGGGGGTGCCTGGGTGAGCTGTCGGTCTGATGTCGAGATGCCTGTCTGAGTCGGAATCCTCGTGAGCGTAGCGTGACTGGGGAGTCGCAGTGCGCGAAGGCCGAGGGATCACCCGCGCGCAGATACGTTCCGCTGGGAGCCCCCCGAGGTCACGCCAGTCGCACTGTGTGACGGAGGCGCCGGGCCCAACTACCGGAAACCGCAAGGCTGTCGGCGTTCCCCCGGACGGCCGAACACGCACGGTCAACTTGGCCTCCGATCCGAAGAAACGGAGATCATCGCCTGGCGTGTCAACTTCCAGGTGTCGCCGTGTCGTTCGACGTAACCAAGTGCGCGGAGTTCGTACAGTCTCCCGACCGCGTCGTCCACGGTCGTCCCGGCGCCCCTGGCCACCGCGTCGACGGCCGCCGCGCCCCGCCCCGGCAGCGCGGCCAGGACCTGTCGCGCACCGGGTTCGAGCAGGTCACGCGGGAGGACCGGGCCCCGCTTGGCGGGCGCCAGCTCGCCCATGTCGCCGACCAGCTCGACGATCTCCGCGGCGTCCGACACGAGCACGGCGTCGCCGCGCAGCAGCTCGTGCACCCCCGCCGACAGGGCCGAGGTCGCCGGTCCGGGCACACCCATCGTGAACCGCCCCAGCCGCTGCGCGGCCCGCGCGGTGACCAGGGCGCCGCTGCGGTGGGCCGCCTCGACGACCACGGTGCCTCTGGTGAGGGCGGCGATGACCCTGTTCCGCAGGATGAAGCGACTCTGGGTGGGATGCTCGCCCGGCGGCAGCTCCCCCACCACGAGCCCCTGTTCGGCGATCCTGTTGATCAGTTGGGCATGGCCCCGTGGATACGGCCGGTCCACCCCGCAGGCCAGCACGGCGACGGTGGCCCCGCCGACCCCGAGCACGCCCCGGTGGGCCGCACCGTCGACGCCGTAGGCGCCGCCGGACACCACCACCCAGCCGCGCTCGGCCAGCCCCGCCCCCAGTACGGCCGCCATGTGCGCCCCGTACTCCGTGCAGGCCCTGGCCCCGACGACGGCCACGGACCGCAGGGCCCACATCCGGACATGGGCCGCCCCCCGCACCCAGAGCCCGACCGGCCTCCCGTCCCCCAGATCATCCAGCTGCCCGGGCCACTCCACGTCCCCCGGCACCAGGAATCTGACGCCGGCCGCCCGGGCCTGTGCGAGGTCTTCCTCCGGGTCGGCGCGCGCGGCGCGGGACCGCAGCCCCGCCCACCGCTTCTCCGACGCGCCCGGCAGCGGCCCACCTCCCTCGGAAAGCCGCCGCGCGGTCTCCGCCGCCCCCAGCTCCCGTAGCCATCGCCCGGCGAGCTCGTCCCCGGGTTCGACGACGCGGGCGAGGAAGGCCCGATCGACCCGCTCGGCGTCCGAGGCGCCGCCGCCGGTCATGGCCCACCCACCCGCGCGTCGCGGTGCTCCGGCCTCATACCAGGGCTCCGATCGCCATGGGCACTCCCCGCGGAACGCCGGTGCGCAGTTGCAGAGCCAGATTGACGTCCACCGCATCGGGACGCTCGTGGCCTACGAGGTCCGCGATCGTCCAGGCGACCCGCAGAACCCGGTCCAGTCCCCGCGCCGTCAGGATGCCCCTCTCCAGGCTCCGCTCTGCCTCGTCCATGGCGCCTGGCGCCGCATGCCACCTGCTGCGCAGCTCCCGCCCGGGGATCTCGCTGTTCGTGCGCCACGGCGTGCCGGCCAGTCGCAGCGCGGCGCGTTCCCTGGCCGCACGCACCCGGGCTGCCACCGTCGCCGTGGATTCGCCTCGGGCGCCTCGCTGGGTGAGCTCGGACCGGGTGACCCGGTCGATCTCGACACGCAGATCGACCCGGTCCAGCAGCGGCCCGGACAACCGGGCCTGATACCGCCGAATCGAGGCCGACGGGCACTCGCACAGGTCGTCGGTCCGGGAGAAACGCCCGCACGGGCACGGATTGGCGGCAAGCACCATGAGGAACTTCGCGGGGAACCGGACGACCCCGGCACTGCGCGCGATCACGACGTGGCCCGCCTCCAAGGGCTGGCGCAGGGCGTCCAGTGCCTGGCTGCTGAACTCGGGAGTCTCATCGAGGAAGAGCACCCCGCGGTGGGCCAACGACACCGCGCCGGGCCGGGCGATGCCCTGGCCTCCCCCGACGAGGGCCTGCATCGTCGCCGAGTGGTGCGGCGCGCAATAGGGCGCCGTATCGACCAGTGGCTTTCCCGCCGGAAGCAGCCCGGCGATCGAGTGGACGGCCGTGACCTCCAAGGACTCCTCCCGGCCCAGTTCCGGCAGGATGGCCGGCAGCCGCTCCGCGAGCATCGTCTTCCCCGCGCCCGGTGGGCCTTCGAGGAAGAGGTGGTGTCCCCCCGCCGCCGCCACCTCGACCGCGGTCCGCGCCGCGAGCTGCCCGACGACATCGGCCAGATCGTGGCCCTGGTCCTGCGGGGCGGCGCCCGTGGTGTGCATACCGGTGGCGGCGCCCGTGCCCGGCATGCGCAGCCCCGCCAGCAGGGGATCCGGACGTCCCTCGTCGGGCTCCTCGTCCGGCACGGGCTCATCGGCGAGCACGGCGATCAGTTGCCGCAAGGTGCGAACGCCCAGCACCGACACCCCGGGCACCAGGGACGCCTCCGCGGCGGAGCACTCCGGCACGACCACTTGTTCGTACCCGGCCTCTGCGGCCGCCAGGACAGCGGGCAGGATGCCCCGCACCGGGCGGACCCTCCCGTCGAGTCCCAGCTCACCGATCATCACGATGTCGGAGAGCACCCGTGGATCGATCCGCTCGGAGGCACCCAGGACCGCACTGGCGACCGCCAGGTCGAAGCCGCTGCCGGCCTTGGGCACCGACGCGGGACTGAGTCCCACCGTCAGCTTCTTCTGGGGCCACTCGGCGCCGGAATTCACCACCGCCGCCCTGACCCGGTCCTTGCTCTCCGTCAGGCTCTTGTCCGGTAGGCCCACCAGCGTGAAGGCCGCCACGCCCGGTTCCAGGTCCGCCTGGACCTCGACGACGACGCCCTCCACGCCCACGAGGGCCACGGAGCAGGTGCGGGCGAATCCCATCAGGCCACCCCCCGCACGTGTTCCACGACGGGTGCCCCGCGGTGGGGCAGGACGACTCCCACGACGTCGACGCGGACGCCGCCCGGTGGGGCCCCTCCGTGTTCCTGGAGCCAGCGTTCGGCCAGGCCGCGCAGGCGTTCCGCCTTGGTGGGCGTGACGGCTGCCATCGGGTGTTCGAAGGGGCCGGCCCTCCGGGTCTTTACCTCGCAGACGACCAGCGCGTCGCCGTCCTTGGCCACGATGTCGATCTCGCCGGTCCTGCCGCAGCGCCAGTTGCGCTCCAGAACCGTCATCCCGGCCTCGGCCAGCCGCCGTGCGGCCAGCTCCTCGCCGTACCTGCCGAGTGCTCCTCGTGCGTTGCCCATGTCGGCACCACCTCCGGCGCCAACACTGAGGGCATCCCCGCCCGCTATTGGATCTTGGTGGAAAAGCCGACGATTGTGGACAACCTTGTCACCCACACGGATGACGACAGCACTCGCCGCACAGCGACACCCGGCCCCGACACCCGCTTCGGCCCAGACGTCCCCCGGACGTCGACCCCGGCCTCAGCTGCCCGGCAGCTCCAGATCGCTCTTGTTGAGCTCCTCGATGTTCACGTCCTTGAACGTGAGCACCCGCACCTGCTTCACGAACCGGGCCGGGCGGTACATGTCCCACACCCAGGCGTCCGCCATGGAGACCTCGAAGAACACCTCGCCCTGCACCGAGTGCACCTGCATCTCGTAGTCGTTGGTGAGGTAGAAGCGCCGCTCGGTCTCGATCACGTATTTGAACAGACCGACGACATCGCGGTACTCCCGGTAGAGCTTCAGCTCCATCTCGGTCTCGTACTTCTCGAGGTCCTCGGCGCTCATGGCATGTTCCCCTTCAGCCGTGCGATCCCACCATTGTGCGCCAGCCCCGCACGCCTCTAGACAATTTCGGTCTCGAGGACCACGGGCTGGGCCGGGGGACCCTCGTCGAGCAGCGTGCGCAGCAGTTCGGCGAGTCTGGTCGGGTACACAGTCTCATGCGTGCGGGTGAGTTCCCCGCACGTCCACCAGCGTGCTCCCGCGACGGTGCGCCGTTCCAGCTCGGTCAGGCCCGCCGCACCGGGCAGCGGCTGGTGTGCGACGGCCGTACGGGCCAGGAAGTACCACTCGTCCTGGTCCCAGCGGCGCCCGGCGAAGGGGAAGGAGCACCTCCGCCGCCAGAGGACCTGGCCCAGCTCGGCGTCCGTGATCCCGGTCTCCTCGGCGAGTTCCCGCAGCGCGGCCTCCTCCAGGGTCTCGGCTCCCTCGACGCCGCCGCCGGGAGTGAACCACCAGTCGTCCTTCGGCTCGTCCGGTTCATGCCCGTGCAGCAGGAGGATCCGGTCCAGAGGATCCAGCAGGATCACCCGGGCCACCTTGCGCAGCCCGCCCTCGTACGTGTCCTCGGCCGCGCCCCCGGCAGCCCGGTCGTCACCGCCGTACGGGCTGTACGAGGCCCCGTACGAGGACACCGGCGGCTGCGCGTTCGGCGGCTTCGACGACCCACCGCAGGACGGCTCACGCGACGGCTCAGCCGACACGGGCGGGCTCCGTCGGCGTGCGGTCGCGACCGCCGAGCCGCTTGGCCACGGGGCCGTAGGCAGCGCCGCCCAGGACGAGCAGCATGCCCACGACCAGCGCGGCGGTGATCAGCCGCAGCGGGCCGGGAGAGGACAGCGCGCCCAGCTTCTCGAAGCCCGTGGGGCGGGCCAGCATGCCGTCCATCGGCCAGACGACGGCGTCCACGCGCGCGTCGACGTTGCCCCGCGGCACCGTGCCCTGGCCGGCCTCGGCGAGGTGGGCGGTGGAGTCCAGGGAGCCGCTGCGTTCGTCACCGAGGAGGAAGAGGCGACCCTTGGGGACGGTGATCTCGGGGATGCCGGTCAGCTCGGCGTCCTGGCCCTTCGGCAGATACCCCTCGTCGATCTTCTTGCCGTTGACGGTCAGCTTGCCGTCGGTGCAGCAGGCGACCGTGTCCCCGCCGACCGCGACGACCCGCTTGACCATGGGCGAGTTGCCCCAGGCCTCCTCCCGAAAGACCACGACGTCACCGCGCTGGATGTCGGCGCCGTCGACCCGTTGGGCCAGGATGCGGTCGCCGGAGGTGATGGTGGGCGACATGGAGTCGGTCGGCACCGTGTAGGGCTGGTAGACGACGGCGCCCCACAGGAAGCCGCCGAGGAAGAGCACACAGCCGAGGGCCACGGCCAGCCCCGACAGCTTGCTGCCGAGCCGTCCGCGGCCCTCGTCCGTACGGCCTGTCGTCCCGCTCATCCCAGTGCTCCCCCAGTTCGGAGATTCGATCGCCCGGGCGCCGTGCGGAGCCACGGGTGATCGGCGATCTGGGACGGCACCCTACCCGGCGGTACCCGTGCCAGAAACCCTCGGGCTCTGGGTCGCGAGGAGACGGCGCCGGCGCCACAGCACCAGCGGAACCGCGCCCGCGAGACCGAGCGCGCCGGGCGCGGCGGCGCTCAGGTTCTGGTCGAAGGTGTCGGGAATCGGCAGCGTGGACCAGCGGGTGGGCGGCCAGGCGACCACGATGGCGCGGCCGACGACACTGTCCACCGGGACCATGCCCTTGTTCTTGTCGTTCTGGTGGTAACGGGAGTCCAGCGAGTTCTGCCGGTGGTCACCCATGACCCAGATTTTGCCCTCGGGTACCTTCACCTTGAACTGGCCGCCGGTGTCGTCGACGGTGCAGGGGGTGTTGCCCGGGTACACATACGGCTCGTTCAGCGCCTTGCCGTTGACCTTCAAGGGGCCCGTGCCCTTGCACTCCACGGTGTCACCGGCGACGCCGACGACCCGCTTGATGAGGTCCTTCTCCTCCGCGGACGGCATCAGGCCGATCCAGCCGAGGACCCGCTGCACGGGGTTGGGCTCCAGGGTGGGCTCGCCCTTGAGCCAGCCGGCCGGGTCGTGGAAGACGACGACCTCGCCGCGCTCCGGCTCGGAACCGAACCAGGGGGTGAGCTTGTCGACCAGGACCCGGTCGCCCTCCTGGAGGGTGTTCTGCATCGAGTCCGACGGGATGGAGAACGCCTGGACCAGGAAGGTCTTGATCAGCAGCGCGAGGACCAGCGCGATCCCGATGAGGATCGGCAGTTCCTTCCAGAAGGAGCGCTGCTTCTTCTTGGGCGTACGGTTCTGCTCACCGTCGTCCGTCGAGGTCCGGGTGTCTTCCCCGCCGTTCGCCCCGTCCGGGTGGTCACTCCCGTCGGACACGGAACCCTCGGAACCCACGGCGTTCTCCGCGGCCGGGGAAGCCGCCTCGTCGGACTGCTCGGGCCGCTCCTCGGAACCACCGTGTCCGGACCGTGCGCCGACCGCCAAATCCCCCACATCCACTCCTCACGCCGTACCGCCGCCCGCGCCACATCCGGTGCAGGCCCACCACTCCCATAACGAGCGGGAGTTCCGCAGGGGTCGGGAGGGGGATCAATCCGTTTCGATCCGCGGGGGCCACCCTATGCGAAGCGCCGAGGGCGATGGGCGACCCGCTCGGCACGGCGGAGAACGTGTCAGGCTCCTCCAACTGCCCCCAGTGGCCGACCGGCCAGGCGATGACCACGGCTCTGCCGACCACGGAGTCCATGGGGACCGTACCGCTGAACTGGGCCGTCTTCGAGTCGTCCGCCTGGTGGGCGCGTGAATCGGCCGAATTCTCGCGGTGGTCACCCATGACCCAGAGCCGTCCCTGGGGCACGGTGACCTGGAACTCCTGCGTGGAGGGCTTGTTGCCCGGGTGGACGTAGGCCGTCTCGTCCAGGGGCATGCCGTTGACGGTGACGCGGCCCTGGAGGTCGCAGCACTTGACGGTGTCGCCGCCGACCGCGACGACCCGCTTGATCAAATCCTTCTCGTCGTCGGACGGAAGCAGTCCGATGAACTGCAGACCCTCCTTGATCTGCTTGATGACGATGGGGTCCTCGGTCGTGGCCGTGGTCTGCTCGTCCTCCAGCCAGCCGCCGGGGTCCTTGAAGACGACGACGTCGCCCCGGACCGGCTTCGAACCGAACCACGGGGTGAGCTTGTCGACCAGGACGCGGTCGCCGATCTGGATCGTCTGCTCCATGGAGCCCGACGGGATCACGAACGCCTGGACGAGAAAGGTCTTCAGGACCAGCGCTATCAGGACGGCGACACCGACGAGGAGCGGGATCTCCTTGACCGCCGAGCGGCGCCTGCGCCGTTTGATCTTGCGGGCGAGCTTGCGCCGCTCGACCCGGCTCGGCCGGGCGGCACCGCCGGCTCGCCGGGTGCCGGTGGGCAGCAGATTCTCGGACGGGGCGCTGGCGGCACCGCGGGGCCTGCCACGGTTACCCATGCGCACCGCCGGCGGCGGGCACGCGCGCGTAGGCGTCGGGACGGTGCAGACGCGTCCAGTGGTCCGCGGGCCAGGCGATCCAGTCGGCCCGGCCGATCACGGCGTCGAGGGGGATCATGCCGCCACCCGGGGAGCCCAGGTGGTCGCGGGAGTCGCTGGAGTCGCCGCGGTGGTCGCCCAGGAGGAACAGGCGCCCCTCGGGTACGACCACGTCGAAGGGCACGCTCGACGGGCTGTCCCCCGGGTACAGAAACGACGACTCGTCGACCGACCGGCCGTTCACCTCAAGCCTCCCCTCCTGGTCGCAGCAGACCACCCGATCTCCCCCCACGCCGACAACGCGCTTGACGTAGTCGGCGTTCCCGAAGTAGCCGGTGCCGTCGAAGACGACGACGTCACCTCGCCGCGGCTCAGAACCGAAACGGTACGCCAACTTATTTACGAGAACGCGGTCCCCGATCCTCAATGAACGCTCCATGGAGCTGCTGGGAATCTGGAACGGCTGCATCACGAAGGTGTTGAAGAGCGTCAGAAAGAGCAGGCAGATCAGTACGGCAAGGGTGTATCGCCCACCCGGAACGGACTCGGCGGCGCGGTCCGCCCATGCGAAACGCGACCGCCCCTCAGGCCGCTCCGTGTCCGAGGTCTCCTCGGAACCGGCCGGGACTGATGACGTCCCGGCTTCGGAAGGGCGGGGGGAGCGGTCGCGCTCCGTGTACTGCTGTGCCTCGTTGTCCATCGGGGCCAGATGGTATCCGGCCCCTCTGTGACACGTGGGCGCGCGCTCAGTTCTCGCGCTTCTCCTTGATCTTCGCCGCCTTGCCGCGCAGCTCGCGCAGGTAGTACAGCTTGGCGCGACGGACGTCACCGCGGGTGACGAGCTCGATCTTCTCGACGATCGGGGTGTGCACCGGGAAGGTGCGCTCGACGCCGACGGAGAACGAGACCTTGCGGACCGTGAAGGTCTCGCGGACACCGGCGCCCTGGCGGCGGATCACAACGCCCTTGAACTGCTGCACACGGGAGCGGTTGCCCTCGATGACGCGGACGTGGACGTTGACGGTGTCACCCGGGCGGAAGGCCGGGATGTCGCTGCGCAGCGACGCGGAGTCGACGGAGTCGAGCAGGTGAGACATTGCGTCTGCTTTCTTCGCCCATGCCACAGGTCATAGGCGGGAGCTAGGTTTTCCAAGAGGATGCTGTCCGTGTCGGGGCGGGCGTCGTGTCCCCCTGTGGCAGGGGCGCGCGCCGGACGACGCACAACAGCGGCCTATTCTTCCACGCCCTCCAGCCGACGCCAAAATCGGCCGTGGGGCTCGCCCTCGGGGTCGGGGGCCCAGCCCAGGATGGAGAGCATCTCCCGGTCCTTCTTGTCGAAGGCCTTGGGGTCGCAACGCTCGATGAGGTCGGGCCGGTTGGCCGTCGTGCGCCTCAGGGCCTCGTCCCGGCGCCAGCGCGCGATCTTGCCGTGGTGGCCGCTGAGCAGCACCTCGGGGATGTCCCGGCCGCGCCACTCGGGCGGCTTCGTGTAGACCGGCCCCTCCAGGAGGTTGGCCATGGCGCCGGGCGCGAAGGAGTCGTCCTGGTGGGACTCGGCGTTGCCGAGGACCCCGGGCAGCAGACGGGCCACGGCCTCCGTGATGACGAGGACGGCCGCCTCGCCGCCGGCGAGCACGTAGTCGCCGATGGACACCTCGTACACGGGCATCCGGGTGGCGTACTCGTCGATGACACGGCGGTCGATGCCCTCGTAGCGGGCCGGGGTGAAGACCAGCCAGGGCCGCTCGGAGAGTTCGACGGCCAGGGTCTGGGTGAAGGGGCGGCCGCTCGGGGTGGGGACGATGAGGGCGGGCCGGCGGGCGCCGGTCTCGTAGCCGTCGGCGAGTGCGGAGTCCAGCGCGTCGCCCCAGGGTTCGGTCTTCATGACCATGCCGGGGCCGCCGCCGTACGGCGTGTCGTCGACGGTGTTGTGCCGGTCGTACGTCCAGGAGCGCAGATCATGCACGTGCACATTCAGCTGTCCACGCGCGCGTGCCTTCCCGACGAGGGAGACGTTCAGCGGGTCGAGGTACTCGGGGAAGATCGTGACGACGTCGAGCCGCATCAGGCCTCGTCCCGTGACGACGCGATCTCCGCGCGGTCGTCGATCAGTCCGGCCGGCGGGTCGATGACCGCGCGCTGCTCCTCCAGGTCGATCTCGGTGACGATCTCCTCGACGAAGGGGATCATCACCTCGCTGCCGTCGGGTCGCTCGACGATGAAGAGGTCCTGGGACGGCAGGTGCGAGATCTCGGTGATCCGGCCGACCTCGATCCCGTCCTTGGTGACCACGTCGAGGTCGATCAGCTGGTGGTCGTAGTACTCGTCCTCTTCCTCGGGGAGTTCCTCCGGGTCCACCTCGGCGATCAACAGGGTGTTGCGCAGCGCCTCCGCGGCGTTGCGGTCCTTCACGCCCTCGAAGCGCAGCAGGAGGCGGCCGCTGTGCACCCGCCCGGTCTCGATGGTGAGGGGCCCCGTCGAGGCGGGGTCGGTGGCCAGTACGGCGCCGGGCGCGAGCCTCAGCTCCGGCTCGTCGGTACGTACTTCGACGGTGACCTCGCCCTTGATGCCGTGGGCGCGGCCGATCCGTGCGACTACCAGCTGCACTGTGCTTGATCTCCTGTCATCGGACGGTCCGGACGACCGTACGACGTCGGGCCGGGGACGGCTCGATGGCCTTCCCCGGCCCGAGCCGGTGCTGCGAATTGCGTCAGCGGACGTGATCCACGTCGACGAGGTCGACACGGACTCCGCGGCCGCCGATGGCACCCACGACGGTGCGCAGGGCGCGGGCGGTACGGCCGTTGCGGCCGATCACCTTGCCGAGGTCATCGGGGTGGACCCGGACCTCGAGGACGCGCCCGCGACGCAGGTTGCGCGAGGCGACCTGTACGTCGTCGGGGTAGTCGACGATGCCCTTGACGAGGTGCTCGAGAGCCTCCTCGAGCATGCTCAGGCCTCGGTCGACTCAGACGAAGACGACTCGGCCGCGGCCTCGTCCTTCTTCTCAGCCTTCTTCTTCTGGGTGATCGCCTCACCCTTGCCCTCGTCGTCGCCGCCCAGGGCCTCGAACGACGGGCGGGAGGACTTCGGCTGAGCCACGAGGAGCGGCGCCGGAGCGGGCTCGCCCTTGAACTTCTGCCAGTCGCCGGTCTTCTTCAGGATGGCGAGCACGGGCTCGGTCGGCTGCGCGCCGACACCCAGCCAGTAGGCGACGCGGTCCGCGTCGACCTCGATGACCGAGGGGTTGTACGTCGGGTGGTACTTGCCGATCTCCTCGATCGCACGACCGTCACGACGGGTACGGGAGTCGGCGACGACGATGCGGTAGTGAGGCGAACGGATCTTGCCCAGACGCTTCAGCTTGATCTTGACTGCCACGGGAGTGGGTTCTCCTGGATTTGACGTGGTTGGGCACGGCGAGAATGCCGCGTGGGGTTGCGGTACCCGAGTGCCCGATGGACGCGTCAGCCGGAGGAGAGAGGGGTCCTGTGCGACTGTCGAGTACAGCTAGCCATTGTGCCACACCCCACGGGTCCCGCTTGCCGCGAGGGGGCGCGTGCGGCCATGCCGGAGCGGCACCCCGCGCCAGGGGTGCGTCGCGCTCACCGGCGCGTGGAGGATGCCGCCGGGACGGCACCCTCCACACCCGACTCGACGTGAGGCCCGTTGTACGACTCGACGTACGACTCACTGGTACGGCCGCCACGAGCAGCCGTCTGTTCAGTTCGTCGTCGCGTCACGCCGCGCCCACGACCTCCGGGATCCGGAAGGGCTTCCCGCAGCCGCCGCAGACGATGGGGGCCTGGGCGAGTACGGAGGGGACGACCCGGACGTTGCGTCCGCAGTCGCAGACCGCCTTGACCCGGACGCCTCCACCGGAGGAGCCGTGGCGGGCGGCCGGGCCCCGGAAGCTGCGGGCCGTGTCGGCGGAGGTGGCCGCCGTGTGGGCCTTCAGGGCGCGTTGCAGTCTCTCGATGGTCGGGCGGTAGCGACGCTTCGCCTCGGGGTTGAGGGTGACCAGCGAGAAGCCGCTGCTGGGATGCGGTTCCTCGGGGTGGTCGAGACCCAGTTCCTCGGCGATCGCGAGGAATCTCCGGTTGTGGTAGCGGCCGGCGCGGGAGGTGTCGCGGACCCCGCGGGCGGCGGCGATGCCGTGGACTGCCTCATGGAGCAGTCGCTCGAAGGAGAGTTCGTGCCCGCATGCGGACGACGACTCCCCGATCAGGGACTCGGGGGCGGCAAGATCCGGCAGCTCGGGGTGGTACCGCTGAATGTCGGCCCACGCCTGCGCCAGCTCTGCGGCGAGAACGGGTGGTGTCTGTGTCGTGCTCACGTAATGACAACGAGCCTGAGTGCCCCTGTGTTCCGATTCCGGGGCATCCCAAATAATTTGCACGTACCCGTCAGTTGCCGCTAGTGCGTCCCGACGAGGGCGGGTGCGCTGATCTGCGGAGAAGCCTCGCAGCTCCATACAAGGCGGTACGTAGTAACACGTAGCCCCGGCGCGTAGACAAGGTCCGCGCGCCGGGGCACCTGTGGTCGTCAGATGCGCAAGGGGCGTTTCGGTCGCTCTCGCGACGGAACGGATCGCTCTAGTAAGCGCGCGCCACAACCGCGACGTTACCGGGTGCGTCGTAGGAGTCGGGCACCGACCCGTCCTCGGCGACCAGACACCGTACGCTCGCGGCGTGCTCCGCGAGCTCGGCCTCGCCCTTCTCGCCGAGCACGGCCCAGGGGATGCGCGCCCAGCCGCCCGCGCCGGCCGCCTCGACGGCCTCGCCGAGCGTCGACACCTCGGTCGTACGGGACTCCCGGCGCTCGCGCGACTGCCGCAGGAGAAGCGCCTGGTCCTCCTCGAGGATCGTGGGCAGCAGCCCCACGAGGGAGTCGATCGCCACCGCTTCCTTGCCGCCGGGGATGCGGCGGGCGAGCATCGCGGTGCCGCTCTCCAGGTCGCGGGGGCCGACCTCGACACGGACGGGGACGCCCTTCAGCTCCCAGTCGACGGCGCGGCGGCCGAACGGGACGTCCGTGCGGTCGTCCACGTGGACGCGTACGCCCGCGGCCTTCAGCCGGTCGCCGATCTCGCGGACCTTGGCCAGAACCGCGTCGTCGCCCTTGATCGCGAGGACGACGGCCTGGATGTGGGCGAGGCGCGGCGGCACCCGCAGGCCGTTGTCGTCGCCGTGCATCATCACCAGGGCGCCGATCATGCGGGTGGTGGAGCCCCAGGAGGTCTGCCAGACGAGTTCCTGCCTGCCCTCCTTCGACAGGTACTGGGTGGTGAAGGCCTTGGCGAAGTTCTGGCCCAACTCATGGCTGGTGGCCATCTGGAGGGCCTTGCCGTCGCCCATCATGCCTTCGAGGGTCAGGGTGTTGACGGCACCCGCGAAGCGCTCCTTGACGGTCTTGCGGCCGGGGACGACGTCCATCGCGAGGACGTTCACCATGAAGTCCTCGTAGACCTCCCGATGGATGTGCGCGGCGAAGTCGCGCGCCTCCTCGTACGTCGCGTGCGCCGTGTGTCCCTCCTGCCAGAGGAATTCGCTGGTGCGCAGGAACAGTCGGGGGCGCAGTTCCCAACGGACCACGTTGGCCCATTGGTTGATCAGCAGGGGCAGGTCGCGGTAGCTCTGGATCCACTTCGAGAAGTAGTCGTTGATGATCATCTCGGAGGTGGGGCGGACCACCGCGGGCTCCTCGAGCTCCTTGCCGCCGCCGTGCGTCACCACCGCCAGTTCGGGCGCGAAGCCCTCGACGTGCTCGGCCTCCCTGGTCAGGTACGACTGCGGGATCAGGAGGGGGAAGTACGCGTTCTGCGTGCCCGTCTCCTTGATCCGGGCGTCCATCTCCTGCTGCATCCGCTCCCAGATCCCGTACCCGTACGGTCGGATGACCATGGTGCCGCGCACCGGGCCGTTGTCGGCCAGTTCCGCCTTGGCGATCAGGTCCTGGTACCAGCGCGGGAAGTCGTCCGCCCGGGGGGTGAGAACGGGTGCTTTAGCCATGTCGCGATCGTACGGGCCCACGTTGCGGGGATGTGAATTCTTTTATCCACGCGTAGACAGTCTGCAAACCGGTGTCCGCTACCCCTGGACGGCACGCCAGGTGCGGAGTTATCTGGCATACGGGGGGAGTGCGAGCGCACTGTCACGGGGGCCCTGAAAACGGGCACAGAGACGACTCTCGGCGGATTGGGGCGCTTTCGATATGACACCTACGCTCGTGCGGCAGCAACTGCCTCGCCCGGGGACCGCACCCCGTGTGGACCAGTGTGCACGCGCGCGTGACTGGGCCGAGATCCAGGAACGGATGCTGGTCCCGCTCTACGAGGCGGTCTACCGCCGGCTCGATGTGGGCACCCGCACCCGGCTGCTGGGCCTCGGCTGCGGGTCGGGGCTCGCACTGCTCATGGCGGCGTCGCGGGGCGCCGCGGTCACCGGTGTGGACGGGTCGTCGCCCGAGAGAACCGCTCTCGCGCGGGAGCGGCTGCTGCCGGAGGGATGGGGCGCACGCGCGCGTGCCGACGCCCGCGTCGTGGAGGGTGCTCCCGAGGACGCGGCCCGGGTCCCGGGTTCTCCCCCGTACGACGTGGTGACCGCCTTCGAGCCGATCGGCTGTCTGGCCGGGGACTCCGAGGGCCTGGGCGAGCTGCTCGCCCGCGCGACCCCGCTCGCCGGGCGGGGCACCCCCGTGGTCCTCGCGGGATGGGGTCCCCCCGAGCGCTGCGCCACGTCCACGGTGCTCCGCGTCGCCACCAAGCTCGCCGATCCCCTGCGCGGCACGGGCGGCTGGCGCCTGGCGCTGCGGGACGACCTGGAGGAGGTGGCCCAGCGGGCCGGCCTCAGGCCGGACGGCTCCGGGCGCGTGGCCTGCCCCTTCGGGTACGCGAACGTGGACAACGCGGTGCGGGGGCTGCTGTCGACGGGGCTGTTCGACGCGGCGATCGCGGCCACGGACCCGGTCCAGGTGAACAAGGAACTGACCGAGGCCCTGCACCCGTACCGCCGCCAGGACGGCACGGTGTGGATGCCGAACGTGTTCCGGTATCTGATCGCGCGGACGCCCTGAGAGGCGCGGACGGCCCCGGCATGGGTGCGCTGAGAAGGTCTTCGACACTTTCGGCCGATGCGCGTGTGAATGGTGTGGAGAAAGCGGGACGGGGTGCCTCTCACTTCGCGAAGTGGAGCACCATCCTCATAGCCTGACGCATCGTCCGGCCGAAACACGCACTCGGATGCCGACAACCACGAAGGTGCCGTCCACGCACGGTACGGGCGCCGCGCGCCAGGCCACACCCCCCGGCCGACCGCGCGGCGCCGCCGCCACACCTGACACGCCACTGGGGGCGCCCTCCGCTCGGAGGGCGCCCCCAGTGGCGTCTGCGCGCCCGGGACCGTACACGGCCGCGAACGCGGCCGGAGCCATCGAACGCGGGCGACCGTCAGCCCATGAACTTCTTGAACTCGTCCGGCAGTTCGAAGTCCTGGCCGGCCTGCTGGCCCGGCAGTCCGAAGGCACCGCCCGCGGCGCCGCCCTGGGCTGCGGCCGCCCGGCGGGCCGCCTCCTCCTGCTCCTGCTGCTTGCGCTTCATCGGGTTGCCGGAGCGCTGCTTGCCCTTGGCCTGCTTGGGCTGCTTCTTGGACCGGCCGGGGCCACCACCCATGCCGGGGATGCCCGGCATCCCGGGCATGCCACCGCCCTGGGCCATGCGGGACATCATCTTGCGGGCCTCGAAGAACCGCTCGACCAGGTTCTTCACCGCGCTGACCTCGACACCGGAACCCTTGGCGATGCGGGCCCGGCGGGAACCGTTGATGATCGTCGGGTCCTGGCGCTCGCCCGGGGTCATCGACTTGATGATCGCGGCGGTGCGGTCGACGTCGCGCTCGTCGATGCTGTTGATCTGGTCCTTGATCTGACCCATGCCGGGCAGCATGCCGAGCAGCTTGCTGATGCTGCCCATCTTCCTGACCTGCTCCATCTGGGCCAGGAAGTCGTCGAGGGTGAAGTCCTGACCCTTCTTGGACGCCAGCTTGGAGGCCATCTTGGCGGCCTCTTCCTGGCTGAAGGTCTTCTCCGCCTGCTCGATCAGAGTGAGCAGGTCACCCATGTCGAGGATGCGGGAGGCCATCCGGTCCGGGTGGAACTGGTCGAATTCGTCGAGCTTCTCGCCGTTCGACGCGAACATGATCGGCTTGCCGGTGACCTGGCGGATCGACAGGGCGGCACCACCGCGGGCGTCACCGTCGAGCTTGGAGAGCACCACGCCGTCGAAGCCGACGCCGTCGCGGAAGGCCTCCGCGGTGTTGACCGCGTCCTGACCGATCATCGCGTCGACGACGAAGAGGATCTCGTCCGGGGAGACGGCGTCCCTGATGTCCGCCGCCTGCTGCATCATCTCCTGGTCGATGCCCAGACGACCGGCGGTGTCGACGACCACGATGTCGTGGACCTTCGACTTCGCGAACTCGATGGAGTCCTTGGCGACCTTGACCGGGTCGCCCACGCCGTTGCCCGGCTCGGGGGCGTAGACCGCCACACCCGCGCGCTCGGCGACGACGCTCAGCTGGTTCACCGCGTTCGGCCGCTGGAGGTCACAGGCGACCAGCAGCGGGGAGTGGCCCTGCTCCTTCAGCCACCGGCCGAGCTTGCCCGCGAGGGTCGTCTTACCGGCACCCTGGAGACCCGCGAGCATGATCACGGTCGGCGGGTTCTTGGCGAAGCGGAGGCGGCGGGTCTCGCCACCGAGGATCCCGACCAGCTCCTCGTTGACGATCTTGAGGACCTGCTGGGCGGGGTTGAGCGCCTTGGAGACCTCGGCGCCGAGCGCCCGCTCCTTGACGTTCTTGATGAAGCCCCGGACGACCGGCAGCGCCACGTCCGCCTCGAGGAGCGCGATGCGGATCTCGCGTGCCGTGGCGTCGATGTCCGCCTCGGAGAGGCGCCCCTTGCCGCGCAGGTTCTTGAAAGTCGCTGAGAGGCGATCGGAGAGCGTATCGAACACGGCGGTGTCGGTCCTCGGAGTCGGGGGCAGTCTGACGTGCCCTCCAGGGTATCTGTCTGGGTGTGGTCGGGTCTCCACCCCTGTGGACAACAGTGCCCGGCCCGGGGTCACGGAGCAGGTCGCGGCCCCGTGACCCCGGGGTTCAGCCGCGCAGCGTCTCCTCCAGTTTCCGCGCCACGGAGGCCGCGTCGTCGCCCGGGAGGGGGGCGCCGTCACGGCCGGTGACGTAGAAGGCGTCCACCGCGTTGGCGCCGAGCGTGCTGACGTGGGCGCTGCGCACCCGCACGCGCGCGTCCTCCAGGGCCCGCCCGATGCGGTGCAGCAGGCCCGGGGCGTCCTGGGCGCGGACCTCGATGACCGTGGCGTGCCGGGAGGCGGCCGCGGCCACCGTGACGCGCGGCGGGGGCGCGACCACGCCCCGGCGCCGGGGGTAGGCGGCGTCACGCTCGGCGAGCCGTCCCGCGATGTCCAGCGAGCCCTCCAGGGCGCGTACGAGGTCGGCGCGGAGCCGGGCCGCCTGCGGCAGCGAGCCGTACTCGGCGGCCACCCGCCAGTCCAGCAGCAGGACGGAGCCCTCGACGCCGTCCGGCAGGTCGAGCGCCCGGAGCTCCGCCGTGCGCACCGTGAGCCGGTGCATGGCGAGGACACCGGCGACGGCGGGCAGGACGCCCGGCTGGTCGGGCACGGCGATGAGGAGCTCCACGCCGAGCGGCTCCGGGTCGGCCTTCTCGTCCTTCTCACCCCCGTCGTCGCTGTCCTCCGCCGGCGCCTCCGTCTGCGCGCGCAGCGACAGCACGGGCCCGCCGGTGCGGAACGCCTCGACGGCGAGCCGCTCCTGTTCCGCGGTGGGCGCGGCGGGCTCCGGCTCCGCCGGGACGTCCCCGGCGAACAGCGCGGCGACCCGCTGGACCAGGTCGGAGACGAGCGAGGCCCGCCACGACGACCAGGCGGCCGGCCCGGTCGCCAGGGCGTCCGACTCGGTGAGGGCGTGCAGCAGTTCGAGGGTGCCCGGTGACCCGACGGCCTCGGCCACGGACCGCACGGTGGCCGGGTCCTCCAGGTCACGCCGGGTGGCGGTGTCGACGAGCAGCAGGTGGTGGCGGACGAGGGTGGCGAGCACGGCCACGTCCTCACGGTCGAAGCCGATCCTGGCCGCCACGTCCTTGGCGATGATCTCCCCTGCCACGGAGTGGTCGCCGGGCCAGCCCTTGCCGATGTCGTGCAGCAGCGCGGCGACGAGGAGGAGGTCGGGCCGGTGGACCCGGCGGGTCAGCGCGGAGGCGCGGACGGCGGTCTCGATGAGATGCCGGTCGACGGTCCAGATGTGGACGGCGTTGCGCTGCGGGCGGCAGCGGACCCGCTCCCAGTCGGGCAGCAGGCGGGTGATGAGCCCCTCGGCCTCCAGGGCCTCCCAGACGTCGACGGTCGGCCGCCCGGACCCCAGCAGGGTGACGAGCTGCTCCCTCGCCTCGGCGGGCCAGGGCGTGGGCAGCGGGCGGGCGGTGGCCGCGAGCCGTCGTACGGCGTGCAGGGACAGCGGCAGTCCGGCCTGGGCCGCCGCGGCGGCGGCGCGCAGCGGCAGCACCGGGTCGCGTTCGGGCCGGGCGGCGCGCGCGAGCACGACCTCGCCGTCCTGTTCGACCACGCCCTCGGCCAGCGGTGACCGCTCGGCGACCGGCTTGCCACCGCCGAGCATGGCGCGCAGCCGGGGCCGCACGGCGCGCGAACGCAGCACGCGCCCCACTTCGCGCCAGGTGACATCGCTGGCGTACGAGATGACCCGCGCCGCCTCGTACACCTGGCGCAGCAGGGTGTCGGCGTCCAGCAGCCCGAGGTCGGCCGCGACCTGGTCCTGCTCCTGGAGCGCGAGCCGGTCGGTCGCGCGCCCGGTGGTGAGGTGCAGCGCGTCCCGTACGTCGAGGAGGCGGCGCCGGGCGTCGGCGAGCCCCTCGCGCGGGGCGTCGGCGAGCCACGAGGCGGCGACCGCGCGGAGGGCGGTGGCGTCGCGCAGCCCGCCGCGCGCCTCCTTCAGGTCGGGTTCGAGGAGGTACTGCAGCTCCCCCTGCCGCTCGGCGCGCTCGGCGCACAGCTCCTGGAGTTCGGGGAGGCGTTTGGGCGCCTGGTTGCGCCAGTCGGCGAGGACGGCGGTGCGCAGTCCGGCGGTGAGCCCGAGGTCACCGGCGAGATGCCGGGCGTCCAGCAGCCCCAGCTGCACCTTGAGGTCCTCGGCGGCGGTCTTGCGTGCCTCGGCGGGGGTGCGGACCGAGTGGTCGAGGGCGAGCCCCAGGTCCCAGACCGGGTACCAGATGCGGTCGGCGAGGGCGGCCACGGCCTTGTCGTCGGAGCCGTCGTGCAGGAGCAGCAGATCGAGGTCGCTGCGGGGGGACAGCTCGCCGCGCCCGTATCCGCCGACGGCGACGAGTGAGGCGCCGCGCAGCTCGCCGGCGCCCGCGCCGAAGAGTCCGGCGAGCCAGTCGTCGGTCAGCTCGGCGAGGGCGGCACGGCGCGGCGGCCCGGACCGCGCCTCCTCCTGGAGGAGGCGCAGCCGGGCCGCCGCGTAGCCGCTGGGTCCCGAGTCCTCTGCATCCGTACGTACGTCCGTACTCGTCACCCAGTGACTCCTGTTCTTCTGTGCGGTCAGAGCGCGTCCGGGCCGCGCTCGCCCGTCCGGACCCGTACGGCCGTCTCGACCGGGAGGGACCAGACCTTGCCGTCACCGATCTTGCCGGTGCGGGCGGCCTTGACGATGACGTCGATCAACTGCTCGGCGTCGTCGTCCTCGGCCAGTACCTCGATCCGGATCTTGGGAACCAGGTCCACCGTGTACTCGGCGCCGCGGTACACCTCGGTGTGTCCCCGCTGCCGACCGTACCCACTGGCCTCGGTGACCGTAAGTCCGTGCACCCCGAAGGCCTGCAGCGCTTCCTTGATCTCGTCGAGCCGGTGGGGCTTGACGACGGCGGTGATCAGCTTCATGCCTCGACCTTCTTGCTCTGGGTGGCGGCGGCGACGGTGCTCGTGACGCCGGAGGAGATGTGCGAACCGGCGGCCGAGCTGAAGTCGTACGCGGTCTCGGCGTGCTGGGTCTGGTCGACCCCGGTGATCTCGTCCTCCTCGGAGGCGCGGAAGCCGATCGTCTTCTGGATGGCGAAGGCGATGATCCAGGTCACCACGAAGGTGTAGCCCATGACGGAGAAGGCGCCCGTGGCCTGCTTGCCGAACTGGTCGAGACCGCCCACACCGCCGGTGGCCAGGAAGCCGACCATCAGGGTGCCGATGACACCGCCGACCAGGTGGACGCCGACGACGTCGAGGGAGTCGTCGTAGCCGAGCTTGTACTTGAGGCTGACGGCCCAGGAGCAGACGGCACCGGCGACGACACCGATGAGGATGGCGCCGAAGGCGTTCACGTGACCACCGGACGGGGTGATCGCGACGAGGCCGGCGACGGCGCCGGAGCAGGCACCGAGGGTGGTGAACGCGCCGTGGCGGATGCGCTCGTAGATCAGCCAGCCGATGATGGCCGCGGCGGTCGCGACCTGCGTGTTGATCGCCATGCGGGCGGTGGTGCCGTCGACACCGAGCCATGAACCGGCGTTGAAGCCGAACCAGCCGAACCACAGCAGGGCGGTGCCGATCAGGACCAGCGGCAGGCTGTGCGGCCGCATCGGGTCCTTCTTGAAGCCGATCCGCTTGCCCACCACGAGGACCGCCGCGAGCGCGCCGATACCGGCGTTGATGTGGACCGCGGTACCACCGGCGAAGTCGATGACACCCATGTCGAAGAGCCAGCCGCCGGGCGCCCAGACCCAGTGCGCGACCGGGAAGTACGCCAGGGTGACCCAGAGCGCGACGAAGACCATCCAGGCGCTGAACTTGACGCGGTCCGCGAGGGCGCCGCTCATCAGGGCCGGGGTGATCACCGCGAACAGCATCTGGAAGAGGATGAACGAGAACGCGGCGATCTGGTGCGGTTCGCCCTTGGCGTTGGTGACGAAGCTGTCGACCGTGCTCGTGACGTCGATGCCCTTGAGGCCGATGGCGTCGAAGTTGCCGATGAAGTGGCCGACGTCACCGCTGAAGGCGAGCGAGTAGCCGAACAACACCCACAGGATGCTGACGATGCCCAACGAGATGAAGGACATCATCAGCATGTTCAGCACGCTCTTGGCCCGGACCATGCCGCCGTAGAAGAGCGCCAGGCCAGGCGTCATCACCATGACGAGCGCCGCGCTGATCAATACGAATCCGGTATCTGTGCCGTTCAATGCCGGTATCTCCTCATGGTCGGAACGGCCCGTGCGGATGCTGAAGCCTGGGGGAGCTCTCGGGGAGGGCCGACTGTGCTGAGGAGACTGGCGCAGCACCGTTTCACGGGGAGATTGGAATTGTTTCCCGCACGTGACGAACCCGCATGTCGCGTTACAGACAGGTGAAACGCAGGTCGCACCCGTTTGATCCCCCGCAGGGCCCGGCACCTGCGGAGGCTTCCGGGGCTACCGGCTTCGTATCCGATGGAACTGCGGCACGGACCGACCGCGGCCGGGGGAGCGTGTGCACCCGCCCCCGCCCGGCCGCGGTTCGTCCTACCGGCTCAGCGGCCCGATCAGCGCTTGACGCAGACCTTGACGGTCTTGGTCCAGGAGTCGGAATTGGCCCCGACGTACGCCGTGGCCTCGGGACGCACGGAGAGGCACAGCTTCTCCGCCTTGAGGGAGACGCGGACCATTCCGTCGAAGCTCGCCGGACGGCCGCTGTTGCTCTGGACGTACTTCCACGAGTTCACGTTGTACGTGGTGGCGCGCGTCGCGGCCTTGCGCTTGCCGCACTCCAGGGTCGGAGTGACGGAAAGGCTCCACACACCCACGGCAACCTTGGCGTTCATCTTGCACTTCGTGCTCTCGTACCAGCGCTGGGTCAGCTGCAGCTTGGTGAGGTTCGCCCGCTTGCCGCCCGAACAGCTCGAGTAGGTGGTGGCCGTCATGGACGGGTCCTTGAGCTTCACGTCCGTGTAGGCGTGGTCCTTGGCGCCCTTCATCTGCCAGTAGTAGTGCTTGAACTCGACCCGGCCGGTGAGCTTCACATAGACGCAGCGCTTGAGCGGCTTGGACCACATCGACACGGTCGCGCTGTACGGCTTGCTGTGCGAGGTCTTTGCGACCGCACCCGCACTGGGCGCCATGCCCATGACGAGAGCGAGAGAGGACGCACCCACCCCGACGGCGGATGCCACTGATTTGGCCTGCATATCCGATTACCCCGTTTCCCCGTGGTTTTCCTGGCCGTTACGTCAATTTCACGTACGAGCACAGGAGTTGACCGCCATCTTTCCGAGTGGCGCGGACGCAACTTTAGCCACAGAGGTTGACACGGGCACGCCACGTTACCAAGGGGGATCGAAGTCGTTACGATTCACCGGCTTTGCAAACGTCATGCAAAAGGCCGACCACGGCGGGCCATCCGATGACTTGGCGATGGGGGAGCCGAGTCGGGCAGTAGGGATGGCCGGCCGCGGCCGGAGTCGGGGGCCCTCGGGGTCGGCGGGCCGGGCCGGGTCAGACCGCTTCGGCGGTCTCCGGGAGGTGCACGGCGAGCTGGTCGGTGAGCTCGACGACCTCGGCGAGGTCGCCGAAATCGCGTACGGCCGTGTCGACGGTCTTGCGGATACGGGTGTTGAGGCGCTCGGAGCGGACCTTCCGGGCGACGGTCATGGCCCGCTGCGCCAGGTCGGCGCCCTGCTCGGGCTCACGCTGCAGCAGATGGACCGTGGCCATGCCGATCAGGTTCAGCGCGTACGACCGCTGGTGGTCGGTGTCCGTCGCGAAGAGTTCGACCGCGCGGCGCATCACGGGCTCGGCCAGGGAGGCGTACGTGGGGCTGCGGCCGGCCACATAGGCGAGGTCGCGGTAGGAGTGGGAGTTCTCGCCGTGCAGTTCGGCCTCGTTGAAGAAGCGGATCCAGTCAGGGTCCGGGTCGTCCCATTCCTCGGCGTCGGCGAAGGTGTCCTCGGCCATCCGGACGGCCCTCTTGCACTTGCCGGGCTGCCCCATGTTGGCGTAGGCGCGGGCCTCCATCGCATACAGCATCGCCTGGGTGCGCGGGCTCGCGCAGTCGCGGCTGCCGTACTGGGCGAGGTGGATCAGTTCGAGCGCGTCGTCGGGCCGGCCGAGGTGGATCATCTGGCGGCTCATGCTGGAGAGGACGTACGAGCCGAGGGGCTTGTCGCCCGCTTCCTTCGCCGCGTGCAGGGCGAGGACGAAGTACTTCTGGGCGGTGGGCTGGAGGCCGATGTCGTAGCTCATCCAGCCGGCCAGCTCCGCCAGCTCGGCGGCGACCTTGAACAGACGCCGGTTGGTGGCCTCGGGCTGGGGCTCCTGGAGGAGGTCGGTCACCTCGTGCAGCTGGCCGACGACCGCCTTGCGGCGCAGGCCGCCCCCGCACTGGGCGTCCCACTGCCGGAACATGACCGTGGTGGACTCCAGGAGGTCCAGCTCGGGTTTGGACAGGCGGCCGCCGCGGCGCGCGGCGGCGGAGGGTTCGGGCTCCGGGCGGGGTGCGGGCAGGGTGGGGACGAGCCAGCGCTGCATCGGCTCGATGAGGGCCGGACCCGCGGACAGGGCCAGGGAGTTCCCGAGGAAGCCGCGCCGCGCCAGCATCAGGTCGCTGCGCGAGAACTCACTGATCAGCGCCACGGTCTGCGGGCCCGTCCAGGGCAGATCGACGCCGGACACGGACGGTGCCTGGTGCGCGGCGCGCAGCCCGAGGTCCTCGACGGCGACGACGCAGCCGAACCGCTCGGAGAACAGCTCGGACAGGATCCGTGGGATCGGCTCGCGCGGGTTCTCCCCGTCGAGCCAGCGCCGTACGCGCGAGGTGTCGGTGGAGATGTGGTTGGCCCCGAGCTGGCGGGCGCGGCGGTTCACCTGACGCGCGAGTTCGCCCTTGGACCAGCCGCTGCGGACGAACCACGAGCCCAGCAGTTCGTTCGGGCGCTTCTCAGCGTTCGTGCCGCTTCCGCCGTTGCCGCCCACTGGAACGCCCCCATCCCTGAAACCACTTGTGCGCTGTGTGCGCCAAGCCCTACCAGAATGCCGGTTACCGCGCCGTACGTCCGTCCGCTGTCACCCGTCGAACGGAAAGACGACTTGCCTCCGGCATACCCACGAGCGCGTGCATCCCCAGGATCTGTGCACTCAAAGTAATCCCACGATCACGCGTCCGGCCACGGCGATTCCAGAAACGCCACCATTCGCCACCCCTTCGAATGAACTAACGGTCCCCCGCGCGCGATTCACTTGACACATGACGGCAGGGGGTCGGCGGAGCGATGCGTTCAAGGGCGCCCGCTCCGACCGCACCACCCGGGGGTGCCACGGTGCGCCGCCCAGGCGGAGACGGAGCGTCACGATCCGCCTCCGTCGCGTAACCGCCGGCGCGCTGGACCCGTTGGAGGGGGCATGGGCTTCACGATCGGCGGCATTCGCGAGTTGCGATCTGGGCGGCGCGGCCGCTCCTCGGACTGCACGGCGGTGGCCGAGTTCACCGGCCTCTGGGGATGGGACGTCGCCCCCGGCGCACGGGCGGCCTCGGGCGCCTGTTCCTGCGGCAGGACGACCTGTGACGCGCCCGGCGCGCACCCCCTCCACTTCGCTCCCCCTGTGCCCGCAGGAGCCACCCTCGACCAGGTGAGCGAAGCCTGGGCCGAGCACCCCGGCGCCTCGATCATGCTGCCGGTCGGCCGCTCGTTCGATGTGATCGAGGTCGCCGAGTCCGCCGGGCGGCACGCACTGGTCCGGCTCGAACGCATGGGCCTGCCGCTCGGCCCGGTGATCGCCACGCCCGAGGGCCGGGCCCACTTCCTCGTCGCGCCCGGGGCCGCCGCCGAGCTGCCGGAGCTGCTCTACCGCATGGGCTGGGACGACCCCTCCGCCCTCGACCTGCGCGGCCTTGGCCCCGGCGCCCACATCACCGCCCCGCCGTCCGACCGCGGCGGCCTCGGCCCGGTCCGCTGGCTGCGCTCCCCCGCCCTCGACTCGGCGACGAGGCCACCGGCCGCGCGGCTGCTGCTGGGCACCCTGGCGTACGTGGCGCACCGGTCACGGGCGTAACCCCTTCGGCACCGGCCCCGAAGACGCGAATCGTCCCGCCCCCTGACACGGCGAAGCGCCCGTCCCCCACTGCGTCTGGGGGCGGGCGCTTTCGTCGTGTCGGCCTACGGACATCCGCAGGCGATGGCGGTCAGTCGCCGATCAGGGCGTCGACGAACGCCTCCGGCTCGAACGGCGCCAGATCGTCCGCGCCCTCTCCCAGACCGACGAGCTTGACGGGGACGCCCAGCTCCCGCTGGACCGCGATGACGATGCCGCCCTTGGCGGTGCCGTCCAGCTTGGTGAGGACGATGCCGGTGATGTCGACGACCTCGGCGAAGACACGGGCCTGGACCAGGCCGTTCTGACCGGTGGTGGCGTCGAGGACGAGCAGCACCTCGTCGAGCGGGGCGTGCTTCTCGACGACCCGCTTGACCTTGCCGAGCTCGTCCATGAGGCCGGTCTTGGTGTGCAGTCGGCCGGCGGTGTCGATCAGGACGACGTCGGCGCCCTCCTCGATGCCCTCCTTGACGGCGTCGAAGGCGATGGAGGCCGGGTCGCCGCCCTCCGGACCGCGCACCGTCCGGGCCCCGACGCGCTCGCCCCAGGTCTGGAGCTGGTCGGCGGCGGCGGCGCGGAAGGTGTCGGCGGCGCCGAGGACGACGTTCTTGCCGTCGGCGACGAGGACCCGGGCCAGCTTGCCGGTGGTGGTGGTCTTGCCGGTGCCGTTGACGCCGACGACCATCACGATGCCCGGCGTGTCGAGCGGCGAGTCGGTGTTGACCGCGCGGTCGAACTCGGGGACGAGGATCGTGAGCAGTTCCTCCCGCAGCAGGGAGCGCAGCTCGGCCGGGGTCCGGGTGCCGAGCACCCTGACTCGCTCACGCAGCCGCTCGACCAGTTCCTGGGTGGGCTGGACGCCGACGTCGGCGGTGAGGAGGGTGTCCTCGATCTCCTCCCAGGTCTCGTCGTCGAGGTGCTCGCGCGACAGCAGGGTGAGCAGCCCCTTGCCGAGCGCGTTCTGCGAGCGGGAGAGCCGGGCGCGCAGCCGTACCAGACGGCCGGCGGTCGGCTCCGGGACCTCGATCGGGGGAACCTCCACGACCGGGGGTTCCTCGACGGCGACGGGCGCCGTCGCCGAGGCGTCCGGGAGGTCCACCTCCTCGATCGTTCGGCGCGGTTCGTCGCGCGGGGTCTCGGCCTCGTCGCCGACGTGCGGCTCGGCCGGGGGCGCGGTGATGTCGGGTGTGGTGGGGGGCGCCGGCGGCAGCGACTTCTTCCTGCGGCTGCCGACGACGAGCCCGCCCAGCACGCCGAGCACGACCACGGCGATGACTACAGCAAGGATGAGGATTTCCATAACTAGGCCAGTATGCGTGACCTCCCGTCCGGCGGTTCGTTGGGCACGTCGGGGTTACCCCACGGGCCGGGCTGGCCCGCCGCCCGGCATCTCGTCGGGCGGAAGCCCCTAAGGGGCGGAGTCACAACGGGACCAGTATGCGAAGGGCCCCGTCGGGTACGCAGAGAAGCGTCCCCAGGGTGTGTGACGGCCCATGCAGTGGGCCGTCACACACCCTCCTCTAGAAACCTGACACAACGTCAGCTAGCGTCCCCCTCCACATCCGTCCGAAGGGGGTCCCCATGCCCGTCACGGTCGTCCGTTTCAATCTGGTCGAGCCCGGCGCCACGCGCGCCGCGTTGGGGGCCCGCTACCGGGCCGCCGTGGAGATGGCGGCGTACGCCGACGAGCGGGGCATCAGCACCGTGCAGACGGAGGAGCACCACGGCGTCGAGAACAACTGGCTGCCGGCGCCGTTCATGTTCGCGGGCGCGGTGTTCGGGGCGACGCGGCGGATCGCGGTGACCGTGTCGGCGATGATCGGCCCGCTCCACGACCCGCTGCGGCTGGCCGAGGAGATCGCCGTCCTGGACCTGGTGAGCGGCGGGCGGCTGGTGACGGTGGCGGGTATCGGGTACCGGCCGGAGGAGTACGCCCAGTTCGACGTGGACTGGAAGCGCAGGGGGAGCCTCCAGGACGAGGTGCTGGAGACCCTGCTGCGGGCATGGACCGGCGAGCCCTTCACCCATCGGGGGCGCACGGTCCGCGTCACCCCTCGGCCGGCCACCGAACCGCATCCGTTGCTGCTGGTCGGCGGTTCGTCGAAGGCGGCGGCCCGGCGGGCGGCCCGGCTCGGCCTGCCCTTCTTCCCGAGCGCGCACCTGCCGGAGCTGGAGGCGTACTACAAGGAGCGGCTCGTGGAGTACGGCACCGAGGGCTGGACGATGATGCCCGCGGCCGAGACCCCGCTGCTGCATGTGGCGGAGGATCCGGACCGGGCGTGGGCCGAGTACGGCCGGCACTTCCTGCACGAGGCGCGGACGTACGCCTCGTGGCAGTCGGCCGGGATCCGGTCGGCCGTGCGGTCGGGGGCGACGACGGTGGACGAACTGCGTGCCGAGGGCGTGTACCGGATCGTCACGCCGGACGAGTGCGTTGCGCTGGGCCTCGACAACTACGTCCTGCATCCGCTCGCGGGCGGAATGCCGGTGGACGAGGGGTGGCGGGGGCTGCGGCTGTTCGCCGAGCGGGTGCTGCCCCGGCTGAACGGCTGACCGTCCGCCCGGCGCGGACACGCCGCCGCCCCGGTCCGCTCAGTGGTCGGGCCGGGGCGACGGCGGGGTACGAGGAGCGGGGCAGCGGGGACGGCCCTGCTCCTCGGCTTCGGGGGCCTGTGTCTCAGCCCATCTCCTCCAGCGACTTGCCCTTCGTCTCCTTCACGAACTTCAGGACGAACGGGATGGAGAGCGCGGCGAAGACCGTGTAGATCACATAGGTCAGGGAGAGGTTCCAGTCGGCCAGGGACGGGAAGCTCGCGGTGATGGCCCAGTTGGCGATCCACTGCGCGGAGGCGGCCACGCCCAGGGCGGCGGCGCGGATCTTGTTCGGGAACATCTCGCCGAGCATGACCCAGACGACCACACCCCAGGACAGGGCGAAGAAGAGGACGAAGACATGGGCGGCGATCAGGGCGACCCAGCCCTGGGTGGCCGGGAGCCTGCCGTCGACGAGGTCGGAGGAGAACGCCCAGGCCTCCAGCGCGAGGCCGAGGACCATGCCGACGGAGCCGACGAGGGCGAGCGGCTTGCGGCCGACGCGGTCCACGAAGATCATCGCGATGACCGTGCCGACGATGTTGATGATCGACGTCGTGAAGGAGTAGAAGAACGACTCGGTCGGGTCGACGCCCACGGACTGCCACAGCGTCGCGGAGTAGTAGAAGGCGACGTTGATGCCGACGAACTGCTGGAACACCGACAGGCCGATACCGATCCACACGATCGGCTTGAACAGGAGGCTGCCGCCGAGCAGGTCCTTGAAGGACGACTTGTGCTCGCGGCGCATGGCCGACTCGATCTCGGCGACCCGTGCGTCCAGGTCGGTGCCGTCGCCCTCGACCTCGGTGAGCACCTCACGGGCGCGCTCGTGCCTTCCGACGGAGATCAGGAAGCGGGGGGACTCGGGGATGGCGAAGGAGAGCAGGCCGTAGAGGACGGCCGGGACGACCATGACACCGAGCATGACCTGCCAGGCCTCCAGGCCCAGCAGTCGACCGCGCTGGTCGCCGTCGGCGGCGTTGAGGATTCCCCAGTTGACCAGCTGCGACACGGCGATGCCGACGACGATCGCGGCCTGCTGGAACGAGCCGAGCCGACCCCGGTAGGCGGCGGGGGCGACCTCGGCGATGTAGGCGGGGCCGATCACCGAGGCCATGCCGATGGCGAAGCCGCCGACGACCCGCCAGAAGGCGAGGTCCCACAGCGCGAAGGGCAGTGCGGAGCCGACGGCGCTGACCGTGAAGAGGGCCGCCGCGATCTGCATGCAGCGGATCCGGCCGATGCGGTCGGCTATGCGGCCGGCGGTGGCCGCGCCGATGGCGCAGCCGATCAGCGCGATGGCGATCACCTGCGCCAGGGCTGTGGAGCCGATGTCGTAGCGGTCCCTGATGGCTTCGACGGCGCCGTTGATCACGGCGCTGTCGTAGCCGAAGAGGAAGCCGCCCATGGCGGCCGCCGCCGCGATGAAGATCACGTGCGAGAGATGCTCGGGATGGGCTGCCCGGGCTCCTGTCGTCGATGCCTGCGCTGTGCTGGTCACGTGGGGGGACCTTCCGCTCTGAAGGTAAAAGCAACGCTGCAGAGACTATGTCTTCAAGTTTCGAAGTCAATAGGGGGTCGAGTGAAAGCGTTTACCCATCTGAGGGCAGTGAATGCGATGATTGAGTTCAAGTGTTGAAGAAATGGCAACCGTGGCAGCAGAGTTAGAGGCCCGAGGCAACCACGCGCTCGGACCCCGTCTACCCCGACTCGCAAACGGTTAACGCAGCCGCTGGCTGATGACCTTCGACACACCGTCGCCCTGCATCGACACGCCGTACAGCGCGTCGGCGACCTCCATCGTCCGCTTCTGGTGCGTGATCACGATGAGCTGGGACGCCTCCTGCAACTCCTGCATGATGCGGATCAGCCGCTGGAGGTTGGTGTCGTCGAGCGCCGCCTCGACCTCGTCCATCACATAGAACGGGCTGGGGCGCGCCTTGAAGATCGACACCAGCATGGCGACGGCGGTCAGCGAACGCTCGCCGCCGGAGAGCAGCGACAGCCGCTTGACCTTCTTGCCGGGCGGGCGGGCCTCGACGTCGACGCCGGTGGTGAGCATGTTGTCGGGGTCGGTGAGGATCAGCCGCCCCTCGCCGCCCGGGAAGAGCCGGCTGAAGACCCCTTCGAACTCCCGCGCGGTGTCCCAGTAGGCCTCGGTGAAGACCTGTTCGACCCGTTCGTCGACCTCCTTCACCACCTGGAGCAGATCGGCGCGGGTCTTCTTCAGGTCGTCCAGCTGCTCACTGAGGAACTTGTGCCGTTCCTCCAGGGCGGCGAACTCCTCCAGCGCCAGCGGATTGACCTTGCCGAGCTGCTGGTACGCCCGCTCGGCCGCTCTGAGCCGCTTCTCCTGCTCAGCCCGGTGGAACGTCCTCGGCTGGTTGCGGGGATGCTCCGGGTCCTCGGGGAGCACCTCGCCCTCGGCGGGCGGTGACGGCGGTACGAGCTGGTCGGGACCGTACTCCGCGACCAGGCCCTCCGGTTCGACGCCCAGCTCCTCCAGCGCCTTGGTCTCCAGCTGCTCTATCCGCATCCGCTTCTCCGCGCCGAGCACCTCGCCCCGGTGCACCGAGTCCGTCAGCTTGTCCAGCTCGGCCTTGAGATCGCGCCCCTCGGTGCGCGCCCGCGTCAGCTCCTGCTCCCGGCGCGCCTTGGCGGCGTCGGCGGCGGCACGTTCCTGCTCGGCGCGGACCAGGGAGACCTCGACGTGCCCGAGGAGCTGCCGGGCGCCGGAGGCGACGGCCTCGGCGACGGCCGCCTCGTGCCGCAGCCGTGCCCTGCGCTGCTCGGCCCTGGCCCGCGCCTCCCGTTCGGCGCGCGCGGCCCGGTCCAGCGAGTCGGCACGTCCGGCCAGCCCCTTGACCCGCTCCTCGTGCGTGCGCACCTGGAGCCGGGCCTCCATCTCGGTCTGCCGCGCGTTGGCCCCGTCCGCCGCGAGCCGGTCCCGTACGGAGGTGTCGGGCTCCTCCTCGACCGGCATCTCCTCGGCCACGGCCAGCCGCTCGGCCAGCTCCTCGGCTTCTTCGACGGCCCTGTCGAGCGCCTCCTGGGCCCGCGCGGCCGCGGCGGTGGACCGCTCGGCCTCCCCCGCGGCGCCCCGCGCCTGCCCGGCGAGCCGCCCGAGCTGCTGGGCGACCGCCGACTTCTCCCGCTCGGCCGCCCGGCGCCGCTCCCCCAGCTCCTCCACGAGCGCGGCCCGCTCCCGGCGCGCCGCGACCGCGTCCTGCTGGGCCTCGGCCAGCTGCTCGCACCGTACGGCCAGCTCTTCCAGCTCCGCCGCTGCCTCGTCGACGGAGGCCTGCACCTCCAGGAGGCTGGGCGCGCCCGCGGAGCCGCCGTGTGCGAAGTGGGCGCCGAGCAGGTCGCCCTCGGCGGTGACGGCGGTGAGGTCGGGGCGCGCGTAGACGAGGTTCTCGGCGTCCTCCAGGGTGCCGACCACGACGATGCCGTGGAGCAGGCGGCGTACGGCGGGCATGAGGTCGGAGGGGCCTCGGACGAGGTCGGTGGCGAAGTGGCCGGCGGGGGGTGCCGCGGGGGGACGGATGGGGTCCACGGGTGTGCCGGGGCCGGTCGGGCCGTCGTGCCTCGGGGCCGCGGGGTCCTCCGGTGCTCCCGCCAGCAGCAGGGAGGCGCGGCCGGCGTCCTGCTTGCGGAGCAGCCGGATCGCCTCGGCGGCCGCGACGGGGCTGGTCACGGCGATCGCGTCGGCCGCCGCACCGAACGCGGCCGCCAGGGCGACCTCGTGGCCGGGCGTCACGGTCAGCAGTTCCGCGGCCGGGCCCAGCAGGCCGCCGAGCCGGTCCTTCGCGGCGAGGAGGGCGCCCGTGCCGTCCTTGCGGCGCAGGCCCAGGGCGAGAGCCTCGTGGCGGGCCTGGGTGGCGGCGCGGCGGCGCTCGGCGGCGGTGGTCGCCTCCCGGGCGGCGGTGAGGGTGGACTCCGCGTCGGCGAGGGCGCGTTTGGCGGCCTCGTGCCGCTCGGCCAGCTCGGTGTCGTCGGCGTCGAGGCCGTCGACCTCGGCCTTCAGTGCCTCGTACTCCTCCTGGGCGGCGACGGCGCGGTCCTGTGCCTCGTCGCGGGCGGCGGCGAGGCGGTCGATCTCGGCGCGGGCGGAGGCGGCGCGGGAGCGGGCGGCGTTGACCTGGCCGCCGAGGCGGGCGAGGCTCTCGCGACGGTCGGCGATGGAGCGGGCGACGTCCTTCAGGCGCCGTTCCTCCAGGGCCAGCTCCCGCTCCAGGTCGGCCCGGTGGGCGACCGTGTCCTCCAGGGCCCGCTCGGCGGCTTCGAGGGCCGCTTCGAGTTCGGCCTCCTGCTCCCGGATCCGGGCGGCCTCGCGCTCCATGTCCTCGGGGTCACGGCCGCGCCGTTCCTCGGGCGGGGCGGAGGTGGCGCTCTTGACGCGGGCGTCGGCGAGGGAGATCGTGCCGCGCACCCGCTCGGCGAGCTGTGACAGCTCGTACCAGGTCTCCTGGGCGCGCTGGAGGCGCGGGGTGAGCCGGCGCACCTCGTCCTCCAGGACCGCCTCCCGCTGGAGCGCCTTCCTCAGCTCCGTCTCGGCGGCCTCCTTGCGCTGCTTGAGCGCGGCCTCGTCGGCGATCTCGTTGCTGAGCGCCTGGCGCAGCCGGACGAGGTCGTCGGCGAGGAGACGGAGTCGGGCGTCGCGGAGGTCGGCCTGGATGACGGCGGCTCTGCGGGCGACGGCGGCCTGGCGGCCGAGGGGCTTGAGCTGGCGGCGGAGTTCGTCGGTGAGGTCCTGGACGCGGGCCAGGTTGGCCTGCATGGCGTCGAGCTTCCGCAGCGCCTTCTCCTTGCGCTTGCGGTGCTTGAGGACGCCGGCGGCCTCCTCGATGAAGGCGCGGCGGCCCATGGGGTCGGCGTGCAGCACCGAGTCCAGCTGGCCCTGGCCGACGATGACGTGCATCTCTCGGCCGATGCCGGAGTCGGACAGGAGCTCCTGGATGTCGAGGAGCCGACAGGTGTCGCCGTTGATCTGGTACTCGCTGCCGCCGTTGCGGAACATGATCCGCGTGATGGTGACCTCGGAGTACTCGATGGGCAGGGCCCCGTCGGAGTTGTCGATGGTCAGGGACACCTCGGCGCGACCGAGCGGGGGCCGCCCGGTGGTGCCGGCGAAGATGACGTCCTCCATCTTGCCGCCGCGCAGCGACTTCGCGCCCTGCTCGCCCATGACCCAGCTGAGCGCGTCCACGACGTTGGACTTGCCCGAACCGTTCGGCCCGACGACGCACGTGATGCCCGGCTCGAACCGGAGCGTGGTGGCCGAGGCGAACGACTTGAACCCGCGGAGGGTCAGGGCCTTGAGGTGCACGGCGCTGGACTTTACCTCTCGGCCTTGTCTCACTCCATGAGCGCGCGGTTTCGCCCATGAACACGCAGGGCACATCAGACGTTAAGAGGGTGGGACAACTTTGAAGCGCGGGGGAAGAAAGAAGGGACGCCTCAGGAAGGCGTCCCTTGCAGATCTGACAACTTAGCGGTTGATACGGGCAGCCCAACCACTGCTGTCGTAGTGGTGCGATGCGATGCAGTGATCAGGTGAGCGCAGGCTCCGCCTGGTGTGCGTCGATGCTCTCCATAAGCGAATCGTGAGAAGCGGCAGCCGTCAGGGCGTCGTTTTCGGCCTGGATCCGTACGAGCTCGGATTCCAGGTCCTGGACACGCTGCTGGAGCCGTCGCATCTCGGCGAGGAGTCGCGGGTCGGAGCCGCCGACGTAACCGAGAAGCGCCTTTGCCATGATGGATGGTCCTCCACACTGAGTGACCGACCGAAGCGGTGTGGGTCGTGAGGGAATCGCACCCGTGGTGCTTGGCACTGTTGAGTTTTTGCTGCCGTTCTCCATGCCAAACAGCTAAGGTGCGCGGGGCTTTCAGCGTCTCACCAAAAAGTTTGACGGTCAACACGATCACGCCCCGTATTGGCGGGCATCCCGGTGGCGCGCGGCCCTGAACGGGCGGCGCTGCGGCGGTTCCGGGGCCTCTCCTGGCCGTGGGGGCGAGGGGATCATCCTTGTCGCGGAGCTTGCCATGACGGCACCTCCTTGGCAACCACCTGCACATTTCTGTTCCGTACATGCACCTGGCATATGCCGGTGGCGCACCCTGCCCTTCGCGTTCACCGCGCTTCGCGGTCGGCGTCAGCGGATGGCGAAGCCGTCGTAGCCACCGCGGGGTGTGTCCCAGATCTCGGTGACGCCGTCCACGCGCCCGGGCGTGTCGTCACTCTGGAGCCACTCCAACAGTCCTTGACACGCTCCCCGGGAGCCCTCGGCGACGACCTGCACCCGCCCGTCGGCCAAATTGAGAGCAAAACCACTCAGGCCCCCGATCTCCAGGGCCCTGGCCCGGGTGAACCAGCGGAAACCCACACCTTGTACCCGTCCGCGCACCCACGCGACCAGTCGCACATCCTCGCTTATGAGTGCACGCTAATGGGCCAATGTCTCCTGGGTCTCACCCTCCCCTGGCGCCATGCTGTACCGTCCCCACCCAATGAATCTCATATGAAACTCACTCCTTCGTGTGAGATTCGTGAAGACGGCGATCACAACGTTGACAACACCCCCCAACGTTGACGCAGGGACACCGCAAGGACGAGGAAGGCCAGAACATGGGACGCCACCGACGCTCCGCCGCCGGCCGCGCCGCCAGGGGCCGCGCCACCGGGGTCACGAACACGGGCTTCGCCACCGAGGAGCCGCACTACGGGCCCGAGAACCTGTACGGGTTCGCCGAGTTCCTGGAGGCCGACGCCCAGGCCTCGTCGCGCGGGGGCGGTTCGCGTCGTCGTAAGAAGAAGGCCGTGACGCCCGTGAAGACGGGTCTGCTCGGTGTCTCCGCGGCCGTCGCGATCGGCACCGCCGCGGTGGCGACCGGGGTCCTGCCGGGCGGCGACAAGTACACCGTCAGCGGTGGGAGCAGCCCCGACGCCGTGGTGCCCGCCGGATCGCCCACCGGCGCGCCCGCCCAGCAGGGCGGCACGGACGGCGCCGCGCAGCAGCGCGAGGACCAGTCCACGAGCCGCGACGCCGAGCGTGAGGCCTCCCCGCCGGCCACGCCTGCCCCGTCGAAGACGCCGTCCGAGAAGCCGGAGAAGAAGCCGGAGAAGGACGCGGGCTCCCAGAAGACCAAGGAGCCGTCCGCCAAGCCCCCCAAGCAGAAGGAGGAGAAGACCACTCCTCCGGGGCAGATCTCCGCGGCGACCCAGGCCGAGGCGGCCGTCCTCCAGCTGGTGAACGAGGAGCGGGCGAAGGCCGGCTGCGACCCGGTCGCGGCGGACAGCTCGCTGGCGAAGCTGGCCGAGGTGTTCAGCGAGGACATGGCCCTGCGCAGCTTCTTCGACCACACCGACCCCGACGGCAAGGACCCCTGGGACCGTGCCGCCGCCCTCGGTATCACCGGCCTCGGCGGCGAGAACATAGCCCGCGGCCAGGCCACCGCCGAGGCGGTCATGGAGGCCTGGATGAACAGCCCCGGCCACCGCGCCAACATCCTGAACTGCGACTTCAAGACGCTGGGCGTGGGAGTGCACCTGGGCGACGGCGGCCCGTGGTGGACCCAGGACTTCGGCTACTGAGACAGCCGCAGGTCAGGCCCCCGTTCAGAGCCTTGGTGCTGGTGGGGTTTCGCCGCAGGTCGCAGCCCTGGACGTCGGTGCGCAACGCCTGTCTGGCAGTCTCCTGAAACACTCTGGTCTGGGCCCTTTTGGCGTCGGCCGCCGCTCTGAACCGGGCTTGCCGATCTCCATGTACTGAACCAGTCCTGAGGGAGTCGCGCGCCCACTCGGTGCAAATGACGTGCCACGCCCTCATGGCCTCGTGCAGCAACTCGGCTTTGGTCGCGACCGGGGTCGGGCCCATCATGCACACGATTTATGGGCCACTTCGGCCACTCATAACCTCGCGGTCCTGCCTGTCGGGAGCGTCACCGCAGGAAGAATGGACGTCTGCCGAAAACCCTGGTCGGTTGATCGACGTCGACCGGGCCGGATGACCTCAGCGACCGTCCCGCCCGTAGTTCGCATCGAGAGGGCAGGCCAGCGCGGGAGGCGGTGGAGGTGTCGAGGGTGGCCACGGCCCGGATTCGAACCGGGGTTTCCGCATCGGGGCGAACCCGAGTGCGACGTCTTGGGCCGCTAAAACGACTCATGGCCAGGCGAATAGTACTGACTCAGAGGCCGACAGGCCCACCTCTTTGAGGGGTGACGTCCCAGGTCGCGCCGATCCCCGCGCTTGGATGGCTGCGCCCCTGAGGGTCGAATGAGGCCAAATCGCGACCTACCGGGATCCGGTTGAATTCGCCCACACTCAAACACATGGGGGCGATTCGGGATCTTGACCAGTCGGCATGCCATCGCTGCGGGGAGATCAACCACACCGTGCGTGAGCGCGGACGGTTCGGCCTCATGGCAAGCTACTGCGAGAGGTGCTGGAACACCTTCGCCAACGAGATGGCCGAAGCCGACGGGGCCACAGCCGCCCCCAGGCCGAGCCCCGAGCCGGACGACGTGACTTGGATCGAGCCGCCGATCTGCCCTGAATGCGGCGCCTTGATTCGTGTATGCCCCACCAACTACGACCGGTGGGTCAGCCTCGCCATGGTGGAGTTGCCGGCCAAAGACGTCCCAGAGCCTTTCCGGTGGCGTTTGACACGGCTCCCGGACCGAGCCCCCACCCCCACGGATGTCGTGGCCGTACGCGTCCGTGGAATCGATCCGCTACCCAGCGAACCCGTCGTGCCGGCCCACCGCATGATGTGCGTTCCCGAGTGGGGCGAGCCGTAACGACCACCACCGCTGGCAACACCGACAGCCAAGGCGCAGGTCGCAGCGTTGATCGATCGCACAGCCGCGGGTCAAGACCCGACCTACACTTCTTCGGCCACTGAACCGACCCTGCGAGGGCTTCCGAGCCCCGCCTCCCGTTTCCACGCACCGAGCGAGCGCTAACCATGAGTTAGTGCAACCTTATGGTTAGCGCTGCTTCGGAGTATTCTCGGAGTATGGATTCAGCCGCGCAGACCGCCGTGACGCCCGCGCAGGCCTCCGCGGATGCGGACGACCGGGACTTCGACGCCCTGGCTTTCGACGTCTTCGCCAGGAACTGTCCGTCCCGGGGCACCCTGGAGCACGTCACCGGCCGCTGGGGCGCGCTCACGCTGGGCGCGCTGCACGAGGGGTCGCTGCGCTTCAACGAGCTGCGGCGGCGCGTCGACGGCGTCAGCGAGAAGATGCTCTCCCAGACCCTGCACGCGCTGGAGCGGGACGGGCTGGTCCACCGTGAGGCGCAGCCCACGAACCCGCCACGCGTCGACTACACCCTCACTCCGCTCGGCCATGAGGTCTCCGAGCGGCTGCTCTCCCTCATCGTCTGCGTGGAGGAGCGCATGGAGGACGTGCTGAGGGCGCGGGCCCGCTACGACGAGACCCGCGGGGCCCGCTGACACGTCGGGCAGAAGTAGCTGGAGCGGTTCATCCAGGGCCGTCGCCGCATCGGTGTGGCACAGCGGCGGCAGGGCAGCCCCTCACGCCCGTACGCGTCCAGGGAGCGGTCGAAGTACCCCGACTCTCCGTTGACGTTGACGTAGAGGCTGTCGAAGCTCGTGCCGCCCACCGAGAGGGCCGCGTTCATCACGTCCCGTACGTGGCCGAGGAGTTCGGTGGTGCGGGGGCGGGTGAAACCGGCGGTCGGGCGTTCGTAGTGGATCCGGGCGCGCCACAGCGCCTCGTCGGCGTAGATGTTGCCGACCCCGCTGATCAACGACTGGTCGAGCAGGGCCCGTTTGATGGTGGTGCGCTTGCGGCGCAGCGCCTGGTGGAACGCCTCCGCGTCGAACAGCGGGTCCAGGGGGTCGCGGGCGATGTGCGCGATGACGTCGGGCAGACCGTCGGGGGTGGTGTCGTGCAACGACAAGCCGCCGAAGGTGCGTTGGTCGACGAAGCGGAGTTCGGTGCCCAGGTCGTCCGCGAAGCGGACGCGGATCCTGAGGTGCTTCTCGTCGGCCGCGTCGTGCGGTTGCACGAGCAGTTGGCCGCTCATGCCGAGGTGGGCGAGGACGGCGGTCCCGGTGTCCGCCACCGGCAGCCACAGGTACTTGCCGCGCCGGCTCGGCTCACCGATGCGGTGCCCCTTGAGCCGGTGCGCGAAGTCCTCGGGACCGGCCAGATGCCGCCGGATCGCCCGCGGGTGCAGTACCTCGACATCGGCGACGGTGCGCTGGGCGACCCACCGCCGCAGTCCCCGCCGGACGACCTCGACCTCGGGCAGTTCTGGCACGGGGTCCTCCGGAGGATGAGCCGAGAGAGGGTGGGTTGTCGTCGTGGGGCGGCTGCGGTGCTTTGTGTTGCTCGCGCCCACAGACGGGTCGCACGCGACGACGTACGGAAGCCGCCCCCTCACCCCCAGCGGGGGTACGGGGGCGGCAGCCCCCTAGAGGGGGCACCGAAGCGTCAGGCCGACGCGGCGTCCGAGGGCGCGCCCTCGGTCTCGGCGGCCCGCGCGGCGGCCTCCGCGGCCTCCGTCGCTTCCGCCGCCGCCTTCGCCCGCTCGTCCGCCGCGGCACGGATCGCCCGCCAGGCGGACTCGGCCGCCTGCTGCTCCGCTTCCTTCTTGCTGCGGCCGGTGCCGGTGCCGTACGAGACGCCTCCGACGCGGGCGGCAGCGGTGAAGGTCTTCTCGTGGTCGGGGCCGGTCTCCGTGACCAGGTACTCGGGTACACCGAGCCCCTCGGTCGCGGTGAGCTCCTGGAGACTGGTCTTCCAGTCCAGGCCGGCACCGAGGTTCGAGGACTTCTCGATCAGCGGGTCGAACAGGCGGTGCACCAGCTCCGCCGCCGAGTCGAGTCCCTGGTCGAGATAGACCGCACCGATCACCGCTTCGAGGGTGTCGGCGAGGATGGACGCCTTGTCCCGGCCGCCTGTGCCCTCTTCACCGCGGCCGAGCCGGATGAAGGAGCCGAGGTCGAGCCCACGGCCCACCTCCGCCAGCGCACGAGAGTTGACCACCGCGGCCCGCAACTTGGCCAGCTGGCCTTCGGGCAGGTCGGGGTGGGTGCGGTACAGCGTGTCCGTGACCACGAGGCCGAGGACGGAGTCACCGAGGAACTCCAGCCGCTCGTTGGTGGGCAGACCGCCGTTCTCGTACGCGTAGGAACGGTGGGTGAGTGCGCGCACCAGAAGGGCGGACTCGAGCTTGTAGCCGAGCCGCCCTTCCAGAAGCGTGTGGGACGAGGCTGTGGTGTCCGCCTTTTTCTTGGCGTTGGTGTCCGCCTTGGCGTCAGACATGGAGCCTCTCACCAGCCGCTCAGACCTCGAGGACCTGGCGCTTGTTGTAGGTGCCACAAGACGGGCACGCGATGTGCTGCTGCTTGGGCTCGTGGCAGCGCTCGCACGCAACCAGGGTGGGGACCGCAGCCTTCCACTGCGACCGGCGGTGGCGCGTGTTGCTGCGCGACATCTTCCGCTTCGGAACAGCCACGGCTACTTCTCCTGCTTCTCGTCGGCGCGTGCTGACTGAGGCGCGCCGCCGCTCATCTCGTCCTTCTCGCCATCTTCGAGTGAACCGGCGAGTCCCTGCAGTGCCGCCCAACGGATGTCGACGGCGTCATGGTGGTGGTCCGGGTCGTCCGCGAGCCGCGCTCCGCATTCGGAGCACAGGCCGGGGCAGTCGTCCTGGCACACCGGCTGCATCGGCAGTGCGAGCACCACCGCGTCCCGCAGCACGGGCTCGAGGTCGAACAGGCCGTCCTCGAGGAAGAGCCTGTCCTCGTCGTCCTCGGCGTCGGTGTCGGGCTCCGCGATCACGCGGCCCCGCTCGTCGGCGTCGGGGTACGAGAACATCTCCTGGAAGTCCGCTTCGAGCTCCAGCTCCAGCGGCTCCAGACACCTTACGCACTCCCCCTGGGCCTTGGCACGGGCGGTGCCTGTGACGAGCACCCCTTCCATGACCGACTCCAGGCGGAGTTCGAGTTCCACCGGCGCGCCCTCCGGCACTCCGATGACGCTCTTGATCCCCAGATCCTTGGGAGCGTCGACCGAACGCGTCAGGCGCTGCATCGCACCCGGCCGCCGACCCAGCTCGTGCGTGTCGAACACGAGGGGGTTGCGGTGGTCGAGACGGGCGTTCAGAGCCATGTCAACTTTCGATCTTCGAATCCGGGGGAGGGCGCCGCCCCGGTGTTCCGGGCAGCGCACGATCGCGGGCGTCTTCTGCGGACAGCATGAACGCACGCGCGACCGAACAGCCAGGATACTGGACCTTTCGCTATCGGCCCAATCCGCTGTCAGCGGCCCTGCTCGTAGCGCCGCAGCTGCTCCGCGGTGATCATCGTGGTGTCGAAGAGACTCGTCTCGTCGAGCGCGTTCGCCGGGGGCTGCGCGTACCCCTGGTGACCCGACTGGTCCTGGTGCTGCTGTTCCAGCTGTTGCTGGTCCAGGTGCTGCTGGTTCGGGTGCTGCTGGTTCGGGTCGTACGAGGGCTGCTGCGGGTAGCCCACGGCGTACGGGTCGGCCTGCTGGTAGCCGTAGGGGTCCGCCGTCTGCTGGGGTTGGGCGTACTGCTGCTGGTAGCCGCCGTACTGGTCCTGGTGGTAGGCCGTCGCCCCGTACGCGTCCTGCTGGGCGTAGGGCGACTGCTCCGGGGCCTCGTGGGACCGGTCGGCGGGGGCCTCGGAGAAGGCGGCCAGCTCGGCCAGGTAGTCGGCGTCGCTGGTGGGCCTCGGGGAGGTGCCGTCGTCGTTCAGGGCGAGGGCGCCGAGGTCGTCGGTGGCGATCCGGCCGTGGAGCTTCTGGCGGCCGCGGCCGACGGCCTCCAGGGTCTTGGCGAGGACGGCCTCGAAGGCGCCGAGCTTGGCGTCGACGTAGGCGTCCGCGTCGCGGCGGAGGGTCTCCGGGTCATGGCTGCGCTCGGGGGCGTCCTCGTCCTCGTAGCCCTGCTCGTCGAGGCCGGGGCCGGTACCGAGGAGCTTCTCGCGGCCGCGGCCGACCGAGCCGAGGGTCTTGGTGAGGACGACCTCGAAGTTGGCGAGCTTGGAGTCGACGTAGTCGTCGGCCTCGGCGCGGACGTCCTCGGCCTCCTGGCGGGCCTCGGTGAGGATGCGGTCGGCCTCGTTCTGGGAGCGGCGGGCGACCTCGGTGTCGGAGATGAGGGAGCCCCGCTCGGCGTGGGCCGACTCGATGATCCGCTCGGCCTCCTGGCGGGCCCGCTCGACCATGTGGTCGCGGTCCCCGATCAACTCCTGTGCCTGGGCGAGGGAGTCGGGCAGGGCCGCGCGCAGCTCCTCCAGCAGCGAGAGCAGTTCGGCGCGGTTGACCACGCACGAGGCCGACATGGGCATGGATCGGGCGCCCGAGACCACCGAGACGATCTCGTCGAGCTTCTTCTGCACGTCCACCGTGTGGTCCACCGTGTGCTCGCCACTCTCTACAGCTGTGTTGGAGACGGTCGGATCGACTGTACGGCCAGTGGAGGACCACCGGACACCGGGTGGCGCGACCGGTCCCGCGCGGGCCCTGCGAGCGGGTCCCGCGACGGGTGCCCTAGTCGCGGCGCAGGCGTTCGGTAAGGGCTTCGAGGACGACGGGGGGTACCAGGTGGGAGACGTCGCCGCCCCAGGTCGCGACCTCCTTGACCAGCGAGGACGACAGGAAGCTGTAGGTGGGGTTGGTGGGGACGAAGAGGGTCTCGATGCCCGAGAGGCCGATGTTCATCTGAGCCATCTGAAGCTCGTAGTCGAAGTCGCTGACGGCGCGCAGGCCCTTGACGATGGCGGGGATGTCGCGCTGCTTGCAGAAGTCGACGAGGAGACCGTGGAAGGCCTCGACCCGTACGTTCGCGTACTCGGCGGTGACCTCGCGGATGAGGTCGATCCGCTCCTCCACCTCGAACAGGCCCTTCTTCGACTTGTTGATCATCACCGCGACATAGACCTCGTCGTACAGCTTGGAGGCGCGGCCAATGATGTCGAGGTGTCCATTGGTGATGGGGTCGAACGACCCGGGACAGACGGCGCGGCGCACTTGGGATCCCTCGCTCTCCGGTCCGGTCATCGTGCGTCTTCGCACGTAGAGGCGGCGCGACCGTACCAAAACGTTCCCTCGCCGTAACGACGGGCCCGGAGCGCTTCGAAACCGGTCGGCCAGGCGAAGTCACCGCCTCTGGTGCTGCGCTCCACGGTGACGAGCGCTTCCTCGGCGAGCCAGCCTCCCGTACGGAGTGTGAGCAGGATCTCCCGAAGATCGTCGTCCGGGACGGCGTACGGGGGGTCGAGGAAGACGATGTCGTACGGCTCCTGGGGCGCCTGGCCCTGGATGATCTGTTCCGCTTTGCCCGACCTCACCTCGGCGCCGGGGAGGCCGAGCGTCCGGACGTTGTCGCGGACCGTCCGGGCGGCGCGGGCGTCGGCCTCGACGAGGAGGGTGTGGGCGGCGCCGCGGGAGAGGGCCTCCAGGCCGACGGCTCCGGAGCCGGCGTAGAGGTCGAGGACGCGTTCGCCGTCGAGGGGGCCGCCGAGGAGGGCCTGCCAGGTGGAGAAGAGGCCCTCGCGTGCGCGATCGGAGGTGGGGCGGGTGCCGTTCCCTGGCGGGACGGCCAGGCGGCGTCCGCCGGCTGCGCCGGCGATCACGCGGGTCATCTTGGGTCCTTGGAGGAGGGGGCGGCTACGCCTCCAGTCTGTCAGGCGAGGAGGCACGGCAGGCGAGGAGGCACGGGCGCCTGCCGCCGGCAGGGAGAGCAGGCAACGTCACACGCGGCACCGGCCCTGCGCGTGCGGCCCTCCCCTCAGCCCTTCTCCAGGTACTGCTCCCGCTCCTCGTCCAGGAGGGCGTCCAGGGCCGTTCTCAGGCCCGGGAAGGACTCCAGCTCCGGGTCGGCGGCCACCACCGACGCCGCCTCCTCCCTGGCCTCCGTGATGATCTCCTCGTCGTCGATGACGGTGAGCATGCGCAGGCTGGTGCGGGCACCGGACTGGGCCTGGCCGAGGACGTCGCCCTCGCGGCGCTGTTCGAGGTCGATGCGGGAGAGTTCGAAGCCGTCGAGGGTGGAGGCGACGGCGCCCAGGCGCTGGCGGGCGGCGCTGGCCTCGGGCATCTCCGTGACCAGGAGGCAGAGACCGGGGGCGGAACCCCGGCCGACGCGGCCGCGGAGCTGGTGGAGCTGGGAGACGCCGAAGCGGTCGGCGTCCATGATGACCATCGCCGTCGCGTTCGGGACGTTGACGCCGACCTCGATGACCGTGGTCGCCACCAGGACCTTGGTCTCACCGGCGGCGAACCGGCGCATGACCGCGTCCTTGTCGTCCGGGTGCATACGGCCGTGCAGGACCTCGACCTGGAGGCCGCGCAGGGGGCCCTGGGTGAGCTGGTCGGCGATGTCGAGGACGGCGAGCGGCGGCCTTTTCTCGGCTTCGTCCTCCGGGGACTTCTTGCTCTTCCCGGGGCCGGTCTGTTCGTCGACGTCGTCGCCGATGCGGGGGCAGACGACGTACGCCTGGTGGCCGTTCTCCACCTCCTCGCGGACCCGCTCCCAGGCGCGGGCGAGGAAGTGCGGTTTGTCGGCGGCGGGGACGACATGGCTGGCGATCGGCGAGCGGCCCGCGGGGAGTTGGTCGAGGACCGAGGTCTCCAGGTCGCCGAAGACCGTCATGGCGACCGTGCGCGGGATGGGTGTGGCCGTCATGACGAGGAGGTGCGGCGGCTGCTTGCCCTTGCCGCGCAGGGCGTCGCGCTGCTCCACGCCGAAGCGGTGCTGTTCGTCGACGACGACCAGGCCCAGGTCGTGGAACTGGACCTTGTCCTCGATCAGCGCATGGGTGCCGATGACGATGCCGGCCTCGCCGGTGACCAGGTCGAGGAGCGCCTGACGGCGGGCGGCCGCGCCCATCGAACCGGTGAGCAGCACCACCTTGGTGGCGTGCTCGGCGCCGCCCAGCATGCCGCCCTCGGCCAGCTCGCCCATCATCTCCGTCACCGACCGGTGGTGCTGCTGGGCGAGCACCTCGGTCGGCGCGAGCATGGCCGCCTGCCCGCCGGCGTCCACCACAGCGAGCATGGCGCGCAGGGCCACCAGTGTCTTCCCGGAGCCCACCTCTCCCTGGAGCAGGCGGTGCATCGGGTGTTCGGTGGCGAGGTCGTCGAAGATCTCCCGGGAGACCTTCTGCTGGCCCTCGGTCAGGGTGAACGGGAGGCGGGCGTCGAAGGCGGTGAGGAGGCCGTCCGGGGTGGGGCGGCGGGCCACGGCGGGGAGTTGGGCGTCGGTGTGCCGGCGGCGGGCGAGGGCGACCTGGAGGACGAAGGCCTCGTCCCACTTGAGGCGGTCCCGGGCGCCCTCGATGTCCGCCTTGGTGTGGGGGCGGTGGATCTTCAGCAGGGCCTCGGGGAGGGGGACCAGACCCCGGCCCGCACGGAGGGCGTCGGGGAGGGGGTCCACGGCCTCCTGGGCGCTCGGCAGGACCGTCTGCACCGCCTTGGCGATCTTCCAGGACTCCAGCTTGGCGGTGGCCGGGTAGATCGGGATGAGGGCGCCGGCCCAGCTGTCGACCGTCTCCAACACGTCTTCGCCGCGCAGCAGTTCGTATGCCGGGTGGGCCAGCTGGAGGCGGCGGTTGAAGACGGAGACCTTGCCGGCGAAGAGGGCGCGGGTGCCGGGGAGGAGCTCCTTGTGGGGCTTGTGCACGCCGTTGCCGAAGAAGACCAGCTGGAGACGGCCGCTGCCGTCGGTGATGGTGACCTCGAGGCGCTGGCCCTTGCCGCGGGGGGCCTTGGCGGAGGCGAAGGTGTGCAGGCGGGCGTCGGCGACCTGGGCGACCACCGTGACGTGCTCGTCCATGGGCAGGTCGGCGAGGTGGGTGAGCTGCCCGCGCTCCTCGTACCTGCGGGGATAGTGGTGCAGCAGGTCTCCGACGGTGTGCAGGCCGAGGTGCTCGGCCATCACCTTCGCGGTGGCGGCGCCGAGCGTGTTCTTGAGCGGTTCTTCGAGCGCGGGCACGAGATCCATTGCACACCACGGCACTGACAATCCCGTATACGTCCTTGAAATCCGCTGGTCAGGCGGGTCGTTCGCGCCTAGGATGGCGCACCCCCGGGCCTGTACCGAAGGCCCGTGCCGCCTCCCGTCCGCGGTCACCGTCTCGTGGGACCGCCCTACCCCGCGCCGTCGCCCGACCCCCACCCCACCGGCGCTGCGACGATGGACTCAATGACCTCACAGTCATCCCAGGCATCCCAGACTCCACAGTCACCTCACACGTTCCAGGTCGATCTGCGTGGCCTGGTGGATCTGCTCTCGCACCACCTCTATTCCAGTCCGAAGGTCTACCTGCGCGAGCTGCTGCAGAACGCGGTGGACGCGATCACCGCGCGGCGGGCCGAGGAGCCCGACGCGCCCGCCCGGGTGCGGCTGTTCGCCGAGGGCGCCGCGCTGCGGGTGGAGGACTCCGGCGTGGGGCTCACCGAGTCCGACGTGCACAGTCTCCTCGCGACCATCGGCCGCAGCTCCAAGCGCGCCGACGGGCTTCAGGAGGTCCGCTCGGACTTCCTCGGGCAGTTCGGCATCGGGTTGCTGGCGTGCTTCGTGGTCGCCGAGCGCATCCGGGTCGTCAGCCGCAGCGCCCGTACGCCGGACGCGGCGCCCGTGGAGTGGACGGCGACCGACGACGGCTCGTACACGGTGCGGACACTGCCGGACGAGGCGCGCCCCGAGCCGGGGACGACCGTGCATCTGGTCGCGCGGCCGGGCGCGGCGGAGTGGCTCTCGCACGCGCGCGTGCTGTCGCTGGCGCGGGACTTCGGCTCGCTGCTGCCGTACGACGTCCGGGTGGGCGAGGAGGCGGTCACGGATCTGCCGGCGCCCTGGGACCGTCCGTACCCCTCCCCCGCCACCCGGCGGGTGGCTCTCGCGCGGCACTGCCACGACCTGTTCGGGTTCACCCCGTTGGACGCGATCGAGCTGGACGTGCCGCTCGCCGGGGTGCGGGGCGTGGCGTACGTGCTGCCGTCGGCGGTCAGCCCGGCGCAGCGGGTGGGCCACCGGGTGCACCTGAAGGGCATGCTGCTCACGGAGCGGGCCGAACAGCTGCTGCCGGAGTGGGCGTTCTTCGTGCGCTGTGTGCTCGACACGGACAGTCTGCGGCCCACGGCGTCCCGAGAGTCGCTGTACGAGGACGAGACCCTCGCGGCCGTCCGGGAGGCGCTGGGCGAGCGGATCCGCGGGTGGCTGACGGGTCTCGCCGCGGGTGATCCGGAGCGGCTGGCGGCCTTCCTGTCGGTGCACTACCTGGGGGTGAAGTCCCTGGCGCGGCACGACAAGGAGATGCTGCGCACGATGCTGCCGTGGCTGCCCTTCGAGACGACCGACGGGCGGCTGTCCCTGGAGGAGTTCGCGCAGCGGCACCCGGTGGTGCACTTCACGCGGACGGTGGAGGAGTACCGCCAGGTCGCGCCGATCGCCTCCGCGCAGGGCGTCGGGGTGATCAACGGCGGTTACACGTACGACAGCGAGCTGGTCGAGGCGCTGCCGTCGGTGCGCCCGGGCACGATGGTCGCCGAGTTGGACGCCGACACGGTGACCGCTCATCTGGACGCGCCCGACCCGGACGAGGAGCTGGCGCTGGCGGGCTTCCTGTCGGCCGCGCGGGCGAAGCTCGACCCCCTGGGCTGTGATGTCGTGCTGCGGGCGTTCCATCCGCTGTCGGTGCCCGCGCTGCACCTGGACGACCGTTCCTCCCGGCACGAGCAGGCCCGCGCGGAGGCCGAGGAGCAGGCCGACGACCTGTGGGCGGGCATCCTCGGCTCGCTGCGCGGCAGCGCCCCGCGCGCGCGGCTGGTGCTGAACCACCTCAACCCGCTCATCCGGCGGATCGGTGCCCTGCGCGATCCCGAGCTGATCGGGACCGCCACCGAGTCCCTGTACGGGCAGGCCCTGCTGATGGCGCAGCGACCGCTCAGGCCGGCGGACTCGGCGCTCCTGAACCGCGCGTTCATAGGCCTCCTGGAGTGGGCCACGCACAGCGAGACCGGGCCCGGGGAGGGCGGCCGACCGTGAGGGACGTCATGGACTTCGACGAACTGCGCCGGGCCATGGCGGAGAACTACGAGCAGCCGGAGGGCCCCGCCCGCAACGCGCGCGCGGAGCGGCTGCTCGCCGAGGCCGAGAAGCTGAACATCCCGCTCGCCGTGATCGAGGCGCTCGGCCACCAGCTGAAGGTCTACAACTACAGCTCCGAGAAGGACAAGATGTTCGTCCCCTTCGCGCGCCTGCTGCGCATGTGGGACGAGCGCCCGGAGGACTTCGACGAGTACGAGGTCCACTCGCTGCACTGGGTCTTCAAGTGGATGTCGGCCGGCATGCTCAACCAGCCGCATGTGCCGCTCGCCTCGATCGAGAAGTGGCTCGGCGAGATGGAGCACCGCTACCGGCTCGCCGGACACTCGGAACGGGCCGTGCGCAGCGCCGAGTTCAGTGTGGCCGCGCACGTCGGCGATCTGGCGCGGGCCGAGCGGGCGTACGAGGCGTGGCTGGCGGCCGACCGGGACAGCATGGCCGACTGCCACGCGTGCGAGCTGCACGGCCAGGGCTGGTGGCAGGCGCGGCAGCGGCGGGACGCCGAGGCGCTGCGGCTGTGGGCGCCGGTCCTGGAGGGCGAGTACACCTGCGCCCACGAGCCGCACACCGCTCTGGCGTCCTCCCTGCTGCCGCTGCTGCGGCTGGGGCGCCTGGACGAGGCGCGCGCCCACCATCTGCGCGGTTTCCGGCTGGTGCGGGCCATGGAGAGCATGCGGGGCGCGTACGCGGACCACGTGGAGTTCTGCGCCCTGACCGGTAACGAGGCGCGCGGTCTTGAGCTGCTCGCCGAGCGTCCGGCGTACTTCACGGACTCCGGGGACCCGCGCAGCAAAGCGGACTTCACGGCCGTGGTGGCGCTCCTCATGGACCGCCTGGTCAGCCGTGGCCTCGCCGATCAGACGGTCCCGGGTCCCGCCGGCCGCACCTGGACCGCCGCCGAGCTGGCCGCGCACGCACGCGTGGAGGCACTGTCCCTGGCCGCCCGGTTCGACGAGCGCAACGGCACGGCGTACGTCAGCACCCACGTCCGGGAGCGCATGGACCAGCCGCCGCTCGTGGACCGGCTGCCACTGGGCGTGCGGGCGACCCGCACGGTCCCGGCGCCCCGGCAGCCCCTGGCCGTGGAGCGCGTCGAGGCGGCACCGGCGCCGGACGACCTGCCTGCGCTCCTCGCCGAGGCGCGGCGGCTGTCCGAGTCCTTGCACCCGGACTCCGTGGCCGCGTGGGCCGCGGTGGCGCGGGCCGCCGAGGCGGACGGCGCGGAGCTGGACGCCCACGACCGGGCGGAGATCGTCGACCACCGGGCGATCTCCCTCGGGCCCGAGGGACGCGCCCTGTTCGAACACGCGGCCGAGCTGTACGAGGAGGCCGGTGACCCGGGCGAGGCGCTCGCGGCACGCGCGCGTGGAGCGACGGTCCACTCCCTGAACGGGCACACCGAGGAAGCACTGGAGCTGCTGTCCGAGCCGTACGAGAAGGTCCTCGCGCTCCACGCGGGCGGCGCCACCGGGCTGCGGCAGACGGCGTCCGTGCTGGTGGGGCGGGCCCGGATACTCATGCAGCGGCTGGAGGAGGCGGACCCGGACGAGAGCGCGGTGCCCGCCGCCGAGGCCGCCGTGCGGGAGCTGGCGGAGTTCGTCGAGCCGCACCGCGCGCAGGACGTGCGGCTGGCCTCGCGGGCCGCGGAGGCGCGGGCCATGCTCGGGGAGCTGGCCGAGCGCGGCGGGGACGCGGAGACCGCCGCCGCGCTGTTCGAGGAGGCCGCGGAGCGGTATGTGGCGGCCGGGGCGCCCTGGTTCGCGGTGCAGTACGAGGCCCGGCTGGCCGGGCTCGCGCAGCAGCTCGGAGACCTGGAGCGGGCCGAGCGGGCGGCCCGCGCGGCGCTGGAGCACGGCGGTACGGATCTGGAGCCGATGGGCCACGCCCAGCTCCACGTCCAGCTGGCGGAGCTCCTCGGTGCCGCCGACCGGGTCGAGCCGGGCGCCGCTCACGCGCTGGAGGCGGCGCACTGGGCCGACGAGGCCGGTGAGAGCCGGACGCTCGGCTCCTGGGCCCGGCATCTCCTCGGCGGGTTCCTGCTGCGGCAGGGGCGGTGGGCGGAGGCCGCGGAGGTGCTGGAGTCGGCCCTGGTGGACCTGACCGCCGAGATCCACGGGGACGGGGCCGTCGCCCAGACCCTGTGGTGGCTCGGCGACTGCCACACCGAGATGGGCGAGCACCGCGAGGCGGCCGACCGGTGGCTGCGGGCCGCCGACATCACCCGGCACTGGCCCGAGCAGCGCGACCACGCCGTGCTCGCGCACCTCGCCGCGGAGGCCCTCGCCCGTGCGGGGCTGCCCGCCGAGGCGGACCGGGCGTACGAGCGCGCGGGCGCCCTGTGGGGAGAGCTCGGCAACGTCCACGGGTACGTGCGGGCGCTGCGGGCGCGAGCCTGGTACGCGGCCCAGGAGGGCGCGGGGCTCGACGCCGCCCGGGAGTTGATGGGTGACGCCGTGGCCGGGTGCGAGGCGGCCCTGTCGGACGTGACCGGCGAGGAGAACCGGCTGCGGATCCACGCGGAACTCGGCGAGACGTACCGGCAGTTCGGCGATCTGCTCGCCCGTTCCGTCGCCGAGGACGCGGAACTCGACGTGTACCGGGCGGTGTTCGAGGAGGCGCTCACGCTCGTCGAGCGGGCGGTGGCGGTGTACGGGTCCCTGGGGGCCGACTTCCTCGACGAGCGGACCGGCGCGGAGCTCGCGGCCGGGTGGCTGGAGGCGGACCTTCGGCGGGCGGCCGACGCGGCGGGGCGGGCGCGGAGTGTGTTGGCCGCGTACGGCGACGTCGGCGTCGGCGGCAGTGGCAGTGGCTGCGGAGACGGCGGCGTCGGTGGTCAGGAGGGCGAGACGGCGGTTGTGCGTCGCGCGGAGGCGGAGCGGATGCTGGGGCTGGTGGAGGGGCTGGGGGACGGGTAGGGCTCAGCGGGGTGGGGGCTGGGCCCATGGGTCTCGCCCCCGCCGCCCCTACCCGTCCCATCCCTAGGGGCTGCCGCCCCTTCCACCCCGCGTCGGCGCCTTATGGCTCGGGGGTGCGTGTGGTTCTGGCGGGTGCGGGTGCGTTGTGGTTTCTCGCGCAGTTCCCCGCGCCCCTTGGGGGACGGGCGGTTCCCGCCGTCCCCCGAGGCGGCGCCCCGCCGGAGCTACTCGGCCGTCCCCGAACTACGGCCCGTCGGCGCTGCACGACCGTCAGCTACTCGACGCCGATCAGCAGGAGGGTGCCCTGGTGGCCGCCTCTGTAGACCACCGTGTCCACGCCCAGGTGGGACTCGCGGAGTCGGGCTTCCACGTGGTCGGCGATGTCGCTCGGGGCCTCGTCGCCGAGGACCAGGGTGACCATTTCGCCGCCGGCGGCGAGCATGCGGTCGACGACCCTGGCGGCGGTCGCGGTGACGTCGTCACCGATGACGGCCACGTCCCCGTCGATGAGGCCGAGGACGTCGCCGGCCTGGCAGATGCCGGCCATGGTCCAGGACTGGCGCTCGGCGATGACGACCTCGGCGTAGCGCGTGGCTCCCGCCGCGGAGGTCATGGAGACGACGTCCTCGTCGAAACGGCGGCCCGGCTCGTGCACGGCGAGGGCGGCGATGCCCTGGACGGCCGACCGGGTCGGGATCAACGCCACCCGTACGCCCTCGGCGCGGGCCTGCTCCGCCGCCGCGGCCGCCGTGTGCCGCAGATCCGCGTCGTTGGGCAGGAGCACCACCTCGCGCGCGTGGGCCCGCCGTACCGCCTCCACCAGCTCCCCGCTGGCGGGCGGCTCCCCGGGGCGGGCCAGCACCGTGGTCGCACCAGCCTCCGTGTACAGCCCCGCCAGGCCCTCCCCCGGTACGACGGCCACGACGGCGCGCTGGGCCCGCTCACGCGGCCGCCGTCCGGCCCCACCGGCCACGTGCGCGTCCTCGGCCCCGAAGTGCGTGATCCGGATCCGGTACGGCCGCCCGGCCTCGACGCCCGCCTCCACGGCCGCACCCGCGTCGTCGACGTGCACATGGACGTTCCACAGACCGTCCCCGCCGACCACGACGAGCGAGTCGCCCAGCCCGTCCAGCCTGCCGCGCAACCGGGCCACCGCCTCGTCGTCCGCCTCCAGGAGGTAGATCACCTCGAAGGCGGGCCCCCCGGTCCCGGGCCGGTCGTCGGCGCACACCTCCGGCCCGACGCCCTCCGCGCCACGCACGGCATCGGCACCGCCGGCGCCGTCGTCGCCCGGGCCGGTCCCCGCCACGCGCGCGTGCGTGGTCGCGAGCTCGGGTGAGGCGACGGGGGCGGCGTAGGCGTGCGCCCTGGGGGCCTCCCCCGTGAACGTCTCCACCAGCGCGGCCAGCACCGCCACCAGGCCGCGTCCGCCCGCGTCCACGACACCCGCGCGGGCCAGCGCCGCCAGTTGCCCGGGGGTCGCCAGCAGGGCCGTACCGGCGCCCTCGTACGCGGCGCGGGCCACCGTGCCGCAGTCGCCCTCCGCGGCCCCCACCGCGTCGGCGGCCGCGGAGGCGACCGTGAGGACGGTGCCCTCCACAGGGTGGGCCACTGCCTCACGTGCGGAGTCGGCGGCGTGGCGGAGAGCGAGACGGAGCCCCTGTCCGTCGGTGTGAGCGGCCTCACTGTCGTCCGCGAGCACCTGGGCCATCCCACGCAGGAGCTGCGCGAGGATCGTCCCGGAGTTCCCCCGGGCGCCTATGAGCGCGCCGTGCGCCATGGCCCGCGCGGCCTCGGCGAGGGTGGGCTGCCCGGCGGTGGGCGAGCCGGGCGCCGCGCCCGTCTCGTGGCCCGCGAACACCGCCTCCACGGCGGCCGCCGCCGACTCCATCGTCAGGTAGAGGTTGGTCCCGGTGTCGCCGTCGGCCACCGGGTAGACGTTGATCGCGTCGATCTCCTCACGGGCCCGCCCCAGGGCGGCCAGCGCGAGGCCGCACCAGGTGCGCACCGCGAGAGCATCGAAGAATGTCTGCGGCACCTGCGGCACCTGCGCCTCCTTGAGCTGCTTGGCTGCTGGACGGGCGCCGGATGGAACGCCGCACGCCGCACGCAGCGTAGACCCGCAGCCGTGACCGCCGGTAAGAGGGCCGGGGCGAGGCCCCGACCAGCCATGGTAGTTTCGTTGTACGGACGCAGTCGTTGTATGCTGCTCCGGTTGCCCGATCCAGATCACCGATCCAGACCGGGCCTTCCCCCTGGCAACGCCACTCGGATCCCGGTCTCGGGATTGTGATCCCGGCATGCCGGGATCAACCGTAAGTGCATCTGAAGTCTTTGGAGTGACCCGTGGCTGCCAACTGCGACGTCTGCGGCAAGGGGCCGGGCTTCGGCAACAACATCTCGCACTCGCACCGCCGTACGTCCCGCCGCTGGAACCCGAACATCCAGCGTGTGCGTACCGTGGTGGGCGGGACGCCGAAGCGCGTGAACGCTTGCACCTCGTGCATCAAGGCCGGCAAGGTCTCGCGCTGACGCTCAGCTAGCGCGCGGCCACCTGCTGGTTCGCTGCACAGAGCCGGTCCACCGTTGGTGGGCCGGCTTTTTGCCGTGCCCGCCCGCGTGATCAGCCCCGCTCGCGTGCCCCGTCCTCCGCGTGTGACCAGCCCTGCTCGTGTGACCGACCCGTGCGGACGCGACACCGGGCCGCACCCGCGCGGCCCGGGCTCGCCGAAGGGTCGGCCACCCGTCTCAGACGGCCGGACCACCCCGTCCGAGCGCCCATCCGTGATCCACGGGCCCGATGCCGCCGCCGAGGGCGAACCCGGCGGCGATCGCCCCGGTGACGTACTCCTTGGCCGCCGCCACGGCCTCCGGCACGGTCAGCCCCTGCGCGAGACGCGCGGCGATCGCGGAGGCCAGTGTGCAGCCCGTGCCGTGCGTGTGCCGGTTGTCGTACCTCGGCGCCCGCAGCCAGTGCTCCTCGGAGCCGTCGGTGAGCAGGTCGACGGCGTCCCCCGAGAGGTGCCCGCCCTTGATCACCACCCATCGTGGCCCGTACGCCAGCACGGCCTGGGCGGCCTCGCGCATCCCGGTCTCCGACTCGACACGCACACCGGTGAGTTGGGCGACCTCGTCGAGGTTGGGGGTGGCGACCGTCGCCGTGGGCAGCAGCCGCTCACGGACGGAGTCCAGGGCCGTCGCGGCCAGCAGCGGGTCGCCGTGCTTGGAGACGCCGACCGGGTCGACGACCACGGGCGCGTCCGTGGCGGCGAGCAACTCGGCGACCGTCTCGACGAGTTCGGCGGAGGCGAGCATGCCGGTCTTGACGGCCTGGACGCCGATGTCGTCGACGACACTGCGGTACTGGGCGCGGACGGCCTCCACCGGCAGCTCCCAAGCGCCCTGCACCCCGAGGGAGTTCTGCGCGGTGACCGCCGTGACGACGCTCATGCCGTGCACACCGAGCGCCAGCATGGTCTTCAGGTCGGCCTGGACACCGGCGCCGCCCCCGGAGTCGGAGCCGGCGACCGTGAGCACCCTGGGCGGCGCTCCCGGTGACCCGGTCACGACTCCATGTCCGCGAAGTGGTCCCAGCCGCCCTTGCTGGTCCAGGGCGCCCCGTCCACGGTGACCTGTGGCAGCGCCGACGGGTTGAGGACCTCGCCGATCACCTTCCAGCGGGCCGGCAGCTTCACGTCCGGCGGGAACGTCGCCACTATGGCGTGGTCCTCGCCGCCGGTGAGCACCCACTGGATGGGGTCGACGCCGACGGCCTGCCCGATGTCGTTCATCTGGGACGGGATGTCGATCGCGCCGGAGCGGATGTCGATCCGGCAGCTGCTGGCCTCGGCGATGTGCCCGAGGTCCGCGATCAGCCCGTCGCTCACGTCGCACATCGCGGTCGCGCCCAGGTCGGCGGCGGCGGGACCCGCGTGGTACGGCGGCTCGGGACGCCGGTGGGCCTCCACGAAGGCGCGCGGCGAGCGGAAGCCGCGGGAGAGGACCGCGTGTCCGGCGGCGGACCAGCCGAGCCAGCCGGTGACGGCCACGACATCGCCGGGCTGCGCCCCGGCCCTGGTCACGGGCTCGTGGTTGCGGAGATCACCGAGCGCGGTGATGGAGATCATGATGGTGTCGCCGCGGACGACGTCCCCGCCCACGACGGCCGCCCCGGCGACCTGGCACTCGTCGCGCAGGCCGTCCATCAGCTCGGTCGCCCAGGTCACCGGGAGGTCGACCGGAGCGACCAGGCCGAGGAGCAGCGCGGTGGGCACGGCGCCCATGGCGGCGATGTCCGCGAGGTTCTGGGCGGCCGCCTTGCGCCCGACGTCGTACGCCGTGGACCAGTCGCGGCGGAAGTGCCGCCCCTCCAGCAGGAGGTCGGTGCTCGCCACGACCCGGCGGTCCGGCGCGGCCACCACAGCGGCGTCGTCGCCGGGGCCGACCCGGACCGCCGGGGTGGTGGTGAGCCGGGAGGTGAGCTCCCTGATGAGCCCGAACTCCCCCAGCTCTCCCACGGTGCCCTTCATCGTCGTATCGCCCCTTCTTGTGCCGCTTCCAGTGTCACTCGCGCCCGGTCGCGAGCGGTCCTCGCCCTCGGTACGGTCGAGTCGACCGTCAACTT
>NZ_OLMK01000122.1 GCF_900290235.1 Streptomyces sp. MA5143a
ATGTTTCGGTGGTCATAGCGTGAGGGAAACGCCCGGTTACATTCCGAACCCGGAAGCTAAGCCTCACAGCGCCGATGGTACTGCAGGGGGGACCCTGTGGGAGAGTAGGACGCCGCCGAACAAATATTGAGAAAGGCCCACACCTTATGGTGTGGGCCTTTCTGCGTTTAGTGGTTCACGCGTCGGGTTCGTAGAGTGCTGGGATGCGCTATGACCTCGTGATCTTCGACAACGACGGTGTGCTCGTCGACAGTGAGCCCATCTCCAACCGGCACCTCGCCGCCTATCTGACCGAGCTCGGGCACCCCACCTCGTACGAGGAGTCCATCCGTGACTACATGGGCTCCGCGATGCACCGCGTCCATGAGCTGATCCAGGAGCGGACGGGGCGGCGGCTGCCCGACGACTTCGACGAGGTCTTCCACGCGCGGGTGTTCGCCGCCTTCGAGCGGGAGCTGGCGCCGGTCGACGGGGTCTTCGACGTACTGGAGAAGCTGGTGGCGGAGGGGGTGCCGTACTGCGTGGCGTCGTCCGGGAGCCATGAGCGGATCAGGGTCGGGCACCGGGCGACCGGGCTCGACCGGTGGTTCGGGGACGGGCTGGTGTTCAGCGCGCAGGACGTGGGGCGGGGGAAGCCGGCGCCCGATCTCTTCCTCCACGCGGCCGAGCGGATGGGGGTCGCGCCGGAGCGGTGCGCGGTCGTCGAGGACAGCCCCCTCGGTGTCCGGGCGGGGCGCGCGGCCGGGATGGACGTGTACGGGTTCACGGCGATGACCCCGGCGGAGAAGCTGACCGGGGTCCAGGGGCACTTCTCGGACATGGGGGAACTGCTCCCCCTGCTTAGTTGAGCAATCTTCAACTTCCTCTACCCATGAGTAGCGGGCGACCCCTACTGTTCCGCCATGACAGATGTGCTGCGGCGCGGCCGGGCCGCGTTGGCGTTCAGCTTCTTCGCTCAGGGCGTCGCCTTCGCACTGCTCGTGACGCGGATTCCGGCCATTCAGGACCGGTACGGGGTCTCCAACGCGCTGCTGCCCGCCTTCCTCGCCGCGGTGCCGGTGCTCGCCGGTGTCGGCAGCGTCTGCACCGAGCAACTGGTGAAGAAGATCCCGGCGAGCCAGGTGCTGCGTTGGTCGCAGCCCGTCGTGCTTCTGGCGCTGCTGGGCGTCGGAGCCGGCGAGCACATGGTCGAGCTCGGGATCTCGCTGGCCGCGTTCGGGCTGGCGGTCGGGGCGCTCGACGCCTCGATGAACATGCTCGGGGTGAGCCTGCAGCGGTCGTACGGGCGGAGCATCATGCTCGGGTTCCACGCCGTGTACAGCCTGGGCGGGATATCCGGGGCCTCGCTGGCGTGGGCGGGGGCGCACTGGGATCTGCCGCTGCTCGTGTCGTATCTGCCGGTGGTCCTCGTGCTGCTGCCGGCCGCGCTGGTCGGGAGCCGGTGGTACGTCGACGGGGGCGGGCCCGAGGACAAGGTTGCCGTGGAGGCCGGAGCCGCGGGTGGGCGCCTCGCCTTCTCGCTGCTGCTGCCGCTCTGTCTGGTGATGTGCTTCGCGTACATCGGTGACTCGACCGTCTCCAACTGGAGCGCCAAGTACCTGGCGGACGTCCTCGGCAGCTCGGACGAGATGGCGACCGTGCCGTACAACGTCTATATGGTCACCACGCTGCTGGGGCGGTCCATCGGGGATCTGGGAGTGCGGCGGTTCGGGGCCGCGGCCGTCGTACGGGCCGGTGCGGTGATCGCGGCCGTCGGGTTCGCGGTGGTGGCGGGGGCGCCGGGGGCCTGGGTGGGGATGCTCGGGTTCACGCTGCTGGGGCTCGGGCTGTGTGTGCTCGTCCCGCAGACGTTCGCGGCGGCGGGGCGGCTGTTCCCGGGGGCTTCGGACGCGGCCGTGGCGCGGCTGAACATCTTCAACTATGTGGGCTTTTTGATCGGTTCCCCGTTGGTGGGGGCGTTGGGGGACGCCTGGAGCTATCGCGGGGCGATGCTCGTGCCGATGGCGTTGGTGCTGGTGACATTGGTGTACGCCCGGTCGTTCGAGACTGAACCGGACCGATACGGTGGCGGGCATGAGCGGCCGCGCACAGCTGATGTGGGACGAGGCAGTAACGGGCTATGACTTCGGTCCGGACCATCCGATGGATCCGGTCCGGCTCGCGTTGACCCGGAGTCTCGTGAGCGCCTTCGGGCTCGACCGGGAGATGGACGTCGTCTCGGCGAAGCCGGCGGGGGAGTCGACCCTGCGGCTCGTGCACCGTGAGGACTACGTGGCGGCCGTGAAGGCCGCGTCCGCCGACCCCGGTGGCGCCGACGGCTCGTACGGGCTCGGAACCATGGACGATCCGGCGTTCGCCGGGATGCACGAGGTGTCCGCGCTGATCGCCGGGCAGTCGGTGGGGGCGGCGGAGGCCGTGTGGCGCGGCGACGCGCTGCACGCCGTGAACTTCGCCGGCGGCCTGCACCACGCCATGCCGGGCGGCGCCTCCGGATTCTGCATCTACAACGACGCCTCCCTCGCCATCGCCCGACTGCTGGAGCTGGGCGCCGAACGGGTCGCCTACGTGGACGTGGACGTGCATCACGGGGACGGGGTCCAGGCCGCGTTCTGGGAGGATCCGCGGGTCCTGACGATCTCGCTGCACGAGCACCCCCGGACGCTGTTCCCGCAGACCGGCTGGCCGGAGGAGACGGGTGCGGACACGGCCCAGGGGTCGGCCGTGAACGTCGCGCTGCCGGCCGGGACCGGGGACGCGGGCTGGGTGCGGGCGTTCCACTCGGTGGTGCCGGAGGTGCTCGCCGAGTTCCGGCCGCAGGTACTGGTGACCCAGCACGGCGCCGACACGCACTTCGAGGACCCGCTGGCGCATCTGGCGGTGTCGCTGGACGCGCAGCGGGCGGTGCAGGTGGCGCTGCACGACCTGGCGCACGAGCATGCCGAGGGGCGGTGGGTCGCGCTCGGCGGCGGCGGTTACGCGGTGGTGGACGTGGTGCCGCGGTCCTGGACCCATCTCGTGGGGATCGTGGCCGGGCGGGAGATCGCGCCGGAGGCCATGATTCCCGAGGAGTGGCGGCAGCAGGTCTTCGCGCGGACGCGGCAGTTGGCGCCGGTGCGGATGACCGACGGGCGGTGGCCCGTGGAGTGGGCCGGCTGGGAGGCCGGGTACGACCCCGCGGACCGGCTGGACCAGGCCGTGCTGGCCGCGCGCAAGGCGGTCTTCCCGCTGCGGGGGCTGCTGCCGTAGAGGCGGCGGCCGTTAGGCCGACTGTGTGGTTCGGCCAGGGATTCTGGTGGTGGCGTGGGGTGGGTGCGTCAGCATCGGGGGGTGTGGAGTGCGGGGGCGTTGCGGGCTCATCTGGTGGCGGTCGGGCTGGCCGGGAGGGTGGCCACCTCGCGGGAGTCGAGCCTGCGGAGCTACCGGCTGTTCGCGGCCCGCGATCCTCGGTTTCTGATCGGGCTTGATCCCGAAATGACCTGGCGGCAGCGGGATGTGCTCGGTTTGATGGCCCGGAAGTGCGGGGTTTCGGCCGACCCGCGGTGTACGACCGGGCAGGATGTGATCGACCCGGGGTTCACCCTGGCGGCGCTGGACCGGTTCGCGGAGCGGCTCGCGGCGGTCGCTCGCCGTGGTGGGCCGGTGCTTCTGGGCACCGGGCACCCGCATCGGCTGATCGGCTTCTACGGCGCTCTCGCGGACGCTTTGTCGGCGTCGGGATGTGAGGTCCTCACACCAGCGACGGGTAGACGTGTCGACATAACGACCCGGTTCGGTCTACGCACGTACAACCTCGACTACGTACGAGGTGTCTCCGTGGTCCGGGAGGCGACCGCTTCGCGCTCCCGTTGTGCGACCGGCGTGCACACGCATTCGCCGCTCCCGATCCGGACGGTTCTGGCGGCGGCCGCGGAGGGCGGCGGGCCCCTCCCGGAACTTGTCGTCGGGGACCACGGCTGGGTCTGCGGGGCAGGTCAGCTGGGGTTCGAGGCGATCGGGCTGGCCGACACGGACGATCCGGCGCCCTTCGTGGGGGAGGCGGAGGGGCGGGTGTCCGTCGTCGTTCCGCTTGATGACGGTGTGCGGTCTGATTACTACCGACCGCTGACCCGCTACGTACTCAATCGGGCGTGTCTGTCACAGTAGGCCGCCGATGGCATCCCCTCTTCCCCACTCGCATCACCCGCCCCTACATTGGGGAGTGAGCACGCAGCGACGAAGAGTCACCGGAAGGGGAAGCCGGTGGCCGTCGAGTGCGGAAGGTTCAGGTGTGTCATGGCTGCAGCTGGCGAGAGGCCTCTGAACGAGGTTCAGTTCCTTACCGTGGCGGAAGTCGCCTCGGTGATGCGAGTGTCGAAGATGACCGTGTACCGGTTGGTGCACAGCGGTCATCTGCCGGCGATCCGGGTGGGCAGGTCCTTCCGGGTGCCGGAGCAAGCGGTTCACGAGTACCTCCGCGAGAGCTATGTGGGGGTGGAGACTGCCTGACGGTCATCGGGTCCAGGAGTTCCCGGAGGCCCCTCGGGGCGTCCGGGATACCCCTGGTTCACCCTCGATTACGACCTCAGCGCTCGGGCGGGTAGGCTGGCCCCTCGTAGGTCGTATGGGCCCATGGCGCCCAAACACCGAGTGATGAGAAGTGAGCGAGGGTAGTCGTGGGCTCTGTTATCAAGAAGCGGCGCAAGCGGATGGCGAAGAAGAAGCACCGCAAGCTGCTCAAGCGCACCCGCGTTCAGCGTCGCAACAAGAAGTAAGGCGGCCGGGCCCCTGAAAAGGGGCCTGGTGGACGCCCGTCCCGTACGGGCGTCGCCCGCCTTGCACGCTTGTGCGAGCGCTGTGGAGAGCGCGTTGCTGAGACCCTCCATCGGATTCCGGTGGGGGGTCTCGGTGTTTTTCCCGGTCGTTGGCGGGGTCGCAGTCATCACAGCGCAACAACAACCCGCTAACGTGGCCGCACACGGGGAACGCGGCACAGGACGAGCAGGGATACGCCTACGGGCGCCGACGTTGGGAAGGAAGGCGCTGATCTTGGGGAAGGTCGTGCTCGTGACCGGGGTGGCCCGTCAGCTGGGCGGCCGGTTCGTACGTCGGATCCAGCGTGACCCGGAGGTCGACCGCGTCATCGCGGTGGACGCGGTGCCACCGGAGCACCATCTGGGCGGAGCGGACTTCGTGCAGGCCGACATCCGCCATCCCGCCATCGCCCGTGTGCTGGCCGAGCACAACGTCGACACCGTGGTGCACCTGGACGTCACGGGCACCCCGCTGGGCAGCGGCGGCCGGGCCACGCTCAAGGAGACCAACGTCATCGGCACCATGCAGCTGCTCGGTGCCTGTCAGAAGTCCCCGCTGATCAAGCGTCTGGTCGTGAAGTCCAGTACCAACGTGTACGGCTCCGCGCCCCGCGACCCGGCCGTGTTCACCGAGACCATGCCGCCCAAGTCCCTGCCGAGCGGCGGCTTCGCGAAGGACACCGTCGAGGTCGAGGGCTATGTGCGGGGCTTCGCGCGCCGCCGGCCCGATGTGGCCGTGTGTGTGCTGCGCTTCGCCAACATCCTCGGGCCGAGCGCCGATTCGCCGCTCGCCTCGTACTTCTCGCTGCCGGTGCTGCCGACCGTGCTCGGCTACGACCCCCGGTTGCAGTTCGTGCACGAGGACGACGTGATCGAGGTGCTGCGGATCGCCTCGCACGAGCCGGCGCGCGGCACCCTCAACAGCGGCACGTTCAACATCGCCGGCGACGGAGTCCTGCTGCTGTCGCAGTGCGCGCGGCGGCTCGGCCGGCCGACGGTGCCGCTGCTGATGCCGGCGGTCAGCTGGGTCGGCTCGATGGTCCGTACGCTGGGGGTGACGGACTTCTCGCCGGAGCAGCTGCGGCTGCTGACCCACGGCCGGGTCGTGTCCACCAACCAGATGCGCGAGACGCTCGGGTACCGGGCCAGGTACACGACCGCGGAGACCTTCGCGGACTTCGCGCGCGGCAGGGGACCCGGCCTGCTGCCCCCCGAGGCCGTCGCGGGAGCCGTGGACCGGCTCGCCGCACTCGCGGTGCCCGCTCCGGGCGGCGGCCACACCCCGACGCAGAGCGCCAACTGAGGAGCGCATCAACGATGGCGGATGCCAAGGTCATTCCGTTCGACGACGACCGGACCCGTGGGGGCGCCGCGCAGCGCCCGGCGCGCCGCCGGAGCGCGGGAAGCCGGCGCAAGGGCGAGAGCGCGGCCGTACGCGACGTCCGGGAATCCGGTGAGGTCCAGGCCCTCCCCGGACTGGCGGGCAGCACGGATGATGTCCCTGTGACACGGGAGAAGCCGGAGCCGCCCCAGGAGGCCGCCGAGGCAGTGGACGGCGGGGCGCTGGAGCGACGGATCGCGGGCGGTCTCGCCTTCCTGCGCAAGCGGCTCACCGGGGAGTACGAGGTCGACGACTTCGGCTACGACGCCGAACTCACCGACCAGGTGCTGATGTCGCTGCTGCGGCCGCTGTACGACAAGTACTTCCGGGTCGAGGTGAAGGGCATCGAGAACATCCCGGCGGAGGGTGGCGCGCTGATCGTCGCCAACCACTCCGGGACGCTCCCGATGGACGGCCTGATGATGCAGGTCGCCGTGCACGACAACCACCCCGCCGGGCGCCATCTGCGGCTGCTCGCGGCGGACCTGGTCTTCATGCTGCCGGTGGTGAACGAGCTGGCCCGCAAGCTGGGGCACACCCTGGCGTGCGCGGAGGACGCCTCGCGGCTGTTGCAGCAGGGCGAGCTGGTCGGGGTCATGCCGGAGGGCTTCAAGGGCCTCGGCAAGCCCTTCGGGGACCGCTACAAGCTCCAGCGGTTCGGCCGCGGCGGCTTCGTCTCCACCGCGCTGCGCGCGGGCACGCCGATCATCCCGTGCTCGATCGTCGGCGCGGAGGAGATCTACCCGATGATCGGCAACTCCAAGACGGTCGCCCGACTGCTGGGCTTCCCGTACTTCCCGATCACCCCGACGTTCCCGTGGCTCGGCCCGCTCGGCGCGATCCCCCTGCCCACCAAGTGGACCATCCAGTTCGGCGAGCCCATCCCGACCGACGGCTACCCGCCGGAGGCCGCGGAGGACCCGATGCTGATGTTCAACCTGACGGACCAGGTACGGGAGCAGATCCAGCACACCCTGTACAAGCTGCTGGTGCAGCGGCGATCGGTGTTCTTCTGAGCTGTTCGCCGACTGAGGCGTGCGCCGGCTGAGGAGTTCGCCGGCGTACGACGAGACGATGGGGCGCCCTTCCTCGGGAAGGGCGCCCCATCGTCGTGCCGGGTCAGTCGGTGTCGTCGCCGTCGATGCCGAGGCCGGGCAGGAGGCCCGGGAGGAGGGGCGGGAGGGTGACGTCGGGCTCCTGGGCCGGGGTGCTCCTGCCGGTGGACGGGGAGGTGCTGGAGGTGTCGCCCTCGGGCGGGTCGAGCAGACCGCCGGTGGCGCCGCCGACGAGGTTCTCGCCGCCGCTGTCCGACGCGGACGGGTCGGGTTTGCCGCCGCTCTTCTGGCTGTCCGCGGAGCCGTTGCCGGTGCTGGGCGCCGGACGGCCGGAGTCGGCCGCGCCGGGTGCCCGGGAGCCCGGGGAGCGGCGCTGCTTGTCGTCGCCGCCCGGTGCGGGGGGCTGCGGCAGCAGCGACCGGTGCGGGGCGACCTCTTCGTCTATGGCGTCGAAGACCGAGGACACCTGCTGACTGACGTCCCCGAGTTGGACGGGCAGCCGCTCGCGCAGCGCGTCCCACGCCTCCCGGTGGGACCGGGAGAAGGCCGACAGGGCCTTGATGGGTCCGAGGGAGCCCGGGTCGCGCTGGTAGGCCTCGTGCAGCAGGCGGTAGCCCTCGGCGGCGTCGTGCTTCATGCCGGTGAGGGCCCGGCGGACGTCGCCCAGGGACTCGTGGTCGAGGTGTCCGCCGCGGCCGCGCTCCATGAGCCTGCGGGCCTCGCTGAGCCGGGTGGACGCCTGGTCCAGATAGAGCCGGCCCCGGTCGTCGGTGTCGTCGGCCAGGGTGAGCCTCACGTCCTCGATGCCGCGCTTGAGGCCGTAGAGCGAGTCACCGGGCAGGGCGTCCGAGCTGGCGGCGGCCACACCGCCGAAGGCTCCCGCGGCCACTCCGACGCTGAGCCCGCCCGCGGCGAGGCCCTTCGTCAGGCGTGAACGTGGTCGCAGTTTGCCCAGCGGGCTGGCCCGGTGGGCGCCTCGCGCCTTGCCGCGCTGCTCGGGCACCGAAGAGTCCTTCGCCTCGCGCCCCGCGAGCGTGCCGTCGCGCAGCATGGCTTCCATCGCGGCCACCAGTTGGGCGCGCTGGACCACTTTGACCGCGGGGTCAAGCTCCGGCTTGGGCAGCTCGTCGAGACCGGTGGCCAGGGTCAACAGGCGTCCCTGGTCGGTCTGTTCCGCTGCCGGGGCCGGTGCCGATCCCTCGGGCCGCTCGGCCGCCGTGCCCTGGTCGGACAGCTCCTCCAGGGCCTGGGCGAAGGCGTTCGCCCGCCGGTGCGCCGATACGTTCGCGATCACTGGCGGCACCTCCTCTCGTCATGACGGTCGACTCCCCAGGGGGTCCTGAGGGTTGCACGTGCCCGACCAATGCACACGATCGAGTGATCGATATCGGCCGGGCCGTGACCACAGGGAGCCTGTATCCCGCTCAACGAGTGGTGCGGCACTTGGGTTACGGACGGAGGACGAACCGGCGAAGAAGTCAACGGAAGGAGACCGAGGGTGAGTTGGAGGTCGCCGAGCGTGTCCGGACGCAGCGCTCGGCGCGGGGGTGGCGATGGTTCGCCGGGGCGGGTCCTGCCGGGGGTGGGCGGGTCAGCGGGCGTCGTCCGGCAGGAGACGGGCGAGCGTGCGGACCGCACGGTACTGGAGGGTCTTGATCGCGCCCTCGTTCTTGCCCATGACGCGGGCGGTCTCGGCGACGGAGAGGCCCTGGAGGAAGCGGAGGGTGACGCACTCCTGCTGCTGGGGGTTGAGGCGGCGTACGGCCTCGAGGAGGGCGGCGTTGGAGAGGGACTCCAGGACGGAGTCCTCGGGGGAGCGCTCGACCTCGTTGGCGTCGAGCATCTCGCCGGTGGTGACCTCCAGCCGGAAGCGGCTGGACTTGAAGTGGTCGGCGACGAGGTTGCGGGCGATGGTGACCAGCCAGGCGCCGAAGTCGCGGCCCTGCCAGGTGAACGTCCCGATGCGGCGCAGGGCGCGCAGGAACGTCTCGCTGGTGAGGTCCTCGGCGGTCGCCTTGCCGCCCACGCGGTAGTAGATGTAGCGGTAGACGGTGTCGCTGTACTGGTCGTACAGGCGGCCGAAGGCGTCGGCCTCGCCGGACTGGGCGCGTTCGACGAGGTCCATCATGCGGGCGCTGTCGCTGTCCGCGGCGGGACGGCGGGTGGTGGTGGCGGTGGATCCCGAACGGCCTCGTCTGCCCACTGCCGCGCTGCCGTCGGCGAGTGCGTAGCACGGGCCAACGGGCGCGGCGGCGGAGGCGAGGGCGGGGACGGCGTACGCGGTGGGGACGAAGCCGCGCAACAGGTTGTTGACTGTCGCGCGCAGCGTAGCCAGGCCCGAGGCGTCAACCCCGACGTGTGGGTACACGGGACTCCCAGAGGCAGAGCTTCCATCACGTGCAGTACGGAACCATTCACCCGTCGTAGCGACGGAGGGGTACCGGTTTGCGTTTGAGGAGAATAACGCTTCGTGCAGGCACTGCTACACCCAGTTGCTCAAATCATCGATTACGTCGCTTCTGTTACCGATTGACGGCTGCTCAAGTGCCGGTGCGTGATCGGTTGTTGATCGATTGGGTTCGCGTTCCGTCTGGGTGCGGGGCGTGTTGTGGTCGGGTGCGGAGGGAGGGACTGAGGGGCGCGCGGTGGGGGTAGGACAGCCGGAATGCGGGCGGCCGTGCGGGAACGCCAACGCCGGAGGGGCCGGTCTCCCGGCCCCTCCGGCGTTCGAAAGCAGTGTGGTCGAAAAAAGGTGTGAGTGATCGGATGGGTCAGCGTCGGCGGCGGTGCAGCGCGATCGCGGCGGCCGTGCCGCCGGCCACCGCGCCCACGCCGGCCGCGGCCGGGAGGCCGACCTTGGCCGCCTTGCGGGCCGTGCGGTAGTCGCGCAGCCGCCAGTCCATGGAGCGGGCGTGCTTGCGGAGCTTGGAGTCCGGGTTGATCGCGTAGGGGTGGCCGACCAGGGAGAGCATCGGGATGTCGTTGTGGCTGTCGCTGTAGGCGGCGCAGCGGGAGAGGTCCAGGCCCTCGGCGGCGGCCAGGGCGCGGACGGCCTCCGCCTTCGCGGGGCCGTGCAGCGGCTCGCCGACGAGCTTGCCTGTGTAGACCCCGTCGACCGACTCGGCGACCGTGCCGAGCGCCCCGGTCAGACCGAGGCGGCGGGCGATCACCTGGGCGATCTCCACGGGGGCGGCCGTCACCAGCCACACCTTCTGGCCGGCGTCGAGGTGGGCCTGGGCGAGGGCGCGGGTGCCCGGCCAGATGCGCTCGGCCATGTACTCGTCGTAGATCTCCTCGCCGATGATGGTCAGTTCGGCGACGCGGTGGCCCTTGACGATGGAGAGCGCGGAATTCTGGGCGTCCTGCATGTGCTCGGGGTCCTCGGAGCCCGCGAGCCGGAACCACGCCTGCTGCCAGGCGAATCGGGCGAGGTCGCGGGTTTCGAAGAACTTCCGCTTGTACAGGCCCCGGCCGAAGTGGAACAGCGACGCGCCCTGCATGACCGTGTTGTCGAGGTCGAAGAAGGCCGCGGCCTTCTCGTCGCCGAGGACCGGGAACTCCGGTTCGGCGGCAGGGGTGTCGGGCGCGGGAGCGAGGTCCTCCAGTTCCCGGGAGGACTTGCGCGCGGCCTCGGCTGAGGCCTCGCCTGCCAACACACTCCGTGCCGTGGCGGAGCGCCTACGAGGAGTGAGCCATCCTAGTGCGGCCATGTCGTGAGCATAGCCAGTCTGTTCGGTGGTTCCGGAGTCGAGAGGTTGGCAAGGTGTGAACTCTCCACGACCTTGTCGTTAAAGAGGTGGTCCGTACGGCGTGTCCGGGTGCGGCACGGGTGACGAGGGGGCGCGTTGTGCGCTGCGACAATGGCGGCATGAGTGCCATGTTTCGGCGACGGTCGCGCGAGCCGGGGGAGCGTCTCGTCACACTGATCGGCAAGCCGGGGTGTCATCTGTGCGATGACGCACAGTCGGTGATCGAGAAGGTGTGCGGGGAGCTCGGGGTGCCCTGGGAGAAGAAGGACATCACCCAGGACGAGGAGCTGCACCGGGCGTACTGGGAGCAGATCCCGGTCGTGCTGGTGGACGGGGCGCAGCACACGTTCTGGCGGGTGGATGAGGCGCGTCTGCGCAAAGCCCTTACACAGATGTGACTGACCGGCCAGTCCAAGTGGTCCAGAAAGTCGCTTAGGATCGACGGGCTGATTGGTCTCGGGGGCGGGATTCGTGAGGAGAGTGTGCGGTTTTGCCCCCGTGGAGCAAGGCGCCGAGCTGGGCGTCGCGTGAGGAACGAAGGCGCGTCCGTGTCGGTTCCGAGCGTGCGCGTCGAGCGTGCGTGACCCCGGTCACGTTGGCCGGGCAAATCGGACACCATCTTTGTGCACGCGTTCACAAAGACATAGCCTGCTGTCGACGGGGCGGTCTGGGGACGCATGACCGCCCGCAGCCCCGCTCTACCCGCAGGAGCACCGTGGCAACTGGCCGAACTCACCGACCGGCGACCCGCAGCCGAGGGATTCCCGAGGCCACCGTCGCCAGGCTTCCGCTGTACCTCCGTGCCCTGACCGCGCTGTCGGAGCGCTCGGTACCCACCGTTTCATCCGAGGAACTGGCGGCCGCGGCGGGGGTCAATTCCGCGAAGCTCCGCAAGGACTTCTCCTACCTCGGTTCGTACGGGACGCGGGGCGTCGGCTACGACGTCGAGTACCTCGTCTACCAGATCTCCCGTGAGCTGGGCCTCACGCAGGACTGGCCGGTCGTCATCGTCGGTATCGGTAACCTCGGCGCCGCCCTCGCCAACTACGGCGGGTTCGCCTCCCGTGGGTTCCGGGTCGCCGCGCTGATAGACGCCGACCCGGCGATGGCGGGTAAGCCGGTCGCGGGCATCCCGGTGCAGCACACGGACGACCTGGAAAAGATCATCGACGACAACGGGGTCTCCATCGGCGTGATCGCCACCCCCGCCGGAGCCGCCCAGCAGGTGTGCGACCGGCTCGTCGCCGCCGGGGTCACGTCCATCCTGAACTTCGCGCCCACCGTTCTGTCCGTGCCGGACGGTGTCGACGTACGCAAGGTCGATCTCTCGATCGAGTTGCAGATCCTCGCCTTCCACGAGCAGCGCAAGGCCGGCGAGGAGGCCGCGGGCGAGTCCGCGGCCGTACCGCTGGCTCCCAAGGAGTCCGGGAAAGGGCCCGACGGGGATGTCCCCGCCGTGATGCCGGCATGAGTCTCCTGGTCGTCGGGCTGAGTCACCGCAGTGCTCCGGTGAGTGTGCTGGAGCGGGCCGCGCTGTCCCTGGACGCGCAGATCAAGTTGCTTCAGGACACGGTGGCCGCCGAGCCGGCCACGGAGGCCGCCGTCCTCGCCACCTGCAACCGCATCGAGCTGTACGCGGACGTCGACAAGTTCCACGCCGGTGTGGCCGAGCTGTCCACGCTGCTCGCCCAGCACAGCGGGGTGGGGCTGGACGAGCTGACGCCCTATCTGTACGTGCACTACGAGGACCGGGCCGTCCACCATCTGTTCTCGGTGGCCTGCGGGCTGGACTCCATGGTCGTCGGCGAGGGGCAGATCCTCGGGCAGATCAAGGACGCGCTGGCCCGCGCGCAGGAGCTGCACACCGCCGGGCGGCTGCTGAACGACCTGTTCCAGCAGGCCCTCCGGGTCGGCAAGCGGGCGCACTCCGAGACCGGGATCGACCGGGCCGGGCAGTCGCTGGTGACGTTCGGCCTGGAGCAGTTCACCGCCGGTGGCGCCGTCGAGGCGTGGGCCCGGGGCAAGCGGGCCGTCGTGATCGGCGCCGGGTCGATGTCGTCGCTGGCGGCCGCCACGCTGGCGCGGGCCGGGGTCGCCGAGATCGTGGTCGCCAACCGGACGTACGACCGGGCCGAGCGGCTCGCGCAGATCCTCACCGAGCAGGGCGAAAAGGGCGAAACGGACGTGGTGGCCCGCGCGGTACCGATGGAATCGGTGCCTTCCGAGCTGACACGTGCCGATGTCGTCGTCTCCTGCACCGGTGCGACGGGCCTGGTCCTGACCGCCGACGCCGTCGCCGCCGCCGTCGAGGGGCGGGTGCCCGCGGGCACGGCCGTGGCCGGGCACGACCACCGCGCGGACACGCGGGGCGACATACGGCCCGTGCTGCCGCCGACGTCCCTCGGCACCGACGAGGACTGTCCGCTCGACCTCCCCGCCGTCCAGGGCGGCGGCTTCTCCGTGCACGGCGAGGCCGCGGTCGCCGGGATGGACGCGGCGACGCTGGAGCAGCACGCCGCCTGGGTCGACAACGCGACCGTCGACCGGCGCACCGCCGCCCGCCGCACGCCCGCCGCCGACGCCGAGCTGATCGCCGCGCTCGCCGCGACCTTCGCCGTCACCGGCCGGATCACCGAACTGCGCCGGCCCGAGCCGGTCGTCGAGGCGCCCCGGCCCGAGCCCGTGCTCGCGCTGCTGGACCTGGCCATGCCGCGGGACATCGACGCGGCCGCGCACCGGCTGCCCGGTGTCCGCCTGGTCGACATCGAGTCCCTCGCCGAGGCCTCCGCCGACGCGCCGATGGCCGCCGACGTGGACATGGTGCGGAGGATCGTTTCGGACGAGGTGGCCGCCTTCGGCGCCGCCCAGCGGGCCGCGCACATCACCCCCACCGTCGTGGCGCTGCGCGCCATGGCCGCGGATGTCGTCGCGAGCGAGATCGCCCGCCTGGAGGGCCGGCTGCCCGGCCTCGACGACAGGCACCGCGGCGAGATCACCCAGACCGTGCGGCGCGTCGTCGACAAGCTGCTGCACGCGCCGACCGTACGGGTCAAGCAGCTCGCGGCCGAACCCGGCGGCGCCGGGTACGCGGACGCGCTGCGGACCCTGTTCGACCTGGACCAGGAGACGGTCGCCGCCGTGTCCCGGGCCGATGACAGCCAAGAGAACGCCGAGAACCGAGGGCGATCATGAGTGAGCAGGCACGTGAGGCGCCCCAGCGTCGAGCCGAGGGGCCGCTGCGGCTCGGGACCAGGCGGAGCAAGCTCGCCATGGCCCAGTCCGGGCTGGTGGCGGACGCGGTCCGGCAGGTGACCGGGCGGCCCGTCGAACTCGTGGAGATCACGACGTACGGCGACGTCTCGCGCGAGCATCTGGCGCAGATCGGCGGCACGGGCGTCTTCGTCACCGCGCTGCGGGAGGCGCTGCTGCGCGGCGACGTCGACTTCGCCGTGCACTCCCTCAAGGACCTGCCGACCGCGCAGCCCGCCGAGCTGGCGCTCGCCGCCGTGCCGGTGCGCGAGGACGCGCGGGACGTGCTGGTCGCCCGCGACGGCCTGACCTTCGCCCAGCTGCCGGACGGCGCCCGCGTCGGCACCGGCTCGCCGCGGCGGATGGCCCAGCTGAACGCGTACGCGCGCAGCCACGGCCTGACGATCGAGACGGTGCCGATCCGGGGGAACGTAGACACCCGGATCGGATACGTGCGGAAGGGTGAGCTGGACGCCGTCGTGCTGGCCGCCGCCGGACTGAACCGGATCGGCCGGATCGACGAGGCGACCGACTTCCTCTCGGTCGACACCGTTCTGCCCGCCCCCGGCCAGGGGGCACTGGCGATCGAATGCGTCGCGGACAACGCGTCGCTGGTCGCCGCGCTCGGCGAACTCGACGACCCGCTCACCCGGGCCGCCGTGACCGCCGAGCGGTCCCTGCTCGCCGCCCTGGAGGCCGGTTGCAGCGCCCCGGTGGGTGCGTTCGCCGACCTTCTGGCCGACGGGCAGACTGTCAAGGAGATGCGCCTGCGCGGCGTCGTCGGCACGACCGACGGCTCGACGCTGGTGCAGCTGTCCACCACCGGTCCCGTGCCCGGGACGCACGACCAGGCAATGGCGCTCGGCCGTGAACTCGCGGCCGAGATGCTCGCCAAGGGCGCGGCCGGTCTGATGGGGGAGCGAGCACATTGAGCCCCACCACCCTTTCCGCCGGTCCGGACCACGGTCACGTCACCTTCCTCGGTGCCGGACCCGGGGATCCGGGACTGCTGACCCTGCGCGCCGTGGAGGCGCTGGCGAACGCGGACGTCCTCGTCGCCGAGCACGACGTGCTCGACGTGGTGCGCGCGCATGCCCGTCCGGGCGTCGCCGTACTGGACACCGACACGGGCCCGCCGTCGCCCGTGGCCGCGGCGCCCTCGGCCTCTTCCGCGGCTACTTCAGCGGATACGTTTTCGGGCACAGGCACGCCTCAGCTGACGGTTGTTGACGGCGCGTCGACAACCGTTGGTGCACCCGCTGTGCGGGATGCGGCACATCTTGTCATGGAGGCCGCGAGGGGCGGCAAGCGGGTCGTCCGTGCGGTGTCCGGGGACCCTGGCCTGGACACCTACGCCACCGGGGAGATGCTGGCGTGCGCCGCCGCGGGCGTGCCGTTCGAGGTGGTGCCCGGTGTGGCGGCCGCCGTGGGCGTGCCCGCCTACGCGGGTGTGCCGCTGCGGGACGCGCAGGGCGCGGACGTGCGCTTCGTGGACGCGCGCACGGCGTCCGAGCGGTGCTGGACCGAGGTCGGCGCGTCCGACGGGACCGTCGTGGTCTCGGCGACGCTGGAGACCGTGGCCGCCGCCGCCGGTGAGCTGGTCGCCGCCGGCCGCAAGCCCGATACGCCGCTGACCGTCACCGTCGCCGGGACGACGACCCGGCAGCGGACCTGGACCGCCACGCTCGGCACGATCGCGCAGGTGCTGAAGCAGGCCAAGGTGTTGCCCTCGCCGGAGGGCGGCAGGCCGGTGATAGCCGTGGTCGGTGAGCGTTCCGCCGCGGCCCAGCGCGACCAGTTGTCGTGGTTCGAGAGCAAGCCGCTGTTCGGCTGGCGGGTCCTCGTGCCGCGCACGAAGGAGCAGGCCGCCTCGCTCTCCGACCAGCTGCGGTCCTACGGGGCCGTGCCGCACGAGGTGCCGACGATCGCCGTCGAACCGCCGCGGACGCCGCAGCAGATGGAGCGCGCGGTCAAGGGCCTGGTGACCGGACGGTACGAGTGGATCGCCTTCACCTCGGTGAACGCGGTCAAGGCCGTACGGGAGAAGTTCGAGGAGTACGGGCTCGACGCGCGGGCCTTCGCGGGGATCAAGGTCGCCGCGGTGGGTGAGCAGACCGCCAGGGCGCTGGTCGCGTTCGGGGTGAAGCCGGACCTGGTGCCGAGCGGTGAGCAGTCCGCGGCCGGGCTGCTGGAGGACTGGCCGCCGTACGACCCCGTCTTCGACCCGATCGACCGGGTGTTCCTGCCGCGGGCGGACATCGCCACGGAGACGCTGGTCGCCGGGTTGATCGAGCTCGGGTGGGAGGTCGACGACGTGACCGCCTACCGGACCGTGCGGGCCTCGCCGCCGCCGGCGGAGACCCGTGAGGCGATCAAGGGCGGTGGCTTCGACGCCGTGCTGTTCACGTCGTCGTCCACCGTGCGGAACCTGGTCGGCATCGCCGGCAAGCCGCACAACGTGACCGTGATCGCCTGTATCGGTCCCGCGACGGCGAAGACGGCCGAGGAGCACGGGCTGCGGGTGGACGTGATGGCTCCCGAGCCGTCCGTGCACAAGCTGGCGGAGGCGCTCGCCGACTTCGGCCTCCGGCGCCGGGCTGCCGCCCTGGAGGCGGGGGATCCGGTGACGCGGCCGAGCGAGCGGCGGCCGGGGGCTCGGCGGAGGCGCAACACGACCTGAGCGGGTCGTGCCGGTCGTGCCGGTCTTACGTGAGGGGCGGCGGTTCTTGGGGACCGCCGCCCCTGCGTCTTGCGCGGTGGCTGTGTCAGCGGCCGGAGGTGTGGGGGAGGGAGGGCGGCGGGTGTGGTGGCGATCAGCCTCATCGGTACCCTGCGCGTATGGCCGACCTCTACGCAGTCGACGTGTCGATGAACCTGGCGGCTACGGTGCCGGACGCGGTGCTCTGCGAGTTGCGCCGGCACCTCGGCCATGAGGGGACGAGCGACGGTCTGGCCGAGGACGCCGACGACTACCTCCTCTGGGCCGATCGCGGCCCTGCCAGACGCATTGGTGGAGTCCTGGTCGGCGAGCTGATCAGAACGGGCCGGGGCTGGGCCCTGACGGTCCGCCAAGAAGTGCATGCCGAAGTCATGGAACAGGTCGACGCCTTGATCGAGACGCTGGCGTTCCACTCGGCCACGGAGGGCGTCGTCGGTCAGATCCGGTTCTACGAGGACGAGGTTCCCGATCTGCTTCTCACAAGGTCAGGGGAACTGGAGAGGGTGTCCTTGAGTCGGCTGCCGGAATCGAAGCTCTAGCGGACTGCTTCCGGCCGAGCGAGGAACGGGGTCTCACGTCTCGAACTCGCCGACCCAGGAGCGCTCCAGCAGGTGCTTGGGCAGGTACTCGGACTCGACGTTGATGGGCATGCCCACGTCGTGGGCGAGGCAAGCCATGGCGAGGGGACCGAGGGCGACAGCTCCGTCGGTGCTCTGTTCGCGGTCCTCGTTCGCCGTCCAGTACTCCTTGTGGAGTCGGAGGGCCTCGACGAGGGCGGTGTTGAACTGTTCCTCGTCCCGCTTGAGGAACTGCAGAAACAGGTTGAGCGGCGGGTAGAGGACCTTCAGCATCAGCTCCCGGTCGGCAACCCGGAGGCGATCAGGGTCGGTCCCCCGGAAGGCTGCGGTGAACTTGTCGCCGAGCCCGGGACGTTCCATCCAGTACGTCTGCAGAGCATCGACCCAGTCGTAGATGTAGTCGTCGTACTCCGCCCTCGAACCGCGCAGTAGATCGACCGGCACGTCGGACAGTCGTGTCATGCGGTCCTGGTCCCGGCAGATGACCGCCAGCCAGAACGCGGTGATCCAGTTACCGGCGTCGGTGAAGTGCTGGGCGCCGATGGCCCGGATCGTGCGTACCTTGTGCGCGATCCGGCACTCCACCGTCTCCTGATCCGTGGTGGCCGCCGCGAACATGGCGGAGCCGAGCTGCATCGCCGTCACCCAGGCTTCCCAGGTCTCGGACTTGTCAGCGGTGGGGTCGTGGAGGCAGTGCAGCGTCGCCTTGCTCAAGGCGCTGCTGAAGATGAGGCCGAACATCTCGGGATGCTCCGAGAGAAGCTCTGTCTCTTCGAGCAAGCGCCGGTCAGCCGCCTCGATGAAATCCGTTGCATCCGCAGGTGAAGCGTCATCGCCCCGCGGCACACGTACGACCATCAGTTGCTCCCGGGCTTGCCGATGATGAACTGCTGCATCTCATAACCAGCATATTTGCCGCCCGGCGTGGCGTCCGCCTTGACCAGGACGTAGTCGACCTTCCCCAGGGCGAGGGCTATGCGCAGTTTGCCGGCGAGGTCGGCCTCGGCTTGGTCCTTCGCCCTGTCGGCCCGCTTGTCCATCTCCTTGAGGATGGTCTCGAAGTATTCGCGGGTGCCCTGCTCTACGCGATTGCCCAGATGGCTCGTCCGCTCTCCGATCTTCGCGGTCGTGGATCCCTTGGCTTCGACGACGACGTAACCCCCGCCAGGCTTCTCGTAGATCTGGTCGAACCGGTTGTTGCCGAAGGCTCCGTCGTCCACACGTCGCGCTCCTGGATAGCGCTCCGGTATGGCGTGGTGTTCTGCGACGCGCTCCCCGAACAGCTCGCTCTGCTTGAGCATGTCGCCGTGCAACGGAGAGTGGGCGGCCTCGGCGGCGTCCATCGCCGCCTCCGCCTCGGCGGTTCGGTGTTTCAGGTACTCCTTCTCGGCAGCGGTCAGCGACTTCTCGGCAGCCGTGTCGGCCACGATGGCGTCGTGACGCGAGGTAGCCCATTCGTCGAGACGGTCCAGCACGCCGCTGTCGACACTCTTCCGGACCCCCGTCCCGTGCGGATTCGGGTCCATGTACCGCGCCGGGATCGCCGGCGGCAGATCGCTCTTGGAGATCCACTTGGTGGGATCCGCCGGATCCCGGACCAGAATGGGCAGACGTCGTCCGAACACCTCGGCCGAGGCGGACCTTCGATAACCGTTGGACCGGTAATGCTCCTTGAACCAGCGCGGATCGTTGTTGGCGAGATCCACGTGCCGCTGCATGACGGCACGCGCGTCCATCTGGTCGACGCGTCCCGACTGCGGCCCGCCTTCGCTGGAGGCTCCTTCGTCCGTCCTGCCGCCCGCAGCCGCGTCGTCACCGAGCCCACGCGCCTCATCACCGGACCGACCCAGATCGTCGAGCCAGTCGGACCCGCCCGAGCCACCTGACCGGGGCGGCAGTCCGTTACCGCCCCGCCCACCGTCCGTGGTGATGCTTTCTGCTCCACGGCCGACGGTCCCGGCACCGTCCCCGGCGCGGGTCCCGACTGCCGCGGTCTCCCGTTCGCCAGCCGTCCCCGGCGTACGCTCCCGCCCCCCGGTCTCCCCGGCGCGCTGTTCCGCCGTCCGCTCGTGGCGGATGGCGTCCAGGGACTCCCGTACCGTTCCGTCCGCGTTGTGCAGGACCAGGGTCTTGGTGTCGAGGTAGACGACCTTGCCCTCGGGGGTGGTCATGCGGACGGAGTTCTCGGGGGTGAGGCCGGCCGGGAGGTCGTCGGCGATGTTCGGGGTGTCGGCTATCCGGTAGGTGCCCTCGCCGAGCCTGATGTGCGTGCCGTTCGTGATGCCCCGCAGCCCGGCCATGACGTCACTGATCTTCACGGCGGTCCCGCCGATGCCCTTCGCGATGTACGTCATCGGGTCGACGATCCGCCCCGCCCTGCCCGCGAAGGAGAGGGCCTTCGCGATCGCCCCGGCCTTGCCGGTCGCCGCGACCGCTCCGCCCGTTCCACCCGTGAAGACGGTGGTGAGGACGTTGAAGGTGACGGCCCCGGCGGCGCGTGAGGGGTTCTTGCCCCACTCGTCGTACGCGATGAGCGCCTTTCCGGTCTCCACGACGGCCGTGCGGGAGTCGCGGAGCCAGGAGGGGAGTTTGTCGGCCGGGGTCAGCCAGTACGCGGCGCCGAGCGGTGTTCCCGTGATCAGGACGCCGGTCGCGAGCTTGCCGAGGCCGGTCCAAGCCTGTCCCGCCGCGTCCCAGCCGTTGAAGCCGACCAGTGTGCCGAGGCCCTTGATCGTGCCCCACACCCCGTCCACGACGAAGCCGACCGTGAAGTCCCAGGCGTGCTCGTGGAAGTAGTACCAGGGGTTGGACTCCTCGACGACGTCACCCCAGGGCAGACCGGCGGCGTTGTTGAGGTCCTCGCCCCGGTAGCCGTACATGTTCTCTTTGCCGGAGCCGTCGTCGATGACGAGCGGAGCCCCGCCGACCAGTGCGACGATCTTGTTGTGACAGGCCCGCTCGGCGGCCTGAAAGGCGGACCAGGCCGCGTTCACCGCGTTGCGGCGGGCCGTGTTCTCGTCGATGAGGTCGCCGTCCGCCACCCAGTCGTCGTCGTCCGCGACGCGCCGTTCGAACGCCGCGGCCTCCTCGCGGAGTGTGTTGAGCCGGTCGACCAGGGGCCGGACCTCGGTCGCGTAGTCGAGAAGTGCCTTGGAGACCGTGTCCAGCTCGGTCTGCAGGTCGTGGCCGGTCGACGAGACGGGCGCCGTCGTCGCGAAGAGCTGGTCGGCCTCGGGGGCCTTGTAGAAAGGTTCCAGCAGGTTGAAGTTGGCGTCGATCAGCAGACCCGCCGCGCCGATCGCCATGCCGTCGAACGCTATGTCCCCGGCGTCCGTCTCCAGTTGCTCCAGATTCCCGGTGAACTCCGGTATCTCGGCCGAGACAACGGGCCTGTCCTCGCTCACGCCTACCCCCGTGGACGCCCTCGCGGATTCGTTCGCGGATCGCTGCCCTCAAGTGGGCGGTTGATCGCATGTCTGACGCTCCGACGTATGAACGTGTGAGGAGCACTCAGTCGATCATTTGTACCAAAATTGCGATCGCGATCCCATGTGCTTCTGGCCAAAGCTCGCCGTGTGGGGGGGGCAGGTGGCCCTCCGAAGCCCGGGAACACGGGTCCCGGTTGGGCGAGTGGCGGGGCTGCGGGCGGTGAAAGAGGAAGAACTCTTGGGAGAGAAACCTTCCAAACCAACCAAACCCCGTGTTCGTCACCCGCTGGGGTGAAATGTGTCAAGTCGGCTGGCGTGACGATGGTTTGGGCGTGCAGGCTCGGCGGAGACAACCGCAGACATGCGTCGGCCCCCGCCGGGACTTCCACCTCCCAGTGCGAGGGCCTGACCACCGAGGAGAAGAAGAGAGCTTCCCTCATGGCTGAGACCAAGCCTAGTGGCGCCGTGCGCCCGCAGTCCTGTATCCGGCGAAACGCCACCCGTTCCGGGGTCACCCACATCAGGGAGTACCAGCCCGACCGGTTCACGATCATCGGCAACCACCTCGCGCAGCACCGCGAGTTGTCCCTGACCGCCATCGGGCTCGGGACCCACATCCTCTCCCTGCCCCAGGGTGCCTCCGCCGACATCCGCACCCTCGCCGAGCGGTTCCCCGAGGGGCGCGACCGGATCGCCTTCGCCCTGCGTGAGCTGGAGGCGCACGGGTACATCGAGCGGGTGCGTGAGCGGGTTGACGGGGGGCGTGTCGTCACGCGTACGTACGCGTACAACGCTCCGGCGCTCACGCGTGACCGTCGGGCGGCGGCGGCGAGCGCAGCGGACGGGGCGGGCCTCTCCGCCGCGCTGCCGCCGGGGGCCGTGCCCGTCGGCCAGGGCGTTTCCGCCAGTCCGCCGGGCTCCGCGGATTCCGTGCCGCCCGCTGCTTCTGCCGCTCCGGTCCCGGCGCGCTGGGGCGTGGGAGACGCCGCCCGCGCTGAAGACGGCGTACTCGCCGCACCGCAGTCCGCCGCCTCCGAGTCCGTCGAACCCGAGTCATCCGGCGGCGAACACCACGACAAGGCCGTCGCCCTGCTTGTGGGGCTGCGCCGGACCGACGACCGGTTCACGCTCTCCCGGCGGGACGTACGCCGTCTCACTCCGGCCGTCATCGCCTGGTTCGACAACGGTGCCAGTGCGACGGCGGTGCACCACGCCATGACGGCCGACGTGCCCGCCCTCGTCGAGCATCCGGCCGGCTTTCTCGCCTATCGGCTGCGGGAACTGCTCCCACCACCGTTGCCGCCCTCGGCGGAAGTGTCCGAGCGCGGGGTCCCAGAGGCCCAGCCGTCCCCCTCGTACCCCATGGTCGACTGCGCGGGTGGCTGCAATCGTGCCTTCCGCCAACCGGAGGGCACGTGGTGCCGGGACTGCCGGGCCGAGCGCGACCGTCGCACCGCCGAAGCCGAAGCGGAAGCCGTCTGCGGCCGTGCGGCCTGAGCACCCGGCAGGAAGCGCCTCGCGGGGCGTATGAGCCTCCGCATCGATCTGAACGCCTCACCACTTCGAGGGAGCTGACATGGCCCACCCCATGCCCCACCACATGACCCACTCCGCCTACGTGGAGGTGTACGGCACGCTGCGTCAAGCGGCTGCCGCACTGGAGGAACTGAAGCGGACGGGCGCCGGGGAAGGCTTCGCGGAACCCTACGCCGGAGCCGCCATGCACGCGGTGAGGTTCGCCGTGGCCGTTCTTCACCCCGTCCTGCCCTGCCAGCCGGGGCCGCCCGCCGACCACGAGCCCCAGCGGCAACTGGACCTCGCCGCGCACTGGCGGGACGCCGCGTTCGAGATCGGGGAGTTCGCGCCGGAGCCCGCCTTGCGGGTTGTCAGGGGCGAGGAAGGCACCCATCCGCGAGGAGGTGGCGTTCAGGGGGCGTAAGACGGCCGCGTTGTGCGTCAGTTCACCCTCGCGCAGCCGGTGTTCGCGCTGGCAGAGTGGACGTGTATCGCGCGGGCCGACGGGGGAGGCACGGGAGCATGACAGCGATGATCTCGGTGAAGGTCGAGGGGCCGGTCGGGCTGGACGAGCCGCAGGAGCTTCTGGAGGAGCTGGGCCGGGAGACGGGGCTCGACTGGCGGCTGGAGACGGTCGGGCAGAAGGGCACGCTGGGCGGCGATCTCGCCTTCACGCTGCTGGAGGCGCTGTTGGAGGGTGCGGTGGGAGCCGCGGTCGGGGTCGCCGCGCAGCGGGCGGTCGACACCTGGCGGGGGCGGCGGCTCGATCCGCCGACGGTCACCATCGTCTTCCAGATGCCTCAGACGCCGGGGGTGCCGCCGGTGCCGGGGACGCCGCCGCCGGTGCCGGGGGCGCCAACAGTGCCGGGGGCGCCAACAGTGCCGGGGGCGCCAACAGTGCCGGGGGCGCCTACAGCTCCGGGGGCGCCTATAGCTCCAGGTGCGCCGGGGACCGCGGGTACGTCGGGCGCTCCGGGTACGTCCGAGCCGCCGCACGCCCCCGGTGACGACGTCGGTGGTTCCGCCGGGCCCGGCACCCCTGAAGGGAGCTGACGGGTATGGCGTCGCGGGCTCTGGTGATCGGGGTCGGGGCGTATGACGACGACTCCGGCATAGACGGGTATCCGACGATCGAGGCGAGCGCCCGCGCGTACGGGGCGGCGCTGGCCAGGGACCCGCAGTGGGGCGCGGAGGCCGGCGCCGCCGTGCTGGAGCCGGAGCGGACCCGGACCGCGGACGGGGTCATGCGGGCACTGCACGACGCGGCCGCCGCGGGGGAGGGACCGCAGGACACCCTGCTCGTGGTGTACGTGGGGCACGGCGCCTACTGGCAGGACGTGCCCGGCGGGCAGGTCCACTTCGCGGTCGGCTCCTCCCGGATCAACGAGCCCTGGACCTGGCTGTCCGCCTGGTACGTGTACCGGGCGATCAGGAAGAGCAAGGCCGGCCTCAAGGTGCTGATCGCCGACTGCTGCTACTCCAACCTGCTGCCCCACCTGGGACCCGAGTCCGCGCTGCCGGGCGCCCTCGGCACCCGCTACCAGGGCACCTGTGTGCTCACGGCGGTCGGCGGCACCGTCCACAACGCCTGGGCCGACGCCTGCGCGAACCTGCCGAGCCCCCTCGACACGTGCACCCCGTTCAGCGGGCATCTGCTGAACGTCCTCGGCGAGGGCATGCCCGACCACCCCGACGACCTCACCCTCGGCGCGCTCCGCGCCGGGATCGACGAGAGCATGCAGGAGTGCGGGGTCCACCACGCGCCCCGGATGCTGCTCAACGACGCCTCCGAGGCGGCCACCCTCTTCACCAACCACGCCAAGGGGCGCCGGCCCCGGGCGCGCGTCCTGGACACCGTGGACGGCTGGGTCCGCGAGCTGCTCCTCAACGGGGAGCGCAACCTGCCCGACCTGATGCGCCGCCCCGACCTCGCCGGACGGGTCGTCGTACGGCTGAAGGCGGGCGACGAGCAGAGCCGCGAGCTCGCCCACCGCGTGGACCGGCGGGCCGCCGAACTGCTCCCCGACCCCGTCGACTTCGTCAGGTACTGGGGCGAGATCGAACCCGCGATGCTGGGCGGCGGATGAGCGGCACCCACGGCCAGGCGGCCGGCCGCCGGACCGAGCACCTGTTCCAGCTGGACCTCGCCGAGTCGCTCAACGAGGCGTACGCCTGGGTGACGCGGATCCAGGTCGCCCAGTTCACGGGCATCCTCAGCCGGATGCGGGAGGAGCACCGCGAGGCCATGGCCATGCGGGCCCTGCACGCCTTCGCGCTGCGCCGCCCCGTCCACGAACTGGTCCGGCTCGCCGACCACTTCGACGGGCGGGACGCGGTGATGCTGATGGCGACGGCGGCGCTGTCCCGGCCGGTCGGCGAGGCGGCCGAGCTGGCGCTGATGCAGTACGAGGCGGAGTCGGGCGGCGAGCGCGCCCCGATCACCGCGAGCATCGTGCACGACGTGGCCTGCCAGCGCACCGCGTTCGACGTGGCGGTGTTCGTACGGGTCCTGGAGCAGCGGGAGCCGACGCTGGCCAAGCGGACCGTGCAGGTGTTCGCGAGCCCCGGTTCCGGGCGCACCAACCTCGACAAGGCGCTGTTGCACACCGCGCTGCGCGACGAGGGCTGCCACCGGGAGGCCGACCGGCTGCTCGGGCTGACCCTGCGGGCGATCGCCGACAGCCCGCCGGGTGCGGCGGGGCCGGGTGGGGCGGGCGAGGAGGGCGAGGAGATGGCCGACCTCGCGGGCGCCTTCCAGCACCTCAGCCCCGCCGGGCGGGTCCTGGAACGCTGGGTCGAGGAACGGCTGAACGCCTCGGACGCCACGGAGGTGGAGCGCACGAGGGAGCTGGTGGCGCGGCTCATCGCCCGGCGCGGCGCCGGACACGACGCCCTCGCCGAGCACATCGGCCGCACCGCGCAGCCCCGGCACGTGGTGAAGCTCTGCGCGCTGCTCGCCAGGGGCGACACGGCGTCCCCCGCCAAGTGCGCCCTGGTGCGGCGGTACGCGGCCGGGCACAAGAACGTGCAGGAGCTGGCCGTGCTGGTGACGTTCTGGCACAAGGAGCCGGCCCTGACCCGCACGACCCGTGACCTGCTGACGGACATCGTGGCGGGTGCCGGGGCGGGCCCCTACGGCTCCGGGGCGGGCGTCAACGGCTCCGGGGCGGGTGTTAACGGCTCCGGGGTGGCCGCCGAGAGGTCCGGGGTGGCCGCCGAGGGGTCCGGGGTGGCCGCCGGGGGCTCCGGGGCGGGTGCCGAGGGGGCCAGGGTGGTCGTCCAGAGGTCTCGGGCGGGCATCAACGGCTCCGGGGTGGCCGCCGAGGGGCCCCGCGCGGGTGTCGAGAGGGCCGGGGTGGCCGTCGACGGATCGGGGAGGGGCCCCTACGGGTCGGGGGCGGAAGCCGACGGTTCGGGGGCCGTGCCCCGCACCCTGAACGAGTTGCGGCAGTTGGACGAGTGGCTGCGGGTGGAGGACGCCGACCCACAGTGCTCCCAGATGCTGGGGCACGCGGCCGCCGTGCATGTGGAGGGGCGTTCCGGTGCCGACCTGGTGACCCTGCTGGGCCGGGTCGTGCGCAGCCGCGACCGGACGCGCGCCGCCGACACGGTGGGGCGCCGGCTCGCCATGGCCGTGATGCGGCCGGACGCGAACCGTGACCGGTTCGTGGACTGCCTGCGCGCGCTGCATGACGCCCGGTACTCCGTCGCCGTACGCGCCGCGTGCCGTGAACTGTCCGACCCCTCCCACGCGTTGACGGTCGATGCCGCGCTGGTCGCCGATGTCGCGGGCCGGCTGCACCGAGCCGGGCTGCACAAGGTGGCCTGGACCCTGCTCGAACGACTGTTGGAGAACGAGCAGTTGGTGACCCCGGCCGATGTGGTCGAGGTCGTCGGCGGGGTGCTCGCGCTGCCGCTGCCGGACGCGGAACTGCTGCTGCGCGCCACCGTGGGCCGCTGGTCCGACGTCGGTCACCGCGACGACGCGGTGACCGCGCTGCGGGACGCCGGGCGGCGCGAGGCGGCGGAGTGGGTCATCAAGTCCCTGCGGTGACCGCCGCCCTCGGCTCCGGCTCCGCCTCCCGGCGGGGGCCGGGCAGGGTCGGCGGCACGGCGGCCATGTAGCGTCGGCAGGCCGTGACCAGCAGGGGGAAGAGGACGGCCGCGGAGAGGGCGGCGACGGGCAGGGTCACCAGGCCCACGTCGGGGAAGTGCTCGTCCAGGGCGTCCCGCAGGCCGGTGCACAGCACGAGCACCGCCAGATGGGTGAGGAAGAGCAGCACCGGCCGAACGGCGGGATCGTCGGGGCGCGCGAAGCGGGAGACATGGTCCCGGGCGTCGTAGCGGCGCAACAGGCGCCCCAGGAAGGGCAGATCGAGCCGGGCCAGCAGGGGCAGGCCGAGCAGCAGGGCCGAGCCCACCGCCACCGCGGCCATGCCCCGCCACACCTTGCCCCACCCGGCCTCGTGGATCACCACGGCGATCGCGACGAACGCGGTCGCGGACAGCACCAGGTGCAGTACCCGACGCGCGCCCGGGAACCCCGGCGGTTTCAACGCCACCAGGACGACACCCGGCATGGCGTACACCACCAGCGCCGGCACGCTGTTGAGGGCGACCAGATCCTCCCAGCTGCCCTTGACCAGCAGCAGCATCACCAGGCCGATGGTGAAGTTGACCAGCAGGATCATCCAGAACGCGTCGATCTCGGCGCCCCGGAACCGGAACGACGCCCGCCGGGCGGTCTGTAGCCCCCGGTGGGTGAGATGGGCGCGGCTGAGGGCGGCGACCTCGCGGGTCAGGGCGTGGGTGAAGACGATCCCGGACCCCATGGGGGACAGCACGGCGTTCAGCCGGATCAGCCAGACCAGCCACATCCCGCCCAGGGCCGTGGCGAACTGGGCGTACGGGGACGCCAGCATGTTGCCGGTCAGCTCGCCGCAGAGCCGACCGAAGATCCACTGGAGCGCCGTGTACAGCAGGAACGCGCCGACGAGCGTGCCGTACACCGCCCACCGCAGCCGGGCGGCCTCGCCCCTGCCGCGCCGTTTGACGTTGCCCGCGAAGTCCAGCGGGGCCTGGAAGCCGATGTAGGCGTAGATGATGCTGCCGCCCAGCACCATGTAGAGGAAGTCCTGCGGCTTCGGGTGCCCGGCCCTTTCCTGGAGGGCCGCCTTGGTGTGCTCCTGTCCGCTGAGGTACCAGACGTCCTTCGGTACACAGCTGTGCGCGGTGTCGAGCGTGTAGCGCCACAGGCAGACGACGATCAGCACCGGGATCAGGACCTTCACCACGGTGACGACGAGGTTCAGCCGGATCAGCCGGCGCTGCGGCAGCAGGTTGACGGCCATGATCAGCGCCAGGAACGCCACCGCGCACAGCAGACCGCTGTTCGACAGGTCGTAGGGCCGGGCCACGCTCCCGCCGAGCCCGCCGGCCTCCGCCAGCCGGTCCCCGTTCTCCAGCAGCCACGGGTACTTGTACGCCAGCCCGCGGACCATGGCCGCCGCCTCGCTCGCCGGGTTCGCCGCGTAGACGATCCACAGGCCGGCGGCCACGACCGTGGCCACGAGCGGCCCGGCGGCCTGGAGCGGCAGGAAGATCAGCCCGCCCGTCTTGGGCACGGCGATGCCCAGTTCGACCATCACGGCGGCGATCAGCAGCATCAGCGCCCCACCGGCCACCCATCCCCATATGGCGTCCGCGCCGAGCCCCCAGAAGGCGGGCCCCGCCGCCAGCAGCCATCCGGAGCCCACCACACCCCCGGCGGCCAGGCCGACGAGGTCGAGGGTGGACAGACGGCGTCGCTCGTCCGCGGCCTCCGCCGTGTTCTCACACGCGAGGTCACGCTCCCCCGTACGACCCAACGTCATCCCCCTTGACCTGAGTACCGGCGCGCACTGCCCTCCTCGCAGGTTACGCACGCGTGGACACGCCCGGTGAGACGAATGACGCGATCGTCACCGCGCGGGGGAGCGGATCGTTACGGTGCGGGGGAGCGGCGCCGCCGACGGTACGTCGGTAAAGGGGGTGCCGGGGCGGGCGTAGCGTAGGGGTATGTCGACGTACGGATCCTTTCCCGGTACGCGGCCGCGGCGGCTGCGCACCTCCCCCGTGATGCGCCGGATGGTCGCCGAGACGCGGTTGCACCCGGCGGACTTCATCCTTCCCGCGTTCGTCCGGGAAGGGGTCGCCGAGCCGGTGCCGATCGCCGCGATGCCGGGGGTCGTGCAGCACACGCGCGACAGTCTGAAGAAGGCCGCCGCGGAGGCCGTCGAGGCCGGGGTCTCCGGGATCATGCTGTTCGGGGTGCCGGAGGACGCCAAGAAGGACGCCCTGGGCACGCCGGGCACGGACCCGGACGGGATCCTCCAGGTCGCGCTCCGCGACGTACGGGCCGAGGTCGGCGACGAACTGCTGGTGATGTCGGACCTGTGCCTCGACGAGACCACGGACCACGGGCACTGCGGTGTGCTGGACGCCGAGGGCCGCGTCGACAACGACGCCACGCTGGAGCGGTACGCCGAGATGGCGCAGGTGCAGGCCGACGCCGGTGCGCACGTCGTCGGGCCCAGCGGCATGATGGACGGCCAGATCGGTGTCGTCCGGGACGCGCTCGACCAGATCGGGCGGGAGGACGTGGCGATCCTCGCCTACACGGCCAAGTACGCGTCCGCGTTCTACGGGCCCTTCCGCGAGGCCGTCGCCTCCTCGCTCAAGGGGGACCGCAAGACCTACCAGCAGGACCCCGCCAACGTCCGGGAGTCGCTGCGGGAGTTGGCCCTCGACCTGGAGGAGGGCGCCGACATGGTGATGGTGAAGCCGGCCGGCCCCTACCTCGACATCGTCGCGAAGGTCGCGGACGCCGTGGACGTGCCGGTCGCCGCGTACCAGATCTCCGGGGAGTACTCGATGGTCGAGGCCGCCGCGGAGAAGGGCTGGATCGACCGGGAGCGGGCCATCCTGGAGACGCTGACCGGTATCAAGCGGGCCGGCGCGCAGAACATCCTCACCTACTGGGCGGTCGAGGCCGCGCGGATGGTGCGCTGAGCGGCGGTATCCCCGTACGGGGGCGGCCCCGGGCGACGCGGTGTGCGTCGGCCGGGGCCGCCCCCGTCATGGGGTGGTCGGTCACTGCATCGTTCGGTCACTGCATCGTCCGGTCAGTACATCGTCCGGTCCGTACATCGTCCGTTCAGTACTCCAGGGCGTCGTCGATCGTCGACTGCCAGTACGTGACGGCCAGGGTGCTGTCGTAGTAGACGCCCTTGGCGGGGAGGGACGGGGACGCGACGGCGCCGCCGTTGCTGCCGGGCTTCGAGCCCTGGAAGCGGATGGTGGCCTTCTTGGCCGTGGTGCCGTTCTCCCCGCTGCCGTCGGCGGCGGAGAGCAGGACGCCCGCGTAGCCGGACTCGCCGGGGGCGAGGGTCACCACGGCCTGCGGCTGCGACTCCTCGATGACCCGCGGGGCCCACTGGACCTGGTCGAAGCGGACGGTCGGGTAGTAGTACAGGTCGCAGACCTTCGTGCCGGTGTTCTTGACCGTGATGAGCATGTGGTTGAGGGGACGGGCGACCGGCTTCATGGTCACGGCGGTGTTCGCCCCGTTGCAGGTGACCCGGTCCGCGGCGGCGAGCGAGTTCCCGCCCTTCTTCGACGCCTGACCCACGGTGCCCTTGCCCTGGCCCGCGCTCCCGCCCTGCTGCCCCCCGGCCGCCGAGGTCTCGGCGCCCGTCTGCCCGTTCGGGGACGTCTGGTTGCCGCCCGTGCCGGTGTCCGTGCCCCTGCCCGCGTCCGTGCGCCGGGAGTTCTCCGCGACCGACACCGAGGCGTGCGCGGCGCCCTCGTCCTTCATGCCCGTACCGTCGCCGCACGCGGTGAGGGAGAGCGCCGCGAGGGCCGCTCCGGCCGCGACGAGCAGACGGGAGGGGCGGACGGTGCGGGCGGTGCGGTACGTACGCATGACGGAGTCCCTTTCGGACAAAGCCGGTGGAGAAGGCTGAGAACAAGTGGTCGAACGCGCGCCGCTCGACCGGACTTTCGGGAGCGGCGTGTTTGGATGACCAGAGCTTGCGGGGTGATCCGTCCCGGCCGCCACCTCCGGCGGGCGATCAGGGACGCTGGAATGCTCGCAACGCCTGTGACCTGGGCGAACGTCCCTTCCCTGGAACGCGGGACGGGACGCCGGTGATGTGAGGGGACGGAGAGAACGTGTCGGGGAGCGGTGCCGGGAACGGCATGGCGGCTGATTTCGCGGAACGACTGCGGGAGTTGAAGGAGCGCTCCGGGCTGAGCTACGGGGTGCTCGCCAAGCGGCTCCACATGAGTACGTCGACCCTGCACCGGTACTGCAACGGGGACGCCGTACCGACGGACTACGCGCCCGTGGAGCGGCTGGCCCGCCTCTGCAAGGCCACGCCCGCGGAACTGGTCGAGCTGCACCGCAAGTGGGTGCTCGCGGACGCGACGCGCGGACGCAAGGGGGGCGACCTCCGCGCGGCCGGCGGGGAGGTCGCGGTCGCGGCGGCCTCGGACGGGGGCGGGGGCGCGCACGAGCCGTCGGCTCCGGTGGCGGGTGCGGCTCCGGGGGAGGGCGCGGGCGACGCCGCCGTCGGTGCGCGTGAGGAGCCGGGGCCGGCGGAGGCCGTGCCCGACGGGGCCGCGATGTCCGGGGGCGACGTCGTCGAGGGCGGCCCGGGGGCCCTGTCGTTCCGTACGGCTCCCCGGCCGCGTCGGCGGGCCCGGGTCGCTCTCGTCGCGGGTGTGGCCGTCGCCGCCCTGGTCGGTGCCGTCACGCTGGCGGTGAGTCTGCCGTCGGACGAGTCCGGGGGCGACGGCGGTCGCCGTTCCCTCGACGACGTGGCCGCCGGGGACGCGGCGGGGCCGCAGGAGGCTTCCCCGTCCTCGTCCGACGCCTCGCCCTCGCCCTCGCCCTCCGGGAGCGAGGAGGACGGGAAGGGCGCGAAGGACGGCAAGGGGGCGAAGGGCGATGGGAAGGGGGCGCCCGCGTCCGCCGGTGCGGCCACCCCGACGGGTTCCGGGGCGGGCGGCGGTGACTCCGCGTCCCTCGACCCGCCGTTGTCCGTGAAGGTGGAGCCGTACCTCTGGGAGAGCCCGTGCGACCAGCGGTATCTGGTGAACCGGCCGCCCAAGGACGTCGCCGAGCCGCCGTGGGAGCAGGACGCGGCGTCCTGGGTGGCGCGGATGGGGGCGGTCTCGTCCGGCGGGCAGTACCTGAGGCTCACCGTCCAGGGCACCGGCAAGGAGACGGTCGTCGTGAACAGCGTCGGGGTCCGCACGGTCGCCAAGCGGCAGCCCCTGCCCTGGAACGACTACGTCATGGGGTTTCCCGGTGTCGGGTGCGGGGCCGGTGTGCCGGCCCGGTCCTTCACGGTCGCCCTCGACGCCGCGCGGCCCCTCGTCAAGCCCGAGGCGGGGAGCAAGGACTTCCCGTACTCCGTCAGCGAGTCCGACCCGGAGGTGTACTTCATCAAGGCCGACGCCTCGGTGTACGACGTCAGCTGGTACCTGGAGGTCAAGTGGTCGTCGGGTTCCCGCAGCGGCACGCTGACGGTGAACAACGACGGCCGGCCGTTCCGCACGAGCGGCAACAACGGGCGCCCGGCCTACGAGTTCCCGCTGAACGGGAAGCACTGGGTGAAGGAGGGCACGACGCTCGGCGGGGAGGGCTGAGCCGGTGGGGCCCACGGGGACCGGCCGGTCTCCGGACACACGTCGAGCGTCGGTGTTCCGGCCGGCGCCTTGCGGTCGGTGAGGAACAGCGACAGCGGGCCGCGGGTGCGGCGGGCGATGAGGTGGGGCAGGAGCTGGGCGGTGCCGGACCCCGGCGGCCGGATTGCCCTGCCGCAGGTCGTGATGATCACGGCAGGGGCTCCGGCGCGGTGAATCCGGCATCTACTGCGGTGGTTCTTCCGGTTTCCGCTGGGCGGCCGCGGTGAGCCGGGCGGCCAGATCCTTGAGTGCCTGCCGCAGTTCGTCGGGATGGTGGATGGTGAAGGGCCACTCCAGGGAGGCGAGCATGTGGGCCATGCCGTCCAGCCGCTCCGCCCGTGTGTGCAGGAGAACGCCGCTGGGCCGGGCGGTGAGGGTCACCGCTGAGCGAGGCATCCGGCGAGCGACCTCATCGAGGGGGCCATGGATCGTCACCTCGACCTGCCAGCGGTAGGGCCCCTGAGCGAGGGTCGAGGTCAGGTGGGCCACGGGGTCGAAGCCGTCGGGTGCGGTGAAACCGTCGGCCCGGGAGGTGACGGAGGTGATGCGGTCGATGCGGAAGGTACGCAAGCTGTCACGGAGGTGGTCGTGGCCGACGACGTACCAGCGGCCGGTGTGGAAGACCACACCGTAGGGGTCGATGTCGCGTTCGGTGTGTTCCTGGCGCCAGGACCGGTGGCTGATACCGACGGTCGTGCGGGCGCGGGAGGCCTGGGCCAGTGCCAGTAGGACGCCGGTTCCGGGTGCCTGACCGATCACGGCGTTCGCGGTGAACGACAGGGTCTCCCGCATGGCGGCGAGCGGTTCGCGCAGGGCGTGCGGCAGCACTCGCTCGATCTTGGCCAGGGCACCGGCACTGGCCGGCGCGGCGGTGCCCATGCCCAGACGTTCTGCCGCGAGCAGGCCGAGGACGACGGCGAGGGCCTCGTCGTTGGTGAGGACCAGAGGCGGCATGCGGTAGCCGCGGGCCAGTCGGTAGCCACCGTAGCGGCCACGTTCGGCCTCCACAGGGATGCCCAAGTCGCGTAGGTGGGCCGTGTAGCGGCGCACGGTGCGGACGTCGGTGTCCAGGCGTTCGGCCAGCTCCATCCCGGTGAGCCGGGCGTTGGACTGGAGGAGCTCCAGCAGGGTCAGCACACGGGTCAGGGGATGCGACATGGATCACTCTGCATTTCAGGGCGGATTCTGTCCTGTATCGACTTTACGCTCCCCGCAGCACCTACTTCTGGGAGATCACATGGCCACCTTCGTACTCGTTCCCGGCGCCTGGCTCGGGGCGTGGGCCTGGGAAGACACCGCCCGTGCTCTGCGGGAGCGCGGCCACACGGCGCTGCCGCTGACCCTGACCGGCCTGGCCGAGCACGCGGACCAGGGCGGACCCCGGACGGACCTGGACACGCACCTCGCGGACATCACGGGATTCGTCGAGCGGAACGATCTGCGCGACGTCACGCTGGTCGCCCACAGCTACGCGGCTGCCCCGGTGACCGGGGCAGCCGGACGTCTCGGCGACCGCCTGGGGCGCGTGATCTACGTGGACAGCGCCCCGTTCGCCGCAGGCATGCGCATGCTCGACCTCATGCCACCGCAGGCAGCGGACGAGCTGCGCCAGCAGGTCGACGCTTTTGGCGACGGGTGGCGGCTACCGATGCCGCCCTTTGAGGTCCTGTCCTTGTCCAGCAGCCTCGACGGGCTCGATGAGGGCCATCGGAACGCGCTGCGCACGCGTGCCACCCCTCAGCCGTTCGGCACTTTCACCCAGCGTCTCGCCGGCCCAGCCGAGCCCGGTCCCGGTGTGGACCGTGTCCTGATCGCCTGCCGTGACTTCACGGGGCTGCTGGATGCCGGGGTGCCGATGCTGGCCTACCTGAACCAGCCGCCGTGGCGACGCTTCGACCTGCCCACCGGGCACTGGCCGATGCTGTCCGCGCCCGCCGAACTCGCCCGCGTCCTCGACAAGGCCGTCTCCTGACCGCGCCGGCCGAGAGGCACAGCCCGATGTCCGACCACGAGAGCATCCGCAGGCTGCGGGCCCACGCTCAGGCCCTGGCCGGCAGAGCATGCGAGGCCTCTGCCGAGGCGGTCGTCCGACGGGTCTTCGCCATCCAGGCCCAGGACGCCACGGCCGCCGACCTGGGCATCCGGGTACGCGGCCGGGACATCATCGCCCAGGCCATCCGCACGGCATACGAGAAAGAGCGGAGCATCGTTCGCAACTGGTACATGCGCGGCACCCTGCACACCATCCCCAGCGACGACGCCCGCTGGCTGTCGCAGTTGCTGTCCCCGCGGATCCTTGCCGCAACCAGCCGCCGCTACCAGCAGCTGAGCCTGGGCGATGACCTGCGCCAGCGTGCCGACCGTCTCATCCGGCGCGCTCTTGCCGCGCACGGCCCACTCACCCGGGCCCAGCTGACCGAGCGCCTTACCACCCTCGGTATTCCGCCGGACGGGCAGGCGCCGTTCTACCTGATCCGCCACGCGGCACTCACCGGCATCCTCTGCCATGGTCCGCGGCGCGCCGGTGAGGCCACGTATGTGCTGCTCGACGACTGGCTGCCCTCCACCGGGCGCTTCCGGTGGGAGGGCGACGATGCTCTCGCCGAGCTGGCCCGCCGGTACCTGGCCGCGCACGCCCCCGCCACCTCGGAGGACTTCGCCGCCTGGTCCGGACTGCCGATCACCTGGGCCCGCAGGGCCTGGAAAATGCTGGCGGAATCCGGCGTGATCACCGAGTACGGCGCATGGACCATGCTCGCCGGGCTGGTGAAAGAACTCCCGCGCTCGTCTGACACCCCGGACGTTCGCATGCTGCCCGCCTACGACAACTACCTGGTGGGCTACCGCACCCGCGAGGTGTCCGTCCCCGCTCTCCACCAAGCCCGCGTCCGGCCAGGAGGCGGCCTCATCCGCCCCACCGTCATCGCCGACGGCCTGGCCATCGCCACCTGGAGCCGTGGCCCCGGCTCGCGCTCCATCCAGGTGGATGCGTTCGAACCTGTCCCGCCTCAGATCGAGCAGGGTATCGACATGGAGAAGGAGGCCGTTGTCGATTTCCTGCGGCCCACCACATAGCCGACCCCGCTCCCCGGCCGGGGCGGGGCGGGCGTCCGGAATCCAGCGTGCGAACTCCCTTGAGGGACTAGGTTGTTGTGCGTTCAATGACGACCCCTCAGGAGAGGCTTCATGGCCGGAGACGCGCTCAGCCAGGACCCCGCCGACCTGCGGAGGAGGATCGACACCACCAAGGCGCACCCGGCACGCGTCTACGACGTCTTCCTCGGCGGCAAGGACAACTACCCCGTGGACCGCGAGGCGGCCGGCGCGGCGCTCGCGGCCAACCCGCGCGGCTACCTCGACGTCCGGCACAACCGGGACTTCCTGCGCCGGGCCGTGACCACGCTCACCAAGGACGAGGGCGTCCGGCAGTTCCTCGACATCGGCACCGGGCTGCCGACCGCCGAGAACGTCCACCAGATCGCCCAGGACATCACCCCCGGCACCCGGGTCGTGTACGTCGACAACGACCCCGTGGTCCTCGCGCACGCCCGCGCGCTCCTCACCAGCGGACCCGAGGGCGCCACCGACTACATCGACGCCGACTTCCGGGAACCGGCCCGCATCCTCGAAGAGGCCGCCAGGACGCTCGACTTCGACGAGCCGATCGCGCTGTGCCTGGTGGCGCTGCTGCACTTCGTCGAGGACGAGGTCGCCTACCCCGTCGTACGCGAACTGGTCGACGCGCTGCCCGCCGGGAGCCGGCTCGTCCTCACCCACCTCACGGAGGACCTCAACCCGTCGAAGATCCGCGCGGTGCGGGACACGTACACCAAGCGCGGGTTCACCTTCGTGCTGCGCTCCCGCGACGAGGTGGCGCGGTTCTTCGAGCAGAGCGGGCTCGCCGTGGACGAGCCGGGCGTCGTTCCCGTCCACCACTGGCGGTTCGAGGGCGGCGCGCCACTGCCTCCCGAGATGGAGCCGCACACGCTGGCCGCGCTGGACGACATCGACAAGGTCCGCTACCGGGACATCAACGACGTGACCGACGCGGACATCAACGTGTACGCGGCCACCGGCAGGAAGGGCTAGCGACCGCCCGCCTCCTTCAAGAGGGGGCGGTGGCCGGCCGCCCCGTCTGCGTTCAGCTCAGCCTCCCGTGCCGAACCATGTCTCCGCCAGGGCGTCCAGGTCCTTGCGGGGCGGGGCCGGGAGCCTGCGCAGATACCAGTTCAGGTCGCTGTAGACGTGCAGGAGGGTGTACGCCATCAGTTCCCGGGGGTCGAACGGGGGCCGGCCGTACGCGTCGTAGAAGAGTTTCAGGAGCGCGGGGTCGGCGGCGGTCAGGAACAGGCCGACGCTGACGAAGTCGTACGCCGGCGCGCCGATCATGGCGGGCTCGAAGTCGAACAGGCCGGTCAGGCGCCAGTCGTCGTGCGGGTCGACCGTGAGGTGCTCGCGCATCAGCTCCGTGTGGAGCAGCACCGGCCGGGCGGGGGCGGTGAGCGGCACCGAGCGCAGGAAGTCGGGGATCTGTTCCAGCCATGGTTCGGGCAGGCCACCGCCGGCCTGCTGCTCGACCGCGGCCGCCCGCTGACCGGCCAGGAACCGCGACCAGTCGGGCGGTCCGACGACGGAGGCCACCGGGCCCGGATCCAGGGCGTGCAGGGCGGCCAGGCACTCGGCGGTCTCCGCGACGATCCGCTCCTGGTCCGCCCTCGGGATACGCGGCCAGGCCTCGTTGAGGTCCTCGCCGGGCAGCCGGGACATCAGAACGAAGCGCCAGCCGTTCTTGTACTGGTCGGCGGACTGCAACCGGGGCGTGGGGATCGGCAGTCGCCCCCACAGATGGGACAACAGCCGGGCCTCCCGCACGGCTTCCGACGCTTCGAAGCCCGGATAGAGCTTCAGGACGAGGGCGTCACCGACCGCGTACACCGGCAACGAGCCCTCGGGGAAACGCACGATTCGCGCGCCTGCGAGACCGAGTTGAGCACAGAGATCCTGGGCGGCCGGTCGCAGCAGGGCCTCGTCACCGACGACTTCTTCCAGTTCGTCGTTCGTGTCCACGCTGGGCAGCATGCGCGCAGCCTAGGGGGTACGGGACCGTGTCCGCATCGCGAAACCAGAGGATGTAAGGGGCATGCATCTCTCTAGAGTGAGGGCACGGGCGGGGCCGAACCGCCCTGAATATGCCACTACGGGTGTGGGGTGGATGCTGTGGACGCTGCGCGGGCCATGAACGACGTGGGATTTGTCGGGGGTTCGATCGTTGCGGGCGAAGTGCGCGCCGGGTTCGACGGGGCCGCCGCGGCGCCCGTGCCGGCTCTCGCCGAGCGCGTCACCACCGTCGGGGGTTCCCCCGTACGGGACATCCTCGCCGTCACCTCACGGCCCGAAGTCGTCAACTTCGCGGGCGGTCTGCCCGCCCCGGAGCTGTTCGACACCGAGGGGGTGGCTGCGGCCTTCCGGGACGTGCTCACCGGGTCGGCCGGACGCGCGTTGCAGTACGCGACGACCGAGGGCGAGCCGGTGCTCCGCGAGGCGCTCGCCGCCCGGTACGGCGCCCGGGGGCTGCCCACCGACGCCGACGGGGTGCTCGTCACCACCGGGTCGCAGCAGGCGCTGTCGCTGCTCGCCACCGCGCTCCTCGAACCGGGCGACGTCGTCCTCGTCGAGGACCCCTGCTATCTGGCCGCGCTCCAGGCGTTCCGGCTCGCGGGGGCCCGGGTGCTGGCCGTGCCCGGTGACGCGGACGGCGTCGACCCCGACGCGCTGGCCGCACTGGTGACGCGGACCCGGCCCAAGCTCTTCTACACCGTGCCCACGTTCCAGAACCCCACCGGGCGCACCCTGCCGGCCGAGCGGCGCGCGGCCGTCGCCTCCGTCGCCGCGCGGCTCGGGCTGTGGATCGTCGAGGACGACCCGTACGGCGAACTCCGCTTCGAGGGGGAGCGGGTGCCGTGGATCGCGTCCTACCCGGGCGCCGAGGACCGTACGGTGCTGTTGGGCTCCTTCTCCAAGGTGATGGCGCCCGGCATGCGGCTGGGCTGGCTGCGGGCGCCGGCCGCGCTGCGGCGGGCCTGTGCGGTCGCCAAGCAGGCGGCCGATCTGCACACCTCGACCGTCAACCAGCTCGCCGCGGCGCGGTATCTGGCCGACCGGGACCTCGACGCCCATGTGGGCCGCGTCGCGGCGGTGTACCGCGAGCGCCGTGACGCGATGCTGTCCGGGCTGGCGGGGGCCCTGCCGGAGGGCTCCGTCTGGAACCGTCCCGAGGGCGGCATGTTCCTCTGGGCGCGGCTGCCCGCGGGGTACGACACGACGGCGCTGCTTCCGCGGGTGGTCGAGCATGACGTGGCGTACGTGCCGGGGGCGCCGTTCTACGCGGGGGTCGCTGATCGCTCGACGATGCGGTTGTGCTTTGTGACGCAGGCGCCGGGGGAGATTCGGGAAGGGTTGCGCAGGTTGGGGGAGGGGTTGGGCGCGGGCGCCTAGCAGCTCGGGGGCGTGCGGTTCGTTGGCGGGTGCGGGTGCGTCGTGGTTTCTCGCGCAGTTCCCCGCGCCCCTGGAAAGCCGGGGCCGCGCCCCGTGCTTTCAGGGGCGCGGGGCGGTGACATCTGCGGCTCCGCCGCGTGGGCGCGATCAGCCCCCACTCACCCGCGGGGACGGGGGCTCAGTCCCACCAGAACGTCCACGTGTCGGCTCCGAGCAGCGTCTGCGCGTACCTGTCGGGCGGGGTCTGCCGAATCGTGTCGGGGCAGAAGGCGACGTGTTCGGCGGCGAGGTGACCGGCCTCCGTCTCGGTCGTGGGCGGGGTGGCCACCGAGACGGTGAGGTGGTCGAAGCCGAGGGCGACGACGCGTATGCCGAAGCGGTCCTCCCAGGAGCGCAGGACCGCGCACAGACGGGCCACGTCGCTCTCGTGGTTCAGCGGGCCGCCCCAGCCGATGGCCGCCGGGATGTCGGCGCTGCGGCGGGCCGGGACCAGCGCGAGGCGGGGTTCCTTGAGCCGCGTACGGCCGGCCAGGAGCGCGTCGGCGACCTCGGCGGCGAGAGCGTCCGGGTCGGGGCCGCCGTCGTCCGGGCCGGCGGTCTCCGTGAGCCCCGGCCAGTCCTCGGCGCCCGCCGCGTCCCCGGCCGTGTCACCGGTCGGCGCGACGGTGTCCCAGAGGTCCGCCAGGACCTCCTCGGGGTCGTGGTCGCCGGGGTACGACATCTCGCCCGGCATCAGTTCCCACTCCTCCGGGCCGCCCCGGCCGTCCCCGACGTCCAGCAGCACCGGGAGGAGACCGGCCGTGCGCCGGGCGGGCTGCGCGGCCGTCCAGGCGCCGGGCTCGGCCGGCTCGTCCGCGTACCACAGCAGCGGCTCGTGCCACGGCCCCTCGTTCGTCGTGTCGATCGACCGGCCGGGCGGAAGGGGCCGTTCCAGCCCGAGGGAGCGGCCGGTCGGGTCCGCCGCGAGGCCGGGCAGCGGGTTGGGAAGTGTCGCCATGCCGCGACTGTAGGGCCGGGCACCGACAACGGGCCCTCCGGGCGCCCGGGAAGGGCCCCGCCGCCTCACGGGCCGCCGGCGCGCCGTGCCCCAAAGGGCAATGCCCCAAGAGACGATTTCGGCCAACTCGCGGGGAATTTAGGGTGGTTGAACCTTCACCACCGTCTCGAAAGGCCCCCTTCACCCATGCGTACCTTCGCCCCCGCCACCCGCGCCGGAGTCCTCGCCGCCACCGCCGGCGCCCTGCTGTTCACCGGTGTCGCCGCCCAGGGCACGGCCGTCGCCGCGCCGCAGGCCAAGGCGAGCAAGCTCACCGTCGCCAAGTACCGCGACTGGCTGAAGAACAACGACGAGGGCGCCGCCTCCATCAAGGTGCTCAAGGCGTTCGACAAGCTCCCCAAGGCCAAGCAGCAGAAGTTCGTCGACTACCTCCAGAACAGGAAGGTCCAGGAGGCGTACAAGGTCCGGGCCGGCGGCTACATCAACCGCGGCGGTCACAACGAGCAGGCCTACAACAAGGACGTCCGCTTCGTGGCCGACGTCAAGGGCGTCCGCAAGGCCGCGCCGGGCGGAGCGCACATCACGCTGACCTTCACCGCCAGCGAGCGGATCTACGGCATCACGGTCATCACCCAGAGGACCGTGCTGTCCTACGACTACGGCACCGCCGTGAAGTCGCCGAAGTACCAGCGCTCCGTCACCAACCTCAACGGGGCCTTCGCGATCACCGCGCCGCAGAAGGACGCCGTCAAGGTCAGCGGCCGCAACATCCAGGCCACCACCGCGTGGCAGGCCAAGCCGCTGTACGGCTCCGCCGGCACCACCACGCTCGCCCTGCCGCAGACCACCTCCACGGTGAACGTGAAGTTCAACGCCTGGGTCGGCAAGCGCTGAGACACCGCCGCGCGGGGACACGACGTGGGGGTGTCCCCGCGCGACGGCAACGGTCGGTCGGGTCGGTCAGAGGCGCTCGGGGGTCCGGATGCCGAGCAGGGCCATGCCGCGGTGGAGGGTGCGGGCCGTCAGGTCGATCAGGAACAGACGGTTCTCCACGACCTCGGGCGCGTTGTCCGGGGACAGCACGTGGCACTGGTCGTAGAACGTCGTCAGCAGCGTCGCCAGCTTGAACAGGTAAGCGGCCAGCTTGTGCGGCTCGTACCCCTCCGCGACCTCCGCGAGCGTCTCGCCGAACTGGTCCAGGTGCAGACCCAGCGCCCGCTCCGCCGGGGCCAGCTCCAGCTCCGGGTGGGCGGCCGGACGGGTCTCGCCCGCCTTCCGCAGGATCGACTGGATACGGGCGTACGCGTACTGGAGGTACACCGACGTGTCGCCGTTCAGCGACACCATCTGGTCCAGGTCGAACTTGTAGTCCCGTACGGCGGACGTCGACAGGTCGGCGTACTTCACCGCGCCGATGCCCACGTACCGCCCGTTCTCGACGATCTCCTGCTCGGTCAGGCCCACCTTCTCGGCCTTCTCCCGGACCACGGCCGTCGCCCGCTGCACCGCCTCGTCGAGGAGGTCCTCCAGCCGGACCGTCTCGCCCTCACGGGTCTTGAACGGCTTGCCGTCCTTGCCGAGGACCGTGCCGAACGCCAGCTGGTGCGCCTTCACGTCGTCGTTCAGCCAGCCCGCCCGGCGCGCCGTCTCGAAGACCATCTTGAAGTGCAGTGACTGCCGGGCGTCCACGACGTAGAGCAGCGTGTTCGCCTTCTGGCTGAAGACCCGGTCGCGGATCGCGGACAGGTCGGTCGCCGCGTAGCCGTAGCCGCCGTCCGACTTCTGCACGATCAGCGGGACCGGGTTGCCCTCCGGGCCCTTGATGTCGTCGAAGAAGACACAGAGCGCGCCCTCGGAGCGGACCGCCACCCCCGACTCCTCCAGCAGCCGGCACGTCTCGTCCAGCATGTCGTTGTAGCCGGACTCGCCGACGATGTCCGGGTCCCGGATCTCCATGTCCAGCTTCTCGAACACGGAGTAGAAGTAGATCTTCGACTCGTCCACGAACCGCTGCCACAGCGCGAGCGTCTCCGGCTCGCCCGCCTGGAGGTCGACCACCCGGCGCCGGGCCCGCGTCTTGAACTCCTCGTCGGAGTCGAACAGCGCCCGCGACGCCTTGTACAGGCGGTTCAGGTTCGACATGGCCTCCTCGCCGGAGACCGCCGTGTCCTCGCCGTCCGCCTTGTGGTCCAGCTCGTGCGGGTGCTCCAGCAGGTACTGGATCAGCATGCCGAACTGGGTGCCCCAGTCGCCGATGTGGTGCCTGCGGACCACGTTCTCGCCGGTGAACTCGAGGATCTGGACGACCGCGTCACCGATCACCGCGGAACGGAGGTGGCCGACGTGCATCTCCTTCGCCACGTTCGGCTGGGCGTAGTCGATGACCGTCGTACCGGGGCGCTCCGCGAGCGGCACGCCGAGCCGGACCTCGTCCGCGTAGCGCTCCGCGAGGTTACGGGTGATCGCCGCGTCGGTGAGGGTGATGTTGAGGAAGCCGGGGCCCGAGACCTCGATCTCCTTGATCAGGTCGCTGGTCACCCCCGACTCGACCTTCGCGACGACCTGCGTGGCCAGCTCCCGAGGGTTCGCCTTGGCCTTCTTCGCCAGGGCGAGGATGCCGTTGGCCTGGAAGTCCGCCCGGTCGCTGCGTCGCAGCAGCGGGTCCGCGGGGGCCTCCGGCAGGGTGGCCGAGAGGGCGGTCGCGAGGCGCTGGTGGACGGTGGCGGTGAGGGACGTGACCGGAGCCATGAGATGGGGAGCCGTTCTCCTCGGGGTACGGGTGGATGTCGTTCAGTATCCCACGGGGGGTAAAGGGGTTTTCTGGCGAGCCGAGGGCGCCTGGTAGCTCGGGGGTGCGGGTTCGTC
>NZ_OLMK01000116.1 GCF_900290235.1 Streptomyces sp. MA5143a
GCAGGAGCTTCACTTCGTCACGCACGCGGTGCCCCGGTGCCGGGCGACCTGAACCGCCCTGGACAAGGGGGCGGAGGCTCCGCCCCAGTACTCAGAGGGCAGGCAGTGGGAGCGCCACCCGCCGCCCGAGGCCGAACTCCTCGGCCTCGTCGTTGCTGACCACCGCAACGGCTCCCGCAGGGATCCCAGGCAGCGTCGCCACGCGGGACGCCACCGTCAGAAGATCCCCCTCACCGGCTCCGGTGACGAAGAAGACGTAGACATCCCCCTCTTCCTCTCCCTCGTCGAAGACTTCCACGTCACCTTGGTCTTCGAGATCGGACAGGAAGCCCTCAACCTCCTCGATCCAGGGAAACGGGTAGGAGCCGTCTGGCAGGCCGGGCGTCGGCAGCAACGGCACGTGGATCTCAACAACCATGGCGGGCACGAAGACATCCTGCCCCCAGAGCCTCCGCCCGGCTCAACCAGGGGCGAGCCTCGCCAGCAGCCCGCTGAGGTTGAAAAGAGCTCACTGCCAGTGGAAGTCCTCTTCGTACGTGTGCGCATTCAGAAGGGTCTGCAGCTGATCGGGCCGGTCATTGCCTTCGTCTTTGCGGAAGACGTACTTGTTCAGATCGGAGTAGCCCATGATGAAGGGAATCACGCTGGGACCCCACGCCAGCCGCCTTTCTCCGGGGAGTGACTCGTCGGCGAGCAGGCGAGTGAAGAATGCGTGGTTCTCGTACGCCTTCCGATGTTCTTCGATGTAGTCGATGACCTTCTGCATGGAGAACTCCGTTCACGGCCTGTCGACATCTCCGCAGCGACAGGGGGAGAAGGCAGCATCGCATGGGCATCCTCAACTCATAACGTTTCACGAAGCGTTGACATGGAGTCTGCCCTTCTTTCCCGTCGGATTTTCCCTTCCTGCCCCGTCGGGAATGCCCCTCTTCCCCGTCGGAATGCCCTTCCTCACGGAGCGGGCAGCCGCACCGCGACCGCCATGACCGCCATGACCGCCCTGAGCGACCCGGCACGCGCACCCCGGACCCAGGGGAGAGGACCTCGGCTGGGGCAGACGAGGTCATGGAACCGCTGACCCAGGACGACCCGGAACGCACGTGGCGAGGCCGCTTCGTCCCGATCACCGGGCACAGGGGATATGAGTTCGGCTGGGCCCTGGAGTTCGAGAAGATGCACGCCCGCAAGGGCCTGCTCAAGCACCTGGAGTCGCTGCCGTGGCCGCATCCGCACACGGTGCAGGTGCTGTTTCGTGACCAGGACGACGACTGCTTCGGGCTGTGGATGTTCCACGAGGACCGGCGGGTGGAAGTCACGATCCCGCGCACCGAACGTTTCCACCAGCCAGCACCGTCCAACGAAGACTTCGAACCCGACCCGGGCATGCTGCTGCGCAACGACCAAGACACAGCCCTGCCCGACCAGACCCCGGTAGCGCTCCGTGACAGCCGCCCACCCTGGTAGACCCCGAGCCCGATCTGTGACGATGCGCTGAGGGTACGCAATGACGTGCGCAACGGCCGTCTCGACCCGGTCGAGCGTCGCCCGGCAACGGGCGACGCTCCCCAGCGCGCGGATCAAGTCCGCGCTTCGCCTCATGTCGCAAGGCCCTGGCCGGTTACCGAACCGGCCAGGGCCACTCATGCGCGTCAAGCGCCTCGGCCGTCCAATAGCGGCGGGTAGACCAGGATCCCCTGGTCCCCGGAGAGGGGGCGACCTGCTCCCGCCAGTCCGGGCCGCCGTGCCAACAAGGTGCCATCAATGGAGGGTGGCGGTTCGTCGCCATCGGTCCTTTCTGCCTTGGCGTTCGCCGGATCGTCGAGGGCAGTTCCGAAAGTCGTCGATGGCTGGCATCGGAGGCGGAGCCGGACGTGGGCGTAGACGGTGGCCGTGACGCCGACGCGGTCCGGGCAACGGGGCTGGCCCTCTTTCGGATGCGCTGCGTGAGGCCACCTCGCGGGGGATGAGTGTCTGGCTGGGCTACGTTCCCAGTACGTGTGCCGTGGAGGATGCGCCTGCGGTGTCTCTCGGCCCGTCTTTGGGGGAGTGGAGAGGCGGCGGATTCAGCTGTTGGCTTGGGCGGGCTGGGAGTCGGTCTGGGGCGACGTTGTCGGTTCTTGGGTTTCAAGGGCGGTGTAGTAGACGGATGAGCCCTGCTTGGTGCGCTGGGCCTTGCTCTTGGCCACGAGCCCTTCGAGGGTGGTGCGCACGACGTTGGTCTGGATGCGGCGGTCGGGGTGGGTCTGGCCGAGGGCGGCGGCGACCTCCGCTGCGGAGCGCGGTTCGCTTTGTTCGGTGAGGTGCTGGCGGATGAGCTCGACGAGGGTCGGCTGAGTCCCCTTGGCGGCCGCGGCCTTGGCGGCGGGCTTCTTCGCCTTCGTCTGCTTGACGCCCTGGGGAGCGGTGGTCTTCCGCGTACGGGGCTGCTTGCCGGCTGACGGGGTGGTGGCCTTCTGCCGGGGGACGGAAGGTGCTGCGGCCTGTTCGGCTGCGGGGGCCGGCTCGGGGGTGACGACGCCGAGTGCCTGCTGCATGTTCACGAGCACGGTGTGGTCCTGCTGCAGGCGCAGGAGCTGGTCGTTGAGGGCGTCGATCTCTGCGCGGAGACGGTCCTGTTCCTTGGCGTTGCGCTCGAGGTCGGCGGCGACCTGGGCGCTGTACTGAGCCTTGAGATCGATTGTCTGTGCTGGTGTCGCGGCCATGACTGTTCCCCCTCTGGGCGAAAAGACTGTGCGGTTGGCCAGGCATGTTACTCACCCGTCCTGTCTTCGCCGCTCTTGCGCCCGGTACAAGCGGGCCAAAGCGGAAGCGCTGGGCGAGGGCCAGGTGGATGGCGTCGAAGCCGGTCATCACATCGCGGGCGCCGCGCCAGCCGTAGATGGCCTGGGCGGAGCCACCGACCATGACCAGCTGCGCATGGCCGCGCTGGGCGGAGAAGACCTGTTCCAGGACAGGGTTGGTGTCCTGTGCCTCGTAGGGCAGGAGAAAGTCCGCATCGATCTTCGGGTCGGTCGGGGCCCACATCTTCAGGTAGTGGTCGTGCTCGAAGCGGACCACTCCCTGGTCGGGTTGAGCCCGCCGGCCCAGGCACGGCGGGCGAACGGCAGGACCGCCCGAGGCGGAGGCTCTCCAGGCCGAGCTGCGGGAGGCCGAGGCCGTGTGGGGCCGTTCGTGATCGCCGTGAGACGGGGGGCGAGGTTGTGGCTGAGCCTCGCGGAGGCATGGAGTGTGGCCCCTGATCGGACGAGGGGGCCGATGCTCGTAAAGGACGAGGCTCCCGCGCCGTCTTGGGCAGTTCTTCCCGGAATCCGAAGCGGCGAGGTCAATCCCCGTCGGCGGGCCGACCTTCGCCGGCCATGAACCTCCAGACCAGCCCGTGGCCCAGGACGACCAACAGGATCAGCAACACCGCCTCGGCCTGGATCGGCTTCAGGTCGACGATGTTGGCGAGTTCGGGCTCCGCGCCCACCAATGCGATCAAGGCATAAAATAAGGCAGCCACCGCCTGCGCCAACGTAAGGAACACAGACGAGCCCTCCGGGCGAATGCGGCCGGTCAGGCGCAGCGTCGACACACAGCCGATCACGGCGAGCACCACGAAACTGCACCGCCAGATCTCAGGGGTCTCGGTACCGCCGACCTGTGCAAACAGGCCCATGAGCGCGGGGAGTAGGAACGAGAGATAGATACCGCCGACGATCCGGCGTAGCGTCGGATGGCACAGCCAGTCTCGGTGCCCCTGCACCACGTTCCACCAGAGGCCGACCAGCGTGAAGCAGGTGGCCGAGAAGAGCGCGTAGAATGTGCTGACATCCACCGGGCCTCCCATATCGAAGATGCGTATGGCGTGTCCCTGGGACTGCCTTGAACGGTCACGGCTCCGGCAGGTGGATCCCGTGCCGAGTGCTGTGAGCGTCCCATGACAACACTGCCGCCCTGGTGGACCGACACTCGTCGCGCACCCCAACGGACGCCGGGCCCGGCACAGGTACACCCGTGGGGGGAGGCCGGCGCAACACGGTTGTTGGGAAGCAGCCCAAGACGCAATCGGCAAAGTGGGTACCCCCCTTGCCCTGCCCCAGGAGCTGGGCTTCGGTACCGGCATGACGTGTTGGCGGACACCGGCCGCGTGGAACGAGGCCGGTGTAGGGACGAACTCCACTGCTGAAGAAGCTGCGGGCCGCGAAGAAGCTCGACCCTCACCGATGGACAGGGCATCCGCGACGCCGTCCTCGTCCGCCCGGTCGACGATGCCACCGCCGTCACCGCCGACCGGATTCTGACCGGCATCCGAACTTGTAAGTGATACGCGAAGTTGAAAGAGATACAGTAATAATTTCCCGCTTGCTGGCGTCTGCTGCCGGTGTGAGCATATTTAGGTGGTTCGAGCACGCTGTGGGGGGCCAGGGCAGGGAGTACCCATGGCCGACGCACCGCATGACAGCCAGGACACAGCCCACGTCGACACCGTGGTCGTCGGCTCGGGCTTCGGCGGGGCGATCACCGCGTACCGCCTCGCCGAGGCCGGTCAGTCGGTCATGGTGCTGGAAAGGGGCAAGCCGTACCCGCCGGGCAGCTTCCCCCGCAGCCCCGCCGACATGGCCCGCAACTTCTGGGACCCGAGCAACGGCCTGCACGGCATGTTCGACCTCTGGTCCTTCCGCGGCCTGGAAGGCGTCGTCTCCAGTGGCCTGGGCGGCGGATCCCTCGTCTACGCCAACGTCCTGCTGCGCAAGGACGAACGGTGGTTCGTGCACGAGTCGCCGCTGCCCGGCGGCGGCTACGAGAACTGGCCGATCGGCCGCGCCGACCTCGACCCGCACTACGACCGGGTGGAGCGCATGCTCGGCGCCACCACGTACCCGTACCAGGACACCCCGAAGACACTCGCCCTGCACCAGGCGGCCCGTCGGCTCGACCTGCCCGTGTTCCGGCCACCCCTCGCCGTCTCCTTCGCGCCCCGGCCCGGCGCGCCTCCCGTGCCGGGCGCGCAGATCACCGATCCCGACTACGGCAATCTGCACGGCCTGCCCCGCAGCACCTGCCGACTGTGTGGTGAGTGCGACATCGGCTGCAACTACGGCGCGAAGAACACCCTGGACCACACGTACCTGTCGGCGGCCCGGCACCACGGCGCCGACGTGCGTACCCGATGCGAGGTGCGGGGCTTCGCACCCCGTCCCGGCGGTGGCTACGACGTCTCGTACGTCGTCCACGATCCAGCCCGAGAAGGCCGCCGCACCGCCACCGACCGGCTGCCTCCGCACCGCATCCGTTGCCGCCGACTGGTGCTGGCGGCCGGCACCTTCGGCTCGACCTATCTACTGCTGCGCAACCGCGCTGCGCTGCCCGGCATCAGCAGCGCGCTGGGCACCCGGTTCAGCGGCAACGGCGACCTGCTCGCCCTGGTGCTGCGCGCCACGACCGACACCGACGGGGGTCGGCCCCTGCGGCTGGACGCCAGCAGAGGACCGGTCATCACGAGTGCCGTGCGCGGCGGCGATGCACTCGACGAGGACGGCTCGGCGGGGCGCGGCTTCTACATCGAGGACGCCGGATACCCGGACTTCGTCGCGTGGCTCGCCGAGTCCGCCCAACTGCCGGGCGGCGCCCGCCGCCTCCTCGGATTCGGGCTGCACCGGCTGCTGGCCCGCCTCGGTGTGAATCCGGCGGGCCGCGTCGGAGGGCAGCTGGCGTTGCTGCTCGGGCCCGCCCTGCTCTCCGCGACGTCCCTGCCCCTGCTGGGCATGGGGCGCGATGTGCCGGACGGCCGGATGCGGCTGCGCCGCGGCCAACTCGACGTCGACTGGACGACGCGCACCTCACGCGCGTACTTCGAGCGGGTCCGTTCGACCATGCGGGACATCGCGGGCGAGCTGGGCGGCGACTTCCTCGACAACCCGCTGTGGTGGTGGGGCAACCGCGTGATCACCGTGCACCCGCTCGGCGGTTCCCCCATGGGCCGCCATCCGGGGGAGGGCGTGTGCGACGACATCGGCGAGGTCTTCGGCTTCCCAGGCCTGCACGTGCTGGACGGCGCGCTGCTGCCGGGCGCGGTGGGCGCGAACCCCTCCCTGACGATCGCCGCCGTCGCGGACCGGGCCTGCGACCAGATCCTGGACGGGAGATCGGCACCGCGCGCGGCCGCCGGGGCGCCAGCGGTACGTACGGCACGTACGGCGCGTACGGCACGGACGGCACTCGAGGGACCGGAGGCCGACGGGTCCGCGCCGCGCACTCCGACCGAAGCCGCGACGCCGGGCCCCACGACGCCGGGCCCCGCGATGCCGGGCGCCCACGCCTCGCCCGCGAAAGCAGCCTCGCCCGCGAAAGCAGCCTCGCCCACCGAGCCACCCACCAGCCTCAGCTTCACCGAGGAGATGAAGGGGCACATCGCCCTGGATGTCGACGCCCCCGATCAGGGGCACGCGCTCGGACGCTCGCTCGGGCAGCGGCTGAGCTTCCGGCTCACCATCACCGCCGCCGACGTCGACCGCTTCGTCGCCGAGCCAACCCACGCGGCGGACGCCGTCGGCCACGTCGACTGCGACGTCCTCGGCGGGCGACTGGAGGTGGAGCGCGGCTGGTTCAACCTCTTCGTCCAGGACGGCGAGGCGAGCCGACGGCGCATGCTCTACCTGCTGCACCTGCGCACCCAGGAGGGCACCCCGCTCACCCTCACCGGGCACAAGGACGTCCACGACGACCCCGGCGCCGACGTCTGGCCCGACACCTCCACCCTCTACGTCCGCCTGCTCGCCGGGCACACCCACCCCGACCACGACACCACCGCGCCCGCCATCGGTGCCGGGATCGTCATCATCCGGCTCGGTGACTTCGTCCAGCAGCTGACGACCTTCCGCACCACCGGCCCGCATCCGGCGCGGGCGATGGAGCTCTTCGGCAAGCTGTTCCTGGGCGAACTGTGGGCCGTCTACGGCCGGCGCCTGGCGCGCGCCGTACCCGCGAGAGACACGCCATGAACCTCAAACAGCTGCGCGCGCACGCCAAGGAGCTCGACTTCACCCCGTGCGAGCCGGTGCGCTGGCTGGACCCGGCCTGCCTCGTGCGGACCGGCGTCAAGGTCGCACTGGCAGATGTGTTCGCAGCGTACGCCGACAAGCGGGAGATCCAGGGAACCCTCAGGGCCGCGCCCCTGCGGGCCCCGCTCGGGGACCCAGATCCGCACGAGCTGTGGATCGACTACGTCGCCGACCTCGGTGACGGCTTCGACCCCACTGCGTCGGTGGCCTGGGCCCTCGCCGCCGACGATCTCACCGTCCACCGCGAGCGGCTGCCGCGCGGCTCACTGCTCGTGCTCGGCGGGGACGAGGTCTACCCGGTGGCCTCGGTGGCGGCCTACCGCGACGGCATGACCGGCCCCTACACCAACGCCCTGCCGTCCACCGTCGGCGTCCCGCCGCTGATGCTGGCCCTGCCGGGCAACCATGACTGGTACGACGGCCTCACCGCGTTCCTGCGGACCTTCGCCCTGCAACAGCCCGTCGGTGGCTGGCAGACCCGGCAGACCCGCAGCTACTTCGCCGTACGGCTGCCGTGCAAGTGGTGGCTCGTCGGCCTCGACAGCCAGCTCGGCGCGTATCTGGACGACCCCCAGATGCGCTACTTCCAGAACCATCTGTCGGCCCGGCTGCAACCGGGCGACGGAGTGATCGTCTGCTGCGCCGAACCCACCTGGGTCAAGTCGGCCGACGACGCCGACGCTTTCGACACGCTGCACTGGTTCGACCGCACCGTGGTCCGTACCCGCACCGACCAGCGCACTGGCGAGCAGGTGCCCACCGGCGCCTCGATCCGGCTGTGGCTGACGGGCGACAAGCACCACTACGTCCGCTACGCCGAGCGCCTGCCCACGGATCCGCCCGAGTGCGCCCACCCGCCGCCCGACCCCCGGCGCCGGCAGATGGTGACGTGTGGTCTCGGCGGCGCCTTCCTGTCGTCGACCCACACCCTGCCCCGCGACCTGTCGCTGCCGCCCTCGGGGACCCGGCTGCGGGAGAAGGACGACCCCCCGTTGACCTTCACGCGCGCTGAGGAGAGCACCTACCCCCGGGTGCCGGACTCCCGCCGGCTCGCCCGCCGGATCGCGACGCCGTGGTCCCCGTACTGGCTGCCCCGGCGCAACCCCGGCTTCTGCCGGCTCACCGCCGCCCTGCACACCGCCGCCTTCGTCGTTCTCGGCTTCCTGTTCGCGGTGGCGCAGGAAAGGTTGCAGCCCGTCGACGCGGTACGGCAGGGGAGCGCCGCGGACCTGGGCCTGTTCACCGCGGTGACCGGCGGGGTCCTGGTAGTGCTGTGGGGTCTCCTGCGCCGGACCTGGCGCCCACGCCCGGCCAGACCCCGCGCCGCCGACGCCGTACTCCTCCAGGCCCTGGTGGCGCTGGGGGGCCTCGCCGTCACCGTCGCGCTGCCGTTTCCCGCCGACTGGCCCGGCTGGGGGGTGCTCCTGGTCTGTCTCGCGGTCGCCGCGGTACTGGGCGCGGTGGCCGGCTCGCAGGCCTTCGCCCTGTGGGTGCTGTCGGCACGCGGCGGCGCCGTCGCCGACTGGCAGATGTCCGGACAGGCCGTCGAGGACCACAAGGGCTTCCTGCGTCTGCACGTCGAGCCGAACGGCGACCTCACCCTGCGCGCCCTGGTGCTCGACGGGATCTGCCATCGGTGGAACCTGATCAACGCGCCTGACGGCCGCAAACGTGCGGTGCCCGCCGAGCCCCTCACCGTACGGCTGATCGAGGACCCCGTCGTGATCGCCCGGGAGGCGAAACGCCATGACCGCACGCCCCGAACGGAATCCGCGAGGCCACGGGAGTCCCGGTCCCCGGACCGGGACCGGCTCCGTCCGGCGCACGCCCACGCGCCCCACGACCCGCCGTGACCACATCACCGAGGTGCGGCCCCTCACCGCCCGCGACGGCCGGCCGCTGACCGTCGTCCATGTGCAGGGCCGGCATCCGCCGACCCGTGGCCCGGTGCTGGTGGTGCACGGCGCGGGCGTACGGGCCGAACTCTTCCGGCCGCCGCTGCCGAGGACCTTCGTCGACGCCCTCATCGACGCCGGCTGGGACGTGTGGCTGCTCAACTGGCGGGCCTCCATCGACCTGGACCCGATGCCCTGGACCCTCGACCAGGCCGCCGCCCACGACCATCCGGCCGCCGTCGAGCACGTCCTCGCCGCCACCGGCGCGGACCGGCTCAAGGCGGTCGTGCACTGCCAGGGCTCGACGTCGTTCATGATGGCCGCAGCGGCCGGGCTGCTGCCCCAGGTGGACACCGTGGTCAGCAACGCCGTCTCGCTGCATCCCGTCGTGCCCGCCGTGTCCCGGTTCAAGATCAGCAAGGTGGCACCTGTCGTCGGCCGCGTCCTGCCGCACCTGTCACCGGCCTGGGGCGACCGGCCCGAGGGCTTCGCGGCCCACTGCGTCGCCGGCTTCGTCCGCGCCACCCACCGGGAGTGCCGCAACGGCGTCTGCCGCATGGTCAGCTTCACCTATGGCTCGGGACGGCCGGCCCTGTGGTCCCACGCGAACCTCGACGAGCCCACGCACGACTGGATCCGCGGCGAGTTCGCCGAGGTTCCCATGACCTTCTTCGCGCAGATGGACGCCAGTGTGCGGGCCGGCCATCTCGTGGCCACCGGCGAGGTCGAGGGTCTGCCGCTGTCCTTCACCGACCGGGCACCGCAGACCGACGCCCGCTTCGCGCTGTTCGCCGGCGAGGACAACCGCTGCTTCCTCGCCGAGAGTCAGCGCCGCACCTTCGACTTCCTGAACCGCCACCGCCCAGGCCGCGACAGCCTGCACGTCCTGCCCGGATACGGCCACCTGGACGTCTTCCTGGGCCGCCGCGCGGCGGCCGACACCTATCCGCTGATCCTGGAGGAGCTGGCGCGATGAATCCCGCACTGGGCCTGGCCCGGATGGTCATGTCTGCGACACGATCACCGGTCCCGTGCCGACAGCGACGACTTGCCGGACGGCACGCTCTCGTCGACGGCATCCCGTTCGTGCTGCCCGTGGATTCCACTGACACGCCCGCGCTGATGGCCGCGTTCCCCGTCGACCGCGCGGCGGCCGCCCGGCTGCTGCCCGGCGGCGAACTGCACCCGCTCGCGATCCCCGGCGGCCGCGGTCTGCTCGTCGTCACCGTCGTCGACTACGCCCGCACCGACATCGGCCGCTACATCGAGTTCTCCGTGGCCATCGCCTGCACCCACGGCCCCCGGCCGGCGCCGCCGCTACTGCCCGGGCTGCTGCGCGGCAGCTTCGGCACCGGCCAGTACGTCGTGGACCTTCCGGTGAGCAGCGAGATCTCGGTCAAGGGCGGCAAGGGCATCTGGGGCATGCCGAAACACCGGGCCAGCCTCGACTTCAAGGTGGGCGACCGGGCCGTCTCGAGCCAGTACGAGGACGACGGCCGGCTGGGCATGCTCATCGAGATCGAACGCCCGCCCGAGACGCGGCTACCGCTGCGGGTGGCCGCGGTCAACTACTGCGCTTTTCGGGGCATGCTGATGAAATCGTCCATCTACTTCGAGGGCGCCGCCGACATCGCCCTGGGCAGGCGGGCCCGCGCCCGTCTCGTCCTCGGTGACGCCCCCGCAGCCGCCGCACTGCTCGGTCTCCAGATCGCCGAACAGCCGCTGTTCACCTGCTTCCTGCCGTCGACCCGGGGCATCCTCGACGACCACTTCGAATGCTGGTTCCTCACGAGTGAGGAGGCCGGGCGGACGTTCGGCGAACCACTCCAGAGCATCGTCGATCTGGGCCTGTCGGAGGAGTGGCCTGCACCACCGCGGATCGACGTGGGAGCCCGGCCGTGAACACCTTGCTGCTGGTACGGACCTGACCGAGCCGAGGGTGTACTCCCGCCGCGGGGCTCTGGTCGGGTATCCACGGCCCCGGCCACGAGGCAGCGCGAAGTCGGGAGACCCCCGCTACCAAGGACGGGTCCCCCAGAAGCGGTTCATGGAAGACGGGCGATGGCCGCCCCGCGAAGGACCGACTCCCCAAGCCGGCTATGGCGCTACTCCCGGCTCACGGGAAATTCTCTGCTCGCCACCCCCTTCTGTAATCAACTCCGTCGGCCTCATTGACATCTCACGCAGAAGGCTTAACTGTGGGAGCGCTCCCACAACTGTCTTGCAAGTGAAAGGAGTCCCCCCACATGCGCGACAAGAGTCCGTTAACCGGGCGTTCGCGGGCGTCCTTCCGCCGGCCTCTCCAGGCGCTCGTCATGCTGTTCGCCGCGGTCGTCGGCGCGCTCGCCTGGTCGACCCCCGCCCAGGCTCACGGCACCGTGGTCGGCCCCGCAACCCGCGCGTACCAGTGCTGGAAGACGTGGGGCAACAACCACACGAACCCGGCCATGCAGACCCAGGACCCCATGTGTTGGCAGGCCTTCCAGGCCAACGCCGACACCATGTGGAACTGGATGAGCGCGCTCCGCGACGGCCTCGGAGGCCAGTTCCAGGCACGGACCCCCGACGGGACGCTCTGCAGCAACAACCTCTCGAGGAACGCCAGCCTGAACAAACCCGGGCAGTGGAAGACCACCACCGTCGGCAACAACTTCTCGGTCCAGCTGTACGACCAGGCGTCCCACGGTGCCGACTACTTCAAGGTCTACGTGAGCAAGCAGGGCTTCAACCCCAAGACCCAGAGCCTGGGCTGGAGCAACCTCGACTTCATCACGCAGACCGGCCGCTTCGCCCCGTCACAGAACATCACGTTCCCCGTCCAGACCTCCGGCTACACCGGACACCACATCCTGTTCGTGATCTGGCAGGCCTCACACCTCGACCAGGCCTACATGTGGTGCAGCGACGTGAACTTCGGCTGAGCCGCAAAGCACCGCACTCGGCACCGACCTCTGTCGGGCGCCGGTAACCCGCCGCCCGAGCGACCGAACCCCGTCGGGGCAGGCGCCCATGTGGTCACCCTGCCCCGACGGGGCTTCCTGCGTACCGCAGGCCGCAAGGACCGGGACAGGTGCGTCTCCGGCAGGATCAAGCAGACCGCGGTGAAGGCCACGGTCCTCACAGACGGCGAGGGGCGCGTGCTGCGTGCGCGAGGTCGCTGATGCCGTGACCGCGTACGTTCACCGGGTTGGTGAACCGTGGTGCGAGACGCTGAGCTCCTAGAGTGAGGTGTCACAGCTCAGCGGCGGGTGGGGAGGGCGTATGGCGGAGGTTGGGGTTCCTGGCCCTGAACCGGACTGGGAGCGTGCGCCGGAGTACCAGGGAAGGAAGCGAAACCCGGCCTACCAGGCCAGCATGTGGGAGTACGCGGCGAGCTCCTTCCGGCTCGTTGCCGGCCTGTCGCCGTCGCTGGACGTTCTGGCCGCGCGGCTGCGGTTGAACATCGAACGGGGTTGGGAAGACCTGGGGGCGGTGGATGTGGCGATGTTCCGCATCCAGGAGATCGACTTCGCGCTCAGCCGTTTGGAGAACAGCCCTAGCCCCGATGTCTTCGTCTGGGTCGGGCGTGCCGACGTGGACGTCGATGTGGCGCTCGGCATCCTGCTCGATGCTCTCGGCGTCGGCGAGGAAGCGCTCACCTTCCGCGGCGACGCCGAGACCGGCTTCATCGACCTGCGGAGCGACCCCAGACCTGAGAGCTGAACTCACGCTGCCGCACCGACAAGGCGTCCGCCCCGTCGGATGCCCTTCTCGCTGCGGATGCGAGCGCGTTCGCGGCGCTGGGCGACGAGGAGACCGTGATGGCGGGCGTTGGTGTTGCGCCGCGAAGACGAGCGTGAGGGCCCGGGTGTGGACCGTGGGTTGCGGTGGTGGGAATGGGGCAGCGACCCGGCGTACCGTCTGCGCGTTGTCAGCGAGCCACGGTGGCGGTCACCCGCACCGATCTGGGATCGCCCGACGGCAAGCCCCTGCCCGCGGTGACGGTGAAGGCGGACGGCACCTTCTCCTTCACCGACAGCCCGCCCGCGGGCGGCAGTGTGCATATGACAAATCCCCAGTGCGAACAGTGCCGCGCTGCCGCTCCTGGGCATGGCTCTTCCGCTGCTCCACATGCCGGTTGAGAAGCGGCTTTTGAGGTGGTCAACGATCTGAAGACGCCGGGGCGGTTTCGGCCGTGGTGCACGGCCGGCACCGCCCCGGTTTCGGCTTGGGCTGCTACTTGATACGGATCTCGGCGAGCTGGAGGCGGTATCTGTTGCTCTCGTCAGAGGCGGGCTTGCCGAGCTTCGTGACTCTGAGGCGCAGATAGCGGCCTGCGGCGGAGGTGAGGGTGTAGGTCTGGGCGGCCCCATTGGGGTTGGGTTCGGCGGTGACGGTGCGGGCGGTGGTGTAGGTGCTGGATCCGTCGGGGCGGGTCTGGATCGTGAAGTCGACGGGGAAGCCCGCTGTGCCACCGCCGACCGCG
>NZ_OLMK01000012.1 GCF_900290235.1 Streptomyces sp. MA5143a
ATACGAACGCGCGCCCCCGAGCCACTGGGCGCCCGCCGAAGCGCCGCAGGCATACGCTGGGTGGCATGCCGGAACTGCCCGAGGTCGACGCCCTGCGGGACTTCCTGGTCGGCGCTCTCGTCGGCCACGAGGTCGTCCGCGTGCTGCCCGCGGCGATCAGCGTGCTGAAGACGTACGACCCCCCGCTCACCGCCCTGGAGGGGCGGCAGGTCACGGCGGTGGGGCGGTACGGGAAGTTCCTGGACGTGGAGACGGACGGCGGGGAGCTGCACCTCGTGACCCATCTCGCCCGCGCCGGCTGGCTCCAGTGGCGGGACCGACTCCCCGACGGCCCGCCCCGCCCGGGTGGCAAGAGCCCGCTCGCGCTGCGTGTCGCGCTGGAGACCGGCGAGGGCTTCGACCTGACGGAGGCCGGCACGCAGAAGCGGCTCGCCGTGTACGTCGTGCGGGATCCGCTGAGCGTCCCCGGTGTCGCCCGGCTCGGCCCGGACCCCCTCGCCGACGACTTCGACGCGGCCCGCCTCGCGGAGCTGCTCGCGGGGGAGCGCCGCCAGATCAAGGGCGCCCTCAGGGACCAGAGTCTGATCGCGGGCATCGGCAACGCGTACAGCGACGAGATCCTGCACGCCGCCAGGATGTCCCCCTTCAAGCTGGCGTCGTCACTGAAGCCGGAGGAGGTCCGCGCGCTCCACGAGGCGCTGCGCACCACCCTCACGGAGGCCGTCGAGCGCTCACGCGGCCTGGCCGCCGGGAGGCTGAAGGCGGAGAAGAAGAGCGGACTGCGGGTGCACGGCCGGACCGGTGAACCCTGCCCGGTGTGCGGGGACACCGTCCGCGAGGTGTCCTTCAGCGACTCGTCGCTGCAGTACTGCCCGACCTGTCAGACCGGGGGCAAGCCGCTCGCCGACCGACGGATGTCGCGACTGCTGAAATAGCGCGGCGGCGGTCCGGGAGCGTCCCCGAACCGGCCCCGAATCGGCCCCGTCCATGATCCGCAACCATTGAAGGTACGGACCAGGCGCGGGCCCGGCGGCCGGGCCCGGCGGGCGGCTCAGCGCCAGGCCGGGGCCTTCAGGGTGACCAGGAGTTCACCCTCCTGGCTGCGTACCTCGAAGTGGCTGATGTCCTCGCGCTGCATCGAGGTGCCGCCCTGCATCTCGGAGGGGCGGTCCGCGCCCTCGGGGGACTTCCAGTTGGCGGCGGTCTCCTGCGACCCGTCCTTGCCGATCACGATCAGCCGACAGGCGTGGGCGCCCTCGGACTCCTTGACCTTCAGCTGGATGTCGCTGCCCCAGACCCGGTCCTCGGCCCTGACCTCGGCCCACACCCCCGACTCGGGGTCGGTGGCCGCGACCTTGTCCGGAGGGGCGCCCGGACCTGCGAGAACGGCGACGGCGGGGCCGCCGACGGCGATGATCACGGAGGCGGCGACCGCGAACAGCCAGCGCCTGCGACGTGCACGATGGCGGGCCGCCACCTCGTCGAGCAGCCGTCCGAGCAACTGCGGGCCGGGCGCCGCGAAGGGGTGCACGGCGCGCGGTGTCGCGTTCCGGTACAGCATCAGCTGCCGGGCGGCGGGACGGAACTCGGTGACCTGTACCGCGCACTGGGGGCAGCCGCGGACATGGTCCTCGAAGTGGAAGGACTCCACCTCGTCGAGCACGCCCAGCGAGTACGCGCCGACGTCGTGATGACGATCCTGGGACCACATGGCAATTCCTCGGGCCGGTGTGCGGTGGGGGTTGCTTCCTGCCCCCACCGGTACGGACCAGACCCGAGAATCACTCAAGCCCCGCGACCAATGCCAACCAAAAGATTCGGAGCCGTGATCTCGGCGGATTGGTCGCCGACCGAGAAAACTTCCCCACCGCTGCCCGAACCGGCAGTTCACCGCACCGACACACCCCGGTCACGCGGAGTGTCGGCGGGGGCGGCCGTCCTCAGAAGAGATGGATCGCCAGATGCCCGAGCGGCAGACCGAGCCGCCACGCCGGTGTCCAGACCTTGGGACCGTCGTCCTCGCCGAGCACCGCCCCGCCGCCCGGCACCGCGTCCAGGTCGGGCGCGAGCAGCTCGGTCTCCTCCAGCCACCGCCAGGCCGCCGCCGCCAGTTCCAGGTCCGGCGCGGGGCCGCCCGTCTCCAGCGCCTCGGCGGTGAGGTGGGCCATGCGCTCGCCCACCCAGTCCTGCCACGGCTGGTCGTACGCCGTCAGCGACAGCCAGGTCTCCAGCTGGGTGACGACCCGGATGCCGGAGAGCTCACCGCCGGAGTCCGCGAGGAAGATGGTCAGCGCCAGGGCGTCGCGCCCCGCACGGAACTCGAAGGACGTCGGCGGCATGAGGTCGCCGGTCCGCAGCAGTTCCTCGGCGATGTACTCGGCGTAGAACCACGCCATGGGGACGGTCAGTTCGCCGCCGCCGGCGCCGTCCGTACTCTCTTGACCTCTGTGCAGCATCCCTTCCTGCCTTCCTCCGGTACGTGCGCGTCGCCCGACACCGGGCCCCGGGGCAGGGCCCCATCCGGAACACGGATGAGGACAGCTGATTGCTCAACAGCGGTCCTCAGCAAGGCGCTTTACGGAGGTTTGACTCGGCCATGGGTTTCACCGCAGGTCGGCCGCGTATCCCGGAAGCACCCGGCGCAGGGCGCGCAGTGCGTAGTAAGCGCGCGACTTCACCGTACCGGGCGGGATCCCCAGGGCTTCGGCGGCTTCCGCCACACTCGCCCCCTGGAAATACACCTGCACCAGTACTTCCCGGTGTTCCGGAGTGAGTGTCTTCACAGCTTCGCGCACATCGAGGGTGGCGACGGACCGCTCGGCGTGGTCAGCCATCACTCGGGCGTTCTCCAGCACCGCGTCCCCCACCTCCGCCGGACGCGCCTGCCGGGCCCGCCGCGCGTCGATGGCGAGGCGCCGGCCGACGGTGAGCAGCCAGGGGCGCACGGAGTCGAAGTCGTCGGCGCGCAGCGCCTCCGGGTGCTGCCACGCGCGTACGAAGGTCTCCTGTACGAGGTCCTCGGCGCGATGGCGGTCCCCGTCGGAGAGCCGCAGCAGCAGGGCGAAGAGCGGGCGTCCGTGTTCACGCTGGATCTCGGCCAGTTCGTGTTCGGCGGTCGTCCCGTTGGTGATCGTGGTTCCGGCCGTCATGGGCGTATGGGAACGCGGGCGGCTCCCCGGGGACAGGGGCCGGTCACGGGTGTGCGGCGGGCGGTCGAAGCTGTCGACGAACGGTGCGACGAACGGTCTGTCGGCAGGTCGGAGGCACTGCCTCCGGCCTCCGCACCGCTCCCCGGCCCCGCCCCGCGAAGCCCGGACCCGTGCGAGGGGCGGCTCGATGTCGGCGTCCCGCCCGGGGGATCGGCTCAGGACGGGCCGCAAAGGGCGCGTCGGGGCGTGGGGCGGCACGCGCGGGCCGGAGGCACCACCGAACTCTGCCGCGGGCCGCAGCGGCCCCGCACGGCTCCGCGCCCGACACGGCTACGCCGCCGGTACACGGGCAGCGCGGTCCACAGGCTCCCGCGGCACTTGGGGCACGCGGTACTCAGGGCCCTCAGCAATCGGGGCCCTCAGCAATCGGGGCCCGCAGCACTCGGGCCGCGCGGAGCAAGGCCCCCGACCGCTCGGCGCGGCTCCGCGTGACTCTCGCGTCGTCGGTCGGGTTACGGGACCACCGTCACCGGCCAGCGGCCCGCCTTCACGAGGCGGATCGCGACCGAGCCGACGATGCGGTGGCCGGCCTGTTCGGAGGCGCCCACCACGACCGCGTCCGCCTTGAGGTCGTCCGCCGCCCTGACCAGCCCGTTGTACGGGTCGCCGCGAAACGTGTGGAACTCCCAGCGGGTCTCGAAGACGCCCTTCACCTGCTCGGCGGCCTCACGGATCTGCGCGACGAGGCTCTCGGCGATCTCGTCGGTCGTCCCGGCCACCGGCACCCCGAGTGCCGCGCCGGCCGCCATCACCGGCTGCACGTAGACGATCGCCAGCAGCGCCCGCTGCCGCCGGGCGAGGCCCGCCGCGTAGGCCACGGCGCGCAGGGAGGAGTCGGAGCCGTCCAGTCCGACGAGGACGACCTTCGGCCCGTCGGTACCCCGTTCGAACTGGTGCGCTTGCTGATCCGTCACGCTGGTGAGGCTATCCGAGAGCCCTCGCACCGGCGTGCGCCGGTGGTCGCGGAGCGCGGCGGCGCGAGGGGCGGGGGCAGAGGTGCACGGACGGGCGCCCGGGGGGCGCGAAAACTACTCCCATCGGGTGTTTCCATGCCGCCGCTCCGGTGTCGTGGTGGTGCGCCGTTCCCGACTTGGTCGACTCATGAGTCATGACGAAGGATCAGATGTTCACGCGCCGCCGCCTCCTGCTCGGCGGTGCCGCCCTGCTCGGAGCGGCCGGTGTCGCGGGCACGACCGCGCTGCTCACCGGCGAGGGGAGCCCCGGCCCGGCCCGGGGCGCCGCCACGGCCGCCGGTCCCGGCGCCCGTCCCGCGTTCAAGCCCTCCACGTACCGGTTGCAGCCCATCGCCGGATACGGCGCACCACCGCCCCGGCGGCGCACCCTCGTCCCCGCCACCGTCCGCAGCCGACCGTACCTGCGGGTGGACGGACGCGGCCGGACCATGGTGCTGACCTTCGACGACGGCCCGGACCCGCGCTACACCCCTGACATCCTGCGTATCCTCCGCAAGCACGACGTCCGCGCGATGTTCTTCGTGTGCGGCGAGATGGTGGACCGGCACAAGGACCTGCTGCGCGAGATGGCGGACGACGGGCACGCCGTCGGCAACCACACCTGGTCGCACCCCATGCTGCCCAACCTCTCCCGGTCCAGGATCCACGCCGAGATGTCCCGCACCAGCGAGATCATCGACAAGGCCTACGGCGAACCCCCGCTGTGGTTCCGCGCACCCTACGGCGCCTGGAACCGCGCCACCTTCGAGTTCGGCGCCGAACTCGGCATGGAGCCCCTGGCGTGGACCGTGGACACCCTCGACTGGAGGGCCCCGGCGGCGGCCACCATCGCGGACCGCGTGGAGAAGGGCGCGGCACCCGGTGTCGTCGTGCTCTCCCACGACGCGGGCGGCGACCGCTCGCAGAGCGTCCGGGCACTGCGCGCATACCTGCCCGAACTGCTCGACTCGGGATATCGGATCACGGTGCCGCAGCGGAGATACGCGTAGCACCGGAAAAGCGAATCGGCTCCGGGCCTTCGCCCGCCCGGTCGGGGAACGCTCAGCGAACCTCGACCAGGCGGGCGAACACGACGACGTTCCCGTCGTAGCCGTTCTGCTTGGAGAAACCGCCCCCACAGGTGATGACCCGCAACTCGGGAATTCCGCTGTTGCCGTATACGCGGTCACCGGGGAAGTTGTTCTTCGCGAAGACCTCGATGCCGTAGATCTCGAACACCGCGGTTTTCGCGTCACCGCGCTGCACCTCGACGCGGCTGCCCTTCTTCAGCGCCCCGAGACCGTAGAACACGGCGGGCCCCTGATTGTTGTCGACATGGCCGACGACGACGGCGGTGCCCTTCTCGCCGGGGGAGACCGCGCCGGTGAACCAGCCGGCGAGGTTCGGGTCCTCGGCGGGCGGCGCGTCGACCCAGCCCTGGGCGTCCAGCCCGACGGGCACGATCGGCGCGTCGACCTGGATCGACGGGATCCGCACCCGCTCGACCATGGCGTACGGCAGGGGATCGGGCACATTGGTGAAGGTGCCGTGGGGGATGCCGCGGCTGTCGGCGGCGGCCGCCTGGGCGGGCTGCGGCGGTCCCACGTCGAATTCCCCCGAACCGTTCCGGATGAGAGCGAGACCGGTCAGCAGAACCAGCGCTATCACGCCCCACGGCGCGCGCTTTCTCCGCCGCTCCTCCTCTTCGGCCTCGGCCGGCTGGGACCAAGCCATTCTCCATCCCCTCTCGACACGGCCGTCGCCGCGTCAGTCGCGCATAGGGAAACGCTAAGCGCGCCGCACCAGGACGGCGACGGGTCAGGTACGAACGGGTGGCGGTGAGCCGGGGGCCCTCGGCCATCCGAGTCGCCGCCCCCAGGAAATTTCTGACGGTCCGTGACCTGCGGCGATATCCGGCGACGCGGAATTATCACGGCCTGTCCGCTCACCAGGACGGACCAGCCCCGAAATGCGGCCCTGTGCACGGCATCTGAGGGTCTATTCGGGAGGCGCTTTCTCGCCGATCGACCGGGGACGGGTCCCGGGGCGTCTTCCGCGGAGGATCACATGCGTACTACTCGTGCCCTGGCGGCTTCGGCCGTCGCGGTCAGCCTGGTCGGCCTCGCCGCACCGACGGCCGCCGCCTGGGACCAGCCCACCTCGGTCACGGCCGCCCCCCAGGTCATCGCCCGGGGCGGACAGCTCGTCCTCACCGTCAGCGGCGGCGACGCGTGCGCGACGCCCAACAGCACCATCAGCTCGAACGCGTTCCCCACCACCAACCTCAGGTCCGTCGACGGGCGGACCGCCACGGCGACGGTGCGCGTCAACACCAACGCGAACCCCGGCGCGTACAGCGTCACCACCAACTGCGAGGGCCAGCGACGGACGTTCAACGACGTCTTCACCGTCATCGGCGGCGTCCGCGGCGGTCTCGGCGGCAGCAGCTCCACCGGGGCCACGCCGACCGACATCGCGATCGGCGGCGGGCTGGTGGCCGCCGCGGCCATCGGCGGCGGCGTCTTCTGGATGCGCCGTCGCTCGGAGAACAAGATCTGAGGGCACCACGGCACAGGCCCAGGCAGAGGCCAGGCCCAGGCCCAGGCCCAGGAACAGGATCTGTCGCTCACCCCCTTCGGAGCACGGATCGCACGCCGTTCAGCCCTTCGCCCCGGACCCGCTACGGGATACCGGGGCGAAAGGCCGAACGGCGTCCGCCGTCAGGTTCGTCCGCCGTCAGACGTGGCTGCCGTCCTCGGAGCGACGGCGCGACCAGCGCCACGCGATGCCCAGGGTCCCCGCGACGAGCGCGGCGCCGAGACCGATCTCCCCCAGGTCCAGGCCGGCGGCGGTGCCGCTCCCGGCGTGGGAACCGTGCGAGGGGCGGTGGCTCGGGCGCGCGGCGGCGATGGTCAGCTCCGTCTGGCCGCTTTCGTCGCCGCACTGGAACGAGACCTCGTACACCGCTCCGTGCCTGGCGTCCCAGTCGACGGTGGCCCTCGCCGACGAGCGTCCCCTCGGGATGGTGACCGTGTCGAACACGGCCGAGGACACGGTCGTCCGGGAACGGCAGCCGTCCACGCGGAGCGTGACCTCACCACCGGGGGCGACGGTCGAGGGCACGACGCTGAAGCCGAACGACGTGATGTCGCCGGCTGGTGCCGCGTACGCGGCGGGAGCGGTGAGGGAAAGGGCGGTCACGCCCAGCAGAACGGCCGAAGCGACGCGTATCGCGCGCATGATGAGCCTCCGGGGTCCCGAGGAGCCTGCTGCGGACCTTTTCCGCCTGCGCCTGACATGCACCTCGATGAGCGAAACGCTAGGAAGGCGCGCCCGGGGCCGCGATCGCAGTCGCGCGAATGGGGCAAGCGTGTGCTCCGTACAGGGGACGTCCGCCGCATCCGTACGGATGGCCGGGGGACGGGCGCGTGGGGCGTCCGTCCCCCGGCCGCCGGGGGTCCTACCGGCCTGCCGTCAGCTCTTGATGTCCGGGAAGAGCGCCATGAAGGGCTCGGCCGTGGCGGTCAATCCGCGGCCGTAGGGCGAGTCGAAGTCCCAGATCAGGAACAGCAGGAAGGCGATGAGGGCGGAGAACAGGCCGGCGAGGATCAGTTCGCGTGCCGTCCGCCGGATCTGCAGGGCGAAGACCATGCCGACGGTCACGACGGCCCCGGCGATCAGCCCGAACCACACCACCCCCGGCATCGTCTCGCCGGTGGAGTCCGCGCGGGAGTTGCGTGCCGCGTCGGCCGCCGCCATCTGGTCGAGCAGCGGCTGGTACGCCTGCGCCTCGAAGTCGTTCGCCGGCTCGTAGTCGGTGACGTCCCGGCGGACGGTGTCGAGCAGCGCGTCGCCCCGCTCGGTCATCTCGCCCTTCGTCGACATCGACTTCCACTCGGTGGACACCACATGGCCGACATACGCGTCGATGTCGTCCCGGATCCGGTCGCGCACCCCGGCCGGGTACACCCGCACCCGTTCGTGGATCTCGTGCAGCGCCTGCGCCTCCGCCTGCACATGGTCCTGGGCGACGCTGCGGGCCTCCCAGACACCGGCGATGGCCAGACCCAGGACGATCGCGTACACCACGCCGATCATCATGGTGATGTACTCGATCACGTCCGGGGTCTCGGACGGGTCCTCGTCCGCCGGTGCGGCGTGATGCCGTACGACGGCCACGATGAGGACGACGAGACACGCCGCCCCCATCGCGAGGGTGAGAACAAGCCATTCCGACAAGAGGTTCCTCCTGGGGTCAGCGCGGGCGCAGCGCGGCGACGGCGAACACCGCGGGCGCGGTGATGAGCAGGGCGAGGGAGACGAGGGACGGCCCCGAACGCTTGGTCCGCGGCCGGGCCGTCGCCTTGTAGGGCGGGTAGTGCACCGGGCTCGGCGACACCTCGGGCGTGGGGCTCGGTGAAGGCTTCGGCGGGGGCGGAAGGGGCGGAGGGGGCGCGGGCCGGGGCGCCCTGGTGACCGGCGGTGGTGGTGGCGGCTCCCGCCGGGGCACCGGCGGGGGCGGGGGTGTGGGCCGTGGGGTGGGCGCCGGATCGAGGCTCGGTTCGGGCCGGGGCTTCGGCGGCTTCGGCTGCGGCGGGGGCGTCGGGGTGGGCGTCGGAGTCGGCGGGCACCAGGGTGTCGGGGTGGGCGTGGGGGACGGGGTGGTCGCCGGAGCCGGCTCGCAGGGGCCGGTGCCCGCGACCGCCACGGCGACGGCCCCGCCGCCCGGGCCCGTCGAGGCGTACGCGCAGGCGTCGGCGACCGCCGTGCCGCTCGGCGCTCCGGTCAGGAGCCAGGTCAGTGCGAGCAGGGCCGACAGCCGTAGGGCGAGAGCGGAACGGGTCCGCGGGGGTCCTTGCACGTCGGAGATCATCCGTGTCCCGCGCGCCCGCGTACGCGGGAGCCCTACAGGTTGCTCCAAAGGAGGGAAAATCGGGCCACGAAGGTTTGACCGGGGAGGTGCTCGCTGACCGTCTTTTCGATGCTTTCGCAGGCCGCGCCGGGGTCGTCTGCGCGGAGTTTCGAAAGAAATCCGCGTTCCGTTGAACACTTCGGCCACCCCCGCCCGTACCTAGGGCCAGCGAGCGGCGCAGTAGGGCGCTGCAACCACCCAAAGATTGACGGGGAGTTGGAATGAACACCTCCTGGCGGAGCGCCGCACTCGTAGCCTCAGCTGCGGCTGTGCTGGCGCTGACGACGGCGTGCGGTCAGGAACAGGGCTCCACGTCCTCGCAGAACGTGGGTGCCGCTTCCACCCCCACGCTCGGCGCCGGCACCATCGCCGGGGCGGCCGGCACCGCAGGGGCCGGCGCGGCCGGGACCGACACGTCGGACCAGGCCCAGTCGACCACGGCGGCGTCCGCGGGCCAGCTGACCGTGTGGAACAGCGACGAGTACGGCAAGGTCCTCACGGACAGCACCGGTCGCACCCTGTACCGCTTCGACAAGGACTCCTTCGAGCCGCCGAAGACGACCTGTGAGGGCGAGTGCGCCGCCACCTGGCCGCCGGTCCCGGCCGCCGGCGCCACGGCCGCCGAAGGTGTCGACCAGGCGCTGCTCGGTGAGATCACCCGCCCCGACGGCACCAAGCAGCTGACCGTCGCCGGCTGGCCGCAGTACTACTTCGCCAAGGACACCAAGGCCGGTGACATCAAGGGCCAGGGCCTCAAGGGCGCCTGGTTCGCCTCAGCCCCCAACGGCAAGAAGGCCTCCACCAAGGGCGGCGGCGGTGCCGGTGCCGCGGGCGACGCCGGTGGCGAGGCGGTCGGGCAGGCCGGTCTGACCACCCGCAACGACCCCAAGCTCGGCGAGGTCGTCGTCGACAAGAACGGCATGACGGTCTACCGCTTCCTCAAGGACAAGCAGTGGCCGATGTCGAGCAAGTGCACCGGCGCCTGCCTCGACAAGTGGCCCGTCGTCGCCCCGGTCGAGAAGAACGATACCAAGGGCATCCTGCTGAAGGGCTACACGGTCTTCGACCGGCCCGACGGCATCAAGCAGCAGACCATCAACTGCATCCCGCTCTACACCTTCGCCGGTGACAAGGCCCCGGGTGACACCAAGGGTCAGGGTGTGGGCGGCACCTGGTTCGCCATCAACGGCGACGGAGAGCCGATCGGCGCGCAGTAACGAGATCACCTTCCCCACGCACCACATCAGCGCGGCCGATCAGGACCCGCCCCCTCCGTACCGCACATCGGAGGGGGCGGGTCGCTTGGCGTGCCCGTACACGCGGTCGCGGACAACCGGCGGCGCTCGGGCGTGAACAGGCATGGTCGGGGCGGCGATTGGGCATGTGCCCACGGCGGCGACGTTGAACGGACGGTCAATTTCCGTTTTTGCTCGCTCCTTTGGCGGACGATCAGTAGCCTCTGCTCGAACACCGGATCGCCTACGCCGCCCCCGACGCGTTGGAGTCACAGATATGGAGCGTCCCGCCTGGGCTCCACGGAGCATCGACATCTCGATGCCGTCCGTGGCCCGCATGTACGACTACTACCTGGGCGGTTCGCACAACTTCGAGGTCGACCGGGAAGCGGCCCGCAGGGCCATGGAGTTCGTGCCGGGCCTGCCCAAGATCATGCAGGCGAACCGCGCCTTCATGCGCCGCGCCGTGCGGCACGCGGCCCGAGCGGGCATCACCCAGTTCCTGGACATCGGATCCGGGATCCCCTCCTTCGGAAACGTGCACGAAGTGGCGAGGGAGGCCGCCCCCGGCGCGCGCGTCGTCTACGTCGACCACGACCCGGTCGCCGTAGCACACACCCAGGCCGTTCTGGAGGGCGCCGACGACGCGGACGTGGTCGCGGCCGATCTGCGCAAGCCCCGGGATGTCCTCACGAGCCCCCAGGTCGAGCGGCTGATCGACCTGAACCGGCCAGTGGCCCTGCTCCTGGTTGCCATACTGCACTTCGTGGAGGACACGGACGACCCGTACGGAGCGGTGGCCGAGTTGCGCGACGCGCTCGCGCCCGGCTCCGTGCTCGTCGTCTCGCACGCCTCCCACGAGGGGATCCCGCTTCCCCGGGAACGGGTCGAGGGCGCGGTGGACGTGTACAAGGACATCCGCAATCCGCTGATCATGCGCTCGCGCGACGAGGTCGCGCGGTTCTTCGAGGGGTACGACATGGTGGAACCCGGACTGGTGCCGATGGCGAAGTGGCGGCCCGACACGGCTCCCGAGGACGAGGATCCGTACGCCTTCTCCGGGTTCGCCGGCGTGGGGACGAAAGCGTGAGCGCGGAACCGGACGGGCCGGAGGACAGACTGCGCCGGTTCGCGACGATCTGGAGCCGCGCGGTCTTCCCCGCCACCTCCACGTCGCTGACCCGCCCCGAGTTCGAGGAACTGCTCCTGCCGCTCGCCCGGCGCCTGAGCGAGGCGCTGCGGGCCAGGACGTACGACGCCGCGGAGGGCAGGGCCGTCGGTGCCGCCCTCGTCGAGGCGCACTGCACCGAACCCGAGGCCCTCAGCCGGGCCCTCGACTGCGTCGACGCCTATCTGGTGCTCTACTGCGGCGGCGACGGCCACCAGGAGGATCTGCGTGCCCGCGCCGCGCGGTTGCAGTCGGCGATGGCCGCCGGGTACGCCGAGGCGCTGCGGCAGCGGACCCTGGCCGAGCAGGAGGCGATCGCCCGCGCGGCCCTGGAGGCGCAGGGCGCCGTCGCCCGGGCGCTGCACGCCACCGAGGCCCGCTTCCGCGCGGTGTTCGAGGGCGCCGCGATAGGCATCGGCATCGCCGACCTCGACGGCAACATCCTCCAGGTCAACGGCGCGCTGCTGCGCATGTTCGGTGTCACCGAGCAGACGATGCTCGCGCGTTGCGTCACCGAGTGGACGCACCCCGAGGACGCGCCGCAGGTGTGGCGCCTCTACGAGGAACTGGTGCGGGCCGAACGCGAGCACTACCACACCGAGAAGGCGTTCTACCGGCCCGACGGAACGGTCCTGTGGACCAATCTGACGGTCTCCCTGCTGCGCGACGCGGACGGCAACCCGCAGTACCAGTTGGCGCTGATGGAGGACACCACCGAGCGCCGTCTGCTCAATCTCCGCCTCCGCTACGAGGCCACACACGACGCGCTCACCGGACTGCCCAACCGCACCCTGTTCTTCGAGCGCCTGGAGAAGGCCCTCGCGGCGGGCGACGGCCAGCGGTTCGGCCTGTGCTACCTCGACCTGGACGGCTTCAAGGCCATCAACGACAGCCTCGGTCACGCGGCCGGCGACCGGCTGCTCGTCGAGGTCGCCGACCGGCTCCAGTCCTGCGCGACCGCCCCCGGTGAGATGGTCGCCCGGCTCGGCGGCGACGAGTTCGTGGCGCTGACCACCGGCCCCGACACGGAGAGCGAGGTCGACGACCTCGCCGACCGCATCATGAACGCGCTGGTCACGCCCGTCCGTATCGACGGCCGGGAACTCCTCGTGCGCGGCAGCATCGGCATCGTCGAGGGCCCGGCGGGCGAGCGCGGCCCGGCGGAGGTACTGCGCAGCGCCGACATCACGATGTACCGGGCCAAGTCGGCGGGCGGCAACCGCTACGAGGTCGCCGACGCCGAGGCCGACGCCCGCGCCATCACCCGGCACGGGCTCACCACGGCGCTGCCCGCCGCCCTCGACCGGGGTGAGTTCTTCATCGAGTACCAGCCGCTCGTCCATCTAGGCGACGGCACCGTGCGCGGCGCGGAGGCGCTGGTCCGCTGGCTGCATCCGCAGCACGGCGTGCTCGGCCCCGACCGCTTCATCCCGCTCGCCGAGCGCACCGGCCTGATCGTGCCGCTCGGCCGCTGGGTGCTGGAGCAGTCGGTGCGCCAGGCCCGCGAATGGCAGCGACGGCACGGCGCCACGGGCCCGCTGCGCGTCAACGTGAACCTGTCGCCGTGCCAGCTCACGCATCCCGGGCTGGTGCAGGACACCGTGGAGATCCTGGAGCGCGCCGGACTCGAACCGGACGCCCTGTGCCTGGAGGTGACCGAGTCCGCCCTGATCGGCGCCGACGACGATCTGCTCAAACCGCTGCGCAGGCTCTCCGAGATGGGCGTCGACATCGCCCTCGACGACTTCGGCACCGGCTACTCCAACCTCGCCAACCTGCGGCGGCTGCCGGTCCGGGTCCTGAAGCTGGACCGGTCCTTCACCCAGGGCATGCAGCAGTTCCCGGCGGACCCCGTCGACCTGAAGATCGTCGAGGGCATCGTCTCCCTCGCCCACAGCCTCGACCTCGCGGTCACGGTCGAGGGCGTCGAGACGGGCGCGCAGGCCGAGCAACTGCGGATACTCGGCTGCGACACCGCCCAGGGCTGGTACTACGCCCGCCCGGGCCCACCGGAACGCCTGCACGAGCTGGCACTGATGGACGCGACGGGTTAGGAGGGACTTGTCCGGGCGCCGGGTAGTGCCGCGCCCTTCAGGGGCGCGGGGAACTGCGCGACAAGCCACAGCGCACCCGCAGACCCGAACGGCGCTCATGTCCTACGGCGCGACCGGGAACAGCAGCCCACGCTCACCGCTCCACCATCATCCGCTGCAACTCCCTCGCGGCCCGGGGCGGAGCCACATCGCTGCGGTGGGCCAGGGCGATGGTGCGGTGCAGGCCGGGGCGGGCCAGGGGGGTGACCCGTAGGCCACGGCCCGCGCCGGTCGCCACCATGCGCGGGACCACGGCCACCCCCAGCCCCGCCCGGACGAACCCCAGTACCGCGTCCATCTCACCGCCCTCCACCGCGAAATCCGGCTCGAACCCGGCGGAGCGGCACGCGGCCACGGTCAGTTCCCGCAGGTCGTAGCCGTGCCGGAACATCACGAGCCGCTCGCCCTCGAGATCGGCGACCCGGATGGTGCGCCGTCCCTCGCCGGGCCGGGGCGCGTCCGGTGAGGACACCACCACCAGGTCCTCGCGCAGCAGCTCCACCGTGGTCAGCGCGGGGGACGGCGTCGGCAGGGGCAGGACGACCAGGGCCAGGTCGAGAGCGCCGCGCGCGAGCAGCCGTACGAGGTCGTGGGAGCCGCCCTCCTCGATCAGCAGCCGGATGCCGGGGTAGCGGTCGTGGAAGGCCCGCAGCACCTCGGGCAGCAGGCCGGTGCACAGGCTCGGGGTCGCGCCCAGCCGTACCCGGCCCCGGCGCAGCTGGACCAGCTCCTGCACCTCCAGCCGGGCCGTGTCCGTGTCGGCCAGGATGCGGCGGGCCAGCGGCAGCAGGGCCTCACCGGCGTCGGTGAGCGTGATGTTGCCGCGCGCCCGCAGGAACAGATCGGCGCCCAACTCCCGTTCCAGCGCCTTGATCTGCTGCGACAGCGAGGGCTGGGCGACATGGACCAGCTCGGCGGCGCGGGTGAAGTGCCGGGTCTCGGCGACCGCCACGAAGTACTGGAGCTGCTGGAACTGCACCCCTCCACGATACGGGACGATAGCTTCCGGCTATCGAATCGAGCCGCATCATGTCTTGGACCGATGAGGGGTGCCGGTCCTAGCGTCTTGTCCCATGGCTCTGGCAACGCGGACGGACCGAAAACCGTCCATGGCACGCACGGTGTGGGACAGCTCCGTCGGCAAGAAGACGGTGATGGCCGTCAGCGGTCTGATCATGCTGGCGTACCTGGTCGTCCACATGCTGGGCAACCTCAAGATCTTCTTCGGCTCGGCCGAGTTCAACGGGTACGCGCACTGGCTGCGCACCCTCGGCGAGCCCTTCCTCCACCACGAATGGGCGCTGTGGATCGTCCGCGTGGTCCTCGTCGCCGCGGTCGTCGCCCACGCCACGGCCGCCTACCAGCTCAGCCGCCGGGACCTCAGGGCCCGGCCCACCAAGTACGTGCACAGCAAGCGCCGGGCGAGCTACGCGACCCGCACCATGCGGTGGGGCGGCGTCATCCTCGGACTGTTCATCGTCTGGCACATCCTCGACCTGACGACCGGCACCGTCCACCCGAACGGCTTCCAGTCCGGCCACCCGTACCAGAACGTGATCGACACCTTCTCCACCTGGTACGGCAACGTCATCTACCTCGTCGCGATGCTCGCCCTCGGCCTGCACGTCCGGCACGGCTTCTGGAGCGCCGCGCAGACCCTCGGCGCCGGCAGCCGCACCCGTGACCGGGCCCTGAAGGCCACCGCGAACGTCCTCGCGCTGGTGCTGACCCTGGGCTTCGTCTCCGTACCCGTCGCCGTCATGACCGGAGTGGTGAGCTGATGATGAGTACGTCCTCCGCGTACACGGACTACACGACCGGGGACCCGGTCGTCGACACCAGGGCGCCCGAGGGGCCGATCGCCGAGCGCTGGGACAAGCGCCGCTTCGAGGCCAGGCTGGTCAACCCCGCCAACCGCCGCAAGCACACCGTCATCGTCGTCGGTACCGGGCTCGCCGGCGGCTCCGCCGGGGCCACACTCGCCGAACAGGGCTACCACGTCGTCCAGTTCTGCTACCAGGACTCCCCGCGCCGCGCCCACTCGATCGCCGCCCAGGGCGGCATCAACGCAGCGAAGAACTACCGCAACGACGGCGACTCCGTCCACCGGCTGTTCTACGACACCGTCAAGGGCGGCGACTTCCGGGCCCGCGAGTCCAACGTCCACCGGCTCGCACAGATCTCCGTGGAGATCATCGACCAGTGCGTCGCCCAGGGCGTGCCGTTCGCCCGCGAGTACGGCGGTCTGCTCGACACCCGCTCCTTCGGCGGCGTCCAGGTCTCCCGCACCTTCTACGCCCGCGGCCAGACGGGCCAGCAACTGCTGCTCGGCGCCTACCAGGCCCTCAGCCGGCAGATCGCCGCCGGGAACGTCGAGATGCACCCGCGCACCGAGATGCTCGACCTGATCGTCGTCGACGGGCGCGCCCGCGGCATCGTGGCGCGGGATCTCATCACCGGGAAGATCGACACCTACTTCGCGGACGCCGTCGTCCTCGCGTCCGGCGGCTACGGCAACGTCTTCTACCTGTCGACCAACGCCATGAACTCCAACGCGACCGCCGTCTGGCGGGCGCACCGGCGCGGCGCGCTGTTCGCCAACCCGTGCTTCACCCAGATCCACCCCACCTGCATCCCGCGCACCGGCGACCACCAGTCCAAGCTGACGCTGATGAGCGAGTCGCTGCGCAACGACGGCCGCATCTGGGTGCCGAAGGCGAAGGGCGACCGGCGGCCCCCGCACGAGATCCCCGAGGACGAGCGCGACTACTACCTGGAGCGGATCTACCCCTCGTTCGGCAACCTGGTGCCCCGCGACATCGCCTCCCGCGCCGCCAAGAACGTCTGCGACGAGGGCCGGGGCGTCGGACCCGGCGGCCAGGGCGTCTACCTCGACTTCGCCGACGCCATCGAACGAATGGGCAGGGCGGCCGTCGAGGCCAAGTACGGCAACCTCTTCGACATGTACCAGCGGATCACCGACGAGGATCCGTACCGGGTCCCCATGCGGATCTACCCGGCCGTGCACTACACGATGGGCGGACTGTGGGTCGACTACGACCTCCAGACCAGCGTCCCCGGCCTGTTCGCGATCGGCGAGGCCAACTTCTCCGACCACGGGGCCAACCGGCTCGGCGCCTCCGCGCTGATGCAGGGCCTCGCCGACGGGTACTTCGTCCTCCCGGCGACGATCAACGACTACCTCGCCCGTCACCCCCGCCAGGACGAGGTCGGCCCCGAACACCCCGTCGTACAGGAGGTCCTCGCCGAGACCGAGGACCGGCTGCACCTGCTGCTGGCCGTCGACGGCGACCGGACGCCCGACTCCTTCCACCGCGAACTCGGCGAGCTGATGTGGGAGTTCTGCGGCATGGCCCGCACCGAGAGCGGCCTGCGCAAGGCGCTGGAGCGGATCCCGCAGATCCGCGACGAGTTCTGGCGGCGGATCAAGGTCCCGGGGACCGGCGAGGAGTTCAACCAGTCCCTGGAGAAGGCCAACCGGATCGTCGACTACCTGGAGCTCGCCGAGCTGATGTGCCTCGACGCGCTGCACCGCGCCGAGTCGTGCGGCGGGCACTTCCGCGAGGAGTCCCAGACCCCGGACGGCGAGGCGGAACGCAAGGACGACACCTTCTCGTACGCGGCCGCCTGGGAGTTCACGGGCACCGGCACCGCCCCCGTCCTGCACAAGGAAGACCTCGTCTTCGAGTACGTCCACCCCACCCAGCGGAGCTACGCATGAAGCTCACCCTGCGCGTCTGGCGACAGCGCGCCGCCGACACCGAAGGCGCCATGTCCACGTACGAGGTGGACGACATCTCGCCCGACATGTCCTTCCTGGAGATGCTCGACACCCTCAACGAGGACCTCATCCTGCGCGGTGAGGAGCCGGTGGCGTTCGACCACGACTGCCGGGAGGGCATCTGCGGGGCGTGTTCGCTGGTCATCAACGGGGACGCGCACGGGCCCGAGCGGACGACCACCTGCCAGCTGCACATGCGGTCCTTCGCGGACGGCGACACGATCGACGTGGAGCCGTGGCGCGCCTCGGCGTTCCCGGTGATCAAGGACCTCGTCGTGGACCGGTCCGCGTTCGACCGGATCATCCAGGCCGGCGGCTACATCACCGCCCCCACCGGATCCGCGCCGGAGGCCCACGCCACGGCCGTGCCGAAGCCCGACGCGGACCTCGCCTTCGAACACGCCGAGTGCATCGGCTGCGGGGCCTGCGTGGCCGCCTGCCCCAACGGGGCGGCGATGCTGTTCACCTCCGCCAAGGTCAACCATCTGAACGTGTTGCCGCAGGGCGCGCCCGAGCGGGAGACCCGCGTCCTCGACATGGTGGCCCGGATGGACGAGGAGGGCTTCGGCGGCTGCACCCTCGCCGGCGAGTGCGCCACCGCCTGCCCCAAGGGCATCCCCCTGGTCTCCATCACGAACATGAACAAGGAGTGGCTGCGCGCCACGCGGAAGGCCGGGAAGCGGTAGCGGGACACGGAAACGTTCGCCGACAGGTGCGGACGGGCGGGGCCGGGAGTGGTGCTCATCCCCGGCCCCGTCTGGTTTCCCGGGGGGCGTCCCGGTCCGCCGTCCCGGTTCGTTCAGCGAGCGCACATCCGCGCTCCCGCCCTCGGTCACGCGTCGGCCAGACGACGTCGGGAGAACAGGTACGAGCGCGCCGCACCCGACCGGCCCGCTCGTCCGCCCAGGCCGAACCGGCCCGTGACCTGGAGTGAGCCATGACCGCCGTACCCGCTCTGGACACCCCGCCCCTGCCCTCCCCGTCAGCGGTCCCCACCCGTTACACCGTCGGTCTCGCCCGCGACGAGGCCGACGTACGCGCCGCGCAGCGCCTGCGGCACGACGTGTTCGCCGGCGAGATGGGCGCCCTGCTGACCGGCCCGCAGCCGGGTCTCGACATCGACGCCTTCGACGCCTACTGCGACCACCTGCTCGTCCGGGAGACCCTCACCGGGCAGGTCGTCGGCACCTACCGGCTGCTGCCGCCCGAGCGCGCCGCTGTCGCCGGACGGCTGTACTCGGAGGGCGAGTTCGACCTCGGCCGCATCGACGCGATCCGCCCGAACCTCGTCGAGGTCGGCCGCTCCTGCGTGCACCCCGACCACCGGGACGGCGCCGTCATCGGCCTCATCTGGGCCGGCATCGCCCGCTACATGCTCGACCACGGCCACGAGTGGCTCGCCGGCTGCTGCTCCGTCCCCCTCGCCGACGGCGGTGCCCTCGCCACCGCCACCTGGGACCGGGTGAAGGACAGGTACCTGGCGCCGGAGGAGTACCGCGTCCGGCCGCTGCTGCCGTGGGTCCCCAAGGCCGAGGCCCCCGCCGAGCGCGTCGACCTGCCCCCGCTGCTGCGCGGCTATCTGCGGCTCGGCGCCTGGGTGTGCGGCGAGCCCGCGCACGACCCCGACTTCGGCGTCGCCGACCTGTACGTCCTGCTGCCGATGCGCCGCGTCAACGCCCGCTACCTGCGGCACTTCCTCTCCCTCGTCCCGGCGGCCTGACGCGATGAGCGGGTGGCTGCCCGGCGCGCCCTGCACCCCGCGGGCGTGTGTGGACACCGCGCGGCCGACCGCCGCCGCGCCACGGGCCGTGCTGCGGCTCACCGCGGTCCTGGCGCTGATCCTCGCCGGGATCCTCCTGAGCGGCCTCGGTCCCCGGATCCCGGCGAGGGCTGTACGGCACTGGTGCCGGTGGATCGTCCTGGCCTCGGGGGTCCGCGTACGCATCACCGGCACCGCCCCGCCCGCCGGGGGCCTCCTCCTCGTCGCCAACCACATCTCCTGGCTCGACATACCGCTCCTCGCGGCGGTCCGCCCCGCACGGATGCTCGCCAAGTCCGACATCCGGCGCTGGCCCGTCGCCGGCACCCTCGCCGAGCGGGGCGGCTCCCTCTTCATCGAACGGGACCGCATCCGGGCCCTGCCCGGCACGGTCGCCCGGATCGCCGACGTACTGCGCGCCGGCACGGCGGTCGCCGTCTTCCCCGAGGGCAGCACCTGGTGCGGCCGGGCCCAGGGGCGCTTCCGCCGGGCCGTGTTCCAGGCCGCGCTCGACGCGGGCGTCCCCGTACAGCCGGTGCGCGTCCGCTACCGGTGCGCCGGGGGAGGGGCCAGCACCGCGCCCGCCTACGTCGGGGACGACCCGCTCCTGGCGTCCGTATGGCGGGTGGTCACCGCACGCGGAGTCGTCGCCGAACTGGACGTACGGCCTCTGATCGATCCGGGCGCCCACCCCGACCGGCGCGCCCTGGCGGCGGCCGCACAGGCGGCGGTCACCTAGGTGGAGGCCATGACCGCCCATGTCACGGAGGGACGCGGGGGCGCTCAGGAAGCGCTGCCGAGGCCCGCGACCCGGGCGAGCCTCCGGTAGGAGTCCAGCAGCGCCGCACGATCGTACGTACTGGTCGTGACCAGCACCTCCTGGGCACCCGTCAACTTGATCACCGACTCCAGTTCGTGCGCGACCCGCTCCTCGGTGCCGAAGACGTGGCCGGTGAGCCCGGCCTCGTAGAAGCCGCGCTCCTTGGCCGTCATGGTCCGCCGCTCGGCCTCCTCCGCGGGGGCGAGCGGCGGGAACGTGCCGTGGGTGCGGGAGTACGCCATCGCCCGAGCCTCGGGCAGGAGGATGCGGTGGGCCTCCTGGGGGGTCGCGGCGACGGCGACCGTGCCGGAGACGACGACATACGGCTCCGCCGCCCAGACCGACGGCCGGAACTCGGCGCGGTACCGCTCGATGCCCCGCAGCATCCGGTCCCGGGCGCGGAGGTCCCCGATCACCATCGGCAGGCCCGCCCGCGCGGCGATCGACGCGCCCTCACCCATCGCCAGGACGAACGGCGCAACGGACAGGCCCTCCGGGGGACGCGCGTGCACGCCCGTCGGGGAGGTCCCGAGGAACCAGCCGAGCAACTCGTCGAGCTGCGCGGCGAAGTCGTCCGTGTCGGCGGCGTCCTTGTCCCGGCCCAACGCCCTGCGGACACCGTCCGTGAAGCCCACGGAGCGGCCGAGGCCCATGTCGACGCGCCCCGGGAACAGTGACTCCAGCACGCCGAACTGCTCGGCCACGACCAGGGGGCGGTGGTTGGGCAGCATCACTCCGCCGGTGCCCACCCGGATCGTGCGGGTGGCCGCCGCGACGGCCGCCGCCAGGACCGTGGGCGCGGAACCGGCCACCCCCGGCACCCCGTGGTGCTCCGAGACCCAGAACCGGTGGAAGCCCAGCTCCTCCACGTCCCGCGCCAGCCGCACGGTGTCCCGCAGGGCCTCGGGCGCGTCATGACCCTCCCGGACGCGGGAGCGGTCGAGGACGGAGAAACGGGTCGAGGAGAGCACGGAGGTCACAGGGGGTTCAACGTTCTGGGGGCGCCGGGATTCCCGACGCCCCCGACCCACGCGGGACCGGCCTGGCACGTTCCGGCCGCCGACGTGCCGAGGGGCGCCCGGACGGTGTCCGGGCGCCCCTCGGTGGAGCGGTTCACCGCCTAGCGGCCGACGCTGATTCCCTTCGTCTTCGCGGCCGTGGTGTTCTCGTAGACGACCTTGCCGGTGGACTTCTTCCAGATCTTGATCTTGAAGGTGTCCGGGCCGTCGGTCACGGTGATCCGGAAGGCGTAGCCGCTCGCGCCGCCGACCTTGCCGGAGCCCTGGTAGACGGCCTTGTCACCGGTCACCACGAGCCAGTCGGAGCCCGTGGAGCGGAACTTCAGCCTCGCCGCGCCGAAGTCGAAGGAGGCCCTGCCCGTGGGGACGGTGGCGTTCTTCGTGTACTTGGCGAGGAAGGAGAAGGCCGCCTTGCCGGTCAGAGCGGCCTTCGCCGGGTAGGCGCCCTTCGGGGAGGTGAACGTCCCGGCACCGGTCGCGGAGCCCGCGGCACGGTCGTAGACGATCAGCTCGGGGAGCTTCGCGGTGTCCGAGGCGCCGTCGTCGTCGGTGACCGTGACCACCGGGCGGTGGATACCGGCCTTGCGGTAGACGTGCTCGGCCTTGCAGACGCCGGCGGTGATCTTGCCGGCGGTCGGCTTGGTGCCGTCCTTCCAGTCGACCTTGCAGGTGTGCTTGTCGGCGGTGCCCGGGTCGGTGAACTTCACCGTGACCGAGGTGCCCTTGCCCGCCGCCACCGGCGACTTCGGGCCGGTCGCGGAGGTGATCACCGGGGCCGCGTTGGTGACGGTCACGGTGGCCTTGTCGCTGCTGCGGCCGCCGGTCAGGGTCACCGTGTAGATGCCGTTGTCGGCGCAGGTGATCGTCGTCCTCGCGGCGGAGGCGTCGGCGAAGACGCAGGGTGCGCCCACCTCGACCTTCCACTTGGGGGTGCCCGCCCCGGAGACGGTGCCGTCGAGCTGGATGGGCTCGCCCTCCTTGCCCTTGGCGTCCTGGCCGGCCCGGGCGATGGTGACCGGGTCGATGCTGCCGAGGGTGGGGACGACCTTCTTGATCAGGCCGTCGGCGTCGAACTCCATCTTGTCGATGGTGGTTTCGCGGTGGGTGCCGTCTCCGCCGGGGATGGCGAAGCGGTGGTAGGCGATGTACCAGTCGTCGGTGTTCGGTACCTGCACCACGGAGTGGTGGCCGGGGCCCTTGATGCCGAGCGAGAGGTCCTTCTCCAGGATCACGCCCCGCTTGGTCCAGGGACCGGTGGGCGAGGAGCCGGTGGCGTAGGCGACCCGGTAGTTCTCGTCACGTGTGTCGTTCTCCGACCACATGAAGTAGTAGGTGCCCTTGCGCTTGATGACGAAGGTGCCCTCGTTGTAGCCGCTCGGGGTGATGTCGGTGACCTTCGAGGAGTCGAAGGAGACCATGTCGTCGTTCAGCGGCACGACATAGGCGCGGCCGTTGCCCCAGTAGAGGTACGACTGACCGTCGTCGTCGGTGAAGACCGCCGGGTCGATCATCTGGCCGGGGCGGTCGCCCGCCTTCAGCAGCGGCTTGCCCAGCGCGTCCTTGAACGGGCCGGTCGGCGAGTCGGACACCGCGACACCGATGTTGGCGTCGGCGCAGAAGTAGAAGTAGTACTTGCCGTTCTTCTCCTCCATGGTCGGCGCCCAGGCCCGGCTGTCGGCCCAGGAGACGTCCGGACCGAGGTCGAGGATGACGCCGTGGTCCTTCCAGTGGACCAGGTCCTTGGAGGAGTACGCCTTGAACTGCGTACCGCTCCAGCCCTCGAAGCCGTCGGTGGTCGGGTAGATGTAGAAGGTGTCGCCGAAGCGGACGATGTTCGGGTCGGCGTTGAGACCCGGCAGGACCGGGCTCTTCATGATCAGCGCCGAGACCGTCCAGGTGCGCTTCTTGCCGTCCGAGCCGGTGACCTCGTACGTCTTCGGCTCGCTGAAGTCGCGCAGGGTGCCGGAGGCCGGGCTGATGGTCGCGCCGTGGGCCAGGGTGAACTCCGGTGCCAGGGCGGTGATGTCACTGCCCTCGGTCAGCGGCAGGACGATCCTGCTGTCCTTGTCGTCGATGATCGCGTCGACCTTGAGCGCCGGGTGGGTCGCCACGGCGATCCCGGTGGTGTTGCCGCCGAGCTCCAGGACCTCGGCGGGCGACAGGGCCCGGTTGTAGATCCGGAAGTCGTCGACCTCGCCCCCGAAGTACGGGTCCGGGCCGTACATGGACCTGCCGATGTAACCGGAGTAGTCCTTGGCGGAGTCGTACAGGTCGGACGGCTTGATGGTGACACCGTTGACGCGGGCCACCTCGGCGCCGTCCACATAGAGGATCGCCGTCTCCGTCGCGCCGTCCAGGGTGACGGTGAGGTGCTTCCACTCGCCCTGGGTGAGCGGGGAGCCGCCGATCATCTGCTTCTCACCGGACCAGGTGGCCTTGGTGATCGCGGAGAACAGCTTCCCGGCGCCGTTGGAGGGCGTGGCGAAGAGGTACTTGTTGCTGTCGGGGCCGAGGCCGAACAGCCACTGGAAGTTGTCGCCGCCCTTCCACTTGACGTACGTGGAGACGGTGACGCCGTTCGCGCCCTTGAGGACCCCGTTCGGGATCTTCACGTAGGGCGAGTTGGAGCCGCTGTTGCCGCCGGACATCTTGAACGAGCCGCCGTCGACACCGGTCCCGAAGTCGGGCGTACGGACATAGGTGCCGTGATAGCCGTGGCCGCTGGAGTCGCGGACGATGCTGCCGCCGGTCTCGTCGAAGCCGTAGTGCAGGACCAGGTCCGTCGGGACGTCCGGGCCCTTCTCGGAGACGGTGACCTCGGCGCGGACCCCGATCGTGGCGTCGCCCGGCAGGGTGCCTTCGACCGTGAACGTGCCGGCCTGCGCGTACTTCGACGCGTCCACGTCGGCCCAGTTCACCGCGATGGGCTTCTTGGCGCCGTCGGCGTACTCGGCGATGACGGTGGCGGGCAGCACCGGGGCCTCACCGATGCGGGTGTCGACCTTGATGTCCTCGACGCTCTTGACGATCTGGTCCGGCTGGTAGGTGCTCAGCAGCCGGTCGTACTCGGCCTGCGTCACCGGCAGCACCGTGCCGTGCCGGGGCTTGGACGGCAGGTCGTACGAGCTGGACGGCGTCCACACGCCGGAGGCGAGGTCGGTGGTCTCGAAGGGGATGTAGCCGCGTCCGCCGAACTCGTCGAGGAACGCGTACCACTTGTCCTCGGTGTTCGACTTGAACACCAGCGGGCCCTCGGCCGCGCTCATCGCGCCCTTGCCGATGCCCTCGGCGACCGGGTCCCAGGACAGGTCGAGCAGCGAGTCGCTCTTCTCCTCGAAGATGAACTTGCTGTTGGGGGTGGAGGAGCTGTTGTTCCGCTCGTCCTTGGAGAGGCGGAAGTACGTGCCGTCGTGCTGGATGACCGTGGAGTCGATCACCGAGTAGCCGCGGTCGATCCAGACCTTGGGCTCGCTGAACGTGTAGAAGTCACGGGTCGTCGCGTACATCATGCGGTTGTACGTGTCGCCGGTGTGCGCCTCGTTGTCGTACAGCTTCGACGCCCAGAAGACGACGTACTCGCCGAGCTTCTCGTCGTAGTACGCCTCGGGGGCCCAGGTGTTGCCGGCCGCGTCGGGGGAGACCTTGACCAGGCGCTGGTTGGTCCAGTTCACCAGGTCGGTGGACTCCCACACCATGATGGACTTGCTGCCGGAGCGCTGCGAGCGGTCCCAGTCGCCGTTGCCGTAGATCTTCAGGTCGGTGGCGATCTGGTAGAACTTGTCGCCCTCGGGGGAGCGGATGATGAACGGGTCGCGCAGGCCCTTCTCGCCGAGCGAGGAGGTGAGCACAGGCTTGCCGTCGTTCAGCTCACGCCACTTCAGCGGGTCGTTGCCCTTGCTGAGCGCGAAGTAGAGCTGCTCGCCGTCCGAGGTGCCCTCGCCGGTGAAGTAGCTGAACATGTAGCCCTTGCGGGCTTCCTTCTTCGGCAGCTCCGGCACCTTCACGGTGAAGGCGCGGGTGGTCTTCGCGTCGTTCTTGGTGACGGTCGCGGTCAGCTCGGCGGTCGTGCCACCGTCGCCGTGCGCGGGGCGGTGCACCACACCGTCGTCGGTGACGACGTCCGGGTCGGCGGAGGACCACGACACCTTGGTGCCGAAGGCGCCCGACGTCGGGAGCGTGAGGTTGCCGCGGGCGTCGTCGGCGTTGTGGACGGTCAGCGCCTCGGCGGCCTGCTTGACGGCCGCGCTGTCGTCGAAGGACGGCAGGACCGTGACCTCGAAGGTCTTGGTGTCCGTCACGGAGCCCCGCTTCAGGGTCGCCGTGAGAGTGGCGTGGCCGTTCGGCTCACCGGCGGCGGGGCGGGTCACCGCGCCGGAGTCCGCGACCACCGAGGTGTTGTCGCTCTTCCAGCTGATGGAGGAGCCCCCGGCCGTACCGGTCTTCGGCAGGTCCAGGTCGGCGGTCACCGCACTCGTGTCACCAAGGGTGAGAGCGGCCTTGTCGGCGGCGACGCCCTGGACGGCCACGGGGAGCGAGAGCTGCTCGACCTCGGTGGCGGCGAGAGCGCGGTTGTACACCCGGAAGTCACGGATCTTGCCCTTGAAGAGCTTGTCCCCGGTGTAGACCGACTTGCCTATGTAGTTGGCGGTCGTGGTGCCCGAGCCGATCGAGCCCGGCGTGGTGGTGACCGAGGTGTTGCGGCCGACCTCGACGCCGTCCTCGTACAGCACGCCGGTGGTGCCGGTCTGGGTGTACGTGAGCTGCTTCCACACCGAGCGGGTCAGGTTGTGCGAGTCGCCGGGCCGGGTGTTCTGCTCGGTCGACCAGTTCCCGGACGCGATGGCGGTGCGCAGCGAGTTGCCGGTGGCGAAGAGGTAGCCGTTGCCGGTGCCGCCGCTGGTGTTGCCGAAGCCGTAGATGAAGTACGGGCCGGCCTGCGACTCGTCCATCAGCACGTCCATGGAGACGCTGATGGAGTTCATGCCCTTCATGACGTCGTTCGGCACCTTCACATAGGTGTCCGAACCGTTGAACGCCAGGCCCTGGCCGTCGCCCGTCCAGCCGGCGGTGCCGTTCACCGTGCCGTCCCGGCCGTTGCCGGAGGCGTCGGTGACCGTGGTGCCGGAGGTGGCGTCGAGCTTGTACCAGAGGGCCAGGCCGTCGGTGAGGTCCGCGCCGTCCGCGACGGCGGGGGCGACCGGTCCGGCGAGGCCCAGGAGCAGTGACGCGGCGGTCAGCCCGGCGAGTCGGCCTGCTCGGCCTCTCGCGCGGCCGCGTGGACCTGCGTTGTACGTCATATGGAGTTTCCCTGCTGCGAGCACGGCTGATGAGGGGGCGGAACCAGGAAAAGGGGGACGGCCGAGGGCGAAGGACCCCGTCCCTGGGTGCTCCGCCGTTTCGGCTGTGTGACGTCGTGTTGCGAGAGTGTCAAACGAGGCATGGCGGGGCGTCAAGAGGTTTCGAACCATGTCCGACCTGTCGAACAAGTCGGACCGGCGCTCGCCGAGGACCCACGCTGAGCAGCCACGTCGAGGTGATGCCGTGCTGCCGATTCAACGCTTTGTCGACAGTGCTACCCACGGTCACACCACGGGGCGGACGAGCTCCCAGGTGTCGACGGCGAAGTCCAGCTTCATGCCGTGCCGCTCGTACAGCGCGAGGGCGCCGGAGCTGTTGTCGGTGTCGACACCGAGGCCGATGCGGTCGCGGCCCCGCGCCGCGTAGTGGCCGAAGGCGTGGCGCAGCAGATGGCTGCCGAGACCCCGGCCGCGGGCGTCGGCGAGAACGCCGAGGGAGGAGATCCACGCCATGGTCGTACGGTCGTCGCGGGTACGCAGGACCGCCGCGTCGCCCAGGCCGTCGACGTGCGCGATCCAGACCAGCGACCAGTCGGCGTTCTCGGCGTCGATGTCGTCCAGCCACTGCTCGTAGGTGCGCGGCTGGAAGTCGAAGTGGTCGGCGAAGGAGGCCTGGAGCAGGGCGTGTGCCTGCCGGCGGTCCGCCTCGTCCGCACACGGCCGCAGCGTCACGCCGGGCGGCGGGACGGGGAGCGTGTCGGCGGCGGACAGGGCCCGGTCCAGCACGTGGTAGCGGCGGACCGGTCGCCAGCCCCGGCCGCGCAGGGCGTCCAGGTCCGTGGTGGGCGCGATGTTGAGGTGCAGGTGGACCACGGCGCGGTCCGCCCCGTTGGCCGCGGCCCGCTCGGCGGCACGGGCCTCCATCAGCTCGAACAGGTGCAGGGCGCCGAGCGGCTGGTCGGGCAGCGCGTAGTGGTCCATGTCGATGCGCTCACCGCCCGACTCGTCCCACATCAGGCCGTACCCGACGAGCCGGTCCCCGTCGAACAGCAGCCAGGAGTCCCGCTCCAGGTCCACCTCGGGATGCTTCAGATCCGCCTCAACCTCGGCGAGCTCGGTCTCGGCCCGGCCGATCTCCAGCCGGTCGACCTCGTTGAGCAGCGCACACACCGCCACCGCGTCCTCAACACGCGCCGGGCGTACGGTCATACCGGCCGGCAGAGCGGCGGAGTGCGTCATCGTCATGGCGCCACTGTCGACGCCGCCGCACGCCCCCGCAACGCAATTTCCCCCACCGGGCACTCCATGGCACCGGGGTTCAGCCCTCCAAGGGGCGCGGGGAACGGCGCGAACAACCACGAATCACCCGCAGTCGCCGTACGACAGGCGGCCCCGAGCTCCAAAGCGCGCCGACTACCGCCCCTCAGCTCGCCGCCACCGGCAACCCCGGAGTCCGGTACACCTTCCCACCCGCGTCGACCGCGAACACCTCGCACCCCTCCCTCGACGCGGCCCACTCGACCCCCTCCACCCCCATCGCGAACGCCGCCGTCGCGGTGGCGTCGGCCTCCGTGAGGGACGCCGCGACGACGGTCAGGCTCAGCAGCCCCGTCGACGGCCGCCCGGTGCGGCCGTCGAGGATGTGGTCGCCACGTTCGTAGCGCGCGGACGTGGCCACCGCCCCCTCGCCGACCTCCAGGACCGTACAGAGCCGGTCGGCCCGCTCGGGATGGCGTACGCCGACCCGCCACGGCCCGCCGGTCACCGCCACGTCGCCGCCCGCGTTGAGGCAGAGCCGCCGCGCCCCCCGCTCCGTCAGCAGGTCCGCGGCCCGTTGCACGGCCCACCCCTTCACCATCGCGCAGGGGTCGAGCCCGCGCCCCGGCAGCCGTACGTCGAACGCGCCACCGGTCGCCACCCGGTACTCCTCGCACAGGTCGAGGACCTCGGCCAGGTCCGGGCTGAGCTCGTGTGGGGCGAGCTCACCCCGGTCCAGCCGGGACACCTCGCTGTCGGCCCGGAACGGACTGAACCGGGCGTCGACCTGGCGCAGCCAGTCGAACGCCGGTTCCGCGGCCTCGGCGGTGGTGCCCTCGTCCTCGATGAGCAGGGAGATCGGGAAACCCATGATGTGTTCGACGCGGCGCACGATCAGCCCTTCGCGTCGAGGACGGCCTGGAGGGACTTCCGGTAGGCGCCACTGGTGATGGTGGCGCCGGAGACCGTGTCGATGTCGGCGCTCTGCGCCTGAAGCGTCTCCTCGATCAGCTTCGGCACCGCCGCCTCGGTCTGCGGATGGTTCGGCTGCTGGAGCATCTTGACGGCGGTGATCTTCTGGCCCTTGAAGGTCGCCTGGACCTGGACGGGACCCTTCTCCGTGCTGATGGTGGGTCCCGAGACCACGGTGGAGTCACCGGAGGTGGACGTGGAGGCCGACGGGGCCGGCTCCGCGGACGCCGTGGTGGTCGTCGCCGTCGAGGGCGCGTAGCGCCACACGGGGACCAGCGCGGCGGCGCTCAGGATCAGGGCGGGTATCGCTCGGTTCACGGTGTCTTCCTCATCCCGCCAGGCTGAAGCGTTCGAAGTGGATCTGCGGCTTGGGCACGTTCAGCTCCCGCAGGTTGCCGAGGACGGCGTTCATCATCGGCGGCGGCCCGCACAGGAACACGTCCCGGTCGGCGATGTCCGGCACCATCCGGGTCAGCTCACGCGGCGCGAGGAGGTCGGGAACGACCGGCCCGGAGACCAGGTGCAGTTCGGCGCCCTTGTCGAAGGCGAGCTGCTGGAGCTCCTCGTAGAGGACGGCGTCCTGCCGTGTGCCCACCCGGTAGATCACCACGGCGTGCCCCTGGATCTCCTCCAGCAGCGCCCGGATCGGGGTGACGCCGACGCCGCCCGCGATGAGGACCGACTCCGGCCGGGTGCGGTGCATCGCGGTGAACGCGCCGTACGGGCCCTCCGCGAACACACGCGTGCCGACCTTCACATGGCGCAGCGCGGCGGAGCCCGCACCGGCGGCCTTGGCCGTCAGCCGCAACTGACTGCCGTCGGGCGCCGCCGACAGCGAGAACGGGTTGGCCTGCCACCAGCGGTCCCGGGTCAGGAACCGCCACAGGAAGAACTGGCCGGCCCGCGCGGGCATCCGGTCCAGGTCACGGCCGCTCATATAGATGGAGACGACCTGGTCGGACTCGTGGACGACGGCCGTGACGCGCAGCTGGTGCCGCCAGTTCCGCCACAGCGGCAGCACCAGCCGGCCCAGGAACACCGCGGTCAGGGCACTGCCCCACAGCGTGTACCAGTACGCCGTCGCCACCTCGGACGAGGCGAACGTCGTGCCCGCCGCGACCTGGTGCGTGAAGGCCAGCACGACCGCCACGTACGTGTACAGGTGGATGAAGTGCCAGGTCTCATAAGCGAGCCGGCGCCGCGCGTAGCGGGCCGAGACCGCGCCGATCACGATGATGATGCCGAGCGCGACGATGGCGCGGAGCACGCCCTCGGTGGTCTCGGCGAGGTCGATCACCTGGTTCACCGGGCCCGTGTTCGAGGACTGGGCGTACCCGAAGGCGATGAACACCCCGTGCGCCACCAGCAGCCACAGCACGGAGAAGCCGGTCCAGCGGTGCCATGAGGTCAGCCGGTCCATGCCGATGCGCCGGTCGAACCAGGGCAGCCGGGCCACCAGCAGCAGCTGGAACGCCATCAACAGCGCCCCGTACAGGCCGGTGAGGCGGCCCAGCACGATCAGGGCGTTCGAGGCGAAGCCCGCCTGGACGAAGAAGACGGCCACCGCGACCACGTTCGCCGCCAGCACCGCGTACAGACCGGTGCGGGCGACCACTTTGGGGCGCGCTCCCGAGCGGCTCGCCGCCGCGGGGGGTTGTTGGAGAGTGGTCACGCTGACAGCTCCTTGATCGGGTCCGGGGTACGAGCTTGTCCGGACAGCGCTGTCGTTTTGCTGTCGGTCAACTTTCAAGTTTTTATCGATCTTCTGGCGAACCCTGAGCGGCTATGGCGGAAGGCGATCGGTGCCGCAGTATGAGCACGTGGAAAAAGTGCGACTTCTCGTGGTGGACGACGATCCGCCCATCGCGGACCTGGTGGCGACCGTCGCCCGCTACGAGGGCTGGGACGCCGTCACGGCGTACTCCGGCGAGGAGGCGCTGCGCCAGGCCGCGGAGTTCCATCCGGACATCGTGGTCCTCGACCTGATGCTGCCCGGCCTGGACGGCTTCGGTGTGCTCGACCGGCTGCGTCAGTCCGGCACGATGGTGCCCGTGGTGTTTCTGACGGCCCGCGACGGCGTCGCCGACCGGGTCGCCGGACTGACCCGCGGCGGCGACGACTACCTGGTCAAGCCCTTCGCCGTGGAGGAGCTGATGGCTCGGCTGCGCACCGTCCTGCGGCGCAGCTCCGGCCCCGCTTTCCAGCGCTCCGTGCTCCAGGTCGCCGATCTGACGATGGACGAGGACACCCGCGAGGTCCGCCGGGGCGAGAGGCTGCTCACCCTCACCCCCACCGAGTACGAGGTGCTGCGCTACCTCATGCGCAAGTCGCCGACCGTCCTGACCAAGGCGCAGATCCTCGACCACGTCTGGGAGTACGGCTTCGGCGGCCGCTCCAACGTCGTCGAGCTCGTCGTCAGCAGGCTGCGCCGCAAGCTCGACGACAGCGGCGAACCGCTGATCCACACCGTGCGGGGCTTCGGCTACGTGCTCCGGCAGGCCGCCGAGTGATCGCCCGCCTGAAGGAGACCTACCGCGGTATGCGCCTGGGCACGAGGCTCGCCCTCGGCCTCGGCGCCCTCGCCCTCGTGGTGTTCGCCGTCGTCGGCGGCGCGCTGACCATGTACATGCGCGACTACCTGTCGCGCCAGCTCGACGAACAGCTCCATGTCGCGCAGGTCGCCCAGTCCAAGAGCATCGCGGCCGACGGCACCCTGGAGGGCAAGAAGTACTGGGGCTGGTACTACGCCGTCTACGACATCAAGAACGGCAAGCCCGACCTGCGGACTCCCGAGGACTCGGTCGACCTGCCCCAGGACATCGACGACTTCACGCGCCTCGCCGCGGACCAGGTCGACTCGGATACCGAGGTCACCCGCACCGAGCAGCTCGCGGGAGCCGGTCTGTACCGGCTGCGGGCCTGCGAGGCCGAGCCAGGGGTGATCCTGGTCGGCGCCGCCCCCATGGAGGAGGTCGAGGACACCGTCGAGCAGCTGGTCACGATCCAGGTGATCGCGTTCGCCCTCGCCCTCGCCGCCCTCGTCGTGTTCGGCCGGGCCATGCTGCGGCGCGGACTCAAGCCCCTCAGCGACATGGCGCACACCGCCCGCGGCATCACCTCCCACGACCTGACGGACTCGGCACGGCTGCCGGTGCGCCACGACCGCCGCGACGGCGGCCCCGAAGTCGAGGAGCTGCGGACCGCGTTCAACAGGATGCTGGAGCACATCGACGACGCGTTCGCCGTCCGCACCGCGGCCGAACAGCGCCTGCGCCAGTTCGTCGCCGACGCCTCGCACGAGCTGCGCACCCCGCTGATGTCCGTACGCGGCTACGCCGACCTGTTCCAGTACGCCGCCGCGCACAGCCCCGAGGAACGCGACAAGCACCTGGCGCAGCTGCGCGCCGAGGCCGCCCGTATGGGGGTGCTGCTGGACGACCTGCTCACCCTGGCCCGCCTCGACGCGGCCGACGTGGAGGCGCCGCTGCGGTGGGAGGAGACCGACCTGGTGGAGCTGGCGCAGCAGGCCGGGGACGCCTTTCGCGCGGGGCACCCCGACTATCCGCTGACCCTGACCACGGGCCCCGACCCGGTACGGCTGCGCCTGGACCCGCTGCGGGTGCGCCAGGTCCTCGACAACCTCCTGACGAACGCCGCCGTGCACACGCCGGCGGGCACCAAGGTCCAACTGGAGGTGTGCGTCGTCTCCGGCACGGCCGAGGTGCGGGTCACCGACTCCGGGCCGGGCATCCCGGTGGACGAACAGGAGCGTGTCTTCGACCGCTTCTACCGCGTCGACAAGGCCCGCAGCCGCGACCGGGGCGGCAGCGGCCTCGGCCTCGCTGTGGCCCACTCCCTGCTCCGCGCCCACGGCGGCACCCTCACCCTGACCAGCACACCGGGCGCGACGACGTTCACGGTACGACTCCCTCTGGACGACGCGGCGGAGTGACTGCCCGGAGGTGTCCTGCCTCACTGTCGGGCGGCGCCGGGCAACCCGTCGGGGGCTGACCCCTTCTCCTTGATGTGAAGATATTGAGAAGGCGCCCTCGATTACTCATACTCCTGACCCTGGCCCTGGTCGCGGCCGTGACGGCGACCGTCATCCTGGTCGTCCGGGCGAACAGGATGGACACGCTCTCCCCGCGCGAGGAACGGGCCCGGGCCGCGTCCGCGGCGGGCGCACCATCCGGGCAGGTGGACTGCCGGAAGGCGAAGTGCGTCGCGCTCACCTTCGACGGCAACCCGGGGGAACCCACCGCCCGACTGCTGGACCTCCTGAAGCAGCACAAGGCGCCGTCGACGTTCTTCCTCGAAGGCCGGCGCATCCACACGTTCCCGGACGTGGTGCGGCGCATGGCCGAGGAGGGCCACGAGATCGGGAACCACACCTGGACGCACGCGGTGCTGACCGACGTCCCCGACACACAGATCCGCGACGAACTGCGCCGCACCACACGGGCCATCTCCGAGCTCACCGGCCGTGAGCCGACACTGATGCGCCCGCCCCAGGGCCGCACCGACGACCGCGTCTCCAGGATCTCGGCGGAACTGCGGATGGCGCAGGTGCTGTGGACGGTCACCGCGAAGGACTACGAGACGGACGACCCCGCGCTCATCACCGAGCGCGTGCTCGACGGCGCCGACCGCGACGGGATCATCCTGCTCCACCCCCTGCACCAGGGCACGGTGCCGGCCATGCCGTCCATCCTGAAGGCGCTCGACGACCAGGGCTACACCTTCGTGACCGTCCCCCAACTGCTCGCCCCCGCCAAGGCCGAGCCCGGCCGGATCTACAAGTGACCGACCGGGGCGCGAGACAGTTCGAAGGCCCCTTCCCCGGACGGTCGGACGCACGGGCCGCCGGGGCCGTCGGGGTTGCGAGGATCGACGGGGTTGCGTGGGTCGCCGGGGGCGAGGGCCGTCAGACGGCGGACCAGGCGTCGTCCACGGGCAGGACCACACCGTTGACGAAGGCGGCGGCGTCGGAGGCGAGGAAGAGGATCGTGTCCGCCTGCTCCTCCGCCGTGCCGAGGCGGCCGATGGTGGCGCCGATCAGGCCGCCGACGATCGCGGGGCCGTGCGCCTGCCGGTCGGCGTCGACCTTGATGTTGGTCATGGTCGGGCCGGGGGCTATGGCGTTGGCCCGGATGCCCTGCTCGCGGTACATGACCGACAAGCTCTTCACCAGACCGACCACACCGTGCTTGGACGTGGTGTAGGCGGCCCCCGCCGCGCTGCCCCGCAGGCCAACTCGGCCTGGTGAGCAGGACTACGTCACCAAGCCGTTCCGTATCGCCGAGGTCCTGGCCAGGGCGCTGGTGCTGCTGCGTGCCGGAGGACCGGCCCGGCGCGAGCGCGAACTGGTCTACCTCGACCTGGAACTGGACGGCTCCGCCTGTCAGGCGCTGCGCGCCGGGCGGGCGTTGCACCTCACCCCGGCCGAGTAGTCGTGGTCCGCGGAGTCTTCGGCGGCGAGCACGTAGGGCCCGTAGGCCCAGCGGTCACACCCGTTCGGAGTCGTCGTCGAGCCGGCTCGTGCTGTCCCGCAGCCAGGCCGTCAGCCGACCGACGCGTCCGTCCTGCTCAAGAGAGGGACGGCTGAGGAGGTGGTAGCTGGTGCCGTCGGGGACGAAACCGAAGGGTGCGACGAGTTGCCCTCGCTCCAGGTCGTCGCGGGCGACGGCGAACGGGGCGATGGCGACCCCGACTCCGGCCGTGGCGGCCTGGAGGGTCAGGTAGAAGTGCTCCAGGGTCTGCTCGGAGGCGGGCTCCGCCCGCAGGCCGGTGATACGCCGCCAGTCGTCCCATGCCCGCGGTCGTGTGCCGGTGTGCAGAAGGGTCACCTGCGACACTCCGGCGGTGCCGGTCAGGCGAGCCGCCAGTTCGGGTCGGCACACCGGGCCGATCCGTTCGGCGAACAGGCGGGTCCGGCCGGCCTCCTCGGGGAACGGGAAGTCGTCCCGGCGGATCGCGAGGTCGATGTCGTCCCGCTCGAAGAAGACAGGGCCGCCGCCCGCGGACAGGTGGACGGCGACGTCCGGCACCTTCGCCGCCAGGTCGGGAAGCCGGGGAATGAGCCATCGCATCAGGAGCGTGGGCTCGCAGGACAGGGTCAGCGGTCCTGCCGGTGCGCGGGGTGGTGCGATCTGCCGGGCCGCCGCGTCGATCTGATCGAGCGCGTCCCGGACGACGGCCGCCAGCTGACGGGCCTGAGGGGTCGGGTGCAGGGCGCGTGTCCGCCGCTCGAACAGTGATGTCCCGAGGGACCGTTCCAGGTTCTGGATCTGTCGGCTCACCGCGCCGTGCGTGACATGGAGTTCCCGCGCGGCCGCGGTCATGCTCGCGTGCCGGACGGTGGCCTCGAACGGCAGCAGCGTGTTCAGAGGAGGAAGGGCCGACCATCGCATGCGTGAACATTACTCACAGGTCATGTGAGAAGGAATCGTTTGTCCTGGTCGTTCAGCCGCACGACTATTGATCCCATCACAGCGACGGTCGGCTTTCCGAGAGGTGGGGCATGACGTTCCGCGATGACGTGCGGCGGGGGATCACCATTCTGGCGGACGACCTCACCAGTGCGGGGGACGGTGCCGCGCCGTTCCGCCAGGCTGGTCACGAAGCCCGGATCCTGCTCACCACCCCGGCGAGCCCGCCGCGGCGCACCGTGGGTGTGACCGCGGTCGATCTCGGGAGCCGGATGCTGGACGAGGAGGCCGCCGCTTCGCGTACCCGGCGGGCGGCCGACCTGTTCGCCGGCTCCGAGGTGCTGTTCAAGACGGTCGATTCCACCCTGCGCGGTCATGTAGCGGCAGAGGTCCGGGCCGCCTGGGCGGGATCACGACGGCGGGCCGTCGTCATGGCTCCGGCCTTCCCCGCGGAGGGCAGGGTGACGGTGGAGGGCGTCCAGTACGTGCGGGGCGTACCGGTCCACGAGAGCGACTACGCCCGCGACCCGGTCCACCCCGTGCGGTGGTCGGACCTCACCACGCTGTTCCCGGAGGCCGTCCTCGGACGGCCGGACCGGGCAACCGAGTTGCCCGAACTGGTCGGGAACGGCGATCTGATCGTCTGCTCCGCCACCGAGGACGGCGACCTCGACCGTCTGGTGGCAGCGGTGCCATGCCTCGACGACGTGCTGTGGGTCGGCTCCCCGGGCTTGGCGGCGGCCCTGGCCCGACGGTGCGCACGCGCCGCGGGCCCCGGCGTGTCACCGCCCGCCCCGGCCCGACGTCCGCTGGTCGTGGTCGGCAGCACCAACCCGGCGACCCGACGGCAACTGGCCGAGCTGCACGGCAGCGGGGACGTCCAAGGCGTCACCGTCGGCATCGATCCGGCCCCCGCCGTGGAGACGTTGCGCGGTCTGACGGCCCCCGTCCTCACCCTGCGGACACCTGGTGAACGCCATCCGCCGCAGACCGCCCAGGCACTCGCCCGCTCCCAGGCCGCCGTCGTCGAGGCGCTGGCCGAGGACCACACGGTCGACGCACTCGTCGTCACCGGGGGAGAAACGGCCACCACCGTGCTCCAGCCCCTCGGCGCCACCGGCATCGACCTGATCGACGAACCCGAACCCGGCGTCGTCCGCGGATCGCTGACCGGCCGCCTCCCTCTTCCCGTGCTGATCAAGGCAGGCGGCTTCGGCGACGACGCGATGCTCCTGCGCCTGTGCCACCTCATCCGACATCGTCCCGCCCCAGGAGAGCACGCATGAACCCGATCGCCATCACCATGGGCGACCCCTGCGGAATCGGCCCCGAGATCACCCTCAAGGCGTGCGCCGACTCCCGGCGTACCGTGCCCGTCGTCGTCATCGGCGACATGGACGTCCTCGCCCGCGCCGACAGGATCGCGGACACCCGCCTTTCTCTCCGCCCCGTCTCATCGGTCGACCAGGCGAAGTTCGCCCCCGGCACGGTGGACGTCCTCGCCGAGGACGGCCTTCCGGCCGACCTGCCCTGGGGCACCCTCGACGCCCGCGCCGGAGCGGCGTCCTTCCAGTACGTCCGCCGCGGTATCCAGCTCGCGATGGCCCACGAGATACGGGCTCTGGTGACCGCGCCGATCAACAAGGAAGCACTGCGCCTGTCCGGCGTCCCCTACCCCGGGCACACCGAGATCCTCGCCGACCTGTCCGGCACCACGGACTACGCGATGATGATGGCCACCGACGAACTGCGGATCGTCCTGGTCACCGTGCACCAGTCGCTGCGCACCGCGATCGACGCGATCACCCCAGCCCGTGTGCTCGACATCATCCGCCTCACCCACCGCACACTGCGGCGCGGCGGCCTGCCCGCCCCCCGTATCGCCGTCGCCGGCCTCAACCCCCACGCGGGGGAGAACGGCCTGTTCGGCCGCGAGGACCTGGACATCATCGCCCCCGCCGTCGAAGCCGCGCGGAGCGAAGGCGTCGAGGCCAGTGGGCCCTGGCCCGCCGACACCGTCTTCATGCGCGCCCGCGCCGGAGCCTACGACGCCGTGGTCGCCCAGTACCACGACCAGGGCCTCATCCCCGTCAAGTACCTCGGCATCGAGCACGGCGTCAACATCACCATCGGTCTGCCCTTCGTCCGCACCAGCGTCGACCACGGCACCGCTTTCGACATCGCCGGTCTCGGCACGGCCGACCACACCAGCCTGCTCGCCGCCCTGACCCACGCCGACCGCTTGTCCTCCGGGGCACCGGACCACTCCTGACCCCTGACCCGCCGACCCCGTCAGCCCCGGCACCAGAGAACGGAAGGACACCATGGACTTCATCTTCATGCTCACCCGCGACGACCGCACCGTCACCGACTGCCTCGAGGTCCTCGACACCATCGCGGACCTCGGCATCACCCACATCGGATTCAAGGACGTCGGCGTCGACCCCGGCACCCTCGCCCAGCTCCACACCCGTCTCAGGGACATGGGCGCCACCACCTACCTCGAGGTCGTCAGCACCCACCGGGACCAGGCTCTCGCCTCGGTGCGGACGGCCGTCGAACTCGGCGTCGACTGGCTGATGGGCGGTACCTGGATCGAGGAGACCCTCCAGGTCCTGCACGGCACGTCCATCGGCTATCTGCCCTTCGCCGGGGAACCCCTGGGGCACCCCACCCGCCTCGCCGGCGACGCGGACCGCATCGCCGACGACTGCCGGCGAGCGGAGGCGGCCGGGTGCGCGGGCGTCGACCTCCTCGCGTACCGTGCCACCGATGCCGACCCTCTCGACCTGGTCCGTGCCGCCCGCGCCGCCACCACCGGCCGTCTGGTCGTCGCCGGCTCGATCGGCAACACCGCCCGGATACAGGCACTCTCCTCAGCCGGAGTCGACGCCTTCACCATCGGCTCCGCCGCCTTCGACGGCTCCCTGCGGCCCCACGCCGGCACCCTCCGATCCCAACTGGCCCTGGTGGTGGGCGAGGTCGCGGGTGAGGTGGGTTCGAGTCAGGTGGCCATGCGTGTGACCTCTTGACTCCCCCCTGAGTCACGGCCATTATCTGTGCCAGATATTAGCACAGTATGCCACATTGTGGCACGACGCGACGGGTTCGCCCCCTCCGAGTCGCCGTACATCATCCTCATGCTCCGGGCCCAGCGTGCGGCCCGGGGATACGGAAGGAAAGCCTGTGTCAGCTGCGAGGAAGCGCGTCGCGGTGGTCGGTGTGGGAACGATGGGCAGCCAGGCCGCCTGGCGGCTGGTCGCCCGCGGCGCGGAGGTCGTCGGCTACGACCGGTTCGCGCCCGGCCACGACCGCAGTGCAGCAGGCGGTGAGACCCGGGTCTTCCGCAGCGTGCAGACCCACGACGGCCGCTATGTGCCGCTCGTCCGGCACGCCGACGCCCTCTGGAAGCAGTTGCAGGCGGAGACCGGGCGGGAACTGCGCCGACTGATCGGAGCCCTGGTCATGGGGCCGGCCGACGATCCCGAGATCCGTACCGTCATGGACGGCATCGCCGAGCACGGCCTCGACCACGAGGTGATCGACGCCGAGGCGATGACGAAGCGTTTCCCGCAGTTCCGCGTCGACGACGGTGACCTGGTGGTCCTCGACTCCCACGCGGGGTTCATCCGCCCCGAGCTGACGGTCCAGACGGCGGCCCGGCGCGCCGAGGAACTGGGGGCCCGGATCCGCCGCTACACACCGGTGCGGGAAGTCACTCCCGTCGCCGGGGGAGGTGTTCTGATCCGCACCGACACCGGCACCGAGCGCTTCGACGCCGCCGTCGTCACGCCGGGCCCCTGGGTGGGCGACCTGCTGCCCGACCTGCCGTGGGAGGTGAACATCTACCGCGCGATCAGCGCCTGGTTCCTGCCCCACGACGACCACCCGGCGGGCGCCGAGCGCCCCGCCTTCATCCGCTGCGGCGACACCCCCTTCTACGGCATCCCCTCCCCGGACGGCCTGGGCGTCAAGCTGGGCCTGCCCCAGCCGCACCACAAGCCCGTGGACGACCCCAACCGGTTGAACCGGACCGTCGCACCGGAAGAACTGGAGAGCTTCACCAAGGTGGTGCGCCGTCACCTGCCCGGCCTGAACCCCGACCCGGTGCGGCTGTCCGTCTTCATGGAGGGCTACACCGACAGCACCCGCCCGCTGGTCGGCCCCCTGCCGGGCTGCGACGACATCGTCCTGCTGGCCGGCTTCTCCGGCCAGGGCTTCAAGGTCTCACCCGCCATGGGTGACATCGCCGCGGACCTCGCCCTTCAGGGCCGCACCTCCCAGCCGATCGACTTCATCACCACGACCGGCCGCGCCGCGGCCTGAGTCCCGACGCCACCGGAACGACCATCTCCCACATGAACGGGCTGACCGTCAGCCCCGGCACGCACCTCGCCGCCCTCGCCGTCCCCCACGACTGACGGGGTCCCTGCCCGTGGGTCCGCGACCTCGACCGATTCGCGAAGGAGGCGGTCCGCTGTGGACGCCATCGACGAGAAGATCATCGCCGAGCTGACCCGCAACGCCCGCATCTCGCACTCCGATCTGGCCGGCAGAGTGCTGCTGTCCCGCAACGCGGTGCGTCAACGCGTCGAACGTCTGGAGCGCCAGGGTTACATCGCCGGCTACACCATCGTCCGCGCGGGCCACGACACCGGCACGGTCGTGTCGGCGCTCGTCCTCGTCTACCGCCAGGACCGCATGCGCGGCGGCGACGTCCTGGCCGCGCTCAAACGCATCCCCGAGGTCGTCATCTGCGAGATCCTCAGCGGCGACTTCGACATCATGGTGCGCCTGGAAGCGGCCTCGCTGGAACGCGTACGGAGCATCTGGGAGGAGATCGCCAAGATGCCGGGCGTACGGGACACGGTCACCGCGCTCACCCTGTCCCGGGTGGTCGATCGCCCGCGGGGAGAGCAGGGGCCGACGGCAGAGGGGTGAGCCGCGCGGTGGCGTGTCGCGACCGAGCAGTTCACCCCGGGGCGGAGGGCACGGGCGCCCAGCCGAAGTGTGGGACGGCGGTCAGTGGACCACGTCGGTGATGTGGTTGAG
>NZ_OLMK01000016.1 GCF_900290235.1 Streptomyces sp. MA5143a
TCCCACCGCTCCCGCGCAGGAGCCCGGCGGTCAGTGGAGCTGCGCCCGCACGTACTCCCGCCACTGCGCGGTGAAGGCGGCCAGGTCCGTGCCCAGGACGTCCTTCAGGGCGCCCTCCACGGCCCCGGGGCGCTTCCCGTGGGCTCCGACGGCGCGGTAGAACTCGTCGAGCCGTACCTCGCCCCAGCGGTCCGCGATCAGCCGGCAGGCGAGCCAGCCGCCCTCGTAGGCGCGGGCGAGCCGGCCCGAGTCGCCGGTGAACCCGAAGTCGGCGTCCGTCGGCAGCGCGCCGGGGACCCGCCCCGCGGCCACCGCCCTGCGCAGCTCCGGGGCGACCTCCGGCGCGGTGCGGCCGGTCGCCCGGTAGCCGGCCCAGTCGGCGTACCCCTCGGAGAGCCACAGGGGCGTGGCGGCGTTGGTGTGGGCACGGGTGGCGACATGGGTCGTCTCATGGGTGAGGACGACCTGCTTGCCGAACGCGCCGAGCACCGCGTACGCGTCGGGGTTGACGATGATCCGGTCGGCGGGTGCCCTGGCCGCGCCTGAGGCCTCCCCGGTGGTGACGGCGGCGATCCCCCGGTAGCCGGACGCGGGCGCCCCGAGGAGTGCCGCCATCTCCTCCAGCGACTGCGGGACGAGGACGACGACCCGTCGTGCCCAGTCCTCGCCCCACGCCTCGGTCACGGCGGGCACGGCCCGGTCCGCCAGCCGGGCGTACTCCCGCAGGTCCCCCTCCGACCGGCCCACCCCGAGCACCAGGCTCCGCTCACCGCGGACGGCCCGTATCGGCCCCTGCTCCCACAGCTGTTCGGTGCCCTGGTCCGACGGCTCGTCGGAGGCGACCCGCCAGCGGCCGTCGTCGTCCCGCGCCAGGCTCAGTGTGCGTACGGCGGTGACGGGCGCCTTGTCGTAGCCGCGTATCCGGTAGCGCAGGGCCGCCTCGGCCGTCGCCCGGTCGCCGGTGCGCCGGAAGCCGGTGAGGTCGTAGGACCAGGAGGCCAGCGGCAGAGCGCGGAGGTTCGCGAACTCGGCCGCCCCGGTGGTTCGTTGACCGCTCGTGGTGTCGGCCGGCTCCTCCGTGGCCCGGTACGCGGCCGCGTCCCGTTCGAGGACCGCCGTCGCCCGCCGGTCGAGCATGGCCTCGACGTCGGCGCGCGCGGAGTCCGGTGCCGCGCCGCCGCAGCCGGCGAGCAGGGTCAGCGCGAGACAGACTCCCGCGCCGTCCGCGAGCGCACGCCTTCGACCAGCCACGTTCCCGATCGTACGGCGGCCCGGCCGTCCCTGGGACGGGGCGGCCGGGCCTCGACACGGCGGGGGCCGCGGTCAGGGGCGGGTGACCGAGGCGACGGGCATCATGCCGACGGGGTCGTAGCGGACGGGGGCGCCCGGGTAGGGGGCGTGAATGACCTGGCCGTTGCCCACGTACATACCGACGTGGCTGGCGTCGGAGCGGTAGGTGACCAGGTCTCCCGGCTGGGCCTGGGAGAGCGGGACCTGGGTGCCCGCGTACCGCTGGGCCTGCGAGGTCCGCGGGAGCGCGACACCTGCCTGGGCGTACGACCACACCATCAGACCCGAGCAGTCGAAGCCGTGCGGGCCGGTGGAGCCCCAGATGTACGGCTTGCCGAGGGCGGAGCGGGCCGCGGAGACGGCGGTGGCGGCACGGGCGTTGGGGGCGACGGCACCCGAGGGCTCGGGGGTCTCCTGCTCCATCTCGGCGCGGCCGGAGCGGGAGGCGCGGTCGTACTCCGCGCGCTCCTCGTCGGGCAGGGAGTTGAGGAGTTCGCGGGCCTTGGCGAGCTTTCGCTCGACGGTCCGCTTGTGCGCGGCGACGGCCTTGCGGCTCTTCTCCAGCTCGGCGAGCTTCCCGGTGGCCTCGTGGCGCCTCTGGGCGAGTTCCCGCACCGCCTGCTGGAGGTCGCGGAGTTCGCCCGCCTGGTGGGTGCTGATCCGGTCGAGCGCGGACGCCTTGGCGAGGTAGTCGTCCGGGTCGGTGGAGAACAGCAGGGCGAGCGACGGATCGAGGGCGCCCGAGCGGTACTGCGCGCCGGCGAGCGAACCGAGGGACTCCCGCATGGTGTTGACGCTGTCCTGCTTGCGGGCGATGGCGTCCTGGGCGGCGCCGACCTGGTCGCGCAGCTCGTCGGCGCGCTCGTCGGCCTTGTTGTACGCCTCGGTGGCCCGTTCGGCCTGCTCGTACAGCCGGTCCACCTCGGCGCGGGTGGAGTTGTCGTGCGGCGCGGCGGCGGCCTGCTGGACGGGGATGGCGCCGAGCGCGGCGGCCGCGGCGGACAGCACGCCCAGGGCGGCGGCTGCGCCCCGGTCGAACCCGGACGGTACAAGACGACTGTGGGACCCCACGGGAAGCCGCACTCCCTTCGACGGCGGACAGGATCCTCCCCCGGCACGGCGTCGAGGTGCCCCTTCGCGGGGGCGTTCTCACGGCGGGTGAGGAAGGCGCGGCCGACAGTAGCCGCGCGACCCGGTCACAGCCAAAGACCTCCGCGGGCACGGAGCGTGACACCTTGCTCGGGACGCAGGTCACCAGCGGGACGAGGGGTCAGTACGAGGTGCGGGAATTCCCCCGTTCGGGCGGCATTGTGTCCTGATCTTGAAGGACGACGAGGCCGGTTGTCACGGTGTGTGACAACCGGCCTCGTTCGAGCCGCGCGTGTGTCAACCGACGACGCGGACGCCGAACTGGAAGGAACCGATGGTGTCCATCGACTCGTAGCGGACGACCTTGCCCGGGTAGGGGGCGTGGATGACCGTGTTGTTGCCGGCGTAGAGGCCGACGTGGCCCAGGTTGTTGAAGAACACCAGGTCGCCCGGCATCAGCTGGTCGCGGCCGATCTTCGTGCCGTCGTTCTGCTGGGTGTACGTGGTCCGGGAGATCGACACACCGGCCTGCGCGTACGCCCACTGCGTGAGGCCGGAGCAGTCGTAGGAGTTGGGGCCGCTGCCACCGGAGACGTACGGCTTGCCGAGCTGGGTGTCGGCGGCGGCGAGCGCGGCGGCCGCATACCCGGAGGCGGGGGCGTCCTTGCCGAGTTCGACGCGCTCGCCGGCGTCGCGGCTGGCGCGCTGCTCGTCCTCGGCGAGGTCGGCCCGCTCCTGGGCGGTGAGGCTGTTGAGGAGCCTCTGCGCCGCGGCGAGCTTGCTCTGGTATTCCTTCTTCTTCTTGCCCAGGGTCTCGCGGGTCTCGGCGAGGTCCTCGAGCTTCTCGGCCGCCTCCTGGCGCTGCTGGGCGAGCGCCCGCTGCTTCTCCTGGATCTTCTTGAGCTGCTCGACCTGCTGGCCGCTCAACTGGTCCAGGGTGGCGGCCTTGTCAAGGTAGTCGTCGGGGTCGGCGGAGAGGAACAGCTGGATCGAGGAGTCGATGCCGCCCGTGCGGTACTGGGCGCTGGCCGCCAGGCCTATGCCCTCGCGCAGCTCGTTGAGCTCCTCCTGGCCGCGGGCGACGTTGTCCTGGATGGTGGAGATCTCCTTCTGGAGCTTCTCCTGCTTCTCCTTGGCCCCGTTGTACTTGTCGGTGGCCCGGCCCGCGTCCTCGTAGAGCGCGTCGACCTTGGCCTTGACCTCTTCCTTGCTCGGCTTGTCGCTGGGGGCGGCGTTGGCCGCCTGCGAGGTCAGGGCCACGGCAGCGGCGGCGGCGGTGGTGAGCACGCTCACTCGCGCACGGCTCGGCTGCTTGGGTCGACGGTGGGACGCCACGGTAGGTGAACTCCTTCTTGTGAGCGATCGCCCGCCCGAAGGGGGACCGGCGGCAACGATCACCCGTCCAGAGGTTTGAGCCCAGACCCTAGTGACCTAATGGTGATCACTTCAAATCCCACACAGCAAAAATCCCGTCCCCCGGCGCACTATTTACACTCAACACACATGCAGTAATGCTCGATTGACGCTACGTTGTGCAACAGTTCCGTCAATTCGGTCATACCGCCCGTACGTTGCGGTTGGCGCGGATGTGGCCGAAGGGTCAGGAAAGCCTCTTCAGGAGCACCGCCGACGCCACCGGGCGCGCGCCCGCCTTGGCGACGCCGTCGGCCACCTCTCGGTCGGTGGAGGCGACGATGACCGGCCGCCCCGGCGGTTCGGCGCGCACCAGCTGCCGGATCAACTCGTCGGCGGTGACGCCGGGCTTGGAGAACAGCACCCGCACCCCGCGCGGCGGTGCGAGCAGCACGGGCGCGGCCAGCTCCGCCCCGTCGAAGACACAGGTGACCTCGGCGCCGGTCTGCGCGGCCAGCTGCGACAGCTGCCCGAGGAGCCGCAACCGCTGCTTCTCCAGGGGCATCTGCGGATAGCCGGTCTTGGTGACGTTGTAGCCGTCGACCACGAGGTGGGCCTGCGGCAGCGCGAGCAGCTGGTCCAGGATCGCCGGATCGTTCTCCGACAGCGCGCGGGCGGCGATGTCCTTCGGCGTCATCCGCCCCGGCTCGACCGCGTCGACGGTCTCGGCGGGCCGTACGGACACCGGCGGCAGCGCCAGCTCCCGTCTGAGGCCCTGGGCGGCGTCCAGCACGGTGTCCAGCAGCAGCCGTACGCGCATGTCCTCGACGCTGCGCCCCTCGCGGGCCGCCCGCCGGGTGGCCTCCAGGGCGGCCTCCGCCTCGCCGAGCCGGGCCTTCAGCCGCCGGGTCTCGCTCTCGGCGGCGGACACCTGGGCGTGGCTCTCGGCGCGCAGGGCCTCCATCTCGGCGTTCTGCTTGCGCAGGGCGGCCTCGCCGCGCTTGACGTCGCTGAGGGCCGCCCGGAGCTTGCGGTGCAGGGAGTCGGCGTCCTTCTTGGCGGATTCCAGCTCCTGGCGCAGCCGTTCGGTCTCGGCCTTCGTGTGGTCACGGGCCTCCGCGAGCTGCTCGCGCAGCCGCTCCAGCTCGGCGCGGCTCTCCTCGTCGGCCCGCTCGGCGTCCGCCCGCTGGGCCTCCTCGCCGGCCGCGGCGACCAGCTTCACCCAGCCCGTGGGGCGCAGGACGTACGCGGCAGCCGCCACGTCCAGCGGGTCGGCGGCCGGGGGCGGTGCGCCCGTGTCCAGGGCGCCGGCCAGTTCCGGGTGGGCCTCGCGGAACCGCTCCGCGATCCGCTGTCTGAAAAGCGTGTCGCCCTCGACCGCGGCCGCCATGGCGTTGCCCGCGAACTTCACCCGGCGGTTCGGGGCGAACCGGGCGTACTGCCGGAGCTGCGCGGGCAGTTCGGCGACGGTCAGGCCGCCGAACCCGTCCGACACGATCTGTACGACACGCCGGCGCACGCCTTCGGGCAGCGGACGGTCGAGCACCTCAGCGGTGCCGTCGCCCGGCCCCCCGCCTGCGGTCTCCACCATCCGTCACACCCCATTTCCGTGCGGGCCCCTGGGCCGCTCCCGACTCGCGCGAGCGGGGACCCACGTCTTCAGGAGCCGGCGCCCGGCCTGTCCACGAGTTCCACCTGGTCCACGGCGTTGCACCAGCGGCAGCGGACCGACTCGATGGTCTCACTGACCACCTCGCGCTCCTCGACCTTCGGCTCCCCGGCGAGGTCCAGGTGAACGTACTCGACGACCTTGGACGAGCGGGTCACGTCGAACCGCGTGAGATTGCCGCAGAGGGTGCAGCGCCAGCGGGTCGTGGCCGTCGGCAGGGGAACCGTCATCGTGGCTGCTCTTCCTTCTTCCAGTCTCCGTGATGCGCGCGCCGGACTCCCGGTGCGTGTGGCTCGTAACCCTACGGCCTGACCGGTACTCGCCGCCCGTCCGCCCATGGAGTGCCTCCGGCGGCGACGGCGAACCCCCTCGGCGGCGAGGCGGTCTGTGCGGGTGGGTCCCGTTACGTCATGCTCTGCTCATGATCGGCAAGTGGAGCGCACATGTTTTCGGGCCCCGGTCCGCCCCCGGGGCGGGGCGGCCGGTCGAGCGGACCGTGCGGAACGAGTCGGCGCCCGTGACGTACGGACTGATCGCCGCCTGCTGTCTGGTCTTCCTGATCGGTCCGGCCGCGGGCCTGAACCCCGTGTACGGAGCCGGGGACGAGCTGCTCGCCGCGCAGCGGGCCTATTTCCGCCGCTGGGGTGTCGTACCGGTCGAACTCTTCGCCGGCACGCCCCGCGCGGCCCTCACGCCCCTCACGGCCCTCTTCGTGCACGGCAGCTGGCTGCACCTCCTCGGCAACATGCTGTTCCTCTTCGTCTTCGGGGCGATGGCCGAGGAACGCATGGGCCATGTGGAGTTCGCCCTCTTCTACGTGGTCTGCGGGTACCTCGCCCTGGTGGCGTACGCGGGCGCGCACGCCGGGTCGCAGCAGTCACTGGTGGGCGCGTCCGGGGCGATCTCCGCCGTCCTCGGCGCGTTCCTCTTCCTGTTCCCCGGAGCGCGCGTGACGAGCCTGTTCCCGTTCCTGTTCTTCCTGCCGCTGCGGTTCCCGGCGTGGGTGACCCTGCCGTTCTGGGTGACCCTCCAGTGGCTGGCCGCGCGCCGGGAGACGTCCGGGCCGGGGGTCGCCTATCTGGCACACCTCGTCGGGTTCGGACTGGGGTTCGTCTACGCGTGGGGGCGTTATGGACGGAGGACTAGAGTGACAGCGAATGCCCCCGCTCCGGCCCCCGAGGGAGAACACCAGCCGTGATCACCGCGATCGTGCTCATCAAGACCAGCGTGGACCGGATCCCGGAGATCGCGGAGTCGATCGCCGCGATCGAGTCGGTGACCGAGGTGTTCTCGGTGACCGGTACGTACGATCTGGTCGCCATGGTCCGGGTCAGGGCCCACGAGGACCTCGCCGAGGTGATCCCCGGGCGCATCAGCAAGATCCCCGGGGTGCTGGGGACGGACACGCACGTGGCGTTCCGCACGTACTCGCAGCACGACCTGGAGGCCGCGTTCGCCATCGGCCTGGACGGCTGACCAGGGCCGACGACGGGCCGCGCAGACGCCGCGCGGCGGGCCCCCTCGGAGGAGGGCCCGCCGCGTCGAGCTGCCGAAGGGCCGCTACGGCCGTTCGACGATCGCCCGGACATGGTCTCCCGGGGTCACTTCCAGCACCACTTCTTGATCGACCTGTAGGCACTGATGTCCGGATCGGTCGACCCGCGCATCCCGGTCTTGCGCACGATCTGACGGTCCTTGCCCCGGCTGTCCTTGCCGTACCACGTCTTGGTGGTCCGGTTCCATGTCGAACGCGGCAGCCGCTTGTGGGTGGGATGGTCGGCGTACGGCGGCACCCACGCCCCTCTGCCGCACTTGTAGTCGGCCACCGCGTTCACCTTGTAGTACGAGATGGTGTGCTTGTAGTTCTTGGCGTCCCACAGGCAGAGCGAGCCCTTCGGCTTGCAGTCGCCCATGGCGGCCTCGGCCGAGTCCGCCTGGATCCCGCCCGCCAGCACCATGCCCGCCGTCATGGCGGAGGCGATCACGAGCCCCTTCATCCCACGCTTCATCCGTACTCCCCGTAGTGAGCGGCCGCGAAGACCGGCCGCCCGCCCACCCTAGGCAGCCCCGCTCGGCCTCGAACAGTTGTCCTTTGGGGCAGGGTGGCAACAGGGGACGTCAGGTGGCGGGGACGCAACGGCCGTCCTCGGTGCGGTAGTTCCACCGGGCACCGTCCCGGACGAGTTCCCTGACCGCGCCCACGAACCGCTCGACGTGCTCGTCGGGCGTGCCGGCGCCGAAGCTCACCCGGATCGCGTTGAGGGACTTCTCGCCCGGCGCGGCCTCGGGCGCGCCGCACTCCCCCTGGGTGTGCGGGTCGCTGCCGAGCAGGGTGCGGACCAGCGGGTGGGCGCAGAACAGGCCGTCGCGGACACCGATGCCGTACTCCGCCGAGAGGGCCGCCGCGAAGTGGGAGCTGTTCCAGCCGTCGACGACGAAGGAGATGACCCCGACCCGGGGCGCGTCGTCGCCGAACAGAGAGAGCACCCGGACCTCGGGCACCTCGGCGAGCCCGGCGCGGACCGTGGCGATCAGGTGCCGCTCACGGGCGACGAGGGTGTCGAACCCGGCCTCGGTGAGGGCCTTGCAGGCGGAGGCGATGGCGTACGCGCCGATGACGTTGGGCGAGCCGGCCTCGTGGCGCGCGGCGGTCTCGTGCCACTCGACGTCCACGCCCCCGTCCGTCCGCCGGGTCACCTTGCGGGAGGCACCGCCGCCCGCGAGGTACGGGTCCGCCTCCCGCAGCCAGTCGGCGCGCCCGGCGAGGACGCCGGAGCCGAAGGGCGCGTACAGCTTGTGCCCGGAGAAGGCGACCCAGTCGACGTCCAGGTCCTGCACGGAGACGGGGTGGTGGGGTGCGAGCTGCGCGGCGTCGAGCACGATCCGCGCGCCGTGCGCGTGCGCGGCGGCGGCCAGTTCACGCAGCGGCCAGATCTCTCCGGTGACGTTGGAGGCGCCGGTGACACAGACCAGCGCCGGGCCGTGGGGGTCCCGGTCGGCGAGGGCGCGCTCCAGCGTGGCGACGGCCTCGGCGGGCGTCCGGGGGGCGTCCAGATACGTCACGCGGGCGTCCCGCCAGGGCAGCAGCGAGGCGTGGTGCTCGGTCTCGAACACGAAGACATGGCAGTCGGCGGGCAGGGCCGCGGCCAGGAGGTTCAGCGAGTCGGTGGTGGAGCGGGTGAAGACCAGCTGGTCGTCGGCCCGGCAGTCGAGGAACGCGGCGACGGTCTTCCGGGCGTTCTCGAAGAGGTCCGTCGACAGCTGGGAGAGGTACCCGGCGCCCCGGTGCACGCTGCCGTAGTACGGCGCGTACGCCGCCACGTCGTCCCAGACCCGCTGGAGCGCGGGGGCACTGGCGGCGTAGTCGAGCGCGGCGTAGGTGACCTCGCCGCCGGTGACGAGCGGGACGGTGACATCCCGGCCGAGAACGGACAGAGGAGAGCAAACGGACTGGTCGGCGGCAAGGCTGGAGACACTGGAGACAGACATGGGGAACTCCCGTGAGAGGGCATGCCGAAGAAAGGCACGCTGAAGGAAGGAAGAAGGGTGCGCGGAGGCGGGGCTCGGCGGCCCTATCGCATTCGCTTGCTCACGGAAGAACTCCCTCGAAGCCGCGCTTGCCGTAGACCTCGCTGCCTACGGCCCGGTCTTCACCCGGGGCACCCCGCCACGGAAGGAGGGTTGCCGGACAGCCAGCCGGGGCTATGGGCTGTCACTCATGACCTGAACGAGAACGTACGCGAGGTGATCGTCGCGCCGCAACTCGTGTCCGGATTCCGGGACGGGACACCTCGGGGGTGGACAGCGAGGTTCATCGGCGGGTGCGGGTGGGTGGGGGCTTCTCGCGCAGTTCCCCGCGCCCCTG
>NZ_OLMK01000144.1 GCF_900290235.1 Streptomyces sp. MA5143a
ACTGATCGGCACGGCGGGCAATGTGAGCATGCGCGACGGCGACCGGATCGCGGTCACCGCCACCGGCGCCGTCCTCGGACAGTGCACGCCCCACCAGGTGACGGTATTGGGCCCCGACGGCGGGACACTCGCCGGGAACCTCGAACCGACCTCCGAACTGGAGCTGCACCTCGGGATCTACCAGCGGTACGGCGCCGGCGCGGTGGTGCACACCCACTCGCCCCAGGCCACCGCGTTGTCCCTGGTGCTCGACGAACTTCCCTGCGTCCACTACCAGCAGCTGCTGCTCGGCGGGTCCGTGCGCGTGGCGCCGTTCGCCGTCTTCGGCACCCCGGAGCTGGCCCAGCACGTGCTCACGGCACTCGACGGCAGGTCGGCGGCGCTGATGGCCCACCACGGCGCCGTGGCATTCGGGCCGACGCTCGCCAAGGCCGTGGAGAACGCGCTGCTCCTGGAGTGGCTGTGCGGCGTGTACCTGCGCGCCGCCCACATCGGCAAGCCGCGGGTCCTCGACGACGACCAGCAGACCGCCGTCGTCACCTCCGCCCTGCGGCGCGGCTACGGCACCACCCACCCCACAGGAGAGGACAGCACCCGATGAGCCAGACAGTCATAGCCCTCGGCGCTCACGTGTTCGACGTGCAGGTCCGGCCCGTCGAGGCCATCCCGGACGGGCAGGGCGCGACCCTGGTGGACCAGATCCGGTTCAGCCCGGCGGGCACGGCCGCCGGTACCGCGCTGACCCTCTCCAAGCTGGGAGCGGCGGTGCGCACCGCCGGCGCGGTGGGCACGGACCCGATCGGTGACCTGCTGCTGAGCATGCTGGCCGACCACGGCGTGGACACCTCTCTCGTCCTGCGCCGCGCCGACCCCCAGACCTCGGCCTCGGTGCTGCCCATCCGCCCCGACGGCAGCCGCCCCGCTTTCCACGTCCTGGGCGCGAACATCAGCTACGGGCCGGACGACGCCCCGCACACGGAGATCGCCGAGGCCACCCATCTGCACATGGGCGCACCGGAGTTGATGGGCGGTGAGGCCGCGGCGAAGATACTCGCTCCCGCACGGGCCGCGGGTGTGGTCACCTCCGCCGACCTGCTCGTCGCCGGCGACAGCGGCTTGTTCGACTGGATCGTCCCCGCACTCCCGTACCTGGACCACCTGTTGCCCAACGAGGAGCAGGTGCTCGGACTCACCGGCGCCGCGACGCTGGAGGACGGTGCGCGCAGGTTCCTCGCGGAAGGGGTCGGCTGCGTCGCCGTCACCCGGGGCGCACGCGGTGCGCTGGTGGTCACGAAGGACGAGGTGATCGAGATTCCGGCCTTCGCGGTCGACGTGGTGGACACCACCGGCTGCGGCGACGCCTTCTCGGCCGGCTTCCTGCGCGGACTCGGCCTGGGCCGCGGACCGCGCGAGTGCGGCGTGCTCGGCTGTGCCGCCGCCGCGCTGGTGGCACAGGGCCTCGGCAGCGACCACGGCGACTTCGACCTCGCCACCGCCGACGCCTTCGCCACCACGGCCGCCACCCTGGAGAGCCGCTGACATGGACACCATCGACACCACCCGGGCGCCCGGCACCGAAGCCGCGGCCACCGTTGCCCGACTGCGTACCGTCTTCGCATCCGGCCGCACCCGGTCCGTGGCCTGGCGCCGCGCCCAACTGTGGTCCCTGCGAACCCTGTTGACGGAACACGCACAGGAGCTGGGGGAGGCTCTGAGAGCCGATCTCGGGAGGAGCCCGACGGAGGCGTTCACCACCGAGATCGGGTTCACCGTCAACGAGATCGAACACACGCTCGCCCGCCTGCATGGATGGCTGCGCCCGCGTCGGACCGGTGTGCCGCTCGCGCTCGCACCCGCCCGCGCCCGGGTGATCCGGGAACCCCTGGGCACCGTCCTGATCATCAGCCCGTGGAACTACCCGGTGCAGTTGGCGCTGGCCCCCCTGGTCGGAGCACTGGCCGCAGGCAACTGCGCCGTCGTCAAACCCAGCGAACTCGCCCCCGCCACCTCCGCTGCCCTCGCCCGGCTGCTGCCGCTCCACCTCGACCCGCAGGCGGTGGCCGTTGTTGAGGGCGGCGTCCCCGAGACCACGGCCCTACTGGAACAGCGCTTCGACCACATCTTCTACACCGGCAACGGCGCCATCGGCCGGATCGTGATGGCCGCCGCCGCACGCCACCTCACCCCGCTCACCCTGGAGCTGGGCGGCAAGAGCCCCGTCGTGGTGGAACCCGGCACCGACCTGGCCACGGCCGCCCGCCGTATCGTCTGGGGCAAGTTCATGAACACCGGCCAGACCTGCGTGGCACCGGACTACGTCCTCGCCGTGGGCGAGACGGCCACCGCACTCGAACCGCACCTGGCCTCAGCGGTCCGCGAGATGTACGGCGACGACCCGACCACCAGCCCCCACTACGGCCGCATCGTCAGCACCCGCCACTTCGACCGGCTCGTCAGCTTCCTCAAGGACGGACGCACCGTCGTCGGCGGAGACCACGACCGCGACAGCCGCTACATCGCCCCCACCGTCCTCGCCGAGGTCAACCCCGGCGCGCCGGTGATGAACGAGGAGATCTTCGGGCCCGTCCTGCCCCTCATCGCCGTCCCCGACCTGGACACGGCCATCTCCTTCATCACCGAACGGGACAAACCCCTGGCCCTCTACGCCTTCACCGCCTCCGCCGACAGCAAGCGACGCCTGACCGCGCAGACCTCCTCCGGCGCCCTGGCCTTCGGCGTCCCCAACGCCCATCTCACCGTCCCCGGCCTGCCCTTCGGCGGCGTCGGCGAAAGCGGCTTCGGCCGCTACCACGGCGAGCACTCCATCGACACCTTCAGCCACACCAAGGCCGTCCTCGACAAGCCACTCTTCCCCGACCCGCTCCGGATCGCCTACCCGCCCTTCACCACCTGGAAGGAACGACTGCTGCGCCTACTGCTGTGAACGACGCATGCTCCGCTGCTGGCTGCGGAGTGGTTACGGGCGCTGTGTCATGGTACTGAGGGCACGGCCAGGCCGTGACGAGGGCGAGCAAGCGGTAATCCACCGCGTGGGCGGCGAGGGGCGGGGGGCGGCTGACGCACGTGCTTCGCAGTGCCCTCCGCCACGAGCGCGGCCACCTCCGTTTCCCGGCGTCCAGGGGACACGGGCATCTGCGGCACTCCGCCGGGCGTCGGCCGACGCCACCAGGGCCAATTCGACCGCACAGGCCGGACTGTCGTACTGACTTCCTTCCGTGACGGCATTCTCGAACGCCGTCGGGCCGAGGGCCGCCATGCTTTCCTTCTCGAAGCGGGCCTGGAACCGGGACGTGCCTGCGATCCAGGCAGGGAGGCCATGACCAGCGACTCTACCCGGTACGGACCGCCGGTGACCCACGTCAGCGCTACCCGGCAGTAGTACGGCCGCGACTGACGGCTGGCCAAACAATTCCTCAAACTTTGAACATGTCCGGCGTGGGAGCCGTATGCAAGAACACCGTGATTCCCTCCCCCGTGGTGGGCTCCCCCGTGCTGGGCTTCCGTCCAGGAGGCTGCGATCCAGCCCGATCCGGCCCCCGAGGAGACGACGGACAAGCCAAAACGGCTCTACACGCCGCGATGACTGGGGAAGCGATTCCCCCACCGGCTGAAACTGGTGGCCCCTTCGCCAGGAGACTGATGGCGTCAATGGAAGGACGCACAGAGGTATGGACATGCAACATTCCTCACATATCGGTACTAACCGCCCTCCGGCCCCGTCGCCTTGCCACGACCGCCTGCCTCACCCTTTGGGCCGCGAACTGACCGTCGGCCTCGCGTGTGCCGAAGACGACTGGCCGTACTCGGAGTGGCCCGCCAAGAACGGTCTGGTCCGGACCCGGTTTGTGCTCCCGCCGTATGACCAGCTGCACTCCGGCCACCGGGACGGCCCGGACGCCGTGGTGTTGCGCTGCGACGATCCTGTGGACGCCTTGATGCCACTGCTCGACGCCATGCGGGGCAGGACCATCCCGGTGATCGTGAGCAGCCCGGTATGGCAAGCCGACCGGCTCGCTGAGGCACTCCGCCACGGAGTGAGTGGATACCTGGTCGACGGCGACCACTGCTCATGCATGCTCAACTCGGCGGTCCTGAACTGCGTGGCCGGCAACACCTATCTCTCCCCCATGGCCTGCACGGCTCTCAGAAAGGGAGCGTTCCCCGTGGCGGCCGTGGGGAGCGGGGACCCGGGACCCGCGGAGGCGCTGAGGGTCGGCCTCTCCCCCAGGGAACGGCAAATCATCGAGCTGCTGTCCTCTGGCTACGGAGCGCCCGATATCGCCAAACGGCTGCATCTGGCAGAGAAGACCGTGCGCAACAACCTCAGCAACATCTACGCCAAGCTGGACGTCCGGAGCGGGACGGAGGCGGTTCTGCTGTGGCTGGGCGCCAGTCGAAACCCTGCGGGGGCCACGGTAGCCGAGAGACAGGACCCGCGGTTCGGGCAGGCAACGCTTCCTGCTGCGCACTCCAACACGGGCTGACAATTCCCGTTCACATAAAGTGGTCCCCCGGCAAAGCCTGGAGGGCCCCTGCTTCGCGTCGGGCATCGAGATTTCGACGCTGGCGGCGTTGCTGAACCTCACTGTCGATTCCCGGGATATTTGACCCTGGCGGTAATCGGCGCAGCAGAGGAAATTTGAAATCCGTAACGTCCTGCTGTGGCCTGGCACCCCGGTCAGTAGTTGACGACCAGGACATCGACTCTGAGCCCCTGGCCGAGAAAACCACGCTGTGGCCGACCGCATAGTATCCGGAGGCGATCTTCTAATGGCCGGTCCATCCGATCCGGTTATCGAGACCAAGGCCCTGACAAAGCTGTACAAGAGTAAGACCGGTTCACACGTTGCGGTGGACGGGGTGAATCTGCGGGTCGACAAAGGAGAGTTCTTCGGACTGCTCGGCAGCAATGGAGCCGGCAAGTCCACGCTCATCGGCCTGCTGACCACGGTGATCAAACCCACCCGTGGCCGCATGCGGGTGGCCGGCGCCAGTGTCAAGCACCGCCCAGTGGCGGTCAAACGGGCCATCAGCGTGGTCCCACAGCGCAATTCCCTCGATCCGCAGCTCACGCTGGCGGAAAACCTCGAGTTCCACGGGCGGATGTTCGGGCTGGGAGCTCGCCAAGCGCGGCGGCGTGCCACACGCCTGCTCCAGGAGTGTGGCATCGAGGATGTCGCGTCGAGAACGATCAGGAGGGTGTCGGGCGGCCAGGGCCGGCGTGCCCTGATCGCCCGGGCACTGATGCACCAACCACAGGTGCTCTTCCTCGATGAGCCGACAGCCGGCGTCGATATCAAAGCCAGGCGGCTGGTGTGGAATCTGCTGCGCGGAGTCCACGCGGCCGGGACCACCATCGTGCTCACCACCCACTACCTGGAAGAGGCGCAGGAACTGTGTGGTCGCATCGGCATACTGAACCGAGGGAAGATCACGGCCATCGGTTCGCCCGACAAGCTGCGCTCCGAGGCGGGGTTGCAGACGGTGGTGACCGTCCAGCTCAGCGGGGACGCCGGGGCTGTCGCCGCAGCGGCGGACCAGCTGCCCGAGGTGACCAAGGCCGAGCATCACGGTGACACCCTGCGGCTCTACACCCACAAGCCGGATGGCCTCATCAGAGAGGTCGTCTTCCTCACCGAGTCCGCGGGACTTCACGTCACATCGGCCACCACCGCGGCGCCGAGCCTGGACCGGGTTTTCCTCACCCTGACCAGCAAGACCCAGCCGGGTCCGAGTGTGCCGGTATAGCGGCCGGTCCGCACCGCCCCGCTGATCACCCAGGCCGACCGTGATATTTTCCGGCACCGAGTGCTTGGGCGTCGACGCCTGCGTGTAATGCCTCGTCGGCTATATCGGCCGGCTCCCCTATGAATTCGCGCTGGAGAACGGCCTGCCAGTCGCGTCGGAATCCTCGACGCCTGTTGCCCTCACGGTCACATTCTCCCTTGGTCCCCTACGTATCATCCATGACCGAGGTTTCCCTCCGAGAGTTCTTTACAAGGACTCGGGATATTTGACCCTGGTCGGGACCGGCCCGGTGGCGCACACTCGATTTCAAGACAGTTGATCAGCCAGTCTGGTCCAGTCCATTTCACTCGTTCCCGAGTTTCGATCAAGACGTATCGAGCGGGGGGTCATCGAGCTACTTTTGATGCTCCCTCACTATGGAGGTTGACGCATGAAAGCGTGGACCACGGTCCTCGAAAAGGCCAAGGAATTCGAGGGTACCCAGGTGGGGTCCGGGCCGGAGTCGACGATATCGGCGGTGGAGCGGCTGAATGCGGTATGTGCGCTCGTCGGGGCGTTGGAGCAGTTGAGCCGCATCTCCGACTACCGGGACGACGGTACGGTCTCATGGCAGGTGATGCGGGAGCGGTTCCCCGAGCAGGACCACTGGAAAATGCGGGTCATGGACCGGGTGTTCAGCTATCCGGGAGTGGCGGGCATGACCATCGTGCGGGGCCTGGCCGCGGCACGGCTGCTGCTGGGCCGGCCGGGGCCGACGGAGCGGAAGCTGCTCGACGGTGTGCTGGTGGCCGCCGCCAGTGTGGGCAACGCGCGTACGCACTACGGCGGTGACGGTTCCGATCACATCTCCTACGTGGGTCTGGTCACCACGTTTTTGGCCCGGCTGTTCCCGGACGACGCGCGTGCGCAGCGGGTGTGCCTGAAGTTCCTGTCGTTCCAGGCGTGTCTGTCGTATCCGGTCTCGGGTGCGGTGAAGGTGGCCTCGCCGACGTGGCGCAGCGGCCGGGCGATCACCGGGATCTTTCGTACAAGCACCTACGGCGACAAGTGGCTGTACGAGCTGACGAAGAAGCATCCGGCGATTCCGGTGTTGCTGGCGTGGACGGTGATCCTGGGGGAGTTGGCGTTCCCTTTGGTGCTGGTCGCGCCGAAGCCGGTCGCCCGTGCGATGCTGACCGCGTCGACGATGTTCCACCTGGCCAACGGCCGGTTCATGGGATTGAACCGGTTCGTGTGGGGATTCGCCTCCAGCTACCCGGCGGTAGCGCACATGTCCCGCGGGCTGGGCCCGGCCGCGCCGGCTCGTCTCGAGTCGGGGGTGCGGTGATGCGGGCCACGTGGAATGCGCTGTCGGGATGGTCCCGGCGGTGGGGTACCGCGGAAACGGTCGAGAATCTGGTGATCGGTGGCACCCTGACCGCGGTCACCGCCGCGATCGCCATCCGCGAGGTGCGGGGCCCCAACTCGCGGGTACCGGGGCGGATGGCCGGGGGTGGCGGGGTCCATGTGATCACCCGTCCCGGTGGCGGCCCGACGGTGCTCTTCGAGAACGGCCTGGGCTACCCGGCCACGATGTGGTCGTGGGTCCAGCGGGGATTGCCGGCCCAGACCGCCTCGATCGCCTACGACCGCCCCGGTATCGGATGGAGCCCTGCGCAACGCCGGTCGACCGCTTTGGCGTATCCCGAGAGCCTGCGTGCGACGGCGCGGTCGGTGGCCGCCTACGCGCCGTTCATCCTGGTCGGTCACTCCGTGGGCGGGCTGCTCACCCGGATCTTCGCCCGCCACTTCCCGGAGCTGGTCGGCGGGATGGTGTTCGTCGATTCGGCCCACCCCGCGCAGTATGTGCGCTCGCCCGGGCAGGCCGCCGCGCTGGAGCAGCTCCGCAACGACCTCGACCAGATGATCGTCCGCGGCCGGCTGGGCATGCCCCCGTCGTGGAACAGCACCATGCCGCTGTTCCAGCTGCCCCCGGACGTGGCGCAGATCACGAGCAAGGTGACGTTCCAGCCCCGCAACCTGCGGGCCGCCCGACGCGAACTCGATGTCGCTGAGCGGGAGTGGAGCGCCCACGCCGACGAACTGACCGCACTGGGGAGGCCGGTCGCGGTGATCAGCGCGCAGCAGTCCCTCGCCAAGGACCCCGTCATGGACGAGCTCCACCAGGAACTGGCCGACCTGTCCCCGGTGAACCGGCGAGTGGTCGTGCCCGGCGCCGACCATCTGACCGTGCTGACCCACCAGCCGTTCGCGGCGCACGTCACCGACGCCATCACCTGGATCATCAACGAACTGTCTCCGGCCACGGCGAAGCCGGCGGCGCAGCAGGGAGGACAGAAGTGACCACCGACCCCCTCTCCCACCGAATTCCGCAGCTGCGGCCCCGGGTCAGGCGCACCGCGTCGTTAACCGCGCTGTACTCCGCCTTCGCCGTGTGGGGAACGTTGACCGTGCTGCGCAACCTGGACGTGTCCCCCGCGCTGCTGCACAAGTTCACCCGGTACGGCCTGGCGGTACCCAACTACCGGTTCTTCGGCCCCAACCCGGGCACATACGACTTGAACCTACTGATCCGCCACCGGAACCGTGACGGCTCTCTCACCGAATGGCAGGAAGTGGTCGTCGGCGAGGAACGGAACCTGCTCCACGCCGTCTGGGCCCCGTTCCGCCGCCCCGAGAAAGTCATCAACGACGCGGTCCGCGAGGTGTACCGGACCGGTAGCACCGTCCTGAGCAATGACTTCCTGCCACAGACGACAGGCTACAAACTCCTGCTGAACGTGGCACGGAACCAGGTACCCCACGACAGCACCGCCACCGACGTCCAGTTCGCGGTATGTCAGCTCGCCGTCTACGAGCCACTACTGACCCCGCAGATCACCTACGTCTCCGCGTTCCACGACCTGGCCACCGCGGACATGACTGCTGAACACGTCCCGCAGCCGACAGCGGCCACGGCTGAGCCATCGTGACCGCACCCGGCCAGAACGATCGCTCCGGCCGTCATGCCGAGCTGCTCTACGACAACGACTGCGGATTCTGTACCCGCAGCGTGCAATGGCTGCGCGACCACAACGCCCTCAGCCACACCCGCACCGTCGCCTGGCAAAGCCTCGACCCACGTCGCCTCCCCGTTGCCCGACAACGACTCGAACGCGAGATCATCCTCGTCAGCGACGGCGACATCCACGGCGGCGCCACCGCCCTTGCGCACGCGGTGACCAGCGGCTCCCTCCCCTGGCGACTGACCGGCCGCGCACTGCGCCTGCCCGTCATACGCACCCTCGCCGCATACGTCTACCGGAACGTAGCCGCCAACCGGCACCGCATGCCCGGCGCCACCGCCACCTGCGGAATCCCCACCCGAGTCGCGCCTTCACCGAAGTCGGGAACCTGACGGCCCGACCGGCCCAGCCGCACGTCCGAGCCAGACAGATGAGCAGGCGGCCCATCGTCCGCCCCCGCAGTGCCCTGCCCGGCGACGTCGTGCGCGACACGCGCGTCAGACCTGGGCCAAGACCACCGACGGAACAGGCCGTCGGAAAAGCGAAAGGAAGCAAGGATGTTTCAACTGAGGAAAACCAGGGCGGCTGATTACGCCGACCTGTCACCGGTCAACCGCATCGGGTACATCTCAGCAGCCGACCCCATCAACTGCGTGGTCGAGGCGGGCGCCGTCGCGGCTGAAGGGGCGGCCGAAGCGGCGGAAGCGGCGGCGGAGGCCGAGGTCGAGGGGTTCGTGGAGGCTGAGGCCGAACAGTTCGCGGAGGCGGAGTTCGGGCAGGCCGCCGAGCAAGTCGCCGAGGCGGAGGCCGCAAACGCACCCGCGGCAGCCGAGGGCGGAGTAAACGCGGCTGGTGCGGAGGTCGCCGCGGCAGAAGCCGCCAATGCACAGGAACAGGCAGTAGCCGCAGCAGAGGCCGATGGCCAGCAAGTAGTCGACGGAACCCCCGCAGGCCAGATAGTCAACGGCGCCCAGGCAGAGGCACAAGCCGCGGCAGAGGCCGATGGTGTCCAAGTAGTCGACGGAACCCCCGCGGGCCAACTGGCAGCAGCCCAGCAGGCGAACCAACTGGCCGCGGTCGGGGCGGGAGCCGGAGTCGTCGGTGCCGTAGGTGGCACGGCAGCCGCCGGCAACGCTGTGGCGCAGAACGTCCAAAACGGCTAGTCGGCCCTGTGCGGGGCCGCCCCTCACGGTGATCTCGGCAAGCCTTGATCACCCCCGAGGGTACGGCTTCCACACCGCCGACGCGTCAACCCACTCGTCATGCTTGCCCTCGGGGGCTGTCGCCTCGAGGGCAAGCATGACACCAACTCGCTCCAGTCTGACTGACACATCGCGAACATGGCGATTTCTTCGGCCTGCTGGGCAGCGACGGAGCCGGTAAGTCGACCTCGATCGGCACGCTGACCGCCGTGCACTGACCAGACGCAGTCCACCGGCCACCGCACGCCGGTGGCCACGACCGAAGACGGAAAACTATGGCATTCACAGCGACCCGAGCCAAAGATGTCAAACTGACCATCTGGCGGCCATTCCTCGTACTCGTGCTCCGCGAGATCCGCCGGCTCCGCAAGGAAGCGGCAGGGTTCGTCATGAAGATCGCCATCATCACGCTGTCTACCGTCTTCGTCTTCGACTTCGTCCTGCCTCAACTCGGAGGCCAGAGCCTCGGCGTCACCCAGGGGTACGCCACGGTCCTGGCTCCGGGAATGGTCGCCGTCGCCACCTGCAACCAAGCATTTACCTCCGCTCTCACCGCCGTCAGCCTCGACTTCGGGCCGCTGCGCCGCATCGACCAGGCACTCATGGCCCCGCTCCCCGTACCGCTCATCGCCCTGACCAGGATCGTCGACGGCACCCTGCGGGGAGTCCTCGCCGCGTGCGTCGCCCTGCCGATCGTCGCTTTCGTGCACGCCCCCGGCGCACCACCAGTGCTCGACCTGACCCGATGGCCCTTTCTGCTGGGCACCGTGGTCGGAGCCGCCATCCTGTTCGCCGCGTTGGGGATCGTAGTCGGCACCGCCGTCAACCCCGGCAAGGTGTCCAACGTCCTGCCCTTCGGCCTGCCCGTCATGATCATGCTCGGATGTGTCTACTACCCCTGGGCGGCGCTCGGCCCCCTCCCCTGGCTGCAGTACGTCGTACTGGCCAACCCGGTCGTCTACATCACCGAGGCCACTCGCTTCGCCATCACTCCCCAACTGGGGCACCTTCCCGAATCCGCCCTCCTCTGGACGATCGGCGTCGGCCTGATCCTGACCACCGCCGTCGGACTGACCCGTTTCACCATTCAGGCCCGCCCGTGAACGGCGTTCGGGCATGCCCGGGAACGCCGTTCAGCAACGGCGGTATCCAAAGAGCCGGGCACGCCCGGCCCCTTCCTCCCCCGTCTTGGGTGCCTCACACAGCGCCGGGGATGAGGCTGATCAGCGTCCCAGCAGCCGCATCACCGGAACGAAGGCCGCCGCCATCCTCACCGGCACCGTGACAAGAGAGAATCCCCACCGCTCCCGGCGGGTCAGCAACTCCTGCGCGACCTGCTCAGCGGTGCCGACCAGATATGGCACAAGGCGCGGCACCGTCTGCGGAGAGCAGCCCCAGCGCCGGGCGAGCGCATCGGTCACCGCAGCCGGGTCCTGGGTCACGAAACACCCCCACAGCAGATGATTGAGGCGTGGCGGTACGTCCCGTCCGGCCGCCCCAGCACGCACCCAGGCCAGTTGTGCCTCGACGCTGTCGTCAAGCATCCCGGTGTATTCCGTCGGTCCGTCCGGTCCCGTCGGCGGGAGCAGGCTCACGATGTCCGCCTCCTGCCCGGCCAGCTCCAGCATCCGGCGACGGGCTCCACCCAGGAGCATAGGAGGGGGTGACGTGCCGTCCGCGGCGGCTGCCGCGGCCAGGACTTCCCGCACCTTCGGCAACGCCGCCCGCAGCCGGTCGAACCGCGACACACCGGCTTTCAGTTCCACGCCGGCCTGCACGTAGTCGTCGCGCATCCAGCCTGCTCCCAGGCCCACCACAGCCCGGCCGCCGGCGAGGGTGTGCACCGTCGCCATCTCCGAGGCCAACAGGGCCGGACTGCGTAGATCGCTGTTCAGAACATAGGTGCCCAGCCGGATCCGACTGCTCACCCCGGCAGCCAGGGCCAATGCGGGCACCGCAGCCAGCCGCAGCCGTAGATGATCGGTCACCAACAGGGCGTCGTAGCCGAATTCCTCGCTTTTGCGGATCACCGTCAACCATTCTGCGGCACCATAGTCCGGCTCCGCCACGACGGCGAATTCGAACGGTAAAGTATCTGCCACGTCACCCTCCCCGCTCACCATGGCCGGCATTTCCGGCCCCGGGCAGCATGCTACTTGCTGATCGCCTCCGACTGCCGGGCGGTAACCAGCACGTCGGAGCGGACCACTCCGGGACATTTGACCCTGTGATTTCGCCAGCCGGTCGACTAGCGTCTTCCGGTACTTGGGCAACCTGCATGCGAAGAGGGCAGAGGATGGTCACCACATGAGCTTGACTTTCGTCGTCAGCACGGGACGCTGCGGCTCAACTCTGCTGTCGCGACTTCTGCGTGCGCACCCCGATATCCTGAGCATCAGTGAATTATTCGGCCTCGTCCCCATCAAAGACCGGCTGGCCGGGCACCTGGACGGGGACGATTTCTGGCGACAGATCGCTGATCCCGTACCCTTCATTGACGCCATGGTGCGCGACGGCCTCACCCTTCCGGAATTTCTCTACCCCTACACAACAGGACGGTTCAATCCGGAAACCGGTGTGCCCTTCATCAGCCACATGACCCTGCCGATGCTGACCGATGACCCGGACGGCGTCTTCGACTGGCTGGCGGCGATCGTGCCGGACTGGCCGGCCCGGCCAGTCCCCGACCACTACCGCCACTTGTTCTCCCTGCTTTCCGACAGGTTCGGCGGTACGGCGACCGTCGAGCGCACCGGCGGTTCCATCCGGGCGGTGGCGCACCTGCACAGTGCGTTTCCGGAGGCGCGCTTCATCTATCTCAGCCGGGACGGGATGGACTCCGCCCTGTCGATGAGCAAGCACGCCGGTTGCCGGATACCCGTACTCGTCGAGAGGGAGGGCTCCTGGACCCGAGCAGTACACAATGCGGCGGATCGAGCCACTGGACAAGGCGGACGGTTCCCGGCAATCGACGCAGAACGGATCATGGAATGTGAGATTCCGCTGGCCTCGTTCGGTGACTTCTGGTCGACCATGACCCTGAAAGGCGCTGCGGAGCTGGCCCGGATACCCCTCGACCGCTGGACCACCGTTCGCTACGAACAGCTCCTGCTCGACCCCGTCGCCGGCCTCCGCCGGCTTGCACGGTTCCTCGGCGTCACCTCCTCGCCCGACTGGCTCTCTTGGGCAGCGAAGCAGGTCAGACCGGAAAGAATCGGAACATCCGTTGATCTTGCCTCGGCGGACGTGGCCGAGCTGCGCGCCGCATGCTCCCCGGGCTACGCCGCTGACGAAGCCCTCCACGCCCAGCATCCGCCTACGGCTGCAGGCATCGAACACGGTCGGTCAAAGCGGTGACGACGCCACCGGGACGAGAGGCACGCCGTGACACCGCTTCAGGTTGCGGCATCATCCCGGCATGGGCGAGAGTCCGTCCTGCCGGGGCTGAGCAGACCGAGGCAACCAGCTCACCCGGGGGAAGTCGTGTCCGGTTCGGTTCCGCCGGCCGCAGGCGGTAGCGTGCCCAGGTGGGCTTCGACACGGGAGCGCAGGAGTTGGTACTCCGCCCAGTGGCGGGGCAGCGGTCCAGCAGGACGCCAAACCACACAGGCGGCGCTGACCACCTGACCGCGCTGGAACTGCTCGCGGGTCAGATCGATATGCACGACCTTGATGTCCTGCCAGGAATGCTCACCGTCTGGCGACCTGCGCCCGCAGGACCGCGCTCCACCCCCTGGACACCGGATCCACGACCGGCGTCGTACCTCCAGGAGGCGCACATCAGGGAAGCACGCATCACCGGCCCCGGCCCGCGCCCGCCTCCTGGCTGGCGACCGTCTTCGAACTGCCCGGGGAACTGAACGCCGGGGCGCTGGAGCGGGCACTGCTCGGCTGGATCGACCGGCACGAATCGCTGCGCAGCCGACTGCTCCCCCACGGCGGGCCTGGTGCCGGGCCCAGGGGCGGTCGGTGAGCCGGGCGACGCTGCGGGCGGGGACGGTTGCCATGCTGTAGCGAGGCCGTCGGCGATGTCACCGGTCAGGATCCGGGCCACGGACACGTAGGGGACCGGGCACAGGTCGGCGGCTGCGAGTGGCTCCTCGACGCGCAGGGGGCGCAGGCCTTCCAGGACGCCTGCGTCAGGAAGGGCGGGAACTTCTTCTCCGGGGCGCTCGCGTGCCTGGCGCACGAGAACACGGGGCAGCAGCAGTTCCGTGCGATCGCACCCTTCCACACCCGGACCGATCCGCAGTGGGCCCAGTCGGTCGGCTGGTACGTCGGACTGGCGCCGGTCGGATTCGCGGTGCGCGGCACCGACGCCTTTCGTGAAGTGATGGCGGAAGCCGGCCTGGCGTTGAAACGCGCGAGACCCCTGGCGACCGTGCCACTTCCCCGCATCACCGAATTGCTCGGGATGCCACTCGAACCACGGTTCCACGGCGGCGGGCAAGGCAGCGTGGCCACGTTGCGCGACACCACGGAGCTGCGGGCGCTGGCGGGCCGGGCGGAAGTGGCCAGGGAGCGATTGCGCCTATTGTACGAGGCAGGGGTGCGGATTGGCACCACACTGGATGTGGTGCGCACCGCCCAGGAGCTGGCCGAGGTGGTGGCTCCCCGATTCGCCGACGTCGTCACCGTCGACCTGCAGAATCCTGTCCTGGAGGGTGATGAGCCAACCGGTCCGAGCCCAGAGATGCGCCGCACAGCGGTTCACGGCATCAAGGGGGCCTGGCCCTTGTTTCCGGTGGGTGAGCTGATCCACTTCGTACCCAGCAACCCCGTGGCCCTCAGTGTCCAGAGCGGCCACCCCGTGCTCGCTGCCGACCTGGCCGCCTCCCACGACTGGCGTGCCCAGGATCCCGAGCGGGCCCGGCGCATCCTGGAGTCCGGCCTCCACTCCTTGATCACTGCGCCTCTCCAGGCCCGCGGTGCGGTGCTGCCGGCACGGCCGAGTGACGACATCGCCCTGCTCGTCGCCCAGTCCCGCCTGCTGGATCCCTCCCAGGTCGCCGAGTGGGACGTGCCCGGCGACCCCGCCCTCGTCGCCGGAATCCGTGCCGATGTCACCCACCGGTTGGAGGAGTGGGGGATGGAGGAGCTGACCTTCTCCACCGAGCTAGTGATCAGCGAATTGGTCACCAACGCCATCCGCTACGGCACCGATCCGATCGGGCTGCGCCTACTGCGCGACCGTAGCGTCCTGATCTGCGAGGTCGCCGACGGCAGCAGCACGTCACCGCATCTGCGCCGGGCGGCCGCCACCGACGAAGGGGGGCGGGGGCTGTTCCTGGTCGCCCAGTTCACGCAGCGGTGGGGCACCCGGTACATGCCGCGCGGCAAAGTGATCTGGACCGAACAATCCCTCCACAGCCCGGCGCCAGAACCCGACCTCGACATGGCCGACGCCCTGCTGGAGCAATGGGGGGACGCGGACTGATGAGCGGCCACGGAGCGGCCTCGCCACATGGGGCGGACAAGCGGCGGCGAGACTGCCATCGCCCGATTCAGCGAGGCGTTACACCACTGATACCTCTTGAACCACGCTGAGCTGCCAAGCCATCCGACTCAAACCTCGGACCTCGGATTACAGGATGGTTGTGCAGAAGGACCAACTCCGCTCAACGCCTTCGAGGTGCTCGGTGACCGTCTTACCCCCCACACATCGCTATTTGGCGGCCGCCTGGGGCGCGGAAGAGGCGCTGGCCACCAGGGGGAGGTGGTGGGCCTCGTGGTCAGGGTGGGCTGGACAGGGAAATAGCGATGACGGCCCTGCTCACCCCTGTGGCGTGGTACGCCGTTCTCCTCGCGGGCGGTTGACGATGCTGGACAAGGTGAGGGCGGTGACTGTGTCGCGTACGCCGGGCATCTTGGCGATGTCCTCCCAGATGCTCCGTACGCGTTCCAGCGAGGCCGCTTCCAGGCGCACCATGATGTCGTAGTCGCCGCTGAGGATCTCGCAGATGACGACCTCGGGGATGCGTTTGAGTGCGGCCAGGACGTCGCCGCCGCGCATGCGGTCCTGGCGGTAGACGAGGACGAGCGCCGAGACGACCGTGCCGGTGTCGTGGCCCGCGCGGACGATGGTGTAGCCGACGATGTGGCCCTGGCGCTCCAGACGTTCGACGCGCTGGCGCACCGCGTTGCGGGACAGCAGCACCTTGCCGGCCAGATCGGAGTGCGAGATGCGGGCGTTGCGGGTCAACTCCGCGACGATCTTCTCGTCGATGGCGTCCACAGCGGACCGTCTCCTTCGTCAAGTCGGTGGAGATGGCAGCCCCCACGGCACGCGGATCGCGGGTGGCATGTGTTCCTGCGGAACTTGGTGCAGTCCCGGCGAGGACGAACCGCTCCCCCACCGGGCTGCCCCGGCTGTCTGACGCCCCAAACGCCTGCCCCACGGCTGCTGGATGCCCCTTGCCGTCGGTGACCAGGAGCTCAGAGGCAGGCACCGACGGCAGGAACTGCTTCACGCCGCCGTTCCTGTCGGGGATCCGGTCGGACGACCGGGCTGGCGGCATCAAGGCCGCCGGAGACTGGCGGCCTCCCTTGGCCGTGCCGCTGGTGGACGACCGTCACCCCGGTCACCGTGTTGCCCTGCTCGACGCGGAAGCGGGCTCCGCTGGTGTCGGCTTGCTCAGCTGTGAAAACCGGGCATGGACAGGTACTTGAGCTGCTGGTACTCGTGGAGGCCCTCGGGCCCGCCCTCACGGCCCAGACCGGACTGCTTGATCCCGCCGAAGGGTGCCGCGACCTCGGAGACCAGGCCGCGGTTGATGCCGACCATCCCGGCCTGCAGCCGGGCAGCAACCCGGCGGGCGCGGTCGACGTGGGACGTCATCACATACGACGCGAGACCGTGCTCGGTGTCGTTGGCCACCGCTATGGCCTCGGCCTCGGTGGAGAAGCGGTGGATGGCGGCGACGGGACCGAAGACCTCCTCCCTCATGATCGCGGCGTCGGCGGGGACATGGTCCAGCACGGTCGGGGCCGCGTAATGGCCAGGCCCGGCAGGGATGTCCGCCTCCGCGACGACGACGGCACCACGGGCGACGGCGTCCTCGACGAGATGGCGGACCTTGTCCACCGCCCGGTGATCGGCCAGCGGGCCGAGATCGA
>NZ_OLMK01000021.1 GCF_900290235.1 Streptomyces sp. MA5143a
GAGCGGGAAGCGGAACGGCGTACCACGGTTCCAGCTGGCGTCGAACTCCTCGCCGGTGCTGAAGGACACGCCCACGTAGTGCACGGTGACGGTCTGGCCAGCCTGCGCGACCTCGCCCTCGCCCTCCCAGATGTCCTTGATCTCAAGGTTTTTCGGGGGCTCGCCACCGGGGAAGTCGATCTCGGGCTTCTCAATGCTCACGTCTTCAGGCTCCTGCTCTTGTACGAAAAGACAACGCGGGACAGTCTCGCATCCCGCGCACTCACATCTTCGCGAGAATGTCCACGGTGAAGACCATCGTGGAGTCCTTCTTGATGTCGCTGCCACTCGGCGGCGTGTCGCCGTAACCCAGCTTCGGCGGAATCACGATCAGCAGGCGGCTGCCCACCTTCTTGCCCGCCATGCCCTGCTGCCAGCCCTTGACGACCTGCTGCATCCCGAACGAGCTCAGCGCGTCCCGGCTGTACGAGGAGTCGAACTCCTTGCCGGTGTCCCAGATGACGCCCTTGTACTGCACCAGCAGGCTGTCGTCGGCGGCGACCTCCGGGCCGTCGCCCTCGATGATGTACGTCGCGGCCAGGGCGGTCGGCGGGTCCACCTTCGGGATGTCGATGGTGGGGGCCTTGCCGTCGGTGTTCGTGCTCACCTTCGGCAGCTTCGCGTCGTTCTGCGGGACGTTCTTGCCCTTGGCGGAGCTCTTGGCGTTGAACGTGTTCTGGATGTCCACGACGAAGACCAGCGTGTCGTCGCCCTTGATACCCGCCTGGGCGTTCCCCTGCTTGCCGTAGCCCCAGGTCGGCGGCACGGCCATCTGGACCCGGCTGCCGGCCTTCTTGCCGGTCAGCGCATAGCGCCAGCCGTCGATGATGCCCTGCGGGGTCAGCTGGATGACCAGCGGCGTCTTGCGGTCGTAGGAGTTGTCGAAGACCTTGGCCGTGTTCCAGATCTGCCCCAGGTAGTTCGCCTGGATGTAGTCGCCCTCGGCGACCGTCCTGCCCGTGCCCGCGATGACCGTCTTCACGGCCAGGTTCTTCGAGGGCTCCCCACTGCCCTTCGCGACGGTCGGCTTCTCGTCGAACTTCACCCCGGCCGTGATCGCGGGCAGCGGACCGTCCACGATCTTCGGCGGCTTCGCCGCGCTCGCCGACGCGGACGGGCTGCTGCTGGCCTTGGCCGAGTCGGACTTGTCGTCACCACAGGCGGCGAGCGTGACCAGTCCAGCGGGGACAGCGATGAGGAGTGAGCGTCGGCGCACGGTGAGGGCCTCGTATCGGTCGATCTTGTCGGATGCGTGCGCGCAACTCTACGGCGTGAGAAGGGCGCCGTACGGCAAACGTACGGCGCCCCGCGTTGCGTTCCGACTCGGATGCCTCCCGCCCGGGTCAATTCGAGGGCGGGAGACGGGACGGAACATTCCGGCTCACATTCCTGCGATCAGCTTCTCCACCCGGTCGTCCACCGAACGGAACGGGTCCTTGCACAACACCGTGCGTTGCGCCTGGTCGTTGAGCTTCAGATGCACCCAGTCGACCGTGAAATCCCGGCGCTGTTCCTGCGCCCGCCGGATGAAGTCACCACGCAGCCGCGCCCGAGTCGTCTGCGGAGGAACCGACTTGCCCTCGAAGATCTTCAAGTCATTGCAGATCCGGGCGGCTTGACCTTTCCTCTCCAGGAGGTAGTACAACCCACGACGACGGTGAATGTCGTGATACGCGAGGTCTATCTGAGCGACCCGCGGATGCGACATGGTCATGTTGTGCTTGGCCCGGTACCGCTCGATGAGCTTGTACTTCATCACCCAGTCGATCTCGGTACCGATCCGGTCCAGGTCCTCTGCCTCGATCGCGTCCAGCGTGCGGCCCCACAGCTCCAGCACCTGCTCCACGGTGCCCGTGCGGATACCGCGCCGCTCGCAGAAGTCCACGGCCTTCTCGAAGTACTCGCGCTGCACCTCCAGCGCGGACGCCTCCCGGCCACTGGCCAGCCGCACCTTGCGGCGGCCCGTGATGTCATGGCTGACCTCGCGGATCGCCCGGATCGGGTTCTCCAGTGTCAGGTCCCGCATCACCGTGCCCGCCTCGATCATGCGCAGCACCAGATCGGTGGCCCCGACCTTCAGCAGCATGGTCGTCTCGGACATGTTCGAGTCGCCCACGATCACATGGAGCCGGCGGTACCGCTCCGCGTCCGCGTGCGGCTCGTCACGCGTGTTGATGATCGGCCGGGAACGCGTCGTCGCCGAGCTGACGCCCTCCCAGATGTGCTCCGCGCGCTGACTCACGCAGTACACAGCGCCACGCGGCGTCTGCAGCACCTTGCCCGCGCCACACAGCAACTGCCGCGTGACCAGGAACGGAATGAGGATGTCCGCGAGCCGGGAGAACTCCCCGTGCCGCGCCACCAGATAGTTCTCATGGCAACCGTATGAGTTGCCCGCCGAGTCCGTGTTGTTCTTGAAGAGGTAGACGTCGCCCGCGATTCCCTCCTCGTGCAGGCGGCGTTCGGCGTCGACCAGCAGTCCTTCCAGAATGCGCTCGCCGGCCTTGTCGTGAGTGACCAGCTCGGTCACATTGTCACATTCGGGTGTCGCGTATTCCGGATGTGAGCCCACGTCGAGATAGAGGCGGGCCCCGTTCCGCAGAAACACATTGCTGCTGCGGCCCCATGACACGACACGGCGGAAGAGGTACCGCGCCACCTCGTCAGGAGACAGACGGCGCTGTCCCCTGAACGTGCACGTGACGCCGTACTCGTTCTCCAGCCCGAAAATGCGGCGGTCCATGACTGAACATTACGCCCGATCCACCGACCTGAAACGGGGTTCGACAGCACGGTTTGGATCATTTTCCGATGAGACCGCAACCACCGCACCCCCCGAGGGAGCAGCCAGAACCCGTCCCGTCGCCAGCAGAACCAGCAGCGACACGGCCCCCGCGGCACCCGGCACCACGAAGCCCCACAGCGTCCCGCCCCACTCCACGACCGGCCCCGCCACCGCCGTACCCGCCGACTGGCCCACAGTGAACGTCGTCACGATCCACGAGAACGCCTCCGTCACCGTCCCCCGCGGCGCGTGCCGGTCCACCAGCACGAACCCGCACGCGATCGCCGGCGCCAGGAACACCCCCGCGAGCGTCGTCAGCCCCGTCATCCCTACCGGACCCGGCATCAGCGTCAACGGCACGTAACAGACCGCCAGCAGCCCCACCAGGACCTGCAACCGTCGCTCGGCCGCCCCGCTCCACCGCCGCGCCCCGTACGCCGTGCCACCGACCAGCGCGCCCAGGCCCACGCCCGCCATCAACCAGCCGTACACCGCGTCCCCGCCGTGACCGTCCGCGTACGACACGGCGGCAACCGTGATCGACCCCAGCGCGATCCCCACGAACAGGAAGGCGCCGAGCAGCGCCAGCATCCCCGGCGAGCGCAGCGCGCCCAGCCAGTGCGCCTCGCGCGGCGCCGACCGCCAGGCCCGGGACGGCGGCGAGACCACCACCCACAGCGCGCCGAGCACCCCGATGACATTGAGCACGATCAGCGCCGCCGCGGCGGACCACAGGGCCACGCACAGCGTCACCAGCAGCGGCCCCACGGTGAACATGACCTCCTGGGCCACCGCGTCCATCGCGTACGCCGTGTGCACCTGGTCCTCCCGGCGCAGGACCGACGACCACAGGGCCCGCAGGCCGCCCTCCAACGGAGGCGTGAACAGCCCCGCGACCGCCATCGAGAGATACGCGACCGGCAGCCGATCCAGACCGGAGAGCGCGAAGACGGTCATGCCGAGAGCCGACACCAGCGCCGCGGGCAGTTGCACCCGCGGCTGCCCACGCAGATCCACCAGCCGGCCCAGCAGGGGCTGCCCCACGGCGTTCGCCACGCCGTACACGGCGGCCAGCGCCCCCGCCAGGCTGTACGTCCCGCCCTCCGCACGCACGAACAGCACGATCGCGATCGCGGCCGTCGCGTTCGGCAACCGCCCCACCAGGGTGCCCGCCAGCAGACGCGCGGCGTGCCGCGCCCTGAGGATCTCCAGGTATCCGGCTGCCATGTTCCGCCCCTCGAACGACTCTCGTCGACTCGCCGCCCCTACCGGTCCGCACGGGCCGACAGGGGAAGTGTTACGTATAACGTCCGTTGCCATACGTACCATGAGCGCGGACGACGAGTCCATACGCAGGAGTCCCACGAAGGAGCACGCCCACGGTGGCACGAGGTAGTACACGGCCCACGAGCCGTGACGTCGCCCAGGCCGCCGGCGTCTCCCAGGCCGCCGTCTCCCTCGTCCTCGGCGAGAAATGGCGCGGCCGCGTCTCCGAGACCACCGCCGAACGCGTCCGCGAAGCCGCCCGCGACCTCGGCTACCGGCCCAACCTCGCCGCACGCAACCTGCGCCTCGGCCGCACCCGCACCGTCCTCCTCGTCGTCCCCGCCCTCACCACCGAGTTCTTCGGCGGCGTCTACACGGGAGCCGCCCGCGTGGCCGCCCGGCACGGCTTCGGCGTCGTCCTCTACCCCTCCCCCGAAGGCGTCGGCCCCGCCCGCGACCCCTTCGCCTCCGCCCAGGCCGCCCTCGACGGCGTCATCGCCTCCTCCATGGCCGCCGACGCCCTCAGCGCCATCCGCGGCGACCAGCTGCCCCTGGTGATGCTCGACAGCGACCCCCGGGGCAGCCACGGGGCTGTCACCGTCAACCTCGACATCGGGGACGGCGCACGACAGGTCGCCGACCACCTTCTCGCCCTGGGCCACCGCCACTTCCTGCACCTCGCCGCCGACGTCCCCTCCTGGACCTTCGAGGTACGCGCCCAGGAACTCGCCACCCGGGTCGCCTCGGTCGCCGGAACCACCCTGCGGACGGCATCCGCGCCCATCTCCATCGAGGGCGCCCTGGCCGCCACGGAGGCCGCGCTCACCGGGCCCGGCGGCCCCCGGCCCACCGCACTCGTCTGCGACGACGACAAACTCGCCGCCGGCGCCTACAAGGCACTGCGCCGCCTCGGGCTCAGGGTCCCCGACGACATCTCCGTCACCGGCGTCGACGACCTCGGCCTCGCCACCGCACTCGACCCCGAACTCACCACCGTGCGCCTCGACGCCGAAACCTTCGGGGAACGCGGCATGGCCGCCCTCCTGGCCGTCCTGGAGGGCCGCACACCCCAGCAGGGAGACATCCCCGTGGAACTCGTCGTACGGGGCTCCACGGCCCGCTCAGGGGCCTGAATACGCCATCGGGGTGAGCGGCGGCCACCCTCCAACGCCGCGCGCCCCGGCCATGATCGGCCGGGGCGCACTACGGGCGGGGTGCTGCTGGACTCCGGGCCTACTCCTCCTCGGAGCTCTCGGCCTCCGTGGACGCGCCGTCCGTCTCCAGCAGACGGGCCAGCTGACGGCCGACGATGCGCTTGAACTTGCGCTGCTGCGGACGCGTACGGTCCAGGACCGCCACCTCCAGCCGCTCGGCGGGGATCTCCCGCTGCGTGCCGTTGGTGTCCCGCGACAGCGCCTGAACCGCCAGCTTCAGGGCCTCCGCCAAGGACATACCGTCCTGGTGACGCTGGTCCAGATAGCTGCTGATCTGCTCGGCGTTACCACCCACCGCGACCGAACCGTGCTCGTCGACGATCGAGCCGTCGTGCGGCAGACGGTAGATCTGATCGCCCTCGGGCGTCTCCCCCACCTCGGCCACGACCAGCTCCACCTCGTACGGCTTCTCGGCCGCCGAGGAGAAGATCGTGCCCAGCGTCTGGGCGTAGACGTTCGCGAGACCGCGCGCGGTCACATCGTCACGGTCGTAGGTGTACCCCCGCAGGTCGGCGTAGCGCACACCACCGATCCGCAGGTTCTCGTACTCGTTGTACTTGCCGGCGGCCGCGAAACCGATCCGGTCATAGATCTCGCTGAACTTGTGCAGCGCACGGGACGGGTTCTCGCCGACGAACACGATGCCGTCGGCATACTGCAGCACGACCAGGCTGCGGCCACGGGCGATGCCCTTGCGGGCGTACTCCGCCCGGTCGGCCATGGCCTGCTGGGGTGAGACATAGAACGGCGTCGACACCGGTTATCCGTCCCTTTCTGTCGAAGTCACTGGATCACCTTGATAGGAGGGCCGCCCGCGCCGGACCGGCTAGAGCAGCGCGGCCCGCGGACCGTCGGGCTGCTCCAGGCGCCGCTCCAGAATCGAGCGGGCGATCCCGGAGGACTCCTCGTCGGTGAGCCGACGGAAGCCGTCCTCGGTGATCACGGTGACGATCGGGTAGATCCGGCGGGCGACATCGGGACCACCGGTCGCCGAGTCGTCGTCAGCCGCGTCGTACAGAGCCTGCACCACGAGCGTCGTGGCCTGCTCCTCGGTCAGGTCCTCACGGAAGAGCTTCTTCATGGCACCGCGCGCGAAGATCGAGCCGGAGCCCGTGGCCGCGTAACCGGACTCCTCGGAACGGCCGCCCGTCACGTCGTAGGAGAAGATGCGGCCCTTCTCCCGGTCCACGTCGTAGCCCGCGAACAGCGGGACCACCGCCAGACCCTGCATCGCCATGCCGAGGTTGGAACGGATCATGGTCGACAGACGGTTCGCCTTGCCCTCCAGGGAGAGCTGGGCCCCCTCGACCTTCTCGAAGTGCTCCAGCTCCAGCTGGAACAGCTTGACCATCTCCACGGCCAGACCGGCCGTACCGGCGATTCCCACCGCCGAGTACTCGTCCGCGGGGAACACCTTCTCGATGTCCCGCTGCGCGATCATGTTCCCCATCGTGGCCCGTCGGTCACCGGCGAGCACCACACCGCCGGGGAACGTCACGGCCACGATCGTCGTGCCGTGCGGGGCCTCGATCACGCCCTGGGTCGGCGGCAGCTGCCGCTTGCCGGGCAGCAGCTCCGGCTGGTGGTCAGACAGGAAGTCCATGAAGGACGACGACCCAGGCGTCAGGAAGGCAGCTGGTAGACGCCCGGTGCTACGAGTGTTGGCTTCCACGAGGATCCTTCCAAGTAGGCGGCAGCCCGACGAACAGCGTCGGGATCATCTCCCAACTTGCCGATGGCCGAATTGCAGTTGAAGCACAGTACGCCTCGGACCTTACCCGTCTTGTGGCAGTGATCCACATGAATGGCCGGGGCTTTCAAACAGATCACGCAGAGCCCCATCTGCGAGGCGATCATCTCGTCGCGTTCGGCTTCGGTGAGGCCGTAGTTGCGCTTCAGGTGACCCGCGCGCCCCTTGGCAGCCCGGCATGCCTTGCAACTAGTCGAGAGGCCATCGGATGCCGTTGCGTTTCGATGCCACTCACTGTGCGGCTTGACCTGGCCGCAGCACCGACAGAACTTGTGCCCTTCTGGCGTCTCCACACGCGGTCGCACATTCTTACCCTTGGCCAGCTGCCGAGCTTGGTGATACTCCGCCCAGCACTCCCTGCAGTAGGCCTGCAACCCATCACGGGCCGTCTTATTACTGGCGAAGGCTGCCCGCGGCCTGGACTCCTTGCACCGCGAGCAACACTTCACGCCGTCTTCACTTGTCAACTCGAGCGCCCCCATAGCCTTCGCTTTAAAGGCTACTGACCGCCTTTCTGAACGAAACTTCGAACGAAGTCCTCCGCATTTTCCTCGAGGACATCATCAATCTCGTCCAGAACCGAGTCGACGTCGTCGCTCAGCTTCTCCTGCCGTTCCTTGAGGTCCTCCGAAGCCTGCGCCTCGGGCGCCTCCTCGACCTCTTCGGTGGAACGGGTGGCCTTCTGCTGTCCGCCGCCGGTGTCCTTGGTCGCCATAACCCTCACCCCGCTCAGTTCGCCCGACATGGTCGGCAGGTCGGCTTTCCTGCCGATCGGTCATGATCAGACCCTACAAGCCCGGTCTGACATTGGCCCCGTTGTTTCCACAACGTCCGGGGGCCACCTCGATGATTCCCGGACAGCGGTGTTTCCACCCTGCCCGGCTGATCACGATTGATGCCCTGTTCAGTTGCCGGACAGGACCCTGACCAGGTCTTCTGCCGTGCGGCAGCGGTCCAGGAGCTCCTTGACGTGATTTCGCGTTCCGCGAAGGGGTTCGAGGGTTGGAACCCGCTGGAGCGAATCCCGGCCCGGAAGATCGAAGATCACGGAGTCCCAGGAGGCGGCCGCGACGTCGTCGGCGTACTGCTCCAGACAGCGGCCGCGGAAGTACGCACGGGTGTCCTCCGGCGGCTTCGTACGGGCCCGCTCGACCTCCGTCTCGTCGAGGAGCCGCTTCATCCTGCCGCGGGCCACGAGACGGTTGTACAGGCCCTTCTCGGCCCGTACGTCGGCGTACTGGAGGTCGACCAGGTGGAGCCGGGCGGCGTCCCAGTCGAGGCCGTCACGGCGCCGGTAGCCCTCCATGAGTTCCCGCTTGGCGACCCAGTCCAGCTCTCCGGCCAGGCTCATGGGGTCGTTCTCCAGGCGGTTCAGGGTGTCCTCCCAACGGCTGAGGACGTCCTTGGTCTGGTCGTCGGCGTCCGCCCCGAACCGCTCCTCCACGTACTTGCGCGACAGCTCGTAGTACTCCATCTGGAGTTGCACGGCGGTCAGCGTGCGTCCGCTGCGGAGCGTGATGAGGCGTTGCAGCGTCGGGTCGTGGGAGACCTGGTGGAGGGTGCGTACGGGCTGGTCGACGGCGAGGTCGACGGCGATGAAGCCGTCCTCGATCATGGACAGGACGAGGGCGGTGGTGCCCAGCTTCAGGTAGGTGGAGATCTCCGAGAGGTTCGCGTCGCCGATGATCACATGGAGGCGGCGGTACTTCTCGGCGTCCGCGTGGGGTTCGTCGCGGGTGTTGATGATGGGGCGCTTGAGGGTGGTCTCCAGACCGACCTCGACCTCGAAGTAGTCCGCGCGCTGGCTGAGCTGGAAGCCGTGTTCGTGGCCGTCCTGGCCGATGCCGACGCGTCCGGCGCCGGCGAAGACCTGGCGGGAGACGAAGAACGGCGTGAGGTGGCGCACGATGTCCGAGAAGGGGGTCTCCCGCTTCATCAGGTAGTTCTCGTGCGTGCCGTAGGAGGCGCCCTTGTTGTCGGTGTTGTTCTTGTAGAGGTGGATCGGCTGTGCGCCGGGGAGCTGGGCCGCCCGATCGGCGGCTTCGGCCATGATCCGTTCGCCGGCCTTGTCCCAGAGGACGGCGTCCCGGGGGTTGGTGACCTCGGGGGCGCTGTATTCGGGGTGTGCGTGGTCGACGTAGAGGCGTGCGCCGTTGGTGAGGATGACGTTGGCCAGGCCGATGTCCTCGTCGGTGAGCTGGCTGGAGTCGGCGGCCTCACGGGCGAGGTCGAAGCCTCGCGCGTCCCTCAGCGGGTTCTCCTCCTCGAAGTCCCAGCGGGCCCGGCGGGCCCGGTGCATCGCCGCCGCGTAGGCGTTCACGATCTGGGACGAGGTGAGCATGGCATTGGCATTGGGGTGGCCGGGGACGGAGATCCCGTACTCCGTCTCGATGCCCATTACTCGCCGTACGGTCATGCGGCCCTCCTTGCCCGGCGGCGCCCTCGGTCGGGGACGCTGCTCAAGTACCGCTGGCGCTCCGGTGCGTGTGCGGTGCCCGTCCCCGCACTGCGCGACTCGGCGGTACGAACGAGCCTAGAACGGCTTCGCGCTGGTGGGGAGATCATTTGCGTCATTGACTGCTCCAGCCGTGACCCGAAAAACAGTCGGCTGCGGGTACCCCCTTGAGGGCACCCGCAGCCGCCCTGTCTTTTACAGGTACTGTCCGGTGTTCGCCACCGTGTCGATGGAGCGTCCGGTGTCGGCACCCTGCTTTCCGGTGATCAGGGTACGGATGTAGACGATCCGTTCGCCCTTCTTTCCGGAGATTCGGGCCCAGTCGTCCGGGTTGGTGGTGTTGGGCAGGTCCTCGTTCTCCTTGAACTCGTCCACGCAGGCCTGGAGGAGGTGGGAGACGCGGAGGCCCTTCTGGTTCTTCTCGAGGAAGTCCTTGATCGCCATCTTCTTGGCGCGGCCGACGATGTTCTCGATCATGGCGCCGCTGTTGAAGTCCTTGAAGTAGAGGACTTCCTTGTCTCCGTTGGCGTAGGTGACTTCCAGGAAGCGGTTCTCCTCGGATTCGGCGTACATGTGTTCCACTGCCGTCTGGATCATGCTCTGGACGGTGGTGGCCTTGCTGCCGCCGTGCTCGCCGAGGTCGTCGGAGTGCAGCGGGAGGCGCTCGGTGAGGTACTTGCCGAAGATGTCCTTGGCGGCCTCGGCGTCGGGACGCTCGATCTTGATCTTCACGTCGAGTCGGCCGGGGCGCAGGATGGCGGGGTCGATCATGTCCTCGCGGTTGGAGGCGCCGATCACGACCACGTTCTGCAGGCCTTCCACGCCGTCGATCTCGGCGAGCAGCTGGGGGACGATGGTGTTCTCCACGTCCGAGCTGACTCCGGATCCGCGGGTGCGGAAGAGGGATTCCATTTCGTCGAAGAAGACGATGACGGGGGTGCCCTCGCTGGCCTTCTCCCTCGCACGCTGGAAGACGAGGCGGATCTGCCGCTCGGTCTCGCCGACGTACTTGTTGAGGAGCTCGGGTCCCTTGATGTTGAGGAAGAAGCTCTTGCCCGCGGCCTGGCCGGTCACTTCGGCGACCTTCTTGGCCAGTGAGTTGGCCACGGCCTTGGCGATGAGCGTCTTGCCGCATCCGGGGGGCCCGTAGAGGAGGACGCCCTTGGGCGGCCTCAGCTCGTGCTCCTTGAAGAGGTCGGGGTAGAGGTACGGGAGCTCGACCGCGTCGCGGATGGCCTCGATCTGGCCGCCGAGGCCGCCGATCTGTTCGTAGCCGATGTCCGGGACCTCTTCGAGGACGAGTTCCTCGACCTCGCTCTTCGGGACGATCTCGTAGACGTAGCCGGAGCGGGGTTCGAGCAGCAGGGCGTCGCCGGGGCGGATGGTGACGTCCAGCAGCGGCTCGGCGAGCCGTACCACCCGTTCCTCGTCGGTGTGCCCGAGCACCAGGGCGCGCTCGCCGTCCTCGAGGATCTCCTTGAGGGTGACGATGTCCCCGACGCGCTCGTACTCCATGGCTTCGACCACGTTGAGCGCTTCGTTGAGCATGACTTCCTGGCCGCGCCGGAGCTCTTCCAGGTCGACGCTGGGGCTGACGTTCACGCGGAGCTTTCGGCCTCCGGTGAAGATGTCGGCCGTGCCGTCCTCGTTCGCCGTGAGGAAGACACCGAAGCCGGCCGGGGGCTGTGCGAGCCGGTCGACTTCTTCCTTGAGGGCCACGATCTGGTCGCGGGCCTCACGGAGCGTGTTGGCGAGCCGCTCGTTCTGTGCGGACACGCCGGCCAGATTGGTCTGCAGCTCGACGATCCGCTCTTCGAGAATCCTCGTGTGTCGCGGAGAGTCGGCGAGCTTGCGTCGCAGGACGGCGATCTCCTGCTCAAGGTAGGCAATCTGCCCGGCCGGGTCGTCGGACCCTCGTCCCGGGCGGATGCCGCGGTTCATGTCGTCGTCGTGGGCTGCCACGGTCCTCACCTCCTCCAAGGGGAGCTGGACGCTTCCAGACCCTACCTGGGTGGGTGTCGATTGAAACCCCTAGATCACAAAGACGGTCGGGGTGTGTCCGATCTTCACCCTTGCGCTCTCCCTCACGCCAGGGGAATACCCACGGAACATGATTGGGAAGCCGGTCCGGGTAGGGTCGAAGTGTTCAACACCCGTCAGGGCCTGCATGGTTCCCGACCGTGGCGAGAGGAATGGCAGGAGAGATGACCGTGCGACAGGAGTCCGGGACCGTGGGCGAGGCGCTCGAGGTCTGGATCGACCAGGACCTGTGCACCGGTGACGGTATCTGCGCGCAGTACGCGCCCGAGGTGTTCGAGCTGGACATCGACGGGCTGGCGTATGTGAAGAGCGTGGACGACGAGTTGCTGCAGGCTCCGGGGGCGACGACGCCGGTTCCGCTGCCGCTTCTGACGGACGTGGTGGACTCGGCGAAGGAGTGTCCGGGTGAGTGCATCCACGTGCGCCGGGTTTCGGACAGGGTCGAGGTGTACGGCCCGGACGCGGAGTGACCGGTCGGGCACTCCACGCCATGCCGTGTCTGCTTTCTCACACCGGGTTTGCCGGGTGATCACATCCCGTTGGGCGGGGTGTCACACGCTTTGGGTACCAGCGGGCGTCGAGCGGACGAACGCCCCGTTCCGCCACTGCCATTCGACGTCGTCGGTGACGTCGGGGCAGCAATTGGGCACCTTGCGCGAGGAGTAGCCGTGCAGGGTGGCCGTGACGGCTCCGTCACGGACGGCGAAGTCGGTGACGGTGTCGCGGTCCTTGGGGGCGACGAGGGTGGCCACGACGCGGGGCCGTGCGGCGTCGGTGGAGCGGGTGAGTACGTAGACGGCGTCGGGCGGGGTGCCCATGGCGGCGTCGCAGTGGACGACGGCCACCGTCTCGGGGCGGCTGTCGCCGTCGAGGTCTCCGGACGCCTGTTCCTTGATGACGATGTCCACGGGGCCGCAGTCCAGGGGCAGGTCGACGTCGGCGGGGTCGGGGGCGGCGACCGCGGCCGGAGCGGGCTTGGGCCCGGGGCCGGGCTGGGCGGCTCTCGCCGCGTCCGGTTGGAGGGCCGACGACAGGGCCACGACTCCGGCGAGGGCGGTGGCCGTGGCGAGCCAGTGGATCGGGCGGGTGTGCGCGTGTGCCAGTTCCGGGACCGCGGGCTGCTGCACTAGGAGCGTCTCCTGAGAGGGCTGTGGCGGTGGGGATGCCCCGCATGGTGCCACACGTCACAGCGGGGTGGAACGGCGGGGTGCGGGGTTCGTGGGGTGCCCTGGTGGCGCGTCAACGGGAGAGCGGCGTGGCCGAGTTCCCGGGCGCTGCGGGGAACTCGGCCACGTCAAGGGTGGGTTGCCGGTGGGGTCAGCGGGCGTTGCCGCCGTCGGCGTTGGGGCCGGCGTAGTCCTCGCCGTAGGCGCCCTTGGCGGGGCGGCGGCGGCGCATGGGGGGCTCGACGCCGTCGGCGAGGCGACGGGCGGTGAGCAGGAAGCCGGTGTGGCCGATCATGCGGTGGTCCGGGCGGACGGCGAGGCCCTCGATGTGCCAGTTGCGGATCATCGTCTCCCAGGCGGTCGGCTCGTTGAAGCAGCCGATCTCGCGGATGGACTCGACGGTCCGGGCGAGCTGGGTGGTGGTGGCGACGTAGCAGCAGAGGATGCCGCCGGGGACGAGTGCCTTGGAGACGGCCTCCAGGCATTCCCAGGGGGCGAGCATGTCGAGGATGACGCGGTCGACGTCGGTGTCGGACAGGTTGTCCTGGAGGTCGCCGACGGTGAGCTGCCAGGCGGGGTGGGGGCCGCCGAAGTAGCGCTCCACGTTCTGCTGGGCGATCTCGGCGAAGTCCGCGCGGCGCTCGTACGAGTGGAGCATGCCCTGGTCGCCGATGGCGCGCAGCAGGAAGCTGCTGAGCGAGCCGGAGCCGACGCCGGCCTCCACGACGCGGGCGCCGGGGAAGATGTCGGCGAAGGCGAGGATCTGCCCCGCGTCCTTGGGGTAGACCACGGCGGCGCCGCGGGGCATGGACAGGACGTAGTCGGGGAGCAGGGGGCGCAGCGCGAGGTAGGCGACGTTACCGGTGGTGCGGACAACGCTGCCCTCGGGTGCGCCGATCAGCTCGTCGTGGGGGAAGGAACCCTTGTGGGTGTGGAAGTTCTTTCCCTCTTCGAGCGTGAACGTGTAGTGGCGGCCCTTGGGGTCGGTCAGCTGAACCTGGTCCCCGACCTTGAAGGGCCCGCGACGGCGGGCGGCACCGGTCGGTTCGGACATGTGACCAGCCTACCGGTCCCCGAAGGGGCCGGAGACCACGGCTGTGCCCGGGTGGTGGGGGCCGTGCGGGTCAGGAGGGCCTGGCCATGGCCTTGACGAAGGCGCGTTCCACGTCGGCGGCGGAGAGGACGCCGTAGATCTCGCCGGTCTCCTCGACGACGAGGTATTCGGTGGCGGGGGTGGCGCGGAGGGCGTCGAGGAGTTCTTCCCCGGCGAGTTCCGCGGAGACGCGCATGCCGTCGGTGAGGTCCTGGGCGAGGCCGCTGACGACGACCCAGGGGCGGCGGTGTTCGGGGACGCCGACGATGGCGGCCTCGCGGACGAGGGAGAGGGGTTCGCCGTCGGCGTCGACGACCACGAGGGCGCGGGCGCCGGCGTCGTTGGCGCGGCGGAGGGCTTCGGAGAGGGGGGTGTCGGTCTCGACGGGGACGGCGCGGCGGGTGAGGGCGCGGGCGCGCAGTTCGGGGAGGTGTTCGCGCAGGCGGGCCATGCGGAGGCTGTTGCCGGCGCCGGTCCAGATGATGGCGGCGAGGATCGCGGCGAGCAGGGCGTCGAGGACGGTGTCCATGCCGACGCTGTCGGTGGCGTCGGCGCCGAAGAGGCCGGACTGGGTGAGCCAGGGCAGTCCGATGAGCACGGAGAGGGCGAGGGCGCGGCCGACCCAGGCGGCGGCGACGGTGCCGCTCATGGGCTTGCCGGTGATCTTCCAGACGACGGCGCGGAGCATGCGGCCGCCGTCGAGGGGCAGGCCGGGGAGGAGGTTGAAGGCGGCGACGATCAGGTTGGAGATCATCAGGCCGGCCAGCAGGACGCCGGGGACCGTACCGGGTTCGACGGCGAGGAGGGCGAGGTAGAAGACGCCGGCGAGGACCAGGGAGAGGAGAGGGCCGACGAAGGCGAGGACGAACTCGCGGCCCGGGGTCTCGGACTCCTTCTCGATCTCGGAGACGCCGCCGAAGAACTGGAGCTGGATGCGGCGTACGGGGAGTTTGAAGCGGAGGGCGGCGATGGTGTGGGCGAGTTCGTGGACGAGGACGGAGGCGTAGAAGGCGACCGCGAAGAAGAGGGAGACGAGGTAGCGCAGGGCGCCGAGTTCGGGCAGGACGCGGTCGAGTTGGCCGCCGAATACCCAGGTGATGAGGGCGGCGACGAGGAACCAGCTGGGCGCGACGTACACGGGTACGCCGAAGGGCCGCCCCATGAGGATGCCGCCCCCGGGCTCCTTGGGCCGCTCGGGAGGCTTGGGTCCGCCACCGTGGGCGAAGGGCCGAGCGGTACTGGCGGTGTCCTCGGACCCGGAGGAGGGGCCGGCGGAGGACTCGGCCGAGGGGTCCTTGCGGAGAGAGGCGGGGCCGTCCGGCGAGTGGGGGACGTCGGGTCGCTGAGGGCTCTCGGACGAGGGGGTGTCTGCGGCTCGCCGGTGGCCCTCCGGAGAGAGGGCGTCCGCGGGCTGCCGGGGGCCGTCGACCGGGCGGGGTTCCTCGGACGGCTGCGTGTCCGCTGAGGGCGAGGGGTGCTCGGAGGGCTGCGCGTCGGCGGATGGCTGCTGCGCGTCGGCGGGTGACTGGGGGTTTTCGGGAGCGGTCGGCTCTCCGAGCTCCTCCGTGCCTCCGGCGGCCTCCGGCGTCCGGGCGCCCTCGGTGGCGCCCTGCTTCTCGGCTCCCCCGGCGGCCTTCGTGTCCGCCCCGGTCTCGTCCGTGAGGTCCGAGGGTTCGGCGCCCTCGGCGCCCTCGGCGCCCTCCGTGGTCTGCGGGTCTCGACGGGGGGCGGGGGTGCCCTCGGGTGTCGGTTCGGCAGGGTTGGTGGGGGCGAGGTCGGCGGTGTGGGTGGTCTCGCCGTCCGTGTGTTCGGTCGCGTCGCCGTTGCCCGACCGCGGCTGCCCGCTCCCGCCGCTCGTCTCCACGATGTCCCCTCGTTCGAAGCGTCTTCCGCGCCGGTGTCCAGTGGCGGAAGGGTCTGTGGTCGATGCTATGCGGTCGCCGTCCTGGGTTCCGCCCCGGCACCCCCTCAGTTTTCCCCGCGTCGCAGCAGGCACACGGGCCTCTCGGTGGGCGGGGCGGGCCGGGGAGGTTCGGGCCGGTCGACGCTCCTCGCGGCTGCCCCATGGCGGTCACTGTCAGTGGTGGGCCGTATGGTCTGTCGTCATGGAAACCAGCACCGACGGCACCGGCGCCGGCACCGGCGAAGAGGGCGCGCGCCCCGCGCGGGAGGCGGCGCCGCCGTCCTCGTTGTCGCCCTCGCGGGCCAGTGACTTCATGCAGTGTCCGCTGCTCTACCGCTTCCGGGTGATCGACCGGCTGCCGGAGAAGCCGAGCGAGGCGGCGACGCGGGGCACCCTGGTGCACGCCGTGCTTGAGCGGCTGTTCGACTCGCCGGCGGTGGAGCGGACGGCGCCGAAGGCCAAGTCGCTGGTGCCGGCGCAGTGGGACCGGCTGCGGGAGTCGCGGCCGGAGGTCGTGGAGCTGTTCGCGGACGACCCGGAGGGCGAGCGGCTCGCGGGCTGGCTGGCGGAGGCCGAGCGGCTGGTGGAGCGCTGGTTCACACTGGAGGACCCGACCCGGTTGGAGCCGGTCGAGCGGGAGTTGTTCGTGGAGGCGGAGCTGGATTCGGGGCTCAGGCTGCGCGGGATCATCGACCGGGTGGACGTGGCGCCGACGGGTGAGGTGCGGATCGTCGACTACAAGACGGGGAAGGCACCGCGGCCCGAGTACGCGGAGGGCGCGCTGTTCCAGATGAAGTTCTACGCCCTGGTGGTGTGGCGGCTGAAGCGGGTGGTGCCGCGTCGGCTGCAGCTGGTGTATCTGGGCAGTGGCGATGTGCTGACGTACGACCCGGTGATGGCGGATCTGGAGCGGGTGGAGCGCAAGCTGCTCGCGCTGTGGGAGGCGATCCGGCTGGCCACGGAGACCGGTGAGTGGCGGCCCCGGCCGACGAAGCTGTGCGGCTGGTGTGATCACCAGGCGGTGTGTCCGGAATTCGGGGGTACTCCCCCGCCGTATCCGTTGCAGGTGAGGTCGCCGGAGTCTCCCGCCGAGGCGCAGGGCAGAATGGGCCCGGACTAGCGAAGGAGATTTTTCGTGGCCATCCGCGTCCTACTGGTCGACGACCAGCCGCTGCTGCGTACCGGCTTCCGGATGATTCTGGAGGCGGAGCAGGACCTCGCGGTCGTCGGGGAGGCCGGAGACGGCCTCCAGGCGCTCGACCAGGTGCGGGCGTTGCAGCCCGATGTGGTTCTGATGGACATTCGTATGCCCCGTATGGACGGGGTGGAGGCGACCCGTCAGATCACCGGTCCCGGGCGGGACGGGCCGGCGAAGGTACTGGTGCTGACCACGTTCGACCTGGACGAGTACGTGGTGGAGGCGTTGCGGGCCGGGGCCAGCGGATTCCTGTTGAAGGACGCGCCCGCGCATGAGCTGGTGCAGGCGATCCGGGTGGTCGCGGGCGGTGAGGCGATGCTGGCGCCGAGCATCACGCGCCGGCTCCTCGACAAGTACGCGGAGCATCTGCCGTCGGGGGACGAGCCGGTGCCGGACACCCTGCACACGCTGACCGACCGTGAGGTCGAGGTGCTGAAGCTGGTGGCACGGGGTCTGTCGAACGCGGAGATCGCGGCCGACCTGTTCGTCAGCGAGACGACGGTGAAGACGCATGTGGGCCATGTGCTCACCAAGTTGGGGCTGCGGGACCGGGTGCAGGCGGCGGTGTACGCGTACGAGAGCGGGCTGGTGCGTCCCGGCGCGCAGTAGCGGACGCCGGGTCGACGACGCGCCGAGGGCGCCCCCTTCGTGGTGAAGGGGGCGCCCTCGGGTGTTGACGGGGGCCTCGACGCCTGGTGGGCCGTCGGGGGACGGGCCGTCAGTCCTTGCTGATCTCCCAGAAGCGGAACACGGTGGACGCGTCGAGGCAGTACTCGAGGCCGTAGACGTTGTCGCGGATGACGGCGTACTGCTTGGCCTGCCAGACGGGGAGGAAGGGGACCTCCTCGGCGACGAGGTTCTGCAGCTCGGCGTACTCCTGCTCGGTGGCGGAGCGGTCGCTCTGGGCGGCCGTGCTCGGCAGGAGCTCACCGGTGATGGTCTTGTTGGAGTAGTTGTTGTCGAGGACGTTGCCCTTGCCGAAGAAGGGGCTGGTGAAGTTGTCGGGGTCCGGGTAGTCCGGGACCCAACCCTTGACGTAGAGGCCGTACTTGCCGGCGGCTATGTCCTTCTCGTACTGGGCGAACTCAACGGACTTGACCTTGGCGTCGAACAGGCCGGAGTCGTTGAGCTGCTTGGCGATGGCCTCGAGCTCCTGGTCGGTGGAGGGGCCGTAGCGGGACGGCGTGGACCAGAGGGTGAGTTCGACCTTGTCGGTGATGCCGTCGGCGCGCAGGGCGGCCTCGGCCTTGGCCTTCGAGGGGCGGGCGCCGTAGGTGTCGAAGAAGGCGGTGTTGTGGCCGGTGATGCCCGCCGGGATGATCGAGTACAGCGGGGTGGCGGTGCCCTGGTAGACCTCGTCGACGAGGGCCTCGCGGTCGAGGAGGTGGGCGATGGCGCGGCGGACGCCGATCTTGCCGGTGACCGGGTCGTTCATGTTGAAGACGAGGTGCTGGACCTCGGCGCCGGTGCCGTCGACGAGTTCGACGCCGCTGGCGGTGGAGGTGTCGGTCTCGATGTCGGAGATGGCTCCGGCGCTGAGGCCGCGGAAGGCGACGTCGACCTCGCCCTCCAGGAGGGCCTTCTTCAGGGCGTCCTGCTTGCCGTGGAAGAACTTGAGGGTGATGCCCTCGTTCTCGACGTCGGCGGGGCCCTTGTAGTTGTCGTTGACGGCGAAGACGGCCTGGTCCTTGCCGAAGGACTCCAGCTTGTAGGGGCCGGAGCCGACCGCCTCACCGTCCTTGCGGAGACCGTCGGCGTCGTAGGAGCTCTCGTCGACGATGGCGCCGGCTCCGGAGGCGATCTTGCTGGGGAAGGTGGCGTCGGCGTACTTCAGGTTGAAGCGGACGGTGCTGTCGTCCGGCGTCTCGACGTTGTCGAGCATGGGGAACATGATCGCCGGGCCGGCGTCGTCGTTGATCTTCAGCATGCGGTCGAAGGAGAACTTGACGTCCTTCGCGGTGAGGTCCTCACCGTTGCTGAACTTCAGGCCCTTCTTCAGGGTGCACTCGTAGACGGTGGTCTTGGAGTCGGCGAAGGAGCACTCGTCGGCGAGGTCCGGCTCGGGCTCGGTGGCGCCGTTGGGGAAGCTCAGCAGCGACTGGAAGACGTTGTTGAAGAGGAGCCAGGAACCCGGGTCGTAGCCGGAGGCGGGGTCGGTGGCCAGGACGTCGTCGGTCATCCCCAGCACCACGTTGGAGCCGGAGTCGCCGGTCCCCCCGGATTCGGAGCCGCAGCCGGTCAGCAGGCCGGCGGCCAGCCCTGTCGCGATGGTCAGGACGGGCCACTGGGTGCGCATGTTCACGTGTGAGTGCCTTGTGTCGTCGTCGGGTGTCGGGACGCGCCGAACTCCCCCGGGTGCCGGCGCGCGTGGTGAGGAGTGACGGTCAGTCGCCGATGCCGCGGCCGAGCTGCCACAGCTGGAGCGTGGAGGCGGAGTTGAGGGCGTACTCGGCGCCGGTGACGTCGTCGCGGGCGGCGACGTACTGGTTGCCCTGCCACAGCGGGAGGATCGGCACGTCGTCGGCGACGATGTCCTGGATGCCGGTCAGGCTCTTGGAGGCCGTGAGCCGGTCGGCCTCGCGGCGGGACTCGGGGATCAGCTTGCTGCGGATCTCGCTGTTGTCGTACGGCGAGTTGAGGAAGTTGTCCTTGTCGAGGAAGGGCGCGAGGTAGTTGTCGGCGTCCGGGAAGTCCGGGAACCAGCCCATGCCGTAGACGGCGTACTCGCCCTTCTGTTCGGCGGGGCGGAAGGTGGACCAGGGCGCGCCCTTGATGGTGACGTCGAACAGGCCGCCGGCGTCGAGCTGCTTCTTCAGGACCTCGAACTCGGTCTTCGTGGCGGCGCCGTAGTGGTCGGTCGTGTAGTGCAGGGTGAGCTTGACCGGGGTGGTGATGCCGGCCTGCTTCAGGATCTCGGTTGCCTTGGGGACGCTGGGGTCGCCGTACTTGTTGAAGAACGAGTTGGAGTGGCCGGTGATGCCCGCCGGGACGACCGAGAAGAGGGGCTCGGACTGGGAGCCGTAGACCTTGGAGACGAGGGCGCCGCGGTCGATGAGCTGGGCGACGGCCCGGCGGACGGCGGTGCTCTTGACCGGGGACGCGTCGGTGTTGAAGGCGAGGTAGCGGATCTCCAGGCCGGAGGACTCGATGAGGTCGATGTTCTCGTCCTCGGACTTGGCGTACTTGTCGATCTGCTCCGGCGTCATGGTCCGGGTCATCAGGTCGATGTCGCCGTTCTCGAGCGCGCTGCCCATGGCGTCGGGGTCGGCGAAGGAACGCAGTTCGATCTGGTCGTTCTTCGGGTCCAAGTGGCCCCGGTAGTGGGGGTTCTTGGTGAAGACGGCCTTGACGAGCTCGTTGTTCTCGACCTCGGCGTCCAGGGTGTAGGGGCCGGAGCCGTCGACCTTGAAGCCGTCGCGGAGCTTGTCCTTGTCGTAGTCGGCGGGGTTGACGATGCCGGCGACGGGGGTGGACAGCTTGTACGGGAGGGTGGCGTCGGGGCCGTTGAGGTGGAAGATGACCTGCTTGTCGCCCTTGGTCTCGACGAGGTCGATGGTGGAGAGCAGGGCGAAGACACCGCTGTCGGCCTTGATGGAGCGGGCGCGGTCGATGGAGAACTTGACGTCCTCGGCGGTGATCGGGCTGCCGTCGGCGAACTTGAGGCCGTCGCGCAGGGTGCAGACGTAGCGCTCGCTGCCGGTGTCGGTGAAGCCGCAGCGGGAGGCGGCCTCGGGCTCCGGTTCGCCGTCGCCGCTGGGCTGGACGAGGAGGGTCTGGACGGTCTGGCGGAGGATGTTCCAGGTGCCGACGTCGTAGGCGTAGGCCGGGTCGATCGGGGCCGGAGCCTCCTTCGAGGCGGTGAACCGGTCGGTGGTGCCGACGACGATCGCGTCGCCGTCGCTGCTCGCGCCGTCGGTGGCGCCGCAGGCGGCGATCACCGGGGCGAGCAGGCCGAGGACGGCCGGCAGCACCAGGGTCTTGCGGTTCATGCTCGAGTTTCTCCAGAGCTCAATTCCGGGACGGGTGCCAGCGGGGTGGTGCGGGCGGGTCCCGGGGCGGTACGGCGATGTTTCCGCGTCGAGATTAGCCCGCCCCGTGTAAGGCGGCCGCGCGCACCGGAGTTGAGTTCCCCTCACGCTGTGGAACCGGGTGCGGACACACGGATGAGGGCACCGGTGGAATGTTTGGTGCACCCTGCACGAATCGGGACACTTGGGCGCGCCAATCGCCCCTGAAAGCGGGGTTTGGACGTGCCGGACCCGGCCGCGCGGGCCGGGTCCGAGTGGTCAACGTCACAGGCTGCACGGGCTTCCCGATGGCGGGAATTCAGTTTCCTCCGGCCGGAATTCCGGGCACTGGAAGCCTGTTAGTGATCTTGGGTTTTATTGTGCTTTCAATTGTTCACGCTGGGTGCATGGACTGGCCCATTTCCGTCGCCGTCAGAGCGTGATCAGGCCGTGCAGGAATGGCAGGTCGACCTCTTCCAGCGAGGTCACGACGGTACGCCGGGTGGCAGGGGTGATGGGGGCCACGGAGGGCACGGCGACGACGTGGCAGCCCGCCGCCTCGGCGGCCGCGACACCGGTCGCGGTGTCCTCGATGACCGCGCACCGGCCCGGGTCGGCGCCCAGCCCGGCGGCCGCCAGGAGGTAGGGGTCGGGGAACGGCTTGGTGCGTTCCACCTCGTCGCCGGCGACGGTCAGGGCGAAGTGCTGGGGGCCGAGGGTGGTCAGGACGCGGTCGATGATGCGCCGGTGGGAGGCGGAGACCAGGGCGGTGGGGACGCCGTGCGCGGCGAGTTCGGCGAGGAGTCTCGCCGCACCGGGCATCAGCGGCAGGGCGTGTCCGATCCGGGCCTCGAAACCGTCGTTGAGCAGCACGGACAGGTCGGCGAGGGTGATGTCGGCGCCGGTGGCCTCGATGAGGAAGCCCGCGCTGCGGCTCATGGGGCCGCCGACCACGACATGACGCCAGGACTCGTCGAGGGTGTGGCCGAGGGAGCGGAAGACCTCGACCTCCACGTCCCACCAGAAACCCTCGGTGTCCACCAGGGTTCCGTCCATGTCGAGGAGCACGGCCTGCAGGGCGGAGCCTTCGGCCGTCCGGGTTCCTAGCGCGGGGATCGTCGTGGTCATCCGGCGCACCTCCTTGTGGGACGAGCAGGCCGGTTCCCGGGTGGGGAACCGGCCTGCGGTGGACCGACCAGTGTACGACGCCGCGCGACGAAGCGCCTTTCGTCCGGGTCGCCACAGGGGCGTGGCGCTGTTCGGTGGCTCTAAGGGCTGTCGTCAAACTCCCGTCATCGCCCAGAGGGCGGCCCTGCGGCGTGCTAGCGCGCGTTGAAGTACTTCGCCTCGGGGTGGTGGATCACGATGGCGTCGGTGGACTGCTCGGGGTGGAGCTGGAACTCCTCCGAGAGCTGGACGCCGATGCGCTCGGGCTCGAGGAGCTCGGCGATCTTGGCGCGGTCCTCCAGGTCGGGGCAGGCGCCGTAGCCCAGGGAGAAGCGGGCGCCCCGGTACTTGAGGTCGAACATGTCCTCGATGGCCGCCGGGTCCTCACCGCCGAAGCCGAGCTCGGCGCGGACCCGGGCGTGCCAGTACTCGGCGAGCGCCTCGGCCAACTGCACGGACAGGCCGTGGAGTTCGAGGTAGTCGCGGTAGGCGTTGGACTCGAAGAGCTTGGCGGTCTCCTCGCCGATGCGGGAGCCGACGGTGACGACCTGGAGTCCGACGACGTCGGTCTCGCCGGACTCCTCCGGGCGGAAGAAGTCGGCGAGGCACAGCCGGCGGCCGCGGCGCTGGCGGGGGAAGGAGAAACGGGTGCGTTCGTTGCCGGCGTCGTCGAGGATGATGAGGTCGTCGTCCTTGGAGACACAGGGGAAGTAGCCGTGGACGACGGCCGCTTCGAGGAGGTTCTCGGTCTGGAGGCGGTCCAGCAGACCGCGCAGCCGGGGCCGGCCCTCGGTCTCCACGAGCTCCTCGTAGCTGGGACCGTCGCCGGTGCGGGCCTGCTTGAGCCCCCACTGGCCCTTGAAGAGGGCGCCCTCGTCCAGCCAGGTGGCGTACTCCTTGAGCTGGATGCCCTTGCTGACGCGGGTGCCCCAGAACGGCGGGGTGGGCACGGGGTTGTCGGTGGCGACGTCGGAGCGGACGTGGCCCTCCTCGGGGCGCTCCTCGACGGCCGTGGCGGTGGCGCGGACCCGGCGCTGCCTCAGTTCGGGCAGCTTGGCGCCGGGCACACCGCGCTTGACGCCGATCAGGGCGTCCATCAGGCGCAGGCCCTCGAAGGCGTCGCGGGCGTAGCGGACCTCGCCCTCGTAGATCTCGTGCAGGTCCTGCTCGACGTAGGCGCGGGTGAGGGCGGCGCCGCCGAGGATGACGGGGTAGTTCGCGGCGAGGCCCCGCTGGTTCAGCTCCTCCAGGTTCTCCTTCATGATCACCGTGGACTTGACCAGGAGCCCGGACATGCCGATGACGTCGGCGCGGTGCTCCTGGGCGGCGTCGAGGATCGCGGAGACCGGCTGCTTGATGCCGAGGTTGACGACGTTGTAGCCGTTGTTGGACAGGATGATGTCGACGAGGTTCTTGCCGATGTCGTGGACGTCGCCGCGGACGGTGGCGAGGACGATGGTGCCCTTGCCCGCCTCCTCGCCGTCGGCGCTCTTCTCCATGTGCGGTTCGAGGTGGGCGACGGCGGCCTTCATGACCTCGGCGGACTGCAGGACGAACGGCAGCTGCATCTGGCCGGAGCCGAACAGCTCGCCGACGACCTTCATGCCGTCGAGGAGGGTGTCGTTGACGATGTCGAGGGCCGGGCGGGTCAGCAGCGCCTCGTCGAGGTCGGCCTCCAGGCCGTTGCGTTCGCCGTCGATGATGCGGCGCTTGAGGCGCTCCTCCAGCGGCAGGGCCGCCAGTTCCTCGGCCTTGCCCGCCTTCAGGGACTTCGCGGTGGCGCCCTCGAAGAGCTCCATGAGCTTCTGGAGGGGGTCGTAGCCCTCGGCGCGGCGGTCGTAGACGAGGTCGAGGGCGGTGCGCACCTGCTCCTCGTCGAAGCGGGCGATGGGCAGGATCTTGCTGGCGTGCACGATCGCCGAGTCGAGGCCGGCCTTGACGCACTCGTCGAGGAAGACCGAGTTGAGGAGGATGCGGGCGGCCGGGTTGAGGCCGAAGGAGATGTTGGACAGACCGAGAGTGGTCTGCACGTCCGGGTGACGGCGCTTGAGTTCGCGGATCGCCTCGATGGTGGCGATGCCGTCCCTCCGGGACTCCTCCTGACCGGTGCAGATGGTGAAGGTCAGGGTGTCGATGAGGATGTCCGACTCGTGGATGCCCCAGTTGCCGGTGAGGTCGTCGATGAGCCGCTCGGCGATCTCGACCTTCTTCTCGGGGGTCCGCGCCTGGCCCTCCTCGTCGATGGTGAGGGCGATCAGCGCGGCGCCGTGCTCCTGGGCGAGCCGGGTGACCTTCGCGAAGCGGGACTCGGGGCCGTCGCCGTCCTCGTAGTTGACGGAGTTGATGACCGCGCGGCCACCGAGCTTCTCGAGGCCCGCCTGGATGACGTCGACCTCGGTGGAGTCGAGGACGATGGGCAGGGTGGAGGCGGTGGCGAAGCGGCCGGCGAGTTCGGCCATGTCGGCGACGCCGTCGCGGCCCACGTAGTCGACGCAGAGGTCGAGCATGTGGGCGCCCTCGCGGATCTGGTCGCGGGCCATCTCCACACAGTCGTCCCAGCGGCCCCCCAGCATCGCCTCGCGGAACTTCTTGGAGCCGTTGGCGTTGGTGCGCTCACCGATGGCCAGGTACGAGGTGTCCTGGCGGAACGGAACGGTCTGGTAGAGGGAGGCGGCGCCGGGCTCGGGGCGGGGGCGGCGCTCGGCCGGGGTGAGGTCGCGGACGCGTTCGACGACCTGGCGCAGGTGCTCGGGGGTGGTGCCGCAGCAGCCGCCGATGAGGGAGAGGCCGTACTCGCGGACGAAGTTCTCCTGGGCGGTGGCCAGCTCGGGGGCGGTCAGCGGGTAGTGGGCGCCGTCCTTGGTGAGCACGGGCAGGCCGGCGTTGGGCATGCAGGAGAGCCGGACGCGGGAGTGCCGCGACAGGTAGCGCAGGTGTTCGCTCATCTCGGCGGGGCCGGTGGCGCAGTTCAGGCCGATCATGTCGATGCCGAGCGGCTCCAGCGCGGTCAGCGCGGCGCCGATCTCGGACCCGAGAAGCATCGTGCCGGTGGTCTCGACGGTGACCGACACGATCAGCGGGACGTCGTAGCCGGCGGTGGCCATGGCGCGGCGGGCGGCGAGGACGGACGCCTTGGTCTGGAGGAGGTCCTGGGTGGTCTCCACGAGCAGGGCGTCGGCGCCGCCGGTGAGGAGGCCCTCGGCGTTCTGCTGGTAGGCGTCGCGGATGGCGGTGAACGTGGTGTGGCCGAGGGTGGGGAGCTTGGTGCCGGGGCCGATCGAGCCGAGGACCCAGCGCTGTCGGCCGTCGCGCGCGGCGAACTCGTCGGCGGTCTCGCGGGCGATGCGGGCGCCGGCCTCGGACAGCTCGGCGGTGCGCTCGGGGATGTCGTACTCGCCGAGGGCCGTGAGGTTCGCGCCGAACGTGTTGGTCTCGACGCAGTCGACACCCGCCTCGAAGTAGGCGGCGTGCACCGAGCGGACGATGTCGGGGCGGGTGACGTTCAGGACCTCGTTGCAGCCCTCCAGCTGCTGGAAGTCGTCCAGGGTGGGGTCCTGGGCCTGGAGCATGGTGCCCATCGCGCCGTCGGCGACCACGACACGGGTGGCGAGGGCCTCGCGCAGGGCGTCGGAACGGGCCCGCCCTGCGGCGGCGGACGAAGGGGACGGATTCGGCGACGAGGCCATGAAGGTGCTCCCTGGAGTGCGACGGCTGTCGGCTTTGCGTCTTCCCACGGAAGGCGCACGCCGTCAGGGTAGCCCGGAGCGCCGGGCGGGGTCAGGGGCGTCCACGGGGCGGACCGGCGTGGCATGAGCGGTCGAGTGCGGTTTACTCCCTCGACGGACGAACGCCGACACCGCTCGGACACCTGGTGTCCATGGGATGCGCACCGGACGGACACGGGACCGGCACCGGAAGGGCGCCACTCGGGGCCCGTTCGGCCGAAAAGGTGGTGACGGCCATTAGCGAGAGGTCGGCAACGACCGGTAGTGTTCGACATTGCCGAACGTTGGAAGTTCATGTGCGGGCGGCGGTCGAAGGGGACGGAGGCAGGACGGCGATGGCACGGAACATCCAGTCGCTCGAACGGGCGGCCGCGATGCTGCGGTTGCTCGCGGGGGGCGAGCGACGACTCGGCCTGTCGGACATCGCCTCGTCGCTGGGCCTCGCCAAAGGCACCGCCCACGGCATACTGCGCACCCTCCAGCAGGAGGGCTTCGTCGAGCAGGACGACGCCTCCGGGCGCTACCAGCTGGGCGCCGAGCTGCTGCGCCTGGGCACCACCTATCTCGACGTCCACGAACTGCGGGCCCGGGCCCTGGTGTGGACGGACGACCTGGCCCGCTCCAGCGGCGAGAGCGTCCACCTGGGGGTGCTGCACCAGCAGGGTGTGCTGATCGTGCACCACGTCTTCCGGCCCGACGACAGCCGGCAGGTGCTGGAGATAGGGGCCATGCAGCCGCTGCACTCCACGGCCCTCGGCAAGGTCCTCGCGGCCTACGACCCGGTGGCGCACAGCGAGGTCCTGGAGACCGAACGCAAGGCGTTCACGGAGCGGACCGTGTGCGAACCGGACGACTTCGAGGGCGTCCTGGACCTCACCCGTGCCCGCGGGTACGCGGCGGACGTCGAGGAGACCTGGGAGGGCGTCGCCTCGATCGCGGCCCCCATCCACGACCGGCGGCGCATGCCCGTCGGCGCGGTCGGCATCACGGGCGCCGTGGAGCGGCTGCGCCGGGACGGCGAGCTGCGCTCCGAGCTGATCGCGGCGGTGCGGGACTGCGCCCGCGCCGTCTCGCGCGACCTGGGCGCCGCCCGCTTCTGACCCCGCTTCCCCACCACCGCCGGGCCGCCGCGCGCGTGCCGTGCGGCGGCCGCCGATCCTTCGAGGGCCGGGACACCGACAGTGTCCCGGCCCTCGCCGTACGCGCTCGTGACGGTCTCGGCGCGCACCCATAGCAGCCGACGCAAGATCACCAAGGCAGTTCGATCAATAACGATCGAGTTTTCGATAACAGGACCCTTGACGAGCCACTCACGCCACAGCAAGACTCCCGTCCATCGGTCGGCATTGTCGAACACCTACCGGCAATACGCGCTAGAGTGTGACAACGCCAAGGGCCGGTACAGCTCTCACCCCCGAGGGCGCGGACCCCCGGAATGGGACCCGGGGTCCGCCTTCCCCTGGACGAAGGACAAAGGAGTCGCGGGTGTCCAGCTCCGACATCTTCATCGGCGAGACCATCGGTACCGCCATACTCATCCTGCTCGGCGGTGGCGTCTGCGCCGCCGTTACGCTGAAGGCCTCCAAGGCCCGTAACGCCGGTTGGCTCGCCATCACCTTCGGGTGGGGTTTTGCCGTTCTGACGGCCGTCTACACCTCCGCGCCGCTCTCCGGCGCCCATCTGAACCCGGCCGTGACCCTCGCGCTCGCGCTGAAGGACAACGGCATCGAGTGGAGCCAGGTCCCCACCTACTGGGGCGGGCAGCTGCTCGGCGCGATGATCGGCGCCGCTCTGGTCTGGGTCGCCTACTACGGCCAGTTCCACGCCCACCTCACCGACAAGGAGATCGTCGGCGGTCCGGGCGCGGAGACCACCAAGGCGAAGGCCGTCGAGGCCCGTGAGACCGGTGCGGGCCCCGTGCTCGGGATCTTCTCCACCGGCCCCGAGATCCGCAACGCGGTGCAGAACGTCGCCACCGAGGTCATCGGCACCATCGTGCTGGTCCTCGCGGTCCTCACCCAGGGCCTCAACGACAGCGGCAAGGGCCTCGGCACCCTCGGTGCCCTGATCACCTCGCTCGTCGTGGTCTCGATCGGTCTGTCCCTCGGCGGTCCGACCGGTTACGCGATCAACCCGGCCCGTGACCTCGGTCCGCGCATCGTGCACGCCCTTCTGCCCCTGCCCAACAAGGGCGGCTCCGACTGGAGCTACGCCTGGGTCCCGGTGGTCGGTCCGCTGATCGGCGCCGCCATCGCCGCGGGTATCTACAACGTCGCGTTCGCCTAAGAGCACCACCTACGAGCGAGCCGCAGATGTCACCCGACGCCCGGCACGCGCCGTACGTACCGCCCTTCGACCAGTTGACCTTCAGGAGCACACCGTGACCGACGCCCACACCGCCGGCCCCTTCATCGCCGCCATCGACCAGGGCACCACCTCCAGCCGCTGCATCGTCTTCGACCGGGACGGCCGTATCGTCTCCGTCGACCAGAAGGAGCACGAGCAGATCTTCCCGAAGCCGGGCTGGGTCGAGCACAACGCCAACGAGATCTGGACCAACGTCCAGGAAGTCGTCGCCGGAGCCATCCAGAAGGCCGGCATCACCCGCGACGACATCAAGGCCATCGGCATCACCAACCAGCGCGAGACCACGCTGCTCTGGGACAAGAACACCGGCGAGCCCGTCCACAACGCCATCGTCTGGCAGGACACCCGCACCGACGCCCTGTGCAAGGAGCTCGGCCGCAATGTCGGGCAGGACCGTTTCCGCCGTGAGACCGGTCTGCCGCTGGCCTCGTACTTCGCCGGCCCGAAGGCCCGCTGGCTGCTGGACAACGTCGAGGGCCTGCGCGAGCGCGCCGAGGCCGGCGACATCCTCTTCGGCACCATGGACACCTGGGTCATCTGGAACCTGACCGGCGGTGTCAACGGCGGCAAGCACTACACCGACGTCACCAACGCCTCCCGCACCATGCTGATGAACCTCCACACCCTGGAGTGGGACGAGAAGATCGCCGAGTCCATCGGTGTGCCGCTGGCGATGCTCCCGGAGATCCGTTCCTCCGCCGAGGTGTACGGCGAGATCACCGGCGGCAGGCTCGGCGACCTGCTCGGCGGCATCCCGGTCGCCTCGGCGCTCGGCGACCAGCAGGCGGCCCTGTTCGGCCAGACCTGTTTCTCCGAGGGCGAGGCCAAGTCCACCTACGGCACCGGCACGTTCATGCTGATGAACACCGGCGAGAAGATCATCAACTCGTACTCGGGTCTGCTGACCACCGTCGGCTACCGCATCGGCGACCAGACCCCGGTGTACGCGCTGGAGGGCTCGATCGCCGTCACCGGTTCGCTGGTGCAGTGGATGCGCGACCAGATGGGCCTCATCTCCACCGCCGCCGAGATCGAGACGCTCGCGCTCTCGGTCGAGGACAACGGCGGCGCGTACTTCGTACCGGCCTTCTCCGGTCTGTTCGCCCCGTACTGGCGCTCCGACGCCCGCGGTGTGATCGCCGGCCTCACCCGGTACGTCACCAAGGCGCACCTCGCGCGCGCCGTCCTGGAGGCCACCGCCTGGCAGACCCGTGAGATCACGGACGCCATGACCAAGGACTCGGGCGTCGAGCTCTCGGCCCTCAAGGTCGACGGCGGCATGACCTCCAACAACCTGCTGATGCAGACCCTCTCGGACTTCCTGGACGCCCCCGTGGTGCGCCCGATGGTCGCCGAGACGACCTGCCTCGGCGCCGCCTACGCCGCCGGTCTCGCCGTCGGCTTCTGGACCAGCACCGACGACCTGCGCTCCAACTGGCGGCGGGCCGCCGAGTGGACCCCCCGCATGGACGCGGAGACCCGCGACCGTGAGTACAAGAGCTGGCTCAAGGCCGTCGAGCGGACCATGGGCTGGCTCGAGGACGAGAGCTGAGCCGGGGCCCCAAGCCTCCGGTACCGGCTCTGATGAGGAGTAAGAACCCGACATGACCAGTCAGTCCACCCTGCAAGCCCTGCCTGCCCTGGGGACGCGCCCGGCGTCCGGCTCGAACCCGAGCCGAGCCGAGACCCGGGAACAGCTCTCCAAGGCGTCGTACGACCTCCTCGTGATCGGCGGCGGCATCCTGGGCATCTCCACCGCCTGGCACGCCGCGCAGTCCGGGCTCAGGGTGGCGCTGGTCGACGCCGGTGACTTCGCCGGCGCCACCTCCTCCGCCTCCTCCAAGCTGCTCCACGGCGGTCTGCGCTATCTGCAGACCGGCGCGGTGAAGCTGGTGGCGGAGAACCACTTCGAGCGCCGTGCGGTCTCCCGCCAGGTGGCCCCCCACCTGGCGAACCCGCTCACGTTCTACCTCCCCGTGTACAAGGGCGGGCCGCACGGCGCGGCGAAGCTCGGGGCGGGCGTCTTCGCCTACTCCGCGCTGTCGGCGTTCGGTGACGGCGTCGGGCATCTGCTGTCGCCGGCGAAGGCCGCGCAGGACGTGCCCGAGCTGCGCACCGAGAACCTGAAGGCCGTGGCCGTGTACGGCGACGGTCAGATGAACGACTCCCGGATGGCGCTGATGACGGTCCGCGCGGCCGTCGAGTCCGGTGCGGTGGTCCTGAACCACGCCGAGGTCACCGGCCTGCGCTTCACCAAGGGCCGGGTGACCGGCGCCGAGCTGCGCGACCGGCTCTCCGGCGACGAGTTCGGCGTGAGCGCCCGGCTGGTGCTGAACGCGACCGGGCCGTGGGTCGACCACCTGCGCCGTATGGAGGACCCGAACGCGGCCCCCTCGATCCGGCTGTCCAAGGGCGCGCACCTGGTGCTGAAGCGGACCTCCCCGTGGAAGGCCGCGCTCGCCACCCCGATCGACAAGTACCGCATCACGTTCGCCCTGCCCTGGGAGGACATGCTCCTGCTGGGCACCACGGACGAGATGTACGAGGGCGACCCCGCGGACGTCGCCGTCAACGACAAGGACATATCCCAGATCCTGGACGAGGCCGCGTTCTCCGTCCGGGACCAGCAGCTCGACCGCGATCTGATCACCTACTCCTTCGCGGGCCTGCGGGTGCTGCCGGGCGGCCCCGGCGACACCGCCAAGGCCAAGCGGGAGACGGTCGTCAGCGAGGGCCGGGGCGGCATGCTGTCCATCGCGGGCGGCAAGTGGACGACGTTCCGGCACATCGGCCGCACCATCATGAAGAAGCTGGAGACCCTGCCGGGCCACCCGCTGGGCGAGGACTTCGAGCCGGTCTCCACGCTGCCGCGGAAGCTGCCGCTGCCGGGCATCGCCAACCCGCGGGCGGTCGCGCACCGGCTGCTCACCGACCGTCCGGCGCCGGGCCCCCGCATGGGAGCCGACACCGCGCGGCACCTGGCCACGCACTACGGTTCGCTGGCCTTCGACATCGCCCGTCTCGCCAACGAGAACCCCGAGCTGGCCGAGCGGGTCCACCCCGACGCGCCGGAGATCTGGGCGCAGGTCGTGTACGCCCGTGACACCGAGTGGGCCGAGACCGCCGACGACGTGCTGCGCCGCCGGACGACACTGACGATCCGGGGTCTGGCGACGGACGAGGTCCGTACGAAGGTCCAGGACCTGCTCGACAAGAAGTAGACCCGCCTGCCGGTCCGGCCTCCCCCCTGACCGGGGCCGGACGGCCGGGAACCGGCCCCCGCCGCTCCGGGGCCGGACCGCGAGGGGGCGGTTCCACCACCTCGGTGGAACCGCCCCCTCGGCCTGTGTCGGATCTTCTCCCCGGTCGGATCTGTTCCCGGTGGGATCTCTTGCCGGTGGGATCTCTTGCCGGTCGGATCTTCTTCCCGGTGGGCCCCGCCTCTGCCATGATCAATGGTCATGAACGGGGCAAACGAACTCCATCGGTTGTTCGAGGCATGGGCGCGACTGACGCCCGACCGGCCCGCGGTGACCACCGCGACGGCCCGGCTGACGTACGGGGAACTGGAGGGCCGGGCCAACCGTCTGGCCCGGCATCTGCTGGACTCGGGACTCGGCACCGGTGAGACCGTCGCGGTGTGCGCCTCCGGGACGCCGGACGTCCTGGTCGCCGTGCTGGGCGTACTCAAGGCGGGCGGTGCCTTCGCCCTGATCGGCCCGCGGCAGTCGACGGGGGACATCGGGCGGGCACTGGAGCGGTCCGGGGCGCGCACGGTCCTGACACACGCGCGGTACGCGCCGGCCGTGGACGACGGCACCGGCCGGCCCGTGGTCTGCCTGGACACCGACGCGGCGCTGATCGACGCCCACTCCCCCGAGCCCGCCGCCGCGCCCTGCGGGGTGACGGCGGCGGTGCTGTTCTCGGCGGGCACCTCGGGCGAGCGGCGGGCGGTCGAGGTCGGCCACCAGCGCCTGCACGACGCCTACCGGGCCTGGGCCGAGACGTTCGGGCTGCGGCCCTCCGACGTCCATCTGGTGACCGCGCCGGCCGACGCCGCCGCGTTCACCTACGGCTGGGTCCGGGCCCTGAGCTCCGGCGGCACGCTGGTGCTGCCGGGTGACGAGACCGGGCCCGCCCTGTGGGAGCGGCCCTACGTCGGGGGCGTCACGGTGCTGGACACCGACCCGTACGCGGCCCGGCTGCTGCTCGACCGGGCGGCGCCGCCCGCGGGACTGCGGCTGGTGGCCGTCGGTGGGGAACGGCTCGGCCTCGACGAGCAGGTACGGCTCCAGGGGCGGCTGGCGCCCGGGGCACGGCTGCTCAACGTCTACGGGACCGTGGAGGTCGCGGGCTGCGGCGCCTGGTTCGAGACGGACCAGCTCACCGGCCCGGTGGCCGAACCCGGCCGGGTCAGCCTCCTCGGCCGCCCGTTCCCCGGCTGCCGGACCGAGGTCCGCAAGGGCGAGATCTGGCTGACACCCCCGGACGGCGTCGCCGCCGGCACCGACGGCACCGACGGCTCGGATCGCTCCGACGGCTCGGGAAGCTGTGCCGGTGCGGGGGCCCCCGACGGCTCCGGCGGGTCGGACCGCTCCGTCGGTTCGGGCGGCGGTGACGCGGTGGCCACCGGGGACGCGGGAACGCTGCGGGAGGACGGGCTGCTGGAGTTCGGCGGCCGGCTGGCACACCGGGTCCGTGTCCGCGGCCGTACCGTCGACCCCTACCGGGCCGAGACGGCGCTGGGCGCGCATCCCGGCATACGGGAGTCGGTGATCGCCGCGGTGGACGGGGAGCAACTCGTCGCCTACGTCGTCCCGGCCTCCCCGACGGCCGCTCCGGGCGCCGACGAGATACGCGCCCGGCTGCGGGGCGTGGTGCCGGACCAGGAGATCCCGGCGGCCGTGGTGACCCTGGAGGCCCTGCCCCGTGACGGGGCCGGGCGGGTCGACCGCAGGCTGCTGCCGCTGCCCGCGCGGCACGGGACGTCCGGGCCGGTGAACGGCAAGGGCGGCGGCGCGGGCGCGGGCCCTGCCGGGTTCCTGTACGGGGTGGGCTGCGCGGTGCTCGTCGTGGTCCTGCCGCTCGCCGCGATCCTCACCGATGTCCTCTGGCCGGGCTCGACCGACCTCACCTCTGTGCCCACGCCGTGGTCGTGGCTCTTCCGGGGGCTGTACGCCGCCGAGTTGCTGGCGTTCGGTGTCGGCCTCGCCTTCCTGATCGCCGGGCGCCCGCTGATGCGCCGCCAGGGCCGCTCCGGCGGACTGACGACGGCGGCGCACCTGGCCGTGGTGTGGCTGCTCGTCTCGTGGTGGCCGCAGGACAACTTCTACCGGCTGGCGGCGAAGAACGACTGGGAACGGCAGGCGGCCTTGGTGTACGCCTTCAACGTGCCGCTGATGATCGCGGCGGTGGTGGTGGCGGTGTACGTGACCCGACGGCCCGAGCCCGCGGCGATCGCCCCTAGGCCGTGAACAGACGGCCGGTGTCGCGGGCCGCCGTGCGCACCAGGGCCTCGGCGGCGTCGAGGCGTTCACGGGTGTGCGCGGCCAGGACGACGCCCAGGTAGGGGGCGGGCGCGAAGGCGGCGGTGGGGATCGAGGGCAGCAGGACGGCGTCGATCCCGGCGCAGCGCGCGGTGGTCTCACGCAGGAAGGCGGACAGGGCGGGGCCGGGCAGCCGGGCGCCGAGAGGCACATGGTCGACGCTGCGGACGAGGTGGTCGCTCCCTCGGGTCTCGTCCAGCCGCGCCTTGACCGTGAAGGCGACGGACGGTCCGGTCATCCGGAGGTTGATCTCGGTGGGCGCCGGGCGACCGTCGGAGCCGGTCACGAAGTCGACGTCGAACCAGCCCCGGTGGCCGCCGGCCGCGATCCGCTCCCCCACGGCGGCACCGAACCGGGCCACGGCCTCGGCGAGCGCCGGCGGTACGACACCGGGGCCCACGGTGGCGCCCCGGTAGGCGGTGCCGAGGACGTCCATGACGGCGACGCCCACCACGTGGACACGGCCGTCCGCGTCGACCAGTCCGTCGAAGGTCACGTCCCGTGGCTCGGTCTCCCCGGCGACGAACTCCTCCAGCAGGAGGGGCCCTCGGGGCAGCGGAGGTCTTCTCAGGCGTGGCAGGCCGCCGCGGCCCTGGTCCCGGATCACGACGGTGCCGGAACCCCCGGCGCCGTGCTCGGTCTTGACGACCGTCGCCAGGCCCGCGCGGGCCCTCCTCCGCAGCAGACGTGCCTCCTCCCGCCGGGTGGCCGGCTGCCACTGCTCGGGCACCCGGACCTCCGGGTGGGCCGGGGCGAGCCGCGTGAACAGCTCGTGCGAGGCCCGCTTGGACTCGTACCGCAGCGCTTCGGGGTCCAGGGGTACGCCGGTCAGCTCCGCGACCGCGGGGGTGCGGCCCCAGGGGAGGAGGGGCAGGTCGAGGGAGTTCAGCCGCCGGAGCAGGGCCGGGCGGGACAGGACGGCCCAGGTCAGGGTGTCGCCCTGAGCGTCGGGGGCCGGCCGAGTCGCACGTGCCGTGGGGCCGCCCGGCCGGCCGTCCGCCCGGCCCTCCCGCCGGCCGGGTGGTTCGGTGAGGCCGTCGTAGACCTCCACGGGGTCCCAGCCCAGGGGGCGGCCGATCAGGTCGGTCCAGTCCGGCGGGACGGCGGCGGGCAGGATCAGGACGGCCGGGTGGGGTGAGAGGAACGCGGCCAGGCAGGAGTAGTGGGCGGCCTGCGGGGAGACGGGGCCGAACTGGGACTGGAACCCGGCGACGTTGCCGAGGTGGACGGCACGGCGCCCCGCGGTCCACGCCTGCGTCCAGCCCTCGGTCCGGGGCGGGAGGCGCACTTCGAGAAGCGGGAGTTCACGGCCCGCGAGGGAACCGGAGGCCGTGCGGCCGACGGGGCGGGCGCCCATCCGGCGGTAGAAGGGTTCGGCGTTCGGGTCCGCCTCGATGATGAGCCGGGCGAAGCCGAGCTCGCGGGCGGCACGCGTCACATGGAAGTAGAGGGCGCGGCCCACGCCCCGGCCGATGGCGGCGGGTTCGACGAAGCACAGACCGAGGCTGCCCTCGGGTGCCGCCCCCTCCAGCGACGCCACCCCCACGACGCCGTGGTCGGCGTCCTCGGCGACGACCACGCGATGGCGGTGGATGTCGTCCGGGCGGATGGTGAGCTCCGCCCGGCACGCCTCCAGGAACTCCGCGCCGTACCCCCAGTGGGCCTTCGAGCGCACTACCAGCTCGGTCAGCGCCGCCGCCTCGTCGGTGCGTGCCGGTCGGATCCGCATCCCCACCCCCGTGCCTCCTGACTCCGGATCGTGTGATCAGCGTAGGACCGCCGATGGACCGAGGATGCCCGGAGCCCTACGTGACCTGCGAAAATGGCCGAGAACCGCAGCCGGAGGAGCCACTCGTCCCGGCACCCGGACGGGGCACTACCGCCGACCGGGGAACGCTCCCGCGACGGGAGGCCCATAATGACCTGAGACATCGGATGTCTGATCAGGCAGGGAACGGCAGGGAGGGCGGCGCCATGGCAGTCACCGACGAGGCGATCGAGAAGATCAAGGACATGATCGTCTCCGGGGCGCTGCGCCCGGGCGACCGACTGCCGAAGGAGAGCGAGCTCGCCGCCGATCTGGGGCTGTCCCGCAACTCCCTGCGCGAGGCGGTGCGCGCCCTGTCACTGATCCGCATCCTGGACGTACGGCAGGGCGACGGCACGTATGTGACGAGCCTGGACCCGCAGCTCCTGCTGGAGGCGCTGAGCTTCGTCGTCGACTTCCACCGCGACGACACGGTCCTGGAGTTCCTCGCCGTGCGCCGCATCCTGGAGCCGGCCGCCACGGCGATGGCGGCCCTGCGCATCAGCGAGCAGCAACTGGACGCTCTGGGAGCGCAGTTGGACAAGCTGGGTGACGATCCGTCGGTGGAGGAACTGGTCGCCTGCGACCTGGAGTTCCACAAGGGCATCGTGCGCAGCTCCGGGAACTCCGTGCTCTGCTCCCTCCTGGACGGCCTGTCGGGCCCCACCACCCGGGCCCGCGTCTGGCGGGGCCTCACCCAGGAGGACGCCGTCAGCCGCACCCTCCACGAACACCGCGCCATCCTCGCCGCCCTCCGCGACCGCGACGCCGAGGCCGCCCGCTCCTGGGCGACGGTCCACATCGCGAGCGTCGAGCAGTGGCTGCGGTCGTCGCTGTGAGGCGATGCTGTGAGGCGATGATCACTCGCACCCGGCGGGCGGCGCGTGTTTCCGCCGCGCGAACGGGGCATTGATCCGTTCACTCCCCCGTGCAAGGGGGCTGCGAAGGCCCCCTGGGCACGCCGTAAGGTTGGGGCGTACGCGAGGGCACGTCGGAAGGAGGCGCTGGGTGATCGAGCTGGAGGGGGTTCCCGAGCTGATCGACCCAGTCATGGTGGCCGCGTTCGAAGGCTGGAACGACGCCGGCGACGCCGCCTCCACCGCGGTCGCGCACCTGGACCGGGAGTGGAAGGGCGAGGTGTTCGCGGCGCTGGACGCCGAGGACTACTACGACTTCCAGGTGAACCGGCCCACGGTGTGGCTGGACGGCGGCGTACGCAAGATCACTTGGCCGACGACAAGGTTGTCGGTGGTGCGGGTCGGCGGCGAGAAGCCCCGTGATCTCGTGCTGGTCCGGGGTATCGAGCCGTCGATGCGGTGGCGCTCGTTCTGCAACGAGCTGCTGGGCTTCGCCCACGAGCTGGGCGTGGAGCTGGTGGTGATCCTGGGCGCCCTGCTCGGTGACACCCCGCACACGCGTCCGGTCCCCGTCAGCGGGGTCACGTCGGACCCGGATCTCGCGCAGCGGATGGACCTGGAGGAGACCAAGTACGAGGGCCCCACGGGCATCGTCGGCATCCTCCAGGAGGCGTGCACGCACGCCGGGGTCCCTGCGGTGTCGCTGTGGGCCGCGGTGCCGCACTACGTGTCGCAGCCGCCGAACCCGAAGGCGACGCTGGCCCTCCTCAACCGCCTGGAGGACCTGATCGACGTGCGCATCCCGCTGGGCGAGCTGCCCGAGGACGCGCGCGCCTGGCAGGTGGGCGTGGACCAGCTGGCCGCCGAGGACAGCGAGGTCGCGGAGTACGTGCAGACGCTGGAGGAGGCGCGGGACACCGCGGAGCTGCCGGAGGCGTCGGGCGAGGCGATCGCCCGCGAGTTCGAGCGGTATCTGCGGCGCCGCGACGGCGGCCCCACCGGTGCGGCCGGCGGTCACGCCACGGCCGACGGGGGCGACACCGGCCCCGGCGCGTGGAACCCGAAGGACAACCCCGGTGGCCGGGCGCGACCGCCCAAACCCCCACGTGCGGGCGGCGACGACGAGGAGTCGTCGGAGGACTGATCGGCCCGGTCCCGTGAGCGGACGTAGACCGCGCGCTCCCCGCTCCCTGGCGCAGGGTGCGGGGAGCTCGGCGGTCTCCCTGGTCCGGGCCGGTCCTTCGGCCGCCGGTCAGTGCTCCACGGCGACGACCATGTACGTCGTGTCCGGTGTCGGGGTCGTGGTGAAGCGGGCGTTGGGCAGGTACAGGCGGTTCTTGTGGGCGGCGACGGTCGTCGGGACGTCGAAGTCCGGGTCCGTGAGTCGGCCCTCGAAGATGCCGGAGCGGCCGTCCGCGGCGAGCTTGAACACGTCGATCGCGTTCTGACGGTTCTGCACCACGTACAGCCGCCGTCCGAGGAGCAGCAGGCCGTCGCCGTTGGTGAGGGGCGCGGAGTCGCCGAGGTCGACGAGCCGGGTGACGCCGGTGCGCGGGTCGACCCGGTGCAGTCCCCCGGCGCCGGACTGCACGACGAGCAGGGCCTTGCCGTCCGGGGTTCCGGTGATGCCGTTGGCGTTGACCGTCTCGCCGGGCGTCTGGGCCCAGTCGCCGCGCAGGGTGAGCGTCACCACGTCGTCCGCGTGCGGCAGCTCACCGTGCCTGCCGAGCGGCAGGGCGTGGAGGGCCGGCTGGAACGAGTCGGTGAACCAGGCGGCCCGCGAGGTCAGGAAGACGTCGTTGGCGAAGCTGGGCGTCGTCGTGGTGAGCCGGTACGAGGCGAGGACCGCGCCGGTGCGTACGTCGACCACACGGGCGCCCTGGGCGCGTCCGGCGACGAACAGCCGTCCCCGTCCGTCGAGTTCGAGGCCGACGGAGGGGGTGCCGGGTCCGGCGGAGATGATGCGGCCCTGTCCGGTGCGCAGGTCGGCGCGGTAGATGGAGCCGTCGCCGAGGGAGCCGAGATAGGCGTAGGGGCCGCCGCCGATGGTGATGCCCTCGGGGCGGAAGCCGTTGGGGAGCGGGATGACGTCCGGCCAGGTCTTCCCGGCCGTCGCGGCGGTCCCGGCGGCGGACGCGGTCCCGGCGGCCGACGTCCCGACGAGCAGGGCGCCCGCGGTGGCGGCCGATGCCGTGAGCAGTCCACGTCGGCTGACGGGGCGTTGGGCGGAATGGGGGGAGAGGGAGGAGCGGGAGGAGGAGTGCGGGGGTGCCACTGTGCGTCCCTTCCACGAAGGGACCGGCGGCTGGCCGGTCCGGCTTCGACTGACGTCTGTCACCCCATCACATGCCGCCCCACCCCGCAGCCTCCGGCAACCGACCGACAGGGCCTCGACAGCGTCGTCGGCTCGCCCGTGTACGCGAAAGGGGCGCCCCCTCCGTCCGGAGAAGGCGCCCCTCGCCGCGGCACCACCGCGCCGCCTTGAGCACGTGTCACGTGTGACGGCCGGTCATCGCTGCGCCGCCTGTGCAGAGTCGTTACTTCACAGGGCCACGCCGAGGAGGGCGTCCACGGCGCGGGAGACGACACCGGGTGCCCCCTCGTCCGTGCCGCCCTGCTCCTGCTGGAGCGCGGCCCAGCGGTCGACCGCCGCGAGCGCGGCCGGGGCGTCCAGGTCGTCGGCGAGAGCCTCGCGGATCTCCTCGACGAGCGCCTCCGCGGACGGCCCGTCGGGCCGGGAGACGGCGGCACGCCACCGGCCCAGCCGGGCGACGGCGTCCTCGAGGACCTGGTCGGTCCACTCCCAGTCGGCCCGGTAGTGATGGGCGAGGAGCGCGAGCCGTATGGCCGCCGGGTCCACCCCGTCCTGGCGCAGCCGGGAGACGAAGACGAGGTTGCCCTTGGACTTCGACATCTTCTCGCCGTGCAGCGCGACCATACCGGCGTGGACGTACGCCCTGGCCATGGGGAACTCGCCGGTCAGCACCTGCGCGTGCGAGGCGCCCATCTCGTGGTGCGGGAAGGCGAGGTCGGAGCCGCCGCCCTGCACGTCGAAGCCCATGCCGAGGTGGTCCAGGGCGATGGCGACGCACTCGATGTGCCAGCCGGGCCGGCCGCGGCCGAGGGAGCCGCCGTCCCAGCTGGGCTCGCCCTCGCGCGCGGCCATCCACAGCATCGGGTCGAGGGGGTTCTTCTTGCCGGGCCGGTCCGGGTCGCCGCCACGTTCGGCGGACAGCAGCCGCATCGCGGCGGCGTCGAGACCGGAGACCTTGCCGAAGTGGGGGTCGGACTCGACGGAGAAGTAGATGTCTCCCTCGAGTTCGTACGCGGCGCCGGCGTCGCGGAGCCGCTCGACGAGCGGGACGATGCCGGGGATGGCCTCGACGGCGCCGATGTACTCCCGCGGCGGCAGCATCCGCAGGGCGGTCATGTCCTCACGGAAGAGGGCGGTCTCCTTCTCGGCGAGGGCCACCCAGTCGATGCCGTCGCGCTCGGCCCGCTCCAGCAGCGGGTCGTCGACGTCGGTGACGTTCTGGACGTAGTGAACCTGCCGCTTGGTGTCGAGCCACACGCGCTGGACGAGGTCGAACGCGTTGTAGGTCGCCGCGTGACCCATGTGGGTCGCGTCGTACGGGGTGATACCGCAGACGTAGATACGGGCGACGGGACCGGGGTCAAGGGTGACCAGACCGCCGGTCGCGGTGTCGTGGATCCTCAGGTCGCGGCCCTTGCCGGGCAGGACGGGGACCTCAGAAGCGGGCCAGGCATACATGCCACGAGCCTAACCCGATCCCTCCGGGCTTAAGCCGGGGGCGCCCAACGGTTCGGGAGTACACGATGCACGGCGACCGCGGGTGGTGGGGGCTGATCGCGCAGTTCCCCGCGCCCCCGAAGGCCCCCGGGCCGGCCGCCGTCCTCCAGCCCACCGGCCCTGCCGCACCGCTTCACACCGGCGGCCACGGGATCGCCGGCCATTCGCCGCTCGGTTCCGGGTGGCGGCCGGTCCTCAGCAGGGTGGCGACCCGCTCCCTGGTGGCGTCCAGTTCGGCGGCCGTGATCAGGGGCGACAGCTTCGCCGCCAGTTCCCCACCGTCGCCCAACGCGTCCCGCAACCGCTTCAGCACGTCGACGGCCTCGTCCGTGAGGGTCTCCCCCGCCCACCCCCACAGCAGGGTCCGCAGCTTGTTCTCGACGTTGAAGGTCACACCGTGGTCGATGCCGTAGAGCCGGTCCTCGGCGGCCGGCAGGAGATGGCCGCCCTTGCGGTCCGCGTTGTTGATGACGGCGTCGAGGACGGCGAGGCGGCGCAGTCGCGGGTCGTCGGCGTGCACGAGGAGCGCGGTCTCGCCGTCGCCGACCTCGGCGAGGCCGACGGCCTTCCAGCCCTCCCCCGCCTCCTCACCGTCCACGAGGGCGAGCAGCTCCGAACCGGGCACCCCCTCGATCCACAGCTGGCACATGCCCTCGCCGTACGGCCCGTCCCGCAGCACCGTGGGCGGTACGAGCCCCCACCCGGTCGCCTCGGACACCTCGTACGCGGCGACCTCGCGCTGCGCGAGCGTCCCGTCGGGGAAGTCCCACAGCGGGCGCTCCCCGGCGACGGGCTTGTAGACGCAGGCGGCCTCGTGTCCCTCGTACGACACCGAGCAGTACAGGACCGCGTTGGACGCCTCGCGCACCTGACCGCGCACGGTCAGCTCGCCCTCGGCCAGCAGCACGGCGGCCGGGGTCCGCCCGTCGGAGGTCACTCCCCGCGGCGGTATCCGTTCTGGCGCGGACATACGTGTCCCTCCGGGTCGAGCGGAAGACTGCACAGCGGGCACGGCGGCCGTCCCGCGTTGACGACGTCGAGGGCGCGCTTGGCGAAGGCCCTGGCCTGCGCGCCGGTGAGGCGGACGCGGAGCATCGGCGGGCCGTTCTCCTCGTCCTGGAGGAGCCGCTCCTCCGCCTCGGCGAGGTCCTCCTCGGAGTCGGCGTCCAGCTCGACCAGTGCCTGGGCCTCGACGATCATGCGCTGCTCGTCTCCGTCCCAGGCCAGCGCCATGGTGCCGACCCGGAACTCCTCCTCGATGGGGGTCTCCAGCGGTGCCGTGTCCGAGACCTCGGTGGGGGCGACGGCGGGCACCGGGGCACTGCCCCCGCTGCGCCGCACGACCTCGTCGAGCAGCTCGTCCATGCGCTCGGCGAGCGCGGCGACCTGGGTCTTCTCCAGGGACACGCTGGTGACCCGCTGCCCTGAGGAGGCCTGCAGGAAGAAGGTCCGGCGCCCGGGCAGCCCGACCGTACCGGCCACGAAGCGGTCCGGGGGGTCGTAGAGGAACACCTGACGGGACACGTCCTGTCTCCATTGGAATCGACGTCGGGACCGGTCGCTCCGGCTGCTGACGGGTTCAGCGCCTTCGCGACCGCTTCACCCTACTGCGGTTGACGATCACGGTGCTCCCGCGCCGCCCCCGACGGCGGCGTCGCCGGTCGGGGGCTCCTCACGCGGCGCCAGGGACGCGAAGTCCCCGGTGTCGCCGAGGCGGACGAGAAACGGCCGCAGTCGTGTGTAACGGATCGCGGTGATGGAACACGGTTCGACAGAGATCCGCTGGAAGAGGTCCAGATGAAGTCCGAGTGCGTCCGCGACGAGCGACTTGATGATGTCGCCGTGGGAGCACATCACATAGACGGCGTCCGCTCCGTGGTCGCGCTCCACGCGCGCGTTCCACTCCCGTACCGCCTCCGCCGCCCGGTGCTGCATCTCCCGCATCGACTCCCCGCCGGGGAACTGCACGGCCGTCGGATGCGACTGGACGACCTGCATCAGGGGCTCGTCGGTGAGTTCGGCGAGCTTGCGGCCGGACCAGTCGCCGTAGTGGCACTCGCCGATGCGGTCGTCGGTGTGCGGGCTCAGCTCGGGCCGGGCCTCCAGGAGGGGGCGCAGCGTCTCCTGGCAGCGCTGGAGGGGGCTGGTGACGACCTCGGAGATCGGCAGCCCGGCGAGACGGCCGGGCAGTGCCGCGGCCTGCGCGGTGCCGCGCTCGTCGAGGGCGACGCCGGGCGTCCACCCGGCGAGCACCCCATCGGTGTTGGCGGTGGACCGGCCGTGCCGGACAAGGATCAACGTGGGCATGCGGCCAGCCTAGACGCCCCTCCTGCCGCTCCACCGTCGAGAAAGGAACTCCCTGTGATCGTCGACTGTGCCGTCTATCGCGACGGCCACCGCACCGAGGGGCCCGAGGACCTCTCCGACGCCCTGACCGCCGCGCGTGCCTCGGGCGGCTTCGTGTGGATCGGCCTGCATGAGCCGACGGAGAAGGAGTTCGCCCTCGTCACCGAGGAGTTCGCCCTGCATCCGCTGGCCGTCGAGGACGCCCTGAAGGCGCACCAGCGGCCGAAGCTGGAGGTGTACGAGGACTCGCTGTTCATGGTGCTGAAGCCGGTCGTGTACGAGCCGGCCGGGGACACGGTGAGCACGGACGAGATCATGGTGTTCCTCGGCGACGCCTTCGTGGTGACCGTCCGCCACGGCGGGGGCTCGCCCCTGAACGCCGTACGACGGCGGCTGGAGCGGGAGCCGGAGCTGCTGGGCGAGGGACCCACGTCCGTCCTGTACGCGATCACGGACGCCACGGTCGACCACTACCTGGAGGTGGCGACCGAGCTCCAGACGGACCTGGAGGAGCTGGAGGCCGAGGTGTTCTCCCCGGACGTCGGCGGCTCACGGAACACCGCGTCGCGGATCTACACCTTCAAGCGCCAGGTGCTGGAGTTCCGCCGCGCCACCGGCCCGCTCGCCGCCCCCCTCACCCGGCTCTCCGGCCAGGGCGCGACCGGCTCGGCGGTGCCGTTCGTGAACGAGCAGGCCCGGCCCTTCTTCCGTGACGTCAGCGACCATCTCACCCGCGTGAACGAGTCCGTCGAGGGCCTGGACCGGCTGGTGTCCGACATCCTCTCGGCGCATCTCGCGCAGATGAGCGTCCGGCAGAACGACGACATGCGGAAGATCTCCGCGTGGGCGGCCATGGCGGCGATCCCCACGATGGTCGCCGGGATCTACGGCATGAACTTCGAGCACATGCCCGAGCTGCGCTGGGTGTGGTCGTATCCGGTGGTGATCGCGGTGACGGCCGGGCTGGAGGTGCTGGTGTACCGGTTGTTCAAGCGGCGCGGGTGGCTGTGACGACGGGCCGCCGCGCGCGGGGAGGGCCGGGCGGAGCCGGGAGTGCTCCACGCGCGCGTGCGGCTGTTCGGGCCCGGGATCAGGCGAACTCGGGTGCCGTGGTCGCCGGTCCGCCGAGGGCGTCGCGGCGCTCCGGCATCTCCAGGGTGACCATGCGGCGCCAGCCGAAGGCCCGCTCGTAGGCGTACACCGCGTGGATGCCCGCGGCGAGCACGGCGGACTTGGCCTTCGACCAGCCGAGGACGCGCCCCATGTGGGCCATCACGGCGAGGCTGACGTCCCGGTAGACGGCGATCTCGGCGAGGGCGCACTCGCGCAGGGTCCGCTGGATGAGGCGGCCGTGTCCGGCGGCGGCGAACCGCAGGAGTTCCTCGTGGGTGTACGCGAGGTGGTTGTCCTCGTCGTCGGAGATCATCCGGACGGCCTTGCCGATCTCCGGATGGTCGGCGAAGTGCTTGCGGAGCAGCACCATCTGCTCGGAGGCGCGCTGTTCGGTGACGCGGCTGTGGGAGAGGTAGACGATGATGTCCCGCTCCGTGAGGGCCTGGTCGGCCTTGAGCTTCTCGTGGGCCAGTCCGATGCCCTCGCGCTCCAGGAGCATCGTGTAGTCGGTCTCCGGCGGGACCTTTGCGGGTTCGAGGCCGCGTTTCCTCATCAGGGCGTTGAAGATCCGTCCGTGCTTGTCCTCGTCCGCGCCGTGGCGGGTGATCCTGGGGGCGAGCGCGCGCTCGCTCTCCGGGACGAGCGCGGCGATGCGCGCGTTCTCCCAGCCGCCCTGCGACTCGCCGCTGGCGGCGATGGAGCAGAACAACCGGAACGACTCGTCGTCGTCGATGATCTCCTGGAACAGGCTCTTGGCCGAAAGCATGGGAGGCACCTCTCTGCAGGACCCTGAAAAACGAGTCAAATGGGGTACCAGGAGTCGGGCAACAGCTGTGTCGGACAAATCCGCCAAACGAAGGACGACAGGGCCGCGAGGACGCGTAACCGACAGGGCCGTCGGCGCGTTGTGTCCCGTGACGGCCGTGGCGGGGAAGACCCCCGAGCCCCCACCACGGCCGTAGAACTTCTCAGGGCCGGCGTACCGGCCCCTCCCGCTATGCGAGCCCGGCCCGCTCCAGGGCCTCGGTGCCGGCCCGCAGCGCGGCGATCCGCTCGTCCAGCGTGAAGCCCGCGGGCGCCAGCGTGAGGGTGGTGACGCCGGCCTCCTTGTAGGCCTTCATCCGGTCGGCGATGCGCTCCACGGAGCCGAGGAGCGTCGTCTGGTCGATCAGCTCGTGCGGGATCGCGGCCGCGGCACCGGCCTTGTCGCCGGCCAGGTACTTGTCCTGGATCTCGGCGGCCTCCTTCTCGTAGCCCATGCGCTGGGCGAGCTGGTTGTAGAAGTTCTGCTTGCGGCTGCCCATGCCGCCGACGTACAGCGCGGTGTACGGGCGGAAGGTGTCGGCGAGCGTCGTGACGTCCTTGTCGTCGCCGAGGGCGAGCGGCAGCGTCGGGCACACGTCGAAGCCGTCGAGGGTCTTGCCGGCCTTCTCGCGCCCCGCGCGGAGGTACTTGACGGCGGTGTCCTCCAGGTGGGCGGCCGACGGGAAGATCAGCAGCGCGCCGTCGGCGATCTCACCGGTCTGCTCCAGGTTCTTCGGACCGATCGCGGCGATGTACAGCGGGATGTGCTCGCGGGTGGGGTGCACGGTGAGCTTGAGCGGCTTGCCGGGGCCGCCGGGCAGCGGCAGCGTCCAGTGCTCGCCGTCGTGGGACAGACGCTCTCGGGTCATCGCCTTGCGGACGATCTCGACGTACTCGCGGGTGCGGGCGAGCGGCTTGTCGAACTTCACGCCGTACCAGCCCTCGGAGACCTGCGGGCCGGACACCCCGAGGCCGAGGCGGAACCGGCCGCCGGAGAGCGAGTCGAGGGTCGCGGCGGTCATGGCGGTCATCGCCGGCTGGCGGGCCGGGATCTGGAAGATGGCCGAGCCGACGTCGATGCGTTCGGTCTTGGCGGCGACCCAGCTGAGCACGGTGGCGGCGTCCGAGCCGTACGCCTCCGCCGCCCAGCACACCGCGTAGCCGAGGCGGTCGGCCTCCTGGGCCACGGCCAGGTTGTCCCCGTCCATCCCGGCGCCCCAGTAGCCGAGGTTGATCCCGAGCTTCATATAGACCCGCCTTCCCCTTACCGATCAGTAACGTCCTTGTTCCGCCCGACCCTACCGGGGGGAGGCCGCAGAGGGGCCAGTGCGGGGTGCGTCGTGGCCGGTCGCGCGGTGCGCTGGGGAAATCGGTCGTCCACAGGCCCCCACACGGCGAACTCCGGACAGTAATGTCGGCGTCCATGGAGCAGAGGCATCTCGGCCGTACCGGCCTGCGTGTGTCCCGGATCGGGCTCGGCACCCTGACGTGGGGCCGCGACACGGACGAGCATGACGCCGCGGACATGTTGAAGGTGTTCTGGGAGGCGGGCGGCACCCTTGTCGACACGGCGGACGTGTACGGCGACGGCGAGGCCGAATATCTGCTCGGCCGGCTGATGGACGGCCTTGTGCCCCGCCGTGACCTGGTCATCTCCACGAAGGCGGGCAGCGTCCCCGACCCCGACCGTCGCTTCGACGGCTCCCGCGGTCATCTGCTCGCCGCCCTGGACGCCTCCCTGGCCCGCCTCGGCACCGACCACGTCGACCTCTGGCACCTCCACGCCTACGACCCCGAGACCCCGCTGGAGGAGACGCTCCACGCCCTCGACCTGGCCGTCAGCAGCGGCCGCGCCCGCTACGCCGGGGTCTCCAACTTCTGCGGCTGGCAACTCGCGAAGGCGGCCACCTGGCAGCTCGCCGCACCGGGGATACGCACCCGGCTGGCCAGTACGCAGATGGAGTACTCCCTGCTCCAGCGCGGCGTCGAGCGCGAGGTGCTGCCGGCCGCGCTGGACCTCGGGGTCGGGCTGCTCCCGTCCTCCCCGCTGGGCCGGGGGGTGCTGACCGGGAAGTACCGGCACGCCACACCGCCGGACTCGCGGGGCGGCTCCGAGCACATGGCCCGGTTCGTCGCGCCGTACCTCGACGACACGGCGACCAGCATCGTGGACGCGGTGCAGACCGCCGCGGACGGGCTCGCCGTGACGCCGCTCCAGGTCGCCCTCGCCTGGGTCCGGGACCGGCCGGGCGTCGCCGCGCCCATCGTCGGCGCGCGCAACGCGCTCCAGCTCACGGCGGCGTTGTCAGTGGAGACCCTTAGTCTTCCTGACGAGATCTGCCGGGCTCTCGACGACGTGTCGGCGCCCGTGCACCGCTATCCCGATCACGACTGGAGCACGCTGTGAGCACGGAGCCCGGGACCACGGAGCCGGACGAGCCGGGGGACCGCGCCGACGCAACGCCCGACGCCGAGACCGCCGAGGACGCGGGTGCCGAGGAGGCCACGAAGGACGCGGCTGCCGGCGCGGAGAGCGCCGACGGCGCATCCGATCTGTCCGAGGCCCAGGCCGAGTTGGCGGCGCAGAAGCTGGAGCGGGAGCGGATCGAGCGCCGCAAGGCCGAGAAGAAGGGGCCTGTCACCGCGGGCGCCAAGCTCAGCGGCACGGCAGCCGACCTGCTGGCGGCCGTACGGGCCGTGGAGGGCGGGCAGAAGCCCTCGGCCACCGTCTTCGCGGAGCCGGAGCCCGCGCCCCGGCGGCCCGCGCCGGAACCGGTGCGGCGCCCGGAACCGGTGGCGGCCCCCGTCGCCGTGGCGCCCTCCGGCGAGACGGTCGGGGCGGTGCGCGCGGTGCTGGCCGAGGGCGGCGCACCGCAGACGCTGGCGCCGCAGGTCGCCGAGGCGCTCGGCGAGGGCGCCGGTGACCGACTGCGCGAGGACCCCTGGCAGTTGCTGCGGGTCGTCGGGGTCCGGCCCGAACAGGCCGACGGTTTCGCGCGGGCGCTGCTCGGCGCGGAGTGCGGACCGGACGACGAGCGGCGCGGCCGGGCGGTCACGGTATGGCTGTTGGAGCAGGCCGCCGTCGCCGGGCACACCGCGCTGGAGATGCCGGCCCTCACCGCCGCGCTCGCCCAGCGTGCGGTGCCGGACCCGGACGAGGCCGTGCGGAGCGCCGTCGCGGAAGGCGAGGCGCTGATCTTCCAGGACGCGCTCGACGACGCCCCACCCGTCGCGGCGGCCACCGACGTCGAGGACGACGAGGAGGAGCCGGAGCGCCCGGTGCGTGTCCTGGTCGGCCTGGAGCGTTACGCCCTCGCCGAGGAGAGCCTCGCCGACGGCCTCGCCCGGATCGTGAACTCCCTGCCCAAGGACGACACCACGGACTGGGCGTCGGCGGCCGCGTCGGCGCCCCGTCCCGCCGCCGAACTGATCCGCGCCGTCGCCGGGGACGGGCTCGTCCTGCACACCGGCGGCGAGGCCGCCCGCGCCGAGCCCGCCGCGCTGGTCGCCGCAGCGCGCGCCCTCGGGCTGCGGGCGTACGCGGCCACGCACAGCGCGGACGGCCGACGGCGGTTCGCCGCACTGCTGGACGGGGCCGGGACGGGCGGCGCGGCCCCCGACGACGCCGGGGCGGGCGGTTCCGCCGTGGTCACCGTGGGCGGGCTGCTGGCCGGAGCCGAGGGGCCCGGCAGGGACGCCGAGGGCGCGTTCGCCCTCGATCTGCTCGTGGTGCTGGACGCGCCGCAGCTCGACGTGGAGACCGCCGCCGTCCTGGTCGAGTCGCTGCCCGACGGGGCGCGGCTGGTGCTCAGCGGCGATCCGGGGGTGCTGTGGTCCGCCGGGCCGGGGCGGGTGTTCGCGGACCTCCTCGCCGCTCGGGCCTGCACGCAGGTCTCCTCACGGACCCCTGACCCCGGCCCGCTCGGTGAGCTGGTCTCCGGGATCGGGATCGGGGAGCTGAACCAGGTGGAGGCGCCCGGCAAGGAGGTCGTGATCGTGCCGGTGCGGGACGCCGGGGAGGCGGTGCACCGGACCGTGCAGCTCGTCGTGGACTCCGTGCCGAGGGCCTTCGGTGTCCCGGCCGAGCAGGTGCAGGTGATCACCCCCGGTCATGGGGGCGCGGCGGGCACCCGTGCGCTGAACACGGCACTGAAGGAGCGGCTGAACCCCGGGCCGGGTCGCTTCGGCGGGTTCGACCCCGGTGACCGTGTCGTCCACTCCCCCGTGCCGGGCCGTGCGACGCCGGGGCGCGTCGTGAAGGCCGACGCGGAGGGGCTGCACCTGGAGTGCGCGGGGGGCGCCGTCGTCGTGCCGAAGGAGCGCGTCGACACGGCCGTACGGCACGGGTGGGCGCTCACGGCGCACCAGGCGGTGGGACACCGCTGGCCGGCCGCGGTGGTCGTACTGCCGGGTGACGCGGGCACGGCACTCAGCCGTCCCTGGGTCTACACCGCGTTCTCCCGCGCGGAACGACACCTCTCCGTCGTCCACGGCGTCGAGCAGATGCTCCCCCGCGCGGTCGCCGAGGTCCCCCCGAAGCCCCGCACGACCCGCCTCCCGGCCCTGCTCAAGGCGCAGGTGCCCCCGGCCGGCTGACACCGGGGGCCGGGGTGGGCGCGGCTGCCGCCCACCTGCGGATCCGAGTCCCGGGGGGGCCGGCGGCCCGGCCCCCTACCGGTCCGCGTCCAGCGGTTCCAACTCCTCGTCCTCGTCCAGGTCCTCGTCGACATCGACCTCGTCCTCGACGTCCTCGATGTCGTCCTCGATGTCGTCCTCGTCGAAGACCGCGCTGACGTCGAAGCGGCAGACGACCCGCTGGGGGTCGACGTTCTCGAACGGGGCCTCCAGCCACTCCCCGGGGTCGGCCGTGTCGTCCCCGGCGGTGACCCAGAGCGTGGAGTCGCCCTCCTCCAGGCCGAACTCCTTGTGCCGGGAGGCGATCTCGTCCGGTTCGAACTCGCCGAACAGAACGCCCAGGGCGCCGTGGACGGTGGCCGACGCCGCGTCGTCGCCGACGCCGACGGCGGACGGCTCGTCGGCCGCCTCCACCCGCTGCGCCTGCGCCAGCAACCGCTGCGGCTCCACCACCGTGTAGTCCCGCCGGATCAGCACGCTCAGCGCGCCCGGCTCCTCGGGGCCGGTGTACGGCGGCATGTCCTCGGTGCCGGGGATCTCGAAGGGAGTGACCTCGTCGTAGCGGTCGTAGAGCAGTTCGTCGTACTCCTCGGCGGCCGCGGCCAGCTCGTTGAACGCCTCGTAGACGGCCGGGTCGTCCTCACCCGACCGGCGTTCGACCGCGGCCAGGTGGCGGTCGAGCGCGGTCTTGACCGCCTCGGCGGCGGCGCGTACCTCGGCAGCGGTGGGCTGCGCAGCATCAGACATAGTGCAGACGCTATCCGTACCGAGCCCCAGCCCGCACAATAGATACCGATGCCGGAATACGAATTTGTCGACGTGTACGTACCGCGCGGGGTCTCCCGCAAGGACGCCACACGCCTGCTGACGGACCATGCCGAGTACGGACACTGGGAGTTGGACCGACTGAGTCTGCTGCGCGATGGCAGCCGCAGGGTGCGGTTGCGCCGACGGATCATCCGCCAGGTGCGGGCCACGTGGTGATGTGAGCAGAGGAAACGGAGCGGGCCCCGCTGGTGCGGGGCCCGCTCCGTTTCCTGTGCGCGGGGTCCGGTTACCGGGCGGTGGCCCGTGCCTTGCGGTAGATCAGCGCGCCCCCGAGGAGCGTGCCGGCGCCCACCGTCAGGGCGAGGCCGAGCGGCACCTCGGCGCCGGTCTGGGCGAGCTGCCCGGTTGCCCCGGGCCGGGTGACGGTCTGGGTACCCGGCGTGTTGGTGCCACCACCCGGGCCGTGGGAACCGGGGTTGCCCGGGTTACCGGGGTGACCAGGGTTCCCGGGGTTGCCCGGGTTGCCCGGGTTGCCGGGGTTACCGGGGTTCCCGGGGTTGCCGGGGTTGCCGGGGTTGCCGGGGTTCCCAGGGTTGCCGGGGTTGCCCGGGTTACCGGGGTTCTCGTGCGACCCTCCACCGCCCGTGTTCACGCAGTCGTTGCCGGTCGTGCCGTTGCCGAGACCGATCACGCTGACGCTGTTGCCGCAGGCGTTGACCGGGACGTCCACGGGGACCTGCACATGATTGCCGGAGCCGACGCCCGGCGAGTTGCCGGTGTGACCGTCCGCGTGGGATCCGCCGCCGCCGTGGGAGGAGCCGTGGTCACCGCCGTGCGACGAGCCGTGGTGGCCGCCGCCGTTGGCACACTCGTTGCCCGTGGCCGGGTTGCCGACGCCGACCACGTTGACGCTGTTGCCGCAGACGTTGACCGGTACGTGCACCGGGGCCTGCACCTGATTGCCCGACGCGACACCGGGCGAGTCACCGGCGTGCCCCTGCGCCCGCGAGCCCCCGTACGACGATCCGGAACCACCGGTGTGCTTGCCGGTCTTGACGCCGTTGGAGCACTTGTTGCCGGACGCGGGGTTGAGCAGCCCGACGACGCTGACGGTGTTGCCGCAGACGTTGACCTCGGCCTCGACCGGCGCCTGCACGTTGTTGCCCGAGAGGACGCCGGGCGAATGGGTCGCGGAGCCCTGGGCGCCGGAATCGGCGTGCGCGTAACCGCCGGCCGCGGCGAGGACGCCGGACGCGGCCGCCATCGTCATCAGGCCCTTGCGGGTGACCTGTCGCATGTCTGAATTACCTGCCTTAGCCCTATGGTCTGATCTTCTTCACCTTGTCCGGGGAACCGGTCGGCCCCGGAGTGCATGGCGCACACTCCGGGGCCAACGGCTATCGGACCCTCACTGGGTGAGGCACAACGTCACTTGTTGATGCAGGTGTTGCCGAAGGCGGGGTTCAGCAGCCCGATCACGTTGATCGTGTTGCCGCACACGTTCACAGGGACGTGAACGGGCACCTGGACGACGTTGCCGGACGCGACACCCGGGGAACCGATAGCGGCACCCTGGGCGCCGGCGTCGGCAACAGCCAGACCCGCACCCGCGAGCACGAGACCACCGGTGGCAGCCGCAGCAGCGACGACCTTCTTGATCATTATTCCTCCTTGTTGGCAAAGCGACCCCGAAGAGCGAGTCACATCACCTGTAACGAGGAGGGATGAATGGAGCTACGAGCTTATGGTCCGATTCACCCGACCCGGTCGATCTTCGTACGCGCTACCGAATAAAGGAGTCGCTCCGACACCCAAGAAGGTCAGGAAGCGTCGAGGAACCGGTCGAGCACGCGCACACCGAACTTCAGGCCCTCCACCGGCACGCGCTCGTCGACGCCGTGGAACATGCCCGCGAAGTCCAGCTCCGGCGGCAGCTTCAGCGGGGCGAAGCCGAAGCCGCGGATACCGAGGTCGTCGAAGGACTTGGCGTCCGTACCGCCGGAGAGCATGTACGGGACCGCCTTCGCGGCCGGGTCCTCGGCGACCAGCGCGGACTGCATGGCGTCCACCAGCGCCCCGTCGAAGGACGTCTCCAGCGCCTTGTCGGAGTGCACGTCCTCGCGCCGCACGTTGGGCCCGAGGATCTTGTCGAGGTCGGCGAGGAACTCCTCCTCGAAGCCGGGCAGGAACCGTCCGTCGACGTGCGCGGTGGCCTCGCCGGGGATGACGTTGACCTTGTAGCCGGCGCCCAGCTGGGTGGGGTTGGCGGTGTTGCTGAGGGTGGCGCCGATGAGCTTGGCGATCCCGCCGAGCTTGGCGAGGGTGCCCTCCATGTTCTCCGGGTCCAGCTCGGTGCCGAGCGCGTCGCCGAGTTCGTCGAGGAAGGCGCGGGTGGTCTTGGTGACCCGCACAGGGAAGGTGTGGCGGCCGAGGCGGGCGACGGCCTCGGACAGTTCGGTGATGGCGTTGTCGCGGTGGATCATCGAGCCGTGCCCGGCGGTGCCGGCCACGGTCAGCTTCATCCAGTGCATGCCCTTCTCGGCCGTCTGGATCAGATAGAGCCGCCGCTGCTCGCTGACGGTGAAGGAGAACCCACCGACCTCGCTGATCGCCTCGGTGACGCCCTCGAAGAGGTCGGGGTGGTTCTTGACCAGGTACTTGGCGCCGTACGTGCCGCCGGCCTCCTCGTCCGCGAGGAAGGCGAGGACGATGTCGCGCGGGGGCTTGCGACCGCTGCGCAACCGGTCCCGGACGACCGCGAGGGTCATCGCGTCCATGTCCTTCATGTCGACCGCGCCCCGGCCCCACACACAGCCGTCGGCGACCTCACCGGAGAAGGGGTGGTGGGTCCAGTCGTCGGCGTTGGCCGGGACGACGTCGGTGTGGCCGTGGATGAGCAGCGCGGGCCGGGACGGGTCCTCGCCCTCGATGCGGGCCACCGTCGAGGCACGGCCCGGGTGCGACTCGAAGATCCTCGGTTCGAGACCCACCTCGGCGAGCTTCTCCGCCACGTACTCGGCGGCCTTGCGTTCGCCCGGGCCCGAGTGGTCGCCGAAGTTGCTGGTGTCGATCTGGATCAGCTCGCGGCAGAGGTCCACGACCTCGTCCTCACCGGTCACGCGCCTGGCCGTGTCCGTCTCGCTCACGCTGCTTCCTCCCGCTGTCGCTGCTGGTGGTTCCCCCTCATCCTCCTCCTGCCCGGGGGCCCGCCCCAAGACCGGGACCGGCCCGTCACACGCCGTTCACGCCCGGGACCTCCGGGAACGGGGTGTGATCGAGGGCCCCGGAAAGCCTGGTAATGTTTTCTCTGTCGCCGCGGGGGACACCTCGCACGGCAGACACCTTGTCCGGGTGGCGGAATGGCAGACGCGCTAGCTTGAGGTGCTAGTGCCCTTTATCGGGCGTGGGGGTTCAAGTCCCCCCTCGGACACCAGCTGAGACCCCTGTCCATCAGGGGTCTTTTTGCTGTTCGGGGTGCTGCCGCCGATCGTCGGCCGCTACCCGTCGTCTTCGGGGTGCTTCGGTGTTCTGCCACTCTCCTGCGCGGCTCCTCGAAGGTGGGGTCACACCTACTGGTTCGGGAGGATGTCATGGGAAAGATCGTCACCTTGCGGAGCGCGGTGATCATGGAGGGTCGCCGTGGCCGCCGGGTCGGTGGCGGGGGCCGTCGCCGAAACCCTGGGGCAACTCGCCGGGGAACCCTTGTCCGGGGTGGGGCCGATCGTCACCGGAGCCGTGTCCCTCTGGTTTGCCGAGAAGCTGGACCGGCTCATCGCCGACGACAAGGACGCGGGCTGAGGGGTCAGGACGTTGCGGGGCGGCGCTCACTCGTCGGAGGCGCGCCGTCCGTCCACCCCTCTGACGTACTCGGCCTCTGACGGGAGCACGCCGTCCAAGCCTGCGGCGTCCATGGTGTCCAGTACCTGTGTGCCGTAGGCATCGCACCACTCGCGCTGGTCGAGCGCGACGGCCAGTTTCAGCAGGCGTAGGCCGGACAGTGCACGCGCGTCCGGGTCGGCGCGCGTCTGTACTCTGCGGTGGAGCCGGGCAAGCACGTCGTGCGTGGTCGTGACGTCGGGCACGGGCGGCTCCCCGGCCACGTCGATGGCCAGGTCGCTCACCACCTGCCCGGCGTCGAGCGCAAGAAGCCGAGCGGCGGCGACAGCCAGTTGTTCGTCGCAGGCGCGGGCGAGCTGGCGGCAGGCCACTGAGAGCAGATGCAGAGGTGTCCGCTCGTCCCTGTCGGAGAGAGGCCTGAGCTCCGCCCACGCACGCGCCAGGGTCCACACGGTGTCGCTCACGAAGTCCCGGGGAAGCCGGTCGCTCTCGCCCACCAACCGTTGGGCGACCAGTGCGACGAGTCGCTCTTCGGCCCATGGCCCCATGGAGCCGTCAAGGGCACGCAGGCATGTCTTGTAGCGGGTCATCAGGTCACGGGCGGGCGCGGCTTCGCACACCATCAGGGTGACCAGGGCATGAGCCACAGACGTTCCCCGTCCGAACTGGTCGACGGAGCAGGTGCGGGTGAGTTCGTCGAGTTCCTCGAACACCGGGAGCGCAGGCTCCAGGAGGAGCTCCACATCGCGGTCGTACAGCAGGCGGGCGCGGCGCAGCGTCTCGTGCCACCGGTCGGACGAGGACGACTGGTCGTCCATGTCCGGTGCGGTCTCCTTCTCGGTCGGGTCCAGCACCCAGGCGGCGCGACTCACCGTGTCGGGCACCTCGTGTCGGCCCAGGCAGAGAGCTATGTCCCGCCGCCCCTCCAGTGCGCCGAAGACCGCCCGCTGGGGCACGCTGCCCACCGCGCGAGTGAAGGCGTCCCAGGAGTCGGAGGGCAGTTGGGACTTCCAGAGCAGTGCGTGCTCGGTCCAGTGGGCAGCGGGGTCGGGGGCGTCGGCGACGAGTTCGGAAAAGTTGACCACCTGACCCGGGGCCAGGGCCAGCAGGAGGAGGTTTGCGCTGTAGCAGGCATGGCGGTGGGTGACGCGGGCCGGTCTCGCCGTGTAGCCCGTGCGGCTCTCGGCCGGACGCTCGTCGAGTGCGGTGGGGAAGAGAGGGCGTACGGCGTCCCAGGAGGACAGGAGGTCGCGGAGGTTGTCGAGGATCTGGGCGCGGTCGGTCAGCAGGGAGTGGGAGAGCAGGTCGAACAACAGGCCGTCGTGAGGGCCGCCGTCGGGGCAGCGGGCCAGAGTGCGGGCGATCTTCCGGGCGACCAGGTGCTCTCCGAAGGTGGCGTGCAGAAATTCGTACCACCGCCGGTCGGCTCCCTGCTCGAAGGTGGCCCTGGCCTCATGGATGAAGAAGAACCTGCCGAAAAGAAGCCGGGCCTCGGGGCAGGCTGTCCTGCTGTCGGGGGCGCGCAGGAAGCGGAGATCGTGGTCGGCCTCCTCCGCGCTGACTCCCTGGCTGCCGCGGTTGAACATGGCGGCGGCTATGACCGACAGGAGGTCGAGTTCGTTCTCGATGCGCTCCTCCAAGGCCCTGGGGCGCAGCCCGGGCTCCAGCTTGGTGATCTGGCGGCGGACGAAGAGGCGAAAGAGCCGCTCGTACAGATCGACGCGGCTCATGGAAGCGTGGTCGACGCGCGCCGGTCCCGCTCCCTGCTCCACGCTGAAGTACAGAGCGAGCATGAGCAGCAGGAGAGGCTGACCCGCCAGATCCGGGTAGATGGCACCGAGGTCTCGGCGGAGCGGTGCGAGTCCCTTGCGCCTGTTACGCCGGAAGTAGCTGGCGTTGGCCCTGTTCCACGTGTCCGTCCAGCGGGCGATGCGGGTCCCGTCGAAGGGTTCCAGACGGATGATGACGCTGTCGTCGGGGAACTTCGCTTGGTCGGCGACGACCGTGCGGCTGGTGACGATGGCGGCCACCGGGAGGCCGTTGCGGGCCGAGGCCTCCTGGAAGTCTGCGATGTCCTGCAGATAGCGCCAGTGGTCGGCGCCGCTGGCCTGGAGCAGTTCGTCGAAGCCATCGAAGATCAGGACGGGCAGCACTCCGTCCGACAGCTCCGTGACCGTGGCCCACGTGACGTCCATGAGGGTGGCGAGCCGCAACGCCTGCCGGATCTGTTCGAGGATGTCGGCGTCGGCGAAGACGTTGCGGAGCTCGATCCGGATGGGGAGGTAGTCCTCGGGCGGGAGACGGGCGGCGAGCAGCCGTGTGAGCAGTGACTTGCCCGCGCCGGGGTCGCCCAGGACGATCAGCGGGCGGACCGTCGGGAAACCGGTGAGATATGCGGCCAGGAAGCCCTGGATCTCTTCGCTCAGGGGGCGGCTGCTCCACCAGGCATCGACGTGGGGCATTCCGTGGGGCGAGTGGACGGCGACCCGGAAGGCCGGGTTCACGTATCCCTCGGAAAGACGCGGGATGCAGGGGCTCGGCTCGTCGTCAGCCTCCCCGACAGGCGAGATCGGCCGGTTCAGCTCGTGCCGGTAGATCTCCGAGAGCCGGGCCGGCCACGCACCCGGCGTGGTCTGGCGGGTGAGGGCCCGCAGGAGGGTCTCCAGGCCGTCCAAGCCCCCGTTCTGTGCCCCTACCTCCTGGTACAGCGCCTCCAGATGCTCTCGTGCCTCTCCCTTCGGGCAGGCGTCCAGGCCCCGCATCGCGTGCGGGCCGTCCAGCATGGTCGCCCACACGAGCAGTTCGGGGCATTCGGCGGCCACTTCCGCGAGGCGGGACTCGTACACGGCCGTGGAGACCTCGGCGGCGGCAGGGGGGTTCTCGTCGTCCCCCCAGGACTCTGCGGACTCGTAGTGGGCCAGGATGCGGGCACGGTGGTCGACATACGGCACGTCGGTGATGGGCAGGGTTCCGGACGCCAGGGTGCCGTCACCGAGAGCCGTGGCCGAGAGGTCCTCCATGCCGAGCGTGCCACCGGCCCGGCCCTCGGTCCACAGCGCGTCGAGCGACGGGCTCCTGACGCTGCCCTCCAGCAGCAGAATCGTGTGCGCCGCCCGCAGGAGCCCCACGCGGTGAAGGTGGCACGCTTGGCGCACCCTGGGGCCGAGTCCGGCTAGCATGCGCCGGGCGATGTCTTCGAAGCGGTCGCGGAAGACTGCCAGATCCTCCCGTGACTCCACCTCGTCTTCGACGAGGGTCTCGGCGTCGCGGCGCAGAACGGGGTGTCGGCTCGCGAGGACCCTCGTCGCCGCGCCGAAGGACCGGATCTGCCATTCGTCGCCGACCAGTGCCCGTACGGATGCCCGGAAACGCTCGTCCTCGTACTCGTCGGCGCAGACGGAACAGTCGGCCGAAGCGTCACGATCGTCCGCGGTCCCCGGCTGTTCCTCCCGCCGCCCAGGGACGATGCGTTCGAGTTCCGTCTCCAGCTCCGTCAGCCGCGTACGCCAGTACTCGAGTTGCGAGGCCTCGTCGCAGGCGGTCACGATCGTCCGCACCGTGTCCCAACTCGGAGCCTTGGCGCGCTTGCCGTTCAGCAGCTCGGACAAGCCGGAAGCGCCCAGGCCCAGTTCCCTGCACAGTCGGGTGCGGGGTACGCCGTGCTCCTTGACCATCTTCCGTAACGGTCGCCAGAAAGCGGCCATCAGGTCACTGGCAAGCATGTGGCGCTCCCCGTGTCAGCGCGGAGGCCCCCGTGCCCACCAGTTGGACGGGTCCTGTGAGGAAATGTGCGCGACATCTCGCCGTGCTGAAGAAACCCCAGGTCACGATAGACAGCCCCATGTTCGTGAGTCGTCTCTCGGATGCCTCCGCTTGGCCGATACGACAGGCCGTAGTCACCCGAGCACTACAGTATTGGGCTTGTTCGGCGCCATACGGAAATATCCCCAGGCAGACCTGTGGGCCCGTTGGCGCCCCCGGGTCGTCCGGGTGTGAAAGGCGAGGATCCGATGGCCGCCGTGTACGAGAGTCCCGAGCTGACCCTGTTGGAGGGGGAACTGGCGGAGGGACTCGACGGGCCGGCCCTCTTCGAGGCGGGGCCCGCCGCCTCCCCGCGCACCCTCGTCGACGTCTTCGAGGCGTCCGTGCGGTCGTTCCCCGACGAGCCCGCGCTGGACGACGGCACCCGGCGGCTCACCTATCGCGCGCTGGCCACAGAGGTGGAGCGGCTGCGGCGGCGGCTGGGCGCGGTGGGCGTCGGGCTCGGGGACCGGGTCGGGGTGCGGGTGCCGTCGGGCACCAACGACCTGTACGTGGCGGTCCTCGCGGTGCTGGCCGCCGGCGCCGCGTACGTCCCGGTGGACGCCGAGGACCCCGACGAGCGGGCCGAGCTGGTGTTCGGCGAGGCCGGGGTGCGGGCCGTCGTCGGGGCCGGGCACGAGCTGACCGTCCACGACGTGTCCGACGCCCCCGCCGCGCGGCCCGGGGTCGAGAACGACGCGTGGATCATCTTCACCTCCGGTTCGACCGGGAAGCCCAAGGGTGTCGCCGTGAGTCATCGCAGCGCCGCCGCGTTCGTGGACGCCGAGGCGGAGCTGTTCCTGGCCGAGGAGCCGATCGGGCCCGGGGACCGGGTCATGGCGGGGCTCTCGGTGGCCTTCGACGCGTCCTGCGAGGAGATGTGGCTGGCCTGGCGGTACGGGGCCTGTCTGGTGCCGGTACCGCGCGAGCGGGTCAGGAGCGGCGCCGATCTGGGGCCGTGGCTGGTCGAGCAGGAGATCACCGTGGTGTCGACGGTGCCGACGCTCGCGGCGCTGTGGGAGCCGGAGACGCTCAACGACGTCCGGCTGCTGATCTTCGGCGGTGAGGCGTGCCCGCCGGAGCTGGCGCAACGGCTGGTGACGGAGGGGCGCGAGGTCTGGAACACGTACGGGCCGACCGAGGCGACCGTGGTGGCGTGTGCCTCGCTGATGAGCGGCGCGGAGCCGATCCGGATCGGGCTGCCGCTGAACGGCTGGGAGCTGGCCGTCGTCGACGAGGCCGGGGAACCGGTGCCGATGGGCGGCAGCGGGCAGCTGGTGATCGGCGGGGTGGGCCTCGCGCGGTACCTCGACGCCGAGAAGGACGCGGAGAAGTACGCGCCGCTGAAGTCGCTGGGCTGGGAGCGCGCCTATCGCAGCGGCGACCTGGTGAAGGCGGAGCCGGAGGGGCTGGTCTTCCTCGGGCGGGCGGACGAGCAGATCAAGCTCGGCGGGCGGCGGATCGAGCTGGGCGAGGTGGACGCCGCGCTCCAGGGCCTGCCCGGTGTCGCGGGCGCCGCGGCCGCCGTACGGACCGCGCGGAGCGGGAACCAGCTGCTGGTCGGCTATGTGGTGACCCAGGACGGGTGGGACCAGGCGGCGGCCGTGGAGCGGCTGCGGGCGGAGCTGCCGGCGGCGCTGGTGCCGCTGCTGGCGCCGGTCGAGGAGCTCCCCACGCGGACGTCGGGAAAGGTCGACCGGGACGCGCTGCCGTGGCCGCTGCCGGAGCTGGAGACCGGCGGGCCGGCCGAGCAGTTGTACGGCACCGAGGCGTGGCTCGCCGAGCAGTGGGCCGAGGTGCTGGGTGTGCCGGTGGGTGGCGCCGACGACGACTTCTTCGCGATCGGTGGCGGCAGTCTGGCCGCCGCGCAGCTGACGACGCGGCTGCGGAGCCGGTATCCGAGCGTGGCGGTGCTGGACGTCTACCAGCGGCCGACGCTGCGGAAGCTGGCCCGGTACCTGGAGGAGTCGGCGCAGGAGGACGGTGCGGGGCGGGCCGTGGTGCCCGTGCCGCTGCGGGCGCGGGTCGTGCAACTGCTGCTGCTCGTGCCGCTGTTCACGCTTCTGGGGCTGCGCTGGGTGGTGCCGCTGGCGGCGCTGGGCAATCTGCTCGGGTCGTACGCGTGGCTGCCGACGGCGCCCTGGTGGGCCGTGGCGGCGGGAGCGCTGGTGTTCTTCACGCCGCCGGGGCGGCTCGCGGTGGCGGCGGGCGGGGCGCGGCTGCTGCTGCGCGGGGTCCGGCCGGGGCGGTACGCGCGCGGCGGGAGCGTGCATCTGCGGCTGTGGGCCGCGGAGCGGCTGGCCGAGTTCAGCGGGGCGACCTCGCTGACCGGGGTGTGGCTGGAGCGGTACGCGCGGGCCCTGGGCGCCAAGGTGGGTGCCGAGGTCGATCTGCACGCGCTGCCGCCGGTGACCGGGCTGCTGAAGCTCGGGCGGGGCGCGGCCGTGGAGTCGGAGGTGGACCTGTCCGGGTACTGGCTGGACGGGGACCGGCTGGAGATCGGCGCCGTGAAGGTGGGCGCCGGCGCGGTGGTCGGGACGCGGAGCATGCTGCTGCCGGGAGCGCGGGTCGGCAAGCGGGCCGAGGTGGCGCCGGGGTCGGCGGTCGCCGGGCAGATCCCCACCGGGCAGCGCTGGGCGGGGGCTCCCGCGGTCAAGCTGGGCAAGGCGAAGCGGAACTGGCCGAAGGAGCGTCCGCAGCGGGGCCTGTTCTGGCGGGCCGCGTACGGGGCGACCGGTGTCGGGCTGACCGCGCTGCCGCTGCTCGCCGGGGTCGCCGCGCTGGCCGTGCTGGCGCTGTTCGTGGCGCCGGATGCCGGGCTCGGGTCCGCGGTACGGGGCGCGGCGGTGGGCCTGGTGCCCGCGACACTCGCGTTCGGGGCGGCGTACGCGCTGCTGCTGCTCGTGGCCGTGCGGCTGCTGAGCCTGGGGCTGCGGGAGGGCACGCATCCCACGCACAGCCGGGTCGGCTGGCAGGCGTGGACGGTGACGCAGCTGATGGACCGGTCGCGGGAGACGCTGTTCCCGCTGTACGCGGGGCTGGTGACGCCGGTGTGGCTGCGGCTGCTGGGGATGCGGATCGGGAAGGGCGCCGAGGTGTCCACCGTGCTCGCGCTGCCGAGTCTGACGACGGTCGGGGACGGGGCGTTCCTCGCGGACGACACGCTGACCGCGCCGTACGAGCTGGGTGGCGGCTGGATGCGGATCGGGCGGGCGGAGATCGGCCGGCGGGCGTTCCTCGGGAACTCCGGGATGACCGCGCCGGGGCGTTCCGTGCCGGACGGCGGGCTGGTCGGGGTGCTGTCGGCGACGCCGAAGAAGGCGAAGAAGGGCAGCTCGTACCTGGGGCTGCCGCCGATGAAGCTGCCGAGGGCGGCGGCCGGCGGGGACCAGAGCCGGACGTACGAGCCGTCGGCGCGGCTGCTGTGGGCGCGGGCCCTGGTGGAGCTGTGCCGGATCGTGCCGGTGTTCTGCTCGGCGGGGCTGGCCCTGCTGACCGTGGCCGTGCTGAGCGCGCTGGGCGGCTGGGGATGGCTGCTCGGCGGGCTGGTGCTGCTCGGCACGGGCGCCCTGGGGGGTGTGCTGTCGGTCGTCGCGAAGTGGCTGCTAGTGGGGCGGCACCGCAGTGGTGAGCATCCGCTGTGGAGCGGGTTCGTGTGGCGCAACGAGCTGGCGGACACCTTCGTGGAGGTGGTGGCCGTGCCGTGGCTGGCCGGGTCGGTGCCCGGTACGCCGCTGACGAACGTGTGGCTGCGCGGGCTCGGGGCGCGGATCGGCAGGGGGGTGTGGGTGGAGAGCTACTGGCTGCCCGAGACCGATCTGGTGACGCTCGGCCACGGCGCCACGGTGAACCGGGGATGCGTGCTCCAGACCCACCTCTTCCACGACCGGATCTTGCGGACGGATACTGTGGAACTCCGTGAGGGCGCCACGTTGGGCCCGGGCGGGATCGTCCTGCCCGGCAGTGTGGTCGGGGCCCGCACCACGCTGGGTCCGGCGTCGCTGGTCATGGCCGCGGAGTCCGTCCCGGACGACACCCGGTGGCTGGGCAACCCGATCGAGGTGTGGCGGCCCTGAGTGCCGTGTCCGCGATGCCGGGGGACGATGGACGTCGTACGACAGCGGAGCGGGGAGCAGAAGCGGCAGTGGCGGTTCAGCAGGCGATGGGTCCGGACCCGTACTTCCCGGCGAACGGTGACGCCCGTTACCGGGTGCACCGGTACGAGCTGGGCGTGGACTACCGTCCCGGGCCCAACCGGCTGTCCGGCACCGCGCGGCTGAACGCCATAGCGGGCCGTGCGGCGCTCACCGAGTTCCAGCTGAACCTCGCCGACTTCAAGGTCGGCCGGGTCCGGGTCGACGGGCGGGCGCCGCACTACACGCACCGGGGCGGCAGGCTGCGGGTCCGGCCCGCGAAGCCGATCCGGGCGGGGGCCGCGTTCACGGTCGAGGTGCAGTGGTCGGGGAATCCGAAGCCGGTCAACAGCCCGTGGGGCGGGCTCGGTTGGGAGGAACTGGCGGACGGGGCGCTGGTGGCGAGCCAGCCGGTGGGGGCGCCGTCGTGGTACCCGTGCAACGACCGGCCGGCGGACAAGGCGTCGTACCAGATCTCGATCACCACGCCGTCGGCGTACCAGGTGGTCGCGGGCGGGCGGCTGCTGACGCGGACGACGAAGGCGTCCACGACGACATGGGTGTACGAGCAGTCGGCGCCGACGTCGAGCTATCTCGTCGGGCTGTCGATCGGGAAGTACCAGACGGTGCTGCTGGGCGATCCGGGGCCCGGCGGGGTGCCGCAGCACGGGCACATCCCTGCGCACATGCTCACCGAGTTCTCGCGGGACTTCGCGCGGCAGCCCGCCATGATGGAGCTGTTCGAGGAGCTTTTCGGGCCGTATCCGTTCGGTGAGTACGCGGTGGTGGTCACCGAGGAGGAGCTCGATGTCCCGGTGGAGGCACAGGGGTTGTCGCTGTTCGGCGCCAACCATGTGGACGGGGCGCGGGGTTCGGAGCGGCTGGTCGCGCACGAGCTGGCCCACCAGTGGTTCGGCAACAGCGTGTCCATCGCGGACTGGCGGCACATCTGGCTGAACGAGGGGTTCGCCAAGTACGCGGAGTGGCTGTGGTCGGAGCGGTCCGGCGGGCGGACGGCGGGGCAGTTGGCGGCCGCCGCGCACCGGAAGCTGGCGGCGCTCCCGCAGGACCTTCGGCTGGCGGATCCGGGCCGCAAGCTGATGTTCGACGACCGGCTCTACGAGCGTGGCGGACTGACCGTGCACGCCGTGCGCTGCGCCCTCGGTGACGCGGCGTTCTTCCGGATGCTGCGCGGCTGGGCGACGGTGCATCGTGGGGGTGCCGTGACGACGGCGTCGTTCACCGCGCACGCCGGGCGGTACTCGGACGGGCCGCTGGACGATCTGTTCGCGGCGTGGCTCCGCGACCCGGCGTTGCCGCCGCTGCCGCAGGCGTCGCCGACGGGTGGGACGGTGCCGGCGCGGCCGCCGTATCCGCCGACCAACGCGGGCCCCGCGTAGAGGGCCCCGCACAAGGGGGCTTTGCATCATGGGGCTCCGTAGGGGGCTCCGCACAAGGGCGGGTGCCCGGGGGCGGGCAGAATGGCGGTCATGTCGTCGCGTCGTAGCCCCAAGGGCCGTTCGAAGCCCTCGTCCCGGTCCGCCGTCAGGTCCTCGGCTCCCGGCGGGGTGCCGTCGAGGGCGGCCGGCCCGTGCCCGTGCGGTCTTCCGGGCACGTACGCGGACTGCTGCGGCCGTTTCCACGCCGGACCGGCCGGGGCCCCGACCGCCGAGGCCCTGATGCGGTCCCGGTACAGCGCGTTCGTCGTCGAGGACGAGGCGTACCTCCTGCGGACCTGGCATCCGCGCACGCGCCCGGCGCACGTCGACTTCGACCCGGGCATGCGCTGGACCGGCCTGGAGATCCTCGGCACGAGCGAGGGTTCGGCCTTCCACACCACCGGCACGGTCACCTTCCGCGCCTCGTTCCGCGGCGGCACCCTGCACGAACGCAGCCGGTTCGAGCGGCTGGACGGGGCGTGGGTGTATGTGGACGGGGAGTTCGTGGACTGACGGCCACCGTCAGGAGTCCCGGGGCCTGCGTCGGTCAACCGGTGGTCGCGGGGCGGCCGTTGGGGGCCAGTATGTCTAGTTCCTTCAGGGCGCCCTCGGTGATCTCGCGGGTGAGGTGTTCGGCGCGGGGGGCGTCGCCCTCGCGGATGGCCTCGGCGACCTGCACGTGGAGCGTGACGGCGGCGGGGTCGGGGTCGTCGAACATGACCTCGTGGTGGGTGCGGCCGGCGAGGACCTCCTCGACGACGTCACCGAGGCGGGCGAACATCTCGTTACCGGAAGCAGTGAGGATCAGCCGGTGGAAGGCGACGTCGTGGAGGAGGTAGCCCTCCAGTTTGTGGCCGCGTGAGTGGGCGACCATGCCGATCGCGCACTCGGTGATCGCGGCGCACTGCTCGGCGGTGGCGTGGGTCGCGGCCAGGGCCGCGGCGACCGGTTCGACGGCCGACCGCAGGACGGTCAGCGAACGCAGCTGGCGGGCGCGGTCGGCGCCCGCGAGACGCCAGCGGATGACCTGCGGGTCGTAGACGTTCCAGGCGGCGGCCGGGCGGACGATCACTCCCACCCGGCGGCGGGACTCGACCAGGTGCATCGACTCCAGCACCCGCACCGCCTCCCGCATCACGGAGCGCGACACCTCGAACCGATGGGCGAGTTCATCGGTGCGCAGGACGCTGCCCGGCGGGTACTCCCCCGCCGTGATCGCCGGGCCGAGCGTGTCCAGTACTCGGCCGTGCAGCCCCCGGCCCGGTGTGGTCATGGGGTCAGGGTACGAGGCGAGGGAGGTCCGGAAAAAGTCAGGTTTATTTGCGACTAGGGCTTGAATTAGTCCTACGTAATGGGCTTCAGTATGCGTCGACGTCGACTGACGTTCAGATGTAGACGAGGACAGCGAGGTAGCGATGCGTACCCCTCCCGTCGTCGTGGTGATGGGCGTGGCGGGGACCGGCAAGACGACGATCGGCCCCCTGCTCGCGACCCGGCTCGGCGTTCCGTACGCCGAGGGCGACGACTTCCACCCCGAGGCCAACATCGCGAAGATGTCGGCCGGGACACCGCTGGACGACGCGGACCGATGGCCGTGGCTGGACGCCGTCGGCGCCTGGGCGCGCGGCCGGGCCGGGCTCGGCGGGGTGGTCGGCTGCTCGGCGCTGAAGCGCGCCTACCGGGACCGGCTGCGGTCCGCCGCGCCCGGTCTGGTGTTCGTGCACCTCGCGGGTGACCGGGCGCTGATCGAGGACCGTATGGCGCACCGGCAGGGGCACTTCATGCCGACCGCGCTGCTCGACTCGCAGTTCGCCACGCTGCAACCGCTGGGGGCGGACGAGGCGGGAGTCGAGGTCGACGTCTCGGGCGACCCCGAGGAGATCACCGAACGGGCGGTCGCCGCGCTGCGAGCGCGGCTCGATCCGGCGTCGTGACCGACCCGTCTCCCCGGCCCCACTTCCCCTCCCCCCTCCGCTTCCGTCTCCCCTTCCCTCCCCCTCCCTTCAAGGAATCACCGTGACCGGACTCAGCGTCGAGATGCTGGCAGCGGACCCCGTCGAGCCGATCACCTCGGCGGGCCACGCGCAGCTGGGCATAGCCGTCCTGGCGGGCATCGCCGTCATCGTGCTGCTCATCACCAGGTTCAAGGTGCATGCCTTCCTGGCCCTGACCATCGGTTCGCTGGCGCTCGGCGCGTTCGCCGGGGCACCGCTGGACAAGGCGATCGTCAGCTTCACCACCGGGCTCGGGACGACCGTGGCCGGGGTGGGTGTGCTCATCGCGCTGGGCGCGATCCTCGGCAAGCTGCTCGCCGACTCCGGCGGCGCCGACCAGATCGTCGACACGATCCTCGCGAAGGCCGGCGGGCGGGCGATGCCGTGGGCGATGGTGCTGATCGCCTCGGTGATCGGACTGCCGCTGTTCTTCGAGGTCGGGATCGTGCTGCTCATCCCGGTGGTCCTGATGGTCGCCAAGCGCGGCGGCTACTCGCTGATGCGGATTGGTGTCCCCGCCCTCGCGGGCCTGTCCGTCATGCACGGGCTGATCCCGCCGCACCCCGGGCCGCTGGTCGCGATCGACGCGGTCGAGGCCGACCTGGGGGTCACGCTGGCACTGGGTCTGCTCGTCGCCGTACCGACCGTGATCATCGCCGGGCCGCTGTTCTCGAAGTACGCGGCGCGCTGGGTGGACGTCCCGGTGCCCGAGCGCATGATCCCCGCGCGGGCGTCGGAGGAGCTGGAGAAGCGGCCCGGGTTCGGGGCGACCATCGCGACCATGCTGCTGCCCGTCGTCCTCATGCTCGCCAAGGCGCTGGTGGACATCGTGGTCGACGACCCCGGGCAGATGGTGCAGCGGGTCTTCGACGTCGTCGGCTCGCCGCTGATCGCGCTGCTCACGTCGGTGATCGTCGGCATGTTCACGCTGGGGCGGGCGGCCGGGTTCACCAAGGAGCGGCTGTCGTCGACGGTGGAGACGTCCCTCGCGCCGATCGCGGGCATCCTGCTGATCGTCGGGGCCGGCGGTGGCTTCAAGCAGACACTGATCGACTCCGGGGTCGGGCGGATGATCCTGGAGATCTCCGAGGACTGGTCCATCCCCGCGCTCGTCCTGGCCTGGCTCATCGCGGTGTGCATCCGGCTCGCGACGGGCTCGGCGACCGTCGCGACCATCTCCGCGGCCGGGCTCGTGGCGCCGCTGGCCGCCGACATGTCGACGACCCACGCGGCGCTGCTCGTCCTCGCCATCGGCGCCGGCTCCCTGTTCTTCAGCCATGTCAACGACGCCGGCTTCTGGATGGTCAAGGAGTACTTCGGCATGACCGTGGGCCAGACCATCAAGAGCTGGTCGGTCATGGAGACGATCATCTCGGTGGTGGCGGGGGCGCTCGTGCTGCTGCTGTCGCTGGTGATCTAGCGGTGTCCAGGACGCCGGTCCAGCGCGAGGGGTGTCCGGCTGCGGGCCGGGGCCCATCGCGCGGGCCGGGCCTCCCTCGCGCGGGTCGGGCCTCCCTCGCGCGGGCCGGGCGGCCCTCCCGCCGGTCGGGGCCCGCTACCGGTGCCGGCTCGCTACGGCCGCCACAAGGGGTGCTCCCGGTCCGCCCACTCCTTCGACACCAGGCCCGTGCGCAGGCCCCGGCGGGCCTCCGGGTCGCCGAGCGCCATGCCGATGTGGCCGGCCAGGACGATCCCGATCGTGAGGGCCAGCCAGTCGTGGACGAACGTCGCGCTGGTGCGCCACGCCAGTGGGGTGAGGTGGGTGAACCACATGATCAGACCGGTGGCGAGCATGACGAGCGTGGCGCCGGCGATCCACGCGGCGTAGACCTTCTGGCCGGCGTTGAACTTGGCGGCGGGCCGCGGGCCCGGCGTACGGCGGCGGGCGGCGCGCAGCCAGACCCGGTCGTGCGGCCCCCAGCGGTTCAGCCGGCCCACGTCGGCGCGGAACGCGCGGGAGGCCAGGCCCGCGAGGACCGGGAGGGGCAGGAGCAGGCCCGACCACTGGTGCACGGTCACCACCAGGGCCCGCCGTCCGACCAGTTCGGCGAGGGCGGGCAGGTAGAGACAGGCCGACGTCACGACGCAGACCCCCATCAGGGCGGCCGTGGTGCGGTGGATCCAGCGTTCGGCGGGGGTGAAGCGCCGGACGCGGTCGGGCGCATCGGCCCCCGACCCGCTCCCAGCCCCGGCCCCGGCCCCGGCGAGCGGTGTGTCAAGTCGTCGGTTCATCGTCCCGCCCGTTCGACCGGCCCACCCAGGCGTCGATGTCGTAGCCGCGCTTCTCCCAGTAGCCCGGCTCGACCTCCTCCGTGACCTCGATGCCGGAGAGCCACTTGGCCGACTTGTAGAAGTACATGGGAGCGACATAGAGGCGTACGGGGCCACCGTGGTTGTGGCTGATGTCCTTGTCCTGCATGCGCAGCGCCACCAGGACATCCGCGCGGCGGGCCTGCTTCAGGGTGAGGCTCTCGCTGTACGCCCCGTCGAAGCAGGTGAACCGGACCGCGCCGGCCGAGGACCGCACCCCGGCCGTGTCCAGCAGTTCGGAGAGCCGTACGCCCTCGAACGGGGTGTCCGGGACCCGCCAGCCGGTCACGCACTGGACGTCCTTCACCATCCGGGTCTGGGGCAGGGCCCGCAGATCGTCGAGGGTGTAGGAGGCGGGCCGGTCGACCAGGCCGCCGACGGTGAGGCGGTAGTTCCCCGCGTTCTTGCGGGGGACGGACGCGGTCACCGAGTAGTAGCGGAAGCCTCCGCCGTTGGGGAGCAGACCGGTCAGGCCCGTGGGGTCCTTCTGGGCCGCCTCGCCGAGGAACCCCTCAAGGCCGCGCTGGAGGACGGGCGCGGAGACCACGCCCAGGGCGCCGAGGCCGAGGGTGCCGAGGAAGATGCGGCGGCCGATGGGCTTGCCCCGCTCGGGGTCCTGGCCGTGCTCCACGTCCCGGCCGTGGTCCAGCTCACGGCCGTCGTGGCGCTCGCGCTCTTCGGAGTGCTCCGTCGGCGCTTCCCGCGCCTCGGGATGTTCAGGGTTCACACACCGATTCGACCACTCACCGCCCCTGAGATGCCAGGGACGGCGGGGGTCCGTCAGAAATCCGTCACATCCACCGAGGAATCAGGCCGTCACGTCCGTCGGCGAAAGCAGGGATCAGGCCGTCGCCTTCGCCGCCGCGCGGCCCGCGGTGCGGCCCGAGAACAGGCAGCCGCCGAGGAACGTACCCTCCAGGGAACGGTAGCCGTGGACACCGCCGCCGCCGAAGCCGGCGGCCTCGCCCGCCGCGTACACGCCCCCCAGCGGGTCGCCGCCCTCGGTGAGGACACGGGACGACAGGTCCGTCTCCAGGCCGCCGAGCGTCTTGCGGGTGAGGATGTTGAGGCGGACGGCGATCAGGGGGCCCGCCTTGGGGTCGAGGATGCGGTGCGGGGCCGCGGTGCGGATCAGCTTGTCGCCGAGGTAGTTGCGGGCGCCGCGGATCGCCATGACCTGGAGGTCCTTGGTGAACGGGTTGGCGATCTCCCGGTCGCGGGCCACGATCTCGCGCCGCAGCTCCGCCTCGTCGATGAGGGGGTCCTTGGTGAGCGCGTTCATGCCGCGGACCAGGGAGCCGAGGTCCTTCTCCACCACGAAGTCGACGCCGTGGTCCATGAACGCCTTGACCGGGCCGGGGACGTCCGCGCGGGCCCGGACGAAGACGTCCTTGATGGACTTGCCGGTGAGGTCGGGGTTCTGCTCGGAGCCGGAGAGCGCGAACTCCTTGCCGATGATCTTCTGGTCGAGCACGAACCAGGTGTAGTCGTAGCCGGTCCTCATGATGTGCTCGAGCGTGCCGAGGGTGTCGAAGCCGGGGAAGAGCGGGACGGGCAGGCGCTTGCCGCGGGCGTCCAGCCACAGCGAGGACGGGCCGGGCAGGACGCGGATGCCGTGGTTGTCCCAGATGGGGTTCCAGTTCTGGATGCCCTCGGTGTAGTGCCACATGCGGTCGCGGTTGATGAGGCGGGCGCCCGTCTCCTCGGCGATGGCCAGCATCCGGCCGTCGACGTGCGCGGGCACACCGGAGATCATCTTCTCCGGGGGGTTGCCGAGGCGCTCCGGCCAGTTGGCGCGGACGAGGTCGTGGTTGCCGCCGATGCCGCCGGAGGTGACGATCACCGCCTGGGCCTTGAACTCGAAGGCGCCGGTGACGGTGCGGGTGCTGGGCTGCCCGCGTTCGATCGTCGACGGTTCGAGGATCTCGCCGGTGACGGTGTCCACGGCGCCCGCGCTGCGCGCGAGCCCGGTGACCCGGTGCCGGAACTTCAGCTGGACCAGGCCCCGGGCGACGCCCTCCCGGACCCGCCGCTCGAAGGGCTCCACGAGGCCGGGGCCGGTGCCCCAGGTGATGTGGAAGCGGGGCACGGAGTTGCCGTGCCCGTTGGCGTCGTAGCCGCCGCGCTCGGCCCAGCCGACCACGGGGAAGAAGCGGACGCCCTGCCCGTGCAGCCAGGAGCGCTTCTCACCGGCCGCGAAGTCGACGTACGCCTCGGCCCACCTGCGCGGCCAGTGGTCCTCCTCGCGGTCGAAGCCGGCCGTGCCCATCCAGTCCTGGAGGGCGAGCGCGTGGCTGTCCTTGATCCGCAGCCGGCGCTGCTCGGGCGAGTCGACGAAGAAGAGACCGCCGAAGGACCAGTGCGCCTGCCCGCCGATCGACTGCTCCGGCTCCTGGTCGAGGAGGATCACCTTGCGACCCGCGTCGACGAGCTCCGCGGTCGCCGCGAGCCCGGCGAGGCCCGCCCCGATCACGATCACATCTGCGTCGTACGACATGGAGGACGTCCTCTCGGGAACGGGCGCGGTCGAGCGGGGGCGGGCGTGGCGGGCCAGGCGCCGCCCGGCGCTTTGTTACTGGCTGGTCAGCAGCTGTGGATCAGATCCTTCGGTAGAACACGCGACTAAGTCAACTGTCCGGATGTGTCGCTGCTTACGGACAGCCCACGGGGTGGCGGCTAGAGTCGTATCAATACGTATCGGGCCACCCGTCGAGGCATAAATCGCCCTCGCGCGGGAATCCGAGCGGCACGTCCCGTGGGACGGCCGCAGCGGCCCGTCCGACGACCCGAGGTACCCCGCGTGTCGGTTCTCGTTCTTCTCCTGTCCGTGTGCGCCGCCTGCTGTCTGGGCTTCGGCTTCGTGCTCCAGCAGCAGGCCGCGGCGCACGCGCCGATCGGCGACTTCCTCTCCCCCCGGCTGCTCCTCGACCTGGTCCGCGTGCCCCGCTGGCTCGGCGGGATCGGGTTGATGGTCTGCGGGATGGCGCTGGGCGCGATCGCGCTCGGCCAGGGTGAGGTCACGCTGGTGGAGCCCCTCCTCGCGACCAATCTGCTCTTCGCGCTCGCCCTCTCCCGCCGCCGTACCCGGCAGCCGCTGGGCCGTCAGGGCTGGGCGGGTCTCGCGCTGCTCGCGGGCGGGGTGACCGCGTTCATCGTGGCCGGTCAGCCGCAGGGCGGCAGCGCTCCGAGCGGGGCCTTCCGGCAGTGGCTGATCATCGGCGTGATGGTGGGGGCGGCTCTGCTGCTGACGGCGTACGCAAAGCGGCCCCGGCTCTCCGCCGCACCGGTGCTGCTGGCGGTGGCCGCGGGGCTTCTGTACGGCGTCCAGGACGCGCTCACCCGGGTCAGCGGGCAGGTGTTCGCCGACGGCGGCTGGGGTGGGCTGTTCACGACCTGGGAGCCGTACGGGGTGCTGATGCTCGGGGTGACGGGGCTGCTGCTGGTGCAGAGCGCCTTCGAGGCGGCGCCGCTGCGGATGTCGCTGCCCGCGCTCACGGCCGCACAGCCGCTCGCCGGGATCGCGTGCGGGGTGGGCTTCCTCGGGGACCGACTCCGCACCGACGCGGGGGCGCTGGCCTGGGAGGCGGCCGGGCTCGTCGGCATCGTCGTCGGGGTGGTGCTGCTCGGGATGCATCCGGCGATGCCGTGCAACCACTCCGGGAGCGCGCGGGTGCGCGAGCTCCAGCGGGGCTGACCGCGCCGGGCCGCGCGCCCCGGCGGGTGCGTGCTCCTTCGGGCGTCCTGGTTGGATGAGGGCATGAGTGCCGCCGACGAGATCCTCGACATCGTGGACGAGAACGACCAGGTCATCGGACAGGCCCCGCGCGGGGAGGTGTACGCGCGCGGGATGCGGCACCGGGCGGTGTTCGTGCGGGCCCGGGACGCCGAGGGGCGGATCTTCGTCCATCGCCGGACGGCCACGAAACTGGTCTTCCCCTCCCTGTACGACATGTTCGTGGGCGGGGTGGTCGGCGCCGGGGAGTCCTACGACGAGGCGGCGCTGCGCGAGGCCGAGGAGGAACTGGGGGTCTCCGGTCTGCCCCGGCCCGTGCCGCTGTTCAAGTTCCTGTACGACGACGGGGACGGCGGGACCTGGTGGTCGGCCGTGTACGAGGTGCGCTGTGTGCTGCCGGTGAACCCGCAGGTCGAGGAGGTCGACTGGTACGGCTTCCTGACCGAGGACGAGGTCGAGCGGCGGCTGGCCGAGTGGGAGTGGGTGCCGGACGGGCTGACCGCGTGGGAGCGGCTGCGGGAGTCCGAGTCCGGGGGCGCGGGGGCGGGCACGGGGGCCGACGGGGGTCACGGGTAGGGTCCCTCAAGTGATCGAATTCGTGCGGAACGTCCGGCTCTGGTTCGCGCCGGAGGAGATCCGCGAGGAGGGCGGGACGCCGGACTACCGGTTCTCGCTGGCCAACGAGCGGACGTTCCTGGCGTGGCTGCGCACCGCGCTCGCCCTCATCGGCGGCGGGTTCGCGGTGGACCAGTTCCTGCCGGACCTGCGCTGGGGGTGGCGCGTGGGACTCGCGCTCGCCCTGCTCGGCGCCGGGGTGCTGTGCGCGTTCCGCGCGGTGAACCACTGGGTGCGGTGCGAACGGGCGATGCGGCGGGGCGAGGACCTGCCGGTGTCCCGCTTCCCGGCCGCGCTGGGCGTCGTGGTCGCCGTCGTCGCGATCGCCATGGTGGCCGTCGTGCTGCTCGGGTGGGAGGGGTGACCGCTCCCCGCGCGGCCGCCGAGCGCGATCCGGGGCTCCAGCCGGAGCGGACCCGGCTGGCGTGGCGGCGTACGACCCTGACCGGGGCCGTGATCGCCGTGCTCGCCGTGAAGTCCGCGTTGCACGGTGGCGTCCAGGCGTCCGGGGTCGTGGCGGCCGCCCTGTGCGCGGCGCTGTGGCTGGGGCTCCTGGGGCTCGCCCACCGCCGGATCGGCGCCCTGGCGGGCCCCCGGCCCCCGAGTCTCGCCCCGCGCGTGGCCGCCACGGCCGCACTGTGCACGGTCGCTCTCGCGGCGTGCGGGGCGGCCCTGGTGCTCTGACCACGACGCCGGTCGCCGGGCGGTCACCTGGGTGTTCCCCGTACCCGGATTCGGCTGGATCGTCGCCGGCTGGCAGGCTCTGAGCACCAGTCGGGGCGACGCGGGGGATGAAGGGGATCACGATGACCGCAGCAGAGCCGTACACCGTCGAGCTGGCGAGCGACGTGTACGCGTATGTGCAGCCGGACGGCGGATGGTGTCTCAACAACTCCGGCTTCGTGAGCGACGGGACGACCACCCTGCTGGTGGACACCGCCGCGACGGAACGCCGGACCCGGGCGCTGGGCGCCGCGCTCGACGCGACCGGTGTCCCCGCTCCGCGCTTCCTGGTCAACACCCACCACCACGGCGACCACACCTACGGCAACGGCTTCTTCACGCCCGCCGCCACACTCGTCTCGCACTCCGCCTGTCGCCGGGAGGCCCTGGCCAGTGGGCAGCACCTGCATCTGCTGTGGCCGCAGACCGACTTCGGCGACATCAGCATCCGGGGCGCGGACCTGACGTACGACGACCGGACGACCGTGCACGTCGGGGACGTCGAGGCGCAGGTGATCCATCCCGGCGTCTCGCACACGGTCGGCGACTCGCTGGTCTGGCTGCCGCACCGGAGGATCCTGTTCGCGGGGGACCTGGTGTTCGAGGGCGGTACGCCGTTCTTCCTGATGGGGTCGCTGAGCGGGTCGCTGCGGGCCCTCGCGCTGATGCGGGAGCTGGGCGCCGAGACCGTCGTACCGGGGCACGGGCCGGTGACGGACCCTGCGGCGTTCGACCGGGCCGAACGGTACATCCGGTTCGTGGCGGAGGTCGCCGAGACGTCCCACGCGGCGGGGCTCACTCCGTTGGAGGCGGCCCGGACCACGGATCTCGGCGAGTACGCCGCGCTTCCCGAGAGCGAGCGGCTGGTGGCGAACCTGCACCGGGCCTACGCCGAGCTGGACGGCCTGCCCGAGGGCGAGGGCGTGGACCCGTTCGCCGGGTTCATGGACATGGCGGCCATCAACGGCGGGGAGATGATGACCTGCCACGCGTGACGCGCGGACGGCCCGTGGCGGGATCCGGCCGCGCTCGGCCCGATCCCGCCGAGACACCGATCACTTTCACTCCACCCACTGGACGACATACCGACCGGTCGGCATCATGTGACTGGTTCCGTTCTCCCCGCGTGTAGGAGCAATGATGCGCCCAGACCACCCGCCAGGTCTCGACCCCGACCGGCTCCGCGCCCTGCTCGACGCCGAGCGGCCCGGACTGGTGGCCGGTCCCCTCACCGGCCGGCTGATCGAGGGCGGGCGGTCGAATCTGACGTACGAGGTCACCGACAGCGTCGCCAAGTGGGTCGTCCGGCGACCACCGCTCGGCCATGTCCTCGCGACCGCGCACGACATGAGGCGCGAGCACCGTGTGATCAGCGCGCTGCACCCGACGGACGTCCCGGTGCCGCGCCCCGTGCTGCTGTGCGAGGACGAGGAGGTGCTCGGCGCGCCCTTCTACGTCATGGACTTCGTCGAGGGCACCCCGTACCGCACCGCCGAGCAGCTCGCGCCGCTCGGCGCCGAGCGCACCCGGGCCGCCGTGCTGGGCCTGGTCGACACCCTCGTGGAGCTGCACGCGGTGGACCCGGCCGAGGTGGGCCTCGCCGACTTCGGCCGCCCGGAGGGCTTCCTCGACCGGCAGCTGCGGCGCTGGGGCAAGCAGCTCGACGCGTCCCGCAACCGCGAGCTGGCCGGCATCGACGAACTGCACGCGGCCCTCGGCCGGCAGCTCCCCCACTCCCCCGCCCCGGCGATCGTCCACGGCGACTACCGGCTGGACAACGTGCTGCTGGGCGAGGACGACCGGATCAGGGCGATCCTCGACTGGGAGATGTCCACGCTCGGCGACCCGCTGACCGATCTGGGGCTGCTGGTGATGTACAGCGTGCCGCTCGGGCTGCCCGACTCCCCCGTCTCGACGACCGCGACGGCCGCCGGGCACCCCGATCCGGCCGAGATCGTGGCCCGCTACGCCGAGCGCTCGGGCCGGGACGTGTCGTCCGTGGCCTGGTACACGGCGTTCGCGTGGTTCAAGCTCGCCGTGATCCTGGAGGGCATCCACTACCGGTACACCCTCGGCCAGACGGTCGGCCGCGGCTTCGACCGCATCGGCGACCTGGTCCCCGTCTTCATCGAACACGGCCTGACGACTCTTCGTACCGGCTCCGGTTCCGGCTCCCAGGAGGGCTGATCCACCATGGACTTCGCATTCGACGCCCGTACGGAGGAGCTGCGCGCCAAGCTCCTCGCCTTCATGGACGAGTACGTGTACCCGGCGGAAGCCGTGGCCGAGGAGCAGCGGGCCGAGCTGGACTCGCCGTGGGACACCCCGGCCGTGGTGGAGGAGCTGAAGGCCGAGGCCCGCAGGCAGGGCCTGTGGAACCTCTTCCTGCCCGACTCCGCGTACGGGGCCGGCCTCACCAACCTCCAGTACGCGCCGCTCGCCGAGATCACCGGGCGTTCGCCGCAGCTGGCGCCGACCGCGCTGAACTGCGCGGCGCCGGACACCGGCAACATGGAGGTGCTGACGCAGTTCGGCGACGACACTCAGAAGAAGCAGTGGCTGGAGCCGCTGCTCGCCGGTGAGATCCGGTCCGCCTTCGCGATGACGGAGCCGGAGGTGGCCTCCTCCGACGCCACCAACATCACCACGCTCATCGAGCGGGACGGCGACGACTACGTCATCACCGGGCGCAAGTGGTACATCTCCGGGGCGATGAACCCCGACTGCAAGATCTTCATCGTGATGGGCAAGACGGACCCGGACGGGGCCGACATCCGCCGCCAGCAGTCGATGGTGCTGGTGCCCCGTGACACGCCGGGCGTCACGGTGAAGCGGGCCATGCGGGTCTTCGGGTACGAGGACCACTACCACGGCGGGCACGCCGAGGTGATCTTCGACCGGGCGCGGGTGCCGGTGTCGAACCTGATCGGTGAGGAGGGCGGTGGCTTCGCCATCGCCCAGGCCCGGCTCGGCCCCGGCCGCATCCACCACTGCATGCGGCTCATCGGGATGGCCGAGCGGGCGATCGAGCTGATGTGCCGGCGGGCGGTGGCCCGTGAGGCGTTCGGCAAGGCGCTGGCCCAGCAGGGCGTGGTGCACAACTGGATCGCGGACGCGCGCGTCGCGGTCGAGCAGCTGCGGCTGCTGGTGCTGAAGACGGCGTGGATGATGGACACGGTCGGCAACCGGGGGGCCCACACCGAGATCCAGGCGATCAAGATCGCGACGCCGCGGACCGTCGTCGACATCATCGACCGGGCGATCCAGCTGCACGGGGCGGGCGGCGTCAGCCAGGACTTCCCGCTGGCGGAGCTGTACGCGGGGGCGCGGACGCTGATGATCGCGGACGGGCCGGACGAGGTGCATCAGCGGTCGCTGGCGCGGCGGGAGCTGAAGCGGTACGTGTGACCTCCGGTGCGGGCAGGGCGCCTACGAGGGTGGGGGTGCCTGTGGTTGTGGCGGGTGCGGGTGAGTGGGGGTTTCTCGCGCAGTTCCCCGCGCCCCTGAATAGCGACCGGGGCTTCGCCCCGTGCTTTTCAGGATGAGGGCCGGGCCGCAGGCCCAAGCCTTCAGGGGCGCGGGGAACTGCGCGACCAGCCCACACTCACCCGCACCCGCCAACGCACCGCACCGCCCTCCCCCTGCCGCGCCCGGCGTCACGGCCGAAGCGCGCGCAGCAGCAGGTCGGCCAAGTGGTTCGCGACCTCCTGGGGGCCCATCGGGCCGTCCGGGCGGTACCACGTGGACAAGTGGTGGACGGAGCCGAAGTGGTAGTCGACGACCAGGTCCGCGGGCGTGGCCCTGGAGAAGACGCCCGACTCCTGGCCCTCCTCGATCAGCGCGCGGAAGCGTTCGTGGTAGCGGCGGCGCTCGGCGCGGACCTGCTTGTTCTTCTCGGGGCTCAGGTGGTGCATCGAGCGGAAGAAGATCATCGCGTCGTCGAGGTTGTCGATGGTGGTGACGACGACGTCGGCGGCCGCGCCCCGCAGCCGCTCCTCCACCGGCGCGTCGGCCCCCGCGAACGCGTCGAGCCGCTCCTGCTGGATGCGCAGCACGCGCGCGTACACCTCGTGCAGCAGGTCGTCCTTGGAACCGAAGTAGTGGTACAGCGCGCCCTTGGTGACGCCCGCCGCCTCGACGATCTCCTGCACGGACGTGCGGTCGTAGCCGCGCTCGGCGAAGAGCCGGGTGGCGGCGGCCAGCAGCCGCTGCGGGACGGGGGTACCGTCTCCGTCCGTCGTCCTGGGCACTTCCGCCACCTGCCTTTCGGAGTTCTGTCGTCGCCTACTGGTCGTCCCACGACCGTCGAACGGTTCCCGGTCGGCCGGAACGGCCGGAAGGGGACGATCCCGTCGAAGGATCATCCCACTCCCGGCGCCCGGTCCGCCGGGCAGGTGGGTCAGCCCGTGGCCTCCCACTTCCGCTGGATGTGGTTCATGTTCGTCAGCCAGCGCTCCGGGTCGGTCGCGCGCGCCTGGTAGAAGTCGGCCACCTCGGGATGCGGCAGGATGAGGAAGCGGTCCTTCTCGATGCCGTCGAAGAGCGCGTCGGCGACGTCCTCCGGTTCGATCGCGGTCGGCGTGAGCACGAGGTCACCCGCGCTGCCGGACGCCGTCAGCATGTCGGTGCGCACCCCCTGGGGGCAGATCGCGTGCACCTTCAGGCCCCGGTGGCGGTAGGTGAGGGACAGCCATTCGGCGAAGGCGTACGCCCCGTGCTTGGTGACGCTGTAGGGGGCCGCGCCGATCATCGTGAGCAGTCCGGCCGCCGAGACCGTGGAGACGAAACGCCCGCTGCCGCGCTCCAGCCACTGCGGGAGCAGTGCGTGGGCCGCGCGGACGTGCGCCATCACGTTCACGTCCCAGGCGAGCGCCCACACCTTGTCGTCGGCGGCTTCCGTGCCGCCGCTGGCGACGCCCGCGTTGGCGCAGTACACGTCGACCGTGCCGCCGAGTGCCTCGCGCGCCGGGGCGACGATCTCCGACGCGTCCCCGGGCACGGCGATCCCGCCGATCTCGTCGGCCACGGCCTTCGCCCGGTCCCCGTCGAGGTCGTTCACGACGACCCGGGCGCCCTCCGCCGCGAACCGCCGGGCCAGCGCGGCGCCGATGCCGCCCCCGGCCCCCGTGACCACCACTCCCGCACCCTGCACGACACCCACTCCGGTCTCCTTACGCGAGGCTCACGACCATCACGAACGGCTCATCGTCCGCCGTCAGACTAACCGGTCGGTATGTCGTGAGGAAGGGGTGCCGGGACGCCGCCGTCCGGGCACCCGGGGAAACGCCCGACCGGCCGTGACGGACGCCTGGGCTACAAACCGCCCGGGGAAGCGCTTAGCTTGCAGGGACGCCGCTTCCCCCACCCGCGCCCCGGAGGTCACCCCCATGCGCCTCTCCCGCCGCACCTTCCTCGCCGCCTCGACCGCCGCCGCGGCCACCACCGCCTGCGCCTCCACCGGCGGTGCGCCGCCCTCGGGGGAGACGGCCTCCTCGCGGCTGCGCACCGGCTTCGAGCGCCTGGCGGCCGGCGGCTACCGGCTCCTCGACGGCCGGCGGATCGGCGTCGTCACCAACCCCACCGGGATCACCCGCGACGCCCGCCACATCGTCGACGTCATGCACGCCGACGACCGTGTGGAGCTGACCGCGGTCTTCGGCCCCGAGCACGGCTTCCGGGGCACGGCCCAGGCCGGCGGTTCCGAGGGCCGCCACGACGACCCGGCGACGGGGCTGCCCGTGTACGACACGTACCAGAAGAGCGGCCGCGCCCTCGCGGACATCTTCACCGCCTCCGGGGTGGACACGGTCGTCTTCGACATCCAGGACGTGGGCGCTCGCTTCTACACCTACATCTGGACGCTGTACGACTGCATGGAGGCGGCCCGGCTCGCGGGGAAGCGCTTCGTCGTGCTCGACCGGCCCAACCCGGTGACGGGGCGGTCGGCGCGGGGCCCGGTCCTGCACAGGGAGTTCGCGACGTTCGTCGGGCGGCAGCCGATCTCGCAGGCGCACGGCATGACGGTGGCGGAGCTGGCGCGGCTGTTCAACGCGGAGTTCCTGGAGGAGCCCGTACCGCTGGAGACGGTGCTGATGTCCGGGTGGAGGCGGTCGCGGTTCTACGACTCCTCGGGGCTGCCCTGGGTGCCGCCGAGCCCGAACATGCCGACCCCGGACACGGCGCTCGTGTACGCGGGGACGGGCCTGTTCGAGGGGACCAACCTCTCGGAGGGGCGGGGCACCACCCGCCCGTTCGAGCTGCTCGGCGCGGAGGGCGTCGACCGGCGGTGGGCGGCCGCCGCGAACGACCTGGGGCTGCCGGGCGCCCACTTCAGGGAGGCGTACTTCACGCCCACGTTCTCCAAGTTCCAGGGGAAGACCGTCGGCGGGGTGCAGATCCACGTCCACGACCGGGGGGCGTACGACCCCGTGCGCACCGGGATCGGTCTTCTCGTCACCGCGAAGAAGGTGTGGAGCGGCTTCGCCTGGCGTCCGGACCACTGGATCGACAAGCTGACCGGGTCGGCGCGGGTGCGCACGATGATCGACGCCGGGGCCGACACCGACGAGGTCGTGGCCGACTGGCAGGAGGACCTCGCGGCGTTCCGGAAGGTGCGCGAGGAGTATCTGCTCTACCGGTGACCCGGCAGGGGCGCCGGTCCGCACCCCGGCCGTCGATATCCACGTGAAAGAGCCGTACGTGACGTATGGCCATCCTTCGCCGTTGGCAGGACCATGCGCCTGAGCGCACCAACGGGGCCGAAGGGGGCTCGTCATGGCGGCTTCGGACATGAGCGTGACGCCCTACTGGGAAGTGACCTTCGACGCGGACGGTGACGTCGACACGGGTCAGCGGGACCGGCTGCTCGACGGGGTGGTGCGACGAGGGGTGGTGGACCTCGTGGTCTTCGCCCACGGCTGGAACAGCGACCGTTCCGGGGCCACCGACCTGTACAGCAGGTTCTTCGCCCCGTTCCCGGCGCTCGCCCCGTCGGCGCGGCTCGGCTACGTCGGGGTGCTGTGGCCGTCGATGCGGTTCTCGGACGAGCCGATCCCGGACCACCGGCCGGCACCGGCCACTGCTCCCGCCCGTCCCGCGCTCGACAAGCGCACCCGGCACGCCCTGCTGGAGGTGTTCCCGGGCCGGGCCACGCTCGTGGAGCAGCTGGCCCGGCTGTTGGAGCAACGGCCGGACGAGAGCGCCTCGTTGGAGGAGTTCGGCAGGCTCGTTCGGCTGCTGGTGGAGGTGCCGCCGCAGGGGCCGCAGGGCGCGTTCACGGCGGACACGCTGGCCGAGGGGGTGCCGGAGGGCACGCCCGGGATGCTGTGCGGTCGGACGGCGGGGGTGTGCGCGGAGTTCGCCGTGGCGCTGGCGGAGGTCGAGGCGGCAGCCGACGCGGTCGCCGGAGTGCCCTCCGCCGCGTCCACCACCGGACCCTCGGCCGTGATGACCGGTGCCGCCGTGCCGGGGCCGCAGATGTGGGACGGTGCCCATGAACTGCTGCGCCAGGCCACGTACTTCGCTATGAAGCGGCGGGCCGGGACGGTCGGGGAGCGTGGGCTCGGGCGGCTGCTCGGGCAACTGGCGGAGCGGGCGCCGGACGTCCGGGTCCATCTCGTGGGGCACAGCTTCGGCGCGCGCCTGGTGTCGTTCGCGCTGCGGGGGCTGCCGCACGGGGTGCGCACGGTGAAGTCGGCGACGCTGCTCCAGGCGGCGTTCTCGCACTACGCCTTCGCGGCGCGGCTGCCGCACGACCCCCGGGCGAGCGGGGTGCTGAACGGGCAGCAGAAGCGGGTCGACGGCCCCCTGGTGTGCTGCCACTCCCGGCACGACTCGGCGCTCGGCACGATCTATCCGCTGGCGTCCCGGATGGCGGGCGACGCGCGGACGGTGCGGGGCCTGAGCGTGAACAGTCTGCTGGGCGCGAAGTGGGGCGCGCTCGGCTACGACGGCATCCAGGCGGTGAAGGGCACCCGCTCCTTCCCACTGTCCGCCGCGCTCGCCGGACGGCTGCCGGCGTCCGGCTGTGTGAACGTCGACGCGTCGGCGGTCGTCCGGCGCGGTGGTGCGCCGTCCGGCGCGCACGGCGACATCTGTCACCAGGAGTTGGCGCGGGTCGTGCTGGCGGCGGGCCGGGTCGTCTGACCGGCCCGCCGCCGCACGGGAGTCACCCGCCTCCGGTGGTCAGCGGTGCGAGGTGAACTCCACGACCTGCTGGAAGGTCGGGCGGTTCTGCCAGCTGATCTTGCCGTGCTTGATGCCTCCCAGGGTCCGGTGGATGATCGCGTCGGCGCACCACTGGTCGCCCGCCGAGCAGGACGCGTCCCCGGGGTAGACCTGGGCGGCGGTCTTGCCGGCCGCCTCCTTGAGGGTGTTGATCAGGAGGGTGCGGCAGGCGCTGAGGGTGCCGTCGCCGCAGTACTTCCGGCCGAGCGGGCCCTGCACCGACTCACCGAGCACCGCGCGCATGTCCTTGTCGACGTAGCTCCACCAGCCGTACTGGAAGGAGCTGCCGGCGTGGGAGCCGGTCGGGCCGTGCGCGGCCGAGGGGGACTCGTCGACGGGGAGGTTGGCGGTCATCGCGTCGTACAGCTTCGTGCCGAGGCCGGGTTCGAACTCGGCCTTCACCAGCAGCGGCCACCAGGCGTCCAGGATGCGGATCGCGTCGGCGTCGGCGTAGGTCTTCGAACCGGCCGACGTCTCCGTGCGCTTCGAGCCGGAGGTGACCCACGCCTGGAGCTTGCTGACGGCTGCCGCGGCGGTGGAGTCGGTGACGGGGCTGCTGTTGACGACCTTCAGCAGGTCGGGGACGACGTCCTCGGCGCGCAGGTCGACGAGGGCCGCCTCGGCCATGGCCTTGGTCAGGGAGGCCCGGGTGACCCCGCCGGCGGCGACGAGCCGCTTCACCCGGTCGTCGAGGAGGTTGCCGCGGTGGACGGAGCCGTTGCCCCAGGGGGCGGAGGGGTAGTCCTTGGCCTGCTTGTTGTTCCAGGAGATGTAGTAGTCCTGGTCGATGGAGTTGGGGTGCTCGGAGGGCGGGGTGTAGTCGGCGACGTTGGTGGCCGGGTTCCAGTTGCGCCACTCGTACGGGGCCCGCGCCCACGCGGGGAACTCGGCGTCGACGCCCGCGGCGCGCACCGGGTTGTCGCCGCTGTTGTAGTACGCGGTGTGCTGGGAGTCGGCGTAGAACCAGTTGAAGGTGTAGTTGATGTTCTGGACGGCCTTCTGGAAGGTCTCGGGGCCCTTCACGTAGTCCGGGTCGTTCAGCATCTGGAAGCCGATGATCGACTCGGCCTCGTTCATGTACGAGGAGCGCAGGGTGGTGTAGGCGACCTTCTTGCCGCCGACCGTGGCGCGGTGGGTGACGGGGCCGTACTTGGTGCGCCAGACCTGCATGCGGTACGAGCCGGCCGCGGTGGAGTCGGCGGTGGTGGGCTTCCAGGCGTTGGTCTGCTCGACCTTCTCCATCGGCGTGCAGGTGCCGTGGTACAGGTAGTGGACGTCGTCCTGGCACAGCTCGACGGCGTACGCGTCGATGATGTCCTGGCCCGAGGTGGTGGCGCTCCAGGCGTAGTCCTGGCCGCGGCCGAGTTCGACGTACATGCTCAGGCCGGCGAAGGAGGCGCCGCGGGCGCTGAGGCCGGGGCCCTGGATCTCCTGGAGCATCAGCAGCTGCGGGGCGAAGTAGCCGGTCTGGGGGCCGAAGACGGCGATGGGGTGGCCGCTCGCGGTGTGCTTGCCGCCGACGACGAGGGCGTTGGACATTCCGCGCCGGGCGGAGCTGAGGGCGCTGTCGGTGGCCTTGGACGAGACGCCCTTGGAGGCGGTGCCGGCCGCGCTGCCCGTGCGGTCGTACACCAGGGGTTCCTCGGTGACGGCGCCGTTGTCGGGCAGGGCCATGCCCTGCGGATCGGCGGGCTTGGTGGCGTAGGGGAAGCTGCCGTCGTGGACGGTCAGGGCCGCCTCGGGGTCGTTGCGCTCGCGGAAGGACTCCCAGACCTTGGTGCCCTCGGTGACGCCGTACTTCTCCTGGGCGGCGAGCAGGGAGAGGGCGTTGTTGACCTCGCCGCCGCCGCCCGAGCCGAAGAGGGCGCCGATGACGGAGGCCAGGGCGACCAGGTCGGTGGCCTTGAACTTCTCTATGGTGCCGGCGTTGGTGATGGAGTCCTTGTGGCCGGTCAGGACGTACTCGCCGGGGAAGTAGCGGCCGCTGTCGGAGGCGTCGATGTAGGCGTTGATGCCGTCGAGGTAGGCGTTGACGTCGGCGAGGGCCTGGCGGCCGCGGTCGCCGTTGGTGGCGACGGCCTTGTCGATCTGGGCTTGCAGATCGGCCTCGGTGTAGGGCGCGTGCCGCCAGAACTCCTGCTCGAGGCCCTGGTTGGAGGGGGCGCCGCCGGCGAACGGGGTGAGCTTGCCGCGGCCGACGTGCCGGAAGACGTCCATCAGCCACAGCCGGTCCTGGGCGGCGGCGTACCCGGCGCCGAACTCGGTGCCGTAGCGGGTGGTGCCCGTGATGTGCGGCACACCGGTCTTCTTGTCGCGGACGATGGTGACGTCGGTGCGTCCGGCCGGCTTCAGGGTGGAGGCGACCTGGTCGGAGGCGACGCCGAAGGACGCGTCGTTGAAGAAGGTGTTGATCGTGGCGTTGGTGAGCCCGGTGTATCCCTTGGCGAGGTTGTTGTAGGGCCCGAGTTGGTTGCTCGCGTTCTCCGGCATGCTGCCGAACGCCTGGTTGAGCAGGATCTGCGCGAGGGTGGCGTTGCCGTTCTGGCCCGGCGGCAGGATGTCCGAGCACTGGCCGCCGCAGTAGTCGTTCGCGGCGGCCGCGGCGGCCTTGGTGTCGGCCGTCGCGGCGGCTTTGGTGTCGGCGGCCGCCGCCTGGGCAGCCGGGGAAAGAGGGGACAAAAGACCGGCAACGAGTGCGCATACGGAGGCGGCCTTGAGGAACTCCGGGATTCGACGGGGAGTTCTCACTCTGTCCGGTGCGGTGCGTGAGATGCGTGGGGTGTGCCAGGGCATGGCAGCTCCTCCCGAAGGGGGGTGGGGCCGGATGTTACCGCCGGTATCCCCCGCTTCGAAAGTGAACATGCGTCATCTTTTCGAAGCCGCCCACGGCCGCACAGGTGACGGACAGCGTGAACAGGTACTCGAAAGGAGTCGTAAGCAGGAAGAAGAAGTCAGCAGCGGTCAGACGCAGGCAGGAACGGTCCATGAACGGCTCAGTAGACGACTTATGGGGGTCATCGGAAATCGGATGGAGCCGAATCGCGTGTCGATACGTCTATTCGGCGACGTCGCGCGACGTTCCGAGGACGACGCCGAAGTGACCGAAGTACAGGTGCAGGTGTGACGGAGGTGCAGGGCGATGGCCGGTTTCCGGAGTCTGGCAAGACAGGTGCGCGATCCACGGTGTGATCTGGCACTGCGGCGTTATTCGCTGCGCAAGTGCCTGGAGAGGTTCGCCCCTTATGGGCATCGGGCGACCTGGGACCACTTGTGTTCCCGGGCCGGGTTCGGTCCCGAGGACCGCAACCCCGATCCAGCGCGGCTCGTGGCCGCACTGGACGAGTTGGAGGAGGCCCGCTCCGTCTGGCTCGACTACGAAGTGCAGTTCGCGCAGCGCCGTAAGAAGGAGAAGCACGACGGGCTGCGCAGGCCGGGCAGTGTCGACGACTGGCACCGGCTGACCTGGGGCGGTTTCGGCGTCGCCTGGTGCGACGACCCGAAGGTCCACCCCGACGAACCCCTCGCGGAGGTGCTGCGCCGGCTGATCGCCGCGCTGGAGCGCGAACCGGGCTCGACCTGCCCGGTGTGCGACGGCGAGCGCCTCGTCTGGAAGTACGACCTGGCCCATGAACCGTCCGCGGGCCCGGTCTGCACGGAGTGCGGAATCGTGGTGCCGCGACCGGTACTGACACCCGAGGCCCTGGCCGGCACCAGGCGCGTTCGGATGCTCGTGTCGGCGTAGCACGGCGGGGGTGCGCCGGGGATGCCGCACCCCCGTGCCGTTACGGCCTGACGCCCACCGTGTGCGGGCTCCGCGCCGGGGACCGCGGCCCCCGGGGGCCGGTGCCGTCGACTACGGCTCCTGGACATCGGTGTGGATGGCGAGCTTGAACTCGGCGAGGGTGAGCGGCGTGGAGCGTCTGGTGTCCCCCCGCCCACGCGCCGACACCTTCAGGCCGATGGGTGTGCCCTTGCTCACGAACATCTGCCACAGATACGTGCGGAACTGCCCGCCCCGGGTGAGCGCGCTGTCGGTGGTGGCCGTGGAGTCGTACCGCTTGTCGGTCATGTCCAGCGGGTCGCGCACGAAGCGGGCCCGGTACTCCAGCGTCTTCGGGTCCGCCTCCCAGAACACCATCGCGGAGAGCACCCCCCAGCCGTCGTGGCTCGGCCAGATCAGCCCGGAGCGCGGGTCGGGGAACTCCGACGGGGTGTCACCGCCGTTGGCCGGATCGTGCATGTTCCACGGGTCGTACGACTCCTCCGACACGCCGTAGGGGAAGCGCACCAGGTGGTACCCGTCCGGGTCGTAGCTGACCCGCTGCGCCCCCGAGCGGGCGCTCTCCCACTTCAGCGAACAAATGACGACGCTCATCGACGTTCCTCTTCGTACCGGGCCCGGCGCTCCGCGGCGCGTGACCTTATCAGTAGCAAATTACGTCGCTCCACCCCTTTCCGGTAAGGACAGTTGGGGTCGATGAAACCGAGCTGAGCGCCCGAGGAGTGCCCGATGTCGACGCTGCGCGTCACCGCCGAAGTGCTGACGATCCATGAACACCCCAACGCCGACGCCCTGGAACTGGCCCAGGTGGGCCTGTATCGCGCCGTCGTGGCGAAGGGAGCCTTCCGCACCGGTGACACCGCCGTCTACATCCCGGAGCAGTCCGTGCTCCCGGCCGCTCTGATCGAGGAGCTGGGGCTCACCGGACGGCTGGCCGGCTCCGGGGCGGACCGGGTGAAGGCCGTACGGCTGCGGGGCGAGCTGTCACAGGGCATCGTGTGCCGGCCGAAGGCGCTGGCCGACGTGGATCTGACGGCGGCCGTCGCCGAGGGCACCGACTTCGCGGAGCGGCTCGGCATCGTCAAGTGGGTGCCGCCGATCCCGCCCACGATGAGCGGCGAGGTCGAGTCCGCGCCGGATCTGCTGCCCTGGGTCGACATCGAGAACATCCAGCGCTACCCGGACATCTTCACGCCCGGCGAACCGGTGGTCCTCACCGAGAAGCTGCACGGCTCGGCCTGCCTGATGACGTATCTCGCCGAGGACGGCCGTGTCCAGGTCTCCTCCAAGGGCTTCGGCGGCAAGTCCCTCGCGCTGAAGGAGGATCCGCGCAACCTGTACTGGCGTGCCGTCCACGGCCACGGGGTCCCGGAGGTCGCGGCCCGGCTCGCCCAGCGGCTCGGCGCGCGCCGGGTCGGCGTCTTCGGCGAGGTGTACGGCGCCGGGGTGCAGGACCTGACCTACGGCGCCGACGGCCGCCGCGAGAGCCTCGGTTACGCCGTGTTCGACGTCTCCGCGGAGATCGACGGCCGGGTCCGCTGGCTGGACACCGTGGAGCTGACCGACCTGCTCCACGGTGAACTCCCCCTTGTACCGCGTCTGTACGAGGGCCCCTACGCCGTCGACCGGGTGCTGGAGGTCGCCACGGGACGGGAGACCGTCTCCGGGCGGGAGATGCATCTGCGCGAGGGCGTGGTGATCCGGCCGGCCGTCGAGCGGTACAGCCCTGTGACGGGCGGACGGGCCATCGCGAAGGCGGTCAGCCCGGCGTATCTGACCCGCAAGGGCGGCACCGAGTACGAGTGAGCAGGCCTGCTGGTACTTCGGGTCCCCGGGGGCTGCGGGTCCCCGGGGGCCGCGGACCCACGGGGGCTTCGGGGCGCTACTCGGCGGCCGTGCCACCGCGCGGCTCGGTCGTCGGGGCGGTCCGGTGCTCGACCATGAGCCGGGAGCCGGTCTGCCGTTCGCCGAAGGCGTCGTCGGGGTTGGACAGCACACAGGTGGCCAGGGACAGACAGCCGCAGCCGATGCAGTCGGTGAGGTGGTCGCGGAGGCGGTTGAGCTGCTTGATCCGCTCGTCGAGCTCGGAGCGCCAGGCCTCGGACAGATGCGCCCAGTCCTCCCGGGTGGGCGTGCGCTCCTCGGGCAGCTCGGCGAGCGCCTCACGGATCGTGGCGAGCGGGATGCCGACCCGCTGCGCGGCCCGGACGAAGGCGACGCGACGCAGGGTGTCCCGGCTGTAGCGGCGTTGGTTGCCCGAAGTGCGGCGGCTGCTGATCAGCCCCTTGGACTCGTAGAAGTGCAGGGCCGAGACGGCGGCACCGCTACGGGCGGACAGCTGGCCGACGGTCAACTCGTGGATCTTCTCAGGAATCTGGGGCACCCCTCCGAGCCTACCGACCCCGGGCGGCGCCGCCGTCCGTTGACAGGAGCCGCCCGCCCGACCATGCTAAGCAGTTGCTTAGGCATATGGGACAGGGTTGACGCGGATGCGGTGGCATCCGGGATGCGGGAGGCCGGGACATGGCAGAGCCGAGGATCTTCACGTCCGCCGAGGAGCTGAAGGCGGCGGTGGGCGAGCAGCTGGGGCACAGCGACTGGCTGGAGGTCGACCAGAAGCGGATCGACCTGTTCGCGGAGGCCACCGGCGACCACCAGTGGATCCACGTCGACCCGGAGAAGGCGGCCGCGGGCCCCTTCGGCACGACGATCGCCCACGGTTATCTGACCCTGTCGCTGCTGCCGTTGTTCGTGCCTCAGGTGCTCAAGGTCGACAACGTGAAGATGGGCGTCAACTACGGCACCAACAAGGTGCGCTTCCCCGCGCCCGTCCCCGTGGGCTCCCGGCTGCGGGCGACGGCGACCCTCCAGGACGTCACGGAGGTCGGCGGCGGTGTGCAGGTGACCGCCGCGGTGGTGGTGGAGCGTGAGGGCGGGGACAAGCCGGTGTGCGTGGCGGAGTCCGTGTCGCGCTTCTACTTCTGAGCGGGCGCCGGGCGCTGCCGAGCCGGTGACACGGCCTTGCCGGGGCGGTGAGGCGGCCGTCCGGCCGGTGATGGCGCGGCGGAGGTGAGAGACCGCCGCGCCACGGGTACCGCAGTGCGCACCGGTCGGGCATGGCCCACCGGGGCGGACCGCCGTCACCGGGCTCAGGGAGCCACGGCGCGTCCGGTCTGGGGCGAGATCCGCCCGGCGCACAGGCCGCGGGCGGCCAGCGTCTGCGCGATGCGCGGGATCGCCGCACGCGTGTTCGCGGGCCCGTCGTGCATGAGGATGACCTGCCCGTTGGTGAGCCGGCCGACGGACTGCACGATCGCGTCCGCACTGGCGTTGTTCCAGTCCTGCGAGTCGACGTTCCACAGGATCTCGGTCAGACCGCGCCTGGCCGCGACGGACTTCACCGTCGCGTTGGTGTCCCCGTACGGCGGCCGGAACAACTGCGGAGTGCCGCCGCCCGCGTTCGCGACGGCCTGCTGGGTGCGGGCGAGCTCCGAGTCGATCTGTGCCGTGGAGAGCCGGGTCAGATACGGGTGCGTGTAGCTGTGGTTGGCCACCCACATCCCGGCCGAGACCTGGGCGCGGACCTGGGCCGGGTTCGCCGCCGCGTTCTGGCCCGTGTTGAACATCGTGGCCCGCAGCCCGTTCTGGCGCAGCGCGTTGAGCAGGGCCGAGGTGTTGCCGGTCGGGCCGTCGTCGAAGGTGAGTCCGACGTACCCGTTGCAGGCGGCGGCCCCGACGGCCCCCGCCGGTGCGGCGGTGCCGGCGGTGAGGGCGCCCACGGCGGCCATCACGACGGCGGCCGGGAGCGCCACCAGGGAACGTGAGGACCGGCGTCGGGAGGGCCGCGCCGACGGATGTGCCGACGACCGGGCCTGGAACGGAGCAGTCATCATCAACCGCCGACCGTGATGCTGGAGTTGCCGCTGCTCTGGTAGCCCTCCGTCGCCATGATCATGTAGTAGCGGAAGTTGCCCAGGGGCATCCCGGCGCGGCCCCAGGCGTCGAAGTGGTTGCCTGTGGTGATGCTGCCGCCGGTCCGCCTCTGCTGACGGACGCTCCAGTACTGGTCGAAGGTGCGGTTGCCCTCGACGGACGGGGCGTTGTACCGCGTCGTCCGGTAGATGTCGTACGTGCCGCCGTCGCTGTTGACCGTGCCCCGGTAGGTGCCCGTGGGCCGGTAGGTGCCCCAGTTGTCGACGATGTAGTACTCGACGAGCGGGTTCGACGTCCAGCCGTAGAGACACAGGTACGCGTTGCCCGACGGGTTGAAGCTGCCCGAGTAGGTCACCGTCCTGCGGGAGCCGTTGCTCCAGCCCTTGCCGCAGACGAAGTTGCCGGTGTTGCGCCAGGAGGTCCGGTAGGCGCCTCCGTTGGCCAGCGTCATGGAGACGGACCCCGGGGAGTCGGTCCAGAACGAGTAGTAGAAGCCGCTGTTGGTACCGGTCTGGTTGCTGGTGACGACCGTGTCGGCGTGGGCGGTGCCGGGCAGTGTGAGCGTGGTCGCGGCGGCCAGCGCCGTGGCGCCGACGCCGCCGAGGAACAGCCTGCGGCTGGGGGTGCCGGGCACGGGTGCGGGTGCGTCGTTCATCTGGCGTGCTTCCTCCCTCTCGTGGGGCCCTGTTACGGGGGAGTGTTGAACTGCCCCTGTCAACTGTCAACGGTTTCGGCAATGATCCCGAAACATTCGCCCGACGAAATGGACCGAGGAAATGCCGTACTAGCTGCTCAGAGAGGGTTGATGCCACCCGGAGGAAATACTTTCCCCAAGGTCTCGAAATGCGAAGATCAAAAGCCCGATCCATACTCTTCGAATGTTTCGGAGAGGAGGCCGAACCATGCCGACGGTCATGTGGCCGCGGTCGCGAGGACGTCGTCCGAGAGCGGGGCGCGGGATGCGCCAGTCCTCCGCGAAGACCGCTCCCCCGCCCTCCACGGCCGCGGCCCCTACGACCTACTTCGTGGCGCGCACCATCGACCTACTTCGTGGCGCGCACCATGCGCAGGACGAGGTCGGCGTAGAGGGCGCCCACCTCGTCGGGGGTGCGCGGGCCGTTGACGTTGAACCAGCGGGCCACGTCGATGCACAGGGAGAGGACGGCCACCGTGGTGCCCTTGACGTCGGGCACGTCGAAGTCGCCGGCGGCGACGCCGTCCTGGATGATCCGGCGGACCGCGGCGTCGTTCTGGCGGCGCAGGGCGACGATCTCGGCGCGGGCTTCGGGGCCCAGCGCGTCGAGTTCGTACTGCACGACACGGGCGACGGTGTGCTGCCCGGCGTGCCAGCGGACGAAGGAGCGGACGGCCTCGGCGAGGCGGTCGGCCGGGGTGCCCTCGGAGTCGGCGGCGGTGCGCAGGACGTCGAGGGCCTTCTCGTGGCCGATGCGGCTGATCCGGTGGAGCAGCTCTTCCTTGGTCTTGTAGTGGATGTAGAGCGCGGCCGGGCTCATGCCGGCGCGGCCCGCGATGTCACGGGTGGTCGTGGCGTGGTAGCCGCGTTCGGCGAAGGCCTCCACAGCGGCCACCAGCAGCCGTCGGGCCGCGTCCGGGCTGACCTCGCCCCACGGCTGCGGCTCGCCGCCGGCCGTCTCCTCCGCCGTACTCATCGATCGTTCGCCCCTTCCCGTGGCTGGGCACCACCATACCGCCGAGGGTGAGCGAGCGCTTAGAGTGCCCGCTCAGCGGGGTGAGCGGGCGGGGACGCGACCATGTGGGGGCGGGTGGCCGGCGTTGGGCGTGCACGGCGGTGAGGGGCGTCAGAGTTTCTCGAAGGGGTCGTGCTCGGCGAGGAGTTTCTCCAGCCTGGCCTGGTCGACCCGGCTGACGATCTGCCCGGCCTCCTGCCGGTCGCGGATCACCTTGGACAGGGTGAACGCCGAGGTCACGAGGTACAGGACCGCGATGGCGAGGAAGGCGCGGACCCAGACGTCGGCGTCCAGGTTGTAGATGCCGACGCCGGTGGCCGCCATGGCGACGGCGAACGACGCGACGGCCTGCCCGTAGAAGGCGGCCGTGTTCTGCTGCTTGACCGGTGTCTCACTCATGGGGACCAGGGTCGACGGATGTGGGGCGTGCCACATCCGCGCGGATACTCAGTCCGGGACCGCTCCCGGTACTCAGAACCCCTGCCGCCCCGGCGCTCAGAACGCCGACACCCCGGTCAGTGCCCGCCCGATGAGGAGTTTCTGGATCTGGCTGGTGCCCTCGTACAGGGTCATCACGCGGGCGTCGCGCAGGAGTTTGCCGACCGGGTACTCGTCGATGTAGCCATAGCCGCCGAAGACCTGGAGGGCGTTGTTCGCGGCGCGGACGGCGGCCTCGGAGGCGAACAGCTTGGCCTTGCTCGCCTCGGTGGCGAAGGGCAGGCCCCGGTCGACGAGGTCGGCGACGCGCCAGGTCAGCAGCCGGGCGGCGTCCACGTCGACCGCTATGTCGCTGAGGAGTTCCTGGACGAGCTGGTGGTGGGCGATCGACCGGCCGAACTGCTCGCGCTCGCCCGCGTACCGGACCGCCGCGTCGAGTGCGGCCTGGGCGATGCCGACGCAGCCCGCGGCGACCGACATCCGGCCCTTGGCTAGCGCCGACATGGCGACGCCGAAGCCCTTGCCCTCGGGGCCGAGCATCGCGGAGGCGGGGACGCGGACACCGTCCAGGACCAGTTCGGCGGTGGCCTGGCCGCGCAGGCCCAGCTTGCCGTGGACGGTGCGGCGGGTCAGGCCGGGGGTGTCGGTGGGGACGAGGAACGCGGTGACGCCCTGGTGGCCGGGGGCGTCGGTGGAGCGGGCGAAGAGGAGGACGACATCGGCCCAGGTGCCGTTGGTGATGAACATCTTGGTGCCGTCGAGGACGTAGTCGTCGCCGTCGCGGACCGCGCGGGTGGCGAGGTTGCCGGCGTCGGAGCCGGTACCGGGCTCGGTGAGGCCGAAGCAGCCGACATACTCCCCCGCCGTCAGCCCCGGCAGCCAGCGCCTCTTCTGCTCCTCGCTCCCCCAGGCCGCGATCGTCTTGGCGACCAGACCGAGGGAGACGGAGACGATGCCGCGCACCGAGGAGTCACCGCGGCCGAGTTCCTCGGTGACCAGGCAGTACGCGAGGTGGTCACCGCCGCAGCCGCCGTAGTCCTCGTCGACGGTGAGCCCCAGGAAGCCGACCTCGCCGAGCTTCTTCACGATCGAACGGTCGACGCTCTCGGCGCGGTCCCAGTCCACGACGTGCGGGGCGATCTCGCGCTCCACGAAGTCCCGGGCGAGTCGGCGGACGGCGGTCTGCTCCTCGCTGAGCTCCAGGTTCACGGCGGCTCACCCCTCCTTTAATTATCACTGCTAGTTTAATGGCGCACCCCTACTATGTGCGCCATGGCCCGACCGCGCAAGCCCCTGCTGAGCACCGACCGCATCGTGGAGACGGCACGGCATCTGGTCGACGCGGAGGGGCTGGCGGCCCTGTCCACCCGGCGGCTCGCGGCCGAGCTGGGGGTGAGCGGGCCCTCGCTCTACAACCACTTCCGCACCAAGGACCAGATCCTGGAGGCGGTGGCGGACTCGGTGAGCGCCCAGGTCGACCTGTCGATGTTCGAGGACGGACGCGACTGGCGTACCGCGCTGCACGACTGGGCGCTCTCCTACCGCGGCGCCCTGCGCGTCCATCCGAACATCGTGCCCGTCCTCGCACGGGGGCCCGGACGGCGGCCCGCCGGGCTGCGGGTCGCCGACGCGGTCTTCGGCGCCATGGTCGACGCGGGGTGGCCCGCGGCGCAGGCCACGTCCATCGGGGCGCTGATGCGGTACTTCATCATGGGGTCCGCCCTCGGGTCGTTCGCCGGGGGTTTCGTGGACGACGAGAGCGCGTACGACCCGGCGGACTACCCGCATCTCGGCCAGGCGCATCTGCTGGCCGAACAGCAGGAGAAGGTGGACGAGCGGGCGTTCGAAGCGGGCCTGAACGCGCTGCTGGAGGGCCTGGCGGCACAGTACGAGCGGGTCGTCCGACAGGGGTCCTAGGACCCTCCGAGCTCGGCGTCCGAAAATCGCGAGCCCCCGTGCGGCGGCCCGCCTAGCCTCGGGGCATGGCTGAGAACTCCCGGGTCCGTCCCGTCCGTCGTGCCGAGCTCCTCGCCGGTGGGGCCGCCCTCGTGACCGTCGTGCTGTGGGCGTCCGCCTTCGTGTCCATCCGCAGCGCCGGGCAGGCGTACTCGCCGGGGGCGCTGGCGCTGGGCCGGCTCGGGGCCGGGGCGGTGGCGCTCGGGCTGATCTGGGCGGTACGGCGGGAGGGCCTGCCGCCACGGGCCGCGTGGCGGGGGATCGCGGTGTCCGGGGCGCTCTGGTTCGGGTTCTACATGGTCGCCCTGAACTGGGGCGAGCAGCAGGTCGACGCGGGTACGGCCGCGCTGGTCGTCAACATCGGCCCCATCCTGATCGCCCTGCTCGGCGCCCGTCTGCTGGGCGATCCGATGCCGCCCCGGCTGCTCGCGGGCATGGCGGTGTCGTTCGCGGGCGCCGTCGCGGTGGGGTTGTCGATGTCCGGCGAGGGCGGAGCGTCGGTGCTGGGCGTCGTGCTGTGCGTGCTCGCGGCGGTGGCGTACGCGGGCGGCGTGGTCGCGCAGAAGCCCGCGCTGGGCTCGGCGAGCGCCCTCCAGGTGACCACCTTAGGCTGTCTCGTCGGCGCCGTGTTGTGCCTGCCGTTCGCCGGGCAACTGGTGCGGGACGCGGCCGACGCGCCGCTGTCCGCGACCCTCAACATGGTCTACCTGGGCGTCTTCCCGACCGCGCTGGCGTTCACGACCTGGGCGTACGCCCTGTCCCGTACGACCGCGAGCCGGATGGGCGCCACCACGTACGCCGTGCCCGCGCTGGTCGTCCTCATGTCATGGCTGGCGCTGGGCGAGGTGCCGGGGCCGCTCACCCTGGCCGGTGGCGCGCTGTGCCTGGCGGGTGTGGCGGTGTCCCGGCCGCGGGCCGGGACCGGGGCCGGGGCCGGGGTGACGGACGTCGCGGTGACCGTGGCTCCGGACACGGTCCGGAGCCACGGTCCGAGCGCGATCGGACCTCTTAGCCGACGTGGCTAACCGACCTGTTCCGCCGGCTCCGCCCGGGGGGTCGGCTCGGTGCGCGCACTCGCCCGCCGGGCGAGGACCCTGATCGACAGGAGCGCCACCACCGAGAGCACGATGATGTACGCGGACACCGCCATCGACGTGCCGGTGGCCTCCAGCAGCAGCACCATCAGGAACGGCGCGAGGCCGCCGCCGAGGACCGCCGCGATCTGGTAGCCGAGCGAGGCACCCGTGTACCGCATCTCGGGTGTGAACAGCTCCGCGAACAGGGCGGCCTGCGGCCCGTACATGATGCTGAGGAAGCAGCTGGCGACGAACGTGCCGACGGCCAGCCACACCAGGGAGCGGGTGTCGATGAGCAGGAACAGCGGCACGGCCCACAGGGCGATGCCGGCCGCGCCGAACGCGTAGATCCGGATCCGGCCGACCCGGTCGGAGAGGGCCGCGGCGGCGGGGATCAGCACGAGCTGGGTGAGGCTGACGCACAGCGAGACGGCGAGGACGGCGCCGCGCCTCATGTCGAGTTCACGGGTGGTGTAGTCGAGGACGCCGGTGATGAGGATGTAGAACGTCGCGGTGTTCACGGCGAAGGATCCACCGGCGAGGAAGACCGTGCCGAGGTGACCGCGCAGGATCGTCCTGAGCGGGGAGCTCTTCTCACCCCTCTCCCGCTCCGTCAGTTTCCGTTCCGCCGCCCGGAACTCGGGGGTCTCCTCCACGTGGCGGTGGATGTACCAGGCGAGGCCGAGGACGAACAGGCCGACCAGGAAGGGCACGCGCCAGCCCCAGGCGGTGAACGCCGCGTCGTCGGTGGTCGCGCCCACCACGAGGAACATCGTGTTGGCGCTCACCACGCCGATCGGCACGCCGAGCTGCACGAAGCTGCCGTACACCCCGCGCTTGCCCTCGGGGGCGTACTCGGTGGCGAGCAGCATCGCGCCGCCCCACTGAGCGCCGACGGCGACGCCCTGGGCGACCCGGAAAAGGACGAGCAGGACCGGAGCGGCGATCCCGATCGTCTCGTACGTGGGGAGGAGACCGATGCCGGTGGTGGCGAGGCCCATCAGGGTGAGGGCCAGGACCAGCATCGGCTTGCGGCCGCGTTTGTCACCGAGGTGACCGGCGACGATGCCGCCGAGGGGGCGGGCGAGGAAGCCGACGGCGAAGGTGGCGAACGCGGCGAGGACGCCCGCGGAGGAGCTGCCGGCGGGGAAGTAGAGGTCGCCGAGGACGAGGGCCGCGGCTATGCCGAAGACGAAGTAGTCGTACCACTCGACCGCCGAGGCGAGGGCCGCGGCGGTGGCGACCTTGCGGCGGTGGCGGGGGTCGGGCTGCGGGGGACGGGGAGAAGGAGCGGTGTCCATGCGTGCACACTCCGATGGGTGCGGGGACGTTCCCGGGAACGTACTGACCGGACGGTATGTCGGTCAACGGTTGTGCACGGGTGGGTTCCGTTCCGGGGCGCCTCATGACTCGGAGGGTGCGCGCGGGTGTGGCCAGTGCGGCGGGTGTGGCCGGTGCGGCGGGTGCGGGAGCGTCGTGGTTTCTCGCGCAGTTACCCGTGCCCCTGGAGGCCTGGGCCTGCGGCCCGACGCGCCCGCACCGTGCGTACGCAGGTCAGAACGTCACTACCGCCCGACCCCCCTTGCCCGCGCGCATGTTGTCGAAGGCTGCCGGGATGTCGTCCAGCGAGATGCGGTCCGTGACCAGTGCGCCGAGGTCGAGGCGGCCGGCCCGGACATGGTCGGCCAGGGCCGGCAGGTCCCGTGCCGGGTCGGAGTTGCCGTACACGCAGCCGGACAGGGTGCGGCCCCAGTGGAAGATCTCCAGCGCGTTGAAGGTGACCTGCTGTTCCTTGCCGCCGATCCCCACGACCGTCGTGCGCCCGCCCCGCCGCGTGGACTCCCAGGCCGTACGGATCGTCACCGCCCGCCCCACGCACTCCACGGCGACATCGACCCCCTGCTTCCCGGTCAGCGCCCGGATCTCGCGGGCGGTGTCCTCGGAGGCGACGACGAAGTCCGTGGCCCCGGCCGCTCGCGCCAGCTCCTCCTTCGCCGGGGAGACGTCCACCGCCACGATGCGTGACGCGCCCGCGATCCGCGCCGCCTGGAGCGCCGCGAGGCCCACTCCGCCCGCGCCGAACACGGCGACGGTCTCGCCCTCCCGCACCCGCGCCGAGTGGTGCACCGCCCCGTACCCGGTCAGGACGGCGCAGCCGAGGAGCGCCGCGTCGGTGAGCGGAATGCCGTCCGGGGCGGGGAGCACGCACCCGGCGGCCACCACCGTCTCCTCCGCGAACGCCGCCACGTTCAGGCCGGGGTGGAGGTCCGTGCCGTCGGAGGCGCGGCGGGCGTACACGTCGCCGACGCCGGCCAGCGCGTTCGCGCACAGCCACACCTCCCCGAGCGAGCAGGCATGGCAACTCCCGCAGGACGGGGCCCAGTTGAGGACGACACCGGCGCCGGGCGAGACATGGGTGACCCCCTCCCCCACGGCCAGTACCGTCCCCGCGCCCTCGTGGCCCAGCACGGCGGGCACCGGCACCCGCATCGTCCCGTCGGACAGCGACAGGTCGGAGTGACAGACCCCGGCGGCGGCGAGCCGCACCCGGACCTGGCCGGGACCGGGCTCCGGCAGCTCGATCTCGGCGATCTCCAACGGCGCCCCGACGGCGGGCAGTACGGCGGCTCGAACGGTCATGACGGAACGACTCTCCCAGGGCGATGGCAACGGGCGACGGCAACGGCAGCGGGCGGGGGCGCCCGCCGGCGGGACCGGAACTGGAGGGACCAGAACTGGAGGGACCAGAACGGGAGGCTAGAACTGGAGGGACTTGGTCTGGAGGTATTCGGCCAGACCGTGGGCGCCGAGTTCACGGCCGACCCCCGACTGCTTGTAGCCACCGAAGGGTGCCCGCGGGTTGAAGCGGCCGCCGTTGATGTCGACCTGGCCGGTGTCCATGCGGCGGGCGAAGGCGACCGCCTCGGCCTCGTCGGCGGCCCAGACGGCACCGGCGAGCCCGTACACCGTGCCGTTGGCGATGCGCAGGGCGTCCTCCTCGTCCTCGTAGCGGAGGACGCACAGCACGGGGCCGAAGATCTCCTCCTGGGCGACGGTCATCTCGGGGGTCACGTCGGCCAGGACGGTGGGGCTCACGAAGTAGCCCTGCTCGCGCGGGGATTCGGGGCCTCCGGCGGCCGGCCGGGCGCCCTCGGCGAGACCCTTCTCGATGTATCCGCGCACCCGGTCCCGCTGCTTGGAGCTGACGAGCGGGCCGAGGCGCTCGCCGTACTTCGCGGCGGCGGTCGCGGCCAGCTCGACCGCCTCCTCGTACTGGGAGGCATGCACCAGCATCCGGGTCCAGGCGCTGCACGTCTGGCCCGAGTTGGACATGACGTTGGCGACGCCGACGTTGACGGCCTTGGCGAGGTCGGCGCTCGGGAGGATGACGTTGGCGGACTTGCCGCCGAGCTCCAGGGCCACCCGCTTGATCGCCGCGCCCGCGGTGGCGCCGATGCCGCGGCCGACGGCCGTGGAGCCGGTGAAGGACACCATGTCGACGCCGTCGTGCGCGGCGAGTGCCTGCCCGGCGACCGCGCCGAGACCGGTGACCAGGTTGAACACCCCTGCGGGCACCCCCGCCTCGTGCACGGCCTCCGCGAACAGCTGGGCGACGAGCGGGGTGTCCTCGGCGGGCTTCAGGACGACCGTGCAGCCCGCCGCGAGCGCCGGGGCGACCTTGGCGACGATCTGGTGCAGCGGGTAGTTCCAGGGGGTGATCGCGCCGACGACGCCGATGGGCTCGTGGAACACGGTCGAGTTGCCGACCCTCTCCTCGAAGCGTTGCGTCGCGGCGAGTTCGGCGTACGAGCCCGCGACCGTGATCGGCAGGTCGGCGTGCACCTTCTGGGAGAACGGCAGCGGCGAGCCGAGCTCCGCCGTCACCGTCTCGGCGATCTCCTCCCGGCGCGCGGCGAGCGCGTCCCGCAGCGCGCCGATCACCCCGCCGCGCTCGGCGGGCGGCGTGGCGGCCCAACCCGGCAGGGCCGCCCGTGCGGCGCGTACGGCGGCGTCGACGTCCTCGGCGGTGCCGGCGGGGACCCGGCCGATCACCTGCTCGTCGGCCGGGTTCACCACCTCGATCGTGTCGGTGCCGGCGGCGGGCCGCCAGTCGCCGCCGATGTACATGCCGTCGTGTGCCTTCATCGTGGTGCCTTCCGCTGCGCCGCCGAGTGGTCCGCACCAAAAACTAGCTCTGATAGTTTTCCGGCACCAGAGCGGAGGGCTGTGACGACCGCCCCGCCCGCGCCCCGTCCGCGCCCCGTCCGAGGGTCCGCCTCAGAAGTCGACGCGTGTACGGTCGTCCACCCTGGCCACCGCCTCCTGGCCGAAGGCCTTCCGGTAGTCGACGCGGATCTCCTCGATCTTCCGGTGGCCGGCGGTGGCGGCCGACACCGGGTACAGCAGGGTCAGCTCGTACGACCGTTCCGTCTCGATGACGCCGTTCGCGTCCCGCCACTGGCCGCGCCCCTGCTGCACGGTGAGCCCGTCCGGGAAGCCGGGTGTGACCTCCTGATCGACGAAGTCCATGAACTCCTCGTCGGTGACGGCCGGTCCGCCGTCGGGCCGCTCCGTGCCGAAGAACAGCCGGGTCTCGATGTACGGGGCCCCGCGCCCGGGCGCCACGACGGGACCGGAGGAGACGTCGTCGGCGAGGGTGGCGTACGCCGTCGGGGCCCCGACGGCGAGCAGGCAGGCGGCCGCCGCGAGGGCGACGCGGGGGCGGATGAGGTGCCGGGCGAGGGCGGGGCGCCGGGTACGGGCGGGGTTCGAGGTCATGCCCACACCTGTAACGGAACCGCCGACTCCGGGACGTCGGCCGCGCCGGAGCCGGACCGAGCGTGCGCCCGTACGCCCCCGAAGCCGCCGAGAAGCCGCCCCCCAACTCCCCGCGCCCCGGTCCCCTCTGTGCCTGGTGCCGGTTGCCGCCTCCGCGCGGGCCCCGATCACCCCCTTCCCGCGGCGCCTCGGACGTCCGTGAGGTGGGCGAAGACGACGACGTTGCTGGCGTAGCCCTTCCTCCGGTCGTACACCCCGCCGCAGGTGATCAGGCGCAGCTCGGGGCGGTTCCGGGTGCCGTAGACGAGCTCGTTGGGGAAGTGGGCCTTCTCGTACGTCTTCACGGCGTCCACCGTGTAGACGGCGGTACGGCCGTCGGCGCGTCGGACCTCGACGACACGGCCGCGTTCGACCATGTCCAGCGCGGCGAACACGGCCGGTCCCGTCCGGGTGTCGCGATGGCCGACCACGACCGCCGTACCGGGGCCACCGGGCGCGGGGCCCGCCGCGTACCAGCCGACCAGCTTCGGGCTGGCGTCCGGCGGTGCGGGCAGCCGCCCCTCGCGGTCGAGGCGGAGTTCCACGACCGGGGCCTTGATACCGAGGTAGGGGATGCTGACGGTCTTCGCCGGCGAGTGCGCAAGCGGTCGGGGCCCGGCGGGGCCGCCCGGCTTCGCCGACGGGTCGGTGGTGGGGCGGGCCGTCGCCCTCGAAGGCGATCCGGGCACCCCCGGTCCACCGGCCCCGTCAGGCCTCCCGGAGGCCACCGCGCCTCCCGCCGCCGACGCGGCACCCTCCCCCGGACGCCCGCCGGGCGCCGCCCCGGCCCCGGACGGCATCCCAGGCGCGGACCCGGCCTTCGACGGCATCCCGGTCCCCGAAGGCACCCCGGGTTCCGTGGTCGCGTCCGGTGGTGTGGGGGGCGTGGTCGCCGTCGTGGGACGTGCCGTGGGCGACGGCGTGGGGCGCGGGGGTGGGGAGTACCAGGGCGCCGGAGCACGCGATGTCCCCGCATCGCGCGCCCCCTGGGCCCCGGCGAGGTCGGCCCCGTGCGGGCCGCCCCGCTCCTCGTCCTTCGCCCAGTTCGCGACGCTCACCACCAGCACGACGGTCAGCACGATCGTCCGGGTGAGGCGGTAGGCGCGCGTCCGGTGCCAGGGCCGCGGGGCGCCTCTACGCGGCGCCATCGGCGCGACGACGGCGCAGCCGCAGATAGGCGACCCCGCCCACCGCGGCGAGGCCCACGGCGGCCGTCCCGACGACCGGGGAGAAGTCCTTGGTCATGGCGAGGCCACCGCCGCCGGCCGGCGGGCCGCCGTTGGGCGCGACGGGGCAGTTCACGTTGAAGTCCTTGAACTTGGGCGCGGCCGTCTCGCCGACGATCCGCCAGGTCAGCCGGTAGTCGCCCTCCTGGAAACGCACGGCACCCTCGGGGGTCACCGGCGGGGTGTAGCCGCTGCCGTCGTCCGCCAGCGCGATGGCGCCCTCGGCGACGGGGTTGGGGACCGCGGCGGGCGGCAGCTTGTCGATGCTCCAGGCGATGCTCTGTCCCGCGCGGAAGTTGAACGCGGCCAGATAGAAGTCGCAGACGTTCGGCTGGTGGCGCTGGTTGCTGAACGGGAAGCCCACCCGGTGGATCTTGACGTCGGGGTCGCCCGGCGCCGCGACGGCGGCCGGTGCCGAGATCATGGTGGCTCCCATGGCGGTGAGCGTCGCGAGGACGGCGGCACTCGCGCGTGCTCCGGCGCGGCGGGGGCGGGACGAGGTGGACATGCAAGACCTCCGAGTCAGGTGATTGTCATACAAATCACGCTTTCACCTGACTCTCTGTCACATCACGGGGAAGACGGCGGGAGCCGCGCCTCACGCACCGTCAGATGTCCCTCTTCCGGCTCAAGACCGCCCCGATCCGGGAGCCGCGCCGCCCGGCGGAACGCTCCTTCCCTCCGCTCCTCCGGGCCGGGGCGACCGGGGAGCGCAGGGCGATCCCCGACGACACCAGCAGCAGCGCGCCGAGCATCACGAACGGCGCGGCCACTCCCGCGACACCTGCGACCAGACCCGCCGCGGCCGGCGCCGCGACCTGCCCGAGCCGGTTGCCCGTGAGCCGGAGCGCGAGGGCGGTGGAGCGGGCCGCGTCCGGGGCGGCGTGCACGACCGTCGTCATGGACAGCGGCTGCCCGACCCCGAGGCAGAAGCCGAGCGCGGCGAGCATCAGGGCCAGCGCCCACACGGGCACCGGCACCGCGAGCCCCGCGCACAGTACGGCCCCGAGCACACAGGTCACGGTGAGCAGGGCGGTCCGGCCGAGCCACCGCAGCATGGGTGTCATCACCAGACGGCAGGCGATGGTGGCGGCGGCGCGCAGACTCAGCAGGAGGCCGATGACGGACGGCGCGATGCCCCGGTCCTCCCCGACGACCGGGAGGTAGGCGGTCAGGATGTCGGTCGCCGACAGCACCGCGAGGCTGATGAGGATGCCGCCGGGCACTCCTCTGGTGCGCAGGATGCGGTGCACGGGGACCCGGTCGCCCTGCTCGGTGCGGGACTCGGGGTCCACGGGGCGCTCTATGCGCCACAGCGAGGTGAACGCGACCGCCGCCCCCGCGCCGGCCACCACCAGCGCCAGGGCGCTGGTCCGTGCCATGTCCGGGCCGCCGATGACGGCGCCCGCGGCGACCGGGCCGATCAGCTGGCCGAGGGAGGCGCCGATGGTGAAGTGGCCGAAGTTGCGGTCGTGTTCGTGCGGCGCGGACTGCCGGGCGACCAGCGACTGGGCGCCGATGACGAAGGAGAGGTGGCCGAGGCCCATCACCCCGCTCCAGACGGCCATCGTCACCAGGGAGTTCGCCAGACCGCTCAGGGCGCAGCCACCGGCGATGAGAACGACACCGACGGGCAGCAGGGGCGCGCACCGCCCCTGGTCGGTCCTGCGGCCGAGCGGGACGGCGGCGAACAGCGGGAGCAGGGCGTAGCCCCCCGCGATCACACCGATCGCCCGCTCGTCGGCGCCCAGCGCGAGGGCCCGGTAGGAGACGGCGGGCCGCGCCATCGACACCGCCCCCTGCGCGAAGCTGAAGGCGATGACGAGACGAAGCAGCCAGCCGCGATTCCTGCCGGGCCTCACGATGACGTTCCTCCTTGACTCGGCCGACGGGGCCGGTCGGCTCGGATGTCGGCTCAGATGATGCCCATCAGGATTCCGGCGCCCAGGATGACCAGCGAGGTGACCGCCGCCCACTTCACGACGAACCGGGTGTGGTCGCCGAACTCGACCTTCGCCATGCCCACGAGGACGTAGACGGCGGGCACGAGCGGGCTGGACATGTGCAGCGGCTGGCCGACGAGGGAGGCGCGGGCGATCTCCAGGGGCGAGACACCGTGTGCGGCACCGGCCTCGGCGAGGACCGGCAGGACACCGAAGTAGAAGCCGTCGTTGGACATGAAGTACGTGAGGGGCAGGCTCAGGAAGCCGGTGACGAGGGCCATGTGCGGGCCCATGCCCTCGGGGATGCCGTCGACGATCCACTTGGCCATGGAGTCGACCATGCCGGTGCCCTGGAGGACGCCGGTGAAGACGGCGGCGGCGAAGACCATGCCGGAGACGTTGAGGACGTTGTCGGCGTGGGCGGCGAGCCGGGCCTTCTGGTCGGGGATGTGGGGGAAGTTGACCGTCAGGGCGAGCGCGGCGCCGAGGATGAACAGCACCGGGATCGGCAGCCACTCCATGATCATGGCGGTGAGCAGCGTGACCGTGAGCAGCGCGTTGAACCAGTACAGCTTGGGGCGCAGCGTCGGGCGGTTCGGGTCCAGGCCCTGGAGGCGGACGTCGTCGGCGTCGTCGTCCTCGGGGTCGGCGTCCGTGCCGGAGCCGGCGCCGCCGGTGGTCTTCGTCGTACGGACCTTGTCGTCGCCGGAGCCGGCGGCGGAGGCGCCCGCGCCGACGAGCACGGTCTCCTCGGACTGCTCCTGCTCCTCGTCCTTGACGATCTTGTCCTGCTCCAGGACCTCGTCGAGGCTCAGCACCCCGAGGCGCTTGCGCTCGCGCAGACCGAGGAAGTAGGCGAGGACGAAGACGAAGAGGAGACCGACGGCGAGCGCCGGGATCATCGGGACGAAGATGTCGCCCGCGTCGAGCTTGAGCGCGGTGGCGGCGCGGGCGGTCGGGCCGCCCCAGGGCAGCGTGTTCATCACACCGTTGGCGGTGGCGGCGACGCCGGTCATGACGACGAGGCTCATCTTCAGGCGCTTGTACAGCGGGTACATCGCCGAGACGGTGATCATGAAGGTGGTGGAGCCGTCGCCGTCGAGCGAGACGATCGCGGCGAGCAGGGCCGTGCCGATGACGATGCGCAGCGGGTCGGCCTTGCAGAACTTCAGGATGCCTCGGACGATCGGGTCGAAGAGGCCGACGTCGATCATGAGGCCGAAGTAGACGATGGCGAACATGAGCATCGCGGCGGTGGGCGCGAGGTTGCCCACCCCCTCGATGACGTAGTCGCCGAGCTTGGCGCCCTTCCCTACGAAGACGCAGAAGAGAGCGGGGATCAGCACGAGCGCCGCGATCGGCGACATCTTCTTCATCATGATCAGGACCAGGAAGGTCGCGATCATGGCGAAGCCGAGGATGGTCAACATGTGGATACCTAACGTTCGCCCTTGAACTCCCACCAGGGCACCGGCGGTGCGACGACGTTAGGGCGGCTCCACAAGCGTTAACAAGACGTTGACATGCGAGCAATAAGCGCAGAACTCCAGGTCACAGCGTTGCGCCTGCTCGCGCGAGCTCCACGGGCACTCCGTTGAGGACCGCGTTGCCCGACAGCGGGTCGAGGAGCGAGCCGTCGAGGAGCTGGTTGACGTTGACTCCGGGATCGAGCGCGGCGTGGCTCATCCGGGTGCCCGGCCGGTCGTGCCCCCAGCCGTGCGGAAGGCTCACCACGCCCCGGCGTACACCGTCGGTGACCTCGGCGGGAGCGGTGACCTCTCCCCCGGCGCCCTTGATCCGTACGGCGTCCCCGTCGGTGATGTCGAGGCGTGCGGCGTCCTCGGGGTGGATGTGCAGGGTGCAGCGGTTGGTGCCGCCGGTGAGGGCGGGCACGTTGTGGAGCCAGCTGTTGTTGGACCGCAGATGGCGGCGGCCGATGAGGACGAGGCCGTCCGGGCGTTCCCCGAGGGCCGTGCGGAGCCTCGGCAGGTCGTCGGCGATCGGGCCCGGCAGCAGTTCGATCCTGCCGGTGACCGTCTTGAGCGGCTGGGGCAGCCGGGGCCGGAGGGGCCCGAGGTCGATGCCGTGCGGGTGGGCGAGCAACCGCTCCAGGTTCAGGCCGTCGGGGTCGGCGCCGAAGCCGTCGCCGTACGGGCCGAGGCGCAGCATCATGTCGAGCCGCCGTTCGGGGCCGCTCTCACCGGTGAGCAGGGCGGCCAGTTCCCCGGGGTCCCGGCCGTGGACGGGCGAGTGGGCCTCCTTGACGGCCTTGCCGAGGGTCTGGCCGATGACCAGGTCGTCCACGGCAGAGGGGTCGGCGCCGTGCATGCCCGTGGCGGCGAGGGTCAGGCGCGCGAGGATCTCGGTCTCCGGCAGGCGGCCGTCCTCCAGGGGCACGGCGGCGCGGTTGTAGCGGACCTGGTTGCGGACGGCGAACGCGTTGAACGCGAAGTCGAAGTGCGGGGCCTGCGAGGGCGGGGGCGGCGGCAGGACGACATCGGCGTGGCGGGCGGTCTCGTTGAGGTAGGGGTCGACGCTGACCATGAAGTCGAGCGAGTCGAGCGCCTTGTCGAGGCGGTCGCCGTCCGGCGCGGAGAGCACGGGGTTGGCGGCGACGACGATCAGGGCACGGACGGGGCTGCCCTCGGGTGTGGCGGTGTCGATCTCCTCGGCGAGCGCGGACAGCGGCAGTTCGCCCTTGGCCTCGGGGTGGCCGCTCACCCGGCTGTGCCAGCGGCCGAGGGCGAAGCCGCGGCCGGGTCCTGCGGGCCGGGGCGTCTTGTCCGTGGCGGAGTGCGGGAACAGGGCGCCGCCGGGCCGGTCGAGGTTGCCGGTGAGGATGTTGAGGACGTCGACCAGCCAGCTGGCGAGGGTGCCGTGCGGGACGGTGCAGCTGCCGATGCGGCCGTATACGGCGGCGGTGGGCGCGGCGGCCAGTTCACGGGCCATGGCCCGGATCGCGCCGGCGTCCACGTCGCAGGCCCCGGCGGCGGCCTCGGGGCTGAACTCCCTTACGGCTTCGGCGAGTTCCTCGACGCCCAGGACGTTCGGGGTGAGGTCGCCGAGGTCGACGAGGTCCTCCTCGAACAGGACGTGCGCCATCGCCGCGAGGAGCAGCGCGTCCGTGCCGGGGCGGATCGCCACGTGCCGGTCGGCGAGCTTGGCGGTGCGGGTCAGCCGCGGGTCGACGACGGTGAGGGTGCCGCCGCGGGCCTTGAGCGCCTTGAGCTTGCCGGGGAAGTCCGGGGCGGTGCACAGACTGCCGTTGGACTCCAGCGGGTTGGCGCCGAGGAGCAGCAGGTGGTCGGTGCGGTCGAGGTCCGGTACGGGGATGGCGTGGGCGTCGCCGTAGAGGAGCCCGCTGGAGACGTGCTTGGGCATCTGGTCGACCGTGGAGGCGGTGAACAGGCTGCGGGTGCCGAGCCCGGCGAGGAGGACGGGCGGGTAGAGGGCACCCGCCATGGTGTGCACGTTGGGGTTGCCGAGGACGACGCCGACGGCGTGCGGGCCGTGCGCCTCGACGACCGGGCGCAGTCCGGCGGCGACGGCGTCGAAGGCCTCCGCCCAGGTGGCCTCCCGCAGTTCCCCGTCCTTGCGGACCAGCGGGGTGCGCAGCCGGTCGGGGTCGCCGTCGGCCGCGCCGAACGAGGCGCCCTTCGGACAGATAAACCCCTTGCTGAACACGTCGTCCCGGTCGCCGCGGGCCTTGGTGACCCGGGTGCCCTCGATGGTGAGGGTGAGCCCGCAGGTGGCCTCGCAGAGCGGGCAGATCCGCAGGGCGGTGCGGGAGTCGGGGGTGGTGGACACGGGTCCTCCCGGAGGGCGACGGCGTTGACGCTCGGACGGGCGCCGCGCGCATGGAGGGCGCGGCGCCGCAGCAGAGCATACCGACCGGTATGCATCTGCGGGAGGGGCGAACCGGCGGGTGCGGTGCGGGACCTTGGGAACACCCCCTGGCTCGGGGCGGATCGGATCAGTCCAGGACGCGCGCGAGATAGGCCCGCAGCAGCTGCCGCATCTCCTCGATGATCCGCGGGTCCCCCTCGGGGGAGACCCGGAAGGAGAGGTGGACGAGGGTGTCGGCGGTCTCGACGGCGATGAGGAAGATGCGGCGCAGGTCCTCGTCGGGGGTGCGGCCGATGTAGTCGGAGAGCAGCTCGGAGAGGCGGTCGGCGACGCGGGTGTTGGGTTCCTGACGGCTGCCGCCGACGGGGATCTGGTTGCCGAAGTCGATGAGGGCGAAGCCGGGGGCGTGGCGCTTCATGTCGAGGTACTCGTCGAGGACGGCGTCCATGGCGGTGCGCCAGTCCCGGCCGCCGGTGCCCTCCAGCCGGCGTCCGACGCGTTCGGTGAAGCGGGCGAGGTTGCGTTCGGCGAGGGCGTCGGCCATCGCGCGCTTGTTGCCGAAGAAGCGGTAGACGGAGCCGATGGGCACACCCGCGCGCAGTGCCACGGCACGGGTGCTCAGCGCGTCGTAGCCCACCTCGTCGAGGAGGTCGGCGCAGGCGTCGAGGATCCTGGTCAGTCGTTCGGCACTGCGCCGCTGCACGGGTGCGCGGCGCAAGGAGGTCGCCTGGGACACGGGCTTCATGATGCCTTTCCGCCGAGGTCCGATGAGCTTCCGGATACAGGTACGGCCGGTACCGCCACTCCCGCTCAGCGGTCGAACGCGGCGGACGACGAACATCCGCACGTCCGGGCCCTGCCGGGAGCGTAGAGCACCGCACTGACAAGACGGATCCACCTCGGGTCCGGTTCTCCGCCGCGGCCCGATGGCACCCGATGTGGCGACACGGGGGCCGCCGCTTGCCTCGATCCGGCCATCGGCCCCCTTGCGCCCGCCTGGTCCGAATCCTACGGTGATGCATAGGAATCAGGAGCGCGAGGGAGCGATCATGAGCGGGGACGCGAGGAAGACCGCCGAGGGGCTGGAGTACCTCTCCGGTTTCGGCAACGAGCACGCCTCGGAGGCGGTCCCGGGCGCGCTGCCCGAGGGCCGCAACTCGCCCCAGCGCGCCCCGCTCGGCCTGTACGCGGAGCAGCTCAGCGGCACCGCCTTCACCGAGCCGCGGGCGCACAACCGCCGCTCCTGGCTCTACCGTGTCCGCCCGTCGGCCGCGCACCCGGCCTTCACCCGCGCGGACAACGGCACGCTGCGCACGGCCCCCTTCACCGAGACCGTCCCCGACCCCAACCGGCTGCGCTGGAACCCCCTGCCGGAGCCCCCGGCGGGCACGGACTTCCTCGCCGGCCTGTGGACGCTCGGCGGGAACGGCGACGCGGCCCAGCGCGCCGGCATGGCCGTGCACCTGTACCACGCCACGTCCTCGATGGAGCGGGTCTTCAGCGACGCCGACGGCGAGCTGCTGATCGTCCCGGAGCGCGGCGGCCTGCTCCTGCGCACCGAGTTCGGTCTGCTCCACGCGGAGCCCGGCGAGGTCGCCCTCGTCCCGCGCGGGGTCCGCTTCCGGGTCGAGCTCCTCGACGCCACCGCCCGCGGCTACGTCTGCGAGAACTACGGCGCCCCCTTCCGGCTGCCCGACCTCGGCCCGATCGGCGCCAACGGCCTGGCGAACCCCCGTGACTTCCGGGCGCCGGTGGCGGCGTACGAGGACGTGGAGGGCCCGGTGGAGGTGGTCAACAAGTTCTGCGGGAACCTCTGGACGGCCACCTACGACCACTCACCGCTCGACGTGGTCGCCTGGCACGGAAACCACACGCCGTACGTCTACGACCTGCGCCGGTTCAACGTCATAGGCTCGATCTCGTACGACCACCCGGACCCGTCGATCTTCACCGTCCTGACCTCGCCCTCGGACACCCCGGGGCTGGCCGGTGTGGACTTCGTGGTGTTCGCGCCGCGCTGGCTGGTGGGCGAGGACACCTTCCGGCCGCCGTACTTCCACCGGAACGTGATGAGCGAGTACATGGGCCTCATCGAGGGCGCGTACGACGCGAAGACGGCCGGAGAAGGGGGTTTCGTGCCCGGGGGCGGCTCCCTGCACACGATGATGTCCGCGCACGGCCCCGACCGGGAGACCTTCGACCGGGCGAGCGCCGCCGAGCTGGCGCCGCAGAAGGTCGACGACGGGCTCGCCTTCATGTTCGAGACGCGGTGGCCGATCCTGACCACCGCGCAGGCGGCCGGGGCGGACCACCTCCAGCAGGGGTACGACGAGGTGTGGTCGGGCCTCCAGCGTCACTTCGGTCCGTTGCGCTGAACGCGCCGGGCCGGGTACGGATAGCGTCGTGACCTCCTTCGCCCCGGACTCGATCGTCCTGAACCGCAAGCTGCCTCTCTGGTATCAGGTCTCGCAGTCCCTGCGCGCCTCGATACTGGGCCGGTCGCCCCACGATCCGCTGCGCCTGCCCACCGAGGAGCAGCTGGCCGGGCACTACGGGGTGAGCGTGCTGACCATGCGGCAGGCGCTGAAGGAGCTGGAGGACGAGGGGCTGATCAGCCGGCACCGGCGGCGCGGCACGTTCATCGAGCCGGGCGCACAACGGGGCACGCCCGTGCGGTTGCTCGGCTCGGTGGACGCGATCGTGGCCCAGCAGTCCGGTATGACGACCGAGCTGCTGGACCAGGGCAGCACCCCCCTGTCGGGTGAACTCTCGGACTACTTCCCCGACTTGACGGAGGTGGCCACGTACCACCGGCTACGCGGCGACGAACGGACGGGGGAACCCACCAACCACGCCCGCAACTACGTCCGCCCCGAGCTGGCCGAACGCATCGACCGTGAGGACCTGCTGCGCTGGCCGATGACCAAGGTGCTCCGGGACGCCGTCGGCGTGGCCATCGGCCGGATCACCGACACCGTCGAGGCGCGCCTCGCGGACCCGGAGACCGCCCGCCTGCTCCAGATCCCCCTGCTCAGCCCGATCCTGCACTACACGGGCGTCACCTACGACGAGTCGGGCCGCGTCCTGGACGTCGCGGTCATCCACTACCGCGGCGACCGCTTCTCCTTCACGGTCACCCTCGACGCCCACTGACGAGGTCGTACGATGCCCAGCGTGACGCACGACGACGCTCCGCTCCTGGCGGACCTCATGCCGTGGTCCGTCGCACCGCCACGGCTGGGCCGGGGGTGGCCGGCGGCGCCCGACGCGGCCTCCCTGAGGGCCCGCTGGGACGCGCTGATGAAGGCGGAGGGCCCGGACCGCGAGGCCCTGTTCGGCCCCACCCGCTCCCGCACCCTCATGTCCGCCGTCCCGGGACTGCCGGGCCGGACCGGCGGCACCGGCCGGCTGGTCCGCGAGTCGGGCCCCTGTCCCGAGCCGGTACGGGTCCTCGCCGCGCCCTTCGACGAGCAGTGGCTCGTCCCCGACCACCGCCTGATCGACGCGGCCCGCCCCGAGCTGTGGCGGGTCGCGGACGAGCACCAGGTGTTCGTGGTGGAGCAGACGCCCGCCCCCGAACCGTCCGGGCCGCCGCTCCTCGCCACGGCGGTCCTGCCGCTGACTCCCGCGCACGGTCCGCGCGCCGGCCGGGTCCGCCCCCTGTTCCGGCGGCCCGGCGGCCGGGAACCGAACCTGGCACCCGGTCTCACGGAGTTCCTCGCCGACCGCGTCGGCGCCGACCGCGCCGACCCCCTGGACGTCCTCGGCTGGGTCCTGGCGACCGCGCGTCCGGGCCCCGGGGGCATCGAGGTCCCGCTCACCGCGGACCCCGAGACCTGGTCCCGTGGCGTCGCGCTGGGCCGCCGCGTCCTCTGGCTGATGCGCCGCGACGGCGACCGCCCCAAGCTCCCCGGCGGCCGGCGCCCCTACGTCCGCGCCCCGCTCCCGGCCCGCCCGGCGGAGCTGCGCTACGACCCCGACGAGGAGGCGCTCCTCCTCGACGAGGGCCGCGTCTCACCGGTGCCCGCCGGGGCCTGGGACTTCCACGTCGGCGGTGTCCGCGTCCTCGACGCGTGGTTCGCCCGCCGCACCGAGCCCGCGGAACCGGGCACCCTGGAGGCCGTACGCCCCGCGACCTGGCCCCAGAGCTGGACGTCGGAGCTCCTGGAGCTGATCACGGTCCTGGCGCTGCTCGCCGAACTGCGCCCGGAGCAGGACGGGTTGACGGTGAAGGACCACCTCACGACGGAGGACCTGCACACGGCGGGCGTCCTCCCCGTCGTGGAGTCGGCGCGCAGGCCGGCCTCGGTGCTGGACCACGACGAGGAGGGCCCGGAGGGCCAGTTCACCCTGCTGTGAGCGGCCCCGCCGACCGGCACGGTGTCAGGGTGCGAACGAGTCCAGCACCCTGTCCAGCATCCAGTCGAAGACGGCCTCCAGGTCGATCGGCCCCGCGTCCTCCGTGAACGCCGCCGCCATCCGCGGATACGCCCCGGAAGCGATCTGCCCGCCCAGGTACGCGATCCGCACCTGGTTCTCCTGCTCCTCGGACCACGGCAGCGCGCGCGTCCGCTCCGCCGTCGCCAGCTCGTTCGCGACGTAGGTCGTCACACACCCGTTGAGCAGCGCCAGGAGCTGGAGCTTCGTGCCGTACGGCGCGTCGAGCGGGTCCATGCAGGCCAGGCAGTGCTCCAGGAACCGCAGCGCGTTCGGGCTGAACCCGTACACCGGTGACATCAGCCGCGGCAGCCACGGATGCCGGCGCATCAGCTCCCGGGTCTGGTGCGCCACCCGGCGCAGGTCGGCCCGCCAGTCCCCGCTCGGCTCCCACAGCTCGTGCTCACCGCCGACGGCGTCGACCATCAGCTCGTGCAGGTCCTCCTTGCGCGGCACGTAGTTGTAGAGCGACATGGTGCCGCAGCCCAGCTCGGCCGCGACATGCCGCATCGACACGGCGTCGAGCCCGCCCTCGTCGGCGAGCCGCACCGCCGCCGCCGCGATGTCCGCCCGGCTGAACGCGGGTCGCGGGCCGCGGCCGGTGCGCTCGGCGCGCGCCCAGATCACTTGGGGTACCGCCGGTCGGCCAGCCATCGATCATCACCTCGGCCACCATCCTAGTTACGTACAGCGTGCGTAGTGCGCTATGGTCGACCCATGACTTCTACGTACGCTGTACTTAGTGAAGGTCTGGAGAAGCGTTTCGGGGAGGTCCGCGCCGTCCGCGGCCTGGATCTGGCCGTGGCCCGGGGCTCGGTGGTCGGGATGCTCGGCCCGAACGGGGCGGGCAAGACCACCACCGTACGGCTGCTGGCGACGCTGCTGCGGCCGGACGCCGGTTCGGCGCGGATCGCGGGGCACGACCTCGCACGGGAGCCGCAGGCCGTGCGGCGGGCGATCGGGGTGACCGGGCAGTACGCGTCGGTGGACGGGGACCTCACGGGACGCCAGAACCTGCGGCTGTTCGCGCGGCTGCACCGCGTCCGCGGCACCGCCGCGCGCGCCGGTGAACTCCTCGACCGCTTCGGTCTGGCCGAGGCCGCCGACCGGCCCGTCTCCACGTACTCGGGCGGGATGCGGCGGCGGCTGGACCTGGCGGCGAGCCTGATACGGCACCCGGCGGTGCTCTTCCTCGACGAGCCGACCACGGGGCTCGATCCGGTCAGCCGCAACCAGATCTGGGACGCCGTGGGCGCCCTCAAGGCGGAGGGGACGACCGTGCTGCTGACGACGCAGTACCTGGAGGAGGCCGACCGGCTCGCCGACCAGGTGGTGTTGATGGACCGGGGGCGGATCGCGCACAGCGGCTCGCCGCCCCAGCTGAAGGCGCTCATCGGGTCGTACGCGGAGGTGGTCGTCGCGCACGCCGACGCGATGGTCGCGGCGGCGGGCGTCCTCGACCAGCTCACGGGGGCCGAGCCGTCGTTCGACCACGACCGGCACGCGGTCGGCGCGGTCTGTCTCGACCCGACGCTGACGCTGCCCCGTCTCGTCCGCGAACTCGACGCGGCCGGGGTGCCGTTGCTGGACGCGAGCCTGCGCCCGCCGACCCTCGACGACGTGTTCCTCCGCCTCACCGAGACACCCGCGACCGCGCTCTCCGACCACTCCGACCACTCCGACCACTCCGACGTCAAGGAGCGTGCCGCATGAGCGCGTTGGCGTACGACGGCGCGGCCATGCTCGGCCGTCAGCTGCGGCGGGCCCGGAACAATCCGGGGCTGCTGATCCTCACCCAGACGATGCCGATCTCGATGCTGCTGTTCTTCGGGTACGTCTTCGGCAGCGCCCTCGCCGTGCCGGGCGAGGAGTACCGCCGGTTCCTGGTGCCCGGTCTGCTGGTCGCGACGGCGGCCGGCGGGATCATGACCGGCATGTTCCAGGCCGCGCAGGACACCCACCGGGGCGTGATGGACCGCTTCCGCACCCTGCCGATGAGCCGGGCCGCCGTCCCGCTCGGCCAGGTCGCGGCGGACCTCGTCCTCACGGCCGCGGGGACGGCGCCGTTCCTGCTGGTCGGACTGGCGGTGGGCTGGCGGATCGAGGGCGGCGCGCTCGCGGCGGCCGGCGCGTTCGCCCTGCTGCTGCTGTTCCGGTTCACGGCGGTGTGGATCGGTGTCTTCCTGGGCCTGCTCACCCGCAACGAGGAAGCGGCCGGCCAACTGGGCGGGGCCACCTTCCTGTTGCCGCTGCTGTCCAGCGCGTACATCCCGACCGAGGGTCTGCCGGGCTGGCTGCGCACCGCCGCCGAATGGAACCCGATCAGCGCGGTCACCACGGCCCTGCGCGACCTGTTCGGGAACGCGCCCGTCCCCGACGGCGCCGCCTGGCCTGTCGCCCATCCGATCGCCGGTTCCCTGGCCTGGTGCGCCGTCCTCCTCGCGGTGTTCGTACCGCTCGCGGTCAGGACGTACGCGGCCGGCCCCAGATGACCTCCGGCCCGTTCGGGGGACGGGCCGGACCCAGCGGCTTCCGGCCCGCTCCGGCGGGGTGGGCCGCAGGCCGGTGTACCGGGGCGTGACGCTCGGCACGCCCTGCTGACAACGACACCCCGCCGGGGACATGATCCACGGCATGCGCTCAACTACCGGCACCGGCGATCCCCTGCCCCTCGACGGCCTCACCGTCGTCGCCGTCGAGCAGGCCGTGGCGGCCCCCTTCGCCACCCGGCAGCTCGCCGACCTCGGCGCCCGTGTGATCAAGGTCGAGCGGGTGGACGGCGGTGACTTCGCGCGCGGCTACGACACCGCCGCCCGGGGCCTCGCCTCCCATTTCGTGTGGTGCAACCGGGGCAAGGAGTCCCTGGCCCTCGATCTGAAGGACCCGCGCGGCCTGGACGTCGTACGGCGGCTGGTGGCGGACGCGGACGTGTTCGTGCAGAACCTCGCGCACGGCGCGGCGGCCCGCCTCGGTCTGGACGCCGCCGCCCTGTGCGCCGCGCACCCCCGGCTGATCGCGGTGGACATCTCCGGCTACGGGGCGTCCGGACCGTACGCGGACAAGCGGGCGTACGACATGCTCGTGCAGTGCGAGGCCGGGCTGGTGTCGGTGACGGGCACCCCGGAGCAACCGGTGAAGGCGGGTATCCCGGCGGCGGACATCGCCGCCGGGATGTACGCGTTCTCGGGGGTCCTCGCGGCGCTCCTCCGCCGGGGCACCACCGGGCGGGGCGGGCCGGTGGAGGTGTCGATGCTGGAGGCGCTCGCCGAGTGGATGGGGCACCCGCTGCACCACACCCTGCACGGCGGCACTCCCCCGGTGCGGACGGGTATCGCCCACGCGGTGATCGCGCCCTACGACGCCTATCCGACGGCGGACGGCGCCCGGGTGCTGCTGTCGGTGCAGAACGACCGCGAGTGGCGACGGCTCGCCGAACGGGTGCTGGGGCGACCCGAGTTGGCCGATGACCCGGCGTTCGCGACCAACCCGGCCCGGGTCGCGCACCGGGACCGTACGGACGAGGCGGTGGCGCGGGCGCTGGGCGCCCTGGACGCGGACGAGGCGGTGGCGCGGCTGGAGGCGGCCGGGATCGCCTGCGCACGCCTGCGGGACGTGCACGACCTGGCGGAGCATCCGCAGCTGGCGGCCCGGGACCGGTGGCGGGAAGTGGGGTCACCGGTGGGGCCGCTCAGGGCGTTGCTGCCGCCCATCACGCTGCCGGGCGGGGACGAGGCACGGATGGGGGCGGTACCCGCGCTCGGGGAGCACACCGAGTCGCTGCTGCGCGCCGTGGGGATGACGGGCGACGAGATCGCAGCGCTGCGCCGGGACGGTGTGATCGCCTGAGCGCGGGCTTCCTGCTGAAGAACCTTGGTGCTAGCGGCTGCCGAAGAGCGAGCGGCGCAACCGCCTCAGGGGCGCGAACAGCGAGACTCGACCGACGCGGGTGTCCTTGGCGGCACGCTTCTCGTGCGGGGAACGCGCCGTTATCTCGCGCATCAGCGAGGTCGCCTCGGCCGTCTCGCGCTGCGGCACGGCGGGGCCGCTCAGCACCGAGAGATGGCGGTCGAGGCGCGAACTGGTCGCACTGCTCCCGCAAGTGATCGCAGGGACTCGCGCCCTACGGACTGTTATCTGTTCCATGTCACTCCCCACCCGTTCGAGTCCACCCGGCCCGGGCAGCGTAACCATATCGCCCCACCCGAGCACTCGGGAATCACGGTCTCGGTATACACCTACCCCGTAAGGGCGTTGTCGATTACTCTCCGAATCCAACTGATTTCAGGGCGAGTTGGACAATCGGCTGGCTGGTGGGTTGCGTTGACCCCCCGTCGGGCTCGACGGTCACGGCGAGTGACGTCGCATCGGTGTCCAATCCGTTCGTGACCAAGGGCGTGTCGCCGTCGAAGAGGCCCAGGGAGCGTGGTTGCACGTCGGGGCGCATGAGCCAGAGCTGGTGCACCCGGTCGCGGGGGAGGTCCTCGAATCCGGCGAGCGTCACGATCGCGCGCCCCTCCTCGGCGGAAGCGATCACTCCGATTCCGTTGCCCTCCGCGTCCTGTTCCCGGGTCGCCCGGACATCCGGCGCGGTGAGAACGTGGGCGATCTCACGTGACTGCGCGCGCTCCGCGTCCAGCTGATCCTGTGTCCGGTTCGCCTCGACGGCGAAGAGCGACGCCACGACGAGCGCGCCGGCGGCGGTCACGGTGGCGAGCGGCATGAACAACGGGCGCATCCGGGGCGTACGGGCGCGCGCCTTCGGCGGTGGCGCGGTGCCCCAGACGTGCGGCGGCAGATGCTGCTGGGGCCGCGCCTGCGCCGGGGCCTCCTGAGGAGTGCTCCGCACGGCGGCCAGCACCCGGTCGCGCATCGCGGCCGGCGCGGGAACGGCCGTCGACCAGGCGAGGCGGACCGCGTCCTCCGCCAGGGCGCGCACCTCGGCGGGGCAGCGGTCGCAGCGCTCCAGGTGCTTCTCGAAGCGGCGGCGCTCGTCGGGTTCCAGGGCGTCGAGGGCGTAGGGGGCGGCGAGCGAGTGGAGGTCCTCGCGGCGGAACAGGCTCATGCCGCCCCTCCCTCGGGCACCCGGGCGCGGGGCGCGGTGGAACCGAACGGGGCCTCCTGCACCACGAGGCCGATCAGGACGCTCATGCGACTCCTCCCAGGCATTCGCGCAGCCGTGTGAGTCCGTCGCGCATACGGGTCTTGACCGTGCCGAGGGGCAGCGAGAGCCGCTCGGCCACTTCACGGTAGGTGTAGCCGTCGTAGTAGGCGAGGGTGACCGACTCGCGTTGGAGCGCGGTGAGCCGTTCCAGGCAGTGGCGCACCCACTGGCGTTCGAGGCCCGCCTCGACCTCCTCGGCGACCTGGTCGAAGGCGGTGTCGTGGGCCCGGCGGCCCTCGCGCTGCTCGCGCTCGGTGGCGGCGCGGGCGCTGCGCACCCGGTCCACCGCGCGCCGGTGGGCGACGGTGAGGATCCAGGACAGGGCGCTGCCTCGGGCGGGGTCGAAGCGGCCGGCGGAGCGCCAGAGTTCGAGCAGCACCTCCTGAGCCACCTCCTCCGACTGCGCGGGGTCGCGTACGACCCGGCGCACCAGACCGAACACCGGTCCGGACACCAGGGTGTACAGCTCCTCGAAGGCCCGCTGGTCACCTCCGGCCACCCGGACCAGAAGTTTGTCCGCCTCCACTCGCTCCCCCTCGCCTCCGGCCGAGCACGGCCATCCCCGCGCGTAAGGCATTCGCAACCGCCCCACCTCCGGATGGGGTTACGGATCAGCGTGCCCAAAACGCGGGTCCCCCGTCGACGAATCCGATCGGATCCGGCCGGATCGGGTCCTGACGGGCTCCGGACGGGGTCGGGACGGGCTCCGAACACGATCTCGATCGAGGAATCCCGTTCTCCGCTGAGACAACCTTTCAAACGCGCCGTAAGAACGTTTGGGATTCGACCAATCCACCCTGCCGACCGCTCCGAATGGCGTTCGTCAGGCAAGTTGGGACAGAGGACGGACGGCATGACGACACCTACTTCCAAGAGCGGCGCGGGGCGGCGGAGCATCGCGGCCCTCATCTGTGCTTCGCTGGCCGCCGGAGGGCTCGCAGCCGCCGGCGTGACCGTGCTGGGGCCGGGGACGGCCTCCGCCTCCAGCCACCGTGAGGCCCCGCTGATCTCGGGGGAGCCGCAGTTCGACAACACCGACGTGTACGCGTTCGTCAGCCCGGACAGGCCGGACACGACGACGATCGTCGCGAACTGGATCCCCTTCGAGGAGCCGGCGGGCGGACCGAACTTCTTCCCGTTCTCCGAGGAAGCCCAGTACGACATCCGCGTCGACCAGGACGGCGACGCGAAGGAAGACCTGATCTTCCGCTACACGTTCGACACCAAGACGAAGAACGACCGTACGTTCCTGTACAACACGGGTGTCGTGGAGAGCCTGGACGACCCGGACCTCAACATCACGCAGACGTACGACATCGAGCTGATCAAGCTGCGGGACCGCCGCCCGGTGTCCCGCACGAAGCTCGCCGACGACGTGTGGGTGGCGCCCTCCAACGTCGGCAAGGCCTCGATGCCGAACTTCAAGAAGCTGCGCGACGACGCCGTCTACAAGACCGCGAGCGGTGTGACGACGTTCGCCGGCCAGGCCGACGACCCGTTCTTCCTGGACCTGCGCGTCTTCGACCTGCTGTACGGCGGTGACCTCTCCGAGGTCGGGCGGGACACCCTCAAGGGCTACAACGTCAACTCGATCGCGCTCCAGGTGCCGAGCGCGGCGCTCGCCTACTCCAAGGACCAGCCGATCGTCGGCATATGGTCGACGACGCAGCGCAAGGGCGCCAACGGCCGCTTCCACCAGGTCTCGCGCCTCGGCATGCCGCTGGTGAACGAGGTCGTCAACCCGCTGAAGGACAAGGACCGGTTCAACGCGTCCTCGCCCACGGAGGACGCCCAGTTCCTGAAGAACGTCACCGAGCCGGAGCTGCCGAAGCTGATCGAGGCGATCTACAAGATCCCCGCCCCGAAGACGCCGCGCAACGACCTCGTCGACGTCTTCCTGAAGGGTGTCGAGGGCCTCAACCAGCCGCCGCGCGTGACCCCGTCGGAGCAGCTGCGCCTCAACACCTCCATCAAGCCCACCGCGAAGCCGAAGCGGCTCGGTGTCCTCGACGGTGACAACCAGGGCTTCCCGAACGGGCGCCGGCTCACCGACGACGTGATCGACATCGCGCTCCAGGTGGTCGAGGGCGAACTGGTCGGCGCCAAGAACGACCTGGGCGACGCGGTCGACAAGAACGACAAGAAGTTCGGCAAGTCCTTCCCGTACGTCGGTCTGCCGACGGCCGGTTCGCGGGGCAAGACGGTCAAGGGCAACACCACGAACAACGTGCGCAGCGCGCTGGGCGGTGGCGTCGAGGCCGGCACGGACGACACCACGCTGATCGCGGCCTCCGCGGGTGCCGGCGCGGTCGGTGTCCTGCTCATCGGCTCGGGCCTGCTGTGGTGGCGCCGCCGGAACGACCGGGCCTACTACTAGGCCCACCCGGCCGGGCCCCGCGGGGGCCCGGCCCACCGACCGGCGCGGTCCGCTCGTATCCATCCCCCACGGCGGGCCGCGCCCCACCGACGTCACCACCGTTGCTCGGCAAGGACTTTGAGGAGAGGGCATGTCCCCGCGTACGAACGACAGCGCGTCGCAGGACGGACGTCCGCGCCCCGACGAGGGGGCTCCCGAGGCCGACGGTCACGAGATCGCCGAGGCCGGTGCCGACGCCGTCGCCGTCGCCGAGTCCGGTGGCCAGTCCGGTGCCGAGGCCGAGTCCGGTGGCCAGTCCGGTGCCGAGGCCGAGTCCGGTGCCGAGTCCGGGGGCGTCGTGCCCGTTCGTGAGCCCGCGCGGGGGCGGTTGCTGCGGCTCACCGCGTGCGCTGCCGCGCTGGCCGTCGCGTTCACCGGGTTCGCGATCGCGCTGGGCGCCCGGGACGACAACGGGCCGGTCGCCCTCTCCTCCGCGCCGGGGCTCCCGGCGGCACAGCTCGCCGGCGGGGACCTGGACACGTCGGTCAAGGCGTTGCAGGCCCACCTCAAGGACCAGCCGCGGGACTTCGGCTCCTGGTCGACGCTCGGCCTCGCCTATGTGGAGCAGGCCCGCACCAAGGGCGACCCCTCCCGCTACCCGCAGGCCGAGAAGGCCCTGAACCGTTCCCTGAAGCTGCGCCCGGACAACGACCCGGCCCTCGCCGGCCTCGCCGCGCTCGCCGCGGCCCGGCACGAGTTCGAGGACGCCCTGCGCTACGCGGACCGTGCCCTCAAGGAGAACCCGTACAGCGAACGGGCGTTGTGCAGCCGGATCGACGCCCTCGTCGAACTCGGCCGCTACGACGAGGCGTTGAAAGCGGCGAAGCTCGCCGACACCCGCCGCCCCGGCATCCCCGTGTTCACCCGCTACGCCTATGTGCACGAGCTGCGCGGCGACGTGAAGACCGCCCGTCGCGTCCTGCGGCAGGCGCTCGACTCGGCGGTCACGCGGGGCGACATCGCCTACGTGGCCACCCAGCTCGGCCAACTCGCGTGGAAGCAGGGCGACGTCAGGACGGCGCTCGACCACTACGCGCGCGCCCTGGGCGCCGACGACACCTACCTCCCCGCCCTGGAGGGCCGCGCCCGTGCCCAGGCCGCGAGCGGCGACACCACCGAGGCCGTCCGCGGACTCGAACAGGTCGTGTCCGCCTACCCGCTGCCGGGCCCGCTGGTCCTCCTCGGCGAGCTGTACGACGCGAAGGGCGACAAGTCGGCGGCCCGCGACCAGTACGCACTGGTGAACGCCTACACCGCGATCGCCCGCGCCAACGGCGTGAACGCCGACCTCGACACGGCGCTGGCCGCAGCCGACCACGGCGACAGGAAGGCCGCCCTGCGCGCGGCCGAGGCCGAGTGGAAGCGCCGCGAGACGGTCCACACGGCGGACGCCCTCGCCTGGGCCCTGCACGTCAACGGCCGCGACGAGGAGGCCCTTCCGTACGCCCGGCGGGCCACCGCTCCCGGCTACAAGGACGCCACGTTCCTCTACCACCGGGGGATGGTCGAGTACGGCGCCGGCGAGAAGAAGGCCGCGAAGGCCTCCCTCGAGGCGGCACTCGATCTGAACCCCGGCTTCGCCCCGCGCGGCGCCGCCGAGGCCCGTAAGACCCTGAAGGCTCTGGAGGCCAAGTGACTGCCCCTCGGCGCCTGTTCGCCTCCTGCGCGGCGGTCCTCACGGCCGCCTGCGCCCTGGTGCTCGTGCCCAGCGGAACCGCGAGCGCGCACCCGCTGGGCAACTTCACCGTCAACCGGTACGACGGCCTGGTCGCCGCCCCCGGTCAGCTCAGGATCCTCCATGTGGAGGACCTGGCGGAGATTCCCGCCACCCAGGCGGAGCCCGCCATCGAGCGCCGGGGCAGGGCGGGGTGGGCCCGTGAGCGGTGCGCGACGGCCGCCGGGGACACCGAGGTGACGGTCGACGGACGGGCCGTCGAGGTGACCGTCGCGTCGAGCCGGGCCCAGGAGCGGCCGGGCCAGGCCGGGCTGAAGACGCTCCGCGTGGAGTGCCGGCTGAGGGCCGCCCTGCCGGACCGGGCCGTCGACGTGCGCTTCCACGCCGCCGTGGACTCCGGACCCGGCTGGCGCGAGGTCACCGCGCAGGGCGACCGGATGACCCTGACCGGGTCGGACGTGCCGAAGGAGTCGGTGTCGGACCGGCTGACCGACTACCCCCAGGAACTGCTCCAGTCCCCCGAGGACACCGCGACCGCCTCCCTCCAGGTGCGGCCCGGCGGTCCCGCGCTGGCGGAGCGCGAGGGCGACGCGCCGGGGGCCTCGATCCTCCCGCGCGGCGCGGACCGCTGGACCCGGGCCCTGGACGACCTGGTCTCCAGCCACGAGCTCACCCTCGGCTTCGGGGCGCTGGCCTTCGGCATCGCCCTGTTCCTCGGCGCGATGCACGCGCTCGCCCCGGGCCACGGCAAGACACTCATGGCCGCGACCGCCGCCGCCCGCGACCGGGCCCGGATGCGCGATGTGCTGCCCATGGCCGCGTCGGTGACGATCACCCACACCCTGGGCGTGGTCGCCCTCGGCCTGCTGGTCCTCGCCGGCTCCGCCGCCGCCCCGTCCGTCATCACCTGGCTCGGCATCGCGAGCGGCCTCTTCGTGATGACGGCGGGCGTGACCCTGGCCCGCCGCGCCTGGCTGAACCGCAAGCTGACGCTGATGCCGGGGCACGGACATGGACATGAGCACGGGCACGACCACGACCACGACCATGACCACGGTCACGGACACGGTCACTCCCACAGTCATGGTCACGGTCACTCCCACGGCCACGGCCACGGGAGCGGCCACTCCCCCACGCACGACCACGCGCCCGAGCCCGAGCCCCAGAAGCAGCTCGTCCTCGCCCACGCGCACCCCCGCACACACGGCGAAGCCCACGCGCACACCCACGCCCCCGAAACGGCCCCGGTCAAGTCGCACACCCACAGCCACGGCACCGCCCACGAGCACGGCCATGACCACGGGCACCAGCACGGTCACGTCCACAGCCACGACCACGACCACGACGCGTCCCACAGCCACAGCCACAGTCACGACCATGACCACACCCCCGCCCCCAAGCGTTCGCTGCTCGGCGGTGGTCTGACCCACACCCATGGTGGTTTCACCCACACCCACCCCACCGCGCCCACCCTGCGCGGCACGATCCTGCTCGGTTTCGCGGGCGGCATGGTGCCGAGCCCCTCCGCGGTGGTCGTGCTGGTCGGCGCGGCGGCGATGGGCAAGGCGTGGTTCGGTCTGCTGCTGGTGCTGGCGTACGGCATCGGTCTGGCGCTCACGCTGACCGCGGCCGGGTACGCCGTGGTGAAGGCGGGCGGCTGGGCGGCGCGCGTGATGGACAAGGGCCAGGGCCGGCTCGGCGGCCCCACCGCGGCGCTGGTCCGCCGTACCGTCCCGCTGGCGTCGGCGCTGCTGGTTGTCGCCCTGGGGGCGGGTTTGGTGTTCAAGGGGGCGGCATCCGCGTTCCTCTGAGCTACTTTTGGGGAGAAATCGCACGGAGTTCAGACGTCGCGCGGATGCGAATGATGGGGGATGTCCGTGTCCGAAGAACCGGGCAGTGAACGTGTGATCGCGGGCCGCTACCGCCTGCTGACCCCGCTCGGCCAGGGCGGCATGGGAACGGTGTGGCGGGCCCGCGACGAGGTGCTGCACCGTGAGGTCGCGGTCAAGGAGGTGCGGGCCCCGGCCGGTATCCCGACGTCCGACGTCGAGCGGATGTACGCCCGGCTGGAGCGGGAGGCCTGGGCGGCCGCGCGGGTCGCCAACCGCAATGTCGTCACGGTGTACGACGTGGCCTTGGAGGACGGCCGCCCCTGGATCGTGATGGAGCTGGTGCGCGGCCTGTCGCTCGCCGATCTCCTGGACGCCGAGGGCCCGCTCACCCCGCAGCGCACCGCGCAGATCGGCGCCGGGGTGCTGGCCGCGCTGCGCGCCGCGCACGAGGCGGGGGTCCTGCACCGGGACGTGAAGCCGGCCAACGTGCTGATGTCCAACGACGGCCGTGTGGTCCTCACCGACTTCGGCATCGCCACGGTGGAGGGCAGCTCCGCGCTGACGATGACCGGCGAGGTGATCGGCTCGCCCGAGTTCCTCGCCCCCGAGCGGGCGCTCGGCCGGACGCCGGGACCCGAGTCGGATCTCTGGTCGCTGGGTGTGCTGCTGTACGCCGCGGTCGAGGGCAACTCCCCCTTCCGGCAGGACACCCCGCTGAGCACGCTGCGCGCGGTCGTCGACGAGGAGTTGCCGCCGCCGCGCCGGGCGGGTCCGCTGGCCCCGGTGATCGAGGGACTGCTGCGCAAGGACCCGGCGGAGCGGGTCCCGGCCGAACAGGCCGAACGGGACCTGCGGATCATCGGCGCCGGGGGCACCCCTTCCGGGACCGACACGGCCGGAGCGGCCCCGTACGTCCCGACGGTGACCACGTCCCCGGCCGGGGGCGGGCCGACCCGTCGGGACACGGCGGGGTACGGGGCCCCGACGCCGTCGTACGCGGGCCCGGCCGTGGCGACGGGCCCCTCGGCGGTGCCCGCCGGTGCGCAGGGGCGCGACCGGCGTGCCCTCGTCTTCCTGATCACGGGTATCGCGGCGCTCGCCCTCGCCGTCGCGGGGCTGACGTACGCCTGGGTCAACCGGGACGACGGCGGGGCCGACGGCAACACCACCAACGGCGCGGGCACCACGGGCGGCGGCGACGGGCGGACGAGCGGCGGCGGTACGTCCGACGAGCCGAGCGACGAGCCCACCACCGAGGACGACGGGCCCTCCGACACCCCGGACGACGGTCCGACGACCAGCAAGCCGCCGGCCCAGTCCGTGAAGGTGGTGGTCGCGGGCGAGGCCACCCGCTACTCGGGGGCGTGTCCGCCGTCCGAGGGCGACGCCCCGCGCTTCACGGCGACGTTCACCGTGGGCCGGGTGCCCGTGGAGGTCGAGTACCGCTGGGTGACCGCGAGCAGCAAGGCACCGGACACCGAGTGGAAGACGCTGTCGTTCCCGGAGGGCGGCGGGAAGAGCCGGCAGGACCGGATCGTCGTCACGACGTACGCGCCGGACACGACCTACGAGGACGAGATCACCGTCGAGGTGCGTGGGCCGGTGCGGACGAAGTCCAACTCCGTCGCGTTCTCCGTGACGTGCGAGGAGGAGCCCCCGACCACGGGCGGCACCCCCTCGGACTCGGGGGACCCCGGCGGCTCCGACGACGAGGCCGGGGCCGGGGCCGGGGCCTACGACCGCGCGGTGGAGCCGCGGGCGTAGGCCGATCGTTCGGACCACGCCCGAGCGCCTGGAACGGGGTTGACCGGGCCGGCCCCGGGGAGCGGGGAGCCGGCCCGGTCGACGTGCTCAGGGCGTGCTCAGGGCGTGTTCGGGCGGGTGTTCAGGTCGTGCTCGTGAGGGCCGTGACCGGGGTCAGGCCGCGTTCCTGAACACCGGCAGGTAGCCGCCCGACTGCCCCGCGGCCTTCGGGTGGTACGAGTCACCGATGTTCAGCAGGTTGAGGCTGTTCAACCAAGGGTCGCCGGAACACAGTTCGTGCCCGGTGAAGGCGGAGCGGACGTCGCCGAAGGTGAATCCGTGGTCGGCGGCGCGCTTGGCGATCGCGGTGTTCAGATAGTCGGCCGCGTTGTTGATGGCGGACCGCTTCGTCTGGGACAGCCCGGGGCAGGTGCCGCCCAGCTGGTAGAAGCGGGGGTAGCCGAGCACCACCACGTGGGCGGCCGGTGCCTTCGCGCGCACGGCCGAGTACACCTTGTCGAGCTGGCCGGGCAGCGTCGAGTCGACGTACGCCTTGGCCGTGTTGATCCGGGAGACGCAGGAGCTGTCGGACTGGAGCACGCACGTGGTCATCACGTCGGCGAACCCGGCGTCGTTGCCGCCGACGGAGAGGGACACGAGCCCGGTTCCGGCGCCCAGCGGGCCGAGCTGACTCGCCAGAACATCACCCGTTCGGGCGCCGGAGCAGGCCGTGAAGTCGAAGGAGGAGGGGGAGTTGGCGGCCGCCCAGAGGTACGGGTAGGCCTTCGTGCTGCGCTTGCAGTCGCCGCTGGAGGAGAGGTAGCTCCCGGCGCCGACACCGGAGGAGTAGGAGTCGCCGAGGGCCACGTAGCCGGTGGCGGCGGCCTCTTCGGACGCCTGCGCCGCCGCGGTCCCGGTCAGGGTGGCGGCGACGGCGAAGAGGAGTGAGGTCGTGAATACCGCAAATCGGGAACGTCTCATGGAACCTCCCTTTAGCAGGATCTCTGTGTCAACCGTCGTAGCAACTACGCGTGTTGATCGGAAGTGTCCATGTCAAGACTTTCGGGTCCCTATCGCCCCGAAGACACCTCGTTCAACTTCCGTTCGATTGCGTACATGTGACGTACGCATGACAAGACCTCAGCGCCCTTGTGCCGCGCTTGCGCCTCCCCCACGCTGCTGGGAGCCGGGAGCGGAACGCGACGCTCCCGGTCGTGAGTGCGATCCCGCACGCCCCCCACAGACGCACGCCCCCCATCTGGCGTGCGCCGCCCATGAGGAGGACTCCCTCGTAATGGCACACCTGCGTAGCAAGAGGATCCGTGTCACCGCCGTCACCACCCTGGCGACGGCCGCCCTGCTCGTCGGCCCGACCGCACTGCCCGCCCAGGCCGCCCCCGCCGAGGGCACGGTGCTCGCGGCGGGCTCCCCCACGGCCATCAAGGACAGCTACCTCGTCACCCTCAGGAAGAGCACCGGCCTCAAGGCCGCCTCCAGCAAGGGCAGGAGCCTCATCGCGGAGTACGGCGGCACGGTCGAGCGGACCTACCGGTCCGCGCTCAACGGCTGGTCGGCGGAGCTCTCGGCGGCCGAGGCGAGGAGACTGGCCGCCGACCCGGCGGTCGCCTCGGTCGAGCAGAACCAGATCCTCACCGCCGACGCCACCCAGAGCAACGCCCCCTGGGGCCTGGACCGCTCCGACCAGGCGTCCCTTCCGCTCTCCGGCACGTACACCTACCCGGACTCCGCGGGCGGCGGCGTGACGGCGTACGTCATCGACACCGGCGTCCGCATCACGCACTCCCAGCTCGGCGGCCGGGCCACCAACGGCTACGACGCCGTCGACGGCGACAACGTGGCGCAGGACGGCAACGGGCACGGCACCCATGTGGCGACCACCATCGCGGGCTCCACCTACGGCATCGCCAAGCAGGCGAAGATCGTGGCGGTGCGGGTGCTGAACAACTCCGGTTCGGGCACCACGGCCGGCGTCGTCGCGGGCATCGACTGGGTGACTGCGAACCACAGCGGCCCCTCGGTCGCCAACATGTCGCTCGGCGGCGGCGCGTCCGCGGCCCTCGACACGGCCGTCCGCAACTCCATAGCCAGCGGAGTGACCTACGCCGTCGCGGCCGGCAACAGCAGCGCCAACGCCTCCTCGTACTCCCCCGCCCGGGTCACCGAGGCGATCACGGTCGGCGCGACCACCAGCACCGACGCCCGGGCCAGCTACTCGAACTACGGCTCTGTCCTGGACATCTTCGCCCCCGGTTCGTCGATCACGGCCGGCTGGTACACCAGCGACACCGCCACCAACACCATCTCGGGCACCTCGATGGCCACCCCCCATGTCGCGGGCGCCGCCGCGGTCTACCTGGCCGGCCACCCCTCGGCCACCCCGGCCCAGGTCGCCACGGCACTGACCGGCGGGGCCGTCACGGGCAAGGTGACCAGCCCGGGCACCGGCTCCCCGAACCGCCTGCTCCAGATCGTCCCGTGACACCGGCCGGCCCGTCCCCGGTCTCCCGAGGCCCCCTGAGTCCCTGAGCCCCTAAGGTCTCCAGATTTCTCCCGAGGTCTCCCGGCACGGGACGGTCCGTCCGCACACGAGTTCCCCGGAGGCGCCCGCCGCCTCCGGGGAGTCCTCGTCCCCGGGCCCGGAGATCCCCCCGCCGTCGCTTCTCCGCCGACCTCCCGCGCGAGCGCTTGCCGTCGGGTTACGCATCTTGACGGTCCCGCGCCCGCTGAGCGACATTGAAGCCCGGCATCCGGCGCTTCGGGGGGCAAAGTCGCCCATGCAGACCTTGAGTACCAAGCCATCCCTGTCCGACAGCGGCGGGCCACTGCTCGCGGGCGTGGCCGCGGCCGTGGCGGGGACCGGCGCGGTGCTCGCGTTCGCCGACGCGGACTCGGTCCTGCGCGGCCCGTTCACGCTGTTCTTCCTCCTCGTCGCGCCCGGAGCCGCCATCGGGGCCGCCCTGCGCGGACTGGAACCCTTCGGCCGTGTCGTGGCGTCCGTCGCGGGCGCGATCGCGGTGAACCTCCTCGTCGCACAGGGCATGATCGCCACCCACTCCTGGTCGGTGACCGGCGGGATCACGGCCGTGACCGCGATCAGCTCGCTCGTTCTCCTGCTGAGCCTGGTACGGCGCGTGCGCGGCCGTACGGAGAGAAGACGGACCTGAGACGTGGACATCAGCGTGTACCGCCCAGGCGAACTGAGCGCCGCCGACCGGGCGGCCTGGACCGCCCTGCAGTCGAAGGCACACCTCCACGGCGCGCCCGAGCTGGCGAACCCGTTCCTGTCCCCCGAGTTCGCCCTCGCGGTCGGCCGGTGCCGGCGCGGGGTGCGGATCGCGGTCCTGCGCGAGGGCGGTGAACCCGCGGCGTTCTTCCCGTTCCAGAGAACCCCGGTCGGGGTGGGCCGGGCCGTCGGCCTGGGACTGTCCGACTGCCAGGGCGTCGTCCACCGCCCCGGATTCACCTGGGACGCCGAGGCGCTGCTGCGGGCCTGCGGGCTCGCCGTCTGGGAGTTCGACCACCTGGCGGAGGGTCAGACCCCGTTCGCGCACCACGTGACCGGGACCTTCCCGTCACCGGTCATGGACCTCGAACAGGGCTACGAGGCCTATCTGGGCCGGCTGCGGGCCGGCTCCCCGAAGTTCGTCCGCTCGACGCTCGCCAAGGAACGCAGACTCGGGCGCGCGGCGCGCGAGGTCCGCTATGTGCACGACGAGCGCGACCCCGAGGTCCTGCGCACCCTGATGGCCTGGAAGTCCGCCCAGTACCGCAGGACCGGCCGCAGCGACCGGTTCGCGCACCCGTGGATCATCCGGCTCGTCCAGCAGCTGTTCCACACCCGCTCCGACTCCTTCGCCGGCCAGCTGTCCGTGCTGTACGCGGACGGCAAGCCGGTCGCGGCCCATTTCGGGCTCCGCTCCGAGCGGGTGCTCACCTGCTGGTTCCCCGCGTACGACCCGGCGTTCGCGAGGTTCTCGCCGGGGCTGCTGCTGCATCTGCACATGGCGGAGGAGGGCGCCGCGGACGGGATCGCGTACCTGGATCTCGGCCGGGGCCAGAAGCAGTACAAGGACTCCCTGAAGACACGGGAGATCTCCGTGTCCGAGGGGTGGGCCACCCGGCGTCACCCCGTGGCGCTCGGGCACCGGGCCCGTCGCGCCCCCGTCCGGGCGCTGCGGAACGCCGTGCTGGCCCGGCCGGAGCTGTTCGCGTCGGCGGACAGAGCACTGAAACGGGTAGGCAAAATCCGATCAGGTCTGTAGGTAACGGACACAACAACAAAAATGTGAGGCCTCGCAGTAGGCCTTGCCATACGGGCTCAATCATCAATACCGTCTTACATCCACCCGCATCGGTCCGTCGACAGTGGTCCCAAGGGGAGGGCTCGAGGGGCGTGACGGTCCCGGCGCGGGGCGCGGTAGGGGGGTGCCGTGCTCGGTGAGCGCATCTGTCGCCGAGTCGTGCCGCGCGACCGACTGCCCAGTCGCGACAGTCGGCCAGCTTTGCCAGCTCACCCTGTCATGCACCAAGGGGTCGATACGGAGATCGATTTCGCGTGCCGTGGGTGAGAACCCCCCTTTCGAACCGGACACATAGCCGGACCGCCCAGGGGCGGGCGGTCCACCGGACGAGAGGGACCAGACTCATGAGCTCAGTTCTGCGCCCGGCGATATCCGATACCGACACGGCCGAGGAGCCCGACGGGACCATCACGGTCGCCTCGGGCACGTACCGGCCGGTCTCCACCCATCTGGCCATCGCTCCCCCGGTGAGCGTGGTGATCCCCGCCATGAACGAGGCGGAGAACCTCCCGTACGTCTTCAAGACACTGCCGGACTGGATCCACGAAGTGGTCCTCGTCGACGGCAACTCCACCGACAACACCGTCGAGGTGGCCCGCGAGGTGTGGCCCGGCGTCAAGGTCGTGCCGCAGCAGGGCAAGGGCAAGGGGGACGCCCTGATCACCGGGTTCGAGGCGTGCACCGGCGACATCATCGTGATGGTCGACGCGGACGGCTCGGCCGACGGCCACGAGATCCTGTCGTACGTCTCCGCCCTGGTCTCGGGCGCGGACTTCGCCAAGGGGTCGCGCTTCGCCAACGGCGGCGCCACCGACGACATGACGCTGATCCGCAAGTTCGGCAACTGGGCGCTGTGCACGGTCGTCAACCGCAAGTTCGGCGCCCGCTACACCGACCTCTGCTACGGCTACAACGCCTTCTGGCGCCACTGCCTGGACAAGATCGACCTCGACTGCACCGGGTTCGAGGTCGAGACCCTGATGAACATACGGGTCGTCAAGGCCGGTCTGCGGGTCCAGGAGATACCGAGCCACGAATACCTCCGCATCCACGGCGCGAGCAATCTGCGGGCCGTGCGCGACGGGCTGCGCGTGCTGCGGGTGATCCTCAAGGAGCGCTCCAACCGGCGTGCGCTGCGGCGCCGTTCGCACGCGACGATGCTTCTCTCCGGCCGAGGAGAGGTGTCTTGAACGGACCGGCCGTGTCGGTCGTGATCTGCGCGTACACCGAGGACCGCTGGGAGGACATCCTCGCGGCGGTCGCCTCGGTCCGCGCACAGTCCCGGCCGGCCCTGGAGACGCTCCTGGTGGTGGACCACAACCAGGCCCTGCTGGAGCGTCTGACCAGGGAGTACAAGGAACACCGGGAGAGCGGTGAGGTCCGGGTGCTCGCCAACGCGGGCCCCCGCGGCCTGTCCGCCGGCCGCAACACGGGCATCGCCGCCTCGTCCGGCGAGATCATCGCCTTCCTCGACGACGACGCCGTCGCCGAACGCGACTGGCTGCGCTGGTTCGCCGAGGGCTACGCCGACCCCCGCGTCATGGCCGTCGGCGGCCGTACGGTGCCCGTCTGGGCGTCCGGCCGCCGCCCGGCCTGGTTCCCCGAGGAGTTCGACTGGGTGGTGGGCTGCGCCTACAAGGGCCTGCCCGGCGGGGTCGCCCGGGTGCGCAACGTGCTCGGCGGCAACGCCTCGTTCCGCCGCACCGCCTTCGACGCGGCCGGGGGCTTCGCCACCGGGATCGGCCGCGACGGGGACAGGCACCCCCTCGGCTGCGAGGAGACGGAGCTGTGCATCCGGCTGACCCGCGCCAGGCCGGACGCGATCCTGCTCCTCGACGACCGGGCGGTGATCCACCACCGGGTGCCCGGCGCGCGCGAGCGCTTCGGGTACTTCCGGTCGCGCACCTACGCCGAGGGCCTGTCGAAGGCCCTGGTCGCGCGGAGCGTCGGCGCCGGCAAGGGCCTGGAGTCGGAGCGCCGCTACACCACACGCGTCCTGCCCGCCGGGGTGGCGCGCGGCCTGCGGGACGCGCTGCTCGGCCGCCGGGGCGGCGCGGGCCGCGCCGGTGCCATCGTCGCGGGGGTCACGGCGGCGGCCGGGGGGTACGTTGTGGGGAGCGTCCGGGCCCGCCGGGGGGACGTCACGTTCTCCGTCGGCGGGACCCCGGCCGGTGAGGGGGGCGAGGGGGGCTCGTCATGACGGAGGACGCCGTACCGGTCCTGATGTACCACGCGGTCGCCGCCGCTCCGGGCGACGCCACCCGTGCCCTGTCCGTGGCACCGGAGGCGTTCGCGGAGCAGATGGCGGTGATCGGGGACCTCGGTCTCACCCCGGTCGACACGGCCACCCTGGCGGCCGGCTGGCGTTCAGGTCGCCCGCTGCCCGCCAGGCCCGTGCTGATCACCTTCGACGACGGCTACGAGGGCGTGCACCGCCATGCCCTGCCCGTCCTCGCCAAGCACGGCTTCGCGGCCTCCCTGTTCGTCTCCACGGCCTGGATCAAGGGCCCGTACGACGACGGCGGCGCCCTCGACACCATGCTCGACTGGGACCAGGTCCGCGAACTCGCCGGGCACGGCGTGGAGATCGGCGGACACAGCCACACCCATCCGCAGCTCGACATGCTCGACGAGGACCGGCTCCGGTTCGAGCTGCGGCGCTGCCTAAGGATCGTCGCCGACGAACTGGGCACCCCGCCCGTCTCGTTCGCCTACCCGTACGGCTACTCCAGCCGCCGGGTGCGGGTCGCAGTGCGGGAGACGGGGTTCGCGCAGGCGCTCGCCGTCGGCAACGCGCTCGCCCGGCGCCGGCAGGGCCCGTACGCGCTGCGGCGGGTCACCGTGCGGCGCTCCACCGGCGTCGAGGAGTTCGAGCGGCTGGTCCAGGGGCGCGCCGTCGCCCGCGGCTTCGCCCGGGACCGTGCCCTGACCAAGGGGTACGCCATGGTCCGAAGAGCACGACAGGTGGGAAAGGCCATCCGCTCCCGTGTCTGACACGACGACCACCACGGCCGGGCAGGCCGACACCGGCACGGCGGACACCACCGGGCCGCGGCCCGGCCCCGCCCGCCGGCTGCGGCTGCCCGGCCTCGGCAGGGGGGCCGGCGGCAACCAGCTGTTCCGCAACGCCTACGCCCTGATGCTGAACACCGGTATCTCGGCCGTGCTCGGCCTCGGCTTCTGGCTGGCCGCGGCCCGGTACTACACCGAGGCTGCGGTCGGGCAGGGCTCCGCCGCGATCGCCGCGATGAAGCTCCTGGCGGGGCTGGCCGCGCTCACCCTGACGGGGGCGCTCGCCCGGTTCATCCCGGTCGCGGGGCGCGGCACGGGACGGCTGGTCTTCCGTACGTACGCGGGCAGTTCGGTGGCGGTGGCGCTCGCGGCCGGGGTGTTCCTGCTGACGCTCGGGCTGTGGGGGTCCTCGTACCGCTTCCTGCACGACCCGCGGGACGCCGTGTTCTTCGTGCTCGCGGTGGTCGCCTGGTCGCTGCTGACCCTTCAGGACGGGGTGCTGACCGGGCTGCGCAGCGCCCTGTGGGTGCCCGTCGGCAACACCGTGTTCTCCGCGGTCAAGCTGGTGCTGCTGGTGGTGTTCGCCGCGGCCGTCCCGACCATGGGTGTGTTCGTGTCCTGGGTCGCGGCGATCGCGGTCTCCGTGCTGCCGCTGGGCTGGCTGGTGTTCCGGCGGCTCGTCCCCCGGCATGTGAAGGCGACCGAGGGCCTGGCCCACCCGCCGTCGCTGCGGGAGATCGGCCGCTTCCTCGCGGGCGACTACACCGGCTCGCTGTTCTCCCTCGCGGTGGTCTACCTGGTCCCGGTGATCGTCGCCGCCCAGGTCAGCTCCACCGACAACGCGTACTTCTACATCACCACCACGATCGGCGGCACGGTCAACCTCCTCGCCATCAACATGGGTGCCTCGCTGACCGTGGAGGGCGCCCACGACCCGGCCCGGCTCGCCGCGAACACCCGGGCCGCGCTGCGGCGGATGGCCCGGATCATGCTGCCGGTGTGCGGGGTGCTGTTCTTCGGGGCGCCGTGGATCCTCGCCGTGTTCGGGCCGGGCTACGCGGACGCGGCGACGGGGCTGCTGCGCTGGTTCGCGGTCGGCGCCGTGCTGCGGGTGGTGATGGAGACCTACTTCGCGGTGCTGCGCGCCCAGAGCCGTACCGCCGGACTCGCCTGGCTCCAGGGCCTGCTGTGCGCCCTGGTCCTCGGACTGACACTGCTGCTGCTCCCCCGCATGGGTCTGCTGGGCGCGGGGGTCGCCGAGATCTCCAGCCTCGCGGTGATCGTGCTGATCGCCGCGCCCCGGCTCTGGCGGATCGTCCGCACGGCGCCGCCCGCCGCGGTCCCCGAGGACGCGGCGCCCGACGGCGACCTCGCCGACCTGGGCCGGGTGGCGTCCACCGCGAAGAAGGAGAGCGGAGCCCGGTCCCGGCGGCCCGACTCCGACACCCTCGCCCTCGGCCTGCACCTCGACTTCGACCACATGGAACGCCGACCCGACGTACGCCCCGGCCCCGGCACCCCGCCCGCCGGAAGCCCGGCCGTCCGGGGGGACCACCGGCCGGCCTGGGCCCAGGACCGGCCGACCCGGCCGCTCCACCTCAACCGGCCACCGGCGCCCGGACGGCCCGTGGACGGGGAGGTCCCGCCGGTCGAGGAGAGCGAGGGCGCCCCAGGGGATGCGCCGCCCGCCCCGTCCCCGGCGGCGCCACCGCCCTCCGGGCCCCGCGGGGCATGGCTGCCGCGCCCCACCCGCGCCGGTGTGCTCCTCGGCTGCCTCCTGATCGCGGCGCTGCTGCTGTACTGGGTGCCCGCCCTCGCGCTGGACGACTCCGCGCTGGACGGCATGGACGGGCTCGGCCTCGTCTCCGTGCTGCCGCTGCCGACGCTGGCCGGGACGGCGCTGCTGGCCACCGTGTTCGCCTCGCTGCTGTGGCTGCGCCGCGAGCACCGGGCTCTGCTGCTGGTCACACTGGTGGCAACCGTCGTATCCCTGCACGCGCTGCCCGCCGTGATCGAGGCCGAGCCGCGGTTCGCGACGGCCTGGCAACACCTCGGCTTCCTCGACTACATCGACCGCACCGGCTCGGCGGTCCCCGACCTGGACGCCCGCTGGAGCTGGCCGGGCTTCTTCGCGGCGGCCGCGTTCGTGGCCAAGGCCTGCGGCGTCGACGACTTCACGGAGATCATCCGCTGGTGGCCCACCGCCATGCAGCTGCTCTACCTGGCCCCGATGTTCCTCCTCGCCCGCCATGTGCGCGCGAACTGGCGCGCCCGGTGGACGGGTGTGTGGATCTTCGTGCTGAGCGGCTGGGTGGGGCAGGACTACTTCTCCCCGCAGGGCTTCACCTACCTCCTCTACCTGGCCTTCGTGACGATCCTCCTGGTGTGGTTCCGCGCCCCGCGCATGCTGTGGGCCAAGGTCCGGCCCGGTGAGGCCGAGGTGGAGCCGACCGACCGCCGGCAGCGCGCGGTGCTGCTGGTGGTCCTCATCGCGCTGTACGCGGCGACCGTCCCGGCCCACCAGCTCACCCCGTTCGTGATGCTGGGCGTCCTCGCCGTCCTCGTCCTGGTCGGCCGCTGCGAACTGCGCGGTCTGCCCCTTCTGTTCGCCGTCCTGGTCGCCGTCTGGGTGGGCTTCCTCGCCGAGCCGTACTGGTCGGGCCACTTCGACGAACTCTTCGGTGGTGTCGGCGGCGTCGGCGGGAACGTCACGTCCTCGGTGTCCGGCCGTATCGGCGAGGGAAGCTCCACACACAAACTCGTGCTGTACGCACGTGTGGCCCTGGCCGGCCTCGTCATGCTGCTGGCCTGCTACGGCTTCCTGCGCCGCCGTGCGAACAGGTACCGCGAACGCTCCCTGCTCGTCCTGACCTTCGTGCCGTTCCTCGGCTTCGGGATGCAGTCGTACGGCGGCGAGATGGCCCTGCGGGTCTTCATGTTCGCCCTGCCGGGTGCCGCGCTGCTCGCCGCGCTCGCCCTGTTCCCGCGCTCCGGCGCGACCGCCGGGGAACGCGCGAAGGACCGGCGGAGCCTCGCCCCGCTGGCCGCCCTCCTGGCGGGCCTATTCCTCATCGGCGGCTTCCTCGTCGCCCGCTGGGGCAACGAGCCCTTCGAGCGCGTCCGCAGCGGCGAGGTGGCCGCCATGGAGTACGTGTACGCCCACGACGAGCCCACCGTACGGCTGCTCTGGCTCAGCGACGACCCGGTCGACTCGGTGACGCCCGCGCTGCCGTGGGGCGCCCGGGACATGGAGAAGGTCGAGTACGTGCCGACGCTCGCACCGGTCGACCCGGTCCTGGTGTCGGGCCTGGTCAAGTCGCTCAAGGACGCGGGCCCGCACTCCTACCTCATCGTCAACCGCGGCCAGACCACGTCGCTCCAGCTGGACTCCGGCTACCCCGCGAACTGGGACGCGCGGCTCATCCGCAACCTCGACGCGCGCAAGGAGCTCAGGGAGGTCTTCGCCAACGAGGACGCGACGATCTTCTCGCTGCGCGGTCGGACGGGTAAGGCCCCCGCGCCCGATCCCGGGCCGATCGGCCCGCAGGTGACCTGGACGCCGTGGTCCGTGGTCGGCGGTCTGGCGACGATCGCCCTGATCGTGCTGCTGACCACCCGCGAGGTCGTACGTGTGGCGGCCCGCCCGAGCGTCCGTCAACTCCGGTGGTTGCAGGGCAGTTTCTGGTTCAGCCTGCCGCTGCTGGCCCTGCTGCTCGCGTCACTGGTGCAGCGGTTCCTGACGATGGGAGGCGCCCCGTGAGGGACCTGGGGCCCCTCTGGCGGGTGCTCACCGCTTGAGCCACCGCACCTCGTACGCCCCCATCGCGAACCGCCGCCCGTCGACCTTCGCGCTGATCTTCCGGTCCAGGGTGTTGACCACGAGCACGGCGTCGTCGTCGGCCAGCACCCGTACGTTCGGCCGGTCGTCGGCGGCCACCGACACCGTCTCGTACCTCGTGCCCGGCGGGAACTCCGCGCCGAACCGGGCCAGCAGGTCGTACATGGGCAGCGCCCTGCCGCCGCCGCTGGTGTCGGTCGGGGTCCACAGGCATCCGGGGCACTCCCCGCTCCTCTCCTCCGGGTTCCAGTAGAACGCGGAGGTCGCGCCGCCCTTCGCCATGCCGATCAGCCCGGCGGCCTGCACGGCGACCCGCCGGGTCTCGGACCAGCCGTTGCGGTCGTCGTTCGCGTCGGCGGGCTCCACGTAGTACTCGGCCCACCACAGCGGCAGCCCCGGGGCGCGCCCCCGCACCCACTCGCTCACCGCCGTGAACTTCTCCGTGGCCGCGAACTCGTCCGGCAGCAACTCGTCGTCCGCGGTGTAGCTGGAGCCGTCGACGACCACGAAGTCCGCGCCCGCCCTGTTCTTGTCCCAGTAGTCGAAGGCGTCGAGGATCCGCTGGTCCATGGCGCCCCAGGGGCCCTTCAGGGAGGTCGACGCGTTCTGCTTCTGCCGGGGGTCGAGGCTGTCCATGACGAGGTAGGGGCCGCCGACCATGATGTCCTCGTCGACCTTCTTCAGGGCCTTGTACACGAGGTTGTACAGGCGGGTGTAGCCCTCGTAGTCCCAGCGGGCCTCGGCGTTGTTCCAGAAGCCCTTGAACTCGTTCCAGACGATGAAGTGCCGCACGTCCGGGTAGCGCCTGGCGACGGTCGCGGCGAGGTCGGCGAAGTCCTGGAAGTGCTCGGGCTCGGGCGCGGTCTCCAGGGCGGACTGGCTCCAGTCGGTGTCGCCGGCCCCGGACTTTCCGCCCTTCATCCAGTCGGGGGCGCAGCACAGGGTGACGACGGGCGTGCCACCGGTGGCGCGGACGAAGTCGACGCGCCGGTCCATCTCCTCGAAGTCGTAGCGCCCCTCGACCGGTTCGGGGTTGCCGGCGCCCCAGCCCATGATGTGCTGGATCTGCGGCAACGGCCGCTCGCCCAGGCGCTTCTCGACGCGTTCGACGGCGGCCCGGCTGCCCTCGTCCGCGCTGAACTGGGTGTGGGTGAAACCCCAGCCGACCTCGGGTCCGAGGCCGTCGGGCGGGACGGCGGGCGTGCCATGCACCTTGTCGCCGTCGCGTGAGGTGCCGGCGGTGCCACCCTCGCCGGGCAGTGTGTTGAGCAGGGTCACGATCAGGGCCAGCACGGCCGCCCCCACGCCGAGGAGCGCGGTGAGCCGCCACCGCCGGTCCCCCGAATTCCACCCATGCCGTCGCATCATGGGCAACAGTAACGGCGCGGGGCGGCGGTGGGGGAGCTTCCGTCACCGACAACCGACTCGCCACGCAAAGCGGATGCACGGCGAGCCCTCCGTGACGGATCATGGCGGCATGTCTGCGAACCCATACGACGCTCTGCCGATCCGGCTCAACGTCGACGACAGCGACTCCCCGTCCGATGTCGTCGACGCGCTGTTCCTCGGCCGCTTCGCGACGGGCGAGCAGCCGTACGCGCACGCGGCGAACATCGACCGGGTGCGCACCGGTGTGACCCTGCTGCCGCCGGGCGCGCGCGTCCTGCGCGTGGCGCGGGACGACGACCGCAGCGCGACCCTCGCCGAGGGCGACGGCTGGACGCTGCTGGTGTCCCGCTGGAACCGGGGCGCGGACGTCACCGTGACGGCGACCACCGCCGAACTGGCGGAGAAGGTGCTGGGCCAGGCCACGGACGGCGCGGCCGACGAGCCCGAACCACAGCCGGAGAACGTGACGATGGGCTTCTGGTACGTCTCGCCGCGCCGGGGCCCGCACCGTACGACACGGCAGATCTCGGCGGGCACCTGGGAAGAGGTACGGCCCAACTACACGGCGCCGGTGGCGGACGCGATGGACCGCCTGATGAAGACGACCCCGGAGGACATCGCGGGCCGCCTCCTGCTGCTGCACGGCCCACCCGGCACCGGCAAGACCTCCGCCCTGCGGACGCTGGCCCGGTCCTGGCGGGACTGGTGCCAGGTCGACTGCGTGCTGGACCCCGAGCGTCTGTTCTCCGACGTCGGCTATCTGATGGACATCGCGATCGGCGAGGAGGACGCCACCGGCAAGGGCCGCTGGCGTCTGTTGCTGCTGGAGGACTGCGACGAGCTGATCCGCGGCGAGGCCAAGCACACCGCCGGCCAGGCGCTGTCCCGGCTGCTCAACCTCACCGACGGCCTCCTCGGCCAGGGGCGCAACGTCCTGGTCGGCGTCACCACCAACGAGGACCTGGAGCGGCTGCACCCGGCCGTGGTCCGCCCCGGCCGATGTCTCGCCCGAATCGAGGTCGGCGCGCTGACCCGCCAGGAGGCGGTGAACTGGCTCGGCACGGACGAGGGCGTCGGCCGCGAGGGCGCGACCCTGGCCGAGCTGTACGCCCTGCGCCGGGGCACCTCACCCACGTCCCTCCCGGAACCCCGCGGCGACGCCGACGCGGGGCTGTACCTGTAGCCGCCCCCCCCCGGCCGCCGACTGCATAGGTGTGGCGTCCGGGTGCTTTGATGGAGATATGACCCTGTTCGTCGGCACGTCGGGGTGGCAGTACAAGGACTGGCGGGGCGCCTTCTACCCGGAGGGCTGCCCCACCCGCCTCTGGCTGGAGGAGTACGCGGCGCGGTTCGCCACGGTGGAGAACAACAACGCCTTCTACCGGCTGCCGTCCCGCGAGACCTTCGAGGCCTGGCACGACCGGACCCCGCCGGGCTTCGTCGTCGCGGTGAAGGCGAGCCGCTTCCTGACCCACATCAAACGGCTCAAGGACCCCGAGGAACCCGTGGAGCGCCTGATGGGCCGCGCCGAGGGCCTCGGGGACCGGCTGGGTCCGGTCCTCCTCCAGCTGCCGCCCACCCTCCGCGCCGACCCGCCCCTCCTCGACGCCTGCCTCGCGCGGTTCCCCGCCGGGACACGCGTCGCCGTGGAGCCCCGCCACGAGTCGTGGTGGACCGACGAGGTGCGCGGGGTCCTGGAGGCCAGGTCCGCCGCCCTGTGCTGGGCCGACGTCCGCTCCCGCCCCGCGACGCCACTGTGGCGCACCACCGACTGGGGCTACGTCCGCTTCCATGTCGGCCGCGCCCACACCTGGCCCCACTACGGCCGCCAGGCCCTCACCACCTGGGTCCACCGCATCGCCGCCACCTGGCCCGACAGCGCCGACGTCCACGCCTACTTCAACAACGACCCCCACGCGGCGGCCGTGCTGGACGCCATGGCCTTCGCCCGGGCGGCCCGCAGAGCGGGGCTGACGGTGACGAGAACCCCCGAGCGGCTGCCCGGCTGACACCCCCGCCGGGCCGCTCAGCCGCCGTAGACCGCCCGCAGGGCGTCCCGGACCGCCGCGAGGGCCTCCGCCTCGCCGAGGCCCAGACGCCGCGCCCGCTCCGCGTACCCCGCCGCGGCCGTCGCCGCCTCCTTCTCCGCGGCCGACCCGGCGGCGGCCACGAACGTGCCGTTGCGCCCCCGCGTCTCGATCACCCCGTCCGTCTCCAGCGCGCGATACGCCTTGGCGACGGTGTTGGCCGCGAGCCCGAGCTCCTCGGCGAGCCCCCGCACGGTCGGCAGCCGGTACCCCACGGGCAGCGCCCCGGACCGGGCCTGCTCCGAGATCTGGGCGCGCACCTGCTCGTAGGGCGCGCCCCCCTCCACGATGCGAATGTTCAAGGTCACGCGGCGATTGTCCCGTACGCACCGGCCGCGGTCGTCGCACGCCCACCGGAAATTCGGAGGCGACCGGCGACACCGTCCGCGTACCGTGCGACCCCATGACAGTGATCGTGCGCGACCTCCGGACCGCGGATCCCGCGGACACCGAGGCCTTCGCCGACGTATGCGGGCGCGCCCTCCCCTTCCTGGTCAGCACCCCCGAGGCGGTCGTCCACGAGGCCGCCCACGCGGTCCCCGAGGCCCATGTCGGGCATCTGGTGGCGGAGGCGGACGGCGAGGTGATCGGGACCGCGCGACTGGGCATCGCCCACGACAGCCCCGAACCAGGTCAGGGGTACCTCAATGTGTATGTGCACCCGGAGCGCGTGCGCCGGGGCGCGGGCTCCCTGCTGGTGCGCGCCGCCGAGGAGCGGCTCGCGGCGGCGGGGGCGACGCGGCTGTTCTCGTGGGTGATGGACACCCCGGCCGACCGGGCGTTCGCCGAGCGGCGCGGCTACACCGGCAGCAGGTCCGCCCACTTCCTGCGGCTGGACCTCGCGACCGGCACGCTGCCCCCGCTGCGGGAGCCGCCGGCCGGCGTGGAACTGCGGACGGTCGCCGACTTCGCCGACGACCCGCGCCCCCTGTTCGCGCTGGACGCGGAGACCACGGCGGACGAACCGGGCGATGTCGGCGCCGAGTTGGACGACTACGAGCAGTGGCTCACCGGGACCTTCCGCCATCCGCTGCTCGACCACGCGCTGAGCACGGTGGTCGTCGTGGACGGCGCACCGGCCGCGTTCACCGTGGCCCGCACGGACGGCGGGGCCCGCTACTCCACCGGCATGACGGGCACGGCCCGCGCCTTCCGCGGCCGGGGCCTGGCGAAGCTCGCCAAGAACGACTCCCTGCACCGCGCCCGTGCCGCCGGTTACGCGGAGGCGTTCACCGGTAACGACGCCGGGAACGGGCCGATGATCGCGATCAACAAGTGGTTCGGTTACGAAGTGTGTGCGACGGAGGTACGCCATGTCCGGGAACTCGACTGAGCCGACCGGCGAGTTGGAGGTCGTCCTGCTGAAGGCGGGGCGTACGAAGATCCGCTATCCCGCCCGGCTGCTGGGCGACGACGGCGTCCGGGTCGTCGTCCGCGCCGACTGGGCGAGCCCCGGGGTGCGGGACTTCGGCTTCGTGCGGTTCGAGCCCGGTGACGTCTTCACCGAGTACTACTGGCGCGACCGGTGGTACTCCGTGAAGGAGGTCCGCGACGCGCGGGGCGGTCTGAAGGGCTGGTACTGCGACATCACCCGTCCCGCCGTGCGGTCCGGCGGGGAACTCGTCGTCGAGGACCTCGACCTGGACCTGTGGCGCTCCGCGGACGGCACGGACGTGGTGCGCCTGGACGAGGACGAGTTCGCGGACAGCGGGCTCGGGACCACCGACCCGGAGGCCGCGGCGGCGGCCCTGGCCGCGCTGGACGAGCTGGAACTCCTCGCGAAGGAGGGCGGCTTCACGGCCCTGCTGGGCTGACCGGGAGACGCGGGGGCGGGGAGCGTGGTGGGGCGGGCCCGGCGGGGTCAGAGGTCCGCGACCACCGCGTACCGCTCGTCCTCGACCCGCTTGCCCCACAGCCGCGCGTCGTCGTCGAGCCGGACCACCACCGCGTCGGAGACGAGCGGTGCGAGGAGCCCGTGCAGCCGCTCGGCGGGTATGCCGACCGGGCTGAGCGTCCCCCACACGCCCTCGACGAGCACGAGGCGCCCCCCTGGCCGCAGCAGCCCGCACCAGTGGCGCAGGGCGCGGGCCGGGTCGGGCAGGGCCCACAGGACATGCCGGACCAGGACGACGTCGAACCGCTCCTCCCCCACGGGCGGTGCCGTCGCGTCGCCGACGAGGAACACGGCCGGATGCCCGGCGAGTTTGGCGCGGGCGCGGCCGACCATGGCCGGGGAGGAGTCCACTCCGGTCACCCGGTGCCCCTGTTCGGCCGCGAGGAGTGACAGGCTGCCGGTGCCGCAGCCGAGGTCCAGGACGTCGGCGGTGCGGCGCGGCAGCCAGTCCCGCAGACGGGCCGCCCACGCCTCCCGGACGACGGGATCCCGCAGGCCGTGATCGGGTTCGTCGTCGAAAACGGCTGCCCGCGCGTCCCAGTCCACGGGCGGGGGCGGGTCGTTCGGCACGGAGTTCTTCGCGGTTTCGGGGCTCCGGGAGGTTTCACCGTCGTCGATGTTGGTCATGCCGCCAGAGTGACACCTGCCACTGACAGTCCAGAGGGTGACAGCCGCCACTGACACAGCACGACCCGATGAGTAACGCTCCCGGAAGAGGTCTACCTCCGTGAGAACGCGGAACACGGTAGACGCAAGGAGGCAGCCATGCGCCGTACGACCGTGCAGAAGCCCCTGAGGAAGTCCGACTCCCGCCGGGTGCGGGAAGAAGCCGACGAGCGCCCCGTCGAGCGCCGGGAAGTGCGGAAGGACATCGCGCGCACCTGGTGGCCGGACGGCTGACCCGGCCCCCGGCCGGTCAGCCGAGCCGCTTGCGGTAGTGGATCCTGTCGTAGGGCCCCTCCACCCGCCGCCCCACGACCTCGTATCCGAACTTCGGATAGATCTTCCGGTTCTCCCACATCATCGCGTTCGTGTAGAGCCTGATCTCCGGCAGACCGAGGGCGCGCGCGTGCGTGTCCACGAAGTCCAGGAGCCGTCTCCCGACGCCCCGTCCGTGGGCGTCGGGGTGGACGGCGATGACGTCGAGGAACAGGTGGTCGTCGTGTGCCTCGACGACCACCAGGCCGGTCACGGGGTCGCCGGTCACGAAGACGCGGCCCGCGGCCACGTTCGCCGCGTGGTCCGCCTCCATGGGCTGCGGTACGACCCCGATGCGTTCGATGTAGGGCCGGAACGCGGCGTCCGTGACGGCCCGCACGGCGTCGACGTCCGCGGGCTCCGCCCGTCTGATGCCCTCGCCTGCCGTCCCGTCCGTCCCGTGCGTCATGAGCGGGGGTGCGTGAGGGTGCGGCCGAGCAGGTCGAGCAGGGCCGTCCAGTGGCGTTCCGCCGCCTCGGGGTCGTAGGCGGCGGTGTCGGCCTGGGTGTAGCCGTGGGGGGCTCCCGCGTACACCTCGGTGCGGTGGGTGACGCCCGCCTCGTCGAGCGTCTTGTCGAGCAGCTCGATCTGCTCCTGCGGCATGGACGAGTCGTTGTCGGCGTGCCCGAGGTACACCTCGCCGGTGATGCGGTCCGCCGTCAGATGCGGGCTGTCCGGGGCGTCGGTCGCCAGCCGGCCCCCGTGGAACCCGCCCACGGCCGCGACCCGCTCCGGGAAGGCGCCCGCGGTACGCAGGGCGAGACCGGCGCCCATGCAGTAGCCGGTGATGCCGACGGGCCCGTCCGTCGTGTGCGGGCTGTCCGCCAGCCATGTGAGGTAGGTCTCGGCGTCCCGCACCGCCAGGTCCGGTGTCAGCGCCAGCATCACGGGGAGGATCCGGTCCCACAGCTCGGGGCGCGCGCCGGGGTCGATGAAGTCGGGCAGGTCGAAGACCGGGGCGCGTCCGGTGCGGTAGAAGACATTGGGCAGGAGGACCGCGTAGCCGGCCCCGGCCAGCCGGTCGGCCATCGCCCTCAGATGCGGCCGCAGTCCGAACGCGTCCATGTAGAACAGCACCGCGGGGTGCGGGGCGTCGTCGTCGGGGCGGACGAAGTAGGCGTCGGCGGTGCCGTCCTGGGTGGTGATGTCCACGGTCGTTCCCCGTACGTCGGTCATGGATGCTCCTCTTCGTCACTCCGACCAGTCGTCAACCGGTCATCAACTGTCGCAGTCGGTCGCATTGTTCCGCGTCCGGGTAAGAACGGGATCATCGACGGCTCCGCGGCCGGTGTTCCTGAGCCCCCGGTTAGCCCATCCTTAACGCGACCATAAGGATCTCCCGCACCCGCCCTCAGCAGGTGATGTCGCGGTTCCCTGGGGCTAGCTTGCTGATCGACCGGAAGCCCGGCCCGCCCGGAGAGCCCGGGATCCCGGAACCGCTTCGAGGAGTACCGCCATGCCCGCTGCCCGCCGCAAGGGCGCCGCGTTCGTCACCGCCGGTGTCGTCGGTGCCGCCCCGTTCGCCCCGACCGTGTGCGCCGCCGGGTCCGCCGCGGCGCACGGCTCGCCGGGCGACCCGGTGAGCCGGGTGGCGCAGTGCTACGCGGAGGGCCCCGAGAACAACGGCGGTGACGCCTCCGGTGGTTGGAGTGCGCCGGTGCGCGGGAGAGCCTCGCCTGGACGGGTGGGGGCGGCGTGAAGGGCGGCCGGCACGGCGGCTGACGGACTCCGGGGCCTGCCCGGCGGCTCAGGTCGGACAGGCCCCGGCGGTGTACGTCCGGGTCACCCGCGCCATGGGTGACCCGGCGTGTGTGCACGTGTCAGCCGATGACCGACAGACAGGTCGTCGGGGTGGCGTGGGCCGGGTCGAGGGCGTTGGTGACCTCGTGGAAGGCGACGCGGTCGAGGAGCCCGATCGCCGCGTGCTCGGAGAGGTCGGCGGCGCACAGGTCCTGGATGACGACGTTGCGTACGTTCGGGCCGTCGAGGAACTGGGACCGGTAGGGCGTGACGACCTCGTCGTACTTGGTGGCGAGGACCGTGTAGGTGACGCCGGGAACGGTGTCACCGCCCGCGTTGAGCTTCGTCAGGAACGGGGAGCCGACGACCTGGTCGGCGAGGGCGGGGGTGGCGGTGGACAGCAGATCGCCCGCGCCGGGGAAGTAGTCGAGGAGTTGGGTGAGGCCGCCCAGGGTGGTGCCGTGGTTGGAGGGGGCGATACCGATGAGGGCGTTCACCTCCGCCGCCCCGCCGAGGAACTTGAGGTAGTAGCGGGGCATCATGCCGCCCTGCGAGTGGCCGACGAGGTCGACCTCGGCGGCGCCGGTCGAGGCGAGCACCCGGTCGACGAAGGTGTCGAGCTGTTTCGCCGACTTGTCGATCGGGCCGAGGCCGTTGAAGAAGGGGACGCCGGGGAGCTGTCCGTAGTCGAGCGAGTAGACGCAGTACCCGCGGTTGACCAGGTACGGGGCGAGGCCCAGCCAGTTGTCGACGGAGTTGGCGAACGTTCCGTGGACGAGGACGACGGGGCGGGGGTGGGCGCTGGAGGGTTCGCACGCGTAGTCGTTCCAGCCACGGCTGGAGGTGGCGGCCGTGTCGGCGGCCGCGGCGGAGGTGGCGGGGAGGGTGGTCGCCGCGGCGGCGAGGAGCAGGGCGGCCAGCGGTCTGATCAGGCGCTTCCAGGGCAGCATCGGGTGATCTCCTTGCGGCTCAAGGGACGTGCGACGGCGTTCGCCCTGTGATCCGGATCACGAGGATGCTGTTCTATCCAGCCAAGTTACGGGTGGGTAGTAAAACTGGGAAGTTACGCGTCAGTAAAAACTTCAAGCGGTGCCCGTGGACGCTGATACGGGACGGCGAAACCGTCACCAGGCGGGCCTGATGGGGCCATGGGGGGCGATGCGCGCCAACTGTTCGCGCAGCGCCCGCACTTCCGCCTCCCCGCCGAGCGCGCCGCTCCACCCCGCGACCACCTCGGCGGCCGCCTCCTCCGCGGCCCGGGTGCAGGCCCATCCCCGCTCGGTCAGCACGATCAGCCGGGCGCGGGCGTCCCGGGGGTGCGGCCGGCGCTCGACGTACCCCTTGGCGACCAATTCCTCGACGAGCTGACTGGCGCCCTGCTTGGTCACTCCGAGATGGCGGGCGAGCTCGGTGACCGTCGCACCGTCCGGGGCGAGCCGGGTGAACGCGAACCCGTACGCGGGCCGCCCCTCGAAGCCCCGGGCGACGACCCCGTCATGGATGCGCTGCGTCAGCTCACCCGCGACGGCGAGCAGGGCGGCGGTGAGCCCGAGGGCCTCGGAGTTCTGCATGCCCGCATTGAAACACCGTCCCTCTGGACTGAGCGGGAGTGAGTCCTGTTGCCAGA
>NZ_OLMK01000047.1 GCF_900290235.1 Streptomyces sp. MA5143a
CCGCACTCCGCGCGCCCCGGTGTGCGCGGCGCGGCATGTGCGGGTCTCCCCGCGACGCGCGACTACGCGATACCGTGGCGTTCCTTTTCCCCACATGATCCTCGTGGCCGCCCTGGAGGTTCCGTGGTACAGGCGTACATCCTGATCCAGACGGAGGTCGGCAAAGCGTCGACCGTCGCCGACACGATCAGCAAGATCCCTGGGGTCATCCAGGCCGAGGACGTGACGGGCCCCTATGACGTCATCGTCCGCGCCCAGGCCGACACCGTGGATGATCTCGGCCGGCTGGTGGTCGCCAAAGTCCAGCAAGTGGACGGCATCACCCGCACGCTGACCTGCCCGGTCGTGCACCTGTAGCCCCCGTCTGCCCTCGGCCGGTGTGCTCCTCGCGGCACCGGCGCTCCGTTGTGTCGGGCTGCCCGTCCCGGTCGTGTCGTTGATCGCCGTGGCGGGCTGCTCCTCAGCAGACGACGGCGGATCAGCGGCGGTTCCCGGCCCGGGCGCGACCGTCACGAAGCCGTGCCGGAACCTGGACGGGGCGCCGCGGAAGGTGGACGGTCCCGGCTGCCGGGACCCCGAGCCCGCCCCGCCGCCGACGGCGGGCCGGGCAGCCCGGCGATCATACTGCGCTGCGGTGTTCACCGGCCGCCCTGGACGGCGCACCCGCGATCAAGGGGGCGACCCCCCTGGGGGGTCGCCCCCTTGGGGGTGCCGTGCGCGTCAGCGAAGGCCGGTCGGCCTGCGCAGTGCCGCCTGGATCAGGCGGTCCACCAGCTCCGGGTACGCGATGCCGCTCGCCTGCCACATCGCCGGGTACATCGAGATCGGCGTGAATCCGGGGAGGGTGTTGATCTCGTTGATGACGAAGTGGCCGTCCTCCGTGAGGAAGAAGTCCGCGCGGACCAGGCCCTCGCAGGAGGCGGCCTCGAAGGCGTCGACGGCGAGACGCCGGACCTCTGCGGTCTCCTCCTCCGTCAGCGGCGCCGGGACGATACCCGGCGTCGAGTCGATGTACTTGGCCTCGAAGTCGTAGTACGCGTGCGTCTCGGGCGGCGGGATCTCGGCGGGCACGGAGGCGCGGGGGCCGTCCTCGAACTCCAGCACGCCGCACTCGATCTCGCGGCCCCGCAGCGCGGCCTCGACGAGGATCTTCGGGTCGTGGCTCTGGGCCTCGGCGATCGCCTCGTCCAGGCCGGTCAGGTCGTCGACCTTGGTGATGCCGATGGAGGAGCCCGCGCGGGCCGGCTTCACGAAGAGCGGCCAGCCGTGCTCACCGGCGAAGTCGATGATCTTCTTGCGGGCGGCGGGCTCGTCGAGCTGCCACTCGCGCGGCCGGATCACCACGTACGGGCCGACCCGCAGCCCGAAGGAGGTGAACACCCGCTTCATGTACTCCTTGTCCTGGCCGACGGCCGAGGCGAGGACGCCCGAGCCGACGTACGGGACGCCGGACAGCTCCAGCAGACCCTGGAGGGTGCCGTCCTCGCCGTACGGGCCGTGCAGGACGGGGAAGACGACGTCGACCTCGCCGAGCGCCTTGGGCACCGAACCGGGCTCGCTGTAGACGACCTCGCGGTTGGCCGGGTCGACGGGGAGCACCACGCCGCCCTCCTGGGACTCGGCGAGTTCCTCGACGGTCGGCGTGCGACGGTCGGTGATCGCCATGCGCTCCGGCTCGTCGGCGGTGAGCGCCCAACGGCCGTCCCGGGTGATGCCGATCGGCAGGACGTCGTACTTCGTCCGGTCGATGGCACGCAGGACGGCGCCGGCCGTGACCACGGAGATCCCGTGTTCCGAGCTGCGGCCGCCGAAGACGACGGCCACGCGCGGCTTGCGGGACGGCTGCTCAGGGCTCTGGGGGAGGTTCTCGGTGCTCATATCGCGATGAGAGTACCCGTTGGTAGTGCGGCCGTCAGCGCCCGCACGGCCGGTATCGCTCAGCGTCGCTCGGACTTGGCGGAGCGCGACATCAGCTCCTTGAGGGCGACCACGGGCGGCTTGCCCTCGTGCACGATGTCGACGACCGTCTCCGTGATCGGCATGTCGACGCCGTGCCGACGCGCCAAGTCCGCAACGGACTCACAGGACTTGACGCCCTCGGCGGTCTGCTTGGTGACCGCGATGGTCTCCTGGAGGGTCATGCCCTTGCCGAGGTTGGTGCCGAAGGTGTGGTTGCGGGAGAGCGGCGAGGAGCAGGTCGCCACCAGGTCGCCGAGGCCCGCGAGCCCGGAGAAGGTGAGCGGATCGGCGCCCATGGCCAGGCCCAGTCGGGTGGTCTCGGCGAGGCCGCGGGTGATGAGCGAGCCCTTGGCGTTGTCGCCGAGGCCCATGCCGTCCGCGATGCCGACAGCGAGGCCGATGACGTTCTTGACGGCACCGCCCAGTTCGCAGCCGACGACGTCGGTGTTGGTGTACGGGCGGAAGTACGGGGTGTGGCAGGCGGCCTGGAGCCGCTGGGCGACGGCCTCGTCGGTGCAGGCGACCACGGAGGCGGCCGGCATGCGGGAAGCGATCTCCCGTGCCAGATTGGGGCCGGTGACGACGGCGATCCGGTCCTGCCCGACCTTGGCGACGTCATCGATGACCTCGCTCATCCGCATGGCGGAACCGAGTTCGACGCCCTTCATGAGCGAGACGAGGACGGTGTCGGGGGCCAGCAGCGGCACCCATTCGGCGAGGTTGGCGCGCAGCGTCTGGGAGGGGACGGAGAGCACGGTGAAGTCGGCGTCGGCGGCGGCCTCGGCGGGGTCCGTGGTGGCGCGCACGTTCCGCGGGAGCTCCAGGCCCGGCAGATAGTCCACGTTGGTCCGGGTGGAGTTGATGGCGTCCGCGACCTCCGGGCGGCGCGCCCACAGCGTGACCTCGCACCCCGCGTCGGCGAGCACCATGCCGAAGGCCGTGCCCCATGAACCGGCGCTGAACACGGCCGCCTTGACCGGCTTGCTCACTTGCCCTGCCCCTCTTCCTGTGGTTCCTGTTCCCGCAGGGCTCCATTGTGCTGACCGGGCAGCTGGTGCTCGACCGCCGCCGCGGTCCTGCGCCGCTGCTCGATGCGCTCCCGCTTCGGGTCGTAGGGCGTCTCGGGCGCCTTCTCGCCGCGGATCTCCTCCAGCTGGCGCGTGATGGCGGCCATGATGACCTCCGTGGCGTCCTTCAGCAGGTCGGGGGTCATCTCCTTGTCGTAGAAGCGGGAGAGGTCGACGGGCGGCCCCGCGAGCACATGGTGCGTCTTGCGCGGCAGGACGTGGGGCTTCTTGGCGTACGGCGGCAGCAGCTCGTTGGCGCCCCACTGCGCCACGGGGATCACCGGGCACTTGGTCTGGAGGGCGACCCGCGCGGCGCCGGTCTTGCCGGTCATGGGCCACTGGTCGGGGTCCCGGGTGATGGTGCCCTCCGGGTAGAAGGCGACGCACTCGCCCCGCTCCACGGCGTCGATCGCGGCGCGGAAGGCGCTCAGCGCGTCCGTGGTCTCGCGGTAGACGGGGATCTGTCCGGTGCCGCGCATCGCGGCGCCCACGAATCCCTTCTTGAAAAGACCGCTCTTCGCGAGGAATCGCGGAACGCGGCCGCTGTTGTACTGAAAGTGCGCGTACGCGAAGGGGTCCGCGTGCGAATTGTGGTTCACCGCGGTGATAAATCCGCCGTCGGCAGGAATGTTCTCCATTCCGCGCCAGTCCCGCTTGATCAGAATCACCAGCGGCGGTTTGCACAGGACCGCGGCGAAGCGGTACCAGAAGCCGATTCTGCGGCGGGACACTCGGACACCTTCCTCTAGGGGGCCAGGGGGGGCCAGGGGGCTCCTCGCCCGGGGAGCCGCACAAGTGTCGCCCCGGACCGCCGGTCTGTCGAGAACACCGTACGCCCCACCCTGCGGACTTCCGTTGCCCCCAGGTGACAATGGCGGCGACAAGAGAGGGACGGAACACCCGTGCAGTGGACCCTGGCCGTACCCCTGAAACCCTTGGCGCGGGCCAAGAGCAGGCTCGCGGACACCGCCGACGACGGCGTGCGCCCCGGCCTGGCCCTCGCCTTCGCGCAGGACACGGTGGCCGCGGCGCTGGCCTGTACGGCGGTGCACGATGTGGTGGTCGTCACGGACGATCCGCTGGCCGGGCGTGAGCTGGCGGCGCTCGGCGCCCGGATCGTCCCCGACGATCCCGCGGCCGACCCGGCCACCGACCCGGCCGACGGCCTGAACGCGGCGCTGCGGCACGCGGCGACCCTCGCACGCACCGCCCGGCCGTACGCCCCGGTGGCCACGCTGAACGCCGATCTGCCGGCGCTGCGCCCGGACGAACTCGCCCGCGTCCTCGACGCCGCCGCCGCGTTCCCGCGGGCGTTCCTCGCGGACGCCGCCGGCACCGGGACCACGCTGCTCGCCGCCGCTCCCGGCCGGGCGCTGCGCCCGGCGTTCGGCCCCGGCTCCCGGCTCGCCCACCGCCGCTCCGGCGCCGTGGAACTCGTGCTCGACGATGTCGACTCGGTACGCCAGGACGTCGACACCGGGGACGACCTGCGTGCCGCCCTCTGTCTCGGTGTGGGCCCCCGTACGGCCGCCGCGGCCGCGCGCCTGCTGATACCCGGCCAGTAGGCTGCGTCCATGCAGGCCACCGCGTACACCTACGACGCCGCCACCCGCTCCGGCCAGGTCCTCCTGGACGACGGCACCCCCGTGCCCTTCGACGCCCCGGCCTTCGACGCGGGGGGCCTGCGCCTCCTCCGCCCCGGCCAGCGCGTCCGCATCGAGACGGAGGGCACGGGCGACGCCCTCCGCGTCACGTTGATCACGTTGCAGACCTTCTGAGGCGGGCCGGTCGGACGCTCCGCCGAAGGGGCACGGGGGAACCGGGAATTCTCAACGAACCCTTACCCCGAGAACGCCGCGGGCCGGGCTCCGACTAGGAGCCCGGCCCGGCGCGTGTGAGTATCCAGCGCCCCCTGCTAGCGAGCGGCAGTCTTCTTCGCCGTGGTCTTTCGAGCCGACGACTTCTTGGCCGGGGCCTTCTTCGCGGTGGCCTTCTTGGCGGGGGCCTTCGCCGCGGTGGTCTTCTTCGCCGCGGTCGACTTCGCGGCCGTGGTCTTCTTCGCCGCGGTCGACTTCGCCGCCGTGGTCTTCTTCGCGGTGGTCTTCTTCGCCGTCGTCTTCTTCGCCGCCGCCGTGGTCTTCTTGGCGGGCGTCGTCTTACGGGCCGTGGTGGCCTTCTTCGCGGTCGTCGTCTTCTTCGCGGCCGCCTTCTTGACCGTCGCCGAGGCGCCGCCGCTCAGGCTGCCCTTGGGGGCCTTCTTGACGGCGACCTCGCCGCCGCGGGGCAGCTTCTTGGAGCCGCTCACCAGGTCCTTGAAGCCCTGACCTGCGCGGAAGCGGGGCACGGAGGTCTTCTTGACCCGAACCCGCTCACCCGTCTGCGGGTTGCGGGCGTAACGGGCGGGACGCTCGACCTTCTCGAACGAACCGAAGCCGGTGACCGAGACCCTCTCACCCGCGACCGTCGCCCGGACGATGGCGTCCAGGACGGCGTCGACCGCGTCGGCGGCCTGCTGACGGCCACCGAGCTTGTCCGCAATCGCTTCTACGAGCTGCGCCTTGTTCACGTCTTCCCCTTCGGAGACATCGCCAGAACGAAAGTGTTCAAGCTTTTCGCACGTTAGGCAGATATATACCGCAAATCAAACACGAAACGGGCTTATCACCCTTGTGCCGCAACGGACTCGGCTGTCACGGAGTGGCTTCAGCGTTCCCCGGTGGGCATTCGCCCCTCGTCGAGGTCCACCGTGAAGCTCTCCAGACGCCTTGCCGCGTCGGCGAGATCGTGCTTGGCCACGGCCGTAATGACCAGCAGCTTCCGGGTCAGCGCCATCCGTACGCCCTCCGGGACTTGCAGTGCGCGCACCCTTGCGTGCGCTTCCTTGAGTTGGCCCGCGACCGCCGCATAGAGCTCGAGTTGGCCGTCGTGTTCCATGCACAGATTGTGCCATCTGGGGCGAGTTGTCGCCTGCCCAGGGGGCAACTGCCGTCTCCCGGGGGCCTGTAGAGCACCCCCATCCAATGCCGCACGATGATGCGCGTACCCCGGTAATCACCTTTGTAACTAGGGGAGTTGAAACCTTTCTGCACCCCACTTCCAAGGTGCTGTACTCCAAACATGGCTGTACCCCCAACCGTGCACGATTGGGGGTACAGAGGGGTGTGGCGGTGGCTGGAATCCGTCTTGCGCGGGCCTGCCCGGGGGTGGTCCGCGCGGTGGATCAGACCGGAAGCGTCCGCGGCTTGTACGACGGCCGCTTGGCCTCGTACGCGGCGATGTCGGCCTCGTTCTGGAGGGTGATGGAGATGTCGTCCAGCCCGTTCAGCAGCCGCCAGCGGGAGTTCTCGTCCAGCTCGAAGGAGGCGGTGATGCCCTCGGCACGCACCTGTCGGGTCTCCAGGTCGACCGTCACCTCGGCCTGGGGGTCCTTCTCGGTGAGCTCCCACAGCGCGTCCACGATCTTCTGCTCCAGCACGACCGTGAGCAGGCCGTTCTTGAGCGAGTTGCCGCGGAAGATGTCGGCGAACCGGGAGGAGATCACGGCCTTGAAGCCGTAGTTCTGCAGCGCCCACACCGCGTGCTCACGGGAGGAGCCGGTGCCGAAGTCGGGGCCGGCGACCAGGACCGTGGCGCCCTCGCGCTCCGGCTGGTTGAGGATGAAGGTCTCGTCCTTGCGCCAGGCCTCGAACAGCCCGTCCTCGAAGCCGTCCCTGGTCACCTTCTTGAGCCAGTGGGCGGGGATGATCTGGTCGGTGTCGACGTTGCTGCGGCGCAGCGGGACGGCCCGGCCGGTGTGCGTGGTGAATGCTTCCATGACTCTCAGACTCCAGCGGGCGCGGGGGCGTCGGACAGGTCGGCGGGCGAGGCCAGGTGGCCCAGCACGGCGGTCGCGGCGGCGACCTGCGGCGAGACCAGGTGCGTACGTCCGCCCTTGCCCTGCCGGCCCTCGAAGTTGCGGTTGGAGGTGGACGCGGAGCGCTCACCGGGGGCCAGCTGGTCCGGGTTCATGCCCAGGCACATGGAGCAGCCGGCGTGCCGCCACTCGGCGCCGGCCTCCTTGAAGACGACGTCGAGGCCCTCGGAGACGGCCTGGAGACCGACCCGCGCCGAGCCGGGGACGACCAGCATCCGTACGCCGTCGGCGACTTTGCGGCCCTTGACCAGCTCGGCGGCGGCGCGCAGGTCCTCGATGCGGCCGTTGGTGCAGGAACCTACGAAGACGGTGTCCACCTTGATGGAGCGCAGCGGCTGCCCGGCCTCCAACCCCATGTACTCCAGGGCCTTTTCGGCGGCCAGGCGCTCCGAAGCGTCTTCGTACGAAGCCGGATCGGGGACGTCCGCCGAAAGCGGCGCACCCTGGCCGGGGTTGGTGCCCCAGGTGACGAACGGCGACAGCTCGGCGGCGTCGATCACGACCTCGGCGTCGAACTCGGCGTCGTCGTCCGTCCTGAGGGTCTTCCAGTACGCGACGGCCGCGTCCCAGTCCTCGCCCTTGGGGGCGTGCGGACGGCCCTCCAGGTAGTCGAACGTGGTCTGGTCGGGGGCGATCATGCCCGCGCGGGCACCGGCCTCGATCGACATGTTGCAGATGGTCATGCGGGCCTCCATCGAGAGCTTCTCGATGGCGGAGCCCCGGTACTCCAGGACGTAGCCCTGGCCGCCGCCCGTGCCGATCCTGGCGATGATCGCGAGGATCAGGTCCTTGGCGGTGACGCCGTCGGGCAGCTCGCCGTCGACCGTGATGGCCATGGTCTTCGGGCGGGCCATGGGCAGCGTCTGGGTGGCCAGCACATGCTCCACCTGGGAGGTGCCGATGCCGAACGCCAGACCGCCGAAGGCGCCGTGCGTGGAGGTGTGGGAGTCGCCGCAGACGACCGTCATCCCGGGCTGGGTCAGACCCAGCTGCGGGCCCACGACGTGGACGACACCCTGCTCGACGTCGCCCAGCGGGTGCAGCCGCACGCCGAACTCGGCGGCGTTGTTCCGCAGCGTCTCCAGCTGCACGCGGGAGACGGGGTCCGCGATGGGCTTGTCGATGTCGAGGGTGGGGGTGTTGTGGTCCTCGGTCGCGATGGTCAGGTCGAGCCGGCGGACCTTCCGCCCGCTCTTGCGGAGACCGTCGAAGGCCTGGGGGCTGGTCACCTCGTGCAGCAGGTGCAAGTCGATGAAGAGGAGGTCGGGCTCGCCCTCGGCGCGCCGGACGACGTGGTCGTCCCAGACCTTCTCCGCGAGTGTCCTACCCATCGCTTTCCCTCCGGCCGACGCCTCAGCGCGTCGACCCAACTAGATCTCGGAGGTGGCGAGCGTGTGCGCATCCCCTCGTCGCACGCGCCTGCCGCCGGGCTCGTCGGTCCGCGAGCCTCTGTTGTTCTGCTTCCAGAGTGGCAAGGTCCACGTGAAATTGAACTTGCGTTTCACAGAGTGAGACGCGAGTATCGTTGCATGGACAACAGTAGCGGCGTCGGCGTTCTGGACAAGGCGGCCCTGGTCCTGAGCGCTCTGGAGTCCGGTCCGGCCACCCTCGCGGGTCTGGTCGGGGCCACCGGACTCGCACGGCCCACGGCCCACCGCCTGGCCGTGGCTCTGGAACACCACCGCATGGTGGCACGGGACATGCAGGGCCGTTTCATCCTCGGCCCGAGGCTGGCCGAGCTGGCCGCGGCCGCCGGTGAGGACCGCCTCCTCGCCACGGCGGGCCCGGTGCTCACGCATCTCAGGGATGTGACGGGCGAGAGCGCCCAGCTCTATCGCCGCCAGGGCGACATGCGCATCTGCGTCGCCGCGGCGGAGCGGCTGTCCGGCCTGCGGGACACGGTGCCGGTCGGTTCGACGCTCACGATGAAGGCCGGCTCCTCGGCGCAGATCCTCATGGCCTGGGAGGAGCCCGAGCGCCTCCACCGCGGCCTCCAGGGCGCCCGTTTCACCGCGACCGCCCTGTCCGGGGTGCGCCGCCGTGGCTGGGCCCAGTCGATCGGCGAGCGCGAGCCGGGCGTGGCCTCGGTCTCGGCCCCGGTCCGCGGCCCCTCCAACCGCGTGGTCGCCGCGGTCTCGGTCTCCGGGCCGATCGAGCGCCTGACCCGCCACCCCGGCCGTATGCACGCCCAAGCGGTGATCGACGCCGCGTCCCGACTCTCCGAAGCCCTGCGCCGCTCGGGCTGACCCTCCCCCCTGCCGTACGACCACGAAAAAGGCCTGCCTCAACGCCGCGGCAGGCCTTTTCTCGTGCGGCCGACCCCCTCGGGCGTCGACCGTGGTGCGCCCCTCGTCAGGCGTCCACCCGCCGGTGGGCGAACCGCTCCTTCGCGGACCGGCCCCGCTTCTCGATCGGCAGTACCCCCGTGGCCGCCGCGAGACCGAAGGCCGGCATGTCCGCGTAGATCGACTCGTACGACCCCTCCGGCACCACGTACGTCTCGTGCCAGAGCCCCACGTGTCCGCGGCCCTTCCCCTTGCGCTCCTTGCGGTTCATCGCCGCCCACGCCACGCGGTGGAACGCGTCGGGCGCGTGCGCGTAGCCGTAGAGCTTCTCCTTGGACTCCCAGTACTGGACGACGTAGTACGTCCGCGGCGAGGCCGTGAGCAGGACGGCGTTCAGGAGCCCCCGGCCCGGGTCCTCGCGCAGTTCGCGCAGCATCCGGGGCATCGCGGCCAGCACCGGCATCCAGTGGTGGACGGCCCAGAAGTGGTTGATGCGCACGCCGATGAGCAGGACCACCACATCGCCCTCGGCGGCAGCGGTGGTCCGTCCGGCGACGACCGTCTTTCCCGACATGACTCCCCCTCGTTGGCGAGCGGCACTATCCGACCGCCCATGCTTGGATAGTGGCACTTCCCAAGAAGGGGTGCAAGAGAGATGCGGCTGTCGGAGTTGAGCGCACGCAGCGGGGTGTCCACCGCGACGATCAAGTACTACCTGCGCGAAGGGCTGTTGGCGCCGGGTCGGCAGCTGAACGCGACGACGGCGGAGTACGACGAGACGCATCTGCGCCGATTGCGGCTGGTGCGGGCGTTGATCCAGGTGGGGCGGGTGCCGGTGGCGAGCGCCAGGGAGGTGCTCAAGCACGTCGACGACGAGTCACTGGGCCGCACCATCCGCCTCGGCGCGGCACTGTGGGCGCTCCCCCAGGCCCCCGACCCGGACGAGGAGGACCCGGCCACGGCCGCCGCGACGGCGGAGGTGGACCGGCTGCTGCGGACGCTGGGCTGGGACGCGGCGCGGGAGATCGGCGCGCTCTCCCCCGTGCACCGTTCCCTGGTGGCGCTGGTGGCCACGCAGATCCGGCTGGGGTATCCGTGCGACGCCGAAACCATGGCTCCGTACGCCGAGTTGATGCGTCAGGCGGCGGCACGGGACCTGGACCGCATGGAGACGTACGAGTCCGACACGGAGATGGTCGAGTCGGCGGTGTCCTCGGCGGTGCTGTTCGAGCCGGTGCTGCGGGCGCTGCACCGGCTGGCACAGGAGGAGGAGTCGGCCCGACGGTACGGCCTCGAGTGAGCGGGCCCCGGGCGGGCGGAGGCGGCGTCCCGCCGGCTCCGCCGCTCCGGAGGCGGGCACGACGAAGGCCCTCCGCCGAAGCGAAGGGCCTTCTGTGGTGTACCCCCGACCGGATTCGAACCGGCGCTACCGCCTTGAGAGGGCGGCGTGCTAGGCCGCTACACAACGGGGGCGTGGAGCCTGCTGGCGTTCAGTACTACACCGCCGCAGGTCCGAGCTGGTCTACCTGGACTCGAACCAAGACTAACTGAACCAGAATCAGTCGTGCTGCCAATTACACCATAGACCAATGTGGTTTAGACCAGTCAGTACCCCCGACCGGATTCGAACCGGCGCTACCGCCTTGAGAGGGCGGCGTGCTAGGCCGCTACACAACGGGGGCCCTAGCGATCCTGCATCGAAGTGAGCGGGTGCGACCCGAACTCTCCTCGCGGGAAGGATCTGTACCCCCGACCGGATTCGAACCGGCGCTACTGCCTTGAGAGGGCAGCGTGCTAGGCCGCTACACAACGGGGGCTTGCGGATGTGATCCGCTGGCGCAGATAAGCTCTGCGAGCTGGCCTACCTGGACTCGAACCAAGACTAACTGAACCAGAATCAGTCGTGCTGCCAATTACACCATAGGCCACTGGAACGCAAGCCCCTGAGGGATCTTGTTCTAGTTTGCGCTTCCGGTTCCGGCCTTTCGGCCCGCTCCCCGGCGGCGCAGAAAGAACATTACCCGAAGGTGGACGGCGCTCCAAAACGAGTATCGGAGCCGAGGATCGCGGGGAGTTCGGCGAGGGTGGCGATGCGGTGCGGTCCGACCGGTGGGTCGACGGTCGCGTAGAGGCCGCCGCGATCGATCCAGACCGACAGCAGGCCCGCCTCGGCGGCGCCCTGTCCGTCGATCTCCGGGTGGTCGCCGACGTACGCGACCTCGCCCGGCGGCAGGTCCAGGGACTCGCAGGCGGCGTGGAAGGCCTCGGCGGCCGGCTTGTGGACACCCAGCTGCTCGGCGCACAGGACCGTCTCGAAGCGGTCCCACACCCCGAGGGCGCGCAGCTTGCGCTCCTGCACGGGGAGGCTGGAGTTGGAGAGCACCGCGTGCCGGTGGGTCGAGGCGAGCGCGTCCAGGACGGGCAGGACATCGGGGAAGAGCGCCCAGGCCCGCTCGTAGTGGACGATGTAGCGCTCGAACCAGGCGTCGGCCTCGGCGTCGGTGAGCGGTCGGCCGTGGAAGTCGCGCACCCGGTCGCGCCGGGTGGCCTCCCAGTCGCCCTCGCCCGCCGCGTACCGCCGCCAGTGCAGGCTCGTGAGTTCGCGCCAGCGGTCGAGGGCCTCCTCGACGGAGCCGTAACGGCGCAGCTCCTCGGCCGCCAGATGCGCCCGCATCCCGGTGCGGTCGGCCGTGGTGTAGTCGAAGAGAGTGTCGTCGACGTCCCAGACCACGGCCTTGATGTTCATGGTCCGACGGTAGCCCGAGGCCGGCCGTCCTGTCCGGCGGATGACGAAGGGGCGGCACCCGGAACTCCGGGTGCCGCCCCTCGCGTACGGGCGTTACGCGGCCAGCTTGGCCAGGGCCGCGTCGATGCGGGCGAGGGTCTTCTCCTTGCCCAGGATCTCCAGGGACTCGAAGAGGGGCAGGCCGACCGTGCGGCCCGTGACGGCCACGCGGACGGGGGCCTGGGCCTTGCCGAGCTTGAGGCCGTGGGCCTCGCCGGCGGCCAGGACGGCCTCCTTGAGGGACTCGGCCGAGGTCCAGTCGGCGGACTCCAGCTTCTCCCTCGCGGTGCGCAGCAGCGCGTCGGAGCCCTCCTTCATCGCCTTCTGCCAGGACGCCTCGTCCTCGACCGGCTCCGGCAGGAACAGGAAGTCGACGTTGTCGGTGATCTCCGAGAGGACCTTCAGCCGGGTCTGCGCGTGCGGGGCGACGGCCTGCCACTTGGCCTCGTCGAAGTCCTCCGGGGCCCAGGGCGCGAAGGGGGCCTTCAGCCAGGGGGCGCAGCGCTCGGTGAAGTCCGTCACGCTCAGCATGCGGATGTGGTCCGCGTTGATCGCCTCGGCCTTCTTCAGGTCGAAGCGGGCCGGGTTGGGGTTCACGTCGGCGACGTCGAAGGCGGCGACCATCTCCTCGATCGTGAAGATGTCCTTGTCCGCGGAGAGCGACCAGCCGAGGAGGGAGAGGTAGTTCAGCAGGCCCTCGGGGAGGAAGCCGCGCTCCCGGTAGAGGTTCAGGCTGGACTGCGGGTCGCGCTTGGAGAGCTTCTTGTTGCCCTCGCCCATCACGTAGGGCAGGTGGCCGAAGGAGGGGATCTCCTTGGCGACGCCCAGGTCGATCAACGCCTTGTAGAGCGCGATCTGACGCGGCGTCGAGGAGAGCAGGTCCTCGCCGCGCAGGACGTGGGTGATCTCCATCAGGGCGTCGTCGACCGGGTTGACCAGCGTGTACAGCGGGGCGCCGTTCGCGCGGACGATGCCGTAGTCCGGGACGTTCTCCGGGGTGAAGGTCAGCTCGCCGCGGACCAGGTCGGTGAAGGTGATCGTCTCGTCGGGCATCCGGAAGCGGACGATCGGCTCACGGCCCTCCGCCTCGTACCGGGCCTTCTGCTCGGGGGTGACCTCGCGGCACTTGCCGTCGTAGCCGGAGGGCCGGCCCGCGGCGCGGGCGGCGTCACGGCGCTCCTCCAGCTCGGAGGCGGTGCAGTAGCAGTGGTAGGCGTGACCGGCGTCCTGGAGCTTCCTGGCGATCTCCGTGTACGTCTCCATGCGCTGCGACTGGCGGTACGGCGCGTGCGGGCCGCCGACCTCGGGGCCCTCGTCCCAGGTGAAGCCCAGCCAGCGCAGCGAGTCCAGGAGCTGCTCGTAGGACTCCTCGGAGTCGCGGGCCGCGTCGGTGTCCTCGATGCGGAAGACGAACGTGCCGCCGGTGTGGCGGGCGAACGCCCAGTTGAACAGGGCCGTGCGGACCAGACCCACATGGGGGTTGCCGGTCGGGGACGGACAGAAACGTACGCGGACGGAGCCGTTAGCCACGCTTGATCACCTTGTTGGTGAGAGTGCCGATGCCTTCGATGGTGACGGCGACCTCGTCGCCGACGTTGAGGGGGCCGACCCCTGCCGGGGTGCCCGTGAGGATGACGTCGCCCGGGAGCAGCGTCATGGCCTCGGTGATGTTGACGATCAGGTCCTCGATGGAGTGGATCATCTCGCTCGTGCGGCCGAGCTGGCGCTGGCCGCCGTTGACCGTGAGCTGGATGGTCAGGTCCGAGGGGTCCAGTTCGGTCTCGACCCAGGGGCCGAGCGGGCAGGACGTGTCGAAGCCCTTGGCCCGGGCCCACTGCTTCTCGCGCCGTTGGACGTCACGGGCGGTGATGTCGTTGGCGCAGGTGTAGCCGAAGATCACGTCCTTGACGCGTTCGCGCGGGACCTCGCGGCACATCCGGCCGATGACCACGGCGAGCTCGGCCTCGTGGTGGAGTTCCTGCGAGAAGGACGGGTACTGGATCTCGTCGCCGGGGCCGATCACCGAGGTGGCCGGCTTGAAGAAGGCGAACGGGGCGTCGGGGACCTCGTTGCCGAGTTCCCGGGCGTGCTCGGCGTAGTTGCGGCCGAAGGCGACGACCTTGTTGGGGAGCACCGGCGGCAGCAGCCTGACCCGTGTCCTCGAATCAGGGGTCAGCGGGACCTTCGTGCCGGAGAGCTCGAAGTCCGTGAACGGGATGCCCTTGATGATGTCGAGGACGAGTTCGTCCGGCTTGTCGCCCTCGACCGCTCCGAAGGCTACGTTCCCGTCGATGGAGAACCTGGCGATGCGCACGGGATCCTCGTGCCCCTTTGACTGAGCTGGCTGGAGTCTGACGCTCCAGGCTAACGCGGCAGGGGAGGCCGGCCTCGCGCATTGACGGGCGCGGTCGGCCGTATCCACGGGAAAGGGCGCCCTGGTCGTGGTGCCGGGCGCCCTTTGTCCGCGTACCTGAAGCAGCGGTCTTCCTTTTTCGCGGGATTCACGGGATCCGTCCTGAGCACATGGCGGATTCCCTGCGTACTTGAGCCTGCAACTACTCTGCGGACTGGACGGGAACCTTCATGAGGACCGTCCGACGGGGATTCGCGGTCTGGGAGGGGAGGTCGACGGAGTGCTCCTGCTCCGGCGTGCGCAGGTCCTCGGCGTCGGCGAGGTGGGCCAGCGTGGTGCGCCGGGGGTTGGCTATCGTGCGGAACATCATCGTCGTCTTCACTGTTGTCCAAGACCTCGTCGTGAGCGGGCGCCGGGCCGGACCGCATGGGCCGCCCCACGGGCGCGGGTTGTCGGATTCGCCATCCCTGTAAAGCGTCAGGCTAAACATCCGATTCCCGGGCCAGGGCGTGATGAAGACATGATCACCGTGTGAGTTTGCTCACCTACTCATGGGCAAATCAGGCAATCCGGATTCTCCCTCCACCCTGACAAACCGGACATCAGCCAACTGAATCAGGCATTCCGCTCCTGATCATGGCGACTGGGACACCCCCCGTGCACCCCGGTATCGCGGGAGTTTGCCCGCTTTGCTGTGAATCGGCCTCCACATCCGGTGACGCACTCCTCACGCGCTGTCACTGTGAACAGACCGTTATCCGTTGGCCTTGTTGCAGATCCGGCACTGTGCTGGAATTCCACGAACCGCCGCAGGATCGTGCCGGTGCGCAGGGGCGCAAAGCAGCGCCGGGCGGCGGCGGAAGGGGGAGCCAGCGCCGGTCACTCACGACCACAAACAGGGGACGTAATTCAGGGCGCCCCCAAGACGCCGACACCGTCCCGCCGTTCATTCGGCGGGGCGCCTGGTCCAGAGGTTGCGAAGCTAGTGCAGGGACGTTTCAAGAGGGATGGCAGCGCTTCGGCGGAGCCGGAGCCACACAACGGAACCGGTAACGGTTCCTCCCCCCAGCACGCCCAGAACCCGGGTCCGGCGGAGATCGGCGACGGCGGTGAGCGCTCCGGGCGCACCGGCGCGTCCGCTCCTCCCACGCCCGGCAAGCCCAAGGGCGACACGGCCGGCGTGACCGGCCCCGGATCACGAGTAGCCCTGCGCAACTGGCGCATCTCCACTCGTCTCGTCTCGCTGCTCGCCCTCCCCGTGGTGGCGGCGACCTCGCTGGGCGCACTGCGCATCGGCGACAACGTGGACGACATCCAGCAGCTCGACAACATGCGGCTGCTGACCGACATGACCAAGCAGGCGACCGAGCTCGCCGACGCGCTGCAGAACGAGCGCGACCTCTCCGCCGGTCCCCTCGCGCGGGGTCTCGACGCCAGCGACTTCACGGTCAAGGGCGCCCGCCAGAAGACGGACCAGGCCCGCGTCCAGTTCGCCGACGCGACCCAGGAGGCCGACAGCTCGAGCACCGCCCAGAACCTCCCCGGTGTCCGCGAGAGCCTCGTCCGCGTCACGCGAGCGCTGAACGACCTCAACACCGTCCGCAACAAGGCCTACGCCGACCCGAAGAACTCCACGCAGACGGTCGAGGCGTACCACCGTCTGATCATCCAGCTGCTGGAACTCTCCCAGGACATGGCGGAGGCCACCAGCAACCCGGACATGATCAAGCGCACCCGCGCCCTGGCCGCGTTCTCCTCGGCCAAGGAGTACGCGTCCGTGCAGCGCGCGATCATCGCCGCGGCCCTGCCCTCGAACAGGGACACCTTCGGCAACCTCTCCGAGAACGACCGGCTCTACGCGAAGTCGGCGCTGGACAACGAGGAGTCCGACCGCACCACCTTCTCCGACATCTACGGTGACGGCGCCGAGGAGCTCACCAAGCCGATCGACGACGCCAGCCCCACCATCGAGGCGTCCGACCTCTACGCGGACCGGGTGCTCGCCAGCTCCGGCGGTCTGCGCGGCCAGGACAAGCGCTCGTACAAGGACTGGACCGACGACTCCGGCACCAAGATCGAGCGGATGGAGAAGATCGAGGGCTCGCTCCTCGAGGAGATGGAGCAGGCCGCCCGCGCGCTCCGTGCGGACGCCGAGCAAGAGGCGATCATCTCCGGTGCGCTCATCCTGCTCGTCCTCGGTGTCTCCCTGGTCGGCGCGTTCGTCGTGGCCCGCTCCATGATCCGCTCGCTGCGCAGGCTCCAGGACACGGCGACCAAGGTCGCCCAGGACCGCCTGCCCGAGCTGGTCAAGCAGCTGTCGGAGTCGGACCCGCAGGACGTCGACACCTCCGTGGAGTCCGTCGGTGTGCACTCACGGGACGAGATCGGCCAGGTGGCCGCGGCCTTCGACGACGTGCACCGCGAGGCGGTCCGCCTCGCCGCCGAGCAGGCCCTCCTCCGGGGCAACGTCAACGCGATGTTCACCAACCTCTCGCGTCGCTCCCAGGGCCTCATCCAGCGTCAGCTCTCGCTCATCTCCGAACTGGAGTCCCGCGAGGCCGACCCGGACCAGCTGTCCTCCCTGTTCAAGCTCGACCACCTCGCCACCCGCATGCGCCGTAACGGTGAGAACCTCCTCGTCCTCGCCGGTGAGGAGCCCGGCCGCCGGTGGACCCGCCCGGTCCCGCTGGTCGACGTGCTCCGTGCCGCCGCCTCCGAGGTGGAGCAGTACGAGCGCATCGAGCTGGCCGCCGTGCCGACCACCGAAGTGGCCGGCCGCGTGGTCAACGACCTCGTGCACCTCCTCGCCGAGCTGCTCGAGAACGCGACCTCGTTCTCCTCGCCGCAGACCAAGGTCAAGGTCACCGGTCACGCGCTGCCCGACGGGCGGGTGCTGATCGAGATCCACGACACCGGTATCGGCCTCTCCCCCGAGGACCTGGCGGCGATCAACGAGCGCCTCGCCTCGCCGCCCACCGTGGACGTGTCGGTCTCCCGCCGCATGGGTCTGTTCGTGGTCGGTCGTCTGTCGCAGCGCCACGGCATACGCATCCAGCTCCGTCCGTCCGACTCGGGCGGCACGACCGCGCTGGTCATGCTTCCCGTGGACGTCGCGCAGGGCAACAAGAAGCCGACCCCCGGCAAGCCCGGCCAGGGTGCCCCCTCCACCGGTGGCCCCGCCGCCGCGCAGGCCGCGGCCGGTGCCGCCGCCGCGCGTCGCCAGGCCGGCCAGTCGGGTCCGCAGCTCGGCGGTGGCCCCTCCGGTGGGGGTCTGCTCGGCGGCGCCCCGCAGCGCGGCCAGGTCGGCGCCGGTCAGGGTCCGCGCGCGGCACTGCCCGGCAACCCCAGCGGACCGGGCAACCCCGGTGGTCAGCGTGGGCCGCAGGGTGGTCCGCCGATGCCTCCGCAGGGTGGCCGGCCGGCTCCGGCGGGCGCCGGTGCCGGTGCGTTCGGCGGCGGTCAGGCGCCGGGTGCCCCGCAGGGCCTCCAGGCCGCCGGGACCGGTGGTCCCGACACCAGGAACTTCGAGAACTTCAACGACTCCGGTCGCCAGGGCGGCTTCGCCGGCGGCGGCTCGGGTCTGCGTCCGGGCGGCAGCTTCGGTGACGGCGGTGCGCCGCGTCAGGGCGGCGCCGGTGACAGCGGTCCCGCCGCCGTGCCCCCGAAGCAGGGCAAGGAGCGTTCCGGCAGGCGCCGGCCGCAGCTGCCCGGCCGTGGTGGCCCGCGCGCCGAGCTGCCCGGCGGCAACGCCCCGCGCACGCCGAGCTGGAGCGACGAGAACGCCCAGCCGCCGGCGCCGCGCGCCTCGCTGGACGCCCCGCGCGGCCACGACGAGCAGCCGGACGTGACGGCACCGATGCCGCGGGTCGACCCGAACCAGGGTCCGGCCTCGACCTCGCAGTTCCCGCGCCCCGACTACGACGCCCCGGCCGCCGGGCAGAACGGCACCGGATCCTTCGTGCGTCCCGACGTGTTCGGCGGGGCCGGCGCCCCGCCCGCGTCGGGCGGTCCGTCCCGCGGCGGCGCCGAGGACCCCGCGTCCACCGGCCGGTTCGCCACGGCGGGCTACGACGGCTCCGGCACGGGCCAGTTCCCCGTCCCCGGCCGCCCGAACCCGCAGAACAACGGCCAGTACGGCGCCCCGGACCGGGCGAACGGCCAGGACACCGGCCAGTTCGGCGTCCTCGGACGGCACAACGGCCAGGGCCCCGGGCAGTACGACCCGTCCGGTCGGCAGAACCCGCAGGACACCGGTCAGTTCGAGCGTCCGCAGGTCAACGGCGAGAACTTCGGCGGGCCCCGCCAGCCACAGCGTCCCCCGATGCCCCAGCAGCGCCCCGCGCGCCAGGAGCCGGAGGCGCTGCCGCCGGCCGCGGGCCCCGGTGACGGCCGTACCCCGCTGTACGACACGCTGGAGACCAACTGGTTCCACGGTCAGGGCGGCCAGAGCGGACAGCACGGCCAGGGTGGGCAGCAGCCGCAGCGGCAGCCGGGCAACGGCGTCGCCCCGCAGCGCCCCGTCCAGGCCCCCGAGCCCCCGGCCGCTCCGCAGCGGTCGGCGGCCCCCGCCGCGCCGGCGTCCAGCGCCTGGCGCAACACCCCCAATGACGACCTGGTACGCCAGGCCGAACGCGTCCGTCAGCCGTCGGCGGGCGGGGTCACCACCTCCGGCCTGCCTCGTCGAGTCCCGCGCGCGAACCTCGTGCCGGGCACGGCTCAGCAGCAACAGCACCAAAGCGGTCCGCAGGTCTCGCGTGCGCCTGACGACGTACGCGGCCGACTGACCAATCTCCGTCGGGGTATCGCGCAGGGTCGTCAGGTCGGCAACGGCCAGACCGGCAGCTTCCCGAACCCCACTCACCAGCAGGAGCGTTAGTTGAGCCAGATGAGCCAGGCGGCACAGAACCTCAACTGGTTGATCACCAACTTCGTGGACAACACCCCCGGGGTGTCCCACACCGTCGTCGTGTCCGCCGACGGTCTCCTCCTGGCGATGTCGGAAGGGTTCCCGCGCGATCGCGCCGACCAGCTCGCCGCCGTCGCCTCCGGGCTCACGTCACTCACGGCCGGGGCGTCCCGGATCTTCGAGGGCGGGAACGTGGCCCAGACGGTCGTGGAGATGGAGCGCGGCTTCCTCTTCCTCATGTCCGTCTCGGACGGCTCGTCCTTGGCCGTCCTGGCCCACCCCGAGTGCGACATCGGCCTCGTCGGCTACGAGATGGCGCTGCTCGTCGACCGTGCGGGCGCGGTGCTCACACCCGACCTGCGCGCCGAACTCCAAGGCAGTCTGCTCCACTGACGCCTGCGGATCCACAGAACTCACCACATCACCGTCCGGCCGCCACAGTCCCCCCACCGGCCCCCGTCAGACGGCACGACTGACCGACTTGCTGTCCCGCTCGGAGGATCAATGACCCCGCCCACCGCTCCTCACGATCCGTACGCAGAGCCGTACGGAGACGAGGGCGACCAGCCGCTGGTTCGGCCGTACGCCATGACCGGTGGCCGGACGCGGCCGCGTTACCAGCTCGCCCTTGAGGCGCTGATCAGCACGACGGCAGACCCCGCGCACCTGATGGGGCTGCTTCCCGAGCACCAGCGGATCTGCCACCTGTGCCACGAGGTCAAGTCGGTGGCCGAGGTGTCGGCCCTGCTGTCCATGCCGCTCGGTGTGGCACGGATCCTCGTCGCGGACCTCGCGGAGGCCGGACTCGTCGCGATCCACCAGCCCGGTGGCGACGAGAACGCCGGTGGCGCGCCGGACGTGACTCTGCTGGAAAGGGTGCTCAGTGGACTTCGCAAGCTCTGAACAGGGTCGGGCCACCACCTCCGCGAAGATCGTGGTGGCCGGTGGCTTCGGCGTCGGCAAGACCACGTTCGTGGGTGCCGTCTCCGAGATCAACCCGCTGCGCACCGAGGCCGTGATGACCTCCGCGTCCGCGGGTATCGACGATCTGACCCACACCGGGGACAAGACCACCACCACGGTGGCCATGGACTTCGGACGTATCACGCTCGACCAGGACCTGATCCTGTACCTGTTCGGCACGCCGGGCCAGGACCGTTTCTGGTTCATGTGGGACGACCTGGTCCGCGGTGCCATCGGCGCCGTGGTCCTGGTGGACACCCGCCGTCTCGCCGACTGCTTCCCCGCGGTCGACTACTTCGAGAACAGCGGGCTGCCGTTCGTCATCGCGCTCAACGGATTCGACGGTCAGCAGCCGTACACCCCGGACGAGGTGCGCGAGGCGCTGCAGATCGGACCCGACACCCCGATCATCACGACCGACGCCCGGCACCGCGCGGACGCCAAGAGTGCGCTGATCACGCTGGTCGAGCACGCCCTCATGGCGCGTCTGCGCTAGCGACACGGCGCCGAAAACACCACACCCGGGCGCAAAATACTGATCAAGTCCACAACTTCATACGGCAGTTGTCGTAGATACACCGATGCCGACTGTGTCGTTTGACACGGTCGGCGTCGGTGTTCATAACGTTTCGACAGAGAAATAGGGTGGTACGACCACGCGTCGCGGTCGATCGGTACCGCTGCGCTCACAATGGCCCCGCTTTTTGCCGGGGCTCGCTCTGTATGACCGTTTTATCTGGGACTTACATCACGCGGAATCGTTGCCTCCCAGTGTTTGGAAGTGCGCAACGTGACGTGCTGGAATGCCTGAACTGCCCAATAGTCAAAGACGTACTAGGGCGTGGAGTCACCCGCGGCACGACGTAGGTGCCGGCGCCGAGAGGTTGTTGGTCGAGTGAGGCGAAGCAAGAAAGGTCCCGAGCCGTCGGCGCGGGGCAACTTCACCCCGCCGCCGCGCGGAGCGGCCCCCGCACAAGTGACCGGACCGGAGCCGACGGCAGCTCCCGCGCCCAGCGGAAGTCGTCTCTCCCCTCGCAACTGGCGGGTACCCACCCGTCTGAACGCGATCCTGCTCATCCCCGTGCTGGTCGGCCTCGTCATGGGCGGCTTCCAGGTCAAGGGATCGATCAACACGTGGCAGGAGGCCCGCGACGCCGAGAAGGTGGCCAAGATCGTGGCCGCCGCCGGCGCGTACGCCGAGGCCCTGCTCAATGAGCGCGACCTCTCCGCCGAGCCGCTGCTCCAGGGCAAGCGGGACAGCGACATCGTCAAGGACGCCCGCGCCTTCACCGACGAGAAGGCCGACGCCTTCCACACCGAGGTCGTGGGGATGCCCGACGGCCAGGGCCTGGAGCGCCGCCTCCGCCTGGTCGAGGAGGCCGAGCCGCAGCTCGACAAGATCCGGCAGACCGCGTTCACCCGCGCCGCCGACCCCGTGCAGACCGAAGAGGGCTACGTCGCCGTCGAGCACCTGCTGATGGAGTTCTCCAACGAGCTCGGCCTCGGCACCGGCAACGTCACCGCCTACGGCCGTTCGGTCTACGCGATCGCCCTCGCCAAGGGCGCCGCCTCGCTGCAGCGCGCGATCGGCATGCACCTGCTGATCCGCCCCAGCGAGGACGAGACGACCTTCCGCCGGCAGGTCACCGCGTTCACCTCGTACGCCTACCTCGAGAACGTCGCCATCCAGGAGTACGTCTCCGGTGGTACCGAGGCGGACGCCGCCCGACTCCAGCAGGTCCTCGAGCAGAAGGAGGAGGAGGGCAAGAAGCAGGTCACCGACGCCGCGGCCGCGGCCAAGGCCAAGGGGCAGAACTTCACCCCGCCGCCCTCCTCCATGCTGAAGATGATCGAGGCGATAGGCAGCGGGCGGAAGCCCGACGAGCTGAAGGCCATCGGCGTCACCCCGGCCACCTGGATGGCCGCCTCCACCCTGAAGTTCGAGGGGTACAGCGAGGTCGAGACCGAGCTGATCAACCGCGCGGTGGACGAGGCCGGCACGATCGCCTCCGACGCCCAGCGCGACGCCTACATCAACGGCGCGATCGTCGTGGTCGCCCTGCTCGCCGCGTTCATCATCGCCGGGATCATGGCCCGCCAGATGAGCCGCTCGATGCGCCAGCTGCGCAACGCCGCCTTCGGCATCGCCGAGCAGCGCCTGCCGATGCTGGTCGACCAGCTCTCGCGCACCGACCCCGGTCGGGTGGACACCCGGGTGGCGCCGATCCCGATCACCACCACGGACGAGATCGGCGAGGTCGCCCGCGCGTTCGACCAGGTCCACCGCGAGGCCGTCCGGCTCGCCGCCGAGCAGGCCCTGCTGCGGGGCAACATCAACGCGATCTTCACCAACCTCTCGCGCCGCAACCAGTCGCTGATCGAGGGCCAGCTGACCCTCATCACCGACCTGGAGAACAACGAGGCCGACCCCGACCAGCTGGAGAACCTCTTCAAGCTGGACCACCTGGCCACCCGTATGCGCCGCAACGGCGAGAACCTCCTGGTCCTCGCCGGCGAGGAACCCGGCCGCCGCTGGGACCAGCCCGTCCCCCTCATCGACGTCCTGCGCGCCGCCTCCTCCGAGGTGGAGCAGTACGAGCGCATCGAACTGTCCGGTGTCCCCGAGGCCGAGATCCACGGCCGCGCCGTCACCGACCTCGTGCACCTGCTGGCCGAGCTGCTGGAGAACGCCACCACGTTCTCCTCCCCGCAGACCAAGGTCCGCGTCACCGCGACCCGTCTCCCCGACGGCCGCGTGATGATCGAGATCCACGACAAGGGCATCGGCCTCACCGCCGAGGACTTCGCGGACATCAACCACAAGCTGGCCAACCCGCCGACCGTGGACGCCGCGATCTCCCAGCGCATGGGCCTGTTCGTGGTCGGCCGCCTCTCCGACCGCCACGGCATCCGCGTCCAGCTCCGCCCCTCCGGCGAGCAGGCGGGCACGACCTCCCTGGTCATGCTCCCGGACGTCATCACCCACGGTGGCGGTGGCGAGCAGCAGCCGCAGGTGGACCAGTTCACGGTCTCCCAGATCATCCCGGAGCAGCACACGTTCCAGCAGCAGCAGAGCGCCCCGATGCGCACCGCTGCGGAGCTGGGCTTCGACGACAGCCGCTACGAGATACCCAACGACATCCGCGAGCTGGACCCGGTGGGCCGCTCCCTGATGCGTGAGGAGCGCCGTGCGGCCCTGGAGGCCCAGACGCACGGTCAGAACCCGGCCATCGAGCCGCCGCGCTACGGCGACGACTTCCAGGCACCCGAGCCGTCCTACGACAACGGCGCGACGGCCTATGTGGACCAGCAGCGGGCCTACGACCAGCAGACGGCGTACGAGGAGCCTCAGCAGCCGTCGTACGACGAGGCGTACTTCGGTCAGGGCGGCGCCGTACAGAACGGCAACGGCCGGCTGCCGGGCGGGAACGACCCGTTCTCCGCGACCGGCGGTTACCCGGAGCCCGCCTATGCGGAGCCCGCGCAGGAGGAGCAGGCCCCGGCGACCCCGGAGACCTACTCGGGCTTCGAAGAGTCGTCCTATCAGGACGACTGGCCGCAGCAGCAGGACTACCAGAGCTCCTACCGCTCCGAGTACGCTCCGGAACCGGAATCTTCGCAGGCCGCTGACGTGAAGGAGCCGGACCGCGTAGGCTTCGACCGTCCGGGATCCACTCCCTCCGCCGGCCACGCGCTGACCGACGCCGGCCTCCCCCGCCGCGGGTCCACCGCGAGCATGGGCGGCACGAGCGCGGGCGCCGTGAACGGACGACAGGATGTGTCCCAGGACCAGCCGACGACCGGGGGGCCGAACGGCGACTGGCGCTCGGCCAACGACGAGCGCTGGCAGCAGGCGTCCCAGTTGAAGAAGCCGAAGGCGGGCGGGGTCACCTCCTCCGGCCTGCCGCGGCGGGTACCCAAGGCCAATCTGGTCGAGGGGGCCGCCACGGCGACCCCGCAGGGAGGTCCACAGATCTCCCGCGCCCCCGAGGACGTCCGGGGCAGGCTGAGCAACCTGCGCCGGGGTGTCCAGCGAGGACGCAACGCAGGCAGTGAAACGAACGGCCAGGGCTTCGGTCCTGACAGCACCTACAACCAGGAGCGTTAGTGTGAGCCCGATGAGCCAGGCGGCACAGAACCTGAACTGGTTGATCACCAACTTCGTGGACAACACCCCCGGGGTGTCCCACACGGTGGTGGTCTCCGCCGACGGACTCCTTCTGGCGATGTCCGAAGGGTTTCCGCGCGACCGAGCCGACCAGCTGGCGGCCGTCGCGTCGGGTCTGACCTCTCTGACCGCGGGTGCCTCCCGCATTTTCGAAGGTGGCAGCGTCAATCAGACGGTTGTGGAGATGGAGCGGGGATTCCTGTTCATCATGTCCATTTCCGACGGTTCCTCGCTCGCCGTTCTCGCACATCCGGAAGCCGACATCGGCCTCATCGGGTACGAGATGGCCCTTCTGGTGGACCGTGCCGGCACGGTCCTGACGCCCGATCTTCGTGCGGAGCTCCAGGGCAGCCTGCTCAACTAACAGTGAGACGGTGCGTTTTGGCGTCCCGGGGCCGTAAGGTTTCGGGACGCGGCTTCCAATGAGCCATGGATGCCAGCACAGTCGGAGGAGGAGAGAACGTGGCAACACCCCCAGGCGGTTCATCGTCGGGCAACTGGTCCTACCCTGGCCAGGGGCCGGGCCAGGGTGACCAGAATCGGTACAACTTCCCCTCCGCACCGAGCCGCCAGCAGCCGTACGCACCGCAGGGCCCCGGCCCTTCGCCGTACGACCAGCCTCCGGCGCCGCGCATCCAGCCGGTACAGCCGCAGCGCCGCGGCCCCGAGCCGTCTCCCGCGGGAGGGGCGAGCAACCCCCTGGTGCGCCCGTACGCCATGACGGGCGGCCGCACCAGGCCGCGCTACCAGCTCGCCATCGAGGCGCTGGTGCACACCACCGCGCAGCCGCACCAGATGCAGGGCCAGCTGCCCGAGCATCAGCGGATCTGCAACCTCTGCCGGGAGATCAAGTCGGTGGCCGAGATCTCGGCCCTGCTGACGATCCCTCTCGGCGTGGCCAGGATCCTCGTCGCCGACTTGGCGGAGGCGGGCCTGGTCGCCATCCATCAGCCCGGCGGCGACGAGAACGCCGGCGGCCAGCCAGACGTGACACTGCTCGAAAGGGTGCTCAGTGGACTTCGCAAGCTCTAGCGGCGGTCCTTCCCGCTCCACCACCTCAGCGAAGATCGTGGTGGCGGGTGGCTTCGGCGTGGGCAAGACCACGTTCGTCGGGGCCGTCTCGGAGATCAACCCGCTGCGTACCGAGGCCGTGATGACGTCCGCTTCCGCGGGCATCGACGACCTCACCCACACCGGAGACAAGACGACGACCACCGTCGCCATGGACTTCGGCCGTATCACCCTGGACCAGGACCTGATCCTGTACCTGTTCGGCACGCCCGGCCAGGACCGTTTCTGGTTCATGTGGGACGACCTGGTCCGTGGCGCCATCGGCGCGATCGTGCTCGTCGACACCCGGCGGCTGGCCGACTGCTTCCCGGCGGTCGACTACTTCGAGAACAGCGGGCTGCCGTTCGTCATCGCCCTGAACGGCTTCGACGGTCAGCAGCCGTACAACCCGGACGAGGTCCGTGAGGCGCTGCAGATCGGGCCCGACACGCCGATCATCACGACCGACGCGCGGCACCGGGCCGACGCGAAGTCGGCGCTGATCACTCTGGTCGAGCATGCGCTGATGGCGCGCCTGCGGTAGGTCTGCGACGCTCAGCCGTACGAAGGGGTCCCTCTTTCGAGAGGGGCCCTTTCGTGTTGCCAGGGTCCCGCCCGTCGCCGTGGGGGTGGATCAGGTCGGGGACCGCGGGCTCGTCGTGCTGGGTCGCGCGGTTCCCCGCGCCCCTTGGTGGTGCTGGGCGGCGGCTGTGAGGATCTCCCTGAGCGAGCCCGTGCCGTGGCGGTTCTCCGTGCTGGAGAGGGCTGCCACCTCCAGCAGGAGGGGACGCAGGTCCACTCCGGCCTCGGCGGCCCGCCGGCTCAGGTCGTGCAGGGTGACCAGCTCGTCCCTCGTGTCGTGGCCGTGGTCCCGGGCGGAGAGGAGGAGCAGTTCGCGGCGGAACGACTCCGGGGTGCGGGCGGGCGGCAGGCTCGTGGCCCAGGTGAAGGAGGCGTAGCGGCGCAGGAGGGCGCGGACGGCGGCGCGGACCGGCTCGTCGCTGTGTTCGTACAGGTCGAGGAGGTCGCAGAGCGCCGTCTCCGCCTGTTCGCGGACGTTCGCCTCGTCGAGGGGGCGCGGCCCTTCTCGTAGCCGCGTCTGCCAGGTGGGGTCGGTGAGGTCCACGGGGCGGTGGGCGATCGGCTTCAGCAGCGCGTCGGCTCGCGCCACGGTCTTCTCCAGCTCGGACGGTACGCCCATGCCCTCTCCCCCTGGCCGTTCGGTCCGGGTCACCTTACGTACGCGAAGGCCCCGGTCGCTCCCCTTGTCGGGGGCGCCGGGGCCTTCGGACGGCTGGGTGCCGTGAGGTCACCGCCAGCTGTGCGGGGCGCGGAAGCCGGGCTCGCGCTCCAGGCGGCGCCAGCCGGCGCGGGCGCGGCCGCGGTGGGCCGGGGTCTCGGCGGGCCTGGCGGCCGCGCGGGCGAGGAGCAGCGCGGTGATCGCGGCCACTTCCTCGGGTTCGGCGTGGCCCTTCTCGACGCGAATATCAGGAAGCTTCATGGAAGTCAGTCTCCGTGGATGAGGTTTCCGCAGGGGTACGGTGAGGGAACCGGCGGATTACTGCGGCGGGTTGCCGTGCTTGCGGGAGGGCAGGTCGGCGTGCTTCGTGTGGAGCATCGCCAGGGAGCGGATGAGCACGGAGCGGGTGTCCGCGGGGTCGATGACGTCGTCCACGAGGCCACGCTCGGCCGCGTAGTACGGGTGCATCAGCTCGGCCTTGTACTCCTTGACCATGCGGACGCGCATCGCCTCGGGGTCCTCGGCGTCGGCGATCTGCCGGCGGAAGATGACGTTGGCGGCACCCTCGGCGCCCATCACCGCGATCTCGTTGGTGGGCCACGCGTAGGTGAGGTCGGCACCGATGGACTGGCTGTCCATGACGATGTACGCACCTCCGTAGGCCTTCCGAAGGATCAGGGAGATCCTCGGCACGGTCGCGTTGCAGTAGGCGTACAGGAGCTTCGCGCCGTGGCGGATGATTCCACCGTGCTCCTGGTCTACACCAGGCAGGAAGCCGGGGACGTCCAGAAGAGTGACGATCGGGATGTTGAAGGCGTCGCACATCTGCACGAAGCGCGCGGCCTTCTCGCTGGCCTCGATGTCGAGGACACCCGCGAGGGTCTGCGGCTGGTTGGCGACGATGCCGACCACCTGGCCGTCGAGCCGGCCGAGGGCGCAGATGATGTTGCGGGCCCAGCGCTCGTGGACCTCCAGGTAGTCGCCGTCGTCGACGATCTCCTCGATGACCTTGGCCATGTCGTAGGGCCGGTTGCCGTCCGCGGGGACCAGGTCGAGGAGGACGTCGCTGCGGCGGTCCACCGGGTCGGTGGCCTCCACACGCGGGGGGTTCTCACGGTTGTTCTGCGGGAGCATCGCCAGGAGGTAGCGCACCTCGGCGATGCAGGTCTCCTCGTCGTCGTACGCGAAGTGCGCGACACCGCTGGTCTCGGCGTGCACGTCCGCGCCGCCGAGGCCGTTCTGGGTGATCTCCTCGCCGGTGACGGCCTTGACGACGTCCGGGCCGGTGATGAACATCTGCGAGGTCTCACGGACCATGAACACGAAGTCGGTCAGGGCGGGGCTGTAGGCCGCGCCGCCCGCGCAGGGGCCGAGCATCACGCTGATCTGCGGGATGACACCGGAGGCCTTGGTGTTGCGCTGGAAGATGCCGCCGTAGCCGGCGAGGGCGGAGACGCCCTCCTGGATACGGGCGCCGGCGCCGTCGTTGAGGGAGACCAGCGGGGCGCCGGCCGCGATGGCCATGTCCATGATCTTGTGGATCTTGGTGGCGTGGGCCTCGCCGAGGGCGCCGCCGAAGATACGGAAGTCATGGGCGTAGACGAAGACCGTGCGGCCCTCCACCGTGCCCCAGCCGGTGACGACACCGTCGGTGTACGGCTTCTTGGCCTCCAGACCGAAGCCCGAGGCCCGGTGCCGACGCAGCTGCTCGACCTCGTTGAAGGAGCCCGGGTCGAGCAGCAGCTCGATGCGCTCCCGGGAGGTCAGCTTGCCCTTGGCGTGCTGCGCCTCGGTCGCCTTCTCGCTCGGGCCGGCGATCGCCTGCGCACGAATCTCGTGCAGTTCGGCCACTCGCCCACGCGCGTCCGTCGGCTCACCCAGCGCCTCATCCAAAACGGTCATGTAGCGACCTTACGAAGCCGAACAAGAAAACCGGGCCGTTGACTCCGTACAGTCTCCGGCGCGTTTTCCTGGTACCCCTGAACAGAACAGTTCCGGCATGCAGCCGACCCGACTGCTCAGGGGGTGTGCGGCTTGTCGGGGTCTCACAAAGGCGGGTGGTCGCCTCAGGCGAGAGTCACCTCACAGGTGTGGGTGGCGCAGGCGGTGCCGGGGCTCACGCGAAGCCGTACGCGGCGCTCCGCCGTCTCCAGCACCTCGACGCCGGCGTCGGTCCGGGCCACCGAGCGGACCGGGCCGTTCCAGGTGATCTCGACCGGCTCGCCGGTGCGCGGCGGTTCGCTCACGCAGAGGGTAGCGGTGCGGCCCCGGCGGCGGACGAGGACGCTCGCGCCGGCCGAGGCGGTGAGCGGTCCGGCCCGGCCGGCCGTCCAGAAGTTCGCCGCCGTCACCCCGAGCGGGGCGACGTGGACCGCCTGGCACGCGCTGTCGTTGGCGAGGACCGACAACCACCGCCGGTCGACGGCACGGGCGGCGACGGCGCTGCGGGACGCCCCGGGCATGAGGACGTAGACGTAGCCCGCGTCGGTGGGGTCGGTGCCGTGGTCCAGCCACAGGGTCTGCCAGCGTCGGGTGCGGCGTTCGGTGGTGCCGCCGGTGTTGATGTCGGACCAGGCGCCGGTGCGGTCCTCGCGGAGGGTGCGCAGGTCCGCCCGGGTGCGGCCGGGCAGGACCCAGCCGCCGTGGCCCGCCAGGTGGGCCCAGCCCGGGCCCTGGACGAAGGGGTGGCGCCCGCCGGCGCTGTCATCGGGGTGGCCCAGGTTGCGGTTGTCGACGACGGTCTCGACCGGGACGCCGTCCGCGCAGCTGATCCCCGCGCCGAGGCAGATGACGCAGTCGTCGACGCAGAACCACGACTTGTGGGCCTGGAGGGTGGAGCCCAGCCCTTTGAGGTGCTGGCCGATCGCCGCGTACGTGCCGTCCGTGGTGCCGCCGACCCACCGTACGGCGGGCTTCGGTGCGCCCCACTCGCCGCCCTCCTTGTCGGCGAGGCGCTTGGTGGAGACGGTCGTGCCGGGGAGCCGGTACCAGTCGACGGTCGGCCAGAACCAGTCGGTGTACTGATCGGATCGGGTGCGGCGCCCCGTGGGCCACCACAGGGTCATCCCGGCTCCGGTGTGCCAGCCGCGTGGGTTCTCGCCGTTGCCGCACTCGTAGTGGGCGATGCGGTCGGAGGCCATGGCGAGGGCGGCCACGAAGCCGGGGCGGCGGTGGACGGCGCGGTCCATGGCGGCGAAGAGGGTGTGCCCGACGGGGTCGGGGGCGGGCGGCACCGGGGACGCCGCGACGGCGTGGAGCCGGGCCAGATCGGCGACGCCGAACTGGGGGGCGGTGAGGAACGGGCTCACCGTATCGCGTTCGATCCACCCCTTGACCCGCCCGTGCCACCGCTCGCGCTCGGCCGCGCCGGCGCCCAGCGCGAGAAGGGTGATCGCCGCGATGAGCGCCCCTCCATGGAAGTGGTCGCCCCGCAGGACGTGCCGGTCGTCGCTCTTGAGGTGTCCGCGGCTGATGGCCCGTCCGTTGACGGTGTCCATGGCCAGGCCGTCATGGATGAGCGGGGCGTACGCCCGTTCGACGCTGTCGAGGACGATCTGCCGGCCCGGGTCGGTGACCTGCCAGGAGGACCCGGCCAGCAGGGCGAACAGCCGGCCCAGTCCATCGAGCATCACCTGCCCGTACGTCCCCGAGTAGGCGACCCAGGTGTGCTGCACGAAGGAGCCGTCGGCGTAGAGCCCGTCCCCCTGGGTGACGTACGGGAAGACCGGTGAGAGTGCGTCCCGGGCGAGAGCGATCTTCCCGGGGGCCCGGCCGAGGATGCCGCGCAGGGCGACGCAGCGGCAGAGGTCGACCCGGTTGGCGCCCGTGGAGGTGCCGGTGTACTCGCGCAGCATCGTGTCGGGGACGAAGTGGTCGACCGCCGCGCAGGCGGCGTCCCGCCGGGCGGGCGTCAGCTCGTCGTGGAGGGCCGCGACGATGTCCGTCAGGAGGCGGGGGCTGCCGATCTGCCACTCCCACCAGTTGCCGTAGCGGGTGGTCGAGGGGTTGTAGACGGTCTCCAAGAGGTGGTCGAGGCCTCGGGTGATGTCCGCGAGAAGGGTGGCGTCGCCGGCCGAGCCGGTGCCCGGCTGGACGTACGCCTGGGTCATCGTCCACAGCCGCGCGTAGCTCTGGGTGATGCCGGCGGGCGGGTCGAACGGGCGGTCGGGCCACAGGGAGCGGGGGGCGGGCGCCATGGTCGTCCGGAAGCCCCGGGCCAGCTCACCGGTCTCCCGGAGGCGGGAGGCGTAGGGCTCGGCGGTGGGGTCGTAGCCGGCGCCCAGCGCGATGGCGAGCCAGCGGTGGCGGAGCGCCTCGAACTCGTCGGCGGAGGAGAGTGCGGCGTGCGCGAGAGTAGGGGTGGGGGCCGCCGCCAGGGTCGCGGCGAGCAGGAACGTACGACGCGTGGGGGCCATGCCCATGCCGTATCACCTCCGGGAACGCGGATCAACGCTGCGTAACCCGGTGATCACCCACTCGACAAGGTTGAAAGTTGAACGGAATAGGCCTACGGTGGGCCTTGTTCAGTTAGTTGAACATTGAACGAGCCACCACCAAGGAGTACGTCATGAGCATCTTCGGCCGCAAGAACGACACCGCCGCCTCCGAGACGGCCGTGGCGACCGCCTCCCCGGTGAACCCCGAGTCGGCCGCGCTGACCGGCGACTACACGATCGACCCGTCCCACACCACGCTCGGCTTCGTCGCCCGGCACGCCATGGTCACCAACGTCAAGGGCGGCTTCCTCGACTTCTCGGGCTCCCTGCACCTCGACGGCACGGACCCGTCCCGCTCGACCGCCTCTCTCGACGTCACGATGGACAGCATCGACACCGGCAACGCCGACCGGGACGGCCACCTCAAGAGCGCGGACTTCTTCAAGACGGACGAGTTCCCGACGATGACCTTCCGCTCGACGTCCGCGGAGGCGCTCGGCGGCGACGACTACCGCATCACCGGCGACCTCTCCATCCTCGGCACCACCAAGCCGCTCACCATCGACCTGGAGTTCAACGGCGCCGCCAAGGACCCCTTCGGCAACGAGCGCGTCGGGTTCGAGGGCAAGGCGGAGATCCTGCGCTCCGAGTGGGGCCTCACCTGGAACGCCGCGCTGGAGACGGGCGGCGTACTGGTCTCCGACAAGATCAAGCTGCGCTTCGACATCTCGGCGATCCGCGACGCCGCGTGACCCGGGCCGCGGGAAGCGGGACGGACCGGCCGGCGACCCACCGAGGACCGGCCGGCCACCTGTCGGGGAGCGGCCGGCCACCTGGCGGGGAGCGGCCCGTCCTCACTCCGGCAGGCCCGACTCCAGCCTCTCCAGTGCCGCCCCCAGCCGGGCGGCACGCGTCCGGGGCGTACGAGCCTTGAGCAGGGCCAGCACGAGGAGATACCGGTCGGTCCTCCCGAGCCGGTCGAACGCCTGTCGGGCCCGAGGTCGGTCCGCGAGGGCCGCTTCCAGATCCTCCGGTACGGCCGCCTCCTTCTGTGACGCGTACGCCGACGCCCAGCGCCCGTCCGCCTTCGCGGCGTCGACCTCCGCGAGACCGCCGGGGCGCATCCGGCCCTCGGCGGTCAGTTCCTCGACCCTGCGCACGTTCACCATCGACCAGTCGCTGCGCGGCCTGCGCGGTGTGATCCGCTGCAGATAGCGGGTCTCGTCGAACCGGCGCCGGTGCCCGGTGATCCAGCCGTGGCAGAGGGCGACGTCATTGACCTCCCCGGCGCCGACGGACGGGATCCCGCTCCCCTTCTTGGCGACCTTCACCCACAGGCCGGGGTGCGGCGCGGGATGGGCGCCCAGCCATGCGTCGAGCCGGTCGGCGTCCTCGAACGCCAGCGCGTCCTCGGGCACGTGGGTTTCGTCGGACGCGGGGGCCCCGGTGCTGTCGTGAGTGACCATAAGGCCACGCTAGACGGCTTGTAGGACAGTTCCTGTCCTAGAGGCGGACACAACGGGAAACCAGGTGGCTGGTTCGAACCTCTTGTGTGAGGGGTTGCGGCGTTCTCATAATCCAGCAACAGAAATTGATTTGAGCATGCCAGCATGCGGCGCTCCCCGGCGCCGTCTGATTTGGCATGCTCTCGTCAAGTCTGGGTTCGGTTGCACGAGTCCCGCATGCTCGACCCCCCACGGAAGGCATCACCTTGAAGCGACTCATCACCGCCCTGAAGAGATGCGCCGCCGTCGGCGCCGCCGCGCTCGCCATCGCCAGCCTCCAGCCGGTCTCGGCGGCCCAGGCCGCCCCGTCACCGGTCGTCGGCGGCACACGCGCGGCGCAGGGCGAGTTCCCGTTCATGGTCCGGTTGTCGATGGGCTGTGGCGGCGCGCTGTACACGCAGCAGATCGTCCTCACCGCCGCGCACTGTGTCGGCGCGACCGGGAACAACACGAGCATCACGGCCACCGCCGGTGTGGTGGACCTCCAGAGCACCAGCGGGCGGGTCCAGGTCCGCTCCACGAAGGTGTACCGCGCCCCCGGCTACAACGGCACCGGCAAGGACTGGGCCCTCATCAAGCTCGCCCAGCCGATCAACCTGCCGACCCTGAAGATCGCCACCAACACCCAGTACAACACCGGTGACTTCACCATCGCCGGCTGGGGAGCGGCCCGCGAGGGCGGCGCCCAGCAGCGCTACATGCTCAAGGCGACGGTCCCGTTCATCAGTGACGCGACCTGCCGCAACTACGGCGGCCTCTACAGCGACCTCGTCGCCGGCGAGGAGATCTGCGCCGGCTTCGCCTCGGGCGGTGTCGACACCTGCCAGGGCGACTCGGGCGGCCCGATGTTCCGCCGCGACAACGCCGGCGCCTGGATCCAGGTCGGCATCGTCAGCTGGGGCGAGGGCTGCGCCCGGCCCAACGCCCCGGGTGTCTACTCCGAGGTCTCGACCTTCGCCTCCCAGATAGCGTCGGCCGCCGCCACGCTCTGACCGGCGTCCCGGCGCCCCCGGCACCACTCCGTACGACGCCCACGGGCCCGGCGCTCGGCGCGCCGGGCCCGTGCCCGTACTCGTCACCCGTCCCTCGTCACTCGTCCGTGCTCAGAAGCCGCCGCCGAAGTCCCCTCCACCGAAGTCGCCGCCCCCTCCGAAGTCGCCGCCGCCGAAGCCGCCGGAGAAGTCGTCCGTGTTGAAGTCGCCGCCGGAGACGTCACCGCCGCCGTAGCCGCCGCCGTAGCCTCCGTCCGCGCCGAAGTCTCCGTAGCCGGCGCCGTAGACGGCCGCGTAGGAGGGGGTGGCCATCATGCTGCCGAGCATCGTGCCGACGAGGAGGCCGGGGAGGATGCCGCCGCCGAAGTAGCCGCCCGCCCAGGGGCCGTAGGCGGGGCCCGCGTCCCAGTAGGGGCGGCGGGTGCCGGAGACCGTCTCCACCTCGCGGACCATGGGCTCCTGGCCGTCCGCCAGCCGGGCCTCGTCCGCCGCGCACACCGGGACCTCGCGGGACGCGCCGCCGAGCGGCGGGGTCCACAGGACGTCGGCGACCGACGGGCCGTGGCGGGGGTCGAAGAAGCAGGGCGCACGGCGTTCGGGCAGCGGACGGCCCTCCCGGCGGGCGGCCAGCAGGGCGAGGGAGAAGCGGCCGTCCTCCAGGGCCTGGGTGACCGCGCGCACGTCCTCGGGGCGGGTGGCCGCCGCCATCAGCGATTTCGCCTGCTCGTAGGCGTCGAGGCCCCGCTCGTAGTCGGCGCGCATCGCGTCGTCCGCGCCCGCCTCGGCGGGGTGGAAGTCCAGCCGGTCGAGTTCCTCGCCGAAGGCGGTGATGTCCTCGTCGACCACCACGCGCAGCTTCTCCAGGGCCGCGCGGCGCTCCGCCTCCTCCCGGCGGCGCCGCCGGCGGACCAGGGCGTACGCGCCGACACCGCCCGCAGCCACCACCGCGCCGGCGGCGGCCAGGGCGCCGACGTCCACACCGGCGCCCCCGCCCCCGCCACCGCTCCAGCTGGACGGGGCCGTGCCGCCCGGGTTGCTGCGCAGGGCGTCGTCCACGAAGTCGTTGAGCTGGGCCTTGGCGTCACCCGCGCCCTGTGCCGCGGCGACCAGGTTGGACACGGTCCGCGGGCTCAGGACGCTCGCGTCGGCCCTCGCGTCGAAGCGGTCGCCGAGGCGGATGGCGTACAGGCCGGTGATGCCGGTCTCCGTGCGGAGGTTGCGGAAGAGGTCCTGGGTGGGGTAGCCGGCCGGGAGGACCGCCACGAAGACCGGCTCGTCCGCGTCGACGATCTTGTCCGCGAGCGTTTCGGCGTCCGACGCGGCGAGCAGACCGGAGGCGGCCGGGTCGACGTAGACGGGGCTCTCACGCAGGGCGGCGGCCACCGTCGAGAGGTCCGTGGCCGCGCGGGCGCCCGGCGCACCGACCGCCAGCACCGCCAGGGCGGCGGCGATGAGCGGCACGATCAGGAGACGGGTCAGAGGCCGGACCGGTGCGCCCTTCATACCTTCGAAGCTACCTCGGTCACCGACAAAACGGACGATCGGACCGCCCGGAACCGGAACCGGGAGGCGGCTCCGGCCGCGGCGCCGGGCGCCGTGTCGCCGACAGGGATTCCGCCGGCGTGGGACGGACACAGGCCGCGCCCCGGCCCCGCCTGCGCGCGGAACGGACGAGGCCGCGCCCCGTTCCCCGGCGCGCGGCCCATCGGCCTGGCCGGTGGTCACTCCGCGGGTTCGACCCCGGCCCGGAGCAGGCCGTACGTGTAGGCGTCCTCCAGGGCCTGCCAGGAGGCGGCGATGACGTTCTCGGCGACGCCCACCGTGGACCACTCGCCGGCGCCGTCGGTGGTGGAGATCAGTACGCGGGTCGTGGAGTTGGTGCCGTGCTTGCCCTCCAGGATGCGGACCTTGTAGTCGACCAGCTCCATCTTGGCGAGCTGGGGGTAGATCCGCTCCAGGGCGACGCGCAGGGCGCGGTCGAGGGCGTTGACCGGGCCGTTGCCCTCGGCGGTGGCGACGATGCGCTCGCTCTTGGCCCACAGTTTGACGGTGGCCTCGTTGGCGTGGCTGCCGTCGGGGCGGTCCTCGACGATCGCGCGCCAGGACTCGGTGCTGAAGTAGCGCAGCGGCTTGCCGGCCACCTCCTCGCGCAGCAGCAGCTCGAACGACGCGTCCGCCGCCTCGTAGGTGTAGCCCTTGAGTTCGCGCTCCTTGACCCGCTCGACGACCCGGCCGATCAGCTCCCGGTCGCCGCCGAGGTCGACGCCCAGCTCCTTGCCCTTGAGCTCGATGGAGGCGCGGCCCGCCATGTCGGAGACCAGCATCCGCATGGTGTTGCCGACCTGCTCGGGGTCGATGTGCTGGTACAGGTCGGGGTCGACCTTGATGGCGGAGGCGTGCAGGCCCGCCTTGTGCGCGAAGGCGGAGACACCCACGTACGGCTGATGCGTGGAGGGCGTCAGGTTGACGACCTCGGCGATCGCGTGGGAGATGCGGGTCATCTCGCGCAGGGCGCCGTCGGGGAGGACCTTCTTGCCGTACTTCAGCTCCAGGGCCGCGACGACCGGGAAGAGGTTGGAGTTGCCGACGCGTTCGCCGTAGCCGTTGGCCGTGCACTGGACGTGGGTGGCGCCCGCGTCGACGGCGGAGAGGGTGTTGGCGACCGCGCAACCGGTGTCGTCCTGGGCGTGGATGCCGAGCCGGGCGCCGGTGTCGGCGAGGACGGTGGAGACGACGGCCTGGACCTGGGCGGGGAGCATCCCGCCGTTGGTGTCGCAGAGGATCACGACGTCGGCGCCGGCGTCGGCGGCGGCGCGGACGACGGACTTGGCGTACTCGGGGTTGGCGCGGTAGCCGTCGAAGAAGTGCTCGCAGTCGACGAAGACCCGGCGGCCCTGCTCCCGGAGGTGGGAGACGGTGTCGCGGACCATCTCCAGGTTCTCCTCCAGGGTGGTGCGCAGCGCCAGCTCCACATGGCGGTCGTGGGACTTGGCGACGAGGGTGATCACCGGGGCGCCGGAGTCGAGGAGCGCCTTGACCTGCGGGTCCTCGCTCGCTCTGCCACCGGCGCGGCGGGTGGCGCCGAAGGCGACGAGCTGGGCGTGCTTGAAGTCGATCTCCTTCAGGGCGCGGGCGAAGAACTCGGTGTCCCTCGGGTTGGCGCCCGGCCAGCCGCCCTCGATGAAGCCCACTCCGAAGTCGTCCAGGTGCCGAGCGATGGCCAGCTTGTCGGCGACGGTGAGGTTGATGCCCTCACGCTGGGCGCCGTCTCGCAGGGTGGTGTCGAAGACGTGGAACGAGTCGTCGAGCTCGCTGGTTTCCGTCATGGTGTTCGGCTCCTGATGTCGGATCTCGGTCTGTACCGGAATGACCGGCTCCACCGTCCTCCCATCATCCCGCGCGCTGCGTTCCCGGCTGGGGGTGGGCCAGAAAAGCGAAAAACCTCTCGCGGGTGCGAGAGGTCTGCGCGCGGGTCGAGGACGACGGTGTCCGCCCGTACGTGGTCGTACGTGGCGGTCACTGCGGACCGGCGCGCCTGCTGCCAATAATCATGGCGAACGAGAGCACGGGGGCAGTCTGGCACAGACCGTCCCGGCGCTCACCGTCCGTCTCAGGATGCGAACAGCGCGCTGTGCGCGGGCGCGCGCCGCGCTCACCCCAGGGACTCGTCCAGGAACTCCCTTACGTGGGACAGGATCCGGTCGCGGTCGGCCCCGCGCAGCCCGATGGCCACGTTGATGGAGAAGCCGTCGAGCAGGGCGCGCAGCCGGGTGGCGAACCGGTCGGGGTCGACGGTGCGGAACTCGCCGCGCGACATGCCCTCGGCGAGCAGCGCCACCAGGTCGCGGTGCCAGGCGCCCTCGATGGCGGCCTGCCGGTCGCGGGCCTCGTCGTCGGCGTTCTGCGAGCGGTTCCAGACCTCCAGCCAGAGCGTCCAGTGGGGGTCGCGGTGGCCGTCGGGCACGTACAGGTCGACGTAGGCGTCCAGGCGTTCGCGGGCCGGGGCGGTCCGGGTGAGGAGCCGGGCGCGCTCGGCGCCGAGCCGTCCCTCGCTCCACTCCAGGGTCCGCAGCAGCAGCTCGTCCTTGGAATGGAAGTAGTAGAGGAGATGACCGCTGCTCATGCCGACCTCGCGGCCGAGCGCCGCCATGGTGAGCTTCTCCAGACCCCGCTCGGCGATCATGGCCATGGCGGCGCCGAGGACCTCCTCGCGGGGCGGGGCTGTGTTGCGGCGGCGGGTCATGGGGCGGCCACGCGGACGGCGTCGGGCAGGAAGTGGGTCTCGTAGGGGCCGGTGCAGCCGGCGAACAGCGTCGCGACGACCGCGCCGCACCCTCCGCACAGCTCGTTGGGCCCCGCGCGTCCCACCTCGCAGCATCCGAACTCCTGCACGGCCGGGTCGGGGGACAGGTACCACCGGGTGTCCTCGGGGTGCACGACCAGGGTGTCGCGCGGCCCTGCGGACACCAGGCATCCCGGCCCGTCGGGGTCCAGCCGCACGGTGTTGCCGGGACGGGCGACGTCCATCCACTCGGGATCGGGGTGCGGAACGTACGGTGCCCCGCACGGCAGCGGATCCACCGCGTATGTCCCGCGCGGCATCGTCGACGGGACGTCCCGCGAGCCGTCGGCGTTCTTCTGCCCGGTGTACCGCGGACATTCGGGCACGTCGGGCACCAGACGCAGCGGCTCCGTGAGGGGCCGGTCGCAGGCGGCGCAGCGCAGGACGCGCACGGGTGCGCTCGGTGGTGTGGTCATCCGTACGTTTCTACCGGACGTCGGCCCGGGGCTGCTGCTGGGTGATGCAGTGGATGCCGCCCCCGCCGGCGAAGATGGTGCGGGCGTCGACCAGGGTGACCATGCGGTCGGGGAACAGCCGGCGGAAGATCGCGGCGGCTTCCTCGTCGCGGGGGTCGTCGAAGGCGCACAGGACGACTCCTCCGTTGCACAGGTAGTGGTTGATGTAGGAGTGGTCGGCCCAGCGGCCGTCGGCCTCCAGCTCGGTCGGCGCGGGGACCTCGACGACCTCCAGGGGCCGGCCGTGCGCGTCGGTCCGGGCCCGCAGCAGTCCGATGATCTCCTCGGTGATCTCGTGGTCGGGGTGGGCGGGGTCGGGCTGGGAGTGGGCGACGACCACGCCGGGGCGGGCGAACGCGGCGACGATGTCGACATGGCCCAGGGTGCCGAAGCCACCGGGCGGGTAGTCGCCGGTGAGGCCGCGCGGCAGCCAGATCGCCTTGCGGGTGCCGAGCTGGGCGTGGATCTCCGCCTCGACCTCGTCGCGGGTCCAGCCGGGGTTGCGTTCGGGCCCGAGCTGCACGGTCTCGGTGAGCAGGACGGTGCCCTCGCCGTCGACGTGGATCGCGCCTCCCTCGTTGACGAGGGTCGAGGCGTACGTCCGTGCCCCGGCGAGGTCCGCCACGGACGCGGCGATCCTCGCGTCGTGCTCCCAGCGGGCCCAGGGCTGCGCGCCCCAGCCGTTGAACCGCCAGTCCACGGCGGCCAGCCGGCCCCGGTCGTCGGTGAGGAAGGTGGGGCCGATGTCGCGCATCCAGGCGTCGTCCAGGTCGCGTTCGACGGTGTCGATGCCGGGGCCGAGGAGGGCGGTGGCCTCGGCGGCCTGTCCCGGTCCGCACACCACGGTCACCGGTTCGAAGCGGCGGACTGCGTGGGCGACGGACGCCCAGGCGGCGCGGGCGGCGGCGACGTCGTCGGGGCCGTCGAAGGTGGGGTTGGGACCGGGCCACGCCATCCAGGTGCGCTCGTGCGGGGCCCATTCGGCGGGCATGCGGAAGCCGTCGGCGGCAGCGGACATCGGGGGGCCTCTCAGAGGAAGTACAGCCGGTTGAGGGAGACGGAGTCGGCCGGCTCGGAGCGGAGCGGCTCCCCGTCGAGGGTGACCAGGCCGGTGCGCGGGTCCACGTCGACCGAGCCGGTGCGGGAGTTGTGGATCAGGTCTGCGGGACCGATGCCCCGGGTGCCGCGCACGGCGACCCGGCGGCGGCGGGTCGGCAGCAGGTCGGCGCCCGCGTCGAGCGCGGCGCGCGCCACGAACGCGACGGAGAGGTCGGCGGCCGTGGCCCCGTGCGCCCCGAACTGGGGGCCCAGCACGAGGGGTTCGCAGGCGTCAGTGGCCGCGTTGGGATCGCCGACGACGCCGTAGGCCGGGAAGCCGGACTTCAGCACCAGCTGGGGTTTGGCGCCGAAGTACTCGGGGCGCCAGAGCACGATGTCGGCGAGCTTGCCGACCTCCAGGGAGCCGATCTCGTGGGCGAGGCCGTGCGCGATGGCCGGGTTGACGGTGAGCTTGGCGATGTAGCGCAGGACGCGCTCGTTGTCGTGGTCGTCCGGGGCGCCCGACTCGGCCTTCATCTTCCCGGCCATGGCGAAGGTCCGGCGCACGGTCTCCCCCGCGCGTCCCATGCCCTGCGCGTCGGAGGAGGTGATGCCGATGGCGCCCAGGTCGTGCAGCACGTCCTCGGCGCCCATCGTCCCGGCGCGGATGCGCTCGCGGGCCAGGGCGGCGTCGCCGGGCAGGTCCGTCTTGAGGCCGTGGGCGGAGACGATCATCCCGAAGTGTTCGGCGACGGCGTCCCGGCCGAAGGGCAGGGTCGGGTTGGTGGAGGAACCGATGACGTTCGGCACCCCGGCCATCTTCAGCACGTTGGGCACATGGCCGCCGCCGCAGCCCTCGATGTGGAAGGCGTGGATCGTCCGGCCCTCCAGCACACGCAGGGTGTCCTCGACCGACAGGCACTCGTTCAACCCGTCGCTGTGCAGGGCCACCTGGACGTCGTGCTCCTCGGCGACCCGCAACGCCGTGTCCAGCGCCCGGGTGTGGGCGCCCATGTCCTCGTGCACCTTGAACCCGGAGGCGCCGCCCTCGGCGAGGGCCTCGACCAGCGGGGCCTCGTGCGACGACGAACCCCGGCCGAGGAAGCCGATGTTGACCGGCCAGGCGTCGAACGCGGCGAACGCGTGCCGCAGCGCCCACGGCGAGTTGACCCCGACGCCCCACACCGGCCCGAACTCCTGCCCGATGATCGTGGTCACCCCGGAGGCCAGCGAGGCCTCCATGATCCGCGGCGACAGCAGATGGACATGTGTGTCCACGGCCCCCGCGGTGGCGATGAGGCCCTCGCCGGACACGATGGACGTGCCCGTGCCGACCACGACGTCGACCCCGTCGAGGGTGTCCGGGTTCCCGGCCCGCCCGACGGCGTGGATGCGCCCTTCCCGGATGCCGATCGACACCTTCCGGATGCCCAGCACCGCGTCGATCACCACGACGTTGCTGATGACCACGTCGCAGGTCTCGCCGACGGCCGCCGCCTTGAGGTGCAGCCCGTCCCGCGCGGTCTTGCCGAAGCCGGCGAGGAACTCGTCGCCGTACCGCTGGGCGTCGGACTCGACCCGGATCACGAGGCCCGAGTCGCCGAGCCGGAGCCGGTCCCCCGCGCGGGGGCCGTGGGTGGCGGCGTACGCGTACGGGTCGATCGAGGGGGCCGCCGGGCGGTGCGCCGGGTCGCCGGTGGAGGGGTTCATCGCGCGGCTCCCAGGTATCCGCAGGCGGCGGCCCTGCGCAGGGCCTCTTCCTTCGCTCCGGGGGCGTCGAGGGGCCCGTCGACGAGCCCCGCGAAGCCGATCGCGATCCGCTCGCCCCCGACGGGCAGCAGCCCCACGTCCACCCTCTCCCCCGGCCCGAACCGCACCGAGGACCCGGCGGGCACGGCCAGCCGCATCCCGTACGCCTCGGCCCGCGCGAAGTCCAGGCGCGGGTTGGCCTCGAAGAAGTGGAAGTGGGAGGTGACCGAGACGGGCACGGTGGCCGTGTTGGTCACCGTCAGCCGCACGACCGCCTCGGGGTCCCGGTGCGCGGGCCCCGGCAGCAGCGCGCCCGGCGCCCGCTCGCCGAGGCCGCCGCCGATCGGGTCCTCGACCACGGCGAGCCGGGAGCCGTCGTCGAAGACGGCCTCGACCTGCACCTCGGTGACGACGTCCGCGACACCGGGCAGGACGTCGTCCGGCCCGAGCACCGACCGCGCCCGTGCGATCGCCTCGTCGAGCCTCGCTCCGTCCCGCGCGGCCTCGCAGACGGTGTCCGCGACGAGGGCGGTCGCCTCGGGCACGTTCAGCCGCAGACCGCGCGCCCGCCGGGCCCGTGCCAGCTCCGCGGCGCCGAACAGCAGCAGGCGGTCGCGCTCGGTGGGGGTGAGTCGCATGGGCGGCACCTCCTGGGGCCGGAAGAGTTAGAGCGTCACTCTAAACTCAGCGCACAGGAGGAGGGAAGACCGAGGAGCGGAGTGGTGGCGACTGTTTGAGTGTTGCTCAAAAAAGGATCGGCATACGGAAGGGGCCGCCGCGGACGCGTGGTCCGCGGCGGCCCCTGGGCCGAGCCGGTGTGGGTGTCAGGCCAGGACGTGCATCCAGCCGTGCTTGTCCTCGACCGTGCCGCGCTGGATGTCCAGCAGGGCCTCACGGAGCTTGAGGGTGACGGGGCCGGGCTCGCCGCCGGACTGCTGCCAGGCGGCGGCGGTGCGCTTGACCGTGCCGACGGGCGTGATGACCGCGGCGGTGCCGCAGGCGAAGACCTCGGTGAGGGCGCCGCTCTCGGCGTCGGCCTGCCACTGGTCGATGGAGATGCGGCCCTCCTCGGCGGGGTGGCCGAGGTCGGCGGCGACGGTCAGCAGGGAGTCACGGGTGACGCCCTCCAGGATCGAGCCGGTGAGGGACGGGGTGACGATGCGGTCGCCGTACACGAAGTACAGGTTCATGCCGCCGAGTTCCTCGACCCACTTCCGCTCGACCGCGTCGAGGTAGCAGACCTGGGCGCAGCCCTCGGCGGCGGCCTCGGCCTGGGCCAGCAGGGACGCGGCGTAGTTGCCGCCGGTCTTGGCGTCGCCCATGCCGCCGGGGACGGCGCGGACGTGGTCCTCGGAGACCCAGATGGAGACGGGCTTGACGCCACCGGGGAAGTAGGCGCCGGCCGGGGAGGCGATGACCAGGAAGAGGTACTCGTTGGCCGGCTTCACGCCCAGGCCGACCTCGGTGGCGATCATGAAGGGGCGCAGGTAGAGGGACTCCTCCCCGCCGTGCGCGGGCACCCATGCCTGGTCCTGCTGGACCAGCAGGTCGCACGCCTCGATGAAGGTCTCCACCGGCAGCTCGGGCATCGCGAGGCGCCGGGCGGACTTCTGGAAGCGCAGGGCGTTCATCTCCGGGCGGAACGTGGCCACGGAGCCGTCGGGCCGGCGGTACGCCTTGAGGCCCTCGAAGATCTCCTGCGCGTAGTGCAGGGTCATGTTCGCGGGGTCGAGGGAGAGCGGGCCGTACGGCACGAGCTGCCCGTCGTGCCAGCCACGGCCCTCGGTCCACTTGATCGTCACCATGTGGTCGGTGAAGTGGCGGCCGAAGCCGGGGTTGGCCAGGATCGCCTCGCGCTCGGCATCCGAGAGCGGATGGGCGGACGGCTTCAGCTCGATCGTGGGCGTCGTCATGAGTGATGTCCTTCACCGGTTGTGTGTGACGGGCCGCGCTCACGCCCCGCCACTGCCAGTGGCCAGTGTTTGGACGTCCGAGCATTCCCTCATTCCGCGGCACCTCGTTCGATTATCGCCCGGCGGGGGGCGTGGACGAAACGTGGATGACCGTGGACGAAAACGGTGCGATGCGGCCCAGGGGATGATGGTGACACCCGACGGGAGCATGCGGAAGCCGCCGGGTGCGATGCGACCCGGCGGCTTTCGAAGGGCTCCCCCTCGGTGGACCGGGGCCGCGGGGCTCCGGGTCCGGGGGAGTTCTCGAGTGCTCGGCGGGTCAGCCGGCTACTCGTACGGCGAGGGCGTCGCCGATCTCGTTCGTCGAACGGGCGGGCTTGCCGACGCGCTCCGCGAGATCGGCGGAGACGGCCTCCTCGATACGCGCGGCCTCGGCCTCGTAGCCGAGGTGGCGCAGGAGCAGGGCGACGGACAGGACCGTGGCGGACGGGTCGGCCTTGCCCTGGCCGGCGATGTCCGGGGCCGAGCCGTGGACGGGCTCGAACATGGACGGGAACTCGCCGGACGGGTTGATGTTCCCGGAGGCCGCGACGCCGATGCCGCCGGAGACGGCCGCGGCGAGGTCGGTGATGATGTCGCCGAAGAGGTTGTCGGTGACGATCACGTCGAAGCGGCCGGGGTCGGTGACCAGGTAGATGGTCGCGGCGTCGACGTGGATGTAGTCGGTGGTGACCTCGGGGAACTCCTCGGCCACCTTGGTGAAGATGTTGGTCCACAGGTGGCCCGCGAAGGTCAGCACGTTGTTCTTGTGGACCAGCGTGAGCTTCTTGCGGGGGCGGGCCTGGGCACGGGCGAAGGCGTCGCGGACGACACGCTCGACACCGAAGGCCGTGTTCACGGAGACCTCGGTGGCGACCTCCTGCGGGGTGCCCTTGCGGATGGTGCCGCCGTTGCCGGTGTACGGGCCCTCGGTGCCCTCGCGGACCACGACGAAGTCGATCTCCGGCTGGCCGGCGAGCGGGGTGGCGACACCCGGCAGCAGCTTCGACGGACGCAGGTTCACATGGTGGTCGAAGGCGAAGCGCAGCTTGAGCAGGAAGCCGCGCTCCAGGACGCCGGAGGGGACGCTCGGGTCGCCGATCGCGCCCAGCAGGATGGCGTCGTGCCGCTTCAGCGCGTCGAGGTCGGCGTCGGTGAGGGTCTCACCGGTGGCGTGGTAGCGCTGGGCGCCGAAGTCGTACTCCTTGGTCTCCAGCTTCACATCCTGCGGAAGGACGGCGGAGAGGACCTTGAGACCCTGGGCCACGACTTCCTGACCGATGCCGTCACCGGGGATCACTGCGAGATTGAGGCTGCGAGACATGTGCGGCACCGTACTCCTTGTCCCACGGGATGACACGCGCTGTCCGCGATATGGACGCGCGGGGGTGGCGTCGGCACCGATCCGTTGACCGGCGTTCACCCGTGTGTTTGCCGGGAGTTGGCATCTGCTGGGAAGTTGCCCAGCATGACTGCGCCATCCAGGGGGACGCCCCCCGGACTCCCCGTCCCCGACGTCGGCATCCCCGAGCAGCTGGCCCGCCGTCTCAGCATGCCGGAACAGTACGAGTACCTGCGCACCAAGCTGACGCGGCGGCGCACGCTGGTGACCGCCGGGGCGGTGGCCGGCGGGCTGCTGACCGGCTGTTCCGGGTCGGGCACGACGACCGGGCGGTCCCCCTCGCCCTCCGTCACGGCCACGGAACGGGTGCCCGCCTCGGCCGTGGTGCCCTTCGGCCGCCATCTCGCCTTCGGCGCCGACCCGAAGACACAGATGCGGATCTCCTGGCAGCTGCCGGCGGCCGTCAAGAAGCCCTTCGTGCGGGTGGGGCTGCGCCCCGAGGAGCTGAGCCGGCGCGTCGACGCCGAGATCCGCGACCTGTACACCCCCGAACTCCAGGGCGTGCGCCCGGCGTTCGAGCAGTACTACGTGCACGCGGCCCTGGACGGCCTGAAGCCCGGCACGACGTACTACTACGGCGTGGGCCACGAGGGCTTCGACCCGGCCGCGCCGGCCCACCGCGGGACGATCACCGCCTTCCGTACGGCGCCCGCGCGTCCGGAACGGTTCGTGTTCACCGCCTTCGGCGACCAGGGCGTCAGCAAGGACGCGCTCGCCAACGACCATGTGCTGCTGCGGGAGAGCCCCGCCTTCCATCTCCACGCGGGCGACATCTGCTACGCGGACACCACCGGCCACGGCGAGAAGTCGGACTCCTACGACCCCGGCTTCTGGGACCTGTTCCTCAAGCAGAACGAGCTGGTGGCGAAGTCGGTGCCCTGGATGGTGACGACCGGCAACCACGACATGGAGGCCTGGTACTCACCGGACGGCTACGGCGGCCAAGTGGCCCGCTGGTCGCTCCCGGACAGCGGCTTCGACCCGCGCGGGGCGCCGGGCGTGTACTCGTTCGTCTACGGCAACGTCGGCGTGGTCGCGCTCGACGCGAACGACGTGTCGTACGAGATCCCGGCCAATCTGGGCCACACGGACGGCAGACAGACCAAGTGGCTCGACATGCGGCTTCGCGAGCTACGGGCCGACAAGTCGGTGGACTTCATCGTGGTCTATTTCCACCACTGCGCGTACTCCACCTCACGCCACGCGTCCGACGGGGGTGTGCGCGCCGAGTGGGTTCCGCTGTTCGCCAAGCACCAAGTGGACCTGGTGATCAACGGGCACAACCACGCGTACGAGCGGACCGACGCCATCAAGAACGGCGAGGTCGGCAGGCCGGTGCCGATCGGCGGGTCGACCGACCCGACACGGGACGGCATCGTGTACGTCACCGCGGGCGGGGGCGGCAAGGAGCTGTACGCGTTCCCCCCGGGCGTGAAGGACAGCTACGAGGGCAAGGTCCATGACCTCGACTCGATCGAGTCCTTCCGGTGGACGAAGTCCAAGGACCGGAAGACGGAGGTCGTGCAGTGGTCCCGCGTCCGCTACACCGGCTTCTCGTTCCTGTCGGTGGAGGCGGAGACGGGGCCGAGGCCCCGGCTCAAGGTGTCGGCGCTCGCCCAGGACGGCAGGCGCATCGACCACTTCGAGGTGCGGCGCGGCGCGTGAGCCGATGCCCCACGGCCGTGCCGCACCCCGAACGGGTGCGGCTCCCGGCTGGTGGGGCGGCTCAGTGCCCGGTGGAGCCGCCGTTGTCCCTGCGGTCGAGGGCGCGCTGGAGGGCGGCGGCGGCGTTCTTGCGGTCGGACTCGGTGGTCCGGGAAACGTGGCGGACTCGGCGGCGGACAGTCGTCTCGGCCATGGGGAATCGACTCCTTCGAGGCATTCCGGAGTACAGGAGCGGAGGGCTGTGAGACTCCCCCACTGCCCAAAGGGCGTGCTAAAGGGCGTGGGAGGTGCCCCCGGATGGGCCGGGGAGCGGGGCCGCAGGGGTTGCCTGCCTAGGGCCTCCGGCTCACGACCGCCATTCGCTGGGTCGAGCGAGACGTTCGGCTCCTACAAAGCTAAGCGAGGCCGGGGCATCTGTCTCCACAATTAATCGGACTTCCTACTATCTGAGACGGCGGATTGGGTCACACCCCTCTGACCTGCGCGTTCTTCCGTGCCCCGATTCCCCGGACGGCGCCGGATCAGAGCACGTCGCCGTCCCGCCAGTCGAAGACCAGCTCGGCCCCGGGATCGTCCACGGCGGCGGGCGCGGGCCACACGTACACGGAGCCCTCCTCCTCGGGCAGCCGGACCACCCCGTCGGGGCCGAGCGCGCTGATCCTTCCGGCCCACACCCGCCAGCCGCGGCCGGTGTACAGCTGGGCGCCCTCGTCGCTCGCGGAGAGCGCGCCGAGGTCGTAGGCGCGGATGACGACGCCTTCCAGGGCGGCCATGATCCGGGCGCCGATCCCGGTCCGCCGCACGTCCCGGCGTACGGCGACCCCCTCGACGTAGCCGACGCGCAGCCACCGCGCCCCGTGCCGGGCCCGCCGCATGACGACCGCGCCGTGTCCGGCGAGTCCCCGCTCGTCGTGGACGAGCGCGTGCACGCCGCCCAGGGTGTGGTCCCAGTCCTCCGGCGAGAAGTCGGCGTCGAAGGCGTCGTACAACAGCCCTCGAACGGCGCCGAGTTCGGCGGGGGTGAGGTCGGCGGTGTGCGCGGTGCGGACTCCGGGTGCGGTCATCACCTCATTGTCGCGGCGGCCGGGCGGGCGAGGGCCGCCGGGCCGGTCGCGGGGACGCGGAGACACGACAGCGGGCCGGATCGAGGAGGATCCGGCCCGCTGTCGGCACCTCGGGGTCAGCCCATGTGCGGGTAGGCGTAGTCGGTCGGCGGGACCAGCGTCTCCTTGATCGCGCGGGTCAGGGTCCAGCGCATCAGGTTCTGCGGGGCGCCCGCCTTGTCGTTGGTACCGGAGGCGCGACCGCCGCCGAACGGCTGCTGGCCGACGACCGCGCCGGTGGACTTGTCGTTGATGTAGAAGTTGCCCGCGGCGTAGCGGAGCTTGTCCATCGTGTACGCGGCGGCCGCGCGGTCACCGGCGATGACCGAGCCCGTGAGGGCGTAGTCGGACACCGACTCCATCTGGGTCAGCATCTCCTCGTACGTGTCGTCCTCGTAGACGTACACCGCGAGGAACGGCCCGAAGTACTCGGTGGTGAACACGTCGTGCTCCGGGTCGGCGCACTCGACGACGGTCGGACGGACGAACCAGCCGACGGAGTCGTCGTAGGAGCCGCCCGCGACGATCGTGCACGCCGGGTCGGCCTTCGCGCCGTCGATGGCGGCCTTGACCTTGGCGAAGGCGCGCTCGTCGATGACGGCGCCGATGAAGTTCGACAGGTCGGTGACGTCACCCATGGTGAGGTAGTCGACCTCGGCGGCGAACTCCTCCTTGAAGCCGTCGTTCCAGATGGACGCCGGGATGTAGGCGCGGGAGGTCGCCGAGCACTTCTGGCCCTGGTACTCGAAGGCGCCCCGGGTGAGGGCCGTCTTCAGCACCGCGCGGTCGGCGCTCGGGTGGGCGACGACGAAGTCCTTGCCGCCGGTCTCGCCGACCAGACGCGGGTAGGAGCGGTACTTCTCGATGTTGGCGCCGACCGTCTTCCACAGGTACTGGAAGGTCTTCGTGGAGCCGGTGAAGTGGATGCCGGCGAGGTCGCGGTGGACCAGGGCGACCTTCGAGACCTCGATGCCGTCCCCGGTGACGAGGTTGATGACGCCCTTCGGCAGGCCCGCCTCCTCCAGCAGCCGCATGAGCAGCACGGCGGCGTGCGTCTGGGTCGGGCTCGGCTTCCACACGACCACGTTGCCCATGAGGGCGGGCGCGGTGGGCAGGTTGCCGGCGATCGCCGTGAAGTTGAACGGGGTGATCGCGTAGACGAAACCCTCGAGCGGGCGGTGGTCGAGGCGGTTCCAGACGCCCGGGGAGTTCGCCGGGGGCTGCTCGGCGAGCAGGTCGCGGGCGTACTTGACGTTGAAGCGCCAGAAGTCGACCAGCTCGCAGGGGGTGTCGATCTCGGCCTGCTGGGCGGTCTTGGACTGGCCGAGCATGGTGGAGGCGGCCAGCGTCTCGCGCCAGGGGCCGGCGAGCAGCTCGGCCGCGCGCAGGATGATCGCGGCACGGTCGTCGAAGGACATCGCGCGCCAGGCGGGCGCGGCGGCGAGGGCCGCGTCGATCGCGTCCTGGGCGTCCTGCTGGGTGGCGTTGGCGTAGGTGCCGAGGCGGGCCTTGTGGTTGTGGGGCTGGACGACGTCGAAGCGGTCGCCGCCGCCCATCCGCCGCTCGCCGCCGATGGTGCAGGGCAGGTCGATCGGGTTCTCGGCCAGCTCCTTCAGCCTGGCCTCCAGCCGGGCCCGCTCGGGCGAGCCGGGGGCGTAGCCGTGCACCGGCTCGTTGACGGGGGTGGGGACCTGGGTCACAGCGTCCATGAGTTCCGTAACTCCTTACTGAGCGGGCGGTTTTCGGGCTCAGCCCTTGCTGATCATCGAGCGGACGAAGAAGCGCAGGTTGGCCGGCTTCTCGGCCAGGCGACGCATGAAGTAGCCGTACCAGTCGGTGCCGTAGGCGGTGTAGACCCGCATGCGGTGGCCCTCGGCGGCGAGCCGGTGGTGCTCGTCGGTACGGATGCCGTACAGCATCTGGAACTCGTACTCGTCGAGCTTGCGCCCGGCGCGGTGGGCGAGTTCCTGGGCGATGGAGATGAGGCGGGGGTCGTGGGATCCGATCATCGGGTACCCCTCGCCGTCCATGAGGGTCTTCAGGGTGCGGACGTACGCCTTGTCGATCTCGGTCTTCTGCTGATGGGCGACGGAGGCGGGCTCCTTGTAGGCGCCCTTCACCAGGCGTACCCGGCTGCCGTTCGCGGCGAGGCGGCGGGCGTCGGCCTCGGTGCGGAAGAGGTAGGCCTGGATGACGCAGCCGGTCTGCGGGAAGTCGCGGCGCAGCTCCTCGTGGATGGCGAACATCGAGTCGAGGGTGGTGTGGTCCTCCGCGTCGAGGGTGACGGTCGTGCCGATCGCGGCGGCGGCCTCGACGACGGGGCGGACGTTCGCGAGGGCCAGCTCGTGGCCGCCCTCCAGCGCCTGACCGAACAGGGACAGCTTGACCGACATCTCGGCGCGTTCGCCCAGCTCCAGCGCGCCGAGCCGGTCGATCAGCTCCAGGTAGGCGTCACGGGCGGCGGTGGCCTGCTCGGGCCGGGTGATGTCCTCGCCGACGACGTCCATCGTCACTTCGAGGCCCGCGGCGGTGAGGTCCTCGACGACGGGGACGATGTCGTCGACGCCCTCCCCGGGGATGAAGCGGTCGACGACCTGCTTGGTCACGGGCGCGGCCGAGATCAGGCGTCGCATCCGGTCGCTGCGCGACGCGGCGAGAATCACGGGACCCAGCACGGGGCACCTCCACAAACCAGCAGATAGAACCACCGTGAAACCTAAGGATCCCCCCGTTCGCCGACCATCGACAGCTGTCACGCATCCGTGCCGCAGATCTCAGACAGATGTATGAAGGGTGCCGTGGGATGGGGGAGAATGCCCTCGTGACGCCGGACGCCGCATCGTTCCACCACGTGGGTGACTACCAGGAGCTCGTCGACGAGATCTCGGCGCTGCTCGGCGCCCCGGCGACGCTGGAGAACCGTGACTTCGAGCTGATCGCGTTCGGCGCGTACGACAGCGAGGGCGATCTCGACCCGTCGGCCCTGGACCCGGTCCGGACCCGCTCGATCCTGACCCGCCGCTCGACGGCGGCCGTGCGGGAGTGGTTCGAGGGCTTCGGGATCACCCGGGCGACCGCCCCCGTCCGTATCCCCCCGACCCCAGAGGCGGGCGTGCTGCGGGGCCGCGTCTGCCTCCCCGTACGCCACCGGGGTGTGGTCCTCGGCTACGTCTGGCTGCTGGACGGTGATCCGGGTCCCACCGACGCCCAGTTGTCCGCCGCCATGGCGGTCGCGTCCCGCATCGGCGCGCTCCTCGCGGACGAGGCGCAGGCGGGCGCGGACCTCACCCGGGAGCTGCGGGCGGTGCTCACGGCCGGGCCCGGCTGGGAGCGGGACATGGCGGTGGCGGAACTGCGCGCCGCCCTCGGCCCGCGCGGCGACGGTGTCCACACGGTGGTGTGCGTGGCCCCGTGGCCGTCGGCGGACCCGGACGACGTCCCGTCCTTCCGTACCGTGCCGGGGGCGACGGCGCTGTGCACGGTGCCGTGGGGGGCGGCCGGGCAGAGCCTCGCCCTGCTGGTGCGGCTACGCTCGGCGGACGTCCCGGCGCCCGCGCTCACGGCGGCCGGCCGGCTGCTGGAGCGGGCGGGCGCGCGGGCGGCGGCGGGGGTGGCGGGCGCCCGGACGGGGCTCGGCGAGCTGGGCACCGCGTGGCGCGAGGCGTCGTCGGCGGCCCGCGCGGCGCTGGCGGAGCCCCGCCTCGGCCCGGTCGCCGAGTGGCGTTCGATCGGGCCGTACCGCCTGCTGACGTCCCTGCCTCCCCAGGTCCCGCAGGACCCCGCCGTCAGGACACTCCTGTCCCCCGCCCACCACGAACTGGCCCGCACCGCCGAGACGTTCCTCGACTGCGCGGGCCAGGCGGGCCGCACGGCGGCGGAGCTGGGCATCCACCGCCAGACCCTCTACTACCGCCTCTCCCGCGTCGAACAACTGACAGGCCTGGACCTGGACGACGGCGAGGACCGGCTCTTGCTGCACATGGCCCTGAAGGGGGCACGGCTCTGAGGACCTCATGACGGTGGCGCGAAACGGCGCTTCTGAAAATGATTGTCATCATGCTACGGTCATGGCGCGTTCAACCTTTGACCACGCCTTTACTCGGAGTGTCCCGTGCGCGTCCCCGTCCGTCTTGTTCCCCTGACCGCGGTCACCGCGGCCTCCGCCCTGCTCACGGGCTGCTTCTCCGCGACGGGGGCCGACGGGGCCGCCGACGAGGGCAAGCGGATCCGGGTCGCGCACATGCTGCCGCCCCGTTCGGGCCTGTCGCCGCTGTCCGACGACGCGTTCAAGCTGTCGCGCTGGTCGACCGCCGAGACCCTGGTGAAGCTGAACCCGGAGGGCGACGCGAAGCCCGCGCTCGCCACCGAGTGGAAGCGGTCGGGCAAGAGCTGGACGTTCACGATCCGGGAGGGCGTGACCTTCCACGACGGCACGAAGCTCACCGGCGACGCCGTCGTCAACTCCCTCACCCGCGCGGCCACGGCCTCCCCCAAGCCCCGCATCCTCGACGGCGTGGAGCTGACCGCGAAGGCCGACGGCGACACCGTCACCGTCACCACCGCCGTGGAGGACCCCCTGGTCCCCCAGCGCCTCAGCTCGCCCCAGCTGTCGATCCTCGCCGCGAAGGCGTACCGGGGGAAGACGGTGAACCCGGTCGGCGCGGGCACCGGCCCCTTCGAACTCACCAAGGTCAACGGCACCTCCTCCGCCGCCCTCGACCGCTACGACGCCTACTGGGGCGACAAGGCCAAGGCACCCGGCATCGACGTGACGTTCGTACCGGACGGCACCGCCCGCGCCGCCGCCCTGCGCACCGGCGAGGCCGACATCGTCGAGGCGATCCCCGTCTCCCAGGCCGCCGTGCTCGACCCGGACCTGATCACCGAGGTCCCCATGCCGCGCACCAACACCCTCTACCTGAACACCGGGAAGGGAGTCTTCAAGGACGCCTCGCTGCGCGCCGCCGCCCGCGAGGCCGTCGACGCCGAGTCGATCGTCAAGGGTGTCTACGAGGGGCGTGCCGACGTGGCCGAGGGTCTGCTGGGGCCCGCGCTGCCCTGGGCCGCCGAACTGCGGTCGACCGTGAAGCGCGCCAAGGCCGGTGACCCGTCCGGGAAGTCGATCACCATCGGCACCTTCACCGACCGCGCCGAACTGCCCGAGGTCGCCGCCACGCTCCAGCAGCAGCTCCAGAAGGCCGGGTTCAAGGTGAAGCTCGACGTCCGCGAGTACGCCAACATCGAATCCGACGCGCTGGCGGGCGAGTTCGACGCGTTCATCCTCTCCCGGGCAACCGTCCTCGACTCGGGTGATCCGGCCGCGTACCTCTACAGCGACTTCGCCTCCGACGGCTCCTTCAACATCGCCCAGCTGGCGGACGACAAGGTCGACGCCGCTCTGAAGAAGGCGTCCGACACCGCCGCCGGCGACGCCCGCCGCAAGGCCGTCATCGAGGCCGAGGCCGCCGTCCTCGGCACCGACGCCGCCGTGCCGATGCTCCACGAGCGCGTCATCCAGGGCGACGCGGCCGGTGTCGTGGGCGCGGCGCACGACCCGCGGGAACGCGAGCTGGTCACCACCGCCACCTACGTCAAGTGAGGCACACCGTACGGAAGTCGGTCGGCCCCGCGGGGCTGACCCGCTTCGTGTGCCTGCTCGCCGTCCTGGCCGCCGTGGGTCTGCTGCCCTGGCTCTCCGGCAGGGACCCGGCGCTGACCGTGCTGCGCGCCCGGTCCGCCGAGCAGGAGGCGACCGGCGAGGCGCTGACCGCGATCCGCGAGGACCTGGGCCTGGAGGCCGGCCCCCTGTCCCTGCTGGGCCGGTGGGCGTCCGGGCTGCTCCGCGGCGACCTCGGCACGTCCTGGGTGTCGGGCACCGAGGTGCTCCCCTCGGTGGTCTCCGGGCTCCAGGTCTCCCTCGGTCTCATGGGCGCCGCCTTCGCCGTCGCCGTGCTGCTGGCCGGCGCGCTGGTCGCCCCGGTGCTCGTGCGGGGCCGGGGGACGGCCGGCGCGTTCGCCGCGATGCTCGCCGCCGTCCCCGAGTTCCTGCTGGCCACGGTGGCGCTGCTGGTGTGCGGGGTGTGGCTGGGCCTGCTGCCGACCTCCGGCTGGGCGGGCCCCGAGTATCTGGTCCTGCCCGCGGTCGCCCTCGGTGTCCCGGCGGGCGGACTGCTCGGCCGGCTGGTCGCGGACGCGCTGCCCGCCGTGCTCGACGAACGCTGGGTGGAACTGTGGCGGGGGGCGGGCGTCAGCCGGGCGCGGGTCTCGGCGGCGGCGCTGCGGCGGGTCCTGCCGCCCCTGGTCCCCCAGTTCGGCATGGTCGCCGTCGGTCTGACCGGCGGCGCTGTCGCCGTGGAGACGGTGTTCGCGGTGCCCGGCATCGGCCGTACGGCCCTCGGCGCGGCCAAGTCCCAGGATCTCCCCCTCCTCCAGGGCTCGATCCTCGCGCTCCTCGCTCTGGGCCTGGTCGCGGGCGCCCTCGCCGCCCTCGCCCGGCGCCGGCTCCTCGGCCCCGCCCTGCGCGACGCGGGCCTCACCCTCCCGGCCGCCCGCCCGGTCCGCACCCACCCGGCGGTGCCGCTGACCCTCGCGGTGCTCCTGCTGGTCGCGGTCGGCTGGGGGCTGCTGCGGGACCCGTACGGCGTGGACACCACCGCCCGGCTGCTGCCGCCGTCCTGGGCGCACCCGCTCGGCACGGACGGGCTCGGCCGTGACGTCCTGGCCCGCCTCGGCCACGGCGCCGCCTCCACCGTCGGCACGGCGGCGGCCGTCTGCGCCCTGAGCCTGCTCGCCGCGCTGGCGCTCGGCTTCCTGCCCCGCGTGGCCGAGGGCGCGTCCGACATCGCCAACGCGCTGCCCCCGGTGATCGCCGGCATCCTGGTCGCCGCCGCGGCGGGCCCCGGCACACGGGGCGCGGCCCTCGCCGTGGCCCTGATCTCCTGGCCCCCGCTGACCGCGCACGCGGCGGCCCTGGTCCAGGAGGTGCGGGCGTCCACCTTCCTCACCGCCCAGCGCGCGATCGGCGCGAGCCCGTGGTGGATCCTCACCCGGCACGTCCTGCCCTCGGTGGCCGCCCCGGTCACCCGGCACGCGATCCTCCGCCTCCCCGGCATCGCCCTCGCCCTCGCCTCGCTCGGCTTCCTCGGCCTGGGCGCCCAGCCGCCCACCCCGGAGTGGGGCCTGCTGCTCGACGAGTCCCGCGCCTACGTGGAACGCGCCCCGTGGGCGGCCCTCGCCCCGGCGGTCGCCCTGGCCCTGCTGGCGGGCCTCGCGGTGTCGGGCGCGGCGTACACCCAGGGGCGCGCGCGACGGCGCGGCAGCCGGAGGGCCGACCCTCCCCGGAGGAACGAGCAGGACCGGCCCCGGTCCCCGAAGGCCCCCACGGACGGACGGGACGGGACCGACGAGACCCTGGCGGGAGCCCGACATGCCTGACGCACCCCTCGCGGCCCCCGCACCCGGCCCGCGCCCCGACCCCCGGATGCCCCTCTCACCCTCCGCACCACGTGGACCATCTGCGCAGCCCGCACAGCCCACGCAGTCTGAGCCCGCACCGACGGTGCCCGACGAGCCGGCCGCGCCCGACGCCCTGCTCTCGGTGCGTGACCTGCGGGTCGCCTTCGGCGCCCTGGAGGTCGTGCGCGGGCTCTCCTTCGACGTCCGCCCCCGCGAGGTGCTCGCCCTGGTCGGCGAGTCCGGCGCGGGCAAGTCCCTCACCGCGCGGGCCCTGCTGGGCATGCTGCCGCGGGGCACGACGACGAGCGGGAGCGTACGGCTGAGGCAGGAGCCGGGGTCGTACGCCGAGCTGGTGGGCGCCACCCGCCCGGCGCTCACCGCCCTGCGCGGCCGCCGGATCGCCCTCGTCCCCCAGGACGCCCTGTCCGCCCTGTCCCCCGTGCACCGCGTCGGCGACCAACTCGCCGCGGCCGTACGGTCGGTGGGGGGCGTCTCCCGCTCCGAGGCCCGTACCCGGGCGGTCGCCGCCCTTGACCGGGTCGGCATCCCCGACGCCGCGCGCAAGGCACGGGCGTACCCCCACGAGTACTCCGGCGGGATGCGGCAGCGGGCCGTGATCGCCATGGCGACGATCAACGAACCGGACGTCGTCGTCGCCGACGAGCCCACCACCGCGCTCGACGCCGAGCTCCAGGACCAGGTGCTACGGGTCCTCGGCGAGCAGCGCGAGGCGGTCGGCGCCGCGCTCGTGCTGGTCACGCACGACCTGGGCGTGGTCCGCGACCACACCGACCGCGTCCTGGTCATGTACGCCGGCCGCCAGGTCGAACAGGGCCCGACGCACCGGGTGCTGGACCGCCCTCGGGCCCCGTACACGGCGGGACTGCTGGCCTCGCTGCCACCGGCGGACGGCGAGGACGGCCCCGGGGGCGGCACCGCGCGGCGCGGCGGCTCCGGTCGGCGCCGTCGGCTGCCCGCCATCCCCGGCTCCCCGCCCGCGCCCGACGCGCTGCCGCCCGGCTGCGCCTTCGCGCCCCGCTGCCCCCTCGCCGAGGACCGCTGCCGCCGGGAGCGACCCGGCCCGTGGACGGTCGCCGACGGTCATGAGGTCTCCTGCCACCGCTGGGACGAAGTGCCGTACCCGGCGACCGAGTTGTTCCTGGAGCGGCCCGCGTGAACCAGCCCACCGCCCTGCTCGACGTACGCGATCTGGTCGTCCGCTACGGCGCGGTCACCGCCGTCGACCATGTCTCCTTCAGCGTGGACGCGGGCGAGACCCTCGCCCTGAACGGCCCCTCCGGCTGCGGCAAGTCCTCCACGGTGGCCGCCGTGCTCCGGCTGCGCCGCCCCGACGGCGGCCGGGTCCGTTTCGAGGGCCGGGAGCTGACGACGCTCAGCGAGCGCGAACTGCGCCCGCTGCGGCCCCGGATGCAGCCGGTCTTCCAGGACCCGTACGGCTCGCTCAGCCCCCGCCATCGCATCCGGGACGCGGTCGCGGAGCCGCTGCGTGTCCAGGGCCGCTGGGACGCGACGGGCCCCGCGCGGGTCGCCGCGCTCCTCGACCGTGTCGGTCTCGCCCCGGCCTACGGCGACCGCTTCCCGCACGAGCTGTCCGGCGGCCAGTGCCAGCGCGCCGGCATCGCCCGCGCCCTGGCCTCCGAGCCCCGGCTGCTCGTCCTCGACGAACCGGTCTCCGCCCTCGACCCGTCCGTCCGGGCCGGCGTCCTCAATCTCCTCGCCGGCCTCCAGGACGACCTGGGGCTGGCGTATCTGTTCATCTGTCACGATCGCGCAGTTGTACGGCACTTCGCGGACCGGGTGGTCGAGATGCGCGGGGGCCGGCTCGTGCCGGCGTAGTCACTCCCCCCGCGTCGCCGCGATGATCCGCAGGAGCCCCTCGGCGAGCTCGTCGGCCTCGGGGGCGCTCGGCGGATCGAAGGTCCACTGGGCGATCAGCCCCGTCATCACCGTCACCAGCAGCTTCCCGAGGGTGTCGACGTCCTTCTCCGTGACGTCCTCCTCCCGACCGCCCGTGAACATCGGGATCAGACCGCGCCCCGCCTCGCGCTGCGCCAGCGCGAGATGGTCACGTACCTCCGGCATCTGGTCGCCGATGACGATGATCTCCATGCTGAGCCGCCACATCGAGCCCGGCTCCCGCATGGTGTCGATGACGTTCGCCCACATCTCCCGGAACCGCTCGACCGAACCGGGCTCGGTGCTGCTCGGCGCGCGCTCCCCCTCGTCGAAGGCCACGGAGACGTCGCCGACCAGGGACACGTACGCCTGTGCGAGCAACGCGTCCTTCGAGCCGTAGTGGTAGCCGATCGACGCCAGGTTCGTCCCCGACTCCTTGACGATGTCGCGTGCCGTCGTCCGCACGAAGCCCTTGGCCAGCAGGCAGCGCTTGGCGCCTTCCAGCAGATCCTCACGGTGTCCCATGCGCCTCAGCGTAGCCGCGCCCTCAGACACCCGTCCCATACATCCGTTTGGGACGAGCGTTTTAAACATACGTACTAGACGAGCGTATAAAACACTCGTACAGTCCCTCCCATGACGACGAATCCCCGGATCTCCCCGGCCGCGCCCCGGCGGGCCGGCCGCCGCGAGTGGACCGCCCTCTGCGTCCTGATGCTGCCGCTGCTGCTGGTCTCGATGGACGTGTCCGTCCTGTACTTCGCGGTCCCCGCGATCAGCGCCGACCTGGAGCCGAGCGGCACCCAACAGCTGTGGATCTTCGACATCTACGCGTTCGTGCTGGCCGGACTGCTGATGACGATGGGCTCGCTGGGCGACCGCATCGGCCGCCGACGGCTCCTGCTGATCGGCGCGGCGGCGTTCGGCGCGGCCTCGCTGGTCGCCGCGTACGCCGACAGCGCCGAGACCCTGATCGCGGCACGTGCCGTCCTCGGCATCGGCGGCGCCACCCTGATGCCGTCGACGATGGCGCTGACCCGCACGATGTTCACCGACCCCGGTCAGCGGGCCACGGCCATCGGCATCTGGTCCGGTGTGATGACGGCGGGCGTCGCGCTCGGCTCGGTGCTGAGCGGGGTCCTCGTCGAGTTCTTCTGGTGGGGCTCGGTCTTCCTCGTCAACCTGCCCGCGATGGCCCTGCTCCTGCTGCTCGGCCCGGTGCTCCTGCCCGAGTGGAGGGATCCCCGGCCCGGCCGCTTCGACCTGCTCAGTGTCCCGCTGTCGATGGCGGCGGTGCTGCCGGTCGTCTACGGCCTCAAGGAGATCCCCTCGGAGGGGTGGAACGTCCGGTACGTGGTCAGCCTGACCGTCGGCCTGCTCTTCGCGGCCCTCTTCGTCCACCGCCAGCGCACGACGCCGTCCCCGATGATCTCCCCCGCCCTGTTCCGCGGCCCCGGCTTCACCCCGGCGGTCGCCCTCAACCTCCTCGCGGCCTTCGGGATGATGGGCTCGGCGTACTTCACCACCCAGTACCTCCAGTCCGTCCTCGGCAAGAGCGCGCTGGAGGCCGCGCTGTGGGGGCTGCTGCCCTCCCTGCTCGTCGGGGTCGCCGCGCCGGTCGCCGCCGCTCTCGTGCAGCGGGGCGTGAACCGGGCGTACGTGGTGGCGGCGGGCTTCACGACCGCCGCGTGCGGCTACGGCCTCCTCGCCGCCTCCGGACCGGACTCCCTGTGGCTGGTGCTGGCCGGGGCCGGGGTGCTCGCCGCCGGCATCGTGACGGTGATGTCCCAGATGACCGACCTGGCCCTCGGCGCCGCCCCCGTCGAACGGGCCGGTTCGGCCTCGTCCCTCCTCGAGACCGGGCAGGAGTTCGGCGGCGCCCTCGGTATGGCCGCCCTCGGCTCCGTCGGCACCGCCCTCTACCACCACGAGATGCCGACGTCGGCGCCCGCTCCGGCCCGCGAGACCCTCGGGGGCGCGCTCGCCGTCGCCGAGCAGCTGCCCGGCGCCGCCGGCGAGGCCCTGACGGACACGGCCCGCGCCGCCTTCACCACCGGTATGCAGGGCGCGGCGGTCGCGGGGGCCGCCGTCCTGCTGGGGGCCGCGGCACTGGCGGCGGTCACCCTGCGCGGCGTACGGGCCAGGGACAACGAGCCGGCGGCCGATCCCCTCGGGGAAGGCCCCACGACCGCCGGAGACGAGAGCGCGATCGGGCAGGACGCCGCCGAGCCCGTCCGGAAATGACAAAGGCCGGGGCCCGACCACCCGAAGGTGGCCGGGCCCCGGCCGCACACCGCGAGAGACTCAGGCGAGGTTCACCGAGCGCGCCGACGTCGCGCCGATCTCCTCGGCCACCTCGGAGAGCACACCCTGGGACACCGTGTCGTCGACGGTGAGGACCGCGAGGGCCTCGCCACCGGCGGCGGACCGGGCGACCTGCATGCCGGCGATGTTGATGCCGTGCTCGCCGAAGATCCGGCCGACCGTGCCGACGACACCGGGACGGTCCACGTACCGCAGGACGACCATGTGGTCCGCGAGCGCGAGGTCCACGTCGTACTCGCCGACGGCCACGATCTTCTGGTGGTGCTTCGGGCCGGCCAGGGTGCCGGACACCGAGACCTCCTCGCCGCTGCCGAGCGTGCCCCGCACGGTGACGACATTGCGGTGGTCCGGCGACTCCGAGCTGGTCGTCAGCCGTACCTCGACGCCCCGCTCCTGCGCGAACAGCGGCGCGTTCACGTACGACACCGTCTCGTCGACGACGTCCTCGAAGACACCCTTCAGCGCGGACAGCTCCAGGACCTTCACGTCGTGCTGGGTGATCTCGCCGTACACCTCGACGTCGAGACGGACCGCGACCTCACCGGCCAGCGCGGTGAAGATACGGCCGAGGCGCTCGGCGAGCGGCAGACCCGGCTTGACGTCCTCTGCGATGACACCGCCCTGCACGTTCACCGCGTCCGGGACCAGCTCACCGGCGAGGGCGAGCCGCACGGAGCGGGCGACGGCGATACCGGCCTTCTCCTGCGCCTCGTCGGTGGAGGCACCGAGGTGCGGGGTGCAGACGACCTCGTCCAGCTCGAACAGCGGGGAGTCGGTGCACGGCTCCTTGGCGTACACGTCGAGACCGGCGCCGGCGACGCGGCCCTCCTTGAGCGCCGAGTACAGCGCGGCCTCGTCGACGATCCCGCCACGCGCGGCGTTCACGATGCGCACCGACGGCTTGACCTTGTGCAGCGCCTCGGCGCCGATCAGGCCGACCGTCTCGGGGGTCTTCGGCAGGTGGACGGTGATGAAGTCGGAGACCTCCAGCAACTCGTCCAGCGACAGGACCTTCACACCCATCTGCGCGGCGCGCGCGGGCTGCACGTACGGGTCGTAGGCGACGACCTTCATGCCGAAGGCGGACATGCGCTGCGCGACGAGCGCGCCGATACGGCCGAGGCCCACCACACCGAGGGTCTTCTCGGCGAGTTCCACGCCCGTGTACTTGCTGCGCTTCCACTCGCCGTTCTTCAGCGCCGTGTTCGCCTGCGGGATGTGGCGGGCGGTGGCGAGGAGGAGACCGCAGGCCAGCTCGGCGGCGGTCACGATGTTCGAGGTGGGGGCGTTGACGACCATCACGCCGGCCTTGGTGGCGGCGGAGACGTCCACGTTGTCCAGGCCGACACCGGCTCGCGCGACGACCTTCAGCTTCTTGGCGGCGGCGATCGCCTCGGCGTCGACCTTGGTGGCCGAGCGGATGAGGATGGCGTCGACATCGGCGATGGCCGGGAGCAGTTCGGCTCGGTCCGCCCCGTTGGTGTGCCGGATCTCGAAGTCCGGGCCAAGCGCGTCGACGGTGGCGGGCGACAGCTCTTCAGCGATCAGTACGACTGGTTTCGAGCTCACGTGAGTCCTCACAAGTCCAATGCTGCGGACGGCCGTCCCGACGGCCGCAGGCGGTGGAGGGTGGTGGCCGCGTGGAAGACGCACGACGCTGTGGGCCTGACGCGTATGTAGTCCAGCAGTGTAGTGGCGCCGAAGGCGTCGTCCCACGCCACCGCGGAAAGGTCACCCGGACGTGAGAAGAGGCCGGCCGCGGCTCCGGGTGAACCCGCCGCGGCCGGCCTCATCGGATCAGGCCTCTTCGTCGTTGACCCAGCTCATCAGCTTGCGCAGCTCCTTGCCGGTGGTCTCCAGCAGGTGCTCCGAGTCCTGGGTCTTGTACTCGTTGTACTTCTTCAGACCACCGTGGTACTCGTCCATCCAGGCCTGGGCGAAGGTGCCGTCCTGGATCTCGGCGAGGACCTTCTTCATCTCGGCCTTGGTGGCGTCGGTGATGATCCGCGGGCCGGTGACGTAGTCGCCCCACTCGGCGGTCTCGGAGATCGACCAGCGCATCTTCTCCAGGCCGCCCTCGTACATGAGGTCGACGATCAGCTTCAGCTCGTGCAGGCACTCGAAGTACGCGATCTCCGGCTGGTAGCCGGCCTCGGTCAGCGTCTCGAAGCCCGCCTTGACCAGCGCGGCGGTACCACCGCAGAGGACGGCCTGCTCACCGAACAGGTCGGTCTCGGTCTCCTCGGTGAAGGTGGTCTTGATGACGCCGGCGCGGGTGCCGCCGATGCCCTTGGCGTACGACAGGGCGAGCGCGAAGGCGTTGCCGGTGGCGTCCTGCTCGACGGCGGCGATGCAGGGAACGCCGCGGCCCTCCTCGTACTGGCGGCGGACCAGGTGGCCCGGGCCCTTGGGGGCGACCATGCAGACGTCGACGCCGGCCGGGGGCTTGATGAAGCCGTAGCGGATGTTCAGGCCGTGGCCGAAGAACAGGGCGTCGCCGTCGTTCAGGTTCGGGGCGATGTGCTCCTCGTAGACCTGGGCCTGGATCGGGTCCGGGACGAGGATCATGATGACGTCGGCCTCGGCGGCGGCCTCCGACGGGCTCACCACGCGCAGGCCCTGCTCCTCGGCCTTCGCCTTGGACTTCGAGCCCTCGTGCAGACCCACGCGGACGTCGGCACCCGAGTCGCGCAGCGACAGGGCGTGGGCGTGGCCCTGGCTGCCGTAACCGATGACCGCGACCTTGCGGCCCTGGATGATGGACAGGTCGGCGTCAGCGTCGTAGAACAGCTCGGCCACTTTGGGTTCTCTCCTTGAGTGCAGGTGTTGCTTCCCACCGTATGACGGCGGGGCGAAGGGAAGTCTCGCGGTCTCGGCATACGGGCGGACGGCGTGTCACCGGCCGCCCGTGCCGTGGGTCAGGCAATCGTCCACCAGGCGTACGACGCCTGGCGAGGCGTTCGAACCGTCAGGCCGACCGGTCCAGGGCGCGCAGCGACCGGTCGGTGATCGAACGGGCGCCGCGGCCGATCGCGATGGTGCCGGACTGGACCAGCTCCTTGATGCCGAACGGCTCCAGCATCTTCAGCATCGCGGACAGCTTGTCGCTGGACCCGGTGGCCTCGATGGTGACGGCCTCCGGGGAGACGTCGACGGTCTTGGCGCGGAACAGCTGGACGATCTCGACGATCTGGGAGCGCGTCTCGTTGTCGGCGCGCACCTTCACCAGAACGAGTTCGCGCTGGACGGCGGAGGACGGCTCCAGCTCGACGATCTTCAGCACGTTGACGAGCTTGTTGAGCTGCTTGGTCACCTGCTCCAGCGGCAGCTCCTCGATCACGTTCACCACGATGGTGATGCGGGAGATCTCGGGGTGCTCGGTGACACCGACCGCGAGGGAGTCGATGTTGAAGCCGCGGCGGGAGAACAGGGCGGCGATCCGGGCCAGGATGCCGGGGGTGTTCTCCACCAGGACGGAGAGCGTGTGCTTGGACATGGTCTGCTTCCTTTACCTACGGCTCTCAGTCGTCTTCGTTGTCGCCGAAGTCGGGGCGGACGTCCCGGGCGGCCATGATCTCGTCGTTGGAGGTGCCGGCGGCGACCATCGGCCACACCATCGCGTCCTCGTGGACGATGAAGTCGATGACGACCGGGCGGTCGTTGATCGAGTTCGCCTCCTCGATGACCTTGTCGAGGTCGTCCGGGGACTCGCAGCGGATGGCGTAGCAGCCCATGGCCTCCGACAGCTTCACGAAGTCGGGGACGCGGGTGCCGCGGGCCTTCGGGTTGACGTCGTCCGGGCCGGAGTGGAGCACCGTGTTCGAGTAGCGCTGGTTGTAGAACAGCGTCTGCCACTGGCGGACCATGCCGAGGGCGCCGTTGTTGATGACCGCGACCTTGATCGGGATGCCGTTCAGGGCGCAGGTGGTGAGCTCCTGGTTGGTCATCTGGAAGCAGCCGTCGCCGTCGATCGCCCAGACGGTCTTGTCGGGGGCGCCGGCCTTGGCGCCCATGGCCGCCGGGACCGCGTAGCCCATCGTCCCGGCGCCGCCGGAGTTCAGCCAGGTGGCGGGCTTCTCGTACTGGATGAAGTGGGCGGCCCACATCTGGTGCTGGCCGACGCCCGCCGCGAAGATCGTGCCCTCGGGGGCGAGCCGGCCGATGCGCTCGATGACCTGCTGCGGGGAGAGCGAGCCGTCGGCGGGCTGGTCGTAGCCCAGCGGGTAGGTCTCGCGCCAGCGGCTCAGGTCCTTCCACCAGGCGCTGTAGTCGCCCTGGTTGCCCTCGCTGTGCTCCTTCTGGACGGCCTGGATCAGGTCGGCGATGACCTCGCGGGCGTCACCGACGATCGGCACGTCGGCGGCGCGGTTCTTGCCGATCTCGGCCGGGTCGATGTCCGCGTGGACGATCTTGGCGTACGGGGCGAAGCTGTCCAGCTTGCCAGTGACGCGGTCGTCGAAGCGGGCACCGAGGGCGATGATCAGGTCGGCCTTCTGCAGTCCGGTGACGGCGGCCACGGAGCCGTGCATGCCGGGCATGCCCAGGTGCTGCGGGTGGCTGTCGGGGAACGACCCGAGCGCCATCAGCGTGGTGGTGACGGGCGCGCCGGTCAGCTCGGCGAGCACCTTCAGCTCGGCGGTCGCGCCGGCCTTGATGACACCGCCGCCGACGTACAGGACCGGCCGCTTCGCGGCGGTGATCAGCTTGGCGGCCTCACGGATCTGCTTGGCGTGCGGCTTGGTCACCGGGCGGTAGCCGGGCAGGTCGGTGGCGGGCGGCCAGCTGAAGGTCGTACGCGCCTGGAGGGCGTCCTTGGCGATGTCGACCAGGACCGGGCCGGGGCGGCCGGTGGAGGCGATGTGGAAGGCCTGCGCGATGGTGCGCGGGATGTCCTCCGCCTTGGTGACGAGGAAGTTGTGCTTGGTGATCGGCATGGTGATGCCGACGATGTCCGCCTCCTGGAAGGCGTCCGTGCCGATCGCCTTGGACGCGACCTGGCCGGTGATCGCGACCATCGGCACCGAGTCCATGTGGGCGTCGGCGATCGGGGTCACCAGGTTGGTGGCGCCGGGGCCCGAGGTGGCCATGCAGACACCGACCCTGCCGGTGGCCTGCGCGTAGCCGGTCGCGGCGTGACCGGCGCCCTGCTCGTGGCGCACCAGCACGTGCCGCACCCGGGTGGAGTCCATCAGCGGGTCGTACGCCGGGAGGATCGCGCCGCCGGGAATGCCGAACACCGTGTCGGCCCCGACCTCCTCGAGAGAGCGGATGAGGGACTGCGCGCCCGTGACGTGTTCGACGGGGGCGGACTGTCCTCCGGATCGGGGCCGCGGCTGCGGATGGTGGGCCCCGGAGGCCTGCTCGGTCATCGGCATTCTCTTCTCGATGCTGAGGGTTTTTTGCGAAGTTCGTGCGGTGTGCGGCTTGCGCTGACTGGTGCCCGTGCAACAAAAAACCCCTCCTTGCCATGAGGCAAGCGAGGGGAGCGCGCCGGGTACGGTCGCTGGGGATTCCGGATCATCCTCCGGTCGGTCCCAGCTTCAGCCGACGCGCTTTCCAAGTACGAGAATTCGGGTGCGCATGGAACTGACCCTCCCCCCGGCGCGCACCGTGTGTCAAGTGGGTGGGACAGGAGTCTCATTATGTGAGCGAAGGGCACTGCCGCCTCCGTAAACAGCGGGGACACCACTTGTGTACACCCCTGCCCCGCCGCCCGCGAACGCGGGCTCGGCCGGTCCGGAGGGCACGGGGTAGTGGCCCAAGGACAGTGCCCGGCGCAGCCGGTATTCGTCCAGCGGTCCGGAGAAAGCGGCACCCTGGCCGTGTGTACAGCCCATCGTGCGCAGGGCGACGACCTGCTCGGGCAGATCGACTCCCTCGGCCACGGTCTGGAGACCCAGATCGCCCGCGATACGCAGCAGTCCGCCGGTGATCGTGTGGAGCCGGGGGGACTCCACGACCCCTTCGACGAGACCGCGGTCCAGCTTCAATAGGTCGACGGGGAGGCGGAGCAGTGCCGTGATGGCGCCGGGGCCGCTGCCGAAGCCGTCCAGGGCGATCCGGACGCCGAGCCGCCGCAGCTGCTTCAGCCGGCGTTCCAGGTCGTCCAGGGAACCCTTCAGCTGGTCGGTGTCGGACAGCTCGATCACCAGCGAGCCGGAGGGCAGCCCATGGCGGGTCAGCAGTGTCTCGAGGGAGCCGGGGGGCAGGGAGCGGTCCATCAGCCGCCGGGCACCCATACGGACGGAGACCGGTACGTTCAGGCCATTGTTGAGACGGTCGGCGGCCTGCTCGACGGCCTGCTCCAGCATCCATCGGCCCAGCTCGGCGGTCTTGTCGCTGTCCTCGGAGACCCTGAGGAATTCGGCCGGGGTGAACAGCACTCCCTGGGACGAGCGCCAGCGGGCCGCGGTCGCCACCGAGGCGATGCGGCCGGTGTCCAGCTCCACCACGGGCTGGTTCAGCAGCATGAACTCGCCGTCGTGCAGCGCGGCCCGCAGCCGGGTGGCCAGCTCGGCCTTGCGGACCACGTCCTGCTGCATCTGCGGCTGGTACAGCTCGACGCGGCCCTTGCCGGACGCCTTGGCGCGGTACATGGCGAGGTCGGCGTTGCGCAGGAGGTCGCCCGCGCCGAGGCCGGGCTCGGCGAAGGCGACACCAATGGAGGCGGCCACCCGGACATCGTTGCCGTCGATGGAGTAGGGCTGGGACAGGGTGAGCCGCAGTCGGTCGGCCAGCTCGAAGATGTGCTGTTCCCGCGCGGCCCGGTCACGGGAGCCGTCGCCCACGATGAGGGCCGCGAACTCGTCGCCGCCCAGACGGGAGGCGGTGTCCCCGTGGCGGACCGCTTCCTGGAGCCTGCGGGCGGCCTGGACGAGGAGTTCGTCGCCGGCCTGGTGCCCGATCGTGTCGTTGACGGCCTTGAAGCCGTCGAGGTCGATGAAGAGGACCGCCGTGTTGCGCAGGGCGGGGCCCCGGTCGGTGGAGCGGCGGCCGGACAGCGCCTGCTGGACGCGCTTGGTGAACAGCGCGCGGTTGGGCAGGTCGGTCAGTGGGTCGTGCTCGGCGTTGTGTTGCAGCTGCGCCTGGAGGCGCACCCTTTCGGTCACGTCCCGGCTGTTGAAGATGAGGCCGCCGTGGTGACGGTTGACCGTGGACTCCACGTTCAGCCAGCCGCCGTCGCCGGACTTGAAGCGGCACTCGATCCGGGTGGTGGGCTCCTCGGCCGGGCTCGCGGCGAGGAAGCGGCGCACCTCGTGCACCACGCAGCCGAGGTCCTCGGGGTGGATGATCGAGGCCAGCTCCTTGCCGACGAGTTCCTCCGCGGGGCGTCCGTAGACCCCGGCGGCGGCCGGGCTGACGTAGCGGAGGATGCCGCTGGGCGCGGCGATCATGATCACGTCGCTGGAGCCCTGGACCAGGGAGCGGAAGTGGTTCTCCTTCTGGGCCAGTTCCTGGGTGAGCGTGATGTTGTCGAGCAGCATGATGCCCTGGCGGACCACGAGGGCGAGGACGACGGTGCAGGCGGTGATCAGCACCACGCGGTCGACGCTGCGGCCGTTGAGGACGTTGTAGAGGATGCCGAGGGTGCAGACCGCCGCGGCCAGGTACGGGGTGAGCGCGGCCAGGGATCCCGCGATGGGGCGGGTGGCCGGATACCGACTGTGACCCGCGCCCTGGAGGAGCGCGTGGATCTGGGCGGCCCGGGGGCCGTCGTACCGTTGCTGGGCGTCGTGCCGCTGGCCCGGGATGTGTTCGTGCACCACGCGCGTGTGGGTGCCGTCCTCGGGCTGCCCGTGCCGCTGCCCGGCCCAGGGGGCGTAGGCGAGGAGCAGGGAGCCCGCGAACCAGCCGGCGTCGAGGAGCTGACCCGAGCGGTAGCTGTTGTGCAGCAGCGGCGAGGTGAACAGGGCGTCGCACACCACTGTGAGCGCGAGCGCGCCGATCGCGGTGTTCACCGCGGAGCGGTGCATCGAGGTGCGGCGGAAGTGGAGGGCGAGCACCATGCTGACCAGTGCGATGTCGAGGAGAGGGTAGGCCAGCGAGAGCGCGGTGTGCGCCGTGGTCGAACTGCCGAGCTGGGCGGTCTGGGCGAGGGCGAGGCTCCAGGAGAGGGTGACCAGGGAGCCGCCGATGAGCCAGGCGTCCAGCGCCAGGCAGATCCAGCCGGCCTTGGTGACAGGCCGCTTCGCCAGCACGAGCAGCCCGACGATGGCGGGCGGCGCGAAGCAGAGGAAGAACAGGTCGGCGTAGCTCGGGTTCGGGACGGGCCGCTCCAGGACGACCTCGTACCACCCCCAGACGCCGTTGCCCAGTGCCGCCATGGCGGAGGAGAGGGAGAACAGCAGCCAGGCCGGGCGGAGGCCGCCGCGGCGGCCGCGCGCGTAGCGGAAGCAGGAGACGGCGGCGGCCGCGGCGGCGGCGGCCAGCCCGAAGTCACCCATGACGAGGGCGACTTGTTCATCGCCCCAGCCGAGCGCGGCGCCGAGGGCGTAGCCCGCGCACAGCAGGGCGAGCACGAGCTGAGCCCGCAGGGTCGCTCCACCGCGGTCGGAGGCCGGCTCTCCGGGCAGGAGGGAGCCGGACAGCGACTTGGTCGAGCGGAGCGTGGGGTTCAGCGTGGAGACGGTGGACGGGCGGGGGCTCACTGGAGCTCCCCGGTGATCACCGCTCCCGGGTCCCGCCGGTCGCGGGGCGTGGGATGGGTGTGCTTTCTGCGGCTGTCGTTCTCGTGGCAACGGCCGTGACAGCCGTGGTCGTCGTGGCTCCCTCGCGGGTGCCTCGACGTCACAGCTCGCCAGGGCCGCCGTAGGCGGGTCCGTCGCGTCGGATCGTTCGTCCATAGGCCGTGCATCGCCCGTCGCCCCCCTCGCTGTCTCAAGTCCGTCCCCGGCGCCGAACGGTGTGCGGCGCAGCCCCTGTCGGGGACGATACACCAGTCTCGTCACTCAGGGACATAGTTGCTCTACTCTCCGTGACCACCTGCGGCAATACGAGCACGTACCGCTTTCGAAGGAATGCGGAGGGTGCCCGAAGTGGATTACGCGTCTGCCGTCGCGCCTGTCGTAAGGACCACGTTGCGCAACGGCTCGTGGTTCACGAACCGTGCCAACTGGTCCACCAACAGCCTTTTCGCACGCGGCAGGAAGGCCGAGCTGGGTCCGCCGACGTGCGGGCTGATCAGGACGCCGGGCGCCTGCCACAGGGGGTGGGCGGGCGGCAGCGGCTCGGGGTCGGTGACGTCGAGGGCCGCGGTGATGCGTCCGTTCTCCAGTTCCGCGAGAAGTGCCTTGGTGTCGACGACGGCTCCGCGGGCCACGTTCACCAGCAGGGCGCCGTCCTTCATCCGGGCCAGGAAATCGGCGTTGACCAGTCCCTTCGTCTGTTCGGTGAGCGGCGTCGAGAGGATCACGACATCCGCCTCGGGCAGCAGGGCGGGCAGGTCGGTGAGCGGGTGCACCGGTCCGCGCGCCGTGGTGCGCTCGGAGCGCGCGACGCGCGCCACCCGCGCCACCTCGAAGGGCGTGAGCCGGTCCTCGATGGCGGCGCCGATCGCGCCGTAGCCGACGATCAGGACGTTCCTGTCGGCGAGCGCGGGCCGGAACCCGCCCTCCCAGAGCCCCTGTTGCTGGGCCCGCACGAAGTCCGGCACACCCCGCAGGGAGGCGAGGACGAGGGTCAGCGCGAGTTCGGCCGTGCTGGCCTCGTGCACACCGCGCGCGTTGCACAGCTGGACGCCGGGAGCGACCACGGACAGCCGTGCCAGGACGTCGTCGACGCCCGCGGTCAGCGTCTGGACGACCTTCACGTTCCGCATGTGCTCCAGCGGTCCGACGCGCACCGACAGCCGCTTCATGTACGGCACGACGTACAGGACGCAGTCGGCCGGGTCGCCCGGGTACTCCTGGGTGCCGTCCTCACCCCCGTCGTAGAACAGATAGTCGGGCCCCTGCGGCAGGCCCTCGATCTCGTCCGGGGGGATGGGGAGCCATACGTCGCCGGTCACGTCGGCGGTCCTGGCAGCGGTGAGGTCAGCAGTCATGCTCCGGAGGCTATGTCAGGCGCCCGGTACGGCAGAGGTTAGGTTGGGGGGCCAGGAGAGGGAGGGTCACGACCAGGTGGAGCGCAGGACGATCGGCGCGGCGACGCTCGAGGTGGGGGCCGTCGGACTCGGATGCATGCCGATGAGCTGGGCGTACACCGGGTCACGACGGCGGGGCGACGAGTCGACGCGGACGGTGCACCGGGCGCTCGACCTCGGCACGACGCTGCTGGACACGGCCGACATGTACGGCCCGTTCACCAATGAGCTGCTGGTGGGGCGGGTGCTGAGGGAGCGCCGCGCGGAGGCGTTCGTCTCCACGAAGGTGGGCCTGCTGGTGGGCGAGCAGCACATCGTCGCCAACGGCCGCCCCGGCTATGTGAAGCGGGCCTGCGACGCCTCGCTGCGGCGGCTCCAGACCGATGTGATCGACCTCTACCAGTTGCACCGCGAGGATCCCGAGGTACCCGTCGAGGAGACGTGGGGCGCGATGGCGGAGCTCGTCCAGGCCGGAAAGGTACGGTCGTTGGGGCTGTGCGCGGTGGGCGCGCGGGCGGGCCGCCGACCGGGGGCGGGCATGCACGACGCGACGATCCGCCGGCTGCGGCGCATCCAGCAGGTGTTCCCGGTGAGCGCGGTGCAGGCCGAGCTGTCGGTCTGGTCGCGGGAGGCCCTGGCCGATCTCCTCCCCTGGTGCGCGGCACGCGGCATCGGCTTCCACGCCGCGATGCCCCTGGGCAACGGCTTCCTCAGCGGCACGCTCACCCCGGGCCAGGGCTTCGAACCCGACGACGTCCGCGCCCGGCACCCCCGCTTCACCGCCGAGATGATGGCCGCGAACCAGCCGATAGTCGCCGGCCTGCGCCGCGTAGCGGCCCGCCACGCAGAGGGCACCACCGCGGCCCAGGTGGCCCTGGCCTGGCTCCTGACCCTGGGCCCCCACCTGGTCCCGATACCCGGCACGAAACACGAACACTGGGCCACGGAGAACGCGACGTCCACCACCCTGACCCTGACCCCGAAGGACCTGGCGGAGATCGCCGCACTCCCCCCGGCTCAGGGCTCCTGGGACTGACGGGAGCGAGAAAAACGGGCCCGGCAGCGGAAAAAACGTCTTGATCGGCCGGAGGTGGAACCCGCGGCGCACTCGCGGTGTAAGAAAAGTAGAAGCTCCGCGTCGAAGGGATCGTGATGGTGCAACGTCGAGCGGTGACGGCCACCTTGGCCGTATCCGCGCTCCTGCTGACGGCCGGCTGTTCCTCCGACGACGGAACGAAGCCGACCACCCCCACCAGCTCCCCCACCACCTCCGCCCCCTCCACCTCCCCCTCCAAGGGGGCCCCGAAAGAACCCGCACCCCCCGCCAAGGGCTCGGTCGAAGTGGTCCGCACCGTCGCCGAGGACCTGGACACCCCCTGGGGCCTGGCCCCCCTCCCCGAGGGCGGCCTCCTCGTGTCCTCCCGCGACCAGGGCACGATCACCAGAATCGACACCGAGTCCGGCAAGAAGACGCAACTCGGCGAGGTCCCCGGCGTGGCCGCGGCCGGCGAGGGCGGCCTCCTCGGCCTCGCCGTCTCCCCCGACTACGCCTCGGACCACATGATCTACGCCTACTTCACCTCGGAGTCCGACAACCGCGTCGTCCGCATGCTGTACGACCCCCAGAAGCCCGAGGGCGAGCAGCTCGGCGCCCCCGACACGATCCTCCGCGGCATCCCCAAGGGCACCAATCACAACGGCGGCCGTATCGCCTTCGGCCCCGACCAGATGCTGTACGCCAGCACCGGCGAGCGCTACGAGGGCCCCTTGGCCCAGGACAAGAAGTCCCTCGGCGGCAAGATCCTCCGGATGACCCCGGAGGGCGAGCCCGCCCCGGGCAACCCCTTCGAGAACTCCCTGGTGTATTCCTACGGCCACCGCAACGTCCAGGGCCTCGCCTGGGACAGCAAGCAGCGCCTGTGGGCATCGGAATTCGGCCAGAACACCTGGGACGAGCTGAACCAGATCCGGCCGGGCGGGAACTACGGCTGGCCGGAGGTGGAGGGCAAGGAGGGCAAGCCCGGCTATGTCGATCCGGTGGCCGTGTGGAGCGTGGACGACGCCTCCCCCAGCGGCATCGCGATAGCGGAGGGCTCCGTGTGGATGGCGGGCCTGAAGGGCCAGCGTCTGTGGCGCATCCCCCTGCGGGGCACCAAGGTCTCGGCCGACCCCCAGCCCTTCCTGGAGGGCGAGTACGGCCGCCTGCGCACGGTCGTCTCCGCCGGCGGCGACAAGCTCTGGCTGACCACCAGCGAGACGGACGGCAGGGGCTCCCCGGAGAAGGGCGACGACAAGATCCTGGAGCTGCGGGTGAAGTAGCCGGCCCCTGCCCCTCCCTCGGTCGCCCCCGCCCAGGCCCTGCCCCGCACCCGAACCCTCCGGCCCGGACTCGCCCCGTACCCGGTCATCTCGGCGCCGGCCCCGCCCCAACCCCTTCCGGGAACAGCCCCAGCCGATGGGCCAGGGCCGCTGCCTCGCCGCGGCCTGTGACGCTCAGCTTGGCGAGGATGTTGGAGACATGGACGCTGGCCGTCTTCGGGGAGATGAAGAGTTCCTCGGCGATCTGGCGGTTGGTGCGGCCCGCGGCGACCAGGCGCAGGACGTCGTGCTCACGTCCGGTGAGGCCGAGGGCGGCGACGGGGTCGGCCGGTGCGAGCGCGGGCCCGGCGGTATGGCCGAGGGGCAGGCGGGCACGCCGGGCGAGGAGGGCGACGCTCTCGGCGAGCGGGCGGGCGCCGAGATGGTCGGCGACGGCGGCGGACAACCGCAGCAGCTCCGTCGCCCGGTGCCGGGCCTCGTCGTCGGCCCCGTCGGCCAGCAGGGCCTCGGCGAGCCGGTGCCGGACACGGGCGAGGTCGTAGGGGCGTTCGAGGGGCTCGAAGGCGGTGACGACCTCGGACCAGGCGTCGGGGGTCATCAGGCCCTCGGCGCGGCGGAGTTCGGCGCGCACCCAGAGTTCGTGGGCGAGCCAGACCGGTGCTCCGGTGGTGAGTTTCTTGACCGCCCCGAGGATCCGGTCGAGGACCTCGGGGCGGCCCTGGTCGGCGGTGGGCAGCCCCCGGGCGTCGGCCTCGGCGACGGTGGCGGTGAGCAGCAGGGGCCAGGCGTAGCGCTGGGTACCGACCGGGAAGCCGGTGCCGAGGACGCGGGCGAGTTCGGCGCGGGCGTCGGGGAGGCGGCCCTCGGCGGCGGCGATACCGATGGCGAGGAGGGAGAGCGGCAGGTCGTTCTGCGGCATGGGGTTGTGGGTGCCGAAGTGGCCGTACGCGGCGGAGTGCTGGCGTCGTGCCTCGGCGATGTCGCCGCGGGCGAGGGCGATGGCGGCGACGGAGAGGGCGCTGCCGCCGAGTCGTTTGGCGCTCGGGCCGATGTCCCGTGCCTTGTTCGCGGCGTCGACTGCCTCGTCCCACTGGCCGAGGGAGAGGAGCGACTCGGCGAGGTTGCCCCACACCCACGCCTCGGAGTCCGACAGGCCCATCCGCCGGGTGAGGTCGAGTCCCTCGCGCAGGATGCGGACGGCGTCGCGGGAGCGGCCGACGCTCTCCAGGCCGGCGGGCAGGTTGACGTGGCTGCGGCCCACGACGGCGGCGGGACCGCGTTCGAGGACCCGGCGGCGTACCGCTTCCATCTCGGCGATGCCCGCGTCGATGTCGCCGGCGTCGACCATCAGGCCGCCGAGGGTGAGGCGGGCGTTGAGTTCGATGTCCTCGGCGCCCACCATGCGGGCGTACTCGACGGCGCGCTGGGCGTCGGAGAGGGCGTCGGGGCCGGGGGCGTGGAGCATGGCCCAGCCGGCCACGCGGGAGAGCACCTCGGCGTGCATCTCCGACGGGGGCAGACCGCGCATGAGGTCCTGGGCGGTGGCGAGTTCCTTCCAGCCGTCGCCCCGGGACAGGCCCTCGGTCAGCAGGGAGCGCTGCACCCAGAACCAGGCGGTGCGCGCCGGGGCTCCCCTGTCCGCCAGCAGGTCCAGGGCCCGCCGGGTGATCCGCATGGCCCGTTCCCGCTCGCCGCAGAGCCGCCCGGCGACGGCCGCCTCGGCCATGAGGTCGAGATAGCGCAGGGGGGTGGTGGCGGGGTCGCAGCCGCAGGGAGGGTAGACCTCGGTGTAGTCGATGGGGCGCAGCGCGGAGCGCACGGTGTCGGGGGCGGCGTCCCACAGCTCCATCGCCCGCTCCAGGAGCCGTAGTTGCTCGGAGTGGGCGTGACGGGAGCGGGCCTCGACGGCGGCGTCGAGGACGGCGGGCAGGGCCTTGGCGGCGTCATGGGCGTGGTACCAGTAGCTGGCCAGACGGGTGGCGCGCCCGTCGGCGGGGACGAGCGTCGGCTCTGCCTCCAGGGCTTCGGCGAAGCGGCGGTTGAGGCGGGAGCGTTCGCCGGGGAGGAGGTCGTCGCTGACGGCCTCGCGGACGAGGGAGTGGCGGAAGCGGTAGCCGTCGCCGCCGGGCGCGGCCAGCAGGATGTTGGCGCCGACGGCTGCGCGCAGGGCTTCGATGAGGTCGTCCTCGGGGAGCCCGGCGACGGCCGCGAGCAGGGCGTACTCCACGGTGGAGCCGCCCTCGGCGACGAGGCGGGCGACCCGCTGGGCGTCCTCGGGGAGCCGTTCGACGCGGACGAGGAGCAGGTCCCGCAAGGAGTCGGTGAGGGAGGCGCAGCCTCCGTCGTGCGCGGCCACGGCGAGTTCCTCGACGAAGAAGGCGTTGCCGTCGGAGCGTTCGAAGATCTCGTCGGCCTGGGCCGGGTCGGGCTCGGCGGCGAGGATGCCGGTGAGCTGGTGCCCGACCTCGGCGCGGTTGAAGCGGCGCAGTTCGATGCGGCGGACCGTGCGGAGGCGGTCGAGTTCGGCGAGGAGGGGGCGCAGCGGGTGGCGGCGGTGGATGTCGTCGGAGCGGTAGGTGGCGAGGACGACGAGGCGGCCGGTGCGCAGGGTGCGCAGCAGGTAGGCGAGGAGGTGGCGGGTGGAGGCGTCGGCCCAGTGCAGGTCCTCCAGGACGAGGACGACGGTGCGGTCGGCGGTGAGGCGTTCCAGGAGGCGGGCGGTGAGTTCGAAGAGGCGGGCGGTGCCCTCCTCGTCGTGCCGGGTGGGGGGTGTCTCACCCAGTTCGGGCAGCAGGCGGGCCAGTTCGGGTTCCTGGCCGGCGGCCGCGGCGATCAGTTCGGCGGGGAGCCTGCGGTGCAGGGCGCGCAGGGCGGTGGAGAAGGGCGCGTAGGGCAGTCCGTCGGCGCCGATCTCGACGCATCCTCCGAGTGCGACGACCGCGCCCCCGCGCGCGGCCTCGGCGGCGAACTCCTCGACCAGCCGGGTCTTGCCGACGCCGGCCTCGCCGCACAGCAGCAGTGCCTGCGGTTCGCCCGCTCCCCCACCCCCGCCCCCGGGTGTGCGTGAGGCACCGTCGGCGGCGCGGGCGAGGGCGTCGCGCAGCACCTCCAACTCCTCGGCGCGGCCGACGAACACCGGACTGACGGACCTGGTCTCCACACCGCCGAGCATCGCACGCGTGTCCGGCGCTCCGGCACCGAATATCCGCACCTCGCGGGGTTCGGTTCCGGGCGTCCCGGGTCCGGGGCTCACGCGGTGCGCGGCAGCCGGAACCGGCGTGTGCGCCGGCGCGTGCCGTGGTCCTCGATGTCCGGTTCCTCGGTGCCCGGGCGGGGCGTGGACCTCCGCGTGGTCCGGGCGTCGTGTGCGGCCTCGCGGCCGGCGCGGCGGGCGTCGCGCGCCCTGCGGTAGCTCTCCGCGTCGCGGATCAGTTCCTCGGTGCGGATCCGCTGCTCGTACTCGAACATGTCGTGCCCCTCATGAGAGTCGGTCGGGTTCGCTTGTCGCGATGCCTCAACCTTCGTCTCCGAGGCGGGTCCGCCACATCGGGAGAGTTCCGCATCTTCGCCGGTCCGGGGGCCTTAGATCCGGCGCCCTGAACGGGTGAGGGGCCTCAGGTCCGTCGTAAGGATCCCTACGACGGGCCCTAAGGCCCCTCCGTGGCCGCCCTCTTCGGGCGGGTACGTCAGGTGTTCGGCAGGCCCAGCAGGATGTCGGAGTACTTCAGGGCGGCGAGGACCAGTCCGATGAAGCCGACCGAGACACCGGCCCACGCGGCCGACTTGATCCACGGCGCCTGCACCTGGTCGGGGTCGCCGAACGCGGGCCGGACCAGGACGGCGACGCCGACGAGCATCGCGATCAGGGCGAAGATCCCGGACACGAGCGCGTTGGCGTTCCACGAATCGCCGTAGTACTGCTGGAGCATCGTGCCGACGTCGGCGTTCTGCGCGGTCTCCAGCTGCCCGAACATCTGGTTGCGGGCCTGGGCCACGGTGCCGACCCAGCTGCCGGTCAGCGAGACGAGGCCGAGCACCACGGCGACGATGCCCGCGGCGCCCTGTCCGACGCCCGGTTGCGCCTTGGCGGCGACCGGCGGAAGCTCCTCGTCGGCCGCACCGGAGTCACCGGCCTCGCCGGTCTCGTCGAGGTCGGCGTCCCGCTCCTCGGCCTCGCCCGCCGCCGCGGGGTCCTGCTTGGTCACGTCCACCGGCTTCTCGTCGGTCTTCGTCTCGGTGCCCGTCCCGGCTCCGGCCTCGTCCACTGTCCTGGTTCCCATACCTCGCACCGTACGAATGTTGTCTGAGAGGTCTCTTAACGATCCCTGTGAACGCCACGCGCGCGTGCCGTACGCCACTCGGGCGCCAGGACGGACCATATCTCCAGGTCGTGCCGGACCCCTCGGTGGGGATAGCGCTCGCGCTGCACGCCGTCCCGCGACATCCCGAGCCGCCGGGCCACGTTCAGGCTGGGTTCGTTCCCGGAGGCGGCGATCCACTCCACCCGGTGGATGCCGCGGACGTCGACCGCCCAGTCGATGAGGACGTGCATGGCGCGGGTGACGAGCCCGCGCCCCGTGCCGGCGGGTTCGAGCCAGCAGCCGACCTCGCAGTTGGCGTCGTCGGCGTCGAAGTTGAGGAAGAGGACCCCGCCGACGAGCTTCCCGTCGAGCCAGATGCCGTGCAGGGAGCCCGTGTCGGCGGCGCGCATGTCGGCGTACCGCTGGAGGACGGCACGCGCGGAGGGTACGTCCGTGGCGGCCGAGCCGAAGGGGACGTACTGGTTGATGAACTCCCGCCCCCGCTCCAGGTGCGCGAGGAACTCCTCGGCGCGCCAGGGGTCCAGCGGGCGCAGTTCGGCCCCGTCGTCACCCAGGGATATCGCGTACATCCTGCGGTCGCTCCTTCACCCGTACGTCCGTCGCGTCGGCGGCCCGTGGCCCCGGTACCTCTCCGGCGTCCCCCGCCAGTACGTCCGCCGCCTCGGCGTCCGTCGCGGCGGCCAGCCTCTCATGGGCGGCGCGGGACTCGGGCGGCTCGATGCTGATGCGGGGCATGCGGCGGTCGAGCCAGCGGGGCAGCCACCAGTTGGCGCCGCCGAGCAGGTGCATCAGGGCGGGGACGAGGAGCGTGCGGAGGACGAACGCGTCGAGGGCGACGGCGGCGGCGAGGGCGATGCCGAACATGGCGATCACCCGGTCGCCGCTGAGCACGAAGGCGAGGAAGACGGAGATCATGATGACCGCCGCGGAGTTGATCACCCGGCTGGTCTCGGCGAGGCCGACACGGACCGCGCGCCGGTTGTCGCCGGTCTCCAGCCACTCCTCGTACATCCGGCTGACCAGGAAGACCTGGTAGTCCATGGAGAGCCCGAAGAGGACCGAGACCATGATCACCGGGAGGAAGGGCTCGATGGGGCCCGCCCGGCCGAGGCCGAGCAGTTCGCTCCCCCAGCCCCACTGGAAGATCGTGACGACCACGCCGAACGCGGCGGCGACGGCGGCCACGTTCATGGCGGCGGCCTTCAGCGGGATGCCGATCGACCGGAAGGCGAGCAGGAGCAGCAGACAGCCGAGGCCGATCACGGCACCGACGAACAGCGGGAGCTTGCCGACGATGACGTCGGCGAAGTCGTCGTAACCCGCGGTCACCCCGCCGACGTGCAGATCGAGCGAGGTGCCGCTCTCGGCCCGCGGCAGCACCTCGTCGCGCAGCCGTTCGACCAGATCGCTGGTCCTCTCGGACTGCGGGGAGGAGTCGGGGACGACGGTGAGATACGCGGTGTCGCCGCCGGTGTTGAAGGTGACCGGGGTGACCGACAAGACGCCCTCGGTGGTGCGAAGGGTGGTGTCGAGGTTGTCGAGGGCGAGCTTGTCGGCGGCACCGTCGACCTTGGTGACCAGGGTGAGGGGGCCGTTCACACCGGGGCCGAAGCTGTCGGCGAGAAGGTCGTACGCCGCGCGGGTGGTGGTCGCCTTCGGGCCGTTGCCCTGGTCGGAGGTGCCCAGGCGCAGGCCCAGGGTGGGCAGGGCCAGCAGGGTCATGACGACGAGGGCGATCGCGCCGAGCTTCTTGGGGTGCCGTTCGACGAACGCGGACCAGCGGGCGGCGAAGCCCGTGGGCAGCTCGGGCTCGGGCCCGTGCTCCGCCAGTCGGCGGCGTTCACGGCGGCTGAGCGCCCGCGTGCCGATGAAGGACAGCAGCGCCGGCAGCAGCGTCACGGAGGCGGCGACGGTGAGGACCACGGTGAGGGAGGCGGCGATCGCGACGCCGTTGAGGAAGCCGAGCCGCAGGATCAGCATGCCCAGGAGGGCTATGCACACGGTGGCACCCGCGAACACCACGGCCCGCCCGGTGGTGGCGACCGCGTTCCGCGCGGCCTCCTCGACGGGCAGTCCGCGTTTCAGCCCGCGTCGGTGCCGGGTCACGATGAACAGCGCGTAGTCGATGCCGACGCCGAGGCCGATGAGGGTGCCCAGCATGGGCGCGAAGTCGGCGACGGTCATGACGTGGCCGAGCAGGGTGATGCCCGCGTAGGCGGTGCCGACGCTGACCAGGGCCGTCGCGATCGGCAGAACGCTGGCGGCGAGCGAGCCGAAGGCGAGGAAGAGCACCACGGCGGCGACCAGCACGCCGACGATCTCCGCGAGGTGGCCCCCGGAGGCCTCGGTGAGCCCGATCGCCTCACCGCCCAGCTCCACCTGGAGCCCGTGCGACTCGGCGGCCTTCGCGGTGTCCACGACGGCCTCGGCCTGCGCCTTGCCCACGTCACCGGCCGGCTTGTCGAAGGTCACGCTCGCGTACGCCGTGTGCCCGTCCTGGCTGATCCGGCCGGCGCCGGCCCCGTCGTACGGGCCGGTCACGGCGGCGACATGCGGCAGGCCGGCGATCTCGTCGAGGGTCCGGGTCATCGTCTGTTCGACGGCGGCGGACCGTACGGTGCCGTGGTCGGTGTGCCAGACGACGGTGGCGTTGTCACCGCTCAGGCTGGGGAAGCCCTCGCTCAGCAGCTCGGTGGCACGGCTGGACTCGGTTCCGGGGGTCTTGTAGTCGTTCGAGTACGCGGAACCCGCCGCCACCGCGCCGGCGGCCGTGCCCGCGAAGGCGAGGAGCCACAGAAGGACGGCGACAAGACGGTGCCGGACGCACCAGCGTGCTAGGGCTGCCACGGATCATGCTCCTGAGGGGATATGGGATCTTTGACCATGTACAGCCTTTTCGCACTGAACACCACGCAAAGAACGCATGAGCAATCCCTGGCAACTGTTGCACCCTGAATTGATCGTTTGGTGCCTTTGAGGGTCTCCTCACATGAGATGCGAGGCACCTCACAGGACAGAAGACGGCACTCTGTCGCCCTGCGTCACGCCCGTTGACACGACTGAGGGCGGTGCGTCGTCCTGACGCACCGCCCTCAGTGTCACGCTCGCTCAGCCCTCGCTGACGCCGCTCAGCCCTCGCTGACGCCCAGCTTCTCGAGGATCAGCTCCTTGACACGGGCCGCGTCGGCCTGGCCGCGCGTGGCCTTCATGACCGCGCCGACCAGGGCACCGGCCGCGGCCACCTTGCCGCCGCGGATCTTGTCCGCGATGGCCGGGTTGCCGGCGATGGCCTCCTCGACCGCGGTGGTCAGGGCGCCCTCGTCGGAGACGACCTTCAGACCGCGCTTGTCGACGACCTCGTCCGGGGTGCCCTCGCCCGCGAGGACACCCTCGATGACCTGGCGGGCGAGCTTGTCGTTCAGGTCACCCTTCGCGACCAGCTCGGTGACCCGGGCGACCTCCGCCGGCGTGATCGCCAGCTCGTCGAGTGCCTTGCCCGACTCGTTGGCGCTGCGGGCCAGCTCGCCCATCCACCACTTGCGGGCGGAGGCGGCGTCCGCCCCGGCCTCGATGGTGGCGACGATCGGCTCCAGCGCGCCCGCGTTGAGGATCGCCTGCATGTCGGTGCCGCTGACGGCCCACTCCTCGCGGAGCCGGTTGCGGCGGACCAGCGGCAGCTCCGGCAGCGCGGACCGGATCTCCTCGACCCACGCGCGCGAGGGCGCCACCGGCACCAGGTCGGGCTCCGGGAAGTACCGGTAGTCCTCGGCCTCCTCCTTCACGCGGCCCGAGGTCGTGGACCCGGTGTCCTCGTGGAAGTGCCGGGTCTCCTGGATGATCGTCCCGCCACTGCTCAGGACGGCCGCGTGCCGCTGGATCTCGAAGCGGGCCGCGCGCTCCACGGACCGCAGCGAGTTGACGTTCTTCGTCTCCGAACGGGTGCCGAACTTCTCGGTGCCGTTCGGGCGCAGCGACAGGTTCACGTCGCAGCGCATCTGTCCCATCTCCATACGGGCCTCGGAGACGCCGAGCGCCTTGATGACCTCGCGCAGCTCACGGACGTACACCTTGGCGACCTCCGGCGCGCGCTCCCCGGCACCGACGATCGGCTTGGTGACGATCTCGATGAGCGGGATGCCCGCGCGGTTGTAGTCGAGCAGCGAGTGCGAGGCGCCGTGGATGCGACCGGTGGCACCGCCGACGTGGGTCGACTTGCCGGTGTCCTCCTCCATGTGGGCGCGCTCGATCTCCACGCGGAAGACCTCGCCGTCCTCCAGCTGCACGTCGAGGTAGCCGTTGAAGGCGATCGGCTCGTCGTACTGGGAGGTCTGGAAGTTCTTCGGCATGTCCGGATAGAAGTAGTTCTTCCGGGCGAAGCGGCACCACTCGGCGATCTCGCAGTTCAGCGCGAGACCGATCTTGATGGCGGACTCCACGCCGGTCGCGTTGACGACGGGGAGCGCGCCGGGCAGGCCGAGGCAGACGGGGCAGGTCTGCGTGTTGGCGTCCTGACCGAGTTCGGTCGAGCAGCCGCAGAACATCTTCGTCTTGGTGCCGAGTTCGACATGGACCTCGAGGCCCATGACGGGGTCGTACGACGCCAGTGCGTCCTCGTACGACACCAGGTCGGTCGTGGTGGTCACGGTGAAACTTCCCTCTCAGCCCAGCAGGACGTCGTCGTCGCCCAGCCGCTTCAGCTCGCGGTAGAGGATGGCGAGGCCGGTGACGATGGCTACGGCGGACACGGTGGCGTCGATCAGGACCAGGGTGTCCTTCTCGGCACGGGCGCTCTTGAGCCGCTTGGCGACCCCGATCGCGCCGAACGCCGTGGCGGCCATGGACAGATACGTGCCGGACTTGGACTTCTTGAAGCCCTTGGCCTTGGTCAGTGCACTCACAGCGACGGAGCCTCCTCGAGCAGCGGGTGCCCCCACCTTTCCACGAAGGCGGCCTCGACAGCGGCGCCGACCTTGTAGAGACGGTCGTCCTTCAGGGCCGGGGCGATGATCTGGAGTCCGACCGGCAGCCCGTCCTCCGGCGCGAGACCGCAGGGCAGGGACATCGCGGCGTTGCCCGCGAGGTTGGTCGGGATGGTGCACAGGTCGGCGAGGTACATCGCCATCGGGTCGTCGGCGCGCTCACCGATCGGGAAGGCGGTGGTGGGCGTCGTCGGGGAGACGATGACATCCACCTTCTCGAACGACTTCTCGAAGTCGCGGGTGATGAGCGTCCGCACCTTCTGGGCGCTGCCGTAGTACGCGTCGTAGTAGCCGGAGCTGAGCGCGTACGTGCCGAGCATGATGCGGCGCTTCACCTCGGGGCCGAAGCCCGCCTCACGGGTGAGGGAGGTGACCTCCTCGGCGGAGTGCGAGCCGTCGTCGCCGGCCCGCAGGCCGTAGCGGAGCCCGTCGAAGCGGGCGAGGTTCGACGAACACTCGCTCGGCGCGATCAGGTAGTACGCGGCCAGCGCCAGGTCGAACGACGGGCAGTCCAGCTCGACGATCTCGGCGCCCAGCTCCCGCAGCAGCTCGACGGACTCGTCGAACCGCTGGACCACACCGGCCTGGTAGCCCTCGCCGCGGAACTGCTTGACGACGCCCACGCGCATCCCGGCGACCGAGCCGTTGCGGGCGGCCTCGACGACCGGCGGGACCGGCGCGTCGATGGACGTGGAGTCCATCGGGTCGTGACCGGCGATGACCTCGTGCAGGAGCGCCGCGTCCAGGACCGTACGGGCGCAGGGCCCGCCCTGGTCGAGGGAGGACGAGAAGGCGACCATGCCGTACCGGGAGACGGCCCCGTACGTCGGCTTCACACCGACCGTGCCGGTGACGGCGGCCGGCTGGCGGATGGAGCCGCCGGTGTCGGTGCCGATGGCGAGGGGCGCCTGGAAGGAGGCGAGGGAGGCGGAGGAACCGCCGCCGGAGCCGCCGGGGATCCGGGTGAGGTCCCAGGGGTTGCCGGTCGGGCCGTACGCGCTGTTCTCGGTGCTGGACCCCATGGCGAACTCGTCCATGTTGGTCTTGCCGAGGATGACGACGTCCGCGTCCTTCAGCCGCTTGGTGAGCGTCGCGTCGTAGGGCGGGATCCACCCTTCGAGGATCTTCGAGCCCACGGTGGTCGGAATGCCGACCGTGGTGAAGATGTCCTTCAGCGCGAGGGGCACACCGGCGAGGGGGCCGAGCTTCTCGCCCCGCTCCCGCTTCTCGTCGACGGCACGGGCCTGGGCGAGCGCGCCCTCGCGGTCGACGTGCAGGAAGGCGTGCACCTTCTCGTCGACGGCCTCGATCCGGGCCAGGTGGGCCTCGGTGACCTGTACGGCGGTGAGTTCGCCGGAGGCGATCTTCGCGGCGATCTGAGCCGCGGTGAGCTTGATGATGGCGTCGGTCATGACGTGATCAGTCCTCCCCCAGGATCTGCGGCACCTTGAAACGCTGCTGCTCCTGGGCCGGGGCGCCGGACAGCGCCTGCTCGGGGGTGAGCGACGGACGGACCTCGTCCGCGCGCATGACGTTCGTCAGCGGCAGCGGGTGCGAGGTCGGCGGGACGTCTTGGTCGGCGACCTCGCTGACGCGGGCGACCGCGCCGATGATGTCGTCCAGCTGGCCTGCGAAGTGGTCGAGCTCTTCGGGCTTCAGCTCCAGACGCGCCAGCCGGGCGAGGTGGGCGACCTCCTCGCGCGTGATGCCAGGCATGCAGCGATCCTCTGGGGTGAGTGCGATGTGGTTTGGCGCCAATCCTATGGGGCGGGGCGGTGTGACCGTGCACGGGTTTGCTGCGCGGGCTTGGCCGGGCGCCCATGGGGGTGGGGGTACGGGGTGCGTCGGCGGGTGCGGGTGGTGTGTGGTTTCTCGCGCAGTTCCCCGCGCCCCTGAAAAGCGACCGGGGCTGCGCCCCGTGCTTTTCAGGATGGAGGCGGGCCGCAGGCCCAAGCCTTCAGGGGCGCGGGGAACTGCGCGCGCAACCACGAACCACCCGCACCCGCCGACGCACCGCGCACCCCCGAGCTGTGAGGCGCCCTCGGCTACTCGTCCGCCGTCGCCGCCGGCAGGGCCGCCGCGGGGCGCTGCCAGCCGCGGGAGCCACGGGCCCGGAGCCACGCCGTGGTCTCCTCCGGCGGCATCGCCGCGGCGACCAGCCAGCCCTGGACGGCGTCGCAGCCCAGGTCGCGCAACCGCTCCCACGTCTCGTCGTCCTCGACCCCTTCGGCCACGACGAGCAGCCCCAGGGAGTGCGCGAGGTCGACGGTGCAGCGCACGATCTCCGCGTCCTCCGTGTCGACGGCGAGCCGTGCCACGAACGAACGGTCGATCTTCAGCTCGCTCACGGGCAGCCGCCGCAGGTGGACCAGCGAGGAGTACCCGGTTCCGAAGTCGTCGAGGGACATCTTCACGCCGTGCCCGGTCAGCCCGGCCAGGGTGTCCGCGGCCCGCTGCGGGTCCTCCAGGAGCACGTGTTCCGTGATCTCCAGCTGGAGCGCTCCCGCGGGAACTCCGTGACGGGCCAGGCGCGCCGCCACCGCGCCCGCGAAGCCGGGGGTGTGGACGTCGCGAGGCGACACGTTCACGGCGACCGGCACGTGCAGTCCCTGGGCGCGCCAGCGGGCCACCTGCCCGAGGGCCGTCTCCAGGACGTACTCGGTGAGGTGCGGCATCAGCCCGGACGACTCGGCGATCGCTATGAACTCGTCCGGCGGCACCTTCCCCCGTTCGGGGTGCACCCACCGCACGAGCGCCTCCAGCCCGGCCACCTGTCCGTCGAAGCGGACCTTCGGCTGGTAGTGCAGTTCGACCTCCTGCGCGTCGAGCGCGCGCCGCAGGTCGCCGAGGAGGCCGAGCCGGTCCGGGGTGTTCGAGTCCCGCTTGGACTCGTAGACCTCGACGCCGGTGCGGTCCCGCTTCGCCTGGTACATCGCCACGTCCGCCCGCCGGAGCAGCCCTTCCGCGTCGAGCGCGTGGTCGGGGAAGACGGCGAGCCCGGCGCTGGCCTCCAGGACGAGGGTGAGCCCGTCGAGGTCGAGCGGGGAGCCGAGCGCGGCCACGAGGTTGCGGGCGACCCGTGAGGCGGAGGTCGTGGAGTCGGCGACGGGCAGCAGCACGGCGAACTCGTCGCCCCCGAGCCGTGCGGCCTCCGCTCCGCGCGGCAGCGCGACCCGCAGTCGGTCGGCTATCTGCAGCAGCAGCCGGTCGCCCGCGAGGTGCCCGAGGGTGTCGTTGACGGACCGGAAGCGGTCGAGGTCGATCAGCATCAGGGCGGAGCGCGCGCCGATGCGCTCGGCGTCGTCCAGGGCGGTCCAGGTCCGTTCGAGCAGCCACTGGCGGTTGGGCAGGCCGGTGAGCGGGTCGCGGAGCTGTTCCTCCGCCCGGGCGCGGGCGATCCACAGGGTCGAGTCCAGCGCGATGAGCGGGATGGCGAACAGCGGCAGCAGCAGGGCCTGGGCCGTGGCGACGACGCAGATCAGGGGGGCGATGCCGAACAGTGCGACGGCGACGAGGCCCTGCCGGACCAGGGCGGTGCGGGCGACCGTGGGGACGCCGCCGCGCGGCGCGGCCAGGTACCAGAGCAGGGCCCGGGTGACCGCGAGGTAGGCGACGGCGACGAGCGCGACCTGGGGCGCCGCGTACAGGTTCCAGGTCTCCGGGTCCCAGGGCTGCTCGACCGAGGGGACGCGGCCGAAGACCCGCAGGACGAGGGCTCCTGCGCCGATGCCGAGGATGTCGACCGCGCCGTGCAGCACGCCCTGCCGCCAGCGGCCCCGGCGGGCGATGCCGACGAGGACGACGACGGTGAGGCTGACCATGCCGGCCGGGAGCCAGCCGTAGAGGATCAGGACGGCGAGGGTGAGGGCGGCGCCGGAGCCGGTGCCGCCCCACCAGCGGGCGGGGCCCATGGCGACGAGATGGCCGACGATGATGCCGGTGAGCAGGGCGAGGGCCCAGCCGACCGCGCCGGACGGGAAGAGCGCGTGCTGTCCGGCGAACGCCCGGTAGAACCCGGCGCCCAGGATCGCTCCGGCGAGGCCCACGATCGCGGCGGGCAGGGCGGGCCAGGACGGATGGCGTTCGCTGTCGTGGCCCGGCAGGCCGTGGCCGCGGCTGTCACCGAGCGTGCCCGTGAGGGGTGGGGCGGTGCCGGCTCCGGTTCCGGCGGCGAGCTGTGCCGGGGCGGGGACGAGAAGCCCGGGGGTGCCCACGGCCGCGCGGCCCGGCGGCTGCTCCGATCGGGGGACCGCCGTCGGTTCCTGGTCACCGACCCGCTCCCGGGTTCCCTCGAACGGGCGTCCCCTCATGAGCAGGGAGCGCCCCCATCGCCAGGCCCCGGACACACGGCGCAGACGCAGCCGTGAGTCCGGGGCGACGCTCTCGGTCGGTTCCATTCCCGTCCCTCTCACAGCCGGCGGTGCCCACGCCACGCGGCCCGTTGCTCCCGACAACCCCGGGGCGGCACCGCGTCCGAGAACCCACCACGCGTCCGGGCACGGCAGGCGCACACCTCAACAGTAGGCCGCACAAGGCTTTCACGGGCAGCGGTCGACGACGGTTGCCCGAATGCGACCGGCCACCCATATGCATCTGGTATGCGCCGAACGGGTGGCCTTCAACCCCTACTCCTCGGTCGGAAGCGCCACTTCCGAGGCCGCTTCCGGTCCCTGTTCGAGCAGAACCGCGAAACCGTCCTCGTTCAGGACCGGAACCTTGAGCTGCATCGCCTTGTCGTACTTGGACCCCGGGTTGTCACCGACCACGACGAACGAGGTCTTCTTCGAAACCGAGCCGGTCACTTTCGCTCCCCTGCTCTGCAGGGCCTCTTTCGCGCCGTCCCGGGTGTGGTGTTCGAGCGTGCCCGTCACCACGACGGTGAGCCCTTCGAGGGGGCGGGGTCCTTCGTCCTCGCCGGCGCCCTCGTCCTCCATCCGGACGCCGGCGGCCTTCCATTTGCGAATGATCTCGCGGTGCCAGTCCTCGGCGAACCACTGCTTGACCGCGGCGGCCACGATCGGGCCGACGCCGTCGGTGTTCTTCAGTTCCTCCTCGGTGGCCTGCTCGATGCGGTCGATCGAACGGAACGCGCGGGCGAGCGCCTCGGCGGCCACCGGTCCGACGTGCCGGATGGACAGCCCGGTCAGGATTCTCGCGAGCGGGCGCTCCTTGGCCGCCTGGATGTTCTCCAGCATCGCGACCGCGTTCTTCCGGGGAGCGCCCTCCTGGTTGGCGAAGACGGTGGCGACCTTCTCCTCGCCGGTCTTCGGGTCGCGCTTGGGCAGACCGCTGTCCTGGTCGAGGACGTACGCCTTGATGGGCAGCAGCTGCTCGACGGTGAGGTCGAACAGGTCGCCCTCGTCGATCAGCGGCGGGTCGGACGGCTCCAGCGGCTTGGTGAGCGCGGCGGCGGCGACATAGCCGAAGTGCTCGATGTCGAGGCACTTGCGTCCGGCGAGATAGAACAGCCGCTCACGCAACTGGGCGGGGCAGGTGCGGGAGTTGGGGCAGCGCAGGTCGACGTCGCCCTCCTTGGCGGGCGCCAGCGGCGTACCGCACTCGGGGCACTCGGCGGGCATCACGAACTCGCGCTCGGTGCCGTCGCGCAGGTCGACGACCGGGCCGAGGATCTCGGGGATGACGTCACCGGCCTTGCGCAGCACGACGGTGTCACCGATGAGGACGCCCTTGGCCTTGACGACGTCCTGGTTGTGGAGGGTGGCGAACTCGACCTCGGAGCCCGCGACCGTCACCGGCTCGACCTGCGCGTACGGCGTCACCCGACCCGTACGTCCCACACCCACACGGATGTTGACGAGCTTGGTGTTGACCTCCTCCGGCGCGTACTTGTACGCGATGGCCCAGCGGGGGGCGCGGGAGGTGGAGCCGAGGCGGCCCTGGAGGGGGATCTCGTCGAGCTTGACGACGGCGCCGTCGATCTCGTGCTCCACGGAGTGGCGGTTCTCGCCGAAGTGGGCGATGAACTCCCGTACCCCGTCGAGGTCGTCGACCACGCGGTTGTGGCGGGCGGTGGGCAGGCCCCAGGACTTGAGCAGGTCGTAGGCCTGGGAGAGGCGGCTGAGGCCGCCCTCGAAGCCCTCCAGGGCGCCGATGCCGTGCACCACCATGTGCAGGGGGCGGGTGGCGGTGACGCGCGGGTCCTTCTGGCGCAGCGAACCGGCGGCCGCGTTGCGCGGGTTGGCGAAGGGCTTGTCGCCGGCCGCCAGCAGCCGCTCGTTGAGCTCGGCGAACTTGTCCATCGGGAAGTAGACCTCGCCGCGGATCTCCACGAGGTCGGGGACCCGGTCGCCCTTCAGCCGGTCCGGGATCTCGGCGATCGTGCGGACGTTCGGCGTGATGTCCTCGCCGGTGCGGCCGTCGCCGCGGGTGGCGGCGCGGGTGAGACGACCGTGCTCGTAGGTGAGGTTGACGGCGAGACCGTCCACCTTGAGCTCGCACAGCAGGTGGTGGTCGGTGGTGCCGACGTCCTTGGTGACGCGCTCGGCCCAGGCCGCCAACTCCTCGTCGGTGAAGGCGTTGTCCAGGGAGAGCATGCGCTCGCGGTGCTGGACGGCGGTGAACTCCGTGGCGTACGCGCCCGCGACCTTCTGGGTCGGCGAGTCGGGGGTGCGCAGTTCGGGGTGCTCCTCCTCCAGTGCCTCCAGGGAGCGCAGCAGTCGGTCGAACTCCGCGTCGCTGACGACGGGGGCGTCCTTCACGTAGTACCGGAAGCGGTGCTCCTCGATCTCTTCGGCGAGGCGCGCGTGCTTCTCCCGTGCCTCGGCCGGCACCGGTGCCTCGCTGGGTACGGATGCTGCGGTCGGGGCAGTCTGTGCGTCCTTGTCGCCGGCCACCGTGTTGTCCTCCCGTTACTCTGGGTTGTCCGCGAGGGATCTCGCCGCCTGGGCGCAGTGGGCGAGTGCCCGGCGCGCGTACGCCGGGGAGACCCCGGCGAGGCCGCACGACGGAGTGACCGTGACGGCGTCCGCGAGAAGCCCCGGATGCAGCCCCAGCCTGCGCCACAACGTCCTGACACCCATGACGCTACCGGCAGGGTCCGACAACGGGCCCTCCGTGGTCGGCACGACACCGGCCAGCAGCCTGGTGCCGCCCTCCACGGCTTCCCCGATCGCGTCGTCGTCACGCTCGGTGAGCAGCGAGAAGTCGAAGGAGATCGCGTCGGCGCCGGCCCTGCGGAGGAGCGCGAAGGGTACGTCGGGGGCGCAGGAGTGCACGACGACCGCCCCCGGTTCGGTGTGGACGCCGATGACGTCACGGAGGGTGGCCTCGACGAGTTGGCGGTCGACGGCGCGGTGGGTGCGGTAGCCGCTGGCGGTCCTGACCTGGCCGCGCAGGACGGCGATCAGGGAGGGCTCGTCGAGCTGGAGGACCACGCGGGCGCCGGGTACGCGGCGCCGTATCTCCGCGAGGTGCAGCCGCAGGCCCTCGGCGAGCGAGCCGGCGAGGTCCCGGCAGGCGCCGGGGTCGGAGAGGGCCGCCTCGCCGTTCTTCAGCTCCAGCGCGGCGGCGAGGGTCCACGGGCCGACGGCCTGCACCTTGAGCGGGCCGTCGTAGCCCTGGGTGAACTCCTCCAGCGCGTCCAGGTCCTCGCCGAGCCAGGAGACCGCCCGCCTGGTGTCCCGTCCGGGCCGGTCGCCGAGCCGCCAGCCGCTGGGCTCCACGCGCGCGTACAGCTCGACGAGCAGACCGGCGGTGCGGCCGATCATGTCGGCGCCGGGGCCGCGGGCGGGGAGTTCGGGCAGAAACGGCATGCCCGTGTCCGGCCACTCGAAGGAGCCGGTGACGGTCTTGGCGGCCTCTCTGGCGTCGCCGCCGGGCATGGAGCCGATGCCGGTGGCGGGGCCGAAGTCGAAGTGTTCGTTCACACGTCGAAGCGTAGGTGGTTGTCAGCCGAGGTATGCGACGTGTGGGTGGGTGGGGGCTGGTCGCGCCCACGCGGCGGAGCCGCATGTGTCACCGCCCCGCGCCCCTGAAAAGCAGGGGCGCGGGGAACTGCGCGACCAGCCACAAGGGACCCGCACCCGCCGAACCGACAGCGCGCCCCGAGCTACTGGGCGCCCGGCGGCACACGTCAGCGGCCGGGCCGGACCGTCAGGTCGTTGACCTCGGCGTCCCGTGGGAGGTCCAGCGCCATGAGGATGGTCGTCGCGACGGACTCCGGCGCGATCCACTGGGACGGGTCGTACTCCTTGCCCTCCTGCTGGTGGACCTTCGCCTGCATGGGGCTGGCCGTGCGGCCGGGGTAGACCGTGGTGACCCGGACCCCGTTGCCGTGCTCCTCGTGGCGCAGGGAGTCGGCGAGGGCCTTCAGGCCGTGCTTGGAGGCGGCGTAGGCGGCCCAGTCGGCGTAGGCGTGCAGTCCTGAGCCTGAGTTGACGAACACGACGTGGCCCCGGGCGGCGCGCAGCTGGGGCAGGAAGTGCCGGGTCAGCTCGGCGGGGGCGATGAGGTTGACATTGAGCTGGTGGCGCCAGGACTTGGGGGTGAGGTCGCCGACCCGGCCGAGGTCGATCACCCCGGCGATGTGCAGCAGGGAGTCCACCCGGTCGGGCAGGGTCTGGTGGGAGAACGCCCAGGAGAGCTTGTCCGGGTCGGCGAGATCGCCGACCAGGGTCTTCGCCCCCGGGTACCGCGCCGCCAGCTCCTTCGCGCGGCCGGCGTCGCGCGCGTGCAGCACGAGGTCGTCGCCGCGCTCGTGCAGACGGCGGGCCACGGCCTCGCCGATGCCGGAACCCGCTCCGGTGATCACATGAGTAGCCATGCGGTCATGCTCGCATCACCCCGGGGCGGCCGGTGTCCGTGCCCTGCTCACTCCACTCCCTGGCTCTCCTCCAGGTATGCCATCGCCCCCACCGGCTCCTCCGCGAAGAACACCAGGTCGGTGAGGGGGCGGGGCAGGAAGCCCTCATCCTCCATGCGGCGGAACTGCTCCTTCAAGCCGTCGTAGAAGCCCGCCGTGTTGAGGAGCACCACGGGCTTGTCGGTGTGGCCGTGCTTCTTCAGTTCCAGGATCTCGGTGGCCTCGTCGAGCGTGCCGGTGCCGCCGACCATGATCACGACCGCGTCGGCCTGCTCCAGGAGCAGCCGCTTCCTCTCGGCGAGGTCGTGGGCGATGACCATCTCGTCGGTGCCGGGCCGCGCCTTCGCCGCGAGGAACTCCACGGAGACGCCGAGGAGTCTGCCGCCCGCCTCCTGCACGCCGTCGGCGACCACCTTCATCAGTCCGACGTCCGAGCCGCCCCACACGAGGGTGTGGCCGCCCTTGCCGATGAGCTTCGCGAACTCCCGCGCGGGGCGGGTGTAGCGGTCGTCGAGGTCGGCGGCGGAGAGGAAGACGCAGATGTTCATGGGTCCACGTTAGGGCGTGCCACCGACATCGGGGCCCGGCCGGTCACCGGTCCCCGGGGCGCGGCTCAGGCGGATCTTGGACTGGCGGTGCGGGAGCTCCTCCCAGTCGTCCATGAAGCGGGCGGTCAGGCCGTACTGCGCGGCGAGTTCCACCAGGGTGTCGGTGCGGTAGTAGAAGTCCTCGTGCAGCACCTGGTGCTCCTCGCCCTCGGTGCGGCCGTAGGTGAAGTCGAAGAAGCCGCCGGGGGCGAGGACGCGGCCGACGTGGGCGAAGCACTGCTCTATGACGTGCGCCGGTGAGTGCGAGAACACGCTGTGCGCGTGGACGACGTCGAAGTGGGCCTCGGGCAGGAACGCGAAGGTCAGGTCGGCGACGAGGGTCAGATGGGGCAGTTTGGCCTGGAGTCCCTGTCGGACGAGGGTGCGCTGGGCCTCCAGGAGGATGGCCGGCGAGATGTCGATCCCGTAGTAGTTCCCGGCGTCCAGGTGGTCGATGAACAGCCGCCCGGCGCGCAGGTTCCCGCAGCCGATCTCCAGCATCCGGTGCCGGGGCTCCAGACCGTGCCGCAGCAGGTAGTCGAACTGCATGCGGCCGACGCGTTCCCACTTCTCGACCGAGGGGTTGTGCCCGACGGCGGCCTCGGGGCTGCGGGCGGTGTCGGCGGCCATCACGGCCCGGTAGTAGGCGATGTGGTCGCGGTGTTTGAGCCGCAGCCAGGTGTCGCGCGCCACCCGGCGGGCGTGCGCCGGTACGCGCTTGGGGTGGCGCAGGGCGTAGCGGACCCGGTGGGTGAGGCTGCGGCGGTTCCTCGACGGATCCGCCGTCGGCTTCCCGGACGGCCTTCCGGCCGGGTCTGTGGCTGTCACGGCGACCTCCTGGGCCTCCTGCGGCCCCGGGGCCGTGTCTGAGGGAGCACTCACCAGCAGCCTGCGCCGTCCTCGGACGGATGGCTACCCGGAGGGAGGCGTTCGTGACGGACGGGCACCCGGGCGGGGGCCGGCGTACCTCAGACGGCGCCCGCCTTCGCGCGCGTGGTCGTCGCGATCGTCGCCGACCCCACCACGCGCGTGCCGTCGTACAGGACGATCGCCTGGCCGGGGGCGACGCCGCGGACGGGCTCGGTGAAGCGGACGTGGAGGTCGCCGTCGATCAGCTCGGCGGTCACCTCGGTCTCGCCGCCGTGGGCGCGCAGCTGGGCCGTGTAGGTGCCGGGGCCGGTGGGCGCGGCTCCGCACCAGCGGGGCTTGATCGCGGTGAGGCCGTCGACGTCGAGGGCGGCCGCGGGGCCGACGGTGACGGTGTTGTTCACCGGGGAGATGTCGAGGACGTAGCGCGGCTTGCCGTCGGGTGCCGGGGTGCCGATGCGGAGCCCCTTGCGCTGGCCGATGGTGTAGCCGTAGGCGCCCTCGTGGGTGCCGAGGACGGTGCCGGACTCGTCGACGATGTCGCCCTCCGCCTTGCCGAGGCGGCTCGCGAGGAAGCCCTGGGTGTCGCCGTCGGCGATGAAGCAGATGTCGTGCGAGTCGGGCTTCTTGGCGACCGCGAGGCCCCGGCGCTCGGCCTCCGCGCGGATCTCGTCCTTGGTGGTCACCGTGTCGCCCAGCGGGAACAGGGCGTGGGCGAGCTGCTTCTCGTCGAGCACGCCGAGGACGTACGACTGGTCCTTGGCCATGTCGGAGGCGCGGTGCAGCTCACGGGTGCCGTCGTCGTGGACGATCACCTGGGCGTAGTGGCCGGTGCAGACGGCGTCGAAGCCGAGGGCGAGCGCCTTGTCGAGCAGGGCCGCGAACTTGATCTTCTCGTTGCAGCGCAGGCACGGGTTGGGGGTGCGGCCGGCCTCGTACTCGGCGATGAAGTCCTCGACCACATCCTCGCGGAAGCGGTCGGCGAGATCCCACACGTAGAACGGGATGCCGATGACGTCGGCGGCGCGGCGGGCGTCGCGGGAGTCCTCGATGGTGCAGCAGCCGCGGGCGCCCGTGCGGAACGACTGCGGGTTCGCGGAGAGCGCCAGGTGGACGCCCGTCACGTCGTGCCCGGCTTCCGCGGCGCGGGCGGCGGCCACGGCGGAGTCGACCCCGCCGGACATGGCGGCGAGGACACGGAGGGGGCGGGGGCGCTGCGAGGTGTCAGTCATAACTCATCCAGGGTACGGGGCGCCGGGAACCGGAACCCTCGAGTATCCGTTGACGGCTCGTGGGCACCAGAAAGGCGTCCGGGGACGGTGCTTCCCGGAGCAGGAGCAAGGACGGGGACCGGCGCGTGGGCCGCCGGGCCCTGCTGATCGGCACGGCGGTGGCCGCCGTGGGTACGGCCGTCGTGGCACGTGACGAGCTGACGCGCGCGTGGTGGCGGTTGCCGGGCGTCTCGAAGCCGCGCAAGGAGGGCGAGGTCGACTACGCGGGCGCGAGGTGGGTGGCGGCCTCGGACGCGAACTGGCGGCTGGCGGACCGGCCGGACGACTTCGGCATAGACATGGTGGTCATCCATGTCACCCAGGGGAGCTTCGCCAGTGCCGTGAAGGTCTTCCAGGATCCGAAGCACGGGGCGGCTTCGCACTACATCGTCCGCAAGGACGGCCGTGTCACCCAGATGATCCGCGAGCTGGACGTGGCGTACCACGCGGGCAACCGCGACTACAACGAGCGGAGCGTCGGCATCGAGCACGAGGGCTTCGTCGACCGCCCGCAGGACTTCACGGACGAGATGTACGAGGCGTCCGCCCGTCTCACGGCGCGGATCTGCGCGCGCTACGACATCCCGCTCGACCGCGAGCACATCATCGGCCATGTCGAGGTGCCGGGCACCGACCACACCGACCCCGGCGAGCACTGGGACTGGGACCGCTACATGAAGCTGGTGCGCGCCGCGGCGGCGAAGGGGTCGGGCGCGGCGCCGGCCTGAACCGTTCGAGCACAGGGCACAGGGCACAGGGCTCAGGCCAGGTCCGGCACCGGGCCTCAGGTCAGGCCCGCGTTGCGGGCGCGTTCCACCGCGGGGCCGATCGCCTTGGCGACCGCTTCCACGTCGGCCTCCGTGGAGGTGTGGCCGAGGGAGAAGCGGAGGGTGCCGCGGGCGAGATCGGGGTCGGCGCCGGTGGCGAGGAGGACATGGCTGGGCTGGGCGATACCGGCGGTGCAGGCCGAACCGGTGGAGCACTCGATGCCCTGGGCGTCGAGGAGCAGCAGCAGCGAGTCGCCCTCGCAGCCGGGGAAGGTGAAGTGCGCGTTGGCGGGCAGCCGGTCCACCGGGTCACCGCCGAGGAGCGCGTCCGGTACGGCCGTGCGGATCGCGTCGACCAGGCAGTCGCGCAGGGAGCCGATCTCCCGGGCGAACCACTCCTGTTGCTCGGCGGCGAGCCGGCCGGCGACGGCGAAGGAGGCGACGGCCGGGACGTCGAGGGTGCCGGAGCGGACATGGCGTTCCTGGCCGCCGCCGTGCAGCACCGGTACGGGACTGTACTCGCGGCCGAGGAGGAGCGCGCCGATGCCGTACGGGCCGCCGATCTTGTGGCCGGAGACGGTCATCGCGGCGAGGCCGGAGGCCCCGAAGCCGACGGGGACCTGGCCGAAGGCCTGGACGGCGTCGGCGTGCAGCGGAACGCCGAACTCCGCGGCGGTGTCGGCGAGTTCACGGACCGGCATGAGGGTGCCGATCTCGTTGTTGGCCCACATCACGGTGGCGAGCGCCACGTCGTCGGGGTCGCGGGCGATGGCCTCGCGCAGGGCGTCGGGGTGGACGCGGCCGTAGGCGTCGACGGGGAGGTACTCGACGGTGGCGCCCTCGTGTTCGCCGAGCCAGTGGACGGCGTCGAGGACGGCGTGGTGCTCGACGGGGCTCGCGAGGACCCGGGTGCGGGCCGGGTCGGCGGCGCGGCGGGACCAGTACAGCCCCTTCACGGCGAGGTTGTCGGCCTCGGTGCCGCCGGAGGTGAACACGACCTCGCTGGGGCGGGCTCCGAGGGCCTCCGCGAGGGTCTCGCGGGCCTCCTCGACGGTGCGGCGGGCTCTGCGGCCGGAGGCGTGCAGCGAGGAGGCGTTGCCGGTGACGCTCAGCTGGGCGGTCAGCGCCTCTGCCGCCTCCGGGAGCATCGGGGTCGTCGCCGCGTGGTCGAGGTAAGCCATGGTGCGCCCGATTCTACGGGGGCGCCGCGCGTCGGCCTCGGCCGCTACGGCGGTGGGGTCGCCCCCCGGCCATCACGGCGTCCGCGGCGACGGTGCCGCGGCGGTCGGGGTGTGGGGTGCCCCTCCCGGTCCGGCCGGTCCTGTACGGCTCAGAAGCTCCAGGACACCGTGTTCGTCGTCTGGGTGAGAAGGGCCAGGATCACCAGGTCGGCCACACCCAGACCGAGGCCGAGGAACGCCCGGCCCCGCCTCGTGGTGCCGCGCTTCAGGGCGAGGGCGGCGAGGACGATGGCGATGGGGCCGAGGAACAGATTCAGCACGAGGAGGCCGAGAAGGCCGAGGACGAAGGACGCGACGGCCATGCCGTCGGCGTCGCGACCCCGGCGGCGGGCGGCGGGGCGGGTGGGTGACGTGGCGGTCAGTTGCATGGTGCGGTCAGCTCCCTAGGGGTGGACGGGGCTCCAACGGAAGTCCGGAGAGGGTCAGTTGGTGGTCCGGCCACGGCGGGCGTGGCGCTCGCGGTAGGCGAAGACCGCCAGCCAGGCGCCGATGACGGCCGCGGCGGCCAGGGAGACGGAGAGCGGAACGTGGGCCACGGTGCCCAGGACGATCCCCAGCAGCAGAAGTGCGGCGACGAGGAACAACATGGCTCGGATGCCTCTCGTTTCGTGGTCGGCGGTTCGACGTGACATTTCGGTGAACGATTGTGGTTACACTTGTTCACTGACTCCAAAGTCTAACGCGCTGCCCGGCTTTGCAATTACAGAGAACAGTTGTTAACTGCATGGCATGAGTCACACTTTCGGCGTCCGGCAGGCGCAGAAGCAGCGGACCCGGCAGGCGCTCATGGACGCCGCGCTCGCCCTCCTGGAGGAACAGAGCCTCAGCAGCCTGGGCCTTCGCGAGGTCACCCGGGCCGTGGGCGTGGCGCCGACCGCGTTCTACCGGCACTTCCGTTCGACCGCGGACCTCGGTGTCGCGCTGGTCGAGGAGGCACTGGGGAGCCTGCACCCCGTCCTCGGGGATCTCATGGCGGCGGTCGGCGACAGTGACGAACTGATCCAGCGCGCCATCGAGCTGATCGCCCGTCACGTGGACGCGTACCCCGCTCACGTCCGCTTTATCGCGCGCGAGCGGCACGGCGGTGTCCAGCCGGTGCGGGAGGCGATCCAGGGCCAACTGACCCGGTTCGCCGTGGAGGTGTGCCACGACCTGGCCAAGCGGCCCGAGACCGTCGGCTGGAGCGACGACGACCGGTTGATGCTCGCCGGTCTGTACGTCGATCAGATGCTGGTGACGGCCTCCCTGTTCCTGGAGGCCCACGACGACCCCGAGGCGGGGCACGTACGCGTGACGCGCCTCGCGGGCCGCCGGATGCGGCTGATCAGCATCGGCTGCCGGCACTGGCTCGACTGAGGAGCGGGTGGGGCGCCGCCGGGACCGCCACAGCCGCCGGGCGCACCCGCGGCCGCACCGGAGAAAGCCCCCGAGGGAGCCCGGCACTTCGCGCGCGGCCGGCCCCCCGACCGGCCGCGCGCTCAGCCCGTGGACCGCGCGCTCAGCCCGTGAGCCGCGCGCGGGCCAGCTGCCGTGACTGCGCGACCAGGCGGTCGGCGCTGTCCCAGACCTCGGCGTCCTCCTCCAGGAAGCCGCCGGCGAGGTTGCGGGTGGTGAGGGAGACCCGCAGCGGTCCGGGCGCCGGACGGCACCGCACGTGCACGGTCAGCTCGACCGTCGGGACCCACCCGGAGATGCCCAGCTCGAAGGCGGTCGGCGGCAGCGCGTCCACCGCGAGGAGCAGCGAGAGGGGGTCCGGGTCACGGCCGTCGGCGAGTCCGAACCAGGCGCGCATCTCACCGTTCCCCGACGGTACGCCGAGGGCCCAGCCGAGGGTCGACGGGTCCAGCTTGAGGAACAGCCGGTCGGTGATGGCGGAGCTGCCGGGGACCGGTGCGGGCGCGTCGTCGGGGCCGAAGCACTGCTCGATCGGCGGGATCGCGGGCGGCTTCGCCGTCGTCCGGACGTCGTCCGGGAGGGAGCCGAGGTCGCCGTAGGAGGCGAGGACGCGGATCCGCTCGACCTCGCGGCCCTCGTCGTCGTACTGGAGGAGGGACGCCTGGCCGGTCGACAGGGTCCGGCCGGTGCGGACGACGTCCGTGCGGATGACGGCGGGGCCGGGCCGGGAGGCGGTCAGGTAGTGCGCGGAGATCGTGAACGGGTCGGCGTGCGGGAGGGTGTCCGCGAGGGCGCGGCCCAGCATGGCCAGCAGGTAGCCGCCGTTGACGGCGCTGATGATCGTCCAGCCGGCGGAGAGGTGCGCGTCGTAGACGCCGAATTCCCGCCGGGTGACCGCGGTGTCCCGGTCGAACTCGCTGTCGCCGACGGTCGCCTGTACGGAAGCTGCTTCGGGCATGGGTGAACCGTACAACAGCTCATTACTAAGCGGTAGCTTTTACCCGGCGGGACGCACAGAACCGACAACAAAACCGACAGAACCGACAGCGACGACGGCGATGACGGCGACGGCACGCTCAGCCCTCCTCCACCGCCGCCGAGCGTCGGTTCCACGCGCGCGGCGCCCGCCAGTGGTACCGCATCGCCAGCAGCCTGAGCGCGAAGGCGACGGCCGCCGCGAAGGCCGAGGTGAAGGGGTTGAGCGCGTCGTAGCGGATGCAGAGGACGACCAGGCAGGCGCCGACCATCGCGGGCACCGCGTACAGATCGCGGTCCCAGCGCAGCAGCGAGGGCACCTCGTTGGCGAGCACGTCCCGCAGCACACCGCCGCCGACCGCCGTGGCGAGGCCGAGGGCCGCCGAGGCCGTGAGCCCCAGCCCGTACTCGTACGCCTTCGTCGTGCCGGTGACACAGAACAGGCCGAGGCCGGCCGCGTCGAAGACGTTCACGCCGTTCTGGATGCGCTCGACCTCCGGGTGGAGGAAGAACACCAGCAGGGCGGCGAACAGCGGGGTGATGAAGTAGCCGAGGTCGGTGAAGGCGGCCGGTGGCACGGCTCCGATGACCAGGTCCCGGAAGAGACCCCCGCCGAGCGCGGTGACCTCGGCGAGGACGGCGATGCCGAAGACGTCGAAGTTCTTGCGCACGGCCAGCAGCGCGCCGGAGATCGCGAAGACGAAGATGCCGATCAGATCGAGCGCATGCTGGACGGACGGGGTGAACAGTTGCTGGAGCACCCCCATATTGTGACGCAACAACGAGCCCCCGCCTTACATTGCAAGGCAGGGGCTCGCTCTGGTCTTACTTGTTACTTGTCGTCGGTCTCCTTGGCGACCTCGGTCTCGGCGGGCCCCTCGGCCGGAGCCTCGGCCTTCTCCGTGGCCTCCGCGGCCTCCGCGGCCTCCATGGCCTCCATGGCCTCCGCGGCCTCCATGGCCTCCGCGCCGATCGCGGCGTCCACCTCCGCCGCGACCGCCGCCGACGTCTCCGCCGACTGGGCCAGTACCTCGTCCGGCACCAGTTCGCCCGCCTCCTTGGCGGCGGCCAGCAGGACGACGTCCTGGGGCTGCTGGTCGTCGAAGTTCTCCGGGTGGTGGCAGGCGACCCGCTGGCCCGGCCTCAGCTCGGCGAGCGGCGGCTCGGTGGTCCGGCAGACCTCCGTGGCCTTCCAGCACCGGGTGTGGAAGCGGCAGCCGCTCGGCGGCGCGATCGGCGAGGGCACATCGCCCTTGAGCAGGATGCGCTCGCTCTTGGCGCCGCGCCGCCTGGGGTCCGGGATCGGCACCGCCGACAGCAGGGCCTTGGTGTACGGGTGCATCGGCGAGGCGTACAGCGCGTCCCGGTCGGCGAGCTCGACGATCTTGCCGAGGTACATCACCGCGATGCGGTCCGAGACATGGCGGACGACGGAGAGGTCGTGCGCGATGATCACGTACGTGAGGCCCAGCTCGTCCTGGAGGTCGTCCATGAGGTTGACGACCTGCGCCTGGATGGACACGTCGAGCGCGGAGACCGGCTCGTCGGCCACGACCATACGGGGCTTGAGGGCGAGGGCGCGGGCGATGCCGATGCGCTGGCGCTGACCGCCGGAGAACTCGTGCGGGTAGCGGTTGTAGTGCTCGGGATTGAGCCCGACCACCGCCAGCAGGCGCTGGACCTCCTTCTTGATCCCGCCCTCGGGCGTCACTCCCTGGAGGCGGAACGGAGCCCCCACGATGGTGCCGATCGTGTGACGGGGGTTCAGCGAGGAGTACGGGTCCTGGAAGATCATCTGCACGTCCCGGCGCAGTGGCCGCATACCGGCGGCACCGAGGTGCGTGATGTCCCTCCCTTCGAACTCGATGGTCCCCGCCGTGGGTTCGAGCAGTCGGGTGATCAGACGGCCCATGGTCGACTTGCCGCAGCCGGACTCGCCCACGACGCCCAGGGTCTCACCGGCCCGGACCTCGAAGTCGATGCCGTCGACGGCCCGTACGGCACTGACCTGTCGTTTGAAGAGGCCCTTGCGAATCGGGAAGTGCTTCTGGAGCCCGGTCACCTTCAACAGGACCTCGCCGGGGGCGACGTCCTTGACGCGGGTCGCGGCAGGTGCCGCGTCCCCGCTCTGACGAGGAATGGTCACGGCCGCGTCCTTGGATGTCTCGCTCACAGCTTCGGCGCAATCTCTTCGGTCCAGATACGCTGCCGCTGCTCCTGGGGCAGGTGGCAGGCAGCCCAGTGCTGACTGCCGACCTCGGCCAGCTCGGGGCGGACCTCACGGGTGATGTTGCCCTTGGGCACATCCGCGTACTGGCAGCGCGGATGGAAGGCGCATCCCGGCGGAAGGTTGATGAGGGACGGCGGAGAGCCCTTGACGGGGATGAGCCGCTCCTGCTGGTCCCGGTCCAGGCGCGGCATCGAGCCGAGCAGACCCCAGGTGTAGGGGTGCCGGGGCTCGTAGAACACCTTCTCGGCCGGGCCCCGCTCGACGCAGCGGCCGCCGTACATCACGAGGAGGTCGTCGGCGAGTTCGGCGACGACGCCCAGGTCGTGCGTGATGACGATGACCGCGGACCCGAACTCCTTCTGCAGGTCGCGGATGAGGTCGAGGATCTGCGCCTGGACGGTGACGTCCAGGGCGGTGGTGGGCTCGTCCGCGATGAGCAGTTCGGGATTGTTGACCAGGGACATGGCGATCATCGCCCGCTGGCGCATACCACCGGAGAACTCGTGCGGGTAGTTGTCCACCCGCTTGTCCGGCTGGGGAATGCCGACACGGTCGAGCATCTCCACGGCGCGGCGCCTGGCGGTCTTCTTGTCCACGTCGTGGTGGACGCGGTACGCCTCCACGATCTGCGTGCCGATCGTGTAGTACGGATGCAGCGCCGACAACGGGTCCTGGAAGATCATCGCCATCTGCCGGCCGCGCAACTTGCGTACGTGCTCGGGAGCCGCGGAGAGAAGTTCGGTGCCGTCCAGCCAGACCTCACCGGAGATCTGCGCCTTCCGCTTGCCGTACTGCCCCGCTGTGTGCAGGCCCATGATGCCGAGCGAGGTGACCGACTTGCCCGAGCCGGACTCGCCCACGATGCCGAGGGTCTTGCCCTTCTCCAGCTGGAAACTGAGCCCGTCGACGGACTTGACCAGGCCGTCGTCGGTCGGGAAGTGCACCCGCAGGTCCCGCACCTCCAGGAAGGCGGTCGGTGCCGGAGAACCGGCCACGGGTTCCCCCACGGCCGCTCCCGTCTTGTCCAGGTCTGTCATCCCAGCCTCACTCGCGGGTCTATGACTGCGTACAGAAGGTCCACCAGGAGGTTGGCCACGGCGATCGCCAGAGCGGCGAACAACGTCACGCCGAGAATGACCGGCAGGTCCTTGCTGCTGATGGCCTGCACCGCGGCGAGTCCGAGGCCGGGCAGGTTGAAGGTCGACTCGGTGAGGACCGCGCCGCCGAGCAGCACGCCGATGTCCAGACCGAAGACGGTAAGGATCGGGGTCATCGCCGAGCGCAACGCGTGCCGGGTGATGACCACCCGCTCACCGAGCCCCTTGGCCCGCGCGGTACGGATGTAGTCCTCGCCGAGCACCTCCAGCATGGTGGCCCGGGTGAGGCGTGCGTACATCGCCGCGTTCAGCAGGGCGAGCACGATCCACGGGAGGATCAAGGTCTCGAACCACACGCCGATGGGGTCATCGGTGCTGAGGTTGTCCTCGATGCGCACCATCCCCAGGCTGTGCACGAAGATGCCCATCGCGACCATGCCGGTGAAGAAGATCGGCAGGGAGACACCGCCGAGCGCGGCGATCATCGCGGCCCGGTCCCACACGGAGCCCCGCTTCAGTGCGGAGATCACACCGGTCGCGACTCCGCCGGCCAGCCAGAGGACGCAGGCGCCGAGGGCGAGCGCGCCGGTGACGGGCAGAGCGTCCTTGAGGGTGTTCCACACCGGCTCCTCCGTGACGAAGGAGTAGCCGAAGCAGGGGGCCGGGCAGTGGGTGACGTCGTCACCGTTGGCGTAGTCCCGCCCCAGCGGGATGCCCTTGATGAACTCCCAGAACTGCGCGAGAAGGGGATCGTCGAGGCCCAGCTTGGTGCGGATGCCCTCGACCTGCTCGGCACCTGTCGCCTTGCCGGCGAAGAGGACGGCGATGTCCTGTCCCGCCCATCTGGGCAGCATGTAGAACACGGTGAAGGTCGCGAGCAGTACGACCAGCACCAGAACGGCAACGGCGGTCAGACGCCGGATGAGATAAGCAAGCACTGTGTACGGCCCTGCGGTGGCCCGGACCTCCTCGTGAGAGGTCCGGGCCACCGCTCAGGGCCCTCACCTGCCCTTCGGACTGGCGGGATTCGGCGGCAAGGGTCGGTCGGCGACGTGGTGGGCTGCTACTTCACGACACCGAGCATGACGTAGTCGTAGCGGCCGTTGTACGCGGCGGACGAATACACGTTGGTCAGCCGCGGGCTGCGCCACGAGATGTTCTTCTCGTAGATGAAGGGCATCCAGTCGGCGTTGTCGAGCAGGCGCTTGTTCAGCTGCTCGTAGTCAGCGGTGGCCTCGGCCGGGTCGGTCGACGCGATCGCCTTGTCGAAGAGCTTGTCGATCTCCGGGTCCTTGATCTGGGACTCGTTGTAGTTGCCGTTCTCGAAGATGAAACGGCTGTCGAACAGAGGCTGCGCGTAGCCCTGACCGGTCGGGAAGTCGGGGCCCCAGCCGGCCATCGTCAGGCCGTAACCGCGCTCCTTCACGACCTTCGGGGAACCGGTGATGCTGGAGGACTGAGCGCCGTCGATCGGGTCGACGTCGATCTTGATGCCGACCTTGGCCAGCTGCTCCTGCAGGGCCTCGGCCGCGTCGACCTCGCTCGGCTGGTTGGTACGCGCGGAGATCTTGGTGGAGAAGCCGTTCGGCTGGCCGCATTCCTTGAGTTCGGCCTTGGCCTTGGCGAGGTCCGGCTTGCCCTTGCGAGCGAGGACACCGTACGGGTCGTAGTCGGTGTAGCCCGGGATGGCCTTCGGGAAGACCGAGTTGGCGATGTCGCCACCGGCGATCTTGCCGCCACGGGTCTGCTGCAGGCCCGCGAAGTTGGTGGCGTAGAAGACGGCCTTGCGGCAGTGGACGTTGTCGAACGGCTTCGCGGTGTGCACGAGGGCGACGTAGCGGACGAAGGACGTCTGGATGTTGTCGACGTTCGCCTTGTGGTCCTGGATGGCGCTGACACGGCCGGACTGGGTCATGCCCGTGCCGTTGACGTCGAGGTCGTAGTCGCCCTCCATCAGCCGCTTGTCGTTCTCCTCCAGGTTGGCGGAGATCGTCACGGTGATCTTGTCCGGAAGGGCCGGGCGGATCGGGTCCGACTCCTTCTTCCAGTTCTTGTTGCGGACGAGGGTCAGCTCCTTGCCCGCCTTGTACGACTGGACCTGGTAAGGGCCGGAGGAGAAGGGCTTGTTGGTGTACTTGGCACCCGTGTCCTCGCTCTGCTTCACCGGGGCACCCGTGGGCATGGCCAGGAACTGCTCGAAGTCACCGTTGGCCTTGGGCAGCTTGAAGACGATGGTCTTGTCGTCCGGCGTCTCGATGGCCTTGAGGCCCAGCTTGTCCTTGGACTTGTCCTTGTACGGACCGGGGTACTCGCCCTTGGGGTCGAGGGTCTGCTTGAGGTACGCCGGCCCACCGGTGATGACGTCGGTGGCCCAGATCCGCTCGATGCCGTACTTGATGTCCTTGGAGGTCAGCGCGGAGCCGTCCTCCCACGTCAGGCCGTCGCGCAGCTTGTACGTGTACGTCTTGCCGTCGGCCGACACCTCGCCCGGACCCGTCGCCAGGTCGCCGACCAGCTTGTTGGACGCGTCGCCCGGCTTCGTGTCGTAGGTGACCAGGGTACGCGTGAAGAAGCGCATGAAGTCCCAGGTCATGCCGTAGTACGTCCGCTGCGGGTCAAGGGAGTCGAAGTCCTGCTTGCCTATGAACTTGAGCGTCCCGCCCTTCTTGGTGGACGCGTTGACGACCTTGCCGAGAGCGGCGTTGTAGCCGGCGCCCTGGCCTTCCTCGTCACCGTCGCCGTTGCCGCCACCGCACGCCGTGGTGGTCATCAGCGCCGCGACAACGAGGGCCGCGCCGGCAGCGAGCCGTCGCTTCGAAGAAACCGTGGGCATTGTCTTGGAACCTCCGAGATTCGCGGTCCCGGACCAGAGCCGGAATACCTTGGGATGTGCCACCTGACGGTCAGTCAGGGGTGAGTGCGGTGCCCGTTCGGGACTTATCGGGTGCCTTTGGGGTCCAGGGCGTCACGCAGCCCGTCCCCGAAGAGGTTGAAGGCGAGTACGGCGATGAAGATGGTGACACCGGGGAACACCATGAACATCGGGTCGTGCTCGTAGGTCGCGAGGGCGTCGCGCAGCATGCCGCCCCATGAGGCCGTCGGCGGACGCACTCCCGCCCCGAGGAAGCTGAGCGCCGCCTCGGTGAGGATGTTGGTGGGGATCATCAGCGTCGCGTAGACGAGGATGGGCGCCACCAGGTTCGGCAGCAGTTCCCTGAAGAGGATGTGGCGCCTGCCACCGCCGAGGCTGCGAGCGGCCTCGATGTACTCCCGCTCGCGCAGACTCAGGGTCTGGCCGCGCACGATGCGCCCGACATAGGGCCACCCGAAGAACCCGATGACCAGGACGAGTACGGCGATACGCACCCCGGACCCGGTCAGCCCCAGCAGGTCGTCCGGAAGGACCGAGACCAGGGAGATGATGAAGAGCAGCTGGGGGAAGGCGAGGAGCACGTCCATGGTGCGGCTGATCAACGCGTCGACCCAGCCGCCGAAGTAGCCGGCGATGATGCCGAAGAGCGTGCCCAGCACCACTGCCACCACAGCCGCGAGGAAGGCCACGAGGAGCGAGATACGCGCGCCGTAGACGATCCGACTGAACACGTCTCGACCCTTGTTGGGTTCGACACCGAAGAGGAAGTCGCCGCTCACCCCGCCCCAGGCACCCTGCGGCAGGTTGGTCAACGGGTCCAGCTCCTCCTGGTGGAACTCGTTCGGCGGGTGGCCCAGCAGGGAGACGATCAGGGGGGCGAAGATCGCGACCAGGGCCAGGACGAGCACCGTGACGCCGCCCGCCAGAGCGACCTTGTCCTGCTTGAGACGGTTCCATGCGATCTGCTTGAGGGACCGCCCCTCGACCTTCTTCCCCGCCGGCCCGGCCGGATCGGCGGGCGCGGCCGGAACCGCCTCCGCGGTCGTGTCGTGCAATGGCGCCGTCATGTGGCAGGGACCCCTCTCAACCGGCGGTGACCGGCCCGCACTTGCCGCTGTGGCGGCTTCAATCTCCCTTATAGACAGGGACCGAAAGCCCCTGGTGGGCGAGTCTTCAACGGTTCGTCGAGCCCTGACCAGACCTGACGGTGAATGGATGCCTAAACGTGATGCCGCCTCCGAGCCCCGCTATGCGGACACGGGTCAACTGCTGCCGAACGGCGCACACTTGGAACGAAAGGCTCATACCAGCCCACAACAGGGCCGAACTTCGACTCGCGAGACATTCGATGTGACGGGGATCACACAGGAACCAGGAGCCCCGCACGGCGCCCTCTTTTTCCCATTCACCCCTTTGCGACATCGCGACAGAGGGAGCAAATCACCCGGACCGTCAGACCGTCACAATTTCCCCGTTGAGCCTTTCTTGAGGTTCTCCGAAAGCAAAGAAGTTCGGTCCGTTGACAGTCCGGAATTCCCTCCATACGTTCTTCTCGACGAGCGGGGCCACCCACCGAACAAAAACAACGGGGGCCCCACGTACAGGGGAAACGGGGAAAAATGAATAACACCATGCGCCGTAGCGTCGGTTCGGCATTTGCCGCGACCGCGCTCCTCGCGGGCACGATAATGACCACCCAGGGCACCGCCTTCGCCGGAACCGCGGACGCGCAGGACTGCGGGACGGGCTACTTCTACTCTGTGGAGAAGTTCGGCTCACCCACGTACAAGCCCATCGCGCCCACGGCCGGCCGGTACAACTCCAGCAAGTCCAAGGCGAAGCTCAACTACACCATGACCACGACCACGTCCCGCGCGACCACCTGGAGCGTCGGCGCCACCGCGTCCGTGTCGTGGGGCGTCGCCAAGATCGAGGGTCGCACGGACTACTCGGTCACCAAGAAGACCTCCAAGGGGGTCAAGGTCACCAACCAGATGGTGGTCAAGGGCAAGCACTACGGCTTCGTCACACCGAAGGTGAAGTTCCAGCGATTCAACATCCGCAAGGAGCGCTACGGACCCGGCTGCACGACGGTGGTCGTCAAGAACTACGGGCTCATGAACGCCATCGTCGCCTACCCCTTCTACTCCGAATGCCAGACCAAGAGTTCGAGCGGGTGCAAGCCGAAGCCGTAAAGTCTGGGCAGTGAACTCCGGGCGTAAATTCCGAGCGCGCTGAAAAACGGGGGAAAAGCGCACGGAAAAATCGTCCCGAACATCGTTCTCGTGCACGGGGGTGAGAACGACGCCGAGGAGCCCCTGGCTCCGGAAGGCTCTCTGACGAGTCCTTCCGGAGCCAGGGGCTCCGTCGTTGCGCGCACGGGGGCCGGGGGCTCCCGCCGTACCGGGTCAGCAGCCGCCCGGGTCAGTAGCCGCCCGGGTAGCCGTAGCCGCCGGCGGCCGGGGCCTGGGCCGGGGCGCCGTGGGCCTCCCGGTCGTAGAACGGGCGGGCGGCCGCCCGCAGCCACATCGCGACCGGGTCGTACTCGTCGGACATGGCGACCGTGGAGACGGGCAGTCCGTCCGGGACGGCGCCGATGGACTGCTGCATCATCGCGCGCACCGAGTCGACGGCGGGCGGCGAGGTGTCGTACACGTCGAGGCCGATCGCCAGGTAGGGCGCGCCGAGCGAGGGCTGCACCCAGGCGCGGCGCAGCGAGCGCACGGCCGGGGTGCGGTGGGCGTTCTGCGTGAGCAGGGCGTAGAACTGCGGGATCTCGATGCCCGGCTCGGACAGCCGCAGCGGGCCCGCGGGCTGCCGCTCCAGGCCCGTCGCGATCCGGCGCAGATCCAGCCAGGGAATGCCGACGCCGCCGCCCGGTGCGTGCGGGTTGAGCCAGAGTCCGTAGTGGTCGGGGTAGAGCGTGCGGGCCACGTCGAGGCCGTCGACGACCTCGTAACTGCGGTTCCAGCCGCTGGCGGAGAGCTCCTGGGCGGAGGTGACGCAGGGCGCGTAGTTGAACCCGTCCACCTCCATGTTCCCGTACTGGGCGTCGGGGGAGCCGGCCTGGCCGTGCCACAGGAGCATCCAGACCTGGCCGGTGGCGGGGGTCGCGAGGGCACGCAGCAACGCCTCGTAGGCGTCGTAACGCCCCGGCGTCACCTGGCGCAGCATGTGCTCGACCTGCCCGGTCGCCGTGCCGCTCGCGCTCACGTCAGCCGCCCTTCGGTTTGGAGCTGGTGGTGTCGGATGCTGGTTGTGGAAAACCAGCTTAGGTGGTGTGCGGGTCGAGCCGGTCAGGGCTCGGGGCTTGCTGTGCGTCGTGGGTCCCGGTGTCGTCGTGGCTGGTCGCGCCCCGCGGCGGAGCCGTCGACGCCGCCGCCCCGCGCCCTGGCGGGGCCCGGTGTCAGTAGCCCTGTTGGTAGAAGGGGCGGACCTTCTCGCGGAGCCAGTCGCCCACCGGGTCCTGCGCCACGTCGAGGAAGACCATGTTGACCGGCCAGGCCACCCGCTGTGCGCCGAGGGCGCGGCCGAGGGCGTCCAGGGGGAGGGTGCGGTCCGCCTCCCAGGAGACCAGGTCGACGCCGATGAACATGACGGGGTCGGCGGTCTCGATGGTGGCGAGGCAGCGGCGGGCGCTGAGGACGACGCCGGTCGCGGCGAACTCGGCGGAGGCCGCGGCGAGGAAATCCACCGGGTCGTCCTGCCAGTCCGGTTCGAACAGGCGGACCCGGGCGCCGCTCGCCGACCCGTCCAGCGGGGTCCGGGCGGCCCGGCACAGCTCGGCCACGGCGGGCGGCGGCAGCGGGATGCCCACGACACCGTCCGGGTTCAGGGCGAGGCCGGCCTGCGGGGGCAGCCCGCGGGCGAACTCGACGGCCGGGGCGATCGTGAACGACATGTGGTTGCCGACGACCTGGCGGAACTGCTCCTCGGAGCTGAACACCGGCACGTACACCTGGCCGCCCAGCTCCATCGTCGGCAGATCCAGCTCGCGGCTGTGCCGTCCGCCGCCCTCGGGCAGCGGCACCCACACGAAGCTGCGGGCCAGCACCTCGACGATGCGCGGGCCGGCCCCCGGCACCCCGAGGGAGGCGGAGAGCACCTCCTCCAGCTCATTGCCGGGCCACCCACCGTGTCCATGGGGGTGTGCCTGTGCCGGGAAGTCCGCCGGGAAGTCCATCTGCCGCCTACCGCTTTACTCCGTGATGCTGTTGTCCCTGCACCTTAATGCCAGCCGCCGACAAAGGGGACGGCCCGGCGGCCGCCCTCGACGACGGCCCCGCCCCGCCCCTGCGGGCAGCCCGCCCGCAGCCGTCGAAGGCCGGTCCTCAGCCGTCGAAGCCGATCCGGTTCAGCGCGTCCGCCGCGGCCCGGTCGATCAGCACCGCCGAACCGCAGCCCTCCGGCAGGCGCCCCTCCTCCACGGACCGCAGCAGCCGGGTCATCGCCCCCCGGTGCCGGGCGAAGGCGTACCGCGACACCCCGCGCCCCCGCTCCCGCTGTCCGTCCCGCGCCTCGCCGGGGGTGACGTCGAGCAGCAGCAGATGGAGGGTGCCGCCCCTGCGGACGGCCTCCCGGGCGAGCCAGCGCCGCACCCACGCCTGGGTTCCGCAGTCGTGCACGACGACGCCCTCACCGGAGCGCAGCGCTCGCCGCAGCCCGGCGTAGTGCGCGAGGCGCACGAACGGGCGGTACACGGCGTACGGCAGGACGCGCGCCAGGCGCGCGTCGAAGCGGTCACGCGTGTCCTGGGAGTCGATCCGCTGTCCCGGCACCGTGCGCCGCATCAGGGTCGACTTTCCGCTGCCGGGGAGCCCGGTGACGACCACGAGGTCGAACGGCGCGAACGACAGCACGCGCGGGCTGCGTCCGGAGCGCTCCCTGAGGTCGCGGACGACCGCCCTCGGGAAGGGGCCGCAGGCCGCGGCGGCCGGGCCGGCGGGCTGCTCGGGCAGGGCGAGGCCCGAGGTCGTCGCGTACGCCGTGGTCCTGTTCACCGTGATCGTCCTCCCCAGGGGTCGGGAGACCCATCCCCACAGACTGTAAAGAGAAGGTAATGCCCGATCGCTCCTGATTCAGTCCTCGTATTGCCACAAGAGTGCAACGGACCGCTGTGTCTGTCCTCCGAATTCGAGCGCCGCCCGGGGCCGGACGCCCGGCCCGGCACCTCCCCCGCCCCGGAACCTCCCCCTGCCGTGGCGCGCCGATGCGTGCAATGATGTGCGCGCCAACTGCATACCGGCCGCTTGAATCCGCGCGGGAGAGCTCCCAGCAGTCTTCGCTGGGGCGCCGAAGGAGCAAGTCCCTCCCTTGAATCTCTCAGGCCCAGATACCGCGCGGGCGAGGCACATCTGAAAAGCGAGCCGCTGCCCAGTGGCTCCACCCAAGGTGCAAACCGCGACCACCGGTACGTCATCAGAACGTACGGTCGAGGTGAACCTCTCAGGTTCCGATGACAGATGGGGAGGAACGTCCTCGCCTTCTCCCACGCTCGGCTTCGCTCGCGTGGGAGGGACCCCATCGCCCTGGGAGCACATCCGATGAGCAGTAGCCCCACCCCCGGACCGCGCCGGACCGCGCTCGATGCCCTGCATCGCTCGCTCGGCGCGACGATGACCGATTTCGCGGGCTGGGACATGCCCCTGCGCTACGGCTCCGAACGCGACGAGCACCACGCCGTACGGACCCGGGCCGGGCTGTTCGACCTCTCCCACATGGGCGAGATCACCGTCACCGGCCCCCAGGCGGCCGCGCTCCTCGACCACGCCCTCGTCGGGAACATCGGCGGCGTGAAGACGGGCCGCGCCCGCTACACCATGATCTGCCGCGAGGACGGCGGCATCCTCGACGACCTGATCGTCTACCGCCTCGCGGACACCGAGTACCTGGTCGTCGCGAACGCCTCCAACGCCCAGGTGGTGCTGGACGCGCTGGTGGAGCGCGCGGCCGGGTTCGACGCCGAGGTCAGGGACGACCGCGACGCGTACGCGCTGCTCGCGGTCCAGGGCCCCGAGTCGCCCGGCATCGTGAAGGCGCTCACCGACGCCGACCTCGACGGCCTGAAGTACTACGCGGGCCTGCCCGGCAAGGTCGCCGGCGTCCCGGCCCTGATCGCGCGCACCGGGTACACCGGCGAGGACGGCTTCGAGCTGTTCGTGAAGCCGGAGCACGCCGTGGAGCTGTGGCAGGCGCTGACCGAGGCGGGCGAGGGCGTCGGCCTGGTGCCGTGCGGGCTGTCCTGCCGGGACACGCTGCGCCTGGAGGCGGGCATGCCGCTGTACGGGCACGAGCTGACCACCGAACTGACGCCGTTCGACGCCGGGCTCGGCCGGGTGGTGAAGTTCGAGAAGGAGGGCGACTTCGTGGGCCGCGCGGCCCTGCGCGAGGCCGCCGAGAACGCCCACCACGAGCCGCCGGTCCTCGTCGGCCTGATCGCGGAGGGCCGCCGGGTCCCCCGCGCCGGCTACCCCGTGGTCGCCGAGGGCAAGGTGATCGGTGAGGTCACCTCCGGCGCTCCCTCCCCCACCCTGGGCAAGCCGATCGCGATGGCGTACGTCGACGCCAGGTACGCCGCCCCGGGCACCACCGGGGTCGCTGTGGACATCCGCGGCAGCCACGAGCCGTTCGAGGTCGTGGCGCTGCCGTTCTACAAGCGGTCCAAGTGACACCGTCGTAGTCGGCTCACCGTCGTTCAGAAGCGGCATGGCGTGGTCGTGCGCAACGGCACGGCAGCGCACCCGAGCGTGACAAAGGGCACATCCGCCCTGTTCAACAGCGGTTTCAGCAGTCCCTCATTCATCACCACTCCCCCGCGTACAGGAGAATTCAGGCCATGAGCAACCCCCAGCAGCTGCGCTACAGCAAGGAGCACGAGTGGCTGTCGGCCGCCGAGGACGGCGTCTCGACGGTGGGCATCACGGAGCACGCGGCCAACGCGCTCGGCGATGTCGTCTACACCCAGCTTCCCGAGGTGGGCTCCACGGTGACCGCGGGCGAGTCCTGCGGCGAGCTGGAGTCGACGAAGTCCGTCAGCGACCTGTACTCCCCGGTGAGCGGTGAGATCACCGAGGTCAACGAGGACGTGGTGAACGATCCGTCGCTGGTGAACACGGCCCCCTTCGAGGGTGGCTGGCTGTTCAAGGTCCGGGTCACGGACGAGCCGGGCGACCTGCTCTCCGCCGACGAGTACACCGCCTTCATCGCCGGCTGAGAGGTCGTAGCACCATGTCGCTTCTGAACACGCCCCTGCACGAGCTGGACCCGGAGGTCGCGGCCGCGGTCGACGCCGAGCTGCACCGCCAGCAGTCCACCCTGGAGATGATCGCCTCGGAGAACTTCGCTCCGCTCGCCGTCATCGAGGCCCAGGGCTCGGTCCTCACCAACAAGTACGCCGAGGGCTACCCCGGCCGCCGCTACTACGGCGGCTGCGAACACGTCGACGTCACCGAACAGATCGCCATCGACCGCGTCAAGGCCCTCTTCGGCGCCGAATACGCCAACGTCCAGCCCCACTCCGGCGCCTCCGCCAACCAGGCCGCCCTCTTCGCCCTCGCCCAGCCCGGCGACACCATCCTCGGCCTGGACCTCGCCCACGGCGGCCACCTCACCCACGGCATGCGCCTGAACTTCTCCGGCAAGCAGTTCAATGTGGTCGCGTACCACGTCGACACGGCCACCGGCCTGGTCGACATGGACGAGGTCGAACGCCTCGCCAAGGAGCACCGCCCCAAGGTGATCATCGCCGGTTGGTCGGCCTACCCCCGCCAGCTGGACTTCGCCGCCTTCCGCCGGATCGCCGACGAGGTGGAGGCGTACCTGTGGGTGGACATGGCGCACTTCGCCGGTCTCGTCGCCGCGGGCCTGCACCCCAACCCCGTCGAGCACGCGGACGTGGTCACCTCCACCACCCACAAGACCCTCGGCGGCCCCCGCGGCGGCATCATCCTCGCCAAGCAGGCCTTCGCCAAGAAGCTGAACTCCTCCGTCTTCCCCGGCTTCCAGGGCGGACCCCTGGAGCACGTCATCGCCGCCAAGGCCGTCTCCTTCAAGGTCGCCGCCGGCGAGGAGTTCAAGGACCGCCAGCGCCGCACCGTCGAAGGCGCCAAGATCCTCGCCGAGCGCCTCACCGCGCCCGACGCCCGCGAAGCCGGCGTCAACGTCCTGTCCGGCGGCACCGACGTCCACCTCATCCTGGTCGACCTGCGCGACTCCGACCTCGACGGACAACAGGCCGAGGACCGCCTCCACGAGGTCGGCATCACCGTCAACCGCAACGCCGTCCCCGACGACCCCCGTCCGCCGATGGTCACCTCCGGCCTGCGCATCGGCACCCCCGCCCTCGCCACCCGCGGCTTCACCGCCGCCGACTTCACCGAGGTCGCCGACATCATCGCCGAGACCCTCAAGCCGACCTACGACACCGAGGCCCTCAAGGCACGGGTCAAGGCCCTCACCGCCAAGCACCCGCTCTACCCCACCCTGGGCAAGTGACCCCGAGCGGCGGCGGGGGTCGTCCGATCTCCGGCCGCCGCTCCCGGAAGTGACCCCGGCTTCACCGGCACACCGTGCCGTTCCTCCGGGGTACCCGCGCACACCGGGCAGTGAGCGCGGTACCCCGTCCCCTCGCACAACCCCCGTTCTGAGGAGTCACCGTGGCCATCTCGGTCTTCGACCTGTTCTCGATCGGCATCGGCCCGTCCAGCTCCCACACGGTCGGCCCGATGCGGGCCGCCCGGATGTTCGCGCGCCGGCTGAACAAGGAGCGGCTGCTGACCGCGACCGCCTCCATACGGGTCGAGCTGTACGGCTCCCTGGGCGCGACCGGGCACGGTCACGGCACCCCCAAGGCGGTCCTGCTGGGCCTGGAGGGCGCCTCGCCGCGCACGGTGGACGTGGAGTCGGCCGACGACCGCGTGGAGTCCATCAAGGAGTCGGGCCGGATCCGGCTGCTCGACGACCACGAGATCCCCTTCGACTTCGACAAGGACCTGGTCCTCCACCGCCGCAAGACGCTGCCGTACCACGCCAACGGCATGACGGTGTGGGCGTACGACGCGTCGGGCGCGGAACTGCTCTCGAAGACGTACTACTCGGTCGGCGGCGGCTTCGTCGTGGACGAGGAGGCGGTCGGCGCGGACCGCATCAAGCTGGACGACACGGCACTCAAGTACCCCTTCCGCACGGGCGACGAGCTGCTGCGCCTGACGAAGGAGACGGGGCTGTCGATCTCCGCGCTGATGCTGGAGAACGAGCGGGCCTGGCGCACGGAGGAGGAGATCCGCGAGGGGCTGCTGGAGATCTGGCGGGTGATGCAGACGTGCGTCGCGCGCGGCATGTCCCGCGAGGGCATCCTCCCCGGCGGACTGCGGGTACGCCGCCGTGCCGCCGTCTCCGCCCGTCAACTCCGCGCCGAGGGCGACCCGTTGGCCCGCTCCATGGAGTGGATCACGCTGTACGCCATGGCCGTGAACGAGGAGAACGCCGCCGGCGGCCGTGTGGTGACGGCCCCGACGAACGGCGCGGCGGGCATCATCCCGGCGGTCCTGCACTACTACATCAACTTCGTCCCCGGCGCCGACGAGGACGGCGTCGTCCGCTTCCTGCTGGCCGCCGGGGCCATCGGCATGCTCTTCAAGGAGAACGCGTCCATCTCGGGCGCGGAGGTCGGCTGCCAGGGCGAGGTCGGCTCGGCCTGCTCGATGGCGGCGGGCGCGCTCGCGGAGGTCCTCGGGGGCAGCCCCGAGCAGGTCGAGAACGCGGCCGAGATCGGCATGGAGCACAACCTCGGCCTGACCTGCGACCCGGTCGGCGGCCTCGTCCAGATCCCCTGCATCGAACGCAACGGCATGGCCGCGGTGAAGGCCGTGACCGCCGCCCGTATGGCCATGCGCGGCGACGGCACCCACAAGGTGTCCCTCGACAAGGTCATCAAGACGATGAAGGACACGGGCGCCGACATGAGCGTCAAGTACAAGGAGACGGCGCGGGGCGGGCTGGCGGTGAACATCATCGAGTGCTGACGCCTACCGGTCACCTTCGCGGGGTGGGGTGAGCGCTGCGTTCAGTTCCGCTCTGCGGCGGATGCCGAGTTTGCGGTAGGTGCTCGTCAGGTGGGTTTCCACCGTGCGGCGGGCCAGGTGGAGGAGCTCCGCTATCTCCGTGTTCGTGCGGCTCTGCGCGGCGAGTTCCGCGATGCGGCGTTCCCCGGCGGTCAGCGCGTCGGGGCCGGTCAGGGCCGTCGTCGTACGGCGGGCGCCGCCCTCGCGCAGGGCCTCCTCCGCCGCGGCCCGGGCGCGGACCGCGCCCAGTCGTTCGGCGCGGGCGGCCGCCTCCCGGAGGGCGTCGCGGGCCCGCGCCCGCTCCCCCGCCGCCGTGAGCAGCCGCCCCTGCGCGGTCAACGCCGCGATCAGTTCCGTCTCGGCCGCGCCCGGCGTTCCCCTGTCCGCGCCCTCCCGGTATGCGGCGATGTCGTCCGGCGTCCGGCCGGACGTGCCGCGCGGTGGTTCTCCGGCGGCGGACAGGGCCTCGCCCGTCGTTCCGCCGTGGGGTTCCGCCTCCGTACGCGGGGCCGTGTGTGCGTCCTGGCGGAGGATGCGGACGGCGCGGTCGGCCAGGTGGAGGCCGCGGCGGCCGCCCGTGGCGGTGGCCAGGGTGCGCAGGGCGCGGCCGAGGACGCGGGGGGTGTTCCACACGCGGGCCAGGCAGAGGTCCTCCTCGGCGAGGGCGAGGGCCTCGCGGGGGCGGCCGAGGGCCAGTTGGCATTCGGCGGCGGCGGTCCGCCAGGGGGTGACGACGGGGCTCACCACGTCCCGTGCCGACTGGCGGCGGCCGCACTCCAGGAAGTCGTCGAGCGCGGCGGCCGGGTCGCCGAGCGCCGTGTGCAGGACGCCCCGGGCGTAGAGGAAGCGGTTCAACTCCCAGCTGTCGGGGGCGTTCTGGAGGTCGAAGCCGTCCGCGAGGCGGGCCGCCTCCTGCGTGCGGCCGGTCTCGACGAGGGCGACGACGGCGTTCGCGACGGCGTTGGCCGAGGTCGGCGGGGTGCCGTCGGGGCGGCGCACCTCCGGGTCGGCGAGAACCTCGTCGTAGGCGCCGCGCGCGGCGGCCAGGTCGATCCGTACGTTCAGCAGGGCCGTGTGCATGGGGTGGAGCAGGGACGTGCGCTGGCCGGCGAGGCCGCGCCGGACGAGGCGTTCGGCCTCGTCGAGCTGGTCGGCCCACTGGGCGACGGCCGCCGCCGTGCCCGGCAGGAACGCCTCCTCCAGCGGGTCGGCGGGCTGCGCGAGCAGGGCACGGACGCGGTCCATGGCCGACTCCGCCGAGGTGAGGCCCGCCGTCGACTCGTAGCGCACCAGGAGGGCCTGCCCGGCCGTGCCGACGAGGTCGGGTGACCGTTCGGCGGTCTCGCGCAGCCAGCGGTACACCTCCTGCCGTACGCCCTGGTCGTGGTCGGACAGCAGCGCGGACGCGGTCTGCGCGGTGCGGGCCAGGTCGGGGTGGCCCGTCAGGTGTTCGTCGCGCAGTCCGCGCAGGACGTCGATCGCGGCGCGGGCCTCGCCGCGGCGGGCCAGCGCCGTGCCGAGGGCGACCGCCGCGCGCACCCGGTCGCGGGGCGGGCCGGGCAGCCGCATCGCCTCCGCGAGGCGCGGTATCCCGGCCGTGGAGCGTACGGTCGCGTACTCCAGGGAGCCCAGTTCGGTGAGGACGGCGGCGCGGCGGGCGGGCGGTATCGGCTCGTCGAGGGCGCGACGCAGATAGGCGAGGGCGTCGTCGCTGCGGTCGTCGCGGGCGGCCAGGTCGGCGGCGTCGAGCAGGGCGGCCGTCGCCCAGGTGTCGCCGACGGGACCGGCCCGCAGCAGTTGCCCGGCGACGGCCTCGGCGTGGTCGCCGCGGCGCAGCATCGCCTCGGCCGCCCGGCGGTGGGCGCGTTGCCGTGCGGCGCTGGTCCAGCCGCCGAGCACCGCGTCCCGCAGCAGCGGATGGGCGTAGCGGGGCCGGCCCCCGGGGTCCGGGCGGAGCAGGCCGAGGCGGGTCATGGCGGTGAGCCAGCCCGGTACGCGGTCGGGGTCGGCGCCCGCCGTCCGGGCGAGCAGGTCGGCGTCGGCCGTGCCGGGGCCGTCCTCGTCCAGCGCGGCGAGCGCGCGGGCGACCTCGGTGGTGGCGGGCCCGGCGCTGTCCAGCCACCAGGAGACGGCGGCGGCGTACGAGCCGGGGTACAGGGCGGCGCAGGTGTCGGGGAGGGTGTCCTGGTCGGTGGACTGGAGATCGTCGAGGAGGGCGCTCAGCAGCAGGGGGTTGCCGGCGCCCGCCCGTACGCAGTCGGCGACCCACTCCGGCGTGGTGTCACCGGCCCGCACCGAACGGATCAGCTCCGCGGCCGATTCGGGGCTCAGCGGGGCCAGGGTGCGGGTGTGGACGAGGGCGGAGGAGAGGGCGTGCGCCAGGCCGTCGGCCGGTGGGTCGATGTCGTACTGGCTGCGTTCGGTCACCACGAGCAGCACGGGTAAGCGGTCGATCCAGCGGACGGCCTCGACGAGCCAGCGCCGGGACGCGGCGTCGGCGAGGTGCGCGTCGTCGACGGTGATCAGCAGCGGGGTCTCGTCGGCGTAGGAGCGGAGCAGCCGCCACAGCCGGGCGGACCTGCCCCGGTGCGGCGGGGTGCCGGGCGGGTCCGGTGCCTCGCCCGCGACGGCGTCGAACTCGGGTGCGTGGGCGAGGAGTTGGTAGACGGTGTCGAGCGGGATGGCGGTGTGCTCCGGCGAGCAGCGGGCCCGCAGGACCCGCATGCCCTGTGCCGCCGCCTGCTGTGCAGCGGCCTCCAGGAGCGCGGTGCGGCCGGTGCCGGTGGCCCCTCTGAGCACGATCAGGCGGCCGGATCCCGTGCGGGCGCGGGCGGCCTCGGCAGCCAGCAGCTCCAGGGTGTCACGGCGTTCGAGGAGCCGGTCCGGTGCGCACATCACTGCCTCCTGTCGTGGAAGTGTCGTCTTCCGTTCGGTAGACGGGCCGACGCCCGCCGTGGTGCACCGATTCCGGTCGGACTCGGTGCGCCGGTTCCGGCCGGCCGTGTCGTACGGCACCGGTCGGGGTCGGGTACGGGTACGCGGAGCGGGCGGGGTCACGGGCGGGGGTCGGCGGTGCGGGGGACGGTGGTGAAGGGGGCCGCCGTGGAGGTGTCGTGGCCGATCTCGTGGTCGATCTCGTGGTGCTCCACGATTGCGCACGGCGGTCGGCACACAGAAGTGTGGTTCGAGCCCATCGGTCACCTGGGCCCCCGCGGTGCATCCGGCTCCTCCGGCCGGCCCGGTCCGCGGCCCGCACGGTGATCCGGCGGGCACACCGGCAGGCAGCCCGGCCGACGGTCCGGTCGGCGGAGCCTCCCCCCACGCGTACACAGGAGAATCGGTTGCCCAGCTCATTACGGACGCCGGAGACGGAGACGGCCACGACCGTGGCGCGGCGCCGGATCCCGGTCGTGGTCCACACTCCGGATCCGCTCTCCCGGGCGGGGGTGCTCAGCCAGTTGGGCGGGCACCCGGTGATCGACCTGGTCGAGGGCGGTGAGCCGAGGCCCGGCACCGTGGCCGTCCTGATCGGTGAGACACCGGACGAGACGCTGCTGGCGGCGCTCCGCAAACTGGTGCGCAGCGACGGCGCGCGGGCGGTGCTGGTGGTGAGCGCGATCCGGGAGACGGAACTGCTCGACGTCATCGAGTGCGGGGTCGGCGCGGTGGTGTGGCGCCACGAGGCGACCGCGCACCGGCTGTCGCAGGCGGTGCTCGCGGCCTCGCGCGGTGACGGCGATCTGCCCGCCGATCTGCTGGGGCGGCTGATCAACCAGGTCGGCTCGTTGCAGCGTTCGGTGACCGGCCGGCCGGGCGCGCCCGTGTCGGGCCTCGTGCCGCGGGAGATCGACGTGCTGCGGCTCGTCGCCGAGGGGTTGGACACCGGTGAGATCGCGAGCAAACTCTCCTACTCCGAACGCACCGTCAAGAACGTGATGCATGGTCTGACCACCCGACTGCATCTGCGCAACCGGGCGCATGCCGTGGCGTATGCCCTCCGGGAAGGCTACCTCTGATCGAACAGGCAGTCGCATCGGACCCGCCGGGCAGCGTGTTCTGCCCCCGGGTCGTCCCCGGCGTGCCTGCGGGGACGGGCACCGCTCGGGGCACGATCGGCGGACGGACAGACGACGGGGCGGACGGCACGGGAGCACGACGGTGATCCACGAGGTGGACGAGGTCCTCAAGGGGCTGATCGGGGGCGGCGCCCTGGCCGGGTCCGGTATCGAGGTCTCCTTCGAGGCACCGACGCGCGACTGGGCGGCCCGGCGCAACGCGCCCACCATCAACACCTATCTGTACGACATCCGCGAGGACGTCTCCCGTCGGCAGCGGGGCCACATGCCCGTCCGGGACGAGCGTGACATCGTGGTGCGGCGCCGTCAGCCGCCCCGCTGGTTCCGGCTGTCGTACCTGGTCACCGCCTGGACGAAGCAGCCGCAGGACGAACACCGGCTGCTCTCCGCGGTGCTGGCGACGCTGCTGCCGCGCGAGTTGCTGCCGCCGGACGAACTGCCGGGCGCGCTGGGCGCGCTGGGGCTGTCGGTGCCCCTCACGGTGGCGGGGCTGCACACCGAGTCCCGTTCCCTCGCGGAGATCTGGTCCGCGCTGGGCGGCGAGCTGAAGCCGTCCCTCGACCTCGTGGTCACGGCGCCCTTCCCGGCCTTCCCCGAGTACGACGCCGGTCCCCCGGTCACGGAGGGCGCGGCGGTCCGCGTCCGCACCATGGACGGTACGGCGTCCGACTCGCCCGAGCGACGGCACCGGCCGCGGCACCTGGCGCCGGCCCCCGCGACGGGCAGCGGCCCCGTGGCCCCGGTGGAGCGGGCCGAGTGAGCACGCACGCCCCCGTGGAACCCGACGGAGCGACGCTCCCCGCCGCGCCGCGGCCGGGCGTCGCCGACGATCCCCTCCTGGTGCGGCTGGGCCGGCTCCGTGAGCGGGTGTCACGGCTGGTGGACCGGCGGGCCGCCGTCGACCCGACCGCCGGCGATCCGCTGCGCGGGCTCTACCTCTCCGAGGAGGCCGTACGGCATCTGCTGGTCCCGGTGCCGCCGGACCCGGAGGGGCCGGGGGCGGTGTACGAGGGGCCGGAGGACCGGTTCGCGCGGCTGGCCGGGCGACTCGGGCTCACCGACCTGGACACCGCCGTCCTGCTCATCGCGCTCGCCCCGGACGTGGACCGTTCCTTCGAGCAGCTGTACGGGTATCTGAACGACGACGTCAGTCGGCGCCGGGCGAGCGTGGGGCTCGCCCTCGATCTGTGCGGGGTGCCGGTGCACCGTGCCGAGGGGCGGGCCCGGTTCCACCCGTCGGCGCCGCTCGGCGCGCTCGGCCTGCTGACCGTCGAGGAGCCCGAACGCCCTTTCCTCAGCCGGGCGTTGGCCGTGCCCGACCGGCTCGTCGCGCATCTGCTCGGCGACGACACCCCGGACGCCGCGCTCGCCGCTCATGTCCGGCCGTTGACGTCGCCCGCGGAGTCGCTCGTGCCCGGTGGCGCGTTCACCGCCAAGCTGGCCGCCCGGCTGGCCGCCGGTCCGCTCGCCGTCCATCTGCGGGAGCACCGTGAGGGGGACGGGCTGGTGTGCGCGGCGGCCGCCCTGCGCGCGGCGGGCCTGGAGGCCCTGCATCTCACCCCTGCGCCGGAGCCCGCCCAGGACGGCGACCCCTGGTCCGGCCTCCTCCCCCGGCTGCTGCGCGAGGCCCGGCTGAGCGGACGCGCGATCGTCGTGTCGCCCCTGCCCGAGCGGCCGGGCCCGCTGTTGCGCGCGCTGATCCCGGCAGGCGGGCGCGACTTGCGGCACCGTCACCCAGCCGTGGTGTGTGTCGATCCCCGGCCGTACGACCCGCAGTGGGCCGATGTCGACCCGCTGGTCCTCGACGCGCCCCGTCCGTACGCGGCCGCCGCGGACGCCTGGTCGGCCGCGCTCGGCACGGGCGCGGAGGGGCCCGGGTTCGACCTGGCCAGGGCCGTGGCCCCGTACCGGCTCGGCGGGGACCGGATCGAGCGGGCGGCCCGTGCGGCCCTGGACCTCGCCGCGTTCGACGGTACGGAGGTGACCGCCGCCCATCTGCGGCGCGCGGCCCGGCAGCAGTCGGCGTCCGGTCTGGAACGGCACGCCCGCCGGATCCGCCCCGACGTCGGCTGGGGCGACCTCGTCCTGCCGGACAAGCCCCTCGCCCAGCTACGGGAGTTCGCGCTGCGGGCCCGGCATCGCGACCGGGTGCTCGGGGACTGGCGGCTCAGCGCGGGCGGCGGCCGGGGCCATGGCGTGCTGGGGCTCTTCGCGGGCGAGTCCGGCACCGGCAAGACGCTGTCGGCGGAGGTCGTCGCCGCGGATCTCGGTCTGGACCTCTATGTCGTCCAGCTGTCCTCGGTGGTCGACAAGTTCGTGGGTGAGACCGAGAAGAACCTGGAACGGATCTTCTCGGAGGCCGACCGCACCGACGCCGTGCTGCTCTTCGACGAGGCGGACGCCGTGTTCGGCAAGCGCTCCGAGGTCAAGGACTCCCACGACAAGTACGCCAACATGGAGAGCGCCTATCTGTTGCAGCGGCTGGAGGCGTTCGACGGCATCGCGCTGCTCACCACCAACCTGCGGGCCAACATCGACGAGGCGTTCACCCGGCGGCTGGACATGGTGGTGGACTTCCCGTTCCCGGACGCCGGGCAGCGGCTGGCCCTGTGGCGGCACAGCCTCGCGTCGGTGCCGTGCGCCGACGACACCGACCCGGGCGGGGTGGCCCGTGACTTCGAGCTGGCCGGCGGTTCCATCCGCAGCGCGGTGGTCACCGCCGCCTACGCGGCGGCGGGGCGCGGCGACCGGGTCACCTCGGCCGACCTGCGGGAGGGCGCGGAGCGCGAGTACCGCAAGGCCGGCCGGCTGGTGCCGGGCGAGGGCGGCTGGTAGCCGCCGTTCGGCCGGGCTGCCGTTCGGGGGCGGGGTCCGGCCCCGCCCCCGAACGGCCGGCGGCGTCTCACACGGTGAAGCGGACGGCTTCCACCCAGATGTCGTTGCGGAGGGTGCCGCCGAAGGTCCAGCGGTCTCCCTCGTCCGGCTTGTCGCAGGCCATGCCGGCCCAGCCCTCGTTGCGCTGGTGGACGGCCTGGCAGACCGTACCGCCGCCGTCGTCGACGTTGAGGGTGAAGCCCAGCAGGGCGGGGGCGTCCTCCTTGCTGTCGCCGACGTAGTTGTCGCTGCCGTCGGGCGCGCCGGACCACGGTTCGACGTAGTGGCCCTGGCCGTCCGTCGACTGCGGGTTGTGGACGAAGGCGGCGCTGGCGGTGCCGCCCACACCGAACACCGCGATGTTCAGGGCCGTGAGGGGCCGGTTCTGGCCCACCGTGCCGGCCATGTCGCCGTCGCACTCCGGTGCCGTCCAGCCCTTGCCCGCCACGAAGGCCCGGTAGCAGATGTGCTTGCCGCCCGGATCGGTCGCGGCGAGCTTGCGGACCGCGGTGGCGGCGGTCGGCTTCGGGGCCTTCTTCTTCTCCTCGGACCCGCCGCCCGAGCCGCCGCCGTTGCCGCCGCCGCCACCGCCCGCGTTCTCCGGCTCGGCGGTCTGCGGGGGCGCGGCGGGAGCGCTGGAGGTGGGCGGTGGCGCGGGCGAGGGAGGTGCCTGCGGGCTGGGGGGCACGGTGCTGACGGCGGCCTTGTCGAGCTTCTCGGTGGCGGTGCTGCGGACCTGCGGCTTGTGGGTGATCCACAGCATGACGAAGGTGATCGCCAGCGCGAGGAGGAGACCGAGGAAGGTCGCCAGCCAGCCCGGCAGGAAGCCGCGCTGCACGTACGTGCCCTCGACGTCCAGGGGCACCGCCCCGGAGCGCTTGACGGCGAAGGTGTAGGGCCGTTCCTCCTTCGACCCGAACCAGATGATCTGCCGCGGCTTCAGCGTCGCCTTCACGAACGCGGCCCGGCCGGGCTCGATCTGCACGTTGCTCGGGTGGATGTCGTACGACAGCTGATCACCCGTGTCGCTGCCACTGACCGAGGCGGTGACCTTGGTGTTGCCCAGGTTGTCGACCGCCAGTCTCGGGCGGCCCCGCAGGCGGCCCTTCACGGTCGGCGGCACCAGCTCCGCGCGGACCTCCGTGAACGGGGTGATGGTGAGGTTCCCCTCGGGAACCGTCGTCGCCTCCGGATGCTCCGTCGGCGTGATCCGCACCGCGTACGGGTTCGGCCCCGCCGTCGCGTCCGACGTCCGCGGCGGGGCGAACGACAGCTCCACCGTCCCGGTCGTCCCCGGATACAGGCGGAGCGACTGCGGCTCCACCGTCACCCACGGCGCGATGTCACCCACCGGTTCGAATCGGTACTCGTCGACGACATCGCCGGTGTTGCGCAGCTTCAGCCGCACGGTCGTGCTGGCACCCGGGTCCACAGTCGCGGACGGGGGTTCGAGGGAAGTCCACAGGCTCACCACCTCGACGCTAGCCATGGTGATCCCGCCGGTCAGGTGGCTCCTGGGCACGGTTCGTTCCCCAACGGGCGCCGGGCGGTGCCCCTTTGGCCGTCCTGGGGCACGGAGAGCCGTCACGGGGAGCCGTCACCGAGAGCCGTCACGGGGAGCCGGGGCCGGAGCCGGTCGGGGACGGCGCGAACGTGCCCGCGGGCGTGTTGCGGGGGGTCGTGGACGTGCGGAAGACGAGCCCCGGGCCGTGCTTCCTGCCGAGCACCTGCGTGACGTAGTGGTTCATCCGCTCGATCTCGTCGTCGCGCGAGTAGACCCGGACCAGCGCCTTGCGCTGTTCCAGGTCGACCTGGCGCTGTGTCCGCTCCCACTCCTCGCGGGCGGCCTGGTCGGTGCCGTCGACGGGAGCCTTGGGCACGGCGTCGAACTCGTCCTGGGTGCGCACCGGGAAGGAGTCGACGGGGACGAGGACATGGTCGGAGCCGCCCGGACCGGGCACCGCGCGGTACACGATGATGTCGAGACCGTCGACCTGGTTGGCCGCGATCTGCCCCTTGAGCCGGGGCCACTCGATCGTGGTGAGCACGCTCTTCTGGGTGGTGCCGTCGAGGACATGGGCGGTCACCCAGCCCTTCAGGCCCTCCACGTACGTCTGCGACAGGAGCCGCCACAGTTCGCCCAGGGCCGGTGACGCGCTCCAGCTCGGCAGGCCGAAGAGCAGACCGTCGAAGATCCGGCCCTGGATGGACGCCTCCAGGACCGTGCCGCGGCCCACGCTGACGTCCTCGGTGGCCTGCGCCGAGCCCATCTTCGACCAGAGCTGGCCGCGCTGCGCCGACGCGTCGGCGTGCCGGTCCAGGATGTCGAAGAAGCCCTCCTTGGTCTGGTTCTGCTTGTACCAGGAGTACTGGACCTTGTTGCCCTGCACCGTCCGGTGCTGGAACCCGGCGATGACGGCGCCGATGGCCGCGTGGTCGATCGGGGTCGTCTCGTCGGTGTCGGCCTTCTCCAGGTCCCGCTCGATGTTGGCGAGGAAGGCGGTGACGCCCTGCTTGAAGGAGTCCATCTCGGCGAGGGCGCGGATGCCGTTGATCCGGCTCCACAGCTGCTGCTTGTCCTGGATGAACCGGATCTTGCGGGCGTCCGCCGGGGTCATCGACCTCCCGGAGCCCGACGACCGGTCGGAGCCCTGGGAGGACGGCCGGGTCGGCGATCCGTCCTTCCCCGCCCGCTGCACCACCGGGCCGGCCGCCCCCTGCCGCAGCGCCTTCACGGTGGCCGCGTTGCCCGCCGCCTGCTGGAAGGCCAGCACCGACGGGGCGGGCGCCGCGGTGAGCGGGGGCCGGGGCGAGGGCGTCCGCGGCGGCCGTCCGGTGTCGTGGTCCTGGTGTGCTCGCATACGGCTGTCCCCTGGAGAGCTGGTGAGGCGGAGAGGTGGAGAGGTGGAGGGGCAAAGGGGCGGAGAAGTGGCCGGCCGGGCGGGTCAGGCGCTGGTGTCCATGCGGTCGGCGGGGTCCGGCTCGCGGTCGCTGGAGCTGGCCGGTGAGTCGGAGTCGGTGTTGTAGTCCCAGGTCGCCCCGACGGGCACCTGCGTCGTCTCCCCGTCGTGCTCCTCGCACCGCAGCAGGAGCGTGGCGAACGTGCCGCTGACGGTGTCGTCGATCCGCTTCGCCAGCTGGGCCGCCTTCTCCACGCTGAAGTCCGCGATGTCGGTGTTGGCGGCGCCGCTCACCCACGCCGGTCCGGGCCGGATGTCGGAGCCCGCGTACAGCTCGATGAAGCAGCTGACGCAGGGGCGTTTCACACCGGCGATGTGGTCGTCCGAGATGCTGCCCGGCGCGGCGGCGCCGATGATGGTGCGTTCGGCGTGCTTGCCGTCCTTGGTGGGCACCGGCACCGTCATCGGCCCGGTGAGCGCCTGGAGGACCTCCCAGAACTCCGGGGGCGTGGACTCCGCCTCCTTGGCGAGCAGACTCCTCAGCTTCTTCATGTGCCGCGTCTCGCGGTCGGTCTGCCCCACGACCGTCTCCAGCAGCTCGACGATGTACTCCTTGGCGGCCTTCGTGCCCGCGCCCTCGCGCAGCACGTTGTTGACCTTGACGCGGTTGGTGGAGACGAACAGCTTGAACGCGGCCTCCACGTCCGGCGCCTCGGTCACCTCCATGCCCGCCTGGACCTCCTCGGGGCGTTCGTTCTTCTGCAGCATGGCCCGGTTGACGACGGTGGAGATCCAGCGCAGCACCTGCTTGGTGCGTTCCCCGGCATAGCTGCGGGGTGCCACGCCCTGCTCCGAGGGGATGTACATCTGCCCCTTCTTGCTGGTGCCGGCGGCGGCCGCCTTCTGCTCGTCGGTGGCCCCCGAGCGGTCGATCTTGTGCAGGGTCAGGCTCTGGTTCGCGCCGTGGGCCTCCCAACCGAGGGCGATCAGCGCCTGCTTGACCGCGTCGGACGGGCTGGTGGCCGCACCCTTCGCGCCGGCCCGCCCCTTGGCCTTGGTGACCCGGCCCCCGCTGGTCCTGGAGGAGGAGCCGGCGGCCGGCGACCGCTGCACGGCCGGCCGGCCCGCGTCCCCGCCGTCCCGCCGCGCGGGGGCGGCCTCGGCGGCGGACCGCCGCACGGGTGCCGGTCCGCTCATCGCCTCCCGCGCGGTGTGCCGCGCCTCGACCTCGGCCCAGTCGCCGGGATGGGAGATCATCAGGCCGTCGCCGTTGTCGGTGCCGGGCACGGGTCCGCGCTTCTGCTGGCCGATGTGGGCCAGCTCCTCGGCGAGGACCTCCTTGTCGCCGCCGTCCCACACCACGTGCGGGTACGAGGCGTACGCCCGCGCCTCGATCTGTGCGGCGGAGTCCAGGGCCGCCGCGTCGGTGTGGAGGCGTACGTCGCTGAAATCCTGGCCGCCGAACCGGCCCTGCATCTCGTTCAGCAGCGGCTCGTCCATCCGCTGTCCCGGTGAGCGCAGTACCTCGTGCACCGTCGAACGCTGCACCGATGAACGCTGCGCCGACGGGCCGTGCCCGCAGTGGGCGTCGTGCTCGTGCCGCTGCTCCTCGACGGCGCGGGCCACGGCCGCGTTCCCGGCCGCCCGTTGCAGCGCGAGGAGCCCGGCGGCGGGGCCCGGCGCGGGGGTGCGGCCCGCGCCGGCCCGCCCCCGGGTCTGGTCGGTCTCCTTGTCCTGCGCGCGCACGGGGCTCCCTCGACGGCCTGGGTACGTACCGGACGTACGTGCTCCCAGGGCTACCGGAGGGCGCCCGGCCGGGGGAGAGCCGCGAGGGCAGCCTCGCGGGCAGAGCGGGTGGGCGGACGGTCACCCAGGCACGGCGGGGTGCCCCTGCGGGCAACGGGAATGCCCCCGGACAGGCACCGGAGGACGTTTCGGGGGACGCGCTTCGCGCGTGAGGGTGACAGACGAACTGTCTCGTACCCCGAGGAGCGCAGAGCATGCCGTCCTACCTGTCGCCCGGCGTCTACGTCGAGGAGGTGGCCAGCGGCTCGCGCCCCATCGAGGGGGTGGGGACCTCGGTGGCGGCCTTCGTGGGCCTGGCCCCGACCGGCCCGCTGAACGAGCCGACCCTGGTGACCAACTGGTCTCAGTACGTCGCCGCCTTCGGTGAGTTCACCGACGGGTACTACCTGGCGCACTCGGTGTACGGGTTCTTCAACAACGGCGGCAGCGCCGCGTATGTCGTCCGTGTCGGCGGCACGGACGGTGGGGCGGCCGGGAGCAACACCCCGGCCGCCGTCACCGGTTCCGCCGCCCCCGCGGCCCTCCCGGCGGGCGAGCCGCAGCGGCTGGGCACCTTCACCGTGGCCGCCATCGCGGGCGGTTCGCTCAGCGTCGAGGTCACCGACCCGGAGGGCGAGGGCCCGGCGGAGCGGTTCCGGCTGGTCGTCAAGGACGGCGACAAGGCGGTGGAGACCTTCGACGTGACGGCCAAGAAGGGCGGCCGGAACTACGTCGTCACCCAGGTCAAGGAGCGCTCCAAGCTCATCTCCCTCCAGGAGGCGGCGCCCGCCGCGCAGCTCGTGCGCCCCGACAACCAGACCGTGGCGCTGGCGGCCCCCGCCCCGGCGCCCGCCGCGACCGGCGCGGACGAGACGCACCCCGGCCCCCGCGAGTACCTCGGGGACTCCGCCGACCGCACCGGCTTCGGGGGCCTGGAGGCCGTCGACGAGATCTCCATGGTGGCCGTGCCCGACCTGATGGCCGCCTACCAGCGCGGCGCGATCGACCTGGAGGCCGTCAAGGCGGTCCAGCTGGGGCTCATCGCGCACTGCGAGCTGATGGGCGACCGGGTCGCCGTCATCGACCCGCCGCCCGGCCTCAACGCCCGGCAGATCAGGGTCTGGCGGCAGGAGACCGCGGGGTACGACTCCAAGTACGCGGCCCTCTACTACCCGTGGATCAAGGTCTTCGACCCGGCGTCCGGCCAGTCCCGCACGGTCCCGCCGAGCGGCCACGTCGCCGGCGTGTGGGCCCGCAACGACTTCGAGCGCGGTGTGCACAAGGCGCCCGCCAACGAGGTCGTACGCGGGGCCGTGGACCTCGAACTCCAGATCACCCGGGGCGAGCAGGACCTCCTCAACCCCGTCGGCGTCAACTGCATCCGCGCCTTCCCGGGCCGCGGCATCCGCGTCTGGGGTGCCCGCACCATGTCCTCCGACCCGGCCTGGCGCTACCTGAACATCCGCCGGTACTTCAACTACCTGGAGGAGTCGATCCTGATCGGCACCCAGTGGGTGGTGTTCGAGCCGAACGACCACGCCCTGTGGGCCCGGATCCGGCGCAACGTCTCGGCGTTCCTCGTCAACGAGTGGCGCGGCGGCGCCCTCTTCGGGCAGCGGCCCGAGGAGGCGTTCTACGTCAAGTGCGACGAGGAGACCAACCCGCCGGAGTCGGTCGACCTCGGCCGGGTCATCTGCGAGATCGGCATCGCCCCGGTGAAGCCCGCCGAGTTCGTGATCTTCCGGCTGGCCCAGTTCTCCAGCGGCAACGGGGAGCTGGAGGAGTAGGCGACCTCCCGCCGCACCAACCCGCCCCCTCCTTCTCCCACGCGACTCCGTCAGAAAGACAGCGAACCCATGAGTCTCATGCAGGCCGACAGCCTCACCTCACACAATTTCGGCCTCCAGATCGACGGGGTGATGGTCGAGTACCTCGCCGAGGTCAGCGGCCTCTCCCTGGAGCAGGACGTCATCACCTACCAGCAGAACTCCGCGCAGGGCCGCCCCGAGGTCAACCTGCTGCCCGGTGTGCAGCGGAGCGGTCAGTGCACCGTCGTGCGCGGCATGACGCAGTCCGCCTCGTTCACGCAGTGGATCAACGACTCGATCGCCGGGCAGATGAGCTCGGCCCGCAAGAACGCGTCGATCATCATGATGGACTTCCAGAACAACCCGGTGAAGCGCTACAACATGCGCAACGCCTGGTGCAGCAAGGTCGACGCGAGCACCCTGAAGGCCGGCGAGGCGTCCGCGCTCACCGAGACCGTGACCATCGTCTTCGAAGAACTGGTCATCGAGTAATGCGGCGCACGGCAGGACGTACGGCCCTGGGGGCGCCGGCGGCGGGTCCGGGGACGGGCCCGGCGGTGGGCCCGGGGTCGGCGGGTGTGGCGGACGCCCCGGCGTCTCCCGGTGGCTTCGCCCCCACCTCCGTCTCCGTTTCCGGGCCGGCGTCCGTGCCGGAGCCGGTGGCGGTGCGGCAGCAGTTGCGGACGGAGTTCCCCTTCGAGCTGCCGCGCGGCTACGTCGACGAGTCCGGGGCGGTCCACCGGGACGGCGTGATGCGTCTCGCGACCGCCCGGGACGAGCTGATCCCGCTGCGCGACGTCCGCGTCCAGGAGAACCCGGCGTACCTGTCGGTGGTGCTGCTGGGCCGGGTCATCACCCGGCTCGGAACGCTGCCGATGGTGCACGACGGGATCGTGGAGAACATGTTCGCCTCCGACCTGGCGTTCCTTCAGGACTTCTACCGCCAGGTCAACGCGGAGGGCCACACCCGTGCCGCCGTGGAGTGCCCGCACTGCTCCGAGCCCTTCGAGGTCGAGCTCGGCGGGAGCCGCCTGGGGGAATCGTGACGTACGCGACCGACCGGCTGCACGAGGAGATCGCGTACGTCGCCTACCACTTCCACTGGAGCCTGGAGGAGATCCTGGACCTCGAACACCCCGACCGCCGTCGTTTCACGGAACAGATCGCGTCCCTGGTGACCAGGGGCGGGGCGGAGGTCTGAACGGTGGGCTTCTTCGACCGCCTCAGGGGTGGTTCGGGTCCTGCGGGTGGGGGCCACAGGGGGCAGGGGACTGCCGGGCGCGGCTCCGTGGGGGGCGGGGCCGACGTCGGCAGGAGTTCGGCGGGTTCCGGGAGTTCGGTGGATTCCGGGGGATCCGGGCCTGTGGAGGGTTCAGGGCCTGTCGAGGGTTCGCGGGCTTTGGGTGACTCGGTGCCTGCGGGGGGCTCCGGTGTCCCGGTGGCGGGTTGGGTGCGGTTGGCGCCGATCCAGCGGGCCGCCGTGCGCGACGCGGCGGTCGCCGACGCCGGGTTCGGCGGACGGCTGACCACCTGGCAGAACCCGTCCTTCACCGGGTCGCTCTCGCACGCCGTCCTGCCCGACGCCCCGAGCGGCCTGATCAAGGACGTCCTCACGGTTTCGGCACGGCCCACGGCCGGGCTGGAACTGCCCTCGCTCACCTTGCCGGTGGCGAGGGCCGACGCGGAGCCCTTGGGCCGGGTGCCGGGCTTCGGCACGGCCGGGGAGGCGCTCGCCGAGGTGTACGACGACGCGTACGGCGGCACGCACGGCGACCCGATGGGCGACGCGCCCGGTGAGGTGCGGTCGGCCGGGGCCGAGCGACCGTCCGAGGGTGCGGGGCCGAGCGGGGGTGGGCGGCCGGCTGTGGACGGGCGGGCGGCCGACGGTGCTCGGGCGGTGCGGCGTGCGGAGCGGTCGGTACAGCGTGCGGAGCGCGCGCGTTCCGTGCGGGCGTCCCGGCCTGTGGGGCCCCGTGTGACCCCGGTGACTCCGGCTGCTCGTCCACACGCGTCTCGGCCGCCTCTGCTGACGAAGGGCCCCGCAGCGCCCGCCGTACAGCGGCGCGCGCTCCCGGCGGTACGACGCCAGGGGCCGGGACCCGACGGGGCGACGAGTGGCCCCGCTGCCGTGGGCGCTGCGGGCGAGGGCTCCACGACGGTCGGCGTGCTGGGGGACAGCTCCACCGCACCGGGCGTCGCGGGCGACGGCTCGACGGTGGATGTTCCAGACCACGGCCCCATGACGGACATCGCATCCGGCAACCGCAACGCTGTGACGCCTGGTCCTGGTCCTGGTCTTGGTGCTGGTGCTGGTCCTGGTCCTGTTCCTGGCAACGGCTCCATGACCGGAGTTCCGGGTGACGGCTTCGGCGTCTCGGCCGGTCCGACGGCAACCGGCGGCGCCGCAGCGAGCCGTGGCGGTACGGCGGGGCGTACCGGTGTCCAGCGGGCGGCCCTCGGTTCCGACGGGGCGCCGGCCCGCCCTGGCGGCCCGGCTGCCGTGTTCCGCGGGCAGCCCGATGCCGGTCCCGTCGGCACGTCGGACGCTGTTTCCGACCGTACGGTGACCGGCTTTGGCGGGCCCGCTGAGGGCAGCCGTACCGGGGCCACGGTCCAGCGGGCGACGCGCGAACCCGTTCGCCCAGCGGTCGGCCCCAGTGGTGCGCAGCCGCTGCGGAACGAGGCCGTGGGCGAGGACCGAGGGCCGGCGGCGCCTCAGTCCGACGGCGGCTTGGCGGACGGGCCCCGCGCAGGTACGCCGACCCCGACCGTCCCGTACACAGCGCAAGGAGGCGACCGCGACGCCAAGGCGGCGGAGCCGAGCCCTCAGGTGGCCGTCGTGCAGCGGGCGTCGAGCCACACGATGGGTACGCCGCCTGTCTCCGCCGACTCGACCGGCAGTGACGGCGGCGACGGCAACGACGGCACCGGCGTGCAGGGGCCCGGCGTCGGGGCGAAGGGCCCCGTCGGCGGACGGCCGGACAGTCGGCGGAGCACGGCTCCCGGCAACCGTGGGGCGACCGAACCCACCGGCGCGCAGCCTCAGCCTGCTCGAACGGCAACCGGCCCCGCGCCTTCGACGACCGCCCCCGGCCGTCCGGCGCCGACGGACTCGTCCGGCCCGGTGGCCGCGACCGCCCCGCAGGGACCGACAGCACCGACAGCACCGAGCAACTCGAACGGCAAGGTGGACGCCCCGCGCCGCCCTCACATCCCGCCAACCACCAACGCCCCACGCGGCGTTCAGCGGTCGGCGGTCACCCCGAGCACCTCGTCCAGCGCCCCCGCCGCCACGCCGACCACCCCGGCCACCGGCTCAACGGCCACCCCCTCCGCCGCCGCACCGCAAGGCCCCCGTGACATGACCGCCGGACCCGACGGCACCAAGTCGAGCGTCCAGAGGTCCACGCCCCAGCCGACCGGCGCCCCCACGCGAGTCACCGGCCCGAGCTCGCCCACGCCGACGAACCCCGTCGCGTCCACCCCCACCTCCCCCGGCAGCAAGACCTCTCCGCCCAGCACTTCTCCGCTCCCGGCCCCCCGCCCCCTCCAGCGGAGCACCACCGGTCGGACCCGGCGTACGGGCCTCGGCGCCCCGACCTCCGTCGACGTGCCGTCGCCGGCCACCCAGGCAACCCCGCAGCCCCCCGGGGCGACGCCGACCGCGACGTCACCGTCTGCCCCGCCCACCGTCCCCGCAACCACGACAGCGGCCGGTGCCACAGCCAGTCGCGCCGCGGGAACACCCGCACCCGCCACCGCCTCCCCCACGGCCCCCGAGCACTCTCCGTCCCCCGCGCCGGCCGTCTCCGCACCCACCGCCCCCGCAACAGGCACCGCCACTGCCCCAGCCGCACCGACACCCCCGCCCGCCCCTCAACTCCACCCCCCGGTCCAACGCGCGACCACGCCACCCCCGGTCCGCCCCCTCACCCCCAGCCGCGCCCTCACCTCGTCCACGCCCCCCGCGACACCCCCCGCCGTCCAGCGCAGTGCCACCCCCGGCGCCGTACCCCTGCGTCGCCCCGCCCCCCGGCACGGCACCGCACAGACACCGACCCCTCCCGCGGCCCTCGCCGTCCAACGCCTCTCCGCCGCCCAGCCCGCGCACCCCCGCACCACCCCCGCGCCACTCCCCGGCAGCCCTCCGGCGCTCCCTCCCCCACCCCCCTCCCGGCCGAGCGCACTCCCCGCCCCGCCGGTCATCCAGCGAAGCCCCCTCAGGCCCCACACCCCCACACCCTCGCCACCACGGTCGCAGTCGCCCACCCCACCCAAACCGCCGACCACCAGCCCGCAGCAAGGCACCCCCGCGCCCAAGCCCGCCCCCCTCCAGCGCAACCCCCTGCACCCCACCCCCGCCCACACCACCACCGCCGTCTCCCCGGTCACCGCCCACCGCACGCCCCCCGGCCCCACCACCCAAGCCGCAACCGCAACCCCTGCCACAGCCACAGCCACAGCCACAGCCACAGCCGCGACCAGCCCATCCGCCGGTACCTCCGACGCCCCTCCCGACTACGTCGCCGTCCCCAAGGGACAGTTCGACCCCCGCGCGCTCAGCGACTTCCAGTTGGACGAGCTGACGCACCGCCTGATCGGCCGGATCACCCGGCTCGTCCGTACCGAACTCCGCCTCGACCGCGAACGCATCGGCAGACTCCGCGACCCCCGCCACTGACCCCGACCAGCCCGACCAGCCCGACCGCCGAGCCCACGACGCCCCCGACCCCGGGCCCCCGCCCCCGGGCCCCGCACCATCCGCCCCAACCCCCAGAAAGGCCGCCCCCGATGTCCCGCGATCTCGACCCGGGCTCCACCATCTTCTTCACGCTGACCATCGACGGTGAGAGCCTCGGGTACTTCAACGGGTGCGAGGGACTCTCGTCGACGGTGGAGATCGAGCACCGTCAGGAGGGCGGGAACAACGGGTTCGTCTGGCAGTTGCCCTCCCGTGTCACCTTCTCCACCATCCGGCTGACCCGGCCGCTGACGCCGGACACGGCGAAGGTCGCGGCGTGGATCTCGTCCGTCGCCACCGGCGTGAAGCGGCCGACCGCCCAGATCGCCGCGCTGCGCGCGGACGGCTCGGAGGTCGCGCACTGGGGCCTGATCGACGTGCTGCCGGTGAGCTGGCAGGGCCCCACCCTGGACCCGGCCAACCCGAGCGTCGCCACGGAGGTCCTGGAGATCACCCACCACGGGTTCACGGACTGAAGGGGGCGGGACAGACCATGGCAAGGGGCACCAAGGGCGGCGCGGGCAAGAGCCTCGTGCGCGCCACGCTCGCCATCCACGAGCCGCCGGTCGGCACCAGTACCAGCAAGGGCGCGCTGATCGAGACGTTCGCCTTCGACTTCAACCCGGCGCGGTTGCAGCTGAGCCGGCGCGCCCAGTGGAAGGTGACGCCGACGGCGGCGGTGCGCGACGGTTCCGTACCGGAGTTCATGGGGCCGGAGCCCCGTGAGATGACCGTCGAGATCTTCCTGGACTCCTCCGCCAAGCCGGGCGCCACCACGGTGCTGAAGAAGGTGGAGTCGCTGATGGGGTGCTGTGAGGTGACGTCGAAGAGCATCGCCGCGAAGCAGCCCTCCCCGCCGTGGGTGGAGTTCCAGTGGGGGGCGTTCTCCACGGCCCGGTTCACGGCGTACGTCAGCTCCGTGGACGCCACGTACTCCCTGTTCGGGACGACGGGCGTGCCGATCCGGGCCACCTGTCAGGTCCGGCTGCACGAGATCCCCACCAAGACCAAGGGCCAGAACCCGACCTCGGGCGCGCTGACCGCGCGAAGCGTGCACCGGGTGGTGGCGGGCGACTCGCTTCAGTCGCTGGCGTGGCGGGAGTACGGGAACGCGGCGGCGTGGCGGGCGATCGCCGAGGCCAACGGGATCGACGACCCGACCCGGCTGACGACCGGCGTCGTCCTCGTCCTGCCGGCCGCCGAGGAGGTGGGTCCCTGATGGTGAAGCCGTCCCACTCCAACGTCGTCCACGTCACCATCGACGGCAACAAGCTGCCGACCGAGTACGCCGATCTGCTCGTCGGCGGCTGGGTCGACCTGGGGGCCGGGGTGCCCGGCGCGTTCCGGCTGACGTTCCGCGACCCGCACGGGCTGCTGCTCGGCAAGCTGAACATCAGGTTCGGCTCGCTGGTGGTCATCGCGTCCGTCGCCGACGGCAAGGGCGCGGGCTCCCCGCTGCTCACCGGCGAGGTCACCGGGATGGAGACCGACTACGACGGCACCGGCACGTTCACCGTCGTCCGCGGCTACGACCCGGGGCACCGGCTGATGCGGGTGCGCAGGGTGGCCGCGTATCGCAACCAGACGGCCGCCGACATCGCCCGCAAGCTGGCCTCGACGAACGGCATCCCGGTCGGGCGGATCCAGGGCACGAAGACGGTCTACGAGTTCATCAGCCAGTCGAACGTCACCGACTGGGACTTCCTGGCGAGGCTCGCCGACGAGAACGAGATGGTGATGTCGCTGGACTCCCGGGGGAAGTTCCAGTTCGTCGAGCCGAAGCCGGCGTCGGGAGCGCCCGCGACGAGCACCCCCGGCGAGAAGAGTCCCTTCGTGTTCCAGGCCGGTGTCGACGTGCTGCGCTGCCGGGCCGCCGTGACCGCCGCCGACCAGGTCGACAAGGTCGAGGCGCGCGGCTGGAACGTGACCACGAAGAAGAAGCTCACGGCGACGACGAGGGCGGCCACCAGCCCCGGTGTCGACATCGGCACCACCCCGCAGAAGGCCGCGAACCCGTTCAAGGCGGCGAAGCTCGTCGAGACCGACCACCCGTACGACATCCAGGCCGAGGTCACGCACGCGGCGAGCTCCCTCGCCGACGACATCACCTCCGCGTTCGCCGAACTGGAGGTGACGGTGCGCGGCAACCCCGAGCTGCGGCCCGGGGTGCCGATCACGCTGACCGACGTGGGCACGCCCTTCGAGGGCAAGTACACGTGCACCGCCGTACGGCACACGTTCGGCGACGGCAGCCACTACGAGACGTTCGTGACGGTCAGCGGCCGCCAGTGGCGCTCCCTGTTCGGCCTGACCTCGGGGGGTTCAGCGGCCGCCCCGAGGCTGCCCAGCGTCGCCAACGCGCTGGTCACCGATGTCGCGGACCCGCTGAAACAGGGCCGGGTGAAGCTCCAGTTCCCGTGGCTGGACGACACGTACGTCAGCGACTGGACGCGGACGGTGCAGCTCGGCGGCAAGGGCGGCGGCGGCATCTTCCCGCTGGACGTCGGCGACGAGGTGCTGGTCGCCTTCGACCGGGGCACGCTGGACCACCCGTTCGTCATCGGCGGCCTCTACAACGGCGTCGACAAGCCGACGCCGGTCAAGGACGTGTGGCTGCACGACCCGGTCAAGAAGAAGGCGATCCGGCACACGCTGTCCGACCGGGACGGCAACCGGGTGGACCTGCTCAGCCAGCAGACCGGCCTGCGCAAGCAGGGCGTGCGGCTGGCCACCGGCAACGACCGGCTGATCGTCAACCTGGACCGGACGAAGACCGAGATCACCGTGGACAGCAAGGGCGCCGTGCGGATCAAGGGCGGCACGTCGGTGTCCGTGAACGCCGGTACGGATCTGACGCTGAGCGGGCGGCGGTCGGTGACCATCAGGAGTGGTGGGCCGCTCACCCTCCAGGGCCAGGGGCTGGTCGGTCTGCGCTCACTGGCCGGCGCCGTCAACGTGTCCGCGATGGGCGCCCTCAACCTCAGCGCGACCGGCGCCACCACGGTCAACGCGGCCGGGACCGTGCAGATCAACGCCGTGGGCCAGCTGGGCCTGAAGGCCGTCAAGGTCGACATCTTCGGCGGGTTCTTCGTCAACCAGATCAAGTACCCGTTCGGGTGAGGGCCGAGAACGGCGTCGGGGACGTCCCGCACGTCCGACGCCGAAGCGCCGCAGAGACACACGTACGTCAGGAAGGGAGGCCGGCCCGCAGATGGCCGAGCAGTTCGTCGGGTCCGGTTGGGCGTTCCCGTTGCGCATCGGGCCGACCGGAGGCATCGCCCTGGTCAGCGGGGAGCGCGAGATCGAGGAGGCGATCCGGCTGATCCTCGCCACCGCGCCCGGTGAGCGGCCGATGCGCCCCGAGTTCGGCTGCGCCATCCACGACCTGGTGTTCGCCCCGGTCAACGAGGCCACCGCCGGCCGGATCCAGCACGAGGTGTACGCGAGCCTCGACCGCTGGGAGCCGCGCATCGAGGTCAGCGAGGTGGAGGTGACCGCCGGCGCGGAGCAGGGCGTGCTCTTCATCGACGTCCGCTACGCGATCCGCGGCACCAACAACCCGCGCAGCCTGGTCTTCCCGTTCTATGTCATCCCCTCCCACGACGAGCCGGACGTGCCGTCCGAGGCTCCCGAAAGCGACCGCTGATGGCCCTGCCCTCCCCCAACCTCGACGACCGCCGCTTCCAGCAGTTCGTCGACGACGCCAAGCGCTACATCCAGCAGCGCGCCCCGGAGTGGACCGACCACAACGTCTCCGACCCCGGTGTCACCCTCGTGGAGACGGTGGCCCACATGGCCGACCAGATCGTCTACCGGCTCAACCGGGTGCCGGAGAAGAACCACCTCGCCTTCCTGGACCTGGTGGGCATCACGCTGTTCCCGCCGTCCGCCGCCCGTACGGACGTCACGTTCTGGCTCTCCGCGCCGCAGGAGGAGCCGGTCGTGATGCCCGTCGGCACCGAGGTCGCCACCGTGCGCACCGAGAGCGAGGAGGCGGTGGTCTTCGCCACCGAGCGCGAACTGACCGTCGTGCCATGCGAGTTGCGGCATCTGGTGGTGCAGCTGAGCGGTGAGCCGGTCACCGACCGGACCGCCGACCTCGCGGAGGGCAAGGACCTGATGTGCTTCGCGGAGGCCCCCCGGCCCGGCGACTGCATGCTGCTCGGGCTGAGCGCGGCGGTCCCGTCGTGCGCGGTCGCGCTGGAACTGGACAGCCGCGTCGACGGTGTCGGTGTGGACCCCCGGCAGCCGCCACTGGTGTGGGAGGCGTGGACGGAGGACGGCTGGGCCGCGTGCGAGGTCGACCGGGACGGCACGGGCGGCCTGAACCGGCCCGGCGCGGTCGTCCTGCACCTGCCCGGCGGCCACACCCTGTCCCGCACCGGCGGCCAGGAGGCCGGCTGGCTGCGCTGCCGGGTCACCGAGCCCCACCCCGACCAGCCCTTCTACACCACCTCCCCGACCGTGCGCGCCGCCGAGGCGTTCACCCTCGGCGGCACCACCACCGCCGTGCACGCGGAGACGGTGTACGACGAGGCGCTCGGCGAGTCCACGGGCCTGCCGGGCCAGCGGCTGCGGCTGGCCCACGCGCCCGTCGTCGGCGACACCCCGCCGGTGCTGCTCCAGACCGCCGAGCACGAGGGCTGGACCGACTGGGAGGTCGTGCCCTCCTTCGCCGCGTCCACCCCGCACGACCGGCACATCACCCTCGACGCCGCCACCGGTGAGATCGCCTTCGGCCCCGCGGTCCGCGAACCCGACGGCACCCTGCGCCAGTACGGGGCCGTGGCACCCAAGGGCGCCGTCATCCGGGCCCGCCGCTACCGCACCGGCGGCGGCCGCGCGGGCAACGTCGCCCGGGGCGCCGTCCAGGTCCTGCGCACCTCCATCCCGTACGTCTCCGAGGTCGTCAACCGGGAGGCCGCGCGCGGCGGTGTCGACGGGGAGACCGTGGAGGAGGCGAAGGTCCGGGCGCCCATCACCCTGCGCGCCCAGGAACGCGCGGTGACCCTGCGCGACTACGAGGAACTCGCGCGGCGCGCCGCCCCCGACACGGCCCGCATCACGTGTCTGGAGGGCGACGAGGGCGAGCACGGGGCGTACGCGGTACGGGTCCTGGTGGTCCCGCAGGCCGTGCCCGACCCCGGCGGCCGGCTGCGCTTCGAGCAACTCGTGCCCGGTGACGGACTGTTGCGCCGCATCACCCGCCACCTCGACGAACGGCGCCTGATCGGCACCCGGTTGGCGGTGGGGCCGCCGTTCTACCAGGGGGTCACCGTCGTCGCCACGGTGCACGCCTTCCGGGGCGCCGACACCGACCGGGTCCGGCGGCAGGCCCACGACGCCCTCTACCACCACCTCGACCCGCTGACCGGCGGCGCCGACGGGCGCGGCTGGCCGTTCGGCCGTCCCGTCCAGGCCGGGGAGGTCTTCGCCGTCCTGCAACGCGTACCCGGCGTCGAGCTCGTCGACGAGGTCCGGCTCCACCCCGCGGACCCGCTGACCGGCAAACGGGGCGACCCCACCGACCGCATCGACCTCAGCCCACCGTCCCTGGTGTTCTCCTTCGACCACCGGGTCCGAGTGATCGGGGACAAGCAGTGAGCACCCCGCCCCGGCCGTCGACGCCGCCCCGGCCTTGGACGCCGCTCCGGGCCACGGCGCCGCTCCTGCCGGCGGCGCTTCCCGTGTCGGTCACCGCCGTGGGCAGTCGTTCCGCGGGGCGGAACGGGTGGGCACAGCGGGCAGCGCCGGGCGCCGTGGAAGCATGCGGCACGTACGGCGACGGGGCCACACCATGAGGGGCTCCATCGACGGCCTCGGGTCGTCCTCCCCCATCGGCCACATGCTCCCGGCCGTCTTCGCCGACGACGACCTCGCGCAGCGTTTCGTCGCCGGCCTGGACGAGGTCCTCGCCCCCGTCCTGGCCGTCCTCGACAACCTGGACTCCTACTTCACGCCCGCCCTCGCCCCGGTGGACTTCACGCGGTGGCTGGCCGGCTGGGTCGGCGCCGAGACCGACGGCACGGAACCGGAGGCCCGGCTGCGCGCGGCCGTCGCCGCCGCCGCGTATCTGCACCGGGTACGGGGCACCCGGCGCGGACTGTCCGAGGCCGTGCGGCTGGTGTTCGGCGTCGAACCGGAGATCAGCGAGAGCGGCGGCGCCGACTGGGACGCCCGCCCGCTGGGCCCGGTCCCCGGCGACCGCCGCCCCCATCTGCGCGTGTCGCTGCGGCTGCCGAACCCGACCCGCGCGGACGAACACCGGCTGGACGCCCTCGTGGCCGCCGCCCGCCCCGCCCACATGCCCTACACGGTCCACGTGACCGCCGCCGAAAGGACGCCCGAGACATGACCAGCCAGACCCCCGACACGGGCCGGGCCCGCAGCTGCGCCGAGTGCGGCACCCGCGGGGAGCCCGGCCAGTCCTTCTGCGACGCCTGCGGCGCGGTACTCGGCTGGTCCACCCCCACGGACGAGCCCCCGGCCCCCCGGACCACCGCCTCCACGCCCGACCGGGCCCAGCAGGATACGGAGCCCGCACCCGACCGGCCCTCGGCCCGCCGGAACGCCGACGACGCCCCCGGCCGTGCCTCGACCGACGGGGACGGCGAACGCGGCACGGCCGAGACGGAACCGGCGTGGGACGCGTTCGCCCACCCCGGCGCGGGCACGGGCACCGCCCGGACGGCCCACGACACGACCCCGGCCCACGCCGGCCCGGCCGCCCGCCGCGCCCCTGAGCGCCCCGCGTCCCCCGAGCCCGCGTCCACGGCCGCGTCCGCGTCGGCGTCCGCCGGAACGGCCACCCCCGCGACCGCGCCCACGGCGACCCCCGCGACAGAACCGGCGCCCCCGCCCGCGCCGTCGGCCAGGACCGCCACAGCGGCCACCGCCCCCACCGACACCACTCCCACCCCGTCGCCCTCCCCCTCCGCCTCCACCCCTCGGACCGCACCCGACACGCCGCACCCCGCCGACGACACCACCCCCCTGCCCGCCCCCGACTCCCCCGCGGCTCCCTCACCCTCCGACCGAGCGCGTTCCCTCCTCGTCCCGGTGGCCGATCCGGCGCCCCGGCCCGCCGCGGAGCCGGCCGTCGCGCCCGTGCTGCCGGGGCGGCCCGCCGTGCAGCGGCCCCAGGTGCGGGCTCCCGGCCCGGAGACCGGCACCGTGGGCGGTGTGCCGTGCCCCTGGTGCGCGACCCCCAACCGGCCCGACCGGCACTTCTGCGGGCGTTGCGCCATGCCGATGGCGGGCCGCGCGGAGGTCCCGGGCCGGCAGCCCTGGTGGCGGCGGATGCTCAACCCCGGTGGCGCGGAGGCGCCGTGGGCGGGTGACCGCCCCCGGCTGCGGCGCGGCTTCGGCCGGGTCCTCAACTGGGTCGTCGGCGCCCTGGTGCTCGCCCTGATCGTCACCCTCGCGTTCCGCGCCGACGACGCCGTCCAGGCGACCCGGGACCACTTCGCCAAGCGCGCCCCGATCGGCCCGGACCGGGTGAAGGCGTCCCGCTCGTACCCGGACCACGGCGCGCGGCTCGCCTTCGACCAGTTGAACAACACCTGGTGGGGGCCGGGTGTCACGCAGACCGGCGAAGGGGAGTGGCTGGAGGCCCGGTTCGACCATCCGACGCGGCTGCTGGACGTGGTCATCACGCCCGGTGTCTCGACCAAGGTGGACCAGCTGTCGCAGTCGGCCCGCCCGCACCGCATCGAGGCCGTGATCACCGCCGCCGACGGTGCGAAGAGCACCAGGATCATCAACCTGGACCAGGGGGCCGGCGGCCAGCGCCGCTCGTTCCGCGTCGGCGAGGTCACCGCCGTCCGCTTCGTCCTTCGCTCCGCCTACGGCGCCGATGCCAAGAAGCAGGTGTCGATCGCCGAGATCGAGTTCTTCGGCCGCTCCAACAGCAACACCTGACCCGACGGCCGGGCGGCCCCCTACCCGTCGTGGGTGCCGCCCGGCGGGTGACCCACCGCCTGTCTCCTTCTACGCTGGACGCTTCGAGTGCGAAGGGGCGGGTGGGACCGTGGCGCGACGACCGTACGCCTCACTCAAGCCGTCATCACCGTCACGGCCCACACCCCGCGCCTCGACCGCCCGCGCGAAGCGCTCCTCGCCGACCTGTCCCTGCGGATGACGGACCCGGGCCCCCACCCCTGACCGCAGGACCGCACCCTCCCCCCACACCCCGGAGGCCCCCATGCTGCGTGGCATCGACGTCAGCTCCCACCAGCCCTCCTCCTACGACACCACCGGCCTGTCCTTCGTCTTCGTGAAGGCCACCGAGGGCCGCACCTACACCAACCCGCGGCTCACCGCCCAGACCAGGACCGCCCGGGACGCCGGCCTGGTCGTCGGCTTCTACCACTTCCTCTGGCCGGGCAACCTGACCGCGCAGGCCGAGTACTTCCTCGCCAAGGCCCCGGAGAGGGCCGGCGACATCCTCGCCGTCGACTGGGAGACCACCGGCGAGGGCACCCGCGCGAGCAACGCCGAGAAGGACCGCTTCCTCCGGAAACTGAAGGAACTCCGCCCGGACCACCGCGTCGTCCTCTACTGCAACCACGACTTCTGGCTCACCGTCGACCGCACGTCCTATGCCGGCGACGCCCTCTGGATCGCCGACTACGTCACCGCCGGCAAGCCCCGCGTCAAGGCGAAGTGGCGCTTCCACCAGTACACCGACCGCCCTCACGACAAGAACGTCGCCGCCTTCGACACCGAGGCCGCCCTGCGGGAATGGGCCACGGGCGCGTGAGGGGGCGGGAACGGCGAAGGGGCGCCCGCCGCGGTGTGCGGTGGGCGCCCCCTTGGCCGGGGCACGTCACTTGTTGAGGTACGTCCAGAACTCGTCGAACGACAGGAGCTTGTCGCCGTTGAGGTCGCGGCTGTTGATGATGGCCTCGGCCACCGCCTCGGTGACGTTCCAGTCGCCCTCCTGGGCCAGGGCGGTCTTGAACTCGGCGGAGGTGATGAAACCGTCACCGTTCGTGTCGATCCGCTGGAACTGCTTGCGTGCTTCCTCGATGTCCGCCACCGGTCCGCCCCTTCGTCGTGCTCTTCATGCGATACAGCCATCGTTGGCGGGCCAAGATTAACCGGCACACCGCGCACGCGGTGCGGCACCCACCCGGGCCGGTGCGGTCGTCGATCATGTCGAGGAGTCCGGGCCCCGCGGTGGGTGGAGAGTCAAGGAGCGGTGATGGAGACATTGCGGGACATTCTCGACGCGGCGGCGGGTGGTGCCTTCCCGCCCCCGGACGGCCGTACGACGGTCGTACCGCAGCCGTCGTACCGGGACGCCGGGGTCTTCGCGTTCACCGCGCACACCGTCATAGCCACGGACGAGGACCCGGCGTGGGTGCACGAGACGCTGGCGGCCCTCGACTGCGACGCGCTGGCCGCGACCATGAACGCGCGGTTCCTGACCGCTCTGCTGGACCGCACGGGGCGCCGCGGCGACACGATCGACGTGATGACGGTGGGCGCGCCCCTGCCGGGTGTACCGGAGCCGCCGCTGGAGGAGATCTCCGATCCCGGTCATCCGAGGGTGGTGAGTTCCCGCGAGCGGCGCGACGACGTGCGGGTGTGGCGGACGGGGGGCGGCCTGCTGGTCCTCGGGCGAGGGGTCGCCGGGCGGCTGGAGGTCGCGGTCGAGGTGGCCGAGGAAGGACGGCACCGGGGGCTCGGCCGGGCCCTGGCGCGGGCGGCGCGGCAGCTGAGCGGGGGCGAGCCGGTGTGGGCCCAGGTGTCGGCGGGGAACGCCCGCAGTCTGCGGGCGTTCCAGGCGGCCGGTTATCTGCCGGTGGGTTCGGAGGTACTGCTGAGCGCCCGCTAGCCGACACCGGCCGGGCAGCCTGCCGCGCAGCCTGCCGGGCAACGGGGTGGGCGACCCGGCGGGCACCCGGCCGGGCGGCCCGGCGGGGTCAGTGCCAGGGCTCGTAGTGCGGGTTGCTCTCGCACTCGCTCATCTTCTCGGTCCTGGTCTTCTTGTCCACCGGGCAGACGCCGATGACGAACTGCCGCGCGATCCCGCCGGGGAAGGCCACCTCGACCTGGTCGGCCCACTTGTGCTGGTCCCCGATGGTCTTGTTCACGTCCACACCGCCGGGGGCGTCGATGTAGTAGTTCCAGCCGGACTTGTACCAGGTCTTGTACAGGTCATGGTCGTATGTGGTCGAGACGTACGGGGAGGGCTGGTTGACGAGGACGTACTGTTCGATGTCGTACTGACCGTCGATGACGTCCCTGGGGTGGAAGCCCTGCTCGAAGACGACGGCCGGGCCGCGGCTGTCGCTGCGGTAGAGGGTGCCGCAGGTGGTGCGCCAGACCGGCTCGGGCGTGATGCGGTCGACGTCCACGCGGCGGTCGGCGGCGGCGTGGATCCTGTCCTCGAACTGGGGGCAGGCGGGGGCGGCGGCCCTACCCGGGGCCCGGTTCCCGGGCTGGGCGGGGACGGTCGCGGCGGAGGTCGCGAGGACGGCGAAGAGGGACAGGACAACGGCGGCGGCCCGGCGCCGCAGACGAGTGGTGATCACGGTCAGCACCCTCTCGACCGGGGGGCGAGGGGCCGGGGACCGTCACCCGTTCGGCGGCGTGTCAGGCCGCCCGGTTGTCACGCCTCACCGGAAGATGCCCGTGTGGCCGAGGGAGTAGCGGCCGGGCTGGGGGTACACGGCGAGGCCGTGCGGGCCGCTGCCGACGGGGATGCGGGCGAGCTGCTTCCCGGTGCGGGTGTCGATGGCGTACACCTCGGAGTCGTAGCGGCCGGAGAGCCACAGGACCTTGCCGTCGGCGGAGACGCCGCCCATGTCGGGGCTGCCGCCGTCGGGGAGGTGCCACTTCTTGGTGAGTTCGTTCCTGGTGAAGTCGAAGACGGAGACGGTGCCCTCGCCGCGGTTGGAGACGTACATCTCGCGGGAGTCGCGGCCGACGTACAGGCCGTGGGTGCCCTTGCCGGTGGGCAGCAGCTTCGGCTCGTCGAACGTGTCGCCGTCCAGGACCCACATGCCGTCGGCCATCATGTCGGCGATGTAGAACCGCTTGCCGTCCGGGGCGATCTTCACGTCCTGCGGCATGGCGCCCTCGAAGGGCAGTTTCCGCTGGGCGACCACCTTCATCTTCTCGGTGTCGACCTTCAGGAGTTCGCCGCTGAACTCGCAGGACACGATGAAGTACCTGCCGTCGAGCGAGAAGTCGGCGTGGTTGACGCCGTAGCAGCTGACCGGTTCGGTCTTGACCCGCTTCATGGTGTGCGGGTCGCGGAAGACGAGTTCACGGTCGAGGGAGGCCATGACGACGGCGTACTTGCCGTTCGGGGTGAAGTACAGGTTGTACGGGTCGTGCACCTCGACGGGTTCGCCCGCCTTGCCCGTCCTCGGGTCGATGGGCGTGAGGGTGTGGCCCCGGTTGTTGTTGACCCACAGGGTCTTCAGGTCCCAGGACGGCACGACGTGCTGGGGCTGGCGGCCCACCGGGATCGTCTCGATGATCTCGTACGTCGCCGGGTCGATGACGGAGACGGTGTCGGACTCGCTGTTGGGGACGTACACCCGCGACGGGAAGTCCTTGACGACCGGGGAGAGCCGGCCCGGACGGTCGGCGGCGTAGACGTCCTTGGGGTCGAGGACGGGCGGCATGCCGTGCAGGCCCTGTGCCTCCGGCCGTTGTCTCTTCTTCCGCTCGGCGGCTTCGGCCGCGGCCCGGTCGGCACGTTGGGCCCGGATCCGCTGTTCCTGCTCGTCGGTGCCGGTCGCGCTGCCGCACGCGGCCACGGCGGCGAGGACGGCCGCCGCGAGGAGGGCGCGCTGGACGAGGTGGCGCTGCATGAGGGAGGTGCGGGGCGTGGTCACGCGCACCTTTATAGGGAGGTCGGGCAGGTTTTCCGGCGATTGGCCCGTTCGGCGGAGATCCGCGTCGCGAGACGGCGAGGGGCAGCGGGGGGCTGTCCCGGTCCAGCCTCCGGGGGCGGTCCCGGTCCGGTCTCCGGGGGCGGTCCCGGCGGGACCTAGCGGTCCGCGACGCGCATCTCGAACCAGGTGGTCTTGCCGCGTGGCAGCAGATCCACGCCCCACCGGTCCGACAGTTTGTCGACGAGGAAGAGTCCTCGTCCGCTGATGTCCATCTCCTGCACCGGCATCAGACAGGGCAGGCCCCGTGAGGGGTCGCGGACCTCGACGCGGATCCAGCCGCGCCGCCGCCGCATCCGTAACCCGAAGACCCGGGCCCCGGTGTGCCGTACGGCGTTGCCGACCAGTTCGGAGACGAGCAGGACGGCGTCCTCGGTCATCTTGGGCGAGAGGCGCCACTCGCGGAGGACGACGACCTGGGCGAGCCGGCGGGCGGTGGCCGCGGACTCGGGGCGGGACGGGAGCGGAACCTCCGCCTCCGTGGGGTTGCCGAACAACTCCAGTGCCTTCAGCGCCCGTTCGTCCTCGATCGCAGGCGACCAACGCGCCGCGGTCGCACTCCCGTGCCGCCGCGGCTGTTCGATACCCTCCAGCCCCGCCATGCCCCCATCATGGCCGCCCACAGCGCCCTTCGTGGCCGTTCCGGAGGAATACAACCCCCGGAACCAACCATTCCGGGGGTTTCGTATGTCATATGCCAAAGGCATCACATACCCGTCGACACCCCTCTTGACCTGCGCGGACCATCTGAACTTCGGTCAGACCGCAGAGCCTTGGCCGGAACTTTCTTAAGGCTGCCTTAAGACTGCGATAAACCGCTCCATCGGGGGACGCGGGTAAGACATCGCGTCAACTACAAGGGGAGCAGCGGAAGTCGCGGGCGGGAATTCCGGCCGGTCAGACGAACTTCGCCTTGCCCGGCCCCTCCTCCACGAAGCTGCGCATCCCGCGCTCCCGGTCCTCGGTGGCGAACAGACCGGCGAACCAGTTCCGCTCGATCGCGAGCCCCGTCTCCAGGTCGGTCTCCAGGCCCGCGTCGATCGACTCCTTGGCCGCCCGCAGCGCGATCGCCGGACCCTGGGCGAGCTTCGCGGCCCACTCGTGCGCGGCCGTGTACACCTCGTCGGCCGGGACGACCCGGTCCACGAGGCCGAGCGCGAGGGCCTCGTCGGCCTTGACCATACGGCCGGTGAAGATGAGGTCCTTGGCCCTGGAGGGGCCGATCAGCCGGGACAGCCGCTGGGTGCCGCCCGCGCCCGGGATCACCCCGAGCAGGATCTCCGGCTGGCCGAGCTTCGCGTTCTCCCCGGCGATGCGGTAGTCCGCGCACAGCGCCAGCTCGCAACCGCCGCCCAGGGCGTAGCCGGTGACGGCCGCGACGACCGGTTTGGGGATGCGGGCCACCGCGCTGAAGGAGTCCTGGAGGGCGCGGGAGCGGACGACCATCGCCGCGTGGTCCATCGCCTGCATCTCCTTGATGTCCGCGCCCGCCGCGAACACCTTCTCCCCGCCGTAGAGGATGACGGCGCGGACGTCGTCACGCCCCGCCGCCTCCTCGGCGAGCTCCTTGAGGCGGTCCTGGACGGCGATGTCCAGGGCGTTCATCGGGGGGCGGTCGAGGCGGATGGTGCCGACGCCTTCGGCGACTTCGAGATGCACAGTCATGCAGGCAGGTTAACGGGGACTAACGACAGCGGCTCCGGTGTGCTGCGTCACAGCACACCGGAGCCGTACGTCCGACCGGAAGGGCTATGCCCGTCCGGCTGGAAGGACTACGCCTTCCACTTGTCCCAGGACATGTTCCAGCCGTTGTAGCCGTTGTCCGGGTCGACGACACGGTCGTTGGAGTTCTTCACGACCACGACGTCACCGACCATCGAGTGGTCGAAGAACCAGCCGCCCGGGGCCTTGCGGTCGTAGCCGCCGCGGGTGTCGCGCAGACCGATGCAGCCGTGGCTGGCGTTGTAGTTGCCGAAGGCGTCCCCGCCCCAGTAGTTGCCGTGGATGAAGGTGCCGGTGTTCGTCAGGCGCATGGCGTCCGGCACGTCCTTGATGTCGTACTCGCCGCCGTAGCCGACGGTCTCGCCGTTCATCCGGGTCACGCGCAGGCGCTCGCTGATGACCATCTGGCCGTTCCAGGTCTCCATGCCGGGCTTGCCGGTGGTCACGGGGATGGTCTTGATGAGCTTGCCGTCGCGCTTCACCTTCATCGTGAGCTTCTTTACGTCCACGACGGAGACCTGGCTGCGGCCGATGGTGAAGGAGACCTTCTTGTTCTGCTCGCCGTAGACGCCGTCGCGCCCCTCGACACCGTCGAGGTTGAGGTCGACGGTGACCTTCGTGCCGGCCGCCCAGTACTTCTCCGGGCGGAAGTCGAGGCGGTCGTTGCCGAACCAGTGGCCGGCCACCTCGACGGGCGGCTCGGTCTTGATGGTGATGGCCTTCTCGACGTCCTCGGGGGCCGTGATGCCGCGGGTGAAGCGGATCGAGAACGGCATGCCGACGCCGACCTTCGAACCGTCCTCCGGGGTGAAGATGCCGACGAAGGTGTTCTTCGGGGTCAGCGTGGTGAAGGACGACTCCTCGGCCGCCTCACGCCCCTCGGTGTCCTTCGCGACGGCGTGCACCTTGTACTCGGTGGCCGAGTTGAGGTGGATGGACGGCGTCCAGGTGGCGCCGCCGTCCGTGATCTCGCCGGCGATCTTCTTGCCCTCGCCGTCCTCGACGGTGACCTCGGACAGCTTGCCCTTGGTGGCGGTGACCTTGAGGGCACCGCTGGTGGCCACGTCCTTGGCCTTGTTCTTCGGAGCGATGGAGACCACCGCTTGCGACGGCTCGGTGGCCGCCTTGCCGGAAGCGCTCTTGTCCGAGCCCTTGCCCTTGTCGCCGTCGGAGCCGGAGTCGGACCCCCCGCCTCCGCCCCCGCACGCGGTGACGGCGAGCATCAGCAGGCCCAGCAGCAGTGCCAGGACCCCCTTGCTCCCCCGTGCCCGCGCGCCAACCGACGCCCCCGATATCGGTCGCCCGTTCAACTCTCTTGTCTCCCCTCGCACGGCCTTGAGCAGGCCCGCACCCCTCCGCGCAGCACGCGCGTCCGCACGTACATTAACCAGATGATCGGATGGGATTGGCCCCGGCGAATGTCACCGTTCAGTCCCAACTTGAACAATCCGAGCCCCGGTCCCCGGTCCGGCCCCACCCCCGGACGCCCGCCGCGCGCGTACGGCTATGTCGGTTACTTCACCGCGGCACCCGCTTTCCATGCCTTCCACCCCATGTTCCACCCGCCGAGTCCGTTGTCGGGAGCGACCTTTTTGTCGTGGCTGTTGACGACCTCCACGACGTCCCCGACGAGGCTGCGGTCGAAGAACCAGCCCGCGGGAGTACTGGAGCTGCCGCCCCTCACATCGCGCAGGCCGACGCAGCCGTGGCTGACGTTGGCCCGGCCGAAGGCGTCCGGGGCCCAGTAGTTGCCGTGCAGGAAGGTGCCGGAGGTGGTCAGGCGCATGGCGTGCGGAACGTCGGGGATGTCGTACTCGCCCTTGCCGTCGGCCTTCTTGAAGCCGACCGTGGCTCCGTCCATCCGGGTCACCTCCAGCATCTCGGTGACGACCATCTTCCCGTTGTACGTGGTCGTGCCGGGCGCCCCGGTCGTGACGGGCAGGGTGGCGAGCACCCCGTCGCCGCGCTGGACGCGCATGGTGTGCAGGGCCGCGTCGACGACGCTGACCTGGTGGCGGCCGATGGTGAACGAGAACGTCCGGTACTGCCGGCCGTAGACGCCGGGCGCCCCCTCGACGTCACGCAGCCGCAGGGCGACGGTGACCTTCGTGCCGGGCTTCCAGTACGTCTCGGGGCGGAAGTCGAGGCGGCCCCCGCCGAACCAGTGCGGGCGGACCTCGACGGCGGGCTCCGCGGTGACGCGGACGGCGCGTTCGACGGCCGCGCGGTTCTCGATCTCCCGGTTGAACTCCAGGGAGACGATCATCCCGGTGCCGACGGTGGAGCGGTTCTCCGGGGCGACGTACGCGATGAAACGCTTGTCGGGGACATACGTGCGGAATGTGATGTGCCGGGCGGAGCGGCGGCCGTGGGTGTCCAGCGCGACCGCGTCGACGGTGTACTTCGCGGCCAGCGCGAGCTTCCGTGAGCCGGTGGGGCGCCAGGTCAGCCCGTCGGCGGACACCCGGCCCGGAACGGGTGACTCCTGGGCGTCCTGCGACTTCACCACCTTGACGGACTCCAGGCGCCCACTGGGCACCCGTACTTCGAAGCGCTGCTCCGGGCGCACGCCCTTGCTGCCGTCCTCGGGGGTGACCCGGATCGTGTCGTCCGGAGCTTTCTCACTGGTCGGCGGGGGTGTGGGGGTGCATCCGGCGACGGCGGCCAGCAGGCCGGCCGCGACCAGTACGGCGGCCGGCGCGGCGCCGGGGCGGCGCGCGTGCGTCTGTGCGTGGTTCACGTGCGGCCCAACGACGGCGCACGCCCCCGGGAAACGTGAGTGCGAGGCGTGCTCTGGGCAGAACCATGGGAGACAACTCGACGGGGAGCAGGGACCTGTCCGTCAGTTCGAGGGGGGTGTTGTGCGGGGCTGTCACAACACCCCCTGGGGCGGCGGGTTCCGGGGCTGGGACTCCCGGCCCCGTTTTCGCGTCGGCCCACCGAGTCGCGGGAGGCCGTGGTGTCGAGCGCAGCCGAGCAGGAGGCAGTGGAGGAGACGCGCGGGGTACCGGCCGCGCGTCGGGCCGCCGTGCTCAACGGCAGGCCTGGCGGGGCGGGGCCGCCGTTGCCCGTGTGGCCCGGTGCCCCGACACCGCTCGGGGCGCGCTTCCGGGTGGGGCCGGACGGGGTCGCCGGGACGAACTTCGCGCTGTGGGCGGGCGGGGCGGAGGCCGTCGAGCTGTGCCTCTTCTCCCCGGAGGGCGAGGAGACACGGCTGAAGCTGACCGAACTGACGCACGAGATCTGGCACGGCTTCGTGCCCGGTGTGCTGCCGGGCCGGAGGTACGGCTACCGGGTGCACGGCCGCTGGGACCCGTGGACCGGCGCCCGCTGGAACCCGGCGAAGCTGCTCCTCGACCCGTACGCCCGGGCCGTGGACGGCGAGTTCAGCCTGCCGCCGGAGGTGTACGGGCACGTCAGGGACTGGCCCGAACAGCATGTCGCGGACACCGTGCGCGACGAGCGGGACTCGGCGCCGTACGTGCCGAAGGGCGTCGTCGTGCACGACGACAGCCCCGACGATGAATGGATGGACGACCGGCGGCCCAAGACCCCGTGGGCGGACTCGGTCATCTACGAGCTGCACGTCAAGGGGTTCACCCAGCTGCACCCCGGCATCCCGGAGGAGCTGCGCGGCACCTACGCGGGGCTCGCGCACCCGGCGGCGATCGAGCACCTGGTGAAGCTGGGCGTGACGGCGGTGGAGCTGCTGCCGGTGCACCAGTTCGCCCACGAGGATCATCTGCTGCGGCGGGGCATGCGGAACTACTGGGGCTACAACTCGATCGGCTACTTCGCGCCGCACGCGGCGTACGCGGCGTCGGGGACCGCCGGGCAGCAGGTCGGGGAGTTCAAGCGGATGGTGCGGGCGCTGCACGCCGCCGGCATCGAGGTCGTCCTCGACGTGGTCTACAACCACACGGCGGAGGCGGACCAGCGCGGCCCGAGCCTGTCGTTGCGGGGCATCGACAACCGCGGCTACTACCGCCTCCAGGGCGACGCCCGTCACTACGCGGACTACACGGGCTGTGGGAACACCCTGCACGTGGTCCAGCCGCATGTGCTGCGGCTGATCACCGACTCGCTGCGGTACTGGGTGACGGAGATGGGGGTGGACGGCTTCCGCTTCGACCTGGCGGCGGCGCTGGCCCGCTCGATGCACGACGTCGACATGCTCTCCCCGTTCCTCGCGGTCATCGCCCAGGACCCCGTGCTGCGGCGGGTGAAGCTGATCGCCGAGCCGTGGGACGTGGGCTCGGGCGGCTACCAGGTGGGCGCCTTCCCCCCGCTGTGGACGGAGTGGAACGACCGCTACCGGGGCGCCGTGCGGGACTTCTGGCGGGGGGCGCTGCCCGATGTGCGGGACCTCGGCTACCGGCTGTCGGGGTCGAGCGACCTGTACGCGTGGGGCGGGCGGCGGCCGTACGCGTCGGTCAACTTCATCACCGCGCACGACGGTTTCACCCTGCGGGACCTCGTGTCGTACGAGCGCAAGCACAACGAGGCGAACGGGGAGGGCAACCGGGACGGCTCGGACGACAACCGGTCCTGGAACTGCGGCACCGAGGGCGAGACGGACGACGAGCGGGTGCGGGCGCTGCGGCGCCGCCAGTTGCGGAACCTGCTGACGACGCTGCTGCTGTCCACGGGGGTGCCGATGCTGGTCGCCGGGGACGAGCTGGGGCGGACCCAAGGGGGCAACAACAACGCGTACTGCCAGGACAACGAGATCAGCTGGCTCGACTGGGGGCTGCTGGAGGACCCCGGCTGGAAGGCGCTGTTCGAGCTGACGGCGCGGCTGATCGCCCTGCGCCACGAGCACCCGGTGCTGCGCCGTCGGGCCTTCTTCTCGGGCCGGGCGCACTCGGCGGACGGGTTGCGCGACCTGGCGTGGTTCACGGCGCGCGGCAGTGAGATGACCGAGGGGGACTGGTACGCGCCGGCCGCGACCCTCGGCATGTACCTCTCGGGCCGTGACATCCCGGGGCGGGACGCGCGCGGCGCCGCCGTCCTGGACGACAGCTTCCTCGCGGTCCTGCACGCGGGGGACCGCCCCGTGGAGTTCGTGCTGCCGGGGACGCCGTGGGCCGAACGGTACGAGGTCGTCGTCGACACGTCGCGGGAGGAGCAGACGGAGGCGCCCGGGGTGGTGTGTCGGGCGGGCGCGGCGGTCGAGGTGCCGGCGCGGACGGTGCTGCTGCTGCGGGTGGTGGCGTAGGGGGCGCGGTCAGCCCATGAAGTACGTGACGAGCAGCACGGTCACGCCGTTCGCGCGGACGTCCTCGATGAGGTTCCAGGTGTCCCTGCGGGCCCGCGGGTCGAGGCCGGTGGTCAGCTCGTCCAGGACGACGATCCGGGGGTTGCCGATGAGGGCCAGCGCGATGAACAGGCGCTGTTGTGGCCGCCGGAGAGCTTGCCGAACCGGGTGTCCGGCGACGCGGACACGGCCCGCGTCGGGGACGCGCAGGCCCTCGACGCATGCGACGGTGGTGGTCTTGCCGGCGCCGTTGGGGCCGGGGATCTTGAAGATCTCGCCCTCGTCGACGGTGAAGGAGACACCGTCGACGGCGGTCCGGCCACCGTAGGACTTGCGCAGACCGGTGACCTCGACGACGAGAGGGGCACAGCCGGGTACGGAGGTGGATGTCGTAGGGGGCATGGGTCGAGGGGCCCGCTGGGAGCCGGGCGGGCGCATCGGCCGCCCCGCTCGAAACGCCGTCAGCCGATCGGTTGATGTAGGGGGTACGACCCCGCGCGGCACCGGTCGTAGGACCGATGGCCGAGGGGGGTCCGGCCAAAACTCGGTGGGCGATGTCAGTGGCAATCCGTAGGCTCGCTGCTGATGCCCACGACACGTGCAACCGCCGAGGAACCCGACCAGACCCAGGACCGAGAGCAGCCCCAGGGACCCGAGCCGCGGACCGGCCGGCAGGCCGAGGGGCGGTCCGCCGTACGCAGCCTGCTGCGGCTGTGGCCGTATGTCCGGCCCGTGCGGGCGCGGCTGTCCGTGGCCGCGGCCGTCGCGATAGTCGCGTCCTGCGTGGGCCTGGTCATCCCGCTCGTCCTGAAGTGGATGGTGGACGGGCCGGTCGCGGACCGCGACCCGGCGGGCGTATGGCTCGGCGCGCTGTACCTGCTGCTGCTCGGGCTCGCCGAGGCGCTGCTGTTCGGGCTGCGGCGCTGGCTCGTGGCGCGGCCGCTCGCGGGGGTCGAGGCGTCGATGCGGGCCGACCTCTACCGGCATCTCCAGCGGCTGCCGGTCGCCTTCCACGACCGGTGGGCCTCCGGTCAGCTGCTGTCGCGCGCCACGACGGATCTGTCGCTGCTGCGGATGTTCCTCGCCTTCCCGCTGACGTTCCTGCTGGTCAACGCGGTGACGATCCTTGTCGGTGTGATCATCATGCTGATGCAGGACTGGACGCTCGGTCTGGTCATCCTCGGGCCCGCCGTACCCGTGATCGTCACCTGTGTCGCCTTCGAGCGGAAGTACGCGGCGGTCGCGCGACTCGCCCAGGACCAGGTGGGCGACCTGACCACGGTCGTCGAGGAGAGCGTCCTCGGCATCCGGATCATCAAGGGGTTCGGGCGGCACCGCAGCCAGGCGCGGGCGTTCCGTGAGCTGTCCCGGACTTTGCGGGGCACGGAGCTGCGCAAGGCGCGGCTGCTCTCCGCGATCTGGGGCGTCATCATCACCCTGCCCGAACTCGCCATCGGGGCGGCGCTCGTCGTGGGTGTGGTGCAGGTGGCGGACGGCGCGCTGTCCGCCGGGACGCTGGTGGCGTTCCTGTCGACGGCGCTCGCGCTGCGGTGGCCGGTGGACTCCATCGGCTTCCTGCTGGCGATGAGCCAGGAGGCGGCCACCGCGACCGAGCGGTACTTCGAGGTACTGGACGCCGAGCCGGAGAGCGCCGAGCCGAAGTACGGCGGGCCGGAGCGCGCCGACGGCACCGGGGGTGACCGGCGGCCCGCGGCGGAGGCGGTGCGGGGCGGCCTGGAGTTCCACGGCGTGCGGTTCCGCTATCCCGACGCGTCCGCCGACACGCCCCCCGTCCTCGACCGGATCGACCTCCACATCCGGCCCGGTGAGTCCATGGCGCTCGTCGGCGCCACCGGCTCGGGCAAGACGACGCTCACCGCGCTCGTGCCCCGGCTGCACGAGGTGACCGGCGGCCGGATCACCCTGGACGGCGAGGACATCGCCGGGATGCCGAGGGAGGAGCTGCGGGCGAAGGTCTCCGTCGCCTTCGAGGAGCCGACGCTGTTCTCCGCGACCGTCGGCGAGAACGTCCTGATGGGCGCCGGACCGGACGCCGGGCAGCCGGAGCTGGACCGGGCCCTCGCCATCGCACAGGCCGACTTCGCGCACAGCCTGCCCGACGGCACCGCCACGCAGGTGGGGGAGCAGGGCCTCAGCCTCTCCGGCGGGCAGCGGCAGCGGCTGGCGCTGGCGCGCGCGGTGGTCGGACGGCCCCGCTTCCTGGTGCTGGACGACCCGCTGTCCGCGCTGGACGTGCACACGGAGGCCGCGGTGGAGGCGGCGCTGCGCCGGGTGCTCGCGGAGACGACGGCCCTCATCGTGGCGCACCGCCCGTCGACGGTGCTGCTGGCCGACCGGGTGGCGCTGCTGTCCGGCGGCCGTGTCGCCGCCGTGGGCACCCATCACGAGCTGCTGCGGACGAACGCCGAGTACGCCCATCTGATGTCGGGCACCGAGGAGACCGAGGGGGACGCGCGATGACGGCGCCCACGACCACCGCGCCGAACAGGGAACCGGACGGCGACGAACGCCCCGTCGAGCAGGGGGTGGCCGACCCCTTCGACCACGACGACCTGCCCACCCCGCCGGGCGCCACCCTCGCGCTGCTGCGGTCCCTGCTCGCGCCGATGAAGGCGCGGGTCGCGTTCACGAGCGTGCTGCTCCTGCTCCAGCAGGCGGCGGTGCAGGCGGGCCCGCTGCTGGTGGCGTACGCCATCGACCGTGCCGTCCCGGCGTTCCGGGACGGCCGGCACGGGCCGCTGATCACCGTGGGCGTGGCGTACCTGGTGTGCGCGCTCGCGGCCGGCCTGCTGCAGTTCGCGTTCATCGGGGCGTCCGCGCGGGTCAACCAGGACGTGCTGCTGGATCTGCGCGGCCGGATCTTCCGGCACGCGCAGGCACTGAGCATCGACTTCCACGAGCGGTACACCTCGGGCCGGCTGATCTCACGCTCCACCACGGACGTCGAGTCGCTGCGGGAGCTGCTCGACGAGGGTCTCCAGGAACTCATCACCGTGATCCTCGCCTTCGTCTACATCTCGGCGATGCTGCTCTGGCTGGACCTCGGGCTCGGCGCGGCCGCGCTGGCGTCGTTCGTGCCGCTGTACGGGCTCGTACGGCTGTACCAGCGGCGGGCGGCCGGGGTGTACGCGGCCCGGTCCACCGCGATCGCCGCCGTGATCGTGAAGTTCGCGGAGACGATGAACGGCATCCGCCCGGTGCGCGCGTTCCGCCGCGAGAAGGCGAACGACGCCGAGTTCCGCCGCCTGAACAGCCACCACGAGCGCACCAACGGCGACGCCATCCTGGAGATGGCCCGGTACGTCGTCGGCTCCCGGGTGGTCGCCAACGTCACGGTCGCCGCGATCGTGCTGTGGGGCGCGTACCGGGTGGCGTCCGAGTCGCTCGCGCTGGGTGTGCTGGCGGCGGCGGTGCTGTACCTGCGGCGGCTGTACGACCCCATCGACCGGCTCGGCATGTTCCTCAACTCCTACCAGTCGGCGGCCGCCTCGCTGGAGAAGATCGCGGGGCTGCTGGCCCAGCGGCCGTCGGTGCCCGAGCCGAGGGAGGCGAGGGAGCTGCCCGCCGCGGTCTCCGGGATGCCGGGCCGCGAGGTCGTCTTCGACGGCGTACGGTTCGCGTACCGCACCGGCGGCGAGGTCCTGCCCCGCTTCGACCTCACCCTCGCGGCGGGCAGCACGGTCGCCGTGGTCGGCTCCACCGGCGCGGGCAAGTCGACGCTCGCCAAGCTGCTGGCCCGCTTCTACGACCCCTCGTCCGGGCGGATCCTCCTCGACGGGGTCGACCTGCGCGACCTCGCGATGCCCGAGCTGCGGCGCGGGGTGGTGATGGTCACCCAGGAGGCGTTCCTGTTCTCCGGCACGGTCGCCGAGAACATCGCCATCGGCCGCCCCGACGCCACCCGCGAGGAGATCGAACACGCCGCCAAGGCCATCGGCGCCCACGATTTCATCAGCGCGCTCCCCGACGGCTACGACACCGACGTACGCAAGCGGGGCGGGCGCATCTCCGCCGGGCAGCGCCAGCTCGTGGCGTTCGCCCGCGCGCTGCTCGCCGACCCGGCCGTCCTCATCCTCGACGAGGCCACCAGCTCCCTCGACATCCCCGGTGAACGGGCCGTGCAGCGCGCCATGTCCACGGTCCTCCAGGGCCGTACGGCCGTGGTGATCGCCCACCGGCTGTCGACGGTGGAGATCGCCGACCGCGTGCTGGTCATGGAGCAGGGCCGGATCGTCGAGGACGGCACCCCCGCGGAACTCATCGCGGGCGAGGGCCGCTTCGCCGACCTGCATCAGGCGTGGCGGGACAGCCTGGCGTAGCGGCCGCGCGGCGCACGGCGCACGGCCGCCCACTACGAACGACAGGTCCGTGGACACGCCGCGTCCGGACCGGAAAACGTCCGGAATACGATCAGTTCGGACCACAGCACGTCCGTATCACGACGACCAGTCCGGCGTACGGCACGCACGCCATGCGACCCGGCGTGCGACACGTCCGTCCGGCGGGAGGAACCGGGGGCCCGATGATCGACGCGTACGAGGACCCGGGCGTCCCCGACCGCCGGGGCGGGGCCCGCTACCTCTGGTGGCTGGTGAGGAGGCAGGCTGGCCGCTCCGCACTCGGCTCGCTGATCTCCTGCGTGTGGATGGTGCTGCTCGCGGCGACGCCGTACATGCTGTCGCGGGCCATCGACGAGGGTCTCCTGCCCGGCGACCACCGGGCGCTGGTCGGCTGGTCGACGGCCCTGTTCGGGGTGGGTGCGTTCAACGCCTGGCTGAGCATCATGCGGCACCGCACCATGACCCGGGTGCGGATGGACGCCAACTTCCGCACCGTGAAGGTGGTGATGGACCACGCGGTCCGGCTGGGCGCCGCGCTGCCGCGGCGGGTCGGTGCCGGTGAGGTCGTCACGATCGGGGTGGGCGACGTCAACACGATCTCGTCCTCGCTGACGGTCATCGGGCCGGGCGCGGGCGCGCTGGCCGCGTATCTGGTGGTCGCGGGGCTGCTGTTCTCCGTGTCCGTCCCGATCGCGACGGTCGTGCTGCTCGGGATGCCGCTGATGGCCGTCCTGGTGGGGCCGTTGCTGCGGCGGCTCCAGGGCACCGAGGCGGAGTACCGGGAACGGCAGGGGGTGCTGACCGCGCGGATCGCGGACCTCGCGAGCGGGCTGCGCGTCCTCAACGGCCTCGGCGGCAAGGGCCTCGTCGCCGACGCGTTCCACCGCGACTCGCAGCGGCTGCGGGCCCAGGGCTACCGGGTCGGCTCGGTGACCAGCTGGCTCCAGGCGCTGGGGGTGGGGCTGCCCACGCTGTTCCTCGCGGTGGTGACCTGGCTGGCGGCGCGGCTGGCCGCCCAGGGCGCCATCACCGTGGGCGAGTTGGTGTCGGTGTACGGATACGTGACGGTGCTGGTGCGGCCGGTGTCGTACTTCGTCGACTGGGGGTACGAGGTGAGCCGCGGGGTGGTGGCGGCGCGGCGCGTCATCCGGTTCCTGGACCTGGAGCCGCTGCCGGACCACGGCACGCGGGACGCTCCCGCGGAGCCGTCGGCGCTGCACGACCCCGAGTCGGGCGTAAGGGTGCTGCCGGGCCGGCTGACCGCGCTGGCCGGCGACCGGCCCGCCGACGCGGCACTGATCGTGGACCGGCTCGGACGGTACATGCCGACGGCCGTGACCTGGGGCGGCGTCCCCCTCGACGAGATCCCGCTGGCGCGGGTCCGGGAGCGGATCCTGATCGCCGACCACGAGGCGGACCTGTTCGCGGGGCGGCTGCGGGAGCTGCTGGGCGGCCGTACGGAGCCGTCCGACGCGGAGATCGCGGAGGCGGTGCGCGCGGCCGTCGCCGACGACATCGTGCAGGGCCTGCCGGACGGGCTCGACTCGGCGATCGACGCCCAGGGGCGCAACCTGTCCGGGGGCCAACGGCAGCGGGTACGGCTGGCGCGGGCGCTGCTGGCCGACGCCGAGATCCTGCTGGCGGTCGAGCCGACGTCGGCGCTCGACGCGCACACGGAGGCCCGCGTGGCCCAACGCCTGCGGACGGCCCGCGAGGGCCGCACGACCGTGGTCACCACGACGTCCCCTCTCGTCCTGGACCACGCGGACACGGTCGTCTACCTGGCCGAGGGCAAGACGACGGCCACCGGCACCCACCGCGAACTCCTGGCGACAGAGCCGGGCTACCGGGCATTGGTGGCCCGGGACGCCGGTGAGGACGAGGACGAGGGGACGAGGGCGGGCACGCACGAGGCGGCCGCAGAGGAGGCCGTACGGTGACGACACGCTCCCCCGAGGGCCCGACGGACCCCACGTCCGCGGCTTCCGACGGCTCCTCCCCATACCCGGCGTCCAGCGAGGGCTCCACCGCCGAGGGCGCCGCGGACGCCGGACTCCCCACGGCGGGCTCCGCCACCAAACGCTCCACCGACACCGGACACCCCACGACCGGCTCCGCCGGCGCAGGCACCATGCCCACCGGCACCACCGGCACCACCGGCACCGGACGCGCCGCTTACCGCCCCTCCGCCGCGGGCCCCGCCGGCGCCTCCCGTACCTCTGACTCCGACCCCGGCTCCCCTACCGACGGCCCGTCCTCCTCCCGCCTCCCCATCGCCCGGCCCGCCGATGTGCGGCGGGCCGCCGTGCGGCTGGTGCGGGGGGACGGGCGGGCGTTTCTCGCCGTGCTGGCGTTGAACGGGGCCGCGGCCGGGACGGGGCTCGCCGGGCCCTGGTTGTTGGGGCGGATCATCGACGAGGTGCGCGGCGGGGCGGGGGTCGGCGCGGTGGACCGGCTGGCCCTGGCCATCCTGCTGTGCGCGGTGGCGCAGCTGCTGCTGGCCCGCTGGGCCCGCTACGTGGGGCACCGGTTCGGCGAACGCGTCCTCGCACGGGTCCGCGAGGAGTTCGTGGATCGCGCCCTCGCCCTGCCCGCGTCGGTCGTGGAGCGGGCCGGCACCGGTGACCTCACGGCGCGCGGCACCGCCGACGTGGACACCGTCGGCAAGACCCTGCGCGACTCGGGCCCCGAGCTGCTCATCAACACCGTGCAGGCGCTGTTCCTGATCGGCGCGGTCTTCGCCCTGGACCCGCTGCTCGGGGTGTGCGGACTGTGCGGCCTCACCGGCATCTGGTTCGTGCTGCGCTGGTATCTGCGCCGGGCGCGCGCCGGGTATCTGGCGGAGGGCGCGGCCGGTTCCGAGGTCGCGGAGATCGTCGCGGCCACCGCGTCCGGCGCGCGGACGGTGGAGGCGCTGCGGCTGGAGCGGCGGCGGATCGCCGCGAGCCGGGACGCGCTGGAGGTCTCCCGGCGCCGGCGGTTCCACACCCTGTCCCTGCGGACGGTGTTCTTCCCGGGCGTCGAGGTCTCCTACCTCGTACCGGTGGTGACCGTCCTGCTGGTCGGCGGGGTGCTGCACGAGCGGGGCTCGATGAGCCTGGGCGCGGTGGTCGCGGCGGCCCTGTATCTGCAGCAGTTGAGCGGACCGCTGGACGAGATCCTGATGCGGATCGAGCAGTTGCAGTCCAGCGGCGCTTCGTTCGCCCGGGTCGAGGGCCTGGCCCGCGCGCCGCGGACGGTCCCGGTGCGGTCGCCGGAGCCGGCGGACGACCGGATCGACGTGACCGGCGTGCGGTACGCGTACGAGCGGGGCGGCGAGGTGCTGCGCGGTGTCGACCTGACCGTAAGGCCGGGTGAACGGTTGGCCGTGGTCGGCCCGTCCGGCGCCGGGAAGACCACCCTGAGCAGGCTGCTGGCGGGAATCGACGCGCCCACGGAGGGCTCGGTGACGGTCGGCGGGGTCCCCGTCGTCGGCCTCGGCCCGGAGCGGCTGCGCCGTCAGGTCGTCCTGGTCACCCAGGAGCACCATGTGTTCCTCGGGACGGTCCGCGACAACCTCCTCATCGCCGAACCCTCCGCCACGGAGGAGGAGTTGTGGGCCGCGCTGACGGCCGTGGGCGCCGACGGCTGGGTCCACGACCTGCCCGACGGGCTCGGCACCCGCCTCGGCGAGGGCGGTCGCCGTACGGACGGGTCCCAGGCCCAGCAGCTGGCCCTCGCCCGGGTGGTCCTCGCGGACCCGCACACGCTCATCCTCGACGAGGCGACGGCCCTGCTCGACCCCGCCACCGCCCGCCACACCGAACGCGCCCTCGCCGCGGTCCTGGAGGGCCGGACGGTCATCGCGATCGCCCACCGTCTGCACACCGCCCACGACGCGGACCGGGTCGCCGTCATGGAGGACGGGCGGCTCACCGAACTGGGCACCCACGACGAGCTGGTGGGCGCGGGTGGAGCGTACGCGGCGCTGTGGGAGAGGTGGCACGGCGAGCGCCCCGCCTGACGAGGCCCTGCCGCCCCGGGCCGACGCCCCCTTGGTCGACGGTCCAGCCAACAACCCGTATATCGAACATGACCCTCCGGTCAACGAACGATTTCCGGCCAACTTGTTGACGCGCTCCTGACAGATGGCGCGATCTCCTGCCACGCTGCCCACATCCGCGTCACAGCAACCTCACAAGCTCCCCCCGCCGTGCCGCGGAGCACCTCCCACGCATGTGGTGTTCGCGTTCCACCCCTTGTTCTGCCCGGGCGGCCACCAACCGCCCGGTCTCCCCTGGCCGCGCGAACCGCGGCCATGCAGAAGGAGTCAGTGTTGAGACGCCAGTCCCACAGACGCACCTCCCACACGAGCGACGTCCGTTCCCGTTCCACGCAGCGACGCGTCGCCACCGGCGCGCTCGTCGCCGTCACCGCCCTGCTGGCCGCCGCCGTCCAGTCGGGCGCCGCCACCGCCGCCCCGGAGAAGGCACCGTCGGCCGCGGGCAAGGGCACGGTCTCCATGAAGCTCAGCCCCTCCCAGCGGGCCGAGCTGATACGCGAGGCCAACGCCGGCAAGGCGGAGACGGCGAAGGAGCTGAACCTCGGCGCCAAGGAGAAGCTCGTCGTCCGTGACGTGGTCAAGGACCGCGACGGCACCGTGCACACCCGGTACGAGCGGACCTACGACGGCCTCCCGGTCCTCGGCGGCGACCTCGTCGTCAAGACCTCGAAGGCGGGCAGCACCGAGGGCGTCGTCAAGGCCACCAAGGCCACGATCAAGGTCGCCTCGGTCAAGCCGACCCTCGCCGCCGCGAAGGCCGAGAAGCAGGCGCTCGGCGCGGCGAAGGCCGAGCACGCCAAGGACGCCGAGATCAACCGCGCCCCGCGCAAGGTGATCTGGGCCGCGAACGGCAAGCCCACCCTGGCGTACGAGACGGTCGTCGGCGGCTTCCAGCACGACGGCACCCCGCAGGAGCTGCACGTCGTCACGGACGCCCGGACCGGCGAGAAGCTGTTCGAGTGGGAGGCGGTCGAGACCGGCACCGGCAACACGGTGTACTCCGGCACGGTCGACCTCACCACCACGCAGTCGGGGTCGACGTACAACCTCACCGACGGCGCGCGCGGCGGCCACAAGACGTACAACCTGAACCGCGGTACGTCCGGCACCGGCACCCTGTTCTCCGGCCCGGACGACGTGTGGGGCAACGGCACCCCGTCGAACCTGGAGTCGGCCGGCGCCGACGCCCACTACGGCGCGGCGCTGACCTGGGACTACTACAAGAACGTGCACGGCCGCAGCGGCATCCGCGGTGACGGCGTCGGCGCCTACTCCCGCGTGCACTACGGCAACAACTACGTCAACGCGTTCTGGCAGGACGCCTGCTTCTGCATGACGTACGGCGACGGCTCGGGCAACGCCAACCCGCTGACGTCGATCGACGTGGCCGCGCACGAGATGTCCCACGGCCTCACGTCGAACACGGCCGGCCTCAACTACTCGGGCGAGTCCGGCGGTCTGAACGAGGCCACCTCGGACATCTTCGGCTCGACGGTCGAGTTCTACGCCAACAACAGCTCCGACGTCGGTGACTACCTCATCGGCGAGGAGATCAACATCAACGGCAACGGCACGCCGCTGCGCTACATGGACAAGCCGAGCAAGGACGGCTCGTCCAAGGACGCGTGGTACTCGGGCATCGGCTCGATCGACGTGCACTACTCGTCGGGCCCGGCGAACCACTTCTTCTACCTCCTGTCGGAGGGCAGCGGCGCCAAGACCATCAACGGCGTCAGCTACAACTCGCCCACCTCGGACAACCTGCCGGTCACCGGCATCGGCCGGGACAAGGCGGAGAAGATCTGGTTCCGCGCGCTGACCACGAAGTTCACCTCCACCACCAACTACGCGTCGGCCCGCACCGGCACCCTCGCGGCGACCGGTGAGCTGTACGGCACCACGTCCGCCGAGTACACGGCGGTGCAGAACGCGTGGGCGGCCATCAACGTGGGCTCGCGGCCCGGTGGCGGCGGGGGCGGTGGTACGTCGTTCGAGAACACGGCCGACGTATCGATTCCGGACAACGGCGCGGCGGTCACCTCGCCGATCACCGTCTCCGGCCGGACGGGCAACGCGCCGTCGAACCTCGCGGTGGCGGTCGACATCGTCCACACCTACATCGGTGACCTCCAGGTGCAGCTCGTCGCCCCCGACGGCACCGCGTACACGCTGAAGGCGTACGGCACCGGCGGCAGCTCGGACAACATCAACACCACCTACACGGTGAACGCGTCGTCCGAAGTCGCGAACGGTGTGTGGCAGTTGAGGGTCCAGGACAACGCGGCCCGGGACACCGGCTACATCAACAGCTGGAAGCTGACGTTCCCGTAGGGAACCGGGCGGCCCTTCGTATACAGGGCGTGAACCGACAGGGCGCCGCCCCGGGGGATCCAACCCCCCGGGGCGGCGCCCGCTTTGCCGTTCTCCGGGATCCGCTTGATCGGCCCTTTGCCGTGTTCGAAGCCGATTTACACAGCGGCAACATTTCTAGACAGTCGACTTTCGGCCAACATCACTTGAACCTCCTGACATGTACGCGTCCGGGTGTCACTCTTCACTCAACCGCCGCACTCGTAACTTCAGTTCACCGGACGGCGACCCCACGCCGGTCCGGTCTCCCCCACCAAGGAGCATGAGTGACTCCGTTCTACGCGCGTCATAAGCGGACCACGCTGGCCATCGCGACCGCCGTCGCCGCCGGTGCCCTGCTGACCACCGGTCTGACCACCGGCGCCACCGCCCAGCCCGCGCCGGCCGCCGACAAGGCCCGGTCCGCCGGTGCCCCGGTCGCGCTGACGCCGGCCGCGCGCACGGCCCTCATCAAGAAGGCGGACGCGGCCACCGCCGAGACCGCCGACGAGATAGGCCTCGGCGCCAAGGAGGAGCTGGTCGTCCGTGACGTCCTCAAGGACGCGGACGGCACGGTCCACACCCGCTACGAGCGCACCTACGGCGGTCTCCCGGTCCTCGGCGGCGACCTCGTCGTCCACGAGAGCAAGGCCGGCGCCGTCAAGAGCGTCACCAGAGCGACGAAGGCCACCGTGAAGGTCGCGGACCTCACCGCGGACGTGACGAAGGCCGCCGCCGAGAAGCAGGCGCTGAAGGCCGCCAAGGCCGAGGGCTCCAGCAAGACCGCGGCCGACAAGGCCCCGCGCAAGGTCGTCTGGGCCGCGAGCGGCAAGCCCGCCCTCGCCTACGAGACGGTCGTCGGCGGCTTCCAGCACGACGGCACCCCGCAGGAACTCCACGTCGTCACCGACGCGGAGACCGGCAAGAAGCTGTACGAGTGGGAGGCCGTCCAGACCGGTACCGGCAACAGCCAGTACAACGGCCAGGTCACCCTCGGCACCACCAAGTCGGGCTCGACGTACAACCTGACCGACGCCGGGCGCGGCAACCACAAGACCTACAACAAGGCCCGCGCCACGTCGTCCTCCACCGGCACGCTCTTCACCGACGCGGACGACATCTGGGGTACCGGCAGCGCCTCCAGCTCCTCCACCGACCAGAACGCCGCGGTGGACGCCCACTACGGCGCGCAGGTCACCTGGGACTTCTACAAGAACGTCCTCGGCCGCAACGGCATCAAGAACAACGGCGTGGCCGCGTACTCCCGCGTCCACTACGGCAACGCGTACGTCAACGCCTTCTGGTCCGACAGCTGCTTCTGCATGACGTACGGCGACGGCGACGGCAACGTCAAGCCGCTGACCTCGCTGGACGTCGCGGGCCACGAGATGTCCCACGGTCTGACCTCCAACACCGCGGGCCTGAACTACTCCGGCGAGTCGGGCGGTCTGAACGAGGCCACCTCCGACATCTTCGGCACGGCGGTCGAGTTCTACGCGGCCAACGCCAAGGACCCGGGCGACTACCTCATCGGCGAGAAGGTCGACATCCGCGGCAACGGCACCCCGCTGCGGTACATGGACCAGCCCAGCAAGGACGGCTCGTCGGCCAACTACTGGTCGTCGTCCCTCGGCGGCCTCGACGTGCACTACTCGTCGGGCCCGGCGAACCACTTCTTCTTCCTGCTGTCGGAGGGCAGCGGCGCCAGGACCATCAACGGCGTCAGCTACAACTCCCCCACCTCCAACGGCGCCACGATCACCGGCATCGGCCGCGCCAAGGCCGTCCAGATCTGGTACAAGGCGCTGACCACGTACATGACCTCGACGACCAACTACAAGGGCGCGCGCACGGCGACCCTGAACGCGGCGCGTGACCTGTACGGCGCCGGCAGCGCGGAGTACAACGCGGTGAACGCCACGTGGGCGGCGGTCAACGTGACCGCGTAGCACATCGCGGCCTGTGTGAGGGCGGTACCCGGAGAGAAGGCGACTCCGGGTACCGCCCTAGGCTTTGGCCCCATGTCCCACACCGACGGCTCACACCCTCTCCCGGACGGCTTCACCTACGAGGCCGTCGGCGCGACCCGCGAGGGCCGCTGCCCGCCCGGCTTCAACGAGATGCAGGTCCGCACCCGCCTCGGCGAGGGCACGGACCTGTTCGAACGGGCGGCGCACGCGGTCCACACCTGGGAGATGCACCGCGCGCTGGGCGTGGGCCTCCACACGGACGCGCCCGAGGCCGCGCCGGGCGTCGACGTCACCGTCACCCTGGGCGGCGTCATCAAGGCCCCCTGCCGCGTCGTCTGGACCGTGGACGAGCCCCGCCGCAAGGGCTGGGCCTACGGCACCCTCCCCGGCCACCCCGAATCCGGCGAGGAGTCCTTCGTGGTCGCCCGCACGGGCGACGGCACGGTCTGGCTGACGGTGACGGCGTACAGCCGCCCGGCGAAGTGGTACGCGCGAGCGGGCGGCGCGGCGACGAGGGGCCTGCAACACGCGTACGCCCGCCGATGCGGGCTGGTGCTCCGAAGGCTGGCGGGCGACCCGAAGGAGTAACCACTCCTCTGCGAACGCCGAGCCAAGTCCTGCTGCCGCTCATGTCGGCGCCCACCGCAGCGCACGCAGCCGCTCCGCCGAGCGGTGCCCGATGCGTCTTGTACGCCCGGATTCACGAAGCTGCTCCACAACGTTCACCGAGGCCGGTCGGTATGGGGACGTTCTGGACGACCGGCCTTCCCGTGTTCTCACGGCTGTTGGTGCTTGCGGTCCTGCCGGTCCCGCCCTTTCCGCCACCACGGGTCCCGGACTCCCTCGACCGCGTCGACAGAAGGGAACACCGGCCGGGACCCGCCCGGCCGGCTACCGCATCAGCACCCCCGCCCCCTCCCCCGTCTCCTCCGACGGCACCGCCAGCAGGCCCAGTTCGGCCGGGGAGGCGAGCAGGCGGTGGGACGGGAGGATGCGGACCGTGTAGCCGAAGGGGCCCGTGCGGTCCAGGGCCAGGGGGCCCTCGTAGATCCAGCGGCCCTCCTCGTCGGGCCCGCTGGTCGGCTTCAGCGGGACGCCCGCCGCGTCCGTGATCCGGTCCTCGGAGTCGACGCGGCCCGACACCGCCTGCACCTCGACGTCGTCGGGGGCGAGTTCCCCGAGGTCCACGCGGACGCGCAGCATCAGCGTGGCGCCCAGTTCGGCGGTGCTCGTCGGCACCGCGGACGCCTCCACATGGTCGACCTTCACGCGGTGCCAGGCGCCCCGGACGCGTGCCTTCCAGCGCGCCGACTCCCGTGCCGTGTCCGGGTTCAGCGCGCGGTGGGCGCGCGCCGCGGGCGCGTACAGACGGTCCACGTACTCGCGGACCATCCGGCCGGCCAGCACCTTCGGGCCGAGGTGGGTGAGGGTCTGGCGGACCATCTCGATCCAGCGGTCGGGCAGTCCGCCCTGGCCGCGCTCGTAGAAGCGGGGCGCCACCCGCTGTTCGAGCAGGTCGTACAGGGCGGCGGCCTCCAGGTCGTCCCGGCGGTCGTCGTCCGTCGCCGTGCCGTCGGCGGTGGGGATCGCCCAGCCGAAGTCCGGCCGGAACCATTCGTCCCACCAGCCGTCCAGCACCGACAGATTGAGGCACCCGTTCAGCGCGGCCTTCATCCCGCTGGTGCCGCACGCCTCCAGCGGCCGCAGCGGGTTGTTGAGCCACACGTCGCAGCCCGGGTACAGCTTCTGCGCCATCGCCATGCCGTAGTCCGGCAGGAACACGATCCGGTGGCGCACCCTCGGGTCGTCGGCGAACCTGACCAGCTCCTGGATGAGGCGCTTGCCGCCGTCGTCCGCCGGGTGGGCCTTGCCGGCGACGACGATCTGGATCGGCCGCTCGGGGTGCAGCAACAGCTCCATCAACCGGTCCTGGTCGCGCAGCATCAACGTCAGCCGCTTGTACGAGGGGACGCGGCGGGCGAAACCGATGGTCAGGACGTCCGGGTCGAGCACCCCGTCGATCCAGCCGAGTTCGGCGGTGCCCGCGCCGCGCTGGCGCCAGGAGGCGGCGAGGCGCTCCCGTACCTCCAGCACCAGTTGCTCGCGCAGGTTGCGGCGCAGTTCCCAGATGTCGCCGTCGGGGATCTCGGCCACGGCGTCCCAGCGGTCCGAGCCGCCGACCGTCATGGCGTCCTCGGTGCGTTCGGCGCCGACCTGCCGTGAGCCGAGCCGGAACACCTCGGGCGCCACCCACGTCGGGGCGTGCACGCCGTTGGTGACGGAGGTGATGGGGACCTCGTCCGCGTCGAAGCCCGGCCACAGGCCGGAGAACATCTCGCGGCTGACCTGGCCGTGCAGCAGGGACACCCCGTTGGCGCGCTGGGCGAGCCGCAGGCCCATCACCGCCATGTTGAAGACGTTCGGGTCGCCGCCCGAGTACGTCTCCATCCCGAGGCCGAGAACGCGTTCGACGTCGATACGGGGCAGTTCGGCGTCGGGGCCGAAGTGCTGGGCCACGAGTTCCCGGTCGAAGCGGTCGATGCCGGCCGGGACCGGGGTGTGGGTGGTGAAGACGGTGCCGGCCCGGACCGCCTCCAGACCGGCGTCGAAGTCGAGCCCCTCGTCGCAGAGCTCGGCGATGCGTTCGAGGCCCAGGAAGCCGGCGTGGCCCTCGTTGGTGTGGAAGACCTCGGGTTCGGCGTGACCGGTCAGGCGGCAGTACGTGCGGACCGCCCGGACACCTCCTATACCGAGCAGCATCTCCTGCAACAGCCGGTGTTCGCTGCCGCCGCCGTAGAGCCGGTCGGTGACGCCCCGTTCGCCGAGGTCGTTCTCCTCGACGTCGGAGTCCAGCAGGAGCAGGGGCACGCGACCCACCTGGGCCTGCCAGACGCGGGCGTGCAGCCGGCGGCCGCCGGGGAGCGCCAGGTCGACACGGGCCTGGGAGCCGTCGGTCTCCTGCAACGGCACCAGGGGCAGCTCGTTCGGGTCGAGCACGGGGTAGTGCTCCTGCTGCCAGCCGTCCCGGGACAGCGACTGCCGGAAGTAGCCGTGCCGGTAGAGCAGACCGACGCCGATCAGGGGCACGCCCAGGTCGCTGGCGGCCTTGAGATGGTCGCCGGCGAGGATGCCGAGGCCGCCGGAGTACTGGGGCAGCGCGGCGGTGATGCCGAACTCGGGCGAGAAGTAGGCCACGGCGGCCGGTGGTTCCGTGGTCTGGGTCTGGTACCAGCGGTCGCCGGTGACGTAGTCGCGCAGTTCGTCGGCGACCACGGTGAGCCGGCGCAGGAAGCGCCGGTCCTCGGCGAGTTCGGCGAGGCGCCGGGCGGAGACGGAGCCGAGAAGGCGTACGGGGTCGCCGCCGGAGGCGGCCCAGCACTCGGGGTCGACCGACTGGAAGAGGTCACGGGTCTCCGCGTGCCAGGACCAGCGCAGATTGCGCGCCAGCTCGCTGAGCGGCTGAAGGGCTTCGGGCAGGACGGGTCGGACGGTGAATCTGCGGATGGCCTTCACAGAGGATTCCACCTTCACGCCAGGACGTACGGGCCAAGGGGACGCACCTGTTGCGTGCGACCGTTCGTCACCACGACGGTAGCGGCGCGGGCGGGCGGGTCCGCAAGCACGGCGCGTCCCTCGGTATGCAATTACGGCGCATCCGTACCCCGGCCCCCCGGCCGCGCAGTCCGCTCCCCCGCGTTCAGTCCGGAATTCGTCGCGGCCCGCCCCTGTCCCGCCACGGGCGGTATGGCCGATTCCGCCCCTCTGGGCGACCTTGTGGGGCTTCACCCCGCACGAGAGGCTGCCGAGTGGCGCACCGGCCGACCGAGGAGGGGGTCGCATCCATGCACGACCGGGCAGAGGCGAGAAACAGGCGTCTGCGCTGGGCGGGAGGCCTCACGGCGGTCATCACGGCCGCGGTGCTCTCGGTCGCCCCCGCACCGGCGCACGCCGCTCCGGAGGGACGCGTTCTCGGAGCCGGGGGCGCCGGTTCCGTCGGCGGCAGTTACATCGTGACCCTCAAGGCGGGGACGGCGGCCCCGTCGAAGGAGGGGAAGGGCATCGCCCGGAAGTACGGGGCGAAAATACGCCACATGTACAGCTCGGTGCTCAACGGCTATGCCGTGAGCGCCGGTGAGAAACAGGCCAAGCGGCTCGCGGCGGACCCACGGGTGGCGTCCGTCGTGCAGGACACGGCGGTCAGGTACGACGGCAGCCGGCGGAACCCGCCGTCCTGGGGCCTGGACCGCCTGGACCAGGCGGGACTTCCGCTCGACAGGAGCTACACCTGGCCGGAGTCGGCGGGCCGGGGCACCACCGTGTATGTGATCGACACCGGTGTACGCGTCACCCACCAGGACTTCGGTGGCCGGGCCGTCCACGGCTGGGACTTCGTCCAGAACGACAGGACGGCCCAGGACGGCAACGGCCACGGCACCCATGTCGCGGGCACGGTCGCCGGCGCCCGATACGGGGTGGCCAAGAAGGCGAAGGTGGTCGCGGTGCGCGTCCTCGACGACGCGGGGGCGGGGACGACGGCCCGGGTCATCGCGGGCATCGACTGGGTCACCCGGCACGCGAGGAAACCCGCGGTGGCCAACCTGAGCCTGGGCGGCCCGGCCAACGCCCAGCTCGACGCCGCCGTACGCACCTCCATAGCGTCCGGGGTGACGTATACGGTCGCCGCGGGCAACGACGCCGTCGCCGCCTCCTTCTCCTCACCCGCCCGGGTGAAGCAGGCGATCACGGTCGGCGCCACCGGAAAGAAGGACACCCGCGCCGCCTTCTCCAACTGGGGCACGAGCCTGGACCTGTTCGCGCCCGGCGTGTCCATCACCTCCACGTCGCACCGCAGCGACACCGGGTCCGCCACCTATTCGGGTACGTCGATGGCGGCGCCGCACGCCGCGGGCGCGGCCGCCCTGTATCTGGCCGACCACCCCGCCGCGACACCGGCGCAGGTGGCCGAAAAGCTGGTGGAGGGTGCGGTTTCGGGCAAGGTCAAGGACAGATTTCCGGGCTCTCCGGACCGGATTCTCCACGTCGACGCCCCGTAGGGCCCGGTAACACCACAGGTGAACGTCCCTTTACCCAAAGCGACTAGAGTGACCGGCCTCGACCCCCTCGGACGAGGCCGGTCTTGTGTGTAGACATACGCGTGAGTAGTTAACAAAGTGCCGGAATGCTCACCCGCACTGTGTGGGAAGGCTCCACCGGTACATCCCGCTGGCCCCACCTCCCCACACCCTCATCCGCCCACCCACGTTGACGCGGACAGGAGCGGTCATGCCCGCCACGCACCACTCGTCAGCACCCCCGACGACCAGTACCACCACAGCGCACACCAGCACCCCCGCCGCGGCCACCCCGAGCGCCGCCGCGCGCCCCGCACGCCGGGCGCACACCGGCCCGCCCGCGCCGTCGGCCTCACCCCCGGACACGGCGACCGTCGGCCGGATACCGGTTCTGGACGTACGGCCCACCGTCCATCACGGCCACCGGCCCGCGAAGGCCGTGGTGGGCGAGGAGTTCGAGATCTCGGCGATCGTCTTCCGCGAGGGCCATGACGCGGTCGCCGCCAATGTGGTCCTGATGGACCCGGAGGGCCGTCCGGGCCCGTGGACGCCGATGCGGGAGCTCGCCCCGGGCACGGACCGCTGGGGCGCCACCGTCTCCGCGCCGAGCGAAGGCCGGTGGACGTACGCGGTGGAGGCGTGGGGCGACCCGGTCGCCACCTGGCGCCACCACGCCCGGATCAAGGTCCCGGCCGGCATCGACACGGAGCTGGTCCTGGAGGAGGGCGCGCGGTTGTACGAGCGTGCCGCCGCCGGGGTCCCGGAGGGCGGGCGCGCCCGTGGTGCCGTCCTCGCCGCCGTGGACGCGCTGCGTGACACCGACC